>JBCLSG010000001.1:0-72078 GCA_041225375.1 Eggerthellaceae bacterium 24-137
TCCGTTCAAACCGCGCCGCGAGGCGCGGCGCGACAGATCATGTGAGTGTGATTCTGTTTGAAACTCTCCGTCGGGGCGGATGCCCCTGACAGGGATAGAAGTAAAGCTTTCGCTTCGAATGTCCGTCTGACGCCCGAGAACTCGTCTCGGGCTTCCATCCTCAGTATCCGGTTGTGAAGGTGCCTGCGGGTCCGTCCCCGCTGCCGTCTCTCGCGAGCGGCGCAAGGAAGTACTTTACTCTCTTTCGAAGTTGCCGTCAAGAACTTTTTTCAGAAATTTGAAAATTTCTTTTCAGCCAACTCCGAAGAGCCTGGCACGTCATCGCTCGCGATTCGGTACCGCCCGCGCCTTCCTCAAACGCGGGTTGAGTAGAATACACTCCTCCACAAAGATGCGCAAGGGGAAATTCAAACTTTTTGAAAAAATTATTCTTCGCGGCGCCCCTGGCCACCTTGGTGCCCAGCGCCCCGCCCATGATGATGCCCCTTGCCCGCGCCATACTTGTCGGAAGATTGCCCATCTTCGCTCTTTTCATGACATGCATCGATATGATCGTGCAACTCGCGCATAGACATAGATGCGCAGTCTTCCATCGTGTAGGAGGGATCGAGCTCGATGAGCTCCTGGGCGGCGAGGTAGCGGCCAATGCACAGGCCCGCCTCGGCAGCGGCTGCACGCGTGTCGGCATCGGCACGATGGCAGACGTGCTCGGCTGGCACAGCAGTCATCGCCTCGTCGCTCTCAGCCATGATCTGCGTTCCGAGGCGATCGTCTTCGGAGACCACGTTGATGTCCACGAAGGCATCGGCGTCTATATAGGAAGAGAACGCGCTGCTGGCGAGCAGGGTGGCGATAGCGTCTCCGTAGGATCGGTTCAGCAGCGATACGCCGGCAAGAACAGCACGGCCATCGTCGTTCAGAGCGTCGGCGCCGATGACCACGCCGAAGGGGTTCACCGTGAGCTCGATAGCCGGGTTTACATCGATATCGACATAGGCCGAGGGGGTGCGGTACGCCCCGTAGGCTCCGAACGCCGCCAGCACGAGCAAGAGGCAGGCGGCGGCCGTAAGCCAGCGAGTCCTGCGCAGGTAGCGGCGGGAGCGTAGGACCGGAGTACCTGAGATGGCGCACTCCCCCGACGTTTGGGGGCTTACAGGCTTGCGGCCGAGAGCCCCCTCCTCCGGCGCGCGGGCAGCCTCGATAGAGGCGAGCGTGCGCTCTCGTACATCGTCCTGCAACTGGCAGGAATCGTAGGCATCGCGAATGCGCTCTTCCAGATCGGTCATCGCAGAACCTCCTTCAGCGTCTGCTTGCCGCGAGCGATCCAGGAATACACCGTATTCACGGGCGCCTCCATGAGCGCCGCGATTTCGGGCGCCGTGTAGCCTTCGTACAGCGCAAGGTACACCGGGGTGCGGGGCGGATCGTCGAGTTGGTCCATGGCGTCGAGCACTTCGGCTATGCGCGAGCCGGGTTGGTCGTAGGGGTCGGCGGAAACCACATGGCACGTCGACTCCTCGGCGAGGGAAGCCTGTCCCCACGCCGCTGCGCGCTGTGCATCGCGGCATACGTTGGTCGCCACGCGAATGAGCCATGCCTTGCGGTGCTCCTCGTCATTAAAAGAAGCATCGTCGGCCAGAGCATACTTCATGAACGTGTTCTGAAAAGCATCCTCGGCATCGGCATTGCGCCGCAGAGCCGTAATGCAGACGCGCCAAACGGTATCACCGTGGCGTGTCATCGCACACTCTATGTCGTGAGAAGGGCGCACTGTGGCGAACCGCTAGCGCATACACCCGTGTCCAGCGCCATGATGACCGGCTCCGCGGCCAGCACCGCGGCCGCAACGGCCGCTCTCGTAGTTGTCGCAGGTGCCATTACCATCGGCATCGGCGTAGCCGGGGCATCCGACGCCGCAGCCAGAACAGTTATCGCAGATGCCGTCGCCGTTGGCATCGACAAAGCCCGAGCAGGCACCACGACCGCTGCCCGCGGCCGCATTGTCGCAGACGCCGTCGCCGTTGGCGTCTCGGTAACCCGGACAAGAGGCGCTGCCCGCAGCGCAGTTGTCGCAGACGCCGTCGCCGTTGGCATCAACGTAAGCAGGACAGTCAACGGGCCTCTCAGCGCGCTCGGCAGCGCGAGGGACTTGGGCCGACGGGTCGGTCTGAGCGCCTTCGGGCTGGTTCGCAGCGGCAGGACGATGATCGGCATGATGATAACCACCGCTTACCCCATGCTCGAACAATGCAGCGGGCATCGGGCTCGGCGCAAGGGCAGCGAAGGCCACAGCGGGCACGGCGAGCGCCGCCACACAGGCGATGGCAATGGCGAGGGTAGGTGTCTTCATGGTGCTCGTTCCTCCTTGGATTCTCTTCCGTCTCTGTTGATAACACGATTCAGAACCGGCAATCCTTGCAAGAAATTTCAAAGCAAGACAAAAAGCGCCGCGGGCTCGTGCCGGCGGCGCTTGCAAACCGGGTTCGCCGCCTAGACGAAACGCACGAACTTCTTCTTGCCCACCTGCACTTCAGCGCCAGAGAGCACCTCGGGCGCCACATTGTAGGACTTGGGAGCGAGCGCCTCGCCGTTCACCTTCACGCCGCCGCCGTCGATGAGGCGACGCGCCTCGGAAGCCGACGGAGCCACTCCGGCATCCACGAGAATCTTCGCCACGTACACGAGGCCATCCTCACTGGGAGTGAGATCGGGAGCAAAAGTGGGAGCATCGGCCGGGAAGCCGTGCTCTTTGAACTTGAGATCGAAGTCGGCCTCGGCAGCCTCGGCAGCCACCTCATCGTGATAGGCGGCCACGATGTTGCGGGCCAAAGCGCGCTTCACCTTGTTGGGATGCAGCTCGTCGGCAGCAAGGCCAGCTTCAAGCGCATCGATGGCAGCCACGTCTTCGGTGGAAGCCAGGCGGTAGTACTTCACCATGAGTTCATCGGGAATGGACATGACCTTGCCGAACATGTCGGAGGCCTCGTCGGTGAGCCCGATGTAATTGCCGTAGCTCTTCGACATCTTCTTCACGCCATCGGTGCCCTCGAGCAGGGGCAGCGTGAGGCAGACCTGGGGCTCCATGCCCATCTTCTCCATAAGCTCGCGGCCTGCCAGCAGGTTGAACAGCTGGTCGGTACCGCCGAGTTCCACATCGGCCTTGATGACCACCGAATCGTAGGCCTGCATAACCGGGTAAAGGAACTCGTGCAGGCTGATGGACTGGCCCGACGTGTAGCGGTTGTGGAAGTCGTCGCGCTCCAGGATGCGTGCCACGGTAAAGTTGGCGAGGAGCTTGAGCAGGTGCTCCATGTCGAGATCGAGAATCCACTCGGAGTTATAGCGCAGAACCGTCTTCTCAGGATCGAGAATCTTGAAAGCCTGATCGACGTAAGTCTGGGCGTTCTCCTTGATTTGCTCGCGCGAGAGCTGGGGGCGCGTGGAATTGCGGCCGGAAGGATCGCCGATAAGCGCCGTGCCATCGCCGATGATAAGCGTGACCTGATGGCCAAGATCCTGGAACTGACGCAGCTTGCGCAGCGGCACCGCATGGCCCAGATGGATATCGGGGGCCGTGGGATCAACGCCCAGCTTGGCGTTCAGAGGCACCCCGCGCTTGAGCTTCTCCAAAAGCGCCGCCTCGGGCACGATCTGGGCCGTGCCGGACTTGATGATGTGCAGTTGCTCTTCGGGAGTAAGCATGGGCCTTCGCTTTCCACTCGAGGTATGAACCGATAACGTACTATCTTATATAACTTGCTAACACATTAACTTATATAAGTGCTGGGCATTCTAGCACAGGGAGGTTTTCCTAGGACACTCCCCGGTACAAATGGCCGCTGGTGGTGCTGGGCATCTTGGCGATGGAGTTGCCGTCGTTCTGCGCCACGTGCAGCGCACGGATGGCGCGACCCACAGCATGGGCCGTCTCCTCGGCGTTCATGAGAGTGGCATCTACCATGAAGGCCGACACGCCGGCGGCCATGAGCTCGGGCATGGAGGGAGCCACGTCCAACTCCACTGAGTTGTACAGATGGCTGCGCCCGAAGCAGTCGGTGACGACCGGGAACTCGAAACCCTTGCGATCCTTCAAGTAATGAGGGCTCTTGCGACGCGGGCAGACGGCGCATTGCTCGTCGCAGGGACCCTGACTCATGAGCATGCAGTGCTCGGTGACCATAAGCTCCGTGGCACCGATGAGCTGCACGCCGATTTCCACCGGAGCCTCGTGGGCGAGATCCTCGATCTGGCGCAAGGTAAGCTCGGGTGAAAGCCACACGCGCTCGGCGCCGAAATCGCTTACCGCACGCAGCGAGAGCTCGTTGGTGACCGGCACATGGGGCCCCACGCTGATAAGAGCGCCCTCTTCGGAAGCTCGCTGGAGACTGGCAAGATTCTCGGCCATGAGGGGTTTGCCCTCGGCGGCGTATTTCCACACGTCATAGGCCACGGCGGCCTCGCGGGAGAAGCCGACGGCCTCGTGGTCGACCACGGGCATGATGGGGATGCAGCCCTTGGGATAGCCTGCCTGCTCGGCAGCAGCGTTCAGCTGACCGGCAATGACAGCCTCGCCGCGGCGATAGTTGAGCGCGGGCACATAAATGAGGTGCGCGCCGGCCCGCTTGGCCGCTCGGGCGCAGGCAGGGTTGGTGACTGTGACGGCAATGCGGCAGCCCGAGGGATGCGCCGCCGGCACGGGTTCGCGCGGAACAACGCGGGGCAGCGGACGCTCGATAGTCCCCGCGAGAATGAGAAGCTGCAGGCAATCGAGGGCCTCGGCGCGCACATGATGGAGCTGAGAGAAGCCGATGCCCACGTTATCGTCCATGTCGATGGTGAGGTTCACCAGCTGATAAGGGGTGTTGCCAAGGCGATCGATATGGGCGGCCACATCGTCGAAGGAGACAGCGCGGGTGCGGGCCGCCTCAACCTCGAGACCCTCCGCGCTGCCAACGGGACCGTCCTCGGAGAAAGCGGCGGCCAAGCGACGGACGACGGCAAGAGAGGTGCGAGACGCATCATCGTGCTCCTCGGGAAGCATCTCGCGAACCTCCGCCTCAGTAGCAACACGGAACTCGATGCTGAGCGGCTCGCCGATATGCAGCACAGCGGTACCCACGATGGGCACGCGAGGCTCGCGAGTATCGTCCTCGAAGGAGGCCTCGGCGCTGCGCACGCGGAAGACGCGGTCTCCGGCCTTCACGGTACGCGTTTTACCCTCGAGCGGCAGATGATAGCGACCCTTTTTGTCGGTGCGAACAGGACCCAGCGTGAGCGTGCCGTTGCCCTTGCGCGTCCAAAACTCCAGGACGTCGCCCTCGGCCAGAATATGATCGCTTGTGAGGAAGGCGGCGTTGTCGCGCACTTCATCGACCCGGCCGAGGAACAAACCCCGGTTGTTGGGACGCTTATAGCTCATGATGTCGTTGCCGCGCTTGCCGTCCAGGTAGGCCGTGGTGAAGCCGCGCGAGAACGCATCGGTAAGACGGTCGTGGTCGGTATCGGTAACAGCGGGTTCGGGATCCTTCGACTCCGCGCCTGCGGCGCTCCGCTCAGGATGGCGCGGAGCGGCTTCTTGCTCGGATAGGGAGGCAAGGGCGGTGTCGAGTGCCTTGCGGTAGACGGCGGTGACAGCGTACACGTACTCGGGGGACTTCATGCGACCCTCGATCTTAAGCGAGGCCACGCCAGCCTCCACCAGCGCGGGCACCATGTCCACCGTGCACAGATCCTGCGGCGAGAGCAAATGATCGCCTGGGGAGGGAAGATCTTTCTGCAGCGCGCTATTGCGCAGTTCGTAGGGCAGGCGGCACGCCTGAGCGCACATGCCGCGGTTGGCCGAACGACCGCCGATCATGGAGGACATGAAGCACTGACCCGAGTAGCACACGCAGATGGCGCCGTGGGCGAAGACCTCCACCTCCATGCCCTCCTCTTCGGCTGCCGCACACAGAAGTGCGACCTCGGGAAGGGAGAGCTCGCGGGCTAGCGTGATGCGCTCGGCGCCTAAGCGGGCCGCGGCGCGCACGCCGGCAAGGTTGTGGGTGTTCATCTGGGTGGACAAGTGCAGCGACGCCTCGGGCAGCGTGCGCGAGATTTCCGCCGCAAGGCCAATATCCTGCACGATGAAGCCGTCGGCACCGGCGCGGTAGGCCTGGCGCACACATTCCAGAGCCTCAGTCACTTCCCCAGGCAAAATGACGGTGTTCATGGTCACATAGATGGAAACGCCCCGCATGTGGGCATACTCGCAAGCGCCCCGCAGCGTCTCGATGGTGAAGTTATCGGCCCCACGGCGCGCGTTGAACGACTCAAGGCCCAAATACACCGCATCAGCCCCGGCCGCCACCGCAGCATGCAGCGCCGCCTCGTTACCGGCAGGAGCCAGCAGTTCCACTCTCTTCACGTTATCTCTCCTCACCCCAGGTTCGCCCAAGGAAATCAGCGAGCGGCTCTGTCGCGTTTCAGCCGGCCCCGCCTTTGGGCCAAGTGACCTTCGGTCACGCCGAGCCAAAAACAAGGGGGCAGATGAAACGCGACAGAGCCGCGCAGCATCGATAAGTTCGAGTGTCTGCCAGGACACTCGAACCAGAATTAGTCTTCGTTCAGCTTCAATGCCTCTTCATCGGCGGCTTTCAGCTTGTTGATACCGTCGTTGTACTTGTCCTGAACAGCTTTGATGCGCTCGTCGTAGGCTCCATAGTCGAAGGGGTGCTCCTCGGTGGCGCTGTCGATTTCCGTGTAGAGATCGATGTAGGCGTTCAAGGCATCCTTGAGAGCGGTGCACCCGTCGACGTAGCCGCTCTGGAGACTCTTCATGGCATCGGGCGTGTCAATAGCGGCAAGCGTGTCGATAGCCACGAAGGCATTGTCGGCCTGAGTACGCATGGTCACCACATCGCCGCGGGCCACAGCGTCATCGAAATCGCCAAGGCGGCTGTTCAGCTCCTCCATGGCCTGGTTCACCTTGGTCATGTAGGTGCGGTTCGCCTGCTGCTGATCGGTGGCACCGGTGTTCGGCGACATACAACCGGCAAGGGCTCCGGCAAGCAAAGCCGCAACGCAAGCGGCGGCGATGAGTCGGATAAGGTTGCGTTTCATGGATGGGCTCCCGTCGTGCGCCGCAAGGGCGCTGCTCGTTTCTTCGCTGTTCGCAGAGCGCGCCCCAAGGGAAGCGCCTGCCTAATGCTCGCGTTCCATGATAGCAGCCCCTTCGGGCGAAGGGGCCGCTGTCACGGGATCGCAATATTTAAGCCACGGCCACGTTATTGGGCCGCGCCTCCTCCATCGCCGCCAGGATCGGGCGTGGGCTCGGGCGTGGGCTCGGGGGTCGGTTCGGGCGTGGGCTCGGGCGTGGGCTCGGGCGTGGGCTCGGGCGTGGGAGCTGGCGTGGGCTTTGGCTCGTTTCCGCCCTCTTCACCATTGTTGCCGTTGCCCTCGTTGCCCTCGTTGCCGTCGTCTCCCTCGTCGTCATCGCCGTTGTTGTTGGCACCCAGATCCCCGATATTATCGAGATCGGTGTTGGGATTCACCGTGGTATCGTCGTCTTTCTTGGGGGTTTTGCTGCTGTAGTAGTAACCGCCGATATGGTTCTCCTCATCGCGGTAGTCCTTCTGGTACTCGGGCTTTTCGGCCTCGAAGAACGGCTCCGTCTCGTCGGAGGAGATCACCTTATCGATGAAATCGCCGAACACGCTGGCGGCCGTCGTCCAGGGCGACTGAGCCTTCGAGTAGTCGCTACGGTCGCCCAGCCAAATGGCCACGGAGTACTGAGGGGTAACGCCGCAGAACCAGCTGTCCTTCTTGTTCTCGGTGGTGCCGGTTTTGCCGCCGGCCTCCTGCCCGTTTGAGGGGCGAGCGGCCTTGCCGGTGCCATTGTCGATGACGAGCTCCATGCAGTCGATGCCGGCACGGGCCACTTCCTTCGAGAACACGCGCTCACCCTGCGGGTCGGTGTTGTCGACAATCACCTTGCCCTCGCGATCCTCGATCTTCACGATGCACTCGGCGTCGTAATGCACGCCGCCGTTGGCCACCGTGGCGTAGGCATCGGCCATCTCAAGCGGTGTAACCGATGCAATACCCAGCGTCAGGCCGGCCACCGAAGGCAAATCGGCCTGGATGCCCATGGCCTTCGCCGTCTCGATGACCTTATCGACACCCACGGTGAGCAGCAGGCGGATGAACGCGGTGTTCGACGACAGGCCGAAGGCGCTCTTGATGGTGCGCGTACCGAAGTCGGCTCGGTCGTTGTTGTACACTGGCTCGCCGCCCTCGAGATCGACCTTATAGCCGGCATCCACCAGTACATCGGGATCGATGCCCTCGTTCAAGCAGGCCATCAGCGTGAACAACTTGAAAGCAGAACCAGCCTGACGACCCGCACCGCCCTCGCCGGTTGCCATGTTCACCTGAGATTTCTCGTAGTCGTGACCGCCCACGAGCGCATCGATGTAGCCATTCTCGGGATCGACCACGGCCATGGCCACCTCGAAGGGATCGCCCGCTTCCTCCTCCTTTTTAGCGGCAGCCTCTTCCGCCGCCTTCTGCACATCGATATCGAGGGTTGTGATGACCTTCAGGCCGCCCTTGAACAGCTCAGAAGTGGAGTAGGCGTACTTTCCGTTAGGATCGGTCAGCTGGTTGCGCACGTAGCTGGTGAAGTAGGGATAAGCGAGAATGCCCGTCGTAGAGGGCTCGGAAGGATCAAGCTCGATAGGCTCCTCCTTCACCTGAGCTGCCTCCTCGGCCGTGATGACCCCGTTGGAGACCATGCGGTCGAGCACCACGTTGCGACGCTTTAGGCAGTTCTCGGGGTAGTCGATGGGGTTGTTGTAAGTGGGCGACTGGGGAATGCCCACGAGCGTGGCCGCCTCGTTGATGGTCAGATTTTTCGCGTTCTTCGAGAAATAGCGCTCGGCGGCGGCCTCGATGCCATAGGCACCCGAGCCGTAGTTGATCGTGTTCAAGTACATGAGCAGGATCTCGTCCTTCTCGTACTGCTGCTCGAGCTTCTGGGAGATATACATCTCGCGAATCTTGCGCTTGAAGGAAATGTCGCGCATCTCGTCAGACAGGATGGTGTTGCGCACGAACTGCTGGGTGATGGTGGAGGCGCCCTCCAGCTGGCCGCCCATGAGGTTGTTCACCAGGGCGCGGGCCACACCCAGGTAGTCGACGCCGGCATGGCTGTAGAAGCGCTCGTCCTCAGTGGCCACCGTGCCCTTGAGCACGTACTCGCTGATCTGGTCGAGAGCCACCGGCTCGCGGTTCTCCAGCTGGAATTCCGCTAGCAGCGTGGTTCCGTCGGACGCATAGACCATGGTCGGCTGCGCCGTGTTGTAGGCATCGGCGTTTTGGTAGTCGGGCAGATCTTCCAGCCAGGAGTTGCATAGGCTGTATACACCGAACACGCCAGCAGCCATGAAGGCGACGAACACGCCGAGCACGGCGAGAACGACGGCCTTTTTATTTTTCGTTTTCGTGCCTTTACGGCCCTTCATTGCACGTGAACCCACGAATACCTCCATCAGTTATAGGTATTCGGTATTTTAGCATCGCGGGTCTTAAGCCACAGGGTCAGCACATCCTCTCGGGAAAAAGCACAGAGGGCGGGCAGCGGGGCGAACCCGAACTCCGCCACCGCCTGGAATCGCAGCCAGGATCGCTCCGCCGGAAAGCCCCGAAAGGGCCCGGCGCCCCTTCCTGCACCGGGCCCTATGTGAGACAACCTGCCGGACAGCGAGCCTCCCCGCCGGGACCGCCGCCAGCCTTCAGACGGTCCCGGCGCGAGAGCCCGGCGCCGAGGGGAGTCCGGCCGCAGGCCGGGAGGCTCCTTGTCGCTACTTCCGGGTCTTCACGGCCTTGGCCGTGGACCAGCCGGAGTAGTAGGTGGTCGTCTTGCCGCCCACCTTCACCTTCTTGTAGGTGCGGATCTGCACGTAGTATTTCTTGTTGCCCTTGAGCTTGGACACCTTGAGCGAGGTCTTCTTGGCCGACTTCACGGTCTTGATCTTGGCCGACTTCATCGACTTCTTGGTGGAGAAGCGCACCTGGTAGCCGGTGGCCTGGGCCTTCTGCCTCTTCCACTTCACCGTGAAGGACTTCTTGCCCTTGACGAGCTTGGCCACGCCGGTCTTCTTGGGGACGATCTTGAAGGCCTTCGTCACCTTACCGGAGTAGGCGCCCTTGCCCGCCACCGTGATGGTGGCCCGGCCGACGTTCTTGTTGGCCTTGTACGACACGGTGTAGTCGGTGCCCGCCTTCAGCGTCTTGCCGCCGAGCCTCACGGTCACCTTGGGCTTCAGGGCCTTGCCGGAGTAGGTGTAGCTGGACTTGGTCGTGGCCACCTTCGCCTTGGCGATGGACGTCGCCGCGGGGGTGGCGGGCTTGTCGGGGGTCGCGGGCTTGTCGGGCGTGGCCAGCGTCTCAGACGCATACGCGAGCGGGGTTACGAGACCCTTCGTCGCCGCGTTGTAATCGCTCGCCTGGAAGGGCTTTGCCTTATCACCCTTCAAGTAAGCGCGGGCTTCCTGCAGCACGTTATAGCAACGCTCCCACGTCTTTTCGGTGGCAACATCCGCAGCCTTGGTAGCAAGAGCCGAACGATCTCCCTTGGGGGCCTTCAGAAGAGCCGCTTCGACCTGATCATTCTGAGCGATCAGTTCCTTCTGCAGGGCATCAAGATAGGCACGCAGACCAGGAGCAAGAGTGTCCCTGTTGGCATTGGCAAGCGTGTTGAGATCCATCATCACATAAGGCATGTACTGATCCCAATCGCCTGCATGCTTCGCCAAAGCAACACTATCCCTATTATAGGCATCACCCTGATGGGCCAGATCGATGCTCTGGTCTCCATAGCGCCAGCTCGCCTCAGTCACAAGCGCACCGAAGATAGGCACTGCCACCGAGAACTCGTCGCGATTCAGGGCCAGCCATTCCACCGTGGCAATCTGAGGATCGGAACCGCGCTTGATCTCGAACACATGGCTCTCGAGCGAATCCTGACGACCAATGCCCGTGACACCTGTTGAAACGTTCGCTTCAAGTCCTGTTACATTGTCAGCCCGCGCCGCCAACGAACGAATCATGTCGAACGTGCTCCAATCCGAGCGACCGGGCTTGAAGAACAGCGGTGCGTCGGTAACGCCCGTAATGAAACCCTTCTCGTTTACAGTATAATCAAGCCCTGCAAGCGAATCGAAATAGGCGCGCCCGATGACATAGCGCGAGAACTGTCCGTTGCCCTCGTTGAGACGGCTGTACGTGCGGGCGATATCCGGCTTTCCGTTTTCGAACGTCTTGAGGAAGCCATGCTCTTCCGGCATGGTAACGATGCCCTCGGAGTGCAGCACATTCGGATTGTCGAGATCAATTTCGTAGAACAGGCTTCCCATATTCGGGTTAACCGATGCTTTGTCCTCGGGAAGTTGGAACGCAATCCACTGATGTCCAGACAGAACGGCCAGCAGCCACGACTGCTTGGCATCGCTGATGATGACCTGGTCACACGAGCAGGCGCCGTACTGGCTCACAAGTGAGCCGAGAAGCTCAACTGCCTCACGCGCCGTTTTCGACTGCCCGAGCGCGATGGCAACGTAGCTGTATTCGCCGATGCCCTCATCCACGTTGGGGTCGGCTCCCTGCGTCTCCGTACTTGCGTAGATGCTCAGCGTAGCAGAACACGAAACACCATGCTCGTTGATGCCGGCTGCTGAATAGGCATTGTCCATGCCCTCCCAGCCGTTATCGCCATGGTCGCGCACATAGGTGTAGCGATAGGTGTCGGTCGGGGCAGTCCACTGGAAGTTGCCGCCTTCGGCGCCACCACCGTTCTCGTTGCCCTGATAGACGAAGCCCTTAGCGTGCGCAGGCTCGACGCCGAACAGTTTGACAGCACGAGGATAGCTGTCCTCCGCCCGTCCCGCATACCATACGCCCTTCTCGGCGGTTAGAGAGTCGGGCATCCATACCTGGGTGCAGGCAAGGGCCTCCAGGGGGACGCCGGCCACGAGGGTGCCGGCGAGCGCCAGGGGCAGGGCGATCTTGCCGATGTGAGAGAGCTTCATGCACTCCCCTTTCTCCATCTTTCTCGGCCGCACGCAGCCTGGGGGCGCGGCGGCTCCTACTGAAGATCGAGAACCTGGGCAGTCTCGGACGTGCGCACGGTTTCTTTTCTCTCAATCAACCGGGGCCGTCCAGTCTCCTCGAACGGAGACAAGCCTAGCAAACGAACCCCCCCCCCGCAAGGGTTTTGCACGAGAAAGTTTCAGAGGAGACAACGCACTGAACTGGGGTTTTACCAATCTAAACCCAACTTACACCCTCATCGATGACTTAAACTCGCGTCAATAGAGGGCCCAGCGCCCCTTCCCGCGCCGGGCCCAGCGTGAGACGCCCCGCTCTGAACCTCTCTACAACTACGCGAGACCGCCATTCAGCTTCGTGTGGTCGGCTTCCAACCGCGCTTTGGTCTCGGCCAGCTGGATGCGCACGGCATCGTGGCCGGTGCCGCCGTAGGTGGTGCGGGCGGCCACGATGGCGGGCAGGTTCAGGCACTCCACGATGTCGGACTCGAACAGATCGCTTTCCGCTTGGAAATCGGCCAGAGTGAGGTCTTCCAGGTCGCATCCCCGCTGCTCGCACATGAGCACCAGATGTCCCACCACCTCGTGTGCCCGGCGGAAGGGCAAGCCCTTCTTGGCAAGGTAGTCGGCCACATCGGTAGCCGCCAGATAACCCTTCTTCGCTTGGGCGGCCATGGCATCAGCGTTCACCATCATGGTGGCGATCATGCCAGCGGCGCACACGTAGCAGTCCTCCAAGGTGTCGGCGGCGTCCATGGCGCCCTGCTTGTCTTCCTGCAGATCCTTGTTGTAGGCCAAAGGTAACGACTTCAGCGTCATCATCAGGGCCATCAGATCGCCCACCACACGCCCGGTCTTGCCGCGGATAAGCTCGGCGAAGTCGGGGTTCTTCTTCTGCGGCATTATGGACGAGCCCGTGGCGTAAGCATCCGAGAGCGTGATGAACCCGAACTCGACGGTAGACCACAGGATAAGTTCCTCGCACAAACGCGACAGATGCAGGCACGATACGCTGCAGGCGTAGATGAGATCGAGCAGAAAATCGCGATCGGACACGGCATCGAGCGAGTTGGGAACAGGCTGCGCGAAGCCGAGGGCCCGTGCAGTTGCGAACCGGTCGAGCGGATAGGTGGTCCCGGCCAAGGCCGCTGCTCCCAGCGGGCACGCATCGGCGGCATCGCGAGCGGCGGCAAGACGCGTATAGTCACGGGCGAGCATGTGCACATAGGCGAGCAAATGATGCGCAAGCAGCACCGGCTGAGCGTGCTGCAGGTGGGTGTAGCCCGGCAAAATCACGTCGAAATGCTCCTCGGCTTGGGCCACAAGCGCCTCGCGCAGGGCCACGTTAGCAGCCATGAGATCGGTCGCGCGCTGCTTCGCGCACAGGCGCGTGTCGGTGGCCACTTGGTCGTTGCGCGAGCGGCCCGTGTGCAGCCGTGCCCCGGCATCGCCGATGCGCGCCGTGAGCTCGGATTCAATGGCCATATGAATATCCTCGCTCTGCTGCACGTCGAAGGTAAGGGCGCCCGACTCGATATCGGCCTTGATGCCGCTCAGACCCTCGGCGATCGCCTGCGCGTCCTCAGCGCTGATGACGCCCTGGGCCGCCAGCATTGACGCATGGGCCATCGATCCGGCAATGTCCTGCGCATAAAGGCGCACATCGACGGGCAGCGACGCCCCGAACTGCTGCGTGAAGGCATCGGCGCCTTCGGTGAATCTTCCCGACCAGAGTGCCATGATTGCTCCTTGCTGATAGTTGAAACCCGCGCCCTAGGCGACGACGGCGTCGGCGTGCTCGATGATGTCCTCGGCCTCTTCCACCACGGCCTGGTAAGCGGCATTGGTGGCGTCAACCTCAGCGAAGGCAGGCATGCGGGCATCGTTGGCGAGCCGGTTTTCCGCCCACACCTTGCAGGACAGGCTGTGGATGTCGATGAAGCCCTTGGCCGCCTGGTGATCAAAAGCATCGTCGGCATCGTAGGTGGCCAAGCCGAAATCGTAAAGTGAGAAGAGGCTCTTGCGGCCCACTACGGTGCAGCTGCCCTTATACAGCTTCAGCTTCACCGTGCCCGTTACGCACTGCTGGGTGTGGGCGATGAAGGCGTCGAAGGCCTCCTTCAGCGGCGAGAACCACAGGCCGTTGTACACCTGGTCGGCCCAAGCCTGTTCGATGCCGAGTTTGTGGTGCAACACGCCCCGCTCCAGGCACAGGTCCTCGAGCGCCTTATGGGCCTGGATGAGGGTGAGGGCCGCCGGCGCCTCGTAGCACTCGCGGCTCTTCACGCCCACGAGCCGGTTCTCCACCATGTCGATGCGCCCGAAGCCGTTACCGCCGACGATGTCGTTCAGGGCGTAAATGATCTCGAGGAAGGGCATCGTCTCGCCGTTCAGGGCGCAGGGCACGCCGGCCTCGAAGCCGATTTCCACATAGGTGGGCGCATCGGGCGCCTCGATGGGATCGACGGTCATAGTGTAAATGTCCGCCGGCGGCTCGCACCAGGGGTCTTCCAGCACGCCGCACTCGATGGCCCGGCCCCACAGGTTGTCGTCGATGGAATAAGGCGCCTCGGCCGTGGCTTTCACCGGCACATTGTGAGCCGCGGCCCAGGCTATCTCATCGGCCCGGCAGCCCAGATCCCAGTCGCGCACGGGCGAGAGGATCTGAAGCGCGGGATCCAGCATGAGCACAGAGGATTCGAAGCGCACCTGGTCGTTGCCCTTACCCGTGCAGCCGTGGGCCACGTACTTGGCCCCGAACTGATGGGCCACGGCCACGAGATGCTTGGCAATGAGCGGGCGCGACAAGGCGCTCACGAGGGGATACTTGTTCTCGTACATGGCGTTGGCCGCGAGCGCACAAGCCAGATACTCGCTGGCGAAGGACTGCCGCATGTCTACCACCGCGCACCCGATAGCGCCGGTGGCGAGCGCCTTGGCCTTCACAGCCTCCAGGCCATCGTGCTCCTGGCCGAGATCGCCCACCACGGCGACGACATCGAGGTTGTATTCCTCTTGGAGCCACTTGATGCAGACCGAGGTGTCAAGACCACCGGAGTAGGCAAGCACCACCCGCTCCTTCTCGCCCGGACCGGGCTGGGAGGAAAGCTGCGGAGCGTCGTGGAGGGAGGAGACGTGCGAGACGTCGGCGAGGCTCGAGCCGATGGCGGTGTACTGAGTGTACTGAGTGTTCGAGGTCATGATGGGGCCTTTCACGAAGGGGCGTTATGCCACAGGTACGGGAATGCCCGGTTCGCAAAGGCGCGATTTAAGAAAAGGCGGATGAAGATACCACAGCTGTTCTCGCGGGCCCGGACGGCCCGGATTCGGTCCGTCGGAAAAGGAGACGGACCGCGGGGAGAACCCCCGCGCGTTCGTCTGCGTTACGCGCGTCGGCGTCGCAGACCGCAGCTACGTCGGCGTCGGTCGGCGATGGCCGTGGTAAAGATGGGAGAGGGCACGCACAAAGCAGCCGCGGCAGAGCCGGCGGCGTTCGCGATATGTGCGGTTCCGTGCGTCACGGGTGATTTCCTCTCGTTGCCGCTCGGCCGTCCGAGTTATGGGGCGCGGTGCCCTCGGCCGATGCGTTGGCGGTATTATGCCCTGAATTGCTGAGCCGTCAACCCATAATTCAGAAAATTTTTCGGAAACGGCAGAATTTTCGTTGTGCATAGCGCTATGCAAGTGCACAAAAAATGATAGCCTTTACCTGGTAAATCATTGAGAGATAAAAAAGAGCGTCGCTTGCTTTTGTGCAGCGACGCCCACAGGTCTTGCTATTCGAGCAGATTCTACAGCAGTTCGCGCAGCTTCTCCACGAGCACATCCACCTCAGTCTCGGTGCAGATAAGCGGAGGCAGGAAACGCAACGTATGAGGGCCAGTGGCATTCAGCACGAGACCCGCTTCCAAGCCCGCGGCCACCACATCAGGCGCAGCCGGCGCTTCATGGGTAAGATCGATGCCGTTCATGAGGCCGTACCCGCGCACCTCCTGCACATGGGGCAAGGTCGCCAAGCGCTCGCGCATATATTCGCCCACCTTCTGAATACGCGCGCCCTCGCCGGGAGCAAGCAAGGTGGTGAGCGTCGTATGAGCAGCGGCCATAGCGATGTTGGAGCCGCCGAAAGTGGTGCCGTGGTCGCCTGGCGCGAAGGTGTCGGCGATGGAGGCGCGGGCCGCGCAAGCTCCAGCCACGATGCCGGAGGCGATGCCCTTGGCCATGGTGACGATATCGGGCTCAACGCCGAAGTTCTGGAAACCGAAGGGCAGGCCCGTGCGGAAGATGCCGCTCTGCACCTCATCGCAGATCATGAGCGCGCCATGCTCAGCGGTGAGCCGGCGAATGGCACCGATGAACTCGTCGGTACAGGGATGCACGCCGCTCTCGCCCTGGATGCACTCGATCATCACGGCGCAGATGCGATCGCCCTGAGTGGTGAACAGCTGCTCTAAGGCCTCCACGTCGTTGATGGGCGTGGCGGTGAAGCCAGCAGGCAGCGGCTGGAAAGCCTCCTGCTTGGCCGGCTGGGCCGTAGCAGCCAGCGTCGCCAGCGTGCGGCCGTGGAAGCTCTTCGCCAGGGTGACGATGAGACGCGGGGCCAGCTCGGGATCTTTGCCGGCGGCCTCGGTGCGACGGCGGCCATACAGGCGAGCCAGCTTGATGGCGCACTCGTTGGCCTCGGCGCCGGAATTGGCAAAGAAGGTCTTCCACACCTCGGGATGCTCATCTTCCACCTCGGCGTTCAGCATGCTCGACAGCAGCTGGGCCACTTCTCCGCGATGCTCGATGTAATAGTAGTTGCTCACGTGGATGAGCTTGGCGGCCTGCTCGCTCACGGCAGCCACAATAGAGGGATGGCAATGGCCGAGGCTGCATACGCCGATGCCGGACAGGAAGTCGAGGTATTCCTTGCCGGTATCGTCAACGAGCATCATGCCGTGCCCCTCAACGAATTCCACGGGCTTGCGGGCAAACGTGCCCATAACGTACTCGGATTCCAGGGCCTTTTCTCGGGCGAGGGTCATGGTTTCCTCCTAGCGGTTCTCGATAAGCTTGGCGGCGAACTTGCCCACGGGAGACAAGTTCAGGAACTGGGCGGATGCGAGGCCGGTGACCATAGTGCCCATGCCGGAGTCGGTAAGCATCTCCAGCAGAAGGGCGTGGGGCACCTTCCCGTTGATGATATGGGCGCCGCTCACGCCCGACTCCAGAGCGCGCACGCAGCTGGCGAGCTTGGGGATCATGCCCGAGGCCAGCTTGTCGCCGCGCACCATGGCCTCGGCCTCGCCGAGGGACATCTCGGCGATGAGAGAGGCCGGGTCGGGATAGTTCTCATAGAGACCATCAACATCGGTGAGAAAGATGATCTTGTGAGCCCCGATGGCCGCGGCGATATGCCCGGCGGCGATGTCGGCGTTCACGTTGTAGCAACCGCCGTCCTCGCCGATGGCGATAGAGGCGATGATGGGGATGTAGTCGTCAGCCACCAAGTCCTCGATGAGCGGGGTGTTGATGCGGGTGATCTTCCCCACCCGACCCAGCCGCGGGTCGGCCTGCTCGGCCACAATGACGCCGGCATCGGTGCCCGAGACGCCCACACCCATGTTGCCATGAGCGTTCATGGCCTCTACCAGCTGCTGGTTCACCTCGCCGGTCAGCACCATGCGCACAAGCCCCATGGCCTCCTCGGTGGTCACGCGCTGGCCGTCGATAAATTCCACGGGAAGGTTGAACTGGTCGAACACACGGTTGATGGCCTTACCGCCACCGTGCACGAGCACCGGGTTGATGCCGATGATCTTCAGGAGCACGATATCGGCCATAACCTCGGCGGCAAGCTCGGGGTTCTCCATGGCCGAGCCGCCGTACTTGATGACGATGGTCTTGCCCGTGACCTGCTTGATCCAGGGCATCGCCTCGTAGAGGATTTTGCCGGCGGTGCTGGAAGGGCCGTCGGCGCGAACTTCGCTGGCGTACTTCATGAGCGGTAATCTCCGTTGATCGTCACGTACTCATGGGAGAAATCGCAGGTCCACAGCGTGGTGGATTCCTCCCCCGCATGCAGGTCCACCTCGATGGCCACCTCGGGCTCCTCGAAGCGGCGCAGCGCCTCTTCCTCATCGAAGTCGACCACGAGGCCGGCGCGGCACACGGGCAGCCCCAGTATATCGATGTCGACGTCTTCCTGGTTGAACCGCGCGCCGGATCGTCCGAGGGCGGCGGCAACACGGCCCCAGTTGGCATCGTGACCGTAGACGGCCGTCTTCACGAGCGGCGAGTTCGCCACCGTGCGGGCGGCGGCATCGGCATCGTCGGCCGTGGCGGCCCCGCGCACCGTGACGGTGATGAGGCGCGTGGCCCCCTCGCCGTCGGCGGCCATGGCGCGAGCAAGCGTAGTGGTGAGTGTGTCGAGCGCATCCTGGAAGGCGGCCATGGCCGGAGTGCCAGGCGCGAAGGCGGGGCCGGCGGGAGCCGCGGCACCCGAAGCCAGGGCGAAGCAGGTGTCGTTGGTAGAGGTATCAGAGTCCACCGTGACCTTGTTGAAGCTCTTGTTCACCGACGCGGTGAGCGCCGCCGACAGATCAGGCGCGGCAACGGGCGCATCGGTGGTGATGACGGCGATCATGGTAGCCATGTTCGGCATGATCATGCCGGCGCCCTTGGCCATGCCGCCCACGGTAAAGGTAACACCCGGATACCCGATGGCATCGCCCTCGAAGGTGATCGAACCGTGCTTGGGGCACGTGTCGGTGGTCATGATGGCCCGGGCCGCCGTAAGGCCCTGAGCGGCACGCTCCTCGGGCGAGTCGGCCGCGGCCACAGCCGCAAGGGCCGCCGGCACGCCCGTGGCGAAGGGCTCGAGGCGCAGGTGCTGGCCGATGACGCCCGTGGAGGCTACAAGCACCTCGGCAGCGGGGCATCCCACCGCCTCGCCTACGATCTCGCAGGTCTCGCGGGCCGCCTGCATGCCGCGCTCGCCGGTGGCGGCGTTGGCGATGCCGGAATTGATAACTACGGCGCGAGCGCAGCCGTAGGCGGGACATCCGGGCGCGCCCTCGTCCAAATGCTCGCGGGACACCCGCACGGGCGCGGCGCAGAACACGTTGGTGGTGAAGGTGGCCGCCGCCGCGCAGGGCTCGTCGGCCACCACGAGCGCCATGTCGAGCCGCTCGGGATCGGGCCTGAAGCCCGCGTGCACGCCGATGGCGGAAAAGCCCAGCGCCGAGGCAGGGCTTCCGTCCGGGTCAAACGTCAGGTTCGCGAAATCACTCATAAGCTGCTTCCCTTTCTCGGTGGGACGCCTTACCGGGTATGCTGTCCCACTTCTGCAGAAGTGGGACAGCATACCCGGTAAGGCGTCCCAGCTCTCTTTCTACACGGGGTTTGCGATTTCTTCCAAGCCGCAAGTTTCAGGCAGCCCGAACACGATGTTGGCGCACTGCACGCCCTGGCCGGCCGCGCCCTTACCCAAATTGTCGATGGCGCCCGTGGCCACGATGACGCCCGCAGGATGCACGGCCACGCCCACCTGAGCGCGGCAGGTGCCCGCCACCGACGCCGTACGGGGCTGCACACCGGCATCCATGACGGACACGAGCGGACTCGTCTCGTAGAAGCCGCGGTAGATTTCCACGAGCTCTTCGGTGGTGGGGGTCTTAACGCCCGAGGCCAGCGGCAGCGTTACCGTGGAGAGCAGACCGCGGTTGAGCGGTGCCAGATGCGGGGTGAACACGAGGCGGCCCCGAAGCCCCAAGATCTGCTCGATCTCAGGGGTGTGGCGATGAGTGCCCACACCGTAGGCCTCCATATTTTCGTTCGCGAAGCAGAAGTGCGTACGCTCAGTGGCCTTCTTGCCCGCGCCCGTCACGCCAGATACCGCGTCGGCCACCACGGGTGCCGCGGCATCCACGAGCCCCGCGCGGATGGCCGGCGCCGCCGCCAGCGACGTGGCCGTGGGATAACAGCCAGCGCAGCCCACGAGCACGGCCTCGCCCGCCGCTCGACGCGCGGCCGCGGCGGCCAGCTCGTCGCCGGTAAGCTCGGGCAGCCCGAAGGCGGCCTGAGCCAAAAGGTCGGGGGCAGTGTGCGGCGCGTACCACTGCTCGTAGATGGCCGGGTCCTTCAGGCGGAAGTCGGCCGAAAGATCGATCACCGTAGCGCCAGCAGCCAGAAGATCGGGGGCCATGCCCATGGCGGCCTTGTGGGGCACTGCCAGAAACACCACGTCGCAGGAACCGAAATCGGTACCCTCGTGGGTAGAGAAGGCAAGGTCGGTCACGCCGGTGAACGCCGGGTACACCTGGGCGATCGGCGTACCGGCCAGTGCATCGGACGTGGCGGCCACAAGCTCGAACTCGGGATGGCGCGCCAGGATGCGCACCAACTCGATGCCGGCGAACCCAGCAGCTCCCACAACTCCAGCTCGGTAGGTCATAGCGACTTCCCTTCCCTCGTATCCGACAGGTGCGCGGGTAGCACCCGCATCCCAGCCAGGCCTTCTCCGTGACATTGCCTTTCTTGAGCACATGCACAAAGATTAGCTTTTCCGTTGCCGTTCCATCATACCCCCACTAAGCGGCCCTGTGGCGGAAAAACGAGGTTTCGCCGCTCCAGGCCATCGAAGGCTGTACATTTCTCAAGCTTTTGGTCAGCGCTATGACCAGGCATTACCCGACATATTTCCTGCTCAAACGCTGTTTTCCATTCTGGCCAAAACCAGGAGAAATGTACAGCAAAAAACGCCGTTTGTGACAACTTGGAGCAGGTTGACAGCCCTTCCCCGCCCCGAGCGCACCCTTCCGTTAGACTGGAACGCACATCTTTTGGAAAGGAGCTCGCAATGAGCAACAAAGGCAAGAAGGTCAAGGTGCACTACACCGGCACGCTGGACGACGGCACCAAGTTCGATTCTTCGGTAGATCGCGGTGAGCCCATCGAGTTCACCTGCATGGCCGGCCAGATGATCCCCGGCTTCGACGCCGCCGTGGAGGACATGGCCGTGGGCGAGAAGAAGACCGTGCACATCCCCGCCGCCGAGGCCTATGGCGAGCGCAGCGACGAGATGGTGCAGAAGGTGCCCGTGGACCAGATTCCCAACGGCGACCAGCTGCCCGTCGGCCAGACCGTGTACATGACGGGCCCGGGCGGCCAGCCCTTCCCCGTGTTCGTGGAGTCCATCGAGGACGGCATCGTCACCTTCGACATGAACCATGAGCTGGCAGGCAAGGATCTGAACTTCGACATCGAGCTCGTCGAGGTTGAGGACTAGCCTCTCCTACCCCCACTTACTATGAGACCCCGCAGCCTGCCAGCTCGCGGGGTCTCTTTACGTTCGGGGAAATCTCCCGGAAGGCGCTGGTGCAACCGGCACGCCTACGCCAGAGCCTCTTGAGCGGGAGCGAACGTATCGGAAGCAGCAACAACGGTTGCGGACTTCTTCGGGAAGAGCCCCTTGAAGGCGCTGGGCAGCGCGGCCCAGAAACCCGGTTGGGGCACGGCGTCGGCCTCGACGAGCGAGACGACGGCATCGGAAGCAACTTTTGAGCTGATGCCCATATTTGCAAAGCGCTGTTCCAGCTTGGCGCAGTAAGCGGCGTCGGCGGAATCGAGGGCGGCGACAGCGGCCGCGGCCTGGTCGTTGAACAGTTTCATGGCGATCTCCTTTCGACGTCGCCTAGTTTAGGCGCACGGGAAAGGCCAGCCTTTGGTCGTTCGGATGAAGATGGCTCCCTTTTGTTGTGCAGTTGCACAACAAAAGTCCGCGGAGCAAAGCGCGAGATGAACCGAGCTGCCGCTCCGCGCGCAGCGGAAAGGGCCGCGAGATCGCCGGCGAGGCCGCGCGCATGCGGGGCGCCGGCCGACTCGATGCAGGTGCTACACCAGATACACCAGCGTAAGCAGGACCGCCAACTCGCGATCGCCGGCATCGGGTACACCGAGGACGTCCTTGATCTTCCGCAGGCGGTAGCGCACGGTATTCGGGTGCTGGAACAGCGCCTCGGCGGTGCGGCTCACCTCCCCGAACGAGGCGGCGAACGCCTCGGCCGTGGCGCCGAGGTCGCTGCCGTGCTCGGCATCGTAGTCGAACAGCAGCGAGCGCAGCAGATCGGCCGAGCGCACATAGAGACGGTCGCTCTTGGCGGCGGCGCGGAAAGCGTCGAAGCGCAGGGTGGACCAGCGCACGATGCCGGCGTCCTCCATTTCGGCGGTGTGCAGGGCGGCCATGGCCTGGCGCACGGCCAGATCGCCCTCTCCCAGGCTCACCTCCTGGCTGATGCCGCATACGAGCGGGCCTGCCGTGGCGATGCACTTCGCCAAGTCGGCGTCGGAGATGGCTATGGCCTTCAGCGGGGGCCTTCGGAACGATACGAACCCTAGCAGCATCCCGCGATAGCGGCACACGAAAGTACGCTCAACGTCGCCCCAGCGCTCGCCGTAGTTCGCGAGCACCCCCTCCAAAACCCGCTGCAGCGCCCGCAGCGATGCGTCGTCGTCGGTCACGGCACGCACGGCCATGCACTGAATGGTGGCGCCGGTTACGCCGGCGATAGCGAAGAACGTGGCACGTACCGCCTGCTCGTCGGACGAGGCGAGTATGGAGTCGATGAGGCTCGTGCGTTCCCATTCCGCGGCGTCGTCGTCCAAAGCGTTCATGAGATCGGCAATGACGCGCTCCATGTAGCGGCCCTCGTAGAAGAGCACCGGCACACCGCGAGCCGCCGAGGCCGCGGCCACCTTATCGGGAAGAGCCTTCAGCGCCACCGGCTTCACGGCGATGGCGGCCACATCGCGCTCGATGAGCTCCAAGAGCGCCTGCTCGGCCAGTTCGGGATGCACAGCAGCGAAGCCGAGCGTGGTGAAGATGAACTCGCCGTTCGCGAACAGGTCGTAGGCGCCCGTGAACGGCTCGTGGTCGAGCGTGCCCACGCCCGTCACCTCGCGAGCGGCAGCTCCCTCGCAGGGCGCCGCCAGCCAGATGCGGTCGAAGGCCCTCATATTCATAACGTCGCCGACGGTGATCATAGCGTTCCCCTAACTGCCATGGCGGGCGGAGCGGCGGAAGGCGCGTTTGCGCAGAAACGCGCCCGGGACCACAGGGGCATCTGCGCACATACGGTACAGGTTGCATGAGCGGTTGGCCGCCGCGGCAGCCTCCCAGTCGGCGGCGGTAGCACGAGCCAGGGCCTCTTCCACCGTGGCGGGCGCGTCCTCATCGTGGACATCCGGCCCGAAGGTGTTAAGCCAGTGCAGGTCGCGCACGGTGATCGTGCGGGCCGGCTCGTGAGGTGCGAGGATTTCCAGCTCGTCGCCCTCCGCGAAACGGTTGCGGCACAGCAAGTACAGGTAGCCACCCTCGCAGGCGACGATGTCGGCCATGTGCATGGTCTCCTGCTCGTAGCCGTCGTAGGCCGGGGCCTGCTCGGCTTCTTCGAAGTAGAAGCCAGTGCCATAGGGGCGGTGGGACACGGCCAAAAGCTCGTCGGCTACGGCCTCGCCCGGCTCGCCGTCGAGCACGCGGCGATAGGCGCCCACCACGCTGGCCACGTAGAAGGCCTTCTTGTTGCGACCCTCGATTTTGATGGAATCGACGCCCGCCTCGGCCAGATCGCGCAGGTAGGCGAGCATGTTCATATCCTTGGCGTTCATGATGAAGGTGCCGCGATCGTCCTCTTCGATGGGGAAGAACTCGCCGGGGCGCTTCTCTTCTTCCAGGAGGAATTCTGTCGGCGCGATGCTCTCGAGCGGCTCGTGCGCGCCGCGTGCGCCCTCCCCCGCCGTACCGAGCTGGTAGCTCCAACGGCAGGGCTGGGTGCAGTGGCCCTTGTTGCCCGAACGGCCCGTGAGGTAGCTGCTGATGAGGCAGCGGCCCGAGACGGCCATGCACATGGCGCCGTGGGCGAAGGCCTCGATCTCCAGATCAGGCGGCGCGTCCTGGCGCAGGCGGGCGATGTCGGCAAGCGACATCTCGCGGGCGCACACCACGCGCTTGGCGCCCAGGGAATGCCACACCCGCGCCGCCGGGGCGTTGGCCACGGAAGCCTGGGTGCTCACATGGCGCTCGATGCGCGGCGCAACCTCGCCGGCCACGGCGAAGGCGCCCAAGTCGCCGATGATGAGAGCGTCGACCCCGGCCGCATCGAGCGCGCGGAAGTACTCCGGCAGCCCGTCAATATCGTCGGGGTGCATGAGAATGTTGCAGGTGACGTGCACCTTCACGCCGTGGGCGTGGGCGAAGGCCACTGCCGCGGGAATCTCTTCCATGCGGAAGTTCGCCGCCCGGGCGCGCATGCCGAACTTGTCGGCCGCCAGGTACACCGCATCGGCCCCGAACAGCACCGCGGCCCGCAACTGCTCCATCCCACCAGCTGGCGCGAGAAGCTCCATGGATATGTTTCGATTGGCCGGCATTACAACAAAAATTGAATGTAGAGGAGATGCCGGATGCCTTGACCGAGCGAGTTCCGCAGCGACTGAAACAGTCCAGTGGACTGTTTCACAAAGCGAGGACTGTCCGAGCGAATCAAGGTATCCGTCATCTCCGACGAGCGGTGAGTCACTACCCTACCCCTCGTAACTCACGCGGGCGCCCTGGGGGGTGTCCTCAATGGTGAAGCCCAAACCGGCCAGGCCGTCGCGCACGCCGTCGGCCACGGCCCAATTCTTCTCCTTGCGGGCAGTGGCACGAGCCTCCAGCAGATGAGCCACGGCGATCTCGGGGTCGTCGCCGTCGTAGCCGGCCAGGTCGGCGGCCAGGGCCACCACCTCAACCGGATAGGCCTCGCCCGCCTCGGCGGCCGTCACGTCGATGCCGAGCACGTCCATCAGCTCCACGATAACGTCACGGGCCGCACGCCCCGCCGCAGCCTCCTCGGCCGTGAGGGTTTCCACGTCGGCCACAAGCGCGTTCACATCGCTCACGAAGGAGAAGACCTCGCCGAGGGCCGCCGGCGCGTTGAAGTCGTCGTCCATGGCTGCGGCGAAGCTGTCGCGCAAAACGGCGATGCGATCAGTGAGGGCGGCAGCGTCCAGCGTGGCAGCGAGCTCGGCCGCGGGATCTTCAGGCGAGAGGGCCGCCTCACCGCGGGGCGTACCCGTCTCCAGCAGCCAATCGAGCGCCTTCACGGCGTTCTCGATACGCGTTAGCGCCGCATCGGCCTCAGCCACGCGCTGCTCGCCGAACACAAGCGGACTGCGATAGTGGCTCTGCAGCATGAGCATGCGCAGGGCCGCCGGGCGCACCTGTTCCAGCACCTCATGCAACAGCAGGAAGTTGTTCAGCGACTTCGACATCTTCTCGGTCTCGCCGGTCTCGGCGTTGGCGATCTGCAGCATGCCGGAGTGCATCCAGTAGTTGGCGAACGTGCTGTCGCAAGCGCACTCGGACTGGGCGCGCTCGTTCTCGTGGTGCGGGAACACCAAGTCGGCCCCGCCGCCGTGAATATCGAAGGGCAGCCCCAAGTACTTCTCGGACATAGCCGAGCACTCGATATGCCAACCGGGGCGTCCCTCGCCCCAGGGCGATTCCCACGCCGGTTCGCCGGGCTTGGCGGCCTTCCACAGGGCGAAGTCCAGCTCGTCGCGCTTGCGCTCTTCCAGGCCCTGACCGTCGGCGCGCAGCTCGCGATGGCCGCTTTCAGCCTCGTCAACATCGCGACCCGAAAGCTGTCCGTAGCCCGGGTAGGAGCGCACGTCGAAGTACACATCGCCGTCGGAGGCATAGGCATGTCCGCGCTCGATGAGGCGCTCGATGAGCGCGATCATGGTGTCGATCTCCTCGGTGGCCTTCGGGCGGATGTCCGGATCCTGCACACCGGCCGCACGCATGTCCTCAATGAACAGGCGCGTGTACTCCTCGGCCACCTCGGCGGCAGTGCGGCCCTCCTCGCCGGCGCGCTTGATGATCTTGTCATCGACGTCGGTCACGTTCTGCACGAAGGTGACGTCGAAGCCGCGCCAAGCCAGGTAGCGGCGAATCATGTCGAAGGAGATGAACGTGCGGGCGTTGCCGATGTGGATGCGGTTGTACACCGTGGGACCGCACACGTACATGGAGACCTTCCCCGGCTCCACCGGCTCGAAATCGACTTTCTGGCGCAGGCGCGTGTCGTACAGCTTGATCATGAAAGGCTCCTTTGGGCGCTAAATCAGAATGAGAGCCATTGTAGCGCAACCCGCGCCGCGCAGGACCCCCGTCACGCGATCAGCGAAGGTCGATGGACTTCGGGGGAGTCGCCCCTCCAGTCCGCGGGCTTGGATCAGCTGGCCGCAGTCTCGGGCCGCGCTTCCACAGCATCGGCCCTCGCACCCGCTTTCCCCTCCCCGTTGTCGAGGTAGTTGCGCAGGGCCTGCATGCGGGCATCCAGGTCGGCGGCGGCATCGGCTAGATCGGCCAGCTCGGCGGCCACGGCGGCGGCATCGTCTTCGGCGAGGCTCTTCTTGTACCGCAGCTGGTGCTCAAGCGATGCCCAGAAGTTCATGGATATGGTGCGCAGCTGCACCTCCACCTTCACATGGCGCTTCTCGTGCTCCAGGAAGATGGGCACCTCGATGATGAGGTGCAGGCTGCGATACCCGCTCGGCTTCGGAGCGGCTACGTAGTCGCGGCGCTCGATGAGCCGCACGTCGTCTTGGGCGAGTAGCGACTCGGCTAGCGAGAACATGTCCTCGGGGAAGGTGCACACCACGCGTACGCCGGCCACATCGAAGATATTCTGCTCGATGGAATCAACCGACATGGGGAAGCCCTTGCGCACGAGCTTCTTCGCTAGGGAGTCGGTGCTCTTCAGGCGCGACTTGATGGACTCGATGGGGTTGCGGTCGTGCTGCAGTCCGAACTCGGCGTCTAGCACACGGAACTTGGTTTCCACCTCCATCATGGCGCACTCGTAGTAGGTCATGAGGCGGCGATACGGCGCGAAGTTGCGCTCGAGCATGGCGGCGAACTCATCACTGCCGGCGAGCCGCGCGAGCATCTGGTTCGCCAGCTCCTCGCGATGCTCGTGCAGCGTGTCGAGCGCGCTCTGCCCCTCGCGCAGGCGCACCACCGCATGGTTGAACATCTGCTCCACCTGCTTCGCCATATTCGCTTCCTTCCCGCAAAAAAATCTCCCGCACCCGGAGCCTGCCCGGATGCAGGAGATTATAGCCGAACCGATAAGAGCGCGTGGGAACTCTACTGCGCCTCCACGCTGGCGGCCGGCGCGACCTCGGCAGCCGCATCCCCCTCGGCCTCCACGCTCACGTTCCAGCTGCCCGTCTCACCGCTCACCTGGTAAACGTAGGTGGTGCCGCCCGCCTCGTAGGTGCCCGTCGCGGCGCCCTTGGCGGCTAGCTGGTCGGTGATATCGATGGGCTCGACCTCAGAGCCGTCGCCCGGGGCGAGCAGCACGTGGCCGTCATCGGATTCCAGTACCATGGCACCCGCCGCGCTCGATGCGCCGGCGCCCTCGGCGGCATAGTCCCTAATCTCGTAGGTGGTGCCGCTGAAGTCGCCGCCTTCCGCCGACATAGTGACCGCAACATCGCCACCGGCGCCATCGGCATCTTCCACGGTGTACTCGACCGTGCCAACCGTGACATCGCCGTCCTGGGTCATCTGCACATCCATTTCCACCGGCTCGCCGTTCACCCACACGGTGGCCTTCTCCACCCAGGTCTCGCCCGTGGCGGCATAGCACACGCCGTTGGTCACCACGAACACACCGAGCAGGCCTGCGCACGTCGCCGTGGCAAGGCGCAACGCAACGCCGCGCTTCTTCGTCTTCTCCATGGGAATGCCCTTTACCTTTCCGATCAGATCAGCAGAGGCATGGACCTCGCCCATCATGGCCCGGTAGCGGCTCTGGTTGCTCATCGCCCCACGCCTCCTTCAACGATTGCTTGAGTAGTTTCCTTGCACGGACAAGTCGGGTGCGTACCGTGGGCTCCTTGATGCCCAGCGTCGCGGCGATCTCGCGCGTGCCCATGTCCTCGAAATAGAACAGGTGCACCACGATGCGGCACTTCTCGGGCAGCTCGCCGAGCGCCGCGTAGAGCGCTTCGTGCGCCGGTTCCGAGAACGCGGGCTCCTCGAAAGGAGGCGGCTCGTCGTCGCGCACCTCGCGCACTTCTACACGTCGGCGCCACACCGAGCGCCACAGGCTCTTGCACTCGTTCGCCGCGACGCGGATGAGCCAGGCACGCAGCCGCTCGTCGCTTGCGGGCGGCACGCTTGCTCCGGCGGCAAGCCACGTGGGCGGCTTCTCATACAGCTTCAGGAACACCGTCTGCACGATATCGTCGGCATCGGCGGCGCGCCGCGTCTGGTTGAGCGCGATGCGGTACACCATGTCGCCGTAGGCATCGACGATTAATCTGAACTGGCGGTTATCCACGAAACTTCCCTCTTGTCCACATGGTCGGCGGGATCGCGCGGCCGCTAGCCTGCCACTCGGTCCCCGCCTTCCGTAAAAGGCCTTTCAAGGGTAATACGCTTGGGGTGCGGAAAATGTGCGATGCTCGGGAGAAATTTTTGGCAGCACGGCTGGGCCCCAAGCCACAGCAGCCACTTCGCGGAACAAGATGTGGCCCGCGAACAACGAACAATTCGCAAAGCGCGGCGGCTCGGAAGTTATAAGCGTTTCTGAAGGCGACTCACTGAATCGCAGCGCGGCTCTTACCCCTCGCGACACACGAGGCAGATGGCGTAGGCAGTAATGCCCTCCTCGCGGCCCTCGTGGCCCAAGTGCTCGGTGGTGGTGGCCTTCACGCCAACGCTCTCCACGGGCACGCCCATGGCTGCCGCCAGGTTCTCGCGCATGGCATCGCGGTAGGGCGAGAGCTTCGGTGCCTGGGCGGCGATGACGCTGTCCACGTCGATGATCTCAAAACCCTGCTCGCGCACGAAGGAGGCCACCTCGGCCAGCAACTTCAGCGAGTTGGCATCCTTGTAGGCCGGGTCGGTGTCGGGGAAGAGCTTGCCGATGTCGCCCCCGCGCACCGCGCCGAGAAGCGCGTCGGATATGGCATGGGCGAGCACATCGGCATCGGAATGGCCCAAAAGTCCCTGGTGGTGCGGAATATCCACCCCGCCCAAGATGAGCTTGCGGCCTTCAGCGAAGGCATGCACATCCATCCCCAGGCCCGTGCGCAGGTTGCGAATATCCATTCCCATCCCCTATCGGTGTTCCGAATTCAGCAGCATGGTGCGCACGGCGCTGGCCAGAAGCACGTAGTCTTCCGGCACCGTGAGCTTGATGTTGTCGCGCTTGCCCTCCACCACGAGCACGCGGCCGCCCAAGCGCTCGATGAGCGACGAGTCGTCGGTGCCCACGAAGCCATCGGAGAGCGCCGAGGCATGGGCACGGCGGTAAATGCCGGCGCGGAACACCTGGGGCGTCTGCGCGTTCCAGAACACGCTGCGATCGGGGGTGCCAACGATGACGCCGTCCTCCACCACCTTCAGCGTGTCCACCGCCGGGTGCGCCACCACGGCGCCGTCGGCATCGAAGTTGCCCTTCACGGTGTTGATGGTGTGCTCGATGAGATCAGGCGACACGAGCGGGCGGGCGCCGTCGTGCAGCACCACGTACTCGTATTCCTCGCCGACCATTTCCAACCCCGAGAACGCCGACTCCTGGCGGATGGAGCCCGAGGGCGCCAGCACCACCGGCGTGACGAAGGGAAACGGATCGATGGCCCGTGCCAAGTACTCGCGCATGCGATCCTCGGGGCACACGATGACGATGAGGCCCACATCGCCCACGGCGTCGAAGGCCTCGGCCGACCAGGTGAGAATGGGCTTGCCGGCGATTTCCACCAGCTGCTTGCCGCCCTCCTTGCCGAAGCGCTCGCCCGTGCCGCCGGCCAGAATGATGGCCGCGGTCTGCGGATTCTTGTCCACCTTGCCCTGCAGTTGCAGAAGCGGGCAGGTCAGGGCGTCGAAATCGAGGTCATCGCCGAGAAGCGCGGGCTCCTGTAGCACGGACGACTCGAAAATCGGGTCGACGATCTTGGTCATAACATCCCCCTCGGGGTGCGTCGTGGTACGTGTCTTTTCCTAGTATAGTGCAAAGACGCGCGAAGACGCAGGTCGTCAGCTGAAGAACGCCGTGGCAATGCGCGCCGACTCGGCGGCGTCCTTGGCGTAGAAGTCGGCGCCGATGGAGCGGGCGAACTCCTCGGTGACCACCGCGCCGCCCACCATGAGCGCCACCTCGGGGCACGCCTCGTGCACGAGCGCGATGGTGCGCTCCATGGCGCCCACCGTGGTGGTCATGAGCGCCGAGAGCCCCACGAGGCGCGCGCCGGTGTCCTGCACGGCGGCGAGCACCGCTTCAGGCGCCACGTCGCGGCCGAGATCGATGACGGGGAAGCCGTAGTTCTCCAGCAGCATCTTCACGATGTTCTTGCCGATGTCGTGGATGTCGCCCTCCACGGTGGCCACGATGATGGCGCGCTCACCGTCGGCCGCAGAGGTGGCAGCACCGGGCGCGGCGTCGGCGGTTTGAGCGCGAATGACATCGAAGCCGGCCTTCACGGCCTCGGCGGCGGCCATAAGCTGGGGCAGGAAGAAAGCGCCCGTGTCGTAGCGGCGGCCCACCTCGTCGAGCACCGGCACGAACACGTCGTTGATAATGGCGATGCCGTCGTGGCGCTCAAGCAGGTCGGCCGTGGCAGCGGCCATGGGAGCGTGGCGCCCCTGCAGCACGAGCGACACCATGGCGCGCACAGCCTCGGCGTCGTCGGCGAAAGCCTCGGTCACGGCCACGGGACACCCATCGGCAACTGCGGCGGAGGCGCCTGGCGCCGCAGCGCCCGGAGAGACGGCGTCACCCGAGGCGGCCGGGCCGTCGTAGGGGTCGATCGCGGCGGCGTAACCTTCCAAGAACGCCATGGCCCCTGCATCCTGGCCGTTCAGCACGCGGAAGGTGGCTACCGTGTCGGTATAGCGGGCCGAGAGCGGGTTCAGGATAGGCATATCGAGCCCGGCCCCGAAGGCAGCTGCCAAAAACACCGAGTTCACAAGCGGCCGTGCTGGCAGCCCGAAGCTCACATTCGACACGCCGAGCACGGTGCGCACGCCCAGCTCCTGCTTGCACAGCGTCACCGCCCGCAGAATCTCGCGCACCTCGGCCTGGTTCGTGGCAGCGGCCATGACCAAGCAGTCGATGGCCACGTCCTCGCGGGGGATGCCGTGCGCCTCGGCGGCGTCCACGATGCGCCGCGCGATGGCGAGGCGCCCCTCGGCTGTGGGCGGGATGCCGTCCTCGTCCAGGGTGAGACCCACCACTGTGCAGCCGTAGCGCGCCACCACGGGCAGCACCGCCGCCAAATTCGCCGCCTTTCCGTTCACGGAGTTCACCATGGGGCGCCCCGCATAGCGGCGCGCAGCCGCCTCAATAGCGGCGGGATCGGCAGAATCAAGCTGGAGGGGCACGGGACAGGTGGCCTGCAGCGTTTCCACGGCGCGCAGCAGCACAGCCGGCTCGTCGATGCCGGGCACGCCCACGTTCACGTCCAAGATGTCGGCCCCGGCCCGCACCTGGGCCACGGCCTCGCCCACCAGGTAGTCGAAGTCGCCAGCCTGGATGGCGGCGCGCAGCTTCTTCTTCCCCGTGGGGTTGATGCGCTCGCCGATAACGGCCACCTGCGCCTCGCCGGCCGGCAGGCTCGTCATGGCCTGGGCGCTCGTTACCGTGAAGGCCGGCGCGTAGGCGGGCGCGCCGCATCGCCGCTCGCGCAGCAGCCGGGCCAAGGCGGCGATGTGCGCCGGCGTCGTGCCGCAGCAGCCGCCCACCACGGTGGCGCCCGCGTCAAGAATGGGTTCCATGGCCCGGGCGAACTCGTCGGGCCCCACATCGAACACGGTGCGGCCGTCCTCCACGCGCGGCAGGCCCGCGTTGGGCTGCGCCATGAGCAGCCCTCGAGCAAAGGGCGCGGCCTCGGCGGCCAGGGGCGCCAGCTCGTCGGGGCCGAGCGAGCAGTTGAGGCCCACAGCCGCCGCGCCCAGGGCCGACAGCGTGGACGCCGCGATGGCCGGCGTGGTGCCGAGGAAGGTGCGACCGTCCTCGCCGAAGCTCATGGTGGAGAACACCGGCAGCGCGGTCTGCTCCACGGCGGCCAGCACCGCGGCCTTCGCTTCCAGAAGATCGGTCATGGTCTCCACTACGATGAGGTCGCACCCGGCTGCCTCGGCCGCGCGGGCCTGCTCGGCGAAGATGTCGTAGGCGTCATCGAAGGAAAGCGACCCCAGAGGCGCGAGCAGAGCGCCGGTGGGCCCGATGTCGCCGGCCACGAGCGGCGCCCCGGCCGCGCGCGCCACCTGGGCAGCGGCCGCGTACACCTCGGCCACCGTGGCGCCGGCTCCTTCCAGCTTCAGGCGATTCGACCCGAAGGTGTTGGTGGTGATGCACTGAGCCCCGGCTTCCACGTAGCGGCGCTGGATGGCCGCAACCTCATCGGGGTGCGTGAGGTTCAGCAGGTCGGGATTCTCGTGAACCGACGCGAGGCCCGCCTCCTGCACAAGCGTGCCCATGCCGCCGTCGAAAAGCAGGAAGTCCTCGCGGGCGAGCACCCGCCGCAAGTGATCGTTGGCTATGCGCACATCGCGCTTACATCCCATGGCTTTCTCCCTTTCACTTCCCCCGCAGGGCGGGGTCGCGGAATCCGACAATGGCCGTGATGCTCTTCGAGGGCACGAGCATGTTCGCCGCCGTGAGCGTGATTCCCAGCGCACGGCCGGCATCCAATGCCTCCAGGAAGGGCCCCTGCACCGTGAGGGGCAGGTCGCCGTAGCCCGGGCTGAACCGCCAGGTGGCCCCGCGCCCGCACCGGGCGGCGGCCGCGTCCACGGCCTCGTTCAGCACGCCGGCCGCCTGCTCCACGAGCGACGAGGCGCAGGCATCGACGAGCATGCCGCCCGTAGCGCTTACGGCGGCCTCGCGGCGCAGCACCATCTCGCTGGCCGCCCCCAGGGTGACGGCCAGAAGCGCCGCCCTATCGCAGCCGCGCAGATGCCGCGCGATGGAGTCGCCGGGAAGCACCAGGCCCGTGCCCTCCACCGCAACACCCCCATCTGTGGTAGACATGGGGAACACGCGGAACACGCCGCGGGGCGCAAGCTCGCGCTCGCACAGGGCGGCGGCCTCTTCCAAGCGGGCGGCCAGCTCGTCGCCCACCGCCTGGCCACGGCACCCCAGAAACGCCCAGGCCTCGCGGCGCTTCACCGAGGCGGCCAGCGCGCACGGACGCCCCTCGCTAGCCAAAGGACCATCCGGGGCTGCGGGCTCTTCCGCGCCCACAGGTCGAACCGGCCGCGATTCAGCCCCCGCGGGCTCTTGCGCCCGCAGGCTCACGCTGCACCCAGGCCGCTCGCCACGCTCCCCCATCATCGCCCTCCCCGTCTAGCCGCGGAAGCCCGCGTCGGCGAGGGCCCGGGCAGCAGCCTGGGCGATGTCGGGATGGTTCATGGAGTACACGTGCACGCCGTCCACCTGGTTGCGAGCCAAATCCACCAGTTGGCGGCAGGCATATTCCACGCCCGCCTGGCGCAGGGCGGCCGGATCGTCCTCGTACTTGGCCAGCAGCTTCACAATAGGCGACGGCAACGAGCTGCCACAGAGGAATACCATGCGCTGGATCTGCGACTTCCCCAGAAACGGCATGACGCCGCAGGCGATGGGCCGCGTGACGCCGGCGGCCAGAGCGCGCTCGCGGAAGCGGTAGAAGTCGGCGTTGTCGAAGAACAGCTGGGTGACGAAGAAGTCGGCGCCGGCGTCCTGCTTCGCACGCAGGTAGCGTACATCCTCGTCCAGATCGAGACAGTCGATGTGTCCCTCGGGGTAAGCCGCCGCGCCCACGCAGAAACCGGCATCCTTCAGAAGCGGAATGAGATCGGCACCGTGGTTGAAATCGCCCGCCGCGGCACCCGGCACCTTGTCGCCGCGCAGAGCGAGCACCGTGCCAATACCAGCCTCCTTCATGGCCGTGATAGCCGCCTCCACCGTCGCACGCGTGGAGTTCACGCAGGTGAGATGCGCCACTGCGGGGATATTCGCCTCGTTTTGGATGAGCGCGGCCACATCAACAGTGTGATTGCCGTTGCCGCTGCCGCCGGCCGAGCAGGTGACCGAGATGAAGTCGGGCCGTGCCAGCGCCATGCCGCCCACCACCTCGCGGGCGGACTCAATGGTAAGCGACCCCTTTGGCGGAAACATCTCCACCGAGAAGGGAATCGAACGCGGGGCGAACAGCTGGGCGACGCTTTGCATGGGGGCACTCTCTCTTTCCGTAACGTGACCACCCATTATACGGCCGCCCATCCCCGTCGCCACGCCTCTATCGCCCGACGGCAAGACTGCAACGCACTCTCCGGCGAAAAAACCAGGACCCTCGCCGGCATGGCACCTGGCTCCGACATCACAGAGAAAAGGGAGGTCCCGCAGGACCTCCCCGTTACACCTAGCATAAGAATGGGAACACCCTACTGGGTAAGGCGTCCCCGCCTCAGCGCTTACTCGCCGCCAGCGACGGAGCCGGCGGGGGCGCCCACGCCCGAGCCGCTGCCGAGACCGGCGCGGCCCAGATCGTAGTTCGTGAGCAGAAGCTCGGCATCGCGCGCGATGGAGTCGCGCTTGCGGGGCGCGGGAATGCTGCCCGTGCCCTCGTTGAACACCAGCTCCTCGCCGTCCTCGGAAACGGTGACATCCACCACCGAGCCGGAAGTCCAGCGGCCCTCCAGAATCTGCTCGGACAGCGGGTCCTCCAAAAGGCGCTGAATGGCGCGGCGCAAAGGACGCGCGCCGAAGGCGGTGTCGGTGCCCTCCTTGGCCACGAGCTTCTTCGCCGCCTCGTCCAGGTTGATGGTCATGTTCTGGGCGATCATGCGCTCGCGCAGCTCGGCAACCATGAGGTCCACAATCTGCACGATCTCGTCCTCGGTGAGGCTCTTGAACACGATGATCTCATCGATACGGTTCAGGAACTCGGGGCGGAACGCATTCTTCAGCTCGTGCATGACGCGGCTCTTGATCTCCTTGTCGGAAAGCCCGTTCTGGCCCGAGTTGGAGAAACCGAGCGTGGTCGTGGTCGTGATGTCGCGAGCGCCCACGTTCGACGTCATGATGATGACGGTGTTGCGGAAGTCCACGGTGCGACCCTGAGCGTCGGTAAGGCGCCCCTCCTCCAGGATCTGGAGGAGAATGTTGAACACATCCGGGTGCGCCTTCTCGATCTCGTCGAACAGCACCACCGAGTAGGGACGCTGGCGCACGGCCTTGGTGAGCTGGCCGCCCTCGTCGAAGCCCACGTAGCCCGGAGGCGAGCCCACCAGGCGCGACACCGTGTGCTTCTCCATGTACTCGGACATGTCGAAGGACAGAAGCGCGTCCTCGGAGTTGAAGAGGAACTCGGCGAGCGATTTGGCGAGCTCGGTCTTGCCCACGCCCGAGGGGCCCAGGAAGATGAACGAGCCGGCAGGACGCTTCGGGTCCTTCAGACCCGAGCGGGAGCGGCGGATGGCCTTGGACAGCGCGGTTACGGCCTCGTCCTGGCCGATGACGCGCTCATGCAGCACGCCCTCCATGCGCAGCAGTTTCTCGGTCTCAGCCTCGGTGAGGTTGCTCACGGGCACGCCGGTGGACATGGACACCACATCGGCGATGTCCTCCACGGTTACCTGCTGCACGGTCTTGGAGGTGTCCTCCTCCCACTGCTTCTCGGCTTCCTCGCGCTCCTTCTTCAGGGCCTCTTCCTCGTCGCGCAGCTCGGCGGCGCGCTCAAAGTTCTGATCGCCGATGGCCTTGTCCTTCTCGGAGCGGATCTTGCGCAGCTTCTCGTCCAGATCGCGCAGCTCCTTGGGCAGCGTCATGTTGCGGATGCGCATGCGGGCGCCGGCCTCGTCCATGACGTCGATGGCCTTGTCGGGCAGATAGCGATCCTGGATGTAGCGGTTCGCCAGCTGCACGGCGGCGGTCAGGGCCTCGTCGGTGAAGTGCACGCCGTGGTGCGCCTCGTACTTGTCGCGCAGGCCCTCCATGATGCGCACGGCCTGCTCTTCGTTGGGCTCGTTGATGGTGATGGGCTGGAAGCGACGCTCCAGGGCCGAGTCCTTCTCCAGATGCTTGCGGTACTCCTCAAGCGTGGTGGCTCCGATGATCTGGATCTCGCCGCGCGACAGCGGAGGCTTCAGGATGGCGGCCGCGTCGATGGAACCCTCGGCCGAGCCAGCGCCGATGATGGTATGGATCTCGTCGATGAACAGCAGCACATCACCGGCTTCCATAACCTCTTTGATGACCTTCTTCAGGCGCTCCTCGAACTCGCCGCGGTACTTCGAACCCGCCACGAGCGCCGACACGTCCAGCGTGATAAGGCGCTTGCCGCGCAGAATGTCAGGCACCTGGTTGCTCACGATGAGCTGGGCCAGGCCCTCGGCGATGGCCGTCTTGCCCACGCCGGGCTCGCCCAGGATGAGGGGGTTGTTCTTCTGGCGGCGCGACAGGATCTGCATGACACGCTCGATTTCCGCCGCGCGGCCGATGACCGGGTCAAGCTTGCCCTCGCGGGCCTTCTTGGTCAGGTCGGTGCCGAACTCGGTGAGCATGGAGTCCGACGACGCGGGGCCGTCAAAGCCGGTGCGGCCCGCGTACACGGGCGACTGGCCCACCAAATCGTTCAGAGCGCCGCGCACGTCGTCGCCAGTCACGCCCAGCCGTCCCAACACCTCGAGACCGGTGCCCTCCCCTTCGCGCACGATGCCGAGCAGCAGGTGCTCGGTGGAGATGTAGGACTGGCCCATCTGCATGGCCTCGCGCAGCGAGTTCTCCAGCACGCGCTTCACACGCGGCGTGAACGACAGATGACCGGACACATCGGCGTCCTCGTCGATGGTGACCACTTGGCGGATGGCCTGCACCACGCCGTCGTAGGTGACGTTCAGGCGATCGAGCGCCTGGGCCGCCAGGCCGTCCTTCTCCTGGATGAGGCCGAGCAGGATGTGCTCGGTGCCCACATAGGGCTGATGGAGGGCGCGCGCCTCATCCTGAGCCAGGACAAGCACCTTGCGGGCTTTGTCCGTGAATTTCTCGAATGACATGCTTCCTCGTTCCTTGGTTGGTGCCCGCCTGCAGATACTCTCTCACGATCTCGGGTGTGCCGGGCACGGAATATAGTTCCCGAGCAGTTTAGCACTCACCTAGCCGAATTGCTAAACCGAAGAGCCCGAAGCCCCTATTTTGTGGGCACGTTGTGAGGGGCGGCGTCCTGCGCGGGCGCGCCGCCATCCGCAGGGCCGCCCTCCTGCCCGGCGCCGCCGCCATCCGCGGGGCCGCCCTTCTGCGCGACGTCACCATCCGAAGTGCTGTCGCCCTCTTGCGCGGGCGCCTCTTTCTCGGCTTCCTCGACGACGGCCCGCTCCTCCTCGTCGCGGCCGTCCTGGCGGGCATCTTCGCGGCGCACATCACGTTCGATCTTACGCAGGTTCGCATTCTGGAACTCGGCCACGAAACCTGCCGAGAAGATGCCTCCGGGGATGGCCACGAGCGCCACCGAGAGGAACATGATGACCGAGCCTACGATGCGCCCGGCCGGGGTGATGGGCACTAAATCGCCGTAGCCGGTGCCGGTGACGGTGGTCACCGCCCAGTACACGCCCGACAGCAGGTTGTTGAACTTGTCGGGCTGAGCCGGGTGCTCTATCTCGTACATGACCACGCTGGACACCACCACGAGCATGGCAATGACCAGAAACGCCGCCACGATCTCATGGTAGTGCTTCGCTATGACGCGCCCGATGGTACGCAGACCACGCATGTAGCGGGATATCTTCACGAGACGTACGAGACGCACCACGCTGATAACGTCTTGCAGCTGCGGCGTGATGGGGAAAAACCATGCCACCATGTTGGGGCCGAACGACAAAAGGTCGATAACGCCCCAAGGCGAGAAGATGTAGCGCAGCCGCGCCCGGGCCGGCGAGCAGTCGCCGTAGGCCAAGTCGGCAATCCAGATGCGCGCGAGGTACTCCAAGCAGAAGCACACCGTGGAGAAGCGGTAAAAACCCTGGATGACGCTGGCCGCCACTGGATCGAGCCCCGGTTGAGTAGAGAAGAACACCACCACGGCATTCAGCAAGATGAGTGTGAACAGCGCACCGCCTACGATCTTCGCCGGCCAGTTCGCCTTGCGCAGGTTCTCCAACGCGTAGAACGTCTGACGCTTGATCTCGGGGGCGCGGGACACCTTGAGGCGGCGACGGAATCGCTCAACGCGCTCGCGATGACGCTCGCGCTCTTCGTCCCGCTCGTTCTTATCGTCGCTCTCCATGACTGCGCACCCCCTCTCACTCCAGACCAGCTGCGCCGCTTCGCGCCTCGCTTTCTCCTATTGACCCCTATTCTAGAAACGGATAGGCCCGCACTCCTCAGCACGGGCCCATCCGTAAGTAAGTTGGTAACTGATCGCCTAGTACAGCTTGGCTCCAGCGGGAATGCGGTCGTCCACCATCAGCAGGTTCAGGCGCTCCTCGGGCTCGCCGTCCTCGCCCGGCACCTCGTGCACGGCGCTGATGATCATGCCGCAGGAATCGATACCCATCATCTTGCGCGGCGGCAGATTCGTGATGGCGATGAGCGTGCGGCCCACCAGCTCCTCGGGCTCGTAGTAGGCGTGAATACCCGAGAGGATGGTGCGGTCGGTGCCGGTGCCGTCGTCCAGCGTGAACTGGAGCAGCTTCTTGCTCTTCGGCACGGCAACGCACTCCTTCACCTTCACGGCGCGGAAGTCCGACTTGCTAAAGGTGTCGAAGTCCACCTCGTCTTCAAACAGGGGCTCAATGACCACGTTGGAGAAATCGATGGGAGCCGCAGGGGCCTCGGCAGCAGGCGCAGCGGAAGCCGTGGCCGCAGCGGCGGGGGCAGCCGCCTCGGCGCCCTTGCCGGCCACGGGGGCCTCGTCCTTCATGTGGGGGAACAGCAGCACGTCGCGGATGCTCGGCGCGTCAGCCAGCAGCATGACCAAACGGTCGATGCCGATACCCACACCGCCCGCCGGCGGCATGCCGTACTCGAGCGCGCGGATGTAGTCGGCGTCGTAGCCCATGGCCTCGTCGTCGCCCATATCCTTGGCAGCCACCTGGGCGCGGAAGCGCTCGGCCTGATCCACCGGGTCGTTCAGTTCGGTGAAGGCGTTGGCATACTCGTGGCCCAGAATGAACAGCTCGAAACGCTGGGTGAGCTCGGGGTTCTCCGGATCCTTCTTGGCCAGCGGGGAAATCTCCAGCGGGTGGTCGATGACAAAGGTAGGCTGGATGAGCTTCTCCTCGGCCACGGCCTCGAAGATCTCGGAAATGAGCTTGCCCTTACCCCAAGCCGCTTCCGCATGGCCCCCGTTCTTCTCCAGAATGGCCACGAGCTCCTCGCGGGTGCGGTCGAAAGACACTTCCTCGCCGGCATGCTCGGTGGCGAGCTCCATCATAGAAGCGCGGCGCCACGTGCCCGACAGATCCACCGGCGTACCCTGGTACTCGATCTGAAGGCCGCCGCAGGCCGCCTCGGCCGCAGCCTTGATGCAGCCCTCAGTAAGGTCCATCATGCCATTTAGGTCGCTGAAGGCAGCGTAGGCCTCCATGGTGGTGAACTCGGGGTTGTGGTACGGGTCCATGCCCTCGTTGCGGAACTGGCGGCCGATTTCGAACACCTTCTCGAAGCCGCCCACGAGCAGGCGCTTCAGCGGCAGCTCGGTGGCAATGCGCAGGTAGTAATCGCGATCGAGCGCGTTGAAGTGCGTGATGAAGGGCTTCGCGTTCGCACCGCCGATGATGGCGTGCAGAAACGGCGTCTCAACCTCGTAGAAGCCGGCGTCCTCCATGTAGCGGCGGATGGCCGACACGATCTTGAAGCGGCGCTCGAAGGTGGTGCGCACCTCGGGGTTCATGACCAGGTCCACATAGCGCTGGCGATAGCGTGTCTCCTTGTCCGTGAGGCCGTGGAACTTCTCGGGCAGAGGACGCAACGACTTGCTCATAAGCTCGAAAGAGTCTACCGCCACAGACAGCTGGCCGCGCTTCGTGCGCATCATGGTGCCGGAAACGGCAATCCAGTCGCCCACGTCCAAGTCGCACAGCGCCGCAAAGGCCTCCTCGCCGAGCGCGTTAATACGGCAGAACAGCTGGATGTCGCAGCCAGACTCGCGCAGCTCCAGGAAAGCGATCTTGCCCTGCACGCGCTTGGCCATGATGCGGCCGGCGATGAGCACCTCGTCCTCGGTGGACTCGCCGTCCTCCAGATGCGCGTAGCGCTCGTTCAGCTCGCCCACCGTGTGGCTGCGCTTGATGGAGTGCCCGTAGGGGTCCACGCCCGCAGCGATGAGCGCCTCGCGCTTCGCCTTGCGCACCTCGATGGGGTCGTCTTCGATGATTTCAACCGCTTCGGCCATACCGGACTCCTAGTGCTCGATCTTGATGACGGTCAGCTTGATGTCGCGACCGGTGGGGCCGGTCGTAACCACCTCGTCGCCCTTCTTGCAGCCAAGCAGCGCCTGGCCCACGGGCGACTCGTTGGAAATCTTGCCCTCGGCGGCATCGGACTCGGCACCGCCCACGATGGTAAACACGCGCTCGCGGCCGTTCATATCGACGGTCACGGTAGAGCCGATGTTCACCTTGCTGGAGCGCTTCGGGGCGTTCACCACGGTGGCCTCGGACAGAATGCGGCTGATCTCGGCGATACGCGCCTCCATCATGCCCTGCTCGTTTTTCGCATCGTCGTACTCAGAGTTCTCAGAGATGTCGCCGAACTCGCGGGCCACCTTGATGCGCTCGCCGATCTCGGCGCGCTTCTCGGTCTCCAGGTAGTGGAGCTCCTCTTCCAGCTTCTTCTTGCCCTCTTCGGTCAGTACGTAGTTCTCGTTTGCCATGATGTGTCCGTTTTCTCTCTTTATACACTGGTGGTGCGCCCGCACGATCCGGCGGGCGCACCACGTCTTACCTTGGTATGGGAAGGAGCGAGCGAGCTACTCGGCCTTCTTCTTCACGACCTTCTTCACGGTCTTCTTCGGGGCCGGGGTCGGCTCTTCCACGACCTCTTCCACCACTTCGACGACCTCGTCGTCAGCGGCTTCCTCGACCTCCTTCTCGCCCGCGCCCATGCCGTCGCGCAGGTTCTTCACCGTCTTGCCCAGAGCGCTGCCGAGTTTGGGCAGGTTCTTCGGGCCGAAGATGAGCAGAATGACGACCAGGATGATAAGGAGCTCGGGAACTCCCATGCCCAAAATCTTCATGCATTCCTCCGTTGGGTCGGGCAAGTAATGCTTGCCGCTGCCTGTCTCTTGAGCGACGCGACGAACCAAGCTGGTCAGCTGTCCCCCGTGAAGCGCTCCTTTGTGCGCGGGCAATGGTAGCACAAAGCCCGAGGCCGCGGCTCGCTTCGCACAAATACTTCAACGATGCCGGGGCTTGCGGACGCTACAATGGAGCGAAAACGTGCTGCTGAAGGGAGCGCCATGTACCGCATGACCGACGAGGAGTTCGAAGCCGCCATCGAGGAGGCCCTTGACGCGATGCCCCCGCAGTTCCTGGAGGCTCTGGAGAACGTGGCCGTCGTCTGGGAAGAGGAGCCGAGCGCCTACCACCTGGGCTACGACGGCGGTTGGGACGATGGCGCAAGCGCCGATGCCGTCCTCGGAGGGTCCGAGGCGGAAGGCGATGCGCTACCCGACGACTTGCTGGGGCTGTTCGACGGGCTTTCCATCGTGGAACGCGCAAACGGCTACGACGACGACATTCCCGACGTTATCACCGTGTTCAAGGGCCCGCACGAGCGCTGCTTCGAAAGCCGCGAGGAAATCGTTGAGGAGATCGGGAAGACCGTCATCCACGAGCTGGGCCACTACTTCGGCCTGGACGAGGACCAGCTGGCCGCCATGGGCTACGAGTAGCGGACGTACCAGTCAACACGAGAGAGCACAGCATCACGCCCAAGCCCTCGCTCCTGGCCAGAAAACGCACGATATATATGCCTTTTTAAGCCCGTTGGGTGATTTTGGGTCATAAAACGCATGATTTATATGGCTTCGAAACGCAAAAGCATAGACATCTTCCGAATTTAGGCCAGAAAACCGCCTTTGCACTGATAATTGCCCTCAATTTCCTTATACATCCCCGCTTTTGCGACCACGACATGCGCGCATGCGGTCGCTACACGAGAGTCGGCACCTCGCGTTCGAAGAGGGCGATGATCTCGTCGCGGTTGTGGGTGTCGCATTTGCGGTAGATGCTGCGCAGGTGCGACTTCACCGTGGACTCCGAAACGAACAGAGCGTTCTGGATGTACTTCAGACCATGACCCGTTACCCACAGGCGAAAGACCTCGCTTTCGCGGGGCGAGAGGTCGTACTCCGCACAGAAAGCGGCATACAGGTCGGGCTTTCCAATCGCGGTCGGCGCACCGAGGTCGGAGGCTTCCTCCGTCGGCGCTCCGTCGCCCACGCTATCGCACGAGTTCACGCTGGCGGCACCCTCGGTTCGCCGAGCCGCGGGAGGATGCGCCGAGCCGCCTTCTGCATAGCTGACCCCAGCGCGTCCACGCACCTCATCGTCGCCCGACAGACGCGAATCGCCAGACCCCTCAGAGGGCACGCCGTCGCAGGAAGCAGGGCGGCGGGGCGCGGCGACCTCTCCCCCATCCTCGTCGATATCGAGGAGATGGTAGCCCTCGCTAAAGGCGAATCCCACGCCCAGAAGCACCAGCATGGCGACGACGGCCATGAGGACGAGCGGGTCGCTGGCAAGCAGGGGCACCGTCAGCTGGCCCAAGGTCTTGCCGACGCATTCCGCAATCCAGCCCACCGCGAAAACCAGATAGGGCGCAACGGGGGTCTTCTTCGCACCCAGAGCCAGCACAACCCAGGCCATGGCCTCGATGATGTTGTGGGCGTATAGCGTGAGGGCGCCGTTGCCGCGGCCGACGTAGAACGAGAAGAAAACGAAGGCCGCCGTGGCGCACAGCAGTACTTTGTAGAGGATAGAGGGATCGATCTTCCCACGGGCGAAAAACCCGCTGGCCACGAAGAAGAGCGCCGCTGCGAGGGGGATGACGAGCGTCGGCACACCCAACTGCGTAGGCTCGGCGCGGCCGACCACGATAGTGGTAATGGAGCTGAGCACGAAAAACGTGATGGCGAAGCCCGCCAACGTGCGCAGGGGCACGGCGGCCAGCAACACATCGCGCAGGCCGGGTATGCGCGGCGGGACGACCTCGGGCCGGCCGCAACCGGCAACCTCGAGCCGCCCGCGCCCAGCAGCTTCGGCTTCCGCAGAGGCCGCCTTGGCAGCTTCGGTTCCCGCAGAGGGCATCCCGGCAGCCCGCCGCTCAGCCTCCCGCTGCCGCTGTTTCCCGTGAGGCCCAAGCGGCAGCAGCACGAACGAGAGCATGGGCAGCAGCGACACAAGCACGCTGGTCAGGGCCTCGTCGCACTGAATCAGCACCCAGCACTCGAGCGCCGCAACCGCAATGCTGCAGCCCGAGAGCACGATAATGCCACGCGGACCAATGTGGGCGAAGGTATCGAACCACGCCATGATGAGAATAATAACCGACAGCCCTGAGAGCACCATGCCGCCAACGAATGCGCCCGGCAATACGACCAGAGAGGGATAGGTGCAGCACAGCGTGCCCAAGCTCGCGCAGAGCGAAGCAGCCGCCACCAACGGCGTGCGGCCCGCGCACGCCAGCCTTTGGCGAAAGAGGAAGAGGCAGCAGAGACATACGGCAAGCCCCGGCAGCATGGAAAGGGACGCCCTCAGCGACGGATCGAGGGAGCCGAGCAGAGGCGCATACAGCATCATGACGCCCCAAGCGTTGGCGCTCCCGTAGCCCAGCGCATAGCGAATATGCTCCGGCCGCATTCCTATGGTTTTGCTCTTCGACATGCCTCCCCCTTCCGGGGTCATTATGGCACAAGACAAGCCGCGCGACGATGAGCGCGGCAAAATACGCGAACTCAAGCATTCAACCCTAACGGACGATACGCCACCTGGGGTTTTGCCGGCTATCAACCCTGATTAAATCGCTTATAGCTTCCCTCTACCGACGATTGGGAAGATAGGTTTCGCCCTCGATTCGACCCCCGCGGTTGATGCGCCGACAGCCCGCGAGGCCCATGATGAGACCCAGCAGTTCGGCTGACACGGCCGAAGGGAAGGCCCCGCGACGTCGGGGGTTATTACAGGACAGCACATTGCTGCTCCTCGGGAAACTGGGAGGTTCCTATGTCTGAAATGAACGTTACTCGCCGCAATTTCCTTTCCGGCGCCGCGCTCGTGAGCGCCGCCATTGCCGGCGCGGGCCTTGCGGGCTGCGCGCCGCAGACGGCCGCGCCCGCCGCAACAGCCAAAGACAATGCGAGCGCCCTCAGTGCAACGGGCGGCACCATGGGCTTCGACGGCACGGGCGAGCTGCCCTGGCTCGGCGAGGCGCCGGCTATCGACGACGCGCAGGTGGAAGAGGAGCTTTCCGCCGACGTGGTCGTCGTGGGCCTGGGCGCGGCGGGCGTGCCGGCCGCTCGCGCCGCCGCCGAGGCAGGCGCCAAGGTGGTGTGCCTGGAGTCTTCCCCCAAGCTCAACAGCGTAGCGAGCGACATGGCCATCTTCGGCGGCCAGACCCAGGCCCAGTGGGGCCGCGGCGACGGCTTTCTGGACAAGAAGATGGTCGTGAACATGCACATGGAGGAGTGCAGCCACCACGTGAGCCAGAGCATCATCAGCCGCTACTACGACGAGTCGGGCGCGGCCCTCAATTGGTTTGTCGCCGCCAGCAAGAACCTGTACATGGCCCCGGAAAGCTATGCTGAGATTCCCACCGAGGGCCAGGCCAACTACATGTTCCCCTACATGTACCCCGTGCCCGAGACCTACGACTACACCAAGGAAGACCTGCCCTGCTATCCCACTTCCGTCGGCTTCAGCAGCCTGGCCACGGTGATGGAGGACAACCTGCAGGTCGCCGTGGATGCCGGCGCCGATGTGCGCTACAACACCAAGGGCGTCAAGCTCATTCAGGATGACGCGGGCGCTATCGCGGGCATTTACGCCCAGGCCTCCGGCTCCAACGGCTACATCAAGATCACGGCCCCCAGCGTTATTCTGACCACGGGCGACTACCTGGCCAACGAGGACATGATGAAGTTCTACGCCCCCGAGTGCATCGAGAACGGCATCAACATCCTGAGCCTCGACATGGACGAGGCCGGCAACTACACCAACATCGGCGAGGGCCACATGATGGGCGCTTGGGCCGGGGCCGCCATCGAGCAGTGGCACGCCCCGATGATCCACCACATGGGCGGCGGCGCCGGAGCCGACGGCCGCGGCGTCATCGGTAACAACGGCTATCTGTGGCTGAACCTGCGCGGCAAGCGCTTCATGAACGAGGATCTGCCCGGCCAGCAGCTGGAGAACCAGGTAGAGCTGCAGCCGCAGCGCAAGGCCTACCAGTTCTTCGACGCCTCCTGGCCCGAGCAGCTTAAGTACTTCCCCGCCGCTCACGGTGTGGCCTGCATCTACCGCGATGAGCCGCTGCCCGAATACACCGCCTCCGGCCTGCGCATCAACGTGCGCACCCCTGCCGACATCGAGACGGCTGTGGAAGAGGGCCGCTGCCTGAAGGCCGATACCCTCGAAGAGCTGCTCGCCATGATCGAGGGCATGGACGTCGAGACCGCCAAGGCCTCCATCGAGCGCTACAACGAGCTGGCTCGCGGCGGCGAGGACACCGACTTCTTCAAGAGCTCCCAGCGTCTGTTCGCCCTGGAGAACGGCCCCTTCTACGCCGCCGAGTGCGGATGCGCCCTGAACCTGGCGAATCTGGGCGGCCTGGAGTCTGACGAGGATTGCCACGTGTACAACACCAACCGCGAGCTCATCCCCGGCCTTTATGCTGCCGGCGCCACCCAGGGCGGCCGCTTCGCGGTGCAGTATCCCATCTCGCTGAAGGGCCTGTCGGCCGGCATGTGCATGGTGTACGGCAAGATCGCCGGCGAGAACGCCGCCGCACGGAAGTAGGCGAACGCGCCAAACCCGGCGCGATCAGCCCGACACGTTCGGGGCGCGCATAACCTTACCTCCCCAAAAAGCGGGGAAGCCATCCCTCCGGCTTCCCCGCTTTTACGTTGTTTCTACTTTGCCGGCAAGGCAGCCGCGCACTGCCCCGTCCTGAGGGTCGGCCCTATCCCTGCTGGCTGACGAGGTTGTCGGTCTCACGGGCGATGCGCATCTCCTCGTCGGTGGTAACTACGCAGATCTTGATGGGGCTGTCGTCGATGGAGATGATGCGGTTCACGCCGATCTGGCCCGTCACGTCGTTGCGCTCGTGATCGAGGATCATGCCCATGTGCGCCAGCCCTGCGAAAATGCGCTCGCGCAGCTCGGCCGAGTTCTCACCGATGCCCGCCGTCATGACCACGGCATCAGTGCGGGTCATGGCCGCGTAGAAACCGCCGATGGTCTTCTGCACGCGGTACACGTACATGTCGATGGCAAGCTCCGCCAGCTCGTTGCCGGCATCGGCCGCCTCCAGTACGTCGCGCATGTCGGCCGACACGCCCGATACGCCCAGAACGCCGCTCTGCTTGTTCAGCACGGCATCCATCTCGTCGAAGGACTTGTGCTCGCGGCGCATGAGGTAGGTGACAATGGCCGGATCGATGCTGCCCGAACGCGTGCCCATCATGAGGCCCTCAAGCGGTGTGAAGCCCATGGAGGTATCGATGGACTTCCCATGGTTGACCGCCGTGATGGAGCCGCCGTTGCCCAAGTGGCAGGTGATGAGGCCCAAATCGCGCAGCGGGCGCCCGAGCAGGTTCGCCGCTTGCTGGGCCGCATAGCGATGGCTCGTGCCGTGGGCGCCGTAGCGGCGGATCTTGTACTCGTCGTAATAGCGCATGGGCAGCGGATACATATATGCCTTCGCCGGCATGGTGGCGTGGAAGGCGGTGTCGAACACAGCCACCTGAGGGGTTTCGGGCATAAGCTCCCGCATCATGTCGATGCAAGCGTCGGCCGGCGGGTTGTGCAGCGGGGCCAGCTCCTCGCACAGCTGCAACTTCTCGCGGGCCGCCTCGTCGATAACCACCGACTTGGTGAAGTACTCGCCGCCGGCCACGATGCGGTTGCCGATGGCATCAATCTGCTCGAGACCGCTGATGGGGCTCTCGGAATCGTCTACCAGCACCTCCAAAAGCTTCGCCAGGCACTGGGCCACAGTCATGTCCGCCACGTTGTAAGTGGTCTTGCGGAAGTCGGGAGCGAAGGACACGTTCATGTACGCCTCGGGTGTGCCCACCTTCTCGGCCAGGCACTTCATAAGCGATACCTTGCCGTCGGTCTCGATGAGCTGGCTCTTCAGCGACGACGAGCCTGCATTTACTACCAGTACGCGCATGGGCTTCCCCTTTCATACAACAAGAGCCGCCCGAAGGCGGCTCCTTGCATACGATGGTCGGGTTGACAGGATTTGAACCTGCGGCCTCTGCGTCCCGAACGCAGCGCTCTACCAAACTGAGCCACAACCCGAAAGTGCTCTTCTCGCGAACAGCAAACGGTATGATACCACAGAAACCGTGCCGTGCAAGAGAGAAATTGTCGGTTGCAGCGTCGTGCCGCAACGCGCCGCGACCCGGCCGTCTCAGCACGCCCCGGGCAGACAACTAACGACCGCGCTCGGCCTCCTTTTGGGCGAGGTAGTCCTTCGGCACCACCTTCACCACGATGACGCCGTCGCTCATCACATCGCCGTCATCATCGTAGGCGACCACATCCCACATCAGCTTGTAGCCGACCTTGGTGGAGGGCACGCGTTCGGCGAGTTTCGCCACACCGCGCACGCTGCCCACCTTGCCGCTCTTCTTGTGGCGGATATCCACGTGCACGCCAAAGGGCTGCTCGGTTTCCAAATCGCAGGTGAACTCGCCGCCAGCCGAGGCCACCGACTCCAGAAGCGCGATGGTGGCGCCCCCGTGCACGAAGCCGAAGGGCTGCAGAATAGCCGGGGTGATGGGCATGACCGCCTCCACAAGCCCCGGCTCAACCTTGGTGAACTTCACGCCCAGGGTGTGGTTCAGCCCCTGGGACTCGCGCTTGGCGGCCACTTCGCGGGCCGCATCGGTCATGGCTCTCTCGCTCACGGACGCTATCCTTTCGTCTCGCCTTTCTCCGATGCCCCTTCGGGCGAGGCAGCTCGCGCAGCCGGCCGGGCTTGCGCCGCAGCTGCCGATGCCTTATCAGCCCGTACCGCCTCCCCGGCGCGCGACGTCTCCGCCGCACCGACCTCTGCCGTACCAGCCTTTGCCGCAGCCGCCTTGCGTGCCTGCACTTCAGCCAAAGGCACCGGCTCGCGCTGGGGCTTCTTCTCGCTTGGCACGAAGGCCCTCATACGCTGGATGACGAAGGCCCCCACGAGGAACGGCAGCCAGAACACGATGCCGCGGTACACCATGACCACGGCCAGGCCTGTGGCCGAATCTACGCCGAACAGCGCGAAGGCCACGGTCACGGCGGCTTCTACTACGCCGACGCCCTGGGGCACGAACGAAATCATAGCAAACAGCGTGGCCACCACATACCCGCAGATGAGCGCTTCTGGGTGGTTCACGCCGAAGGCGAAGCCCACAAGCACGAAGCAGCTCATCTCGCAGACGCTCGACAAGGTGGTCCACAGAAACGACTGCACCGTCTTCTTCGGGTTCTTCGTGATGAGATGAGCCGCATCGGAGAAGTTGTGAATGGTGCGCGTGACGGAATCGTCGATAGAGGGCTTCTTGAAGTGTGCGAGCACCTTGTCGGCCAGCTTCACAAAGGGGTGCAGCACCTTCAACACCAGATCGGGCTTCAGTCCGCCCACGGTAATGAGCAGCACCAAGCCGCCCACGAGCGCGATGGCCACCGCGCCCACGGCAAGCCAGCCCGGCTGCAGCCCCACGGTGAACGACAGCGCCCCGAAGGTGACAAGCATGATGATGACAAAGCCCGTGTCGATGGACAACTGCATGAGCAACGCCGCGGTGGTGCCCTTACCCGCCTGCATGCCGTTTTTCGTAGCCGTAGCCATGACAAGCGAGGTGCCCGCCAGGTTCATGGAGGGCGCCACCGTGTTCATGAAGAAAGTGCCGAACACGAGCGAAAGCCCTGTGCGGTAGCTGATATGCCCGTTCACAGTGTTGAAGCAGGCCTGGAAGCCGCGGCCCTGGGCCAGGTACTTGCATATCTGCGCCACCACAGCTGCCGCGATGAAGATAGGCGTGCCCTGCTTGATGGTATCAACGAGCTTCACCAGGGAATCGCCCGAGAACAGGATGAACGCGAGCACGATCAGCACCACGATGCCGATCATGATCTTCTGCAAGTTCCCGCGCATGACACACCTCCACTCGTTGGGTCTGAAACGGCCCTTATCCCTCACGCCCTTCGGGACCGACACCCCACTCGCAGGGATGCTGGTCAACGGCAGGCGCGGGGGACACCCCGGGCACCGCGGCGGACACAAAGGTGACGTCGGCACCGAGGGCCTCATCGACGTCTCGTACGAGCATAGCCCCATCGGGGGTGGTTTTGCTCAGCGTTAGCCCCTCTTGAGCCTGCTGTTCCCAACCTGTTTTCCTTCGTAAATCTTCCGAAGCCGCCGCCCGGGCCGCCCGCCGCGCCCGATTCCGCTCGCGCGCGCCGTCGATGCGAGCCCGCGCATGGCTGAGCGCGTCATCCACATAATGCTGAAGCGAACCCAGCGAGAAAGGCCGGTCGAAGGCGGGGCGCTTCAGGAACAGCCACACCGCCAGCAAAATGCCCGCAATGCCCACCTGGATTGTGCCCTGAAACAGAAACTCAGCGCCGGCAATGAGCACGAGCAGGCACACGGTGAAGGCCCACACGGTGCGGAAGCGCAGCACAAGCCCCACCGCCAACACGATAAGCAGCATGGAGCCGATGATGAGCGGGCCGCCTACGAACACCGTGGACATGTCGATCCACGAGGTGAGCATGGTGTAGGGCGCGAACGACGACGGGATGAACGCGAGCCCGATGTTCACAAGCCCGATGATGGCCACGAGCGTGCCGGCAATCCAGCCGATGTCCTTGTGCTTCTGCTCCTCGGTGGCCGTTTTCTTGCTGGCGAAGAAGCCCGACTGGGACAGCAGCACCGCGCCGATGCAGAAGGGAATCCAGAACATGATGCCGCGGTACACGAGCGCGATGGCCGTGGCCGTGGCAAGCGAGCAGCCGTAGGCCGTGAGAATAGCCGCGATGGCCGCCTCCACCACGCCGATGCCCTGGGGCGTGGGGCTCAGGATAACCGAGATGGCCGCCACGGCGAAAGCCGCCACCAGAGGCGCCGCCTGCTCGAAGCCGAAGGCGAAGCCGATGGCCACGAGGGTGGCCATGTTCAGGATGGCCGACAGCGACGCATAGGCCACGGTAATGAAGGTGCCGCGCGGATTGCGGGCCAGGATGTTCGCCGTGTTCTCGAAGGAGTGCGCCGTCTTGCGGCCCCAGCCGGCACCGAGCGACTTCTTGAACACGCCGGCAATGCGGTTCAGCACGTTCTGCAGCCCCATGAAGAAGCGGTAGAGCACCCGCGGGCGCAAGTGCCCGACGAAGAACATGCTCGAGAGCGCCACGAGGGTGACCGCCAGGCAGAGCGCTCCGGTCACGAACAGGAAGTTCACCTCGCCGGCTACGAGCATCGTGAAAAAGCCGATGGCCGAGATGACGAAGATGGCGGCGAAATATCCGATCTGCGAGAGAATGGCACCGCCGGTGGACTGACCGGCGTCGCAGCCCTCGCGATGGGCGTCGTCGATAATGAAGGCCACGCCGGTGGCGCCTGAGAACAGGCAGAAGGTGTTGATGAACACAAGCGAGAAGATGAGAATGACATTGTGCCAGAAGCCGGTGGCGTGCCCTACGGCGTCGAAGGCGGCGTCGTAGGAGGCGGCCTGCACAAAATGGCGCCCCAGCATGAGAACAATGGACAGCACAAGCGGCACGAGGGCGCCAGTCTTCAGCGTGTCAACGAAATTGGCCAAGTAATCGGCATTGCCGATGAGGAAGCAGACGGCCACGATGCTCAAAACGAGCAGCAAGGCTTTCTTCAAGGACAGACCTCCTCGGACAGTGATGCGGTTGCAGTGCGTTTCGAAACGTCCGAGCCGCCAGGGCGGCAGACTTCCCCATTATACAATGGGGCACCTCAGGCCAACGCTGAGGTGCCCCGTCATCATTGGTTGTTCACGGCCTAGTCGCGCGGATTGCGCCGACGACTCGCTACGGCCAGGGCAACGCCACTCGCGATAACCACGAGGAAGGCGATGAGCATCGGCAAGCCCAAGTCGTCCCCGGTCTGGGCGAAGGCGCCCGGGGCTTTGGACGCATCGGAGGCCTTCGAGTCGCCGGAGACGTCGGTCTTAGCCGCGTCGTTGCCCGCAGAGGAGGCGGTATCCTTGTCGGTCGGCTTGGCGGAGGCGGCCCCGCCTTGCTGGCCGTCGGGCTTGACAGCCCCATCGGCCTCGGGGGACGCATCGGTCGTACCAGCTGTGCCATCGGCCTCAGGGCGGTCGGCGCCTGCATCGGGCGTGGCGGTTGCATCATCGGGGTTGCCGGGAGTCGTCGAGCCGGCGCTGCCGTCGGCTGCACCGGTGTCGGTGCCAGCACCCGCATCGGCACCATCGCCCGAGCCATCGGGCTTCGCGCCCGGATCGCCGGTATCAGTGCCGTCGCCCGCATCAGGCGCATCGGGCGTGTCCCCCGCGCTACCCGGGTCATCGGGAGCCTTCACGGTGTTATCCCAGGTAACAGGACTCGGCTTGACATCCAGCGCCACATCGACCCACCGGTCGCTGCCCGCCGGCTTCTTCCGCACATAGGTCACGGCCGCGTTCAGAGCATCGTCGTCGCCCTTCGAAACCTCCACGGTGATGACATAGGACGTCTCATCCAGCTTCACCTTCGAAGCAACCGACCGTGCCGAATCGGTCTGACTCACCGAGTAGAAGAAGCGGCCTGCCTCATCGAACGTCGCATCGCTTATGAGCCGCACCGGCGCCACATGGCTGGCGCCCTTCGATGCCTCGCACGACACTTCCTGATCGTCGATCAGCTTGCCGTCCTCGCCCACCTCGCGCACCTCGAAATGGAATTCGCCGGATGCGATGGCCTCGCCATCGAGGGAGACAGCGCCCAGGAAGGAATCGAGCACTGCCCCGTTGAACGTGTTCACAAATCCCACGCCGGAGCCGGCCGCGCTTTTCAGCGGGGCCCCATCGAAGGACGCATCGCCCAGAGGCACGACGGCGATCTGGGGATTGCTGGCGTCTTCGCCCGTCTCGTACACGTAGAGGTACACGCGCTTCACGCTGTCGTCGTAGGTAACGCCTCGATAGACATATCTGCCGAGGGCATCGCGCGACACGCCGTCCTTCAGCGTTCCATCGGCATTGTGCGGCGGCAGCTCCGCGATGGTATAGCAGAAGACCACGCCCCGATGGCGCTGTGTCGCCGCTTCTCCCACCGAGATCGCACCGAAGGTGAGGGGCTCGAAGGTCACACTGCCGTCGGCGGCGTTCTCCACCGTGTTGTCGGAAGGCACGGGCTGAGTGGCCGACGGGTAGTACGTCAAGCCGCTGTGAGCGACAAGCTCGTACTTCTCGGCAGCAGTCAGCGCGCTGCCCTGGCGCAGTTTCTGCGGCAAATCGGACCCGAGCGGAATGGACGCCACCCCGGCCACGCCCAGACGGAAGGAGAATTCCCCCGCCACCAGGGGACGGCCCTGCAGGTACTTCATACCGGCGATGGTGAAGGACGCGGGCGTCGGCGCGTGAACGGTCTGGCGCTTCTTGTCGGAAGTCGCGCTCGCATCGTCCTTGGTTGCCGCCGCGGCGTCGCTCTTGGTTGCCGCAGCATCGTCCTTCGTTGCTGCCGCGGTGTCGCCCTTCGTCTCAGCCGACGAAGAACCGTCCTTCACCGCAGGCCCAGAGGACTGGGATGCCGTCTCGCCCGAAGCTCCGTCCGCAGTGCCGGCCGAGGAGCCAGCTTGGGGATCGGCGGCGGAAGCGGCTGCATCAGAAGCGGTTTTGCCAGCTGCCGCGGTGGCCGATCCCGCAGACGGTTTTGCCGCCGCATCGTCGGAAGCCGCTTTCCCGGCGTCAGACGACGGCGCGGCTTCGTTTGTCGCAGGCGCGTCCGATGAAGAAGGCGCTGCTGCGGCAACCGCCCGCGAAGAAGCGGCCGCTGCCCGAAGAGGAAGCTGGTAGGTACCCGGCAGATCGTTGATTTCCGCAGCCGATGCCGGAGGAGCCACCGTCAGCCCGAAACCCATGGCCAGGACGAGGACAGCGGCCAGCATCACTGACGTCGGCACCCTCCTTGAGCAGCCGTTCTTCCATTCATCCGTTCGCGCCATCGCAATCACCCACTTTGCGTTCAGAGGAGGCACGGCGAGCATCGATACCGTGCCATCATCAGCATAGAGGGGTAAAAGCTGAGCCGTTCGGTTCGCGATAGGTTTGTTCGCGGGCCGTCATCCCGCCGTTAGGGGCAGGTTGCCACCGGCTGAGCGCGACAAGCAGCGCGCGGGCGGACCGAACGAAATCAGACCGAAGGCTCGCCGACGAACTCCATGAGATCGCTGCGCAGAAGCCAGTCGCGCTCGGCAGCCCCAGCCTCGTCGGCAGTCGTTTCCAGGAAGAGGAAGCCGTAGAAGCCCACGGTCTTCGGGTCGAAGGCATGGTAGGACAGAACCTTCGAGCAGCGGGCCAGCAGATCGTCGGCTCGGAAGGGAGCGGCCAGGTCGGCCTCGGGCGCCGGGTTCAACAGCGACATGGAGAACACCCGGCCCGGATGCGCTCCGTAAAGCGCGGCCAGGTCGGCCTCCTGGTCTTCCAAAAACGCCTCGTAGGTGCGCAGGCCCACGCCGAAGTAGGCCACGTCGGTGCCGCCCAGCCCCGCAAAGCGCAGCGGGTTGAACTCGATGGGGGCGATCACGTCGCCGTCGACGCGCACCTCCACATGCACGGGGATGGCACGAGCGCCCACCACCTCGTTCACCGCCGCAAGCCACGCCGTAAAACGCGGTTCCATGGCGCGCACGATGGCCTCATCGGTGAGGTACATGCGGTCGGAGGTGTCCTCGGGGCCGGCGAAGTCGTGACGCAGGATGTTCAGAATATGCGGCACACCTTCCTCATCGAAGTAGCAATCCAAGGCGTATTCGGTACCCCCGATGAAGCCCTCGATGATGTAGGTGTCGCCACCCACCACGCTATCGGGATAGCGCTCGTGCCAGCCGGCCTCGCGTCGGGCGATGTCGGCCACGGCAGCCGCCCAATCGTCGCGCTCCTCGATGACGTAGACACCCATGGAACAGAAGCCCACCGCGGGCTTCAGCACCACCGGCAGCGGCAGATCGTCCACGTTCACGGCATCAAGCTCGTCGCGGGTGACGGTGGCGTAGAAGAGTCCCGGGTTCAAGGGCGCCAGTTTCTCGCGCATGGCCGCCTTGTCCTTAAACAGACGGATGGCGTCGGTGAGAGCAGGGTTGTCCACGGTATCCAGGATCCAGGCCAGGGCGTTCTCGGAGTTGGTGTACACGCGCTCGCCCGCCTCCAAGCGGCGCGCCGCCTCGGCGTCGTCCACAAGATGCAGGGCGCGGCCCTCCGCCACAAGTTGGCGGGAGAAATCGTTGGCGAGCACCGGCTGACCCGACGCCTCCAGGTAGTCGAGCAGAGGCGCGGAAGCATAGGGGGCGTCGAGGATGACCATGAAAGCTCCTTCGTCGGGAACGGTGCGGGCGCTCCGCCACAGCAGAGCGCATTCATTATAGACCCTCGCCCGCAGGGCGGCCCCCTCGCCCGCAAGCCGTCACGGGGCGGCAACCCCAAGCGCGGCGCCGTCGGGAAGGACGCTCGAACGCTTTGCTGTCAGCGCGGGCACAAGCGCAGCAAGGCGGCTATTTCAGGCCGTACTTGCGGCGCACGCGGGCGAGCTGGCCCAGAAGGGGGTTCGCAGCCAGGGCCAAAGTGAGCGCTGTGGCAGTGCCGTGGATGGCGTTTACGGGCAGGCCCGCCAGATAGACAGCCGCCACGCTGGCCGGGTTCAGCGACGACATCAGCAAGAGCAACGTGCTCGTATCCAGAATGGGGCCGAGTACCAGCACCACGAAGGCGAAACCGGCCGCCGCGAGGGCGATGCACTGACCCGGACGCAGACGGCTGCGAGGCACCACACCGCGCTGGGCCAAAAACCCGAACAGGGCGCCCGCCGCACCGAAGGCAAGCATCTGAAACGGCGTCCACGGCCCCTGGCCGAAGAGGAAGCCCGAGGCCAAAGCCGAAAGCGCCCCCACCAGAAAGCCCGAGCGCGCGCCCAGCGCGATACCCGCGATGATGACCACGCCGGCCATGGGTTTGAAGTGAGGCACGAAGGCGAATACCGCCCGAGAGGCCACGGCCAAAGCCGTGAGTACGGCGATGAGCACCACCTCGCGGGCATCCGGCCGTGTGCGCTCGAAAGCGGCGAGAAAGGGCGCCAGCGCCAAGGTGATGACAAGCGCGACAGCTATATAGGGGCTCGCCCGTACCACAGTGAGGGCGCCGATGGCAACCAGCACGAGCAGCACGGCCGCGACAAACGCGACGCGACGCATGGCGATGCGTTTCATCGGGCACCTCCCTTCTCGGGCGACGGCTCGGAAGCGGTCGCGGCGGAGCGGGCGGCATCCGCACGAGCATCGCGGCAACAGGCAACGACGTCGCGCACCGTAACCGCCTCGGGGAACACGTCGCGAGCGAGACGGCTGGCGGGCGTGGTGTAGAAGCTGGCAGCGGCGAAGAGCTCGCGGGGCGTTCCGCAAGCGGCTATGATCCCATCGAACACGAGCGCCGCGCTCTGCGCCCATGCCGCGCAGAAATCCAGATCGTGGGAGGCAATGACCACCGCTACGCCCTCGGCGGCCACCTCGGAAAGAAGCGCGCCCAAGGCTGCCTTGGCCGTGGCATCGAGCCCCTTGGCCGGCTCGTCTAAAAGCAGCAGGCGGGGGTGCGCGAGCAGCACCTTCGCCAGGGCCACGCGCTGGCGCTCGCCACCCGAAAGGTCTAACGGGTGGGCGCCGGCGAAGCCGCTCACTCCGCAGCGATCAGCAATCGCAGCGATATCGGCCGCGTCATCGGACATCTCCTCCAGTTCCGCGCGCACCGTCTCCCTCGAGAAGAGCAACGTGGGGTCCTGGGGCAGAAGCGCCACCGCGGCCGGCGCGCTAGTACGACGGCCCGCGCCGAGCCTGCATCCGAGCACATCGACGGCGCCCTGGTACGGACGGACGAGCCCGGCCAGCATCTTCAGCACCGTCGACTTCCCCGCCCCGTTGGCACCGATAAGCGCCGTCACCGCGGCATCGGGCACCGCAAGGGACAGGCCGCGCAGCACGTCGACCTCCTCGCGCCCGTAGCGGAAACGCACATCGCACAACTGCGCTGCAAGGGGGGCGCGGGCCGGGCGCTCGGAACGCGCGGGAGCCGCATCGCGCACAGCAACGGCGCCGGCGACGGAGCCCGTCGGAAACGCAGCGCCAGCGGCGCCCGGGAAGCTCCCGTTGCCGGGTACCCCCGACGCGCGCCCTCCATCGCACACGCTGGGGCATTCGACCCATTGCCGCAGCCAGCGACGCCCCTCGGCCACCGTAAGCGGAACCGGTCCGGCATCCTTCCCGGCCACGGCGGCGTGCACCAGCAGCGCCGCCGGCAGCGCCGCGGCCAGCGGGCCTTCTGCCGCCGCCAAGCACGCGGCCACCGTGCGGGGGTCGCCCGCATGGACCACACGGCCCCTTTCCAAAACCACAAGCGTATCGGCATCGGCCAGCACCTCTTCCAGGCAGTGCTCGGCCATAACCACCGTCACACCCAGCTCGCGGTTCACGCGCCGCACGGCCGCAAGGAAATCGGCTGCCGCAAGGGGGTCCAGCTGGTTGGTGGGCTCGTCCAGCACGAGCACCTCGGGGCCCGCGGCCATAACCGATGCCAAGTTCAACAGCTGCTTCTGGCCGCCCGACAGCGAAAGCGTAGAACGGTGCAGCCAGGGCCCCATGCCGAAGAAGCTTGCCATCTCAGCGACGCGCAGGCCCATGGTCTCACGCGGGCAGCCCAGGCTCTCCAAGCCGAAGGCCAACTCCGCTTCCACGCGATCGCAGACGATCTGTGCGTCGGGTTCCTGCATAACAAAACCGATGCAGCGAGCCTGATCGCGCAGGGAAAGCTCGTCTACGGGAACTCCGTTCCACCGTACCGAACCCGTACGCTCGCCCGCCGGAGCAAGCGGCGGCTTCAGAGAGCGCAGCAAGGTGGTCTTTCCGCAACCCGACAGACCTGCCACCACGGTGTAGCTGCCCGGCGCGAAGCCGAGCGTCACATCATTAAGCGCAGGACGGGACGCCCCGGGGTACGTGAACTTCAGATGTTCCGCAGCGAGCAGCGCCATAACGCCTCCCTTCCCGTTGCCATGGCCGCAGGCAGCAGCACTGCCGCCGCCCAGGCGACCCAACCGACCACCGTCAGCGCACGTGGCGCGGGCAGCGCAGCCGAGGGCAGAAACTCCGCCGCCCCGGCACCAGCCGCCAACCCTGTAGCCACCCCCGCCGCCAACACCGCGAGCAGCGCCACGAGCACCGTCTCGCGCCGTCCCAAGGAGTAGCGTCCCCAGGTGGTGCGCGGGCCCGAGCCGAAACCACGAGCAGCCAGGGAATCGGCCGTGGTCACACCCTGCTCGAGCGCCCAGGCCGAAAGCGCCGCAAGCAGCGTGGCGCCCGCGCGCACCTTTCCCGCCAGGCCCTGGGCCGCAGACACGCCCTGGCCGATACCCGCCCGCGCCTCGGCCAGGGCGGCCCCGCGCCGCCCGTAAGCCGGCACAAGACGCAGCACCAGCGTGAGCGCCGTGGCGAGAGCGGGCACGCGACCGCCGAAGAGGTAGGTTACCTTTTCGGCGGGAAGCTCGCGGCTCGCAACCGAGAACCAGAGGAGCGCCGCCCCCAGCATGGCCCCCATCACCGCGCCGAAAGCCAGGGCCTCAGCCGTATAGGGGCGCCCAAACACCGCAAACAGCACGGTGGCGCCCGCCGTGTTGAACAAGGGGTTTACCAGGGCCACGCAGGCCGCCAGCATGGCAACGCCCCCGATAAGGGGTAATGCCGCCCTGCCACGAGCAACCGCACAGGCCGCGGCTGCACCCGCCAGCGACAACCCCGCGAACACCGGGCTCATCACGAGCATCGTGACGCCGACAACACCTGCGAAGTACGCCAGAACCACCGCCGGATGACATCCGGAAAATATGTCGCGAGAGAATTCCATGAAAGCAGAGCGGGGCCGACACCTCACGGCGCGGCCCCTGCATTCGGTTGCTTGGCGATGGCGTCCTAGACGAAGAACGTCCACTCCACGGTGTCGCCGTCGGCCAGCTTGCAGGCATCGCAGCCTTCCATAACCTGCTCGTTGTTCACGGTGAACACCCAGCCGCTCATCTCGCCCTCGGATCCGTTGGCAATGCCGTTGATGGACGTGACGTACTTGCCGTAGTCGCTGTCCTCGGCCTGCACGTCCCAGCCGGTGGCCATCAGCGCATCGTACACGGTGCCCTCGGCGGGAATCGCCACCTCGGTGCTCTCAGGGGCCGCCGATGCGCCCTCGGGCATGGTCACCAACACGGTCACCTTCGCCTCGGCGGCATCAGCGCCAGCTGCATCGCCCGCGGCGGCCGCATCGCCCTCGGCAGGGGCGGCGTTCTGCTCGGCAGCGGGAGCGGCCTTCCCGTCGGCGCCGTCGGTGGCGGCGTTGTCGCTCGCACAGCCGGCCAGCGCCAGCATGGCGGCAAAGGCCACCGCAAGAACGCTCGCGAGCAGCTTCTTGGTGATGTTGCAGGTATTCTGGTACATGAGGCAAACCTTTCTTCTCCAGGGCTCGTGCCTCTCGGCTTGGTGTTCCGACTTCGCCCCAAACGACAGCGTCCTGCGCAGAGAAGTCTCCTTCGCAGCGACGGCCATCGCATCCGGGAACCTTACGGTTACTGGCATAGCGCGGGATTTTCACCCGCATTCCCCAAGGCAAAGACACGGGCGCCGGCGCCGTGCCGACCGCTCGCGCCCGCACCGCATACTGCGGCCCGATGAGCCATTGACCCGAGCATTATGGCACAAAGAAGCCGTCCCGCAAGGGACGGCCTCCGTGTTCGTCGATTATTCCACCGCGCCTGCCACAGGCGCCAACCGGAGCGGCTCGAGCCAGAGCGCGCCCGGCGTCTCCGCCGTCCACGACGGAGCCGAACGCGGCCGGAGCTCTACGCGCGGCCGAGGCTTTTCTCGTGGCGCTCGCGGGCCTCGTCGCTGTAGCGCTGGCGGTAGCGCACGTCCACCAACTCAGCCACGATGGCGATGGCAAGCTCCGCGGGCGTCTTCGCCCCGAACTTCAACCCGATGGGGCGCTTCACGCGATCCCAGTCGGCCTCGGAAATACCGCCGGCAATAACCAGGTCGTGCACGGTGGAGTTCTTCCCGGCGCAGCCCATCATGCCCACATAATGCACGCCGTTCTGGAGCGCCCAGATGCAGCTCTCGGGATCGAACATGTGGCCGCGGGTGAGCACGCACACGTAGTCATCGGGACGCGCCGGCATGTTCGCCAGCTCGTCGAAGTTGCCGCCGTGCAGCATGATGCGCTCGGATGAGGGGAAGCGCTCCTCGTTCAGGAACGCCGGGTCGTAGTCGACCGCCACTACGTGGAAGCCCACATGGTCGGCCAGCGCCGCCACTTCCACCGCCGCGTCCGACGCGCCCAGCAACCATACGCGCACCTTGCCGAACAGCGGCGCGCTGGCCCAGGTGAGACCATCGAACTGATCGTTGTGCATGGAGGGGCCGCGGGTGACGTCCTTGGCCTGGAAGATATCGCGGGGCGACAGCTCGCGGGAAGCCACGATCTCCTTGGCGTCGTTGCAGAAGAACACGAGCGGCTCGCCATCGGCCGAGCCCACCTCGCCGTACTTCTTCGTCACCTCGTTATCTACGTTGGCCTGAGCCGCCGCGGCGTCGTAGACCACCTTGAAGCCGAGCCACGCCAAGTCACCCTCGTTCATGGCGCGCAAGGCGCGCTCGAAGGTGGGGATGTCGGCCTCGGTCATGGTTGCGGCGATAACTGCCAGCGTCTCGGGGCCAATGTGCGGGTCGCCCGCGGTGGCCTCCTCGGAGAACGCCGGGAAATCCTCAACTGCGAGGGTGGGCACGCGGCCGACTCGCAGGTTTTCGATGATCGATTCGATAGCTTCGCGCTTCATAAGCACTCCTAGCGAATGGCGATCTTGCGGTCGTCATCCATGGTCATACGGCCCTCGGCAATGGCGCGCAGCACCTCGGGATAGATGACGTGCTCAGTCTCATGGATGCGCGCCTCCAGGGCGTCGATGTCGTCGCCGGGCAGCACCGGCACTGCACGCTGAGCCACAATGGGGCCCTTGTCGTAGTCCTCGTTGGCCAGATGCACGGTAACGCCCGTCACCTTCACGCCGGCATCCCAGGCATCTTGGATGGCATGGGCGCCCTTGAACGAGGGCAGCAACGCCGGATGCAGGTTCAGTACATGGTCGGGGAAGGCATCGAGCACCACGGGAGTAAGCTTGCGCATGTAGCCGGCCATGACCAGATATTCGGCACCGGCCTCGGTCATGATGGCGGCAATGCGCCCGTCGGCCGCCTCGCGATCCTCGTACACCGTGCGGTCGAACACCGTCACGGGAATGCCCGCAGCCCGCGCGCGCTCGATGCCGTAGGCATCGGGGCGCGACGACAGCACATGCACGATCTGGACGGGCAGACCGTCTTCGACAATGGCGTCGATGATAGCCTGCAGGTTGGTGCCGCTGCCGGAGAGCAGCACGCCGATCTTCAGCTTGTCGGTCATGCAAGTCCTTCCTCGCTTTTCGCTTCCTGTTGTTGCAATGCGAAGAAGTGCTTCTGCGCTTCAATCTCGGCACGAAGCTCATCTTCAGAAGGGAGGTACGGTGCATATTTTGCCGCAAATAGCTGATCGCTGTCGTGGAGAATGGAATAACGGGCAATATCCTCATCGGTTTCGGAACACAGCACAATGCCGAGTGTCGGATTATCTCCCTCCCCGCGCACGCGTTCATCGTACATACGCACATACATATCCATCTGCCCCACATCTTGGTGGCGAATTTTGGATGTCTTCAAATCGATGAGCACAAAGCACTTCAGAATGTAGTTGTAGAAGACGAGATCGATAAAGTAGTCTTCTTTCTCGGTATGAATGTGTTTCTGCCGCGCCACAAACGCATAGCCTTTGCCCAGTTCCATGAGGAACTTCTGCAAGTTGGTGAGAATAGCCGTCTCTAACTCAGATTCCGTGTGATCGGCATTCGGCGACAAGCCGAGGAACTCAGCGACAACGGGATTCTTGATGAACTCCAACTTGTCTTGCTGATAAGGCTCGGTGATGCGCTCCATCTCACGCCGCACCCGATCGGGGTGCTGCGAAGCGAGCATGCGTTGGTAGTATTGCGAGTCTATATTACGCTGCAGCGTGCGCACACTCCACCCCTGTTCGGCCGCCTCACGGACATACCACTCGCGAGCATCGGCAACATGAACCTGGAGAAGAACGCGATAATGCGTCCACGAAAGCAATGGCATAGATTGTGTACTCGCTGAGTACACAATTGAGGGAAAGCACCTGTAGAATTCGACGAACTGATAGAGCGCTCTTTTTGTAAACCCTTTTCCATACCGTTTCGTCAGCTCTTTAGCAAGCTCCTTGATGGCTCGCTCTCCGTATTCAGCCCTTTCTTCGCCGGCCAGATCCTCCTCGGCAATACGTCTCCCCAAGAGCCAGTTACGTTGGACCAGAGCCACATTCACCGCCCGATAGGCAACTCGTTGAGACTCCTCGATAATGCCGCACGCATCCTGTAGCAAGTCATCGGTATGGCGAAACATCCCCCCTTCTTGCCGTCTTTCATCCGAATCAGTTCCATTGTCTCCATTGTGCTCAACCATCCCATACGCTCCCATACCGATCACCACCTTTCAAACGATAAGAATCACTGTGAGAACCTTATACCATATTTTTGAGCACAATAGTACATTAATGCTATACCGTTTTAAGCGCAAAGGGTATGGAGAGGAGAAATTGCGAGCATGGGAAACCATTATGGCGACCTACCCTGTTAAGGAGAGCGATAGTAGTACGAATATTGGGCCGAGTATGCATCTAAACCGAAAGCGTGGACACCGAGAGAATGGTGTCCACGCAAAAGGGAGGGCCTGTTGATCGGTGTCTCAGCTATCCCGGTGCATATAAATTGAGCGACGTCAGAGCCCGTGGCGAGAAACGCTACGAGATGCGCGTCTTCACAGCATGTTGTACGGCAACGCGACCAGAATTCACGCTGTTGGCATTGCAGGCACCGGAAATGTTGATGGTATACACATTGGCCCACAGCATCGACCCCTCAATGCCTACCGCATAGAGGCCTTCGATGGGCGCACCTTCGGTGTTCACCACGTTGAAGTTGCGGTCTGTTTTCAGCGATCCGCACACAGCTAAAATCTCGTTGACCAGCTTAACAGCGTAGTAGGGACCCTCGCCAAAGGGAATCAAGTTGTCCGCAGCCTTCCCGAAGTCGTTGTCAATTTTACTCGCGGCGCATTCATTGTAGCCTTGCACCGTCTGCTCCAGTATTTCAGCCCGCATGCCTGCCTGAGTTGCAACATCGGCCAGTGTGTTCCCCTTAAAGATCACGCCTTGGGCAATACCGTCAGCCAATTCGTCGCGAGCCGCCTGCACGGGGTCTTTACCGGTCTGGGCGGCTTTCGCTGCATCGATATTAGCAGAGGCGTTGCTAGAGATGAACGTCTCCATAAGCGCCTCGTCTAAAAGCACGTAGGTGCTCTTGTTCTCCAAACAGGGCATTTGCATGAGGCAGAAGTTCGTTGCCGCGCAATCTTCCGCAACAAAACGCTCACCATTCTCGTTCACCCAAATGGAGTAAGGCGTCTTGAAGCCGATATAGAAAAACTTGCCGTCATCGAACTTGCCCGGCAGCCCCGGCACTTTCATGGCTCCCAGAGGGGCGCTGCTGCCCCGGAAGCTGCGCGCTCCACAGGCAACGGCCATGTCATGGCCGGCACCATCATGACCGGGAAGCCCAATGTAGTCCATGTTCTCCGGCTCAAGCCCCAAATCGAGCATATACTGCTCGTTGTTCATGTAGCTGCCCGTGGCAATTACCACGGCGCGGGCATTCACCTGCACCACCGTGCCGTCTCCGCGGGTGGCGATGACGCCCGTCACTGACCCATCCGCATCTTGAACCAGTCGATCGGCATGGGTGTCGAACAGGAACTGAACGCCAGCCTTTTCGGCAGCCTCGGTCATTTGCGGAACATAGCTCTCCGCTCCGTTTCCCGTTTGGAAGCGATGGAACACCCGCTCGGTACCCAGGTCGGTGTCCACCTGACCGAAAAGCACACCATGTTCCACAAGCCAGTCCAAATTCTCTCCGGAGCGATGCACCATGTCATTGTACCCAACGCCGCTCACGCGATATTGCCCCTGGTACATCTCCTGCCCCACGAGCATGCCGGCGCTCACTTCGATGTTTTCGGCCTTCTGCATCGATGAATCCACGGCGAAGCATCCTTCTACAAAGCGAATGTTGCCACCCGTAGACGATTGGCTCTCAATACACAGAGTCGAAAGGCCCAGGTCGCCCGCCTCCACACAGGCAGCCAGCCCCGAAGCACCGGAGCCGATAATGGCAATATCGCATTCCATCTCCTCGTCCACGGAAACGGGAGGTTCGCCATCACCTGTCTCGGAAAGAGCAGCTGTTTGCGGCTGCGTCGGCGCACAACCCGCCAAAGCGCTCCCGACTCCCAAGGCAGCCAAGGCCCCCACGCCCCCAATGAAATGCCTTCTGTCAAATGCCGTAGTCATACTGTCCTCCTTTTCGTAGCGTATTGCACAGTATGCGAGGTCTTGAGTCCGACGCCATCGCATTGCCGTGCCCCAAAAGTACGGAAAGGGACCTCTCAGCGCATCGCACGGCTATCGCATGAAACGTGCTATTTTGCTTTTAACCCAGATGACCTATACTAAAAGCGGAAAGGGAGGGGTTGTGCCTCACGCGAAGAAAACCGTGCCCGTGCTGCGGCCTTCATATTTTGGCTATGGCCTGCAATGGACCTCCAGGTTGTCCTGTTTTCAATCTACGGCGCTGTTTTCTTTGGCCTCGAATAGTCTAGCGCTCATAAATTTGTTCTTCGTAACGTCATTGGCCACCACCGTTGTGTTCCACTTCGCATTCGCCTACATCGCCTTCCGTAATCCGAAACTTTTTCAACAACGAGAATTCGTCTTGGGAGCCATTGCGCTTCTGTCGGCAGGGCTTTGCGTCATTGGGTTGCACGATTACCTGCCTCCTCAATCTTATGCACTGCTCGTGGGAGGCGCGATTCTCCATGGCATGGGCGGAGCATGGCTCGATATGGCATGGCTCGATTTCTACGGGCGCCTCACTCCCGCCGAATCGCAGGCGAGCATTCTCGCTTCATTCGCGGCCTCCCTCGCCCTTTGGTTCGTTGTTGTTAGCCTCTCGGGACTGCCGCTCCTGGTACTTTTCGCCAACCTTCTTCTCGTTGGCTGCAACGGAATCACGCTTTGCCGCTGCCTGGGAGGGCCGCAGGGGCCAGACCGCCAAAGCCATTCAGCATCGCCCTTAAAAATGCGGCAGATTGTCGGTACGCTCGGTCGCCCCCTTGTTGGCGCCGCCGCCTTTGCCATCGCCTACGCTTTCTTCGACCGCATTACTTCCAGCAACGACATCTTCTTCAACGAAGTGCACCGCATCGCTATTTCTTGCTGTTTGGTCGCTGTGCTCATCATGCTGGCTATAACCTGGTTTTCTCGGGTGCATCTCGAAGTGACCAGTGCCACAAAAGTCATCTTCCCCATTCTTGTTATCGGATGTCTCTTGTTTCCGGCAATAAACGGACCACAGGGCATGTGGTCCACCGTTCTCGTCGCAGCAGGTTTCATGACGTACGACATTCTCATGGTTGCTTTGGTCGCCGAGGTGGCCCGCGAGACCACCTTAAGCGGTGCTTTCATCGAGGGAATTACCCGTGGAACGATTTGGGCTTTCGCAGGTATCGGAGGTATTGCCGGTTACTATTTGGCGCAAGTGGACACGGGCATTGCCGCTTTTGTCATTATCGCCCTCGCGTTGCTTTACCTCATCGTATTTGGCTTCAGCATTGCCTTTACAAGATTTCATTCTCCAGCAATCGACTTCTTAGAAGAAGCCGGCGAAGCAGGGCTATCGCTCCCGATTGAGGAAGATGACAATGCGCAGGAACATCGTCCCTCCTTTGTCCCCGTCGAAGAGGATGCCGTAGAGACCGATTCGCAGAGTTCTGCCAACCCTGCGAAAATGATCCGCTTTGTCAACAAATACGGACTCACACGACGCGAGGAAGAGGTAGCGTTGTTTTTAGTCCACGGCAGAACGCTCCCCTACATTGCGGAGGAGATGGTTCTGTCGGAGCATACCGTGCGCACCCACGTCCGACACATTTACGAAAAAACCGACGTGCACTCGCGCCAAGACTTTATCGATCTGTTTGAAAGTACCTAGAAGCTCCTCACGTACACGGCAAGCCAAGCGTTCGCAATTGCGGGGACCCGGGCAGGGAGCCGGCAATTCGCCTACGCCAGCAACTTGCCTTCGCCGGTGTATTGCACCTCGCCCGTGCCGGGCACGATGCGGCCGACGCGGAAGGTCTCCTCGCCGGCGGCGGCCAGGACCGCCTCCACGGCATCGGCCTGCGCCGGGCCCACAATGAGGATCATGCCGAGGCCCATATTGAAGGTCTTCAAGGCCTCGGCCTCGGACAAGTTCGCGGCCTCGCAGGCGAAGCGCACCACGGGAGGGATGGGCCACGTACCCAAATCCACCTCGGCGTTCACATCGGCCGGCAGGGCGCGGTTCAGGTTCTCGGAGATGCCGCCGCCGGTAATGTGGGCGAGCGCCCGAATACCGCCGGGCGCCTCCTCCATGACCGTGCGCACGGGCTTCACGTAAATGCGCGTGGGGATGAGCAGCGCCTCCAGAATGCTCTGGCCGGCCAAATCTTCGCGGGCCTCGCGCAACTCGTCCTCGCCGCGGCCTTCCACGCACACCTTGCGGGCGAGCGAGTAGCCGTTGGAGTGCAGGCCGGAAGAGGCCAGGCCGATGAGCACGTCGCCCTCGCGCACGGACTCGGGATCCAGCATGCGCGGCCGGTCCACGATGCCGACGCAGAAGCCGGACAGGTCGTAGTCGTCCGGGTCCATGACACCGGGGTGCTCGGCCATCTCGCCGCCGATGAGGGCGCAGCCGGACTGGCGGCAGCCCTCGCCGATGCCCCCGACGATCGCGCGCATGGCCTCGGCGTCCAGCTTGCCCACGGCCACGTAGTCCAGGAAGAACAGCGGCTCGGCGCCCGTGGCCAAAATGTCGTTCACGCACATGGCCACCAAATCGATGCCCACGGTGTCGTGCACGCCGAGGCGCTGGGCCACCTTCAGCTTCGTGCCCACACCGTCGGTGCCGGAAACCAGCAGCGGGTCGTCCATGGCCTTGGCCGCCGCAATGGAGAACAGGCCTCCGAAGCCGCCGATGTCGCCCACCACCTCGGGGCGATACGTGGAATGCACCGTGTCTTTGATGGCGTCCACTGCGCGGGCGCCCTCCACGATATCGACGCCGGCCTCGGCATAGGTCACGCTGTTCTGGTTTTCCATGGGGGTCCTTTCAAAGAATGATCCTCGCACTCGGTATTATAGGCGACACGCACCTCGTCTCGCGGAAGGGCGCTCCCGGGAGAAGCCAGCGGCGCGCCGTCGGCTACTCCGTGCGCTCCTGCACCTCGTCGTCAATCTTACCCGGCAGGCTGTCCTTCACCTTCTTGCCCTGATAGTTCTCGTCGCCAATATGCTCGGCCGGCACGAACTCGGCCACGTCGGCGAACGTGATGTAGCGCCAGGTGTTGTCGGCGCCGTCGCACGTGCAGAAGCCGAACAGCTTCGTGGCGTCGGCCACCGTCGAGGAGGTATCGGGGTCGGGCGTCACCACCGACTCCTCCAGCAACCACTGCTTGAAGTCAGTGAACTCCTGGTCGGTCGGGTAATTCGGCGTGGCGATGGAAGCGTGGGTCATGGGCACGTGCTCCACCGCGAAAGTCTGCAGGCGGTAATTGCCATCGGGGGTAAGCAAATAGATGGTGCGATGCTTGTTGAACACCTCGCTCTCGCGGAACTCCGCAAAAGGCGCGAACATGGAGCCGTTGCGCATGTGATGCCCGTAGAGGATGTTCACCTCGTCGGAGAAGTCGCCGTTGTTCTCGCCCGAGAGCATGATGGAACCGTACTCGGCGCCGAACTTACCCTCGCCCAAGCTGAAGTTGTGATGCAGGTAGTACTCCGAATCGCCCTTCTTATGGGCCACCGGGTAGTTGATAACCGTGCCCGGCACGTACACCCAGGCCACCACATCGGGATTGATCTCGCGCAGCGCGTCCCAATCAACCACCATGTCAGCCAGCGTGGTGTCCTTGTCGTCATTGGGGAAGGCGCGGCTGGCGATCTCGTCGTACTCGTTCTGCCCGGCCCAATACGTCCAGGCCAGGTACCCCAGCACGCCCACCGAGGCAATGAACACCAGAAGCGCCACCCAGAACACGAGGCGCCACAGGCATCCGCCCTTCTTCTTTTTCTTCTTCTTGTCGGTCTGGCCCTCGGTAGCCACGGCGGCTCCCTTCGTTCCTCGTTCCTGCACCTTCCGCATGGAGGGCATGCTGCACGTTGCGATGCGGCGTTATTGCTCCGAGGCAATGACGCCCGCGCAACCGGCCCAAAACAAAAAAGGCCCCCGAAGGGGCCTCCTGCGATGTTACTTCTTCATCTCGTCCATGAAGCCCTTGGCGATGAACACCACGATGACCAGCACGATGATGGCCACCACAACCCACACGGCCTCCAGGGGCACCTCAAAACCAAACAGCGACATAGCGAACTCCTCCTATAGCACAGGCGTCTCCTTTATGCGCGCCTGCCAACTGGCTTATGTTGGGTTCATAGTACCGTGAAGAGCCTGTTTTCGCAAGAAAAACCCCTCACAGACCGTCCCCACGCGGTAGGCGGGACGGCCCCGTCGGACGCAGCCTCGCGCCAAGAGAGCCGGGACACCCTGCCTGGTAGAAACTGGGACACCTTACCCGGTAAGGTGTCCCAGTTGGCAGGGGGGGTGTCTTGCCGCAGACAGTCGTCGGGAAGGCAGGCGGCTGCCTGGCGGCGACTACCTACTCATGGCACGTGCCGCACTCGTACACGTCTTTGTGGTGACAGCTCGAGCATTTCTCCTGAGCCGCTGCCTGCACATCGGCCTCACCATGCATGGTATGGCAGCTCGCGCAGTCGATCTGACCCTCGTGGCCACTGTTAGCCGGAACATCATGGGGGTTCACCGTCGTGCCATTCCCGTCGGTGAGCACAGTCACACCAGCCGTAGCGGCCTTCAGATCTTCGGCGCTATGGCAGCTCGCGCAGGCAGTGGCATCGATCTTCGAGCGCTTCAGCTTCTTGGGCATCTTCGAATCGGCCGTCTTGCCGTCGTGGGACTTCTCCATAGCCGCCTCGTCGTTGTGGCAGGTGACACACGTCACAGCAGCGTGGTTGGAAGCGGCCTGAGCCGTGTTCTCCATGGACGCCTGCTGGTCGGTGTGGCACATGACGCAGTCGGATTCCATCGACCACTCGACGCTCACGACATCGCCGGCATCGGCACCGGCTTTCCCTTCCTCAGACGGCGCCGTCTGCGGGGCGCAGGCGGCGCATACCGCCAGAACGCCCACGCACGCCACGCAAAGCGCCGCCAAACGCATCTTGCGGAACTGCTTCCGCTCAATCAAACCCATCGTGGTTCGCTCCTTTCCCCGCACGGCCCTAGGCGTCCCACGCATCGCGCGCAGCCGCATCGGTGGCAGCCCACATACCGGTAATGCAGCACTCGGCCATATTCCAGCCGCCGTTGTAGACCCAACCGAAGCCAGCACCGCACTCGCCGCAGTTGTAAAGGCCAGGGATGGGCTCGCCGAACGGATCGAGCGTCTGGGCCTTCGTGTTGCGCTTGGGGCCACCCTGGGTGTTGTAGATGGCCGGGAACACCTGCAAGGCGTAATAGGGGCCCGCGCCCAGCGGGGCCATGAGCTCGGCGGCACGGCCGAAGTCCTCGTCCACACCGGCCGCAGCCATAGTGTTGTAGCGCTCCACGGTGGCCTCCAAGGCGGCGCCCTCCACCTCCATCATGGTTGCCAGCTCGGCCAGCGTGTCGGCCTTCAAGACCCAGCCACGCTCCACCTCGGGGGCGTTGTCCTCGCTCCACTCGTAGCCGCTGTGGGCGTTGAACCAGCTGAACTTCGACGACTCGTTGTTGCTCGCAACACCCAGCGGGCCGGCAGTGCCCGTGGCAGCATCGGTGATCAGCCAGAACGGCAGGTTCGGCCACTCACACTCGATGCCGTCGTACCAGCCCAGATACTCGCGACGGCCGAAGGAGTGGCGGTCGGGGCGGTCCTCAGCCATGAAGCGCTTGCCGTGCTTGTCCACGTGGATGAGCGACAGGCGACCCTCGGTGGGCTCGGTCACGGTGAAGTGCACCGCCGTGGTGATGATGTCGGAGTCATAGGCGCCGTTGCCGAAATCGAGACCCGGAACCTTGATCTGGCCCACACCCATCTGAGTGCAGTTCATGTGCCACAGGTCGGCGCCGACCTTCTGGGCCATCTTGATGCCGTCGCCGGTGTTGTAGGGGGTGCCGCGGCCGAACAGGGGCCAAGCCGGATAGGTGTTCTCGATCATGGAGTCGTTGAACTCGTAGCCGCCAGTGCACAGGATGACGCCCTTGCGCGCCTTGATGTTCACCTCGGCGCCCTCCACGTTGGCCACAACGCCGATAACGGCACCGTCAGCGTCGGTGATGAGGCGCAGGCCGGGAGCCTCGTAGAGCACCTCCACGTTCTCGCACTCGTCGAGCCCCACGCGCATGGCCTCCCACAGGGCCGACTCGCCCACCGTGCCGTTGGCGCAGTAGACGACGGAGCAGCCGTCGCTGTGCGGCACGCCCGGGTGCTCCGGCGCGTAAACGCCGGGCAGCTCCACGATATCCATGTCGAAGTCGATGAGGAAGTCATCGTTGAGCGTCATGCCCGCCTTCATGAACGCGGTCAGATACTCCACCGTGTCCTGGTCAGCGATACGGTTCGCGCAGTTGAGGGCATACTCCAAGCCTGCGGCCTCATCGGTGGCCACACACCAGATGTTGCCCGACACGCGGGAGTTGCCGCCGGAGTCTTCCTCGCTTGACTTCTCAAGCACCAGCGTCTCAGCTCCTTCACGCGACGCCGTAATGGCCGCGGCCAGGCCGGCGGCGCCCATACCGAGCACCACGATATCGGTCTCGCGGGCCCACTCCACATCGGCCGTGGTAGCTAAGGTTGTCCCATCCTCGCCCTGGCTTGCGCAGCCGGAAAGCGCCGCACCGAAAATAGCCGTCGCGCCGACAAGACCAGCGCCCTTGAACAAGTCGCGACGAGACAGCGATTGCCGTGCTTCCATTGCGTTCTCCTCCATTGCCCTTCCTTTCCTTTGGTAGCAGGATGGATCAACCTTAGCGAAGAGCCGAAACCTGGAAAAACAGCGTATTGTTGCAGGGCCACAAGCCCACGTTGTGCCTCCGCCACCGCCCGGAGAACTCCTCGTTGTGCGGCCACGACGAAAAGTTGTGACACCGCTTTCTCGCTGCCGAGAAACGTTCGATACAATGTCAGCGAGGGGAAGGAGCAGGGGTGCACGACTACGATATCCAGCATCTGCGATGCTTCGTCGCCGCCGTCGATGCCAAGAGCATCTCAAAGGCCGCGAAGGAGATGTTCGTGTCCCAGCAGGCGCTTTCAAAAAGACTGCGTTCTCTGGAAAGCACGCTTGGATTCTCACTGCTCGCCCGCGAGATGACCGGCGTGAGCCTCACGCCCGAGGGGCGCGCCTTCTACCAGGACGCTCTGACCGTCCTTGCGGCCTTCGACGCCTGTGTAACCCATGGCAAGGACCTCGCCCGCCGCCAGCACCCGCCCACCGCCTCGCTATGCGCGCTGCCGCTGTGCTTCGAGAGTTTCGGGGGCGCCCTGTCGGCAAAAGCCATGGAACAGTTCCAGGCCGCCCATGTGCCTCTCAAGTTTATTTTTGCGGAACTACCTGATGCGCTTTTGGCATCGGGCGTGCTGGACAGGACCTACGATTTCGGCATCGGCAGCTTCCCGAAGGACGACGGGCGCCTCTGCGCCTCGTCTTTGGCCGAGTTCTCCTTCAGCGTGCTGCTGAGCATCAACCACCCCTTGAGCGGCGAATCGCATCTCTCGCTTGCCCAGCTCGAGCCTTACGAGATGATCGTTCCCTCTATGGAATCGGGCCCATCGGGCCTTCCCAACTTCGCGGACGTCAGCCTGGAGCACCAGCGCGTCTCACCGCTGCGCATCACCTCCATTAGCGAGGAGAAGCTTCTGCGCGGCACGCTTTCGTTCATCGTGAAGCCCACTCAGAACGCCCTGCGCTACCTGTCAGTGGAACATGTGCGCACCATCCCACTCGTCGATGAGGACGGCAAGCCCGTGACCTCGTCACTCGACCTGTTCTGGCGCACCGATCTGCCCATGAACGAGGCCCAGCGTGCCCTGAAAGCCTTCGTGGAGAAGGCGTATCGGGGACGCGGCCTGGAGTAGTCCCTCCAACGCGAGAGGGCCGCCAGCCCAAAAGGTACCCGCCCCCAACCAAAAAAGACCGGGGCCCACAAAAAAAAAAACAAAAAAACCCCCCGAGA
>JBCLSG010000001.1:72088-516211 GCA_041225375.1 Eggerthellaceae bacterium 24-137
GGTGCCCTGAATGCCTGGGTGGATTCGGGTTCGGGGGGAGGGGGCTTGTATTTGCCCCTCCACCGGTGGTGGGCCGCGACCAATGGGGCGCGCGCCCCTCTCGATACATGCAGGGGGACAAACACTCTAGTCACGAACATCCCGCTGCGAGAGTCCGAGACACCGGACTCTCGTTAAGCGGTGAGCAGCCGGGCGATGGCCAGACCGTCGCCAAAAGTGGTAATACCGCACTTGCCCGCAACGACCTCGCCGGCGGCATACAATCCCTCGATGGGCTGGTTTGCCCCGTTGAGAACCGCTCCGCGCTCGTCGGCCACCACACCGCCGATGGTGAGGTGTGCCGCAAACGTAGCAGGAGCGATGTAGAACGGCGGCGTGACAATAGGCGCGTAGTTTTCGAAAATCTTGCGACCGAAAGCCTCGTCCTCGGCCTCGCCGACTACCATCTTGTTCCAAAGGCTGGCCGTTTCGCGCAAGCCTGCGGGATCGACGCCCGCCATCTGGGCAACCTCTTCCACCGTGTCGGCCTTGAACAACATCTTCTTTTCCAGGAGATATTCTTCCGCTGGCCCAAAGCCGCCCATGGTCAAGCCGTCCTCAGTCATGCCGATAGCAGGTGCGTCACACAATATATAGAGCATTTGCCCAGGCTGCCCCATAGTCGCCTCCACGATATCAAAACGACTGAGCGTCTCGTCGACGAAGCGCTGACCCTTCGCGTTCACAAACGGGCCATCGCACACGACGTTCTCGATGATGTGCTGCACGGGATCTACCGTCGGGAAAAGCATAGGGTTGCCCATGCGGTCAACCGAGCCGCCTGCTGCAAGCGCCATAACGATACCGTCTCCAGTGTGCCCCGCCGTGTTGTCGGTAAGGATCACCGTCTCATCATCCCAACTCCACAGCGTGTTGTACTCCTTCAGCATATCGGGATTGCCCGAGTATCCGCCCGAGGCCAGCACGACGCCCTTACTCGCACGCACGCGATACGTCGTCCCATCGTCGCACACACCCATGGCACCGACGACCTTATCGCCCTCCATTATCAGCTCGGATGCCGGCGTGCACGTCAGCATTTCAAGCGGCAGGCTCTGCTCTTCCATGGCCCGCACGAACAAGTCGAAATAGCCGCTGCCGCCGATGGAACCCTCCGGCCCCGTCCAATGAGGCCAGGTGTAGCCAATAATGCTTCCCAAAGGCTTGCGCCACTCGATACCCAGCTCTTCAAGCCAAAGGTTAAGCTGCGGGCCGTTTGCCTCTGCATCATTAACAGGCAAGTCGGCAGTGACGGACGAGAAATCGCCCTCGTTTTCCACCTGACAGATCTCCAACGCATAGAGGCCCGTCGACGAGTAGACCGTCGTCTTTCCCTCGGCGTAGTAGGCGTCGAAGTCGGCCTGCACAGCCTCGAGGAATGAGGGCGCCGCTCCGCCTTCGCGCGCCTGCTCAATCAGGCGATCGTAGAAGCTGCGGTAGCCATCGTCCATGGGCAGACGCATATCGTCGGGGGCGTAGATATACTCGAGATGGCCGCCCGACACCAGTGCATTGCCGCCCATGTTCGAGGTCTTCTCGAATACGACCACCTTCGCGCCGGCTTGGGCGGCAGCCACCGCACAGCCCATGCCCGCCGCCCCGGCGCCGATGACAACCACGTCACAGTCAATATCCTTCGTTTCGGTCGACAACGCGATATTCGGCTCCTTCTGCAAGGCGCTCACATCGCCGTCGGCCTGATGGGCGGCATCCTCCACGGCGGCCTTGATGCCCATAGAGGTCATCGTCGCACCCGTGATGGCATCGAGCCCCGTGGACTGATACTCCATAATGCGCGTCGGCAACTCCTCGATTGCCACATCGGATACATAACGCGTTTCCGCATGATCGACAATGGAAATCGCCTCAATGGCGTTCTCAGAGAAGGTCACCTCCGCCATTATGGCGCCGCCGCGGCCCTCGCCAACACCCGTGTACGTACCGGCCTCGAACGAGAGCGCGTCCTTCGCTCCCGAAGCAGTCGTCGACGGTCTTTGCGGAGCGCACCCGCCCAACATGAGCGTCATGGCGCCCGCAGCGCCCATCAGCACGAGTTGACGGCGAGTCAGGCTGCGCGAGTGCAGCGTTGGTTTTCCGTTCATAAGGTTCTCCTTTCATAACCAACCCATATATGCGGCACAATGCCATGCTTTTCGTTGAAAAGGGCCGCGAGCCGTTGCGCACGACACGCGGCCCTCCGGGAAAATCGACGGCCGCACGGGAGGAAAGCGACCGTCTCGAGATAGGCAGATTACTTGCCGAGCAGACGCAGGGCCAGCTGCATGCCCTCGCCGATGCTGCGCACGCCACCGCGGTCGTTGACGAGTTCGCCAGCGCAATAGAGGCCGGCAATGGGCTCTCCGGACTCCCGCAGCGCCGCGCCGTTCTCATCCACGATAACGCCGGCGCAGGTGCCGGAATCGTGCACGGCATAGGTGGCCGGCGCGCAGTAGAACGGCGGCTCCTCGATGGGACCCACCATATCGAACACACGACGGCCGAAGTCGGGATCCTCGCCGGTGGCAATCATCGCGTTCCACGCCTCGACGCTTTCCAGCAGCCCCGCGCCATCAACACCGATAGCCTCGGCAAGCTCTTCAAGCGTATCGGCACGATATAGCTGCTCGTGGGACAGAAGCTTATCCTCGCTCGGCCCCCAGCCACCCATGGTCAGGCCGTCAACAATGCCCATGCGGGGAGCGTCGCAAATGATGAAGAGCACCTGATCGGTCTGTTTCATGGTGGCGTTCACGATATCAACGCGGTTGGCCGTCTCGTTGACGAAGCGCTTGCCTTCCCGATTCACGTACATGCCCTCGCAGGCAATGTTCTCGATGTTATGCTGCTTCAGGTCGACCGTCGGAAACACCATGGGATTGCCCAGGCCGTCGATCTTGCCGCCGAGCGCCTCCACCATCAAAAGGCCGTCGCCCGTATGCCCCGAGGTGTTCGTCGAGGGAAGCTCGGTGCTCTCGTCCCACGGCCACAGCTTGTTGTACTTCTTCAACAGCTCCGGATTTCCAGCAAAGCCGCCTGTGGCCAAGATAACGCCCTTGGAGGCACGCACGTTGTATGTCGTGCCGTCCTCGGCAACGCCCACCAGACCGACGACCTCGTCGCCTTCGGTAATGAGCTCGGTGGCCGGCGTGCAGGTGAGCAGCTGCACCGGGAGCTGCTTCTCGGCGATGATGTCGCGGAAGTTGCCGAAGTAGCCCGAACCGCCCGTGCCGAGGTTCAGCGCCGGCGTCGTGAAGTTGGGCCAGGTGTAGCCGTAGCAGATATTGAGCGGCGTGGTGAGCTCCACGCCCAAACTCTGCAGCCACGGGCACACCTTCACGAGATAGCTCTCGGGATCGTGGATGGGCATATCGGCCACGAGTTCGGAGTAGTTGCCGTCTTTCTCGCACTGGCAGCGCTCCATGGCGTACAGGCCCGTCGTGTCGAACACCGTGGTCTTGCCGTCGGCGTAGTAGTCGTCGTAGGCCTTCTGCAGGGCATCGCAGAACTCGGCCGAGGCACCGCCCGCCCGCGCCTCGGACAGAAGGCTCGTGAAGTAGTCGGCCAGCGGCTCGGTCATCTCGGCGCGCACGTCCTGCGGCGCATCGATGTACTCGATGAGACCGCCGGACACCAGGCAGTTGCCGCCCATGTTGGAGGTTTTCTCGAGCACAACCACCTTCGCGCCCTCGTTAGCCGCAGCCATGGCCGCGCCCATGCCGGCAGCGCCCGCACCGGCGATGGCGATGTCGCATTCGATCTCTTCCACCGCGGTGCTCGGCTCAATGGAGGGCGCCTTGCGCAAGGCCGATAGATCAGCGCCGGCTTGCCGAGCCGCATCTTCCACGGCGGCAATAACGCCCATAGAGGAGAGCGTCGCGCCGGTGACCGTATCGACGCCCGTTGATTGCAGCTCGACGATACGCGCGGGCAGATCTTGCAGAGCGGCATCGGAGATGAACACGGTCTCCTCGTGTTCGACAACCTTGATGTCCTCGATCTTATCGGCAGCGAACGTGACCTCCACAGTGATCGCATCGGCGCGTCCCTCGCCGGCCCCGGTGTAGGTGCCGGGCGTGAACGTAAGGCCCGTTCCTGTCTTTCCAGACTCGCCGAGGGGCTTGACCTGAGGCGAGCACCCGCCCAGCATGAGAGTCATGGTGCCGACGGCACCCATCAAGACGATTTGGCGACGCGTGAGGTGCACGCGCCCGTTCAGCAGCGATTGAGTCATAGCAATCCCCTTCCTTCTCTAGGCCATGAGCTTCTGGCCGACATCCATGCCCTCACCCACCGAGCGTACGCCCAGACGATCGAACACAAGCTCGCCGACGCAATACAGGCCCTCGATGGGCGTGCCGTCGGCGCGCAGCGCCTGACCGCTGCCGTCAACAACGACGCCGCCCTGGGTTGCATGGGCCGCGAACGTGGCGGGCGACAGGTAGAACGGCGGCGTCTCGATGGGCATCTCGTTCGTGAAGATGGTGCGGCCGCAATCGGGATCCTGGCCGGAGACCACCATCTCGTTCCACTTCGCCACACTGGCTACAAGGCCCTCGACGTTAACCCCGGCCTGTTCGGCCAGCTCTTCCAGGGTGTCGGCTCGATAGAGCATGCCGCGCTCGACAAGCGCCTCCTCCGAAGGGCCGATGCCTCCCATGGTGTAGCCGTCCACCACGGCCAGGCACACCGAATCGCAGGGGATGTAGAGCATGTGATCGGTCTGTTGGAGCGTGGCCTCCACGATATCGAAGCGACCCTTCATCTCGTCCACAAAGCGCTCGCCCTCCTTGTTCAGGAAGGGACCAAAGCACACGACGTTCTCGATGATGTGCTGCACGGGATCCACCGTGGGGAAGAGCTCAGGGCTGCCCATACCGTCCACCTGAGCGCCGGCATCGAGGGCCATGACAATGCCGTCGCCCTTGTGGCCGGCGGTGTTGTCACTGATGATGACCGTGTCGTCATCCCAGCTCCAGGTGGTGTTGTATTCCTTCAGCATATCGGGATTGCCGGCGTAGCCGCCCGTGGCGAGCACGGTGCCGCGGCTCGCGCGCACATGGTAGGTCGTGCCGTCGTCGGCCACGGCCGTAAATCCCACCACCGCGTCGCCCTCCTTGATAAGCTCGGTCACCGAAGTACACGTGATGAGCTCGATGTCCAGCGTGCCCGGATCGAGGAAGGTCTTCTTGAAGAAGTCGAAATAGCCAGCACCGCCGTAACCAGCCGACTGATCGGCCGGCACCGTGAAGTTCGGCCAAATGTAACCGAAGCAAACATCCAAAGGAGCCTGCAGTTCCATACCCAGACCCGTCAGCCACGGCCCCACCTTCACGAACGGGCTCTCGCGGTCGTTGACCGGCGTATCCGCCGTGATGGACGAGTAGTCGCCAGCGCGTTCCACCTGGCAGCGCTCCAGAGCATACAAGCCCGTCGTGTCGTACACCGTGGTCTTACCGTCAGCATAGTAAGCGTCGTGATCGGCCTGCAGCGCGTCCACGAACTCGGGCGCCGCGCCGCCCGCACGGGCCTCGGCCAAAAGCGTGTTGAAGTAGTCCTCCAGCTCGGGCGTCATCTCAGCGCGCATTTCCTGGGGCGCGTCGATGAACTCCAGCAGGCCGCCAGACACGAAGGCATTGCCCCCGATATTGGAGGTCTTCTCGACCAGCACCACCTTGGCACCCGCCTCGGCTGCCGCAATGGCCACGCCCATGCCGCCGGCGCCGGCACCGGCCACGGCCACGTCGCAGGCGATGTCCTTCACCTCGGTGCTCTTCTCGATTTCCGGTGCCTTCTGCAGGGCGCTCACATCGCCGTCGGCCTGACGGGCGGCATCTTCCACAGCAGCCTTGACGGCCATAGAGGTCACCGTCGCGCCCGTGATGGCGTCGAGTCCCGTAGACTGGTACTCCACAATGCGCATCGGCAGCTCTTCCAGGGCCATATCCGAAATAAAGGACGTCTCTGCGTGATCGACGACCGAAACGGCCTCGATGGCGCTCTCGCCGAAGGTCACCTCCACGGTTACGAGGCCGCCCCGACCCTCCGCAGCTCCAGTGTACGTGCCCGCCGTAAACGAGAGGGGGCTTTCGGTTCCCGTAGCCGCCGATGGCGAACCTTTCGGCGCGCAGCCACCCAGAGCCAGCATCGCCGCTCCCGTCGCTCCCAAGGCCACTGCCTGGCGCCGAGTCATCTGCGCCGAACCCTTTCCGATGCAATCCATTGCGTTCCTCCTCCTGATTCCATCATTTCCCACAACTTCGACCGCGAACTCGCGGCTGATATGGGCACCATAGGTCCTTGTTGCTCCGACAAAGACCATGTTTCAGGGGCAAAACCAAAGACCCCGTACAATAAAGGGTTACCCCCTGAAACAGGGGGCATGCACACTATGACCTCGGCTTATACGCTATACTGGCAACTTACGCACCCTGGAAAGACTCGCACTGACAAGGAGGGCCAATGAGCAATCCGCTCGCACGAATTCACTTGGATGATCTCGCCTCATCGGTAGCGTTTCGCTTCCTCGGACTCGGCTTTGCGTGGTCGTGGGCATGGACGCTCTGGGGAGTTCTCTCGTCTCTGGAAGGCGGCAACTCTTTCGGCATTGCCTCGTCTCCCGCATGGATTGTCTCGACGGCCAGCTGCGTTGCTGCGCTAGCCGTCTTCGGTTGGGCCTTCTCAACGGGCCGCCTCTCCCCGAATACACGTTGGGTGATCGTCGCGGGACTGCTCGCGACGGGAAGTTCCGCGCTCCTCGGCATCGGCGGCCTTTTGGGCACGCCGGCACCGCTCCCCCTCCTTACTGGCGCAGCGGCCGGCATCGGGGCGGCACTGCTCTACCTGTTGTGGACCTCAGCTTACGCACGCGCACCGCAGGTGCGGGGCGATGTGGTCATCCCCCTCTGCGCAGCTGTTACGGTGTTGCCGGTTCTTGTGATCAGTGGCTCCATTCCCCTGGCATCGTGGGCCTTCGCAGCCGCGTTGCCTGCAATCTCCGCTCTTATGCTCCTTTTGATTGTAAAGCGCGACATCGCACCCGACACATCCGAGAAACCGACCATGACGACACCGATCGGAGAGATCTTCTCCGCCCTGGGAATTCCAGCTGCAGCGCTCTTCGCCTTGCACGGCCTCATCGGCACCACCTCGGGCAGCGCCAGCTTCGTGGGGGCGGGCTCTGCGGCAACTTTCGAAGGCGTCTTCGCCATCCTGGGTACTGCCGCCGCCCTCGCCCTGGCCGTGGCAGCTCTCAACCGACCGCACGGGGGCGCTCCCGACTACCTGCGCTGGGCGCTTACCGGAGCCGCCATCGGCGCCCTACTTTACCTGCAGGAGCCCGAAGAACTACGCCTTATCGGCGTAGCCCTTTTCCGTGTCACCGAAGTACTCGCATTCATTTTCACGTTCACCTATGCTCTCGGCCGAACCGCCCATGATCCCCGCGGCTGCATCGCGATCATCGCGGTGTTGCTCGTCGCGAGTGAACTGGGCGATCTGGCGGGAAACCTCATCGGTTCCATGAGCGCCCTCGAGAAGTCCAGCTCCGATGAGTTCGTGCTCGTAGGATTGTTTGCCAGCCTCTGCCTCGTTACAAGCCTGCTCGGCAAGCCAGCCGACTCTGCACGCACCGAAGCCCCCATCCCCGTAACAGCACCCAGCGACGACACCGAAGCGATCTGCGACGCCATCGCACGCGCCTACTCCCTCGCCCCGCGACAGCGTGATGTGCTTGTTCATCTGGCAGCCGGCCGCACCGTGGCTCGTATCAGCCAGGCACTCACCATGTCGGAGAACACCGTAGCGTCCTACGTGAAGCAGATCTACGCGCGCCTGGGTGTTCATTCGAAGCAGGAGCTCATCGACTTCGTCCAGTGCTATCGGCAAGTTGAAAGTCTGTAGAAACTGACCCGCCGGACGCAGCATCGCGCCAAGAGAGCCGGGGCATCCTGCCCGATAGAAAATGGGACACCTTACCGGGTAAGGTGTCCCAGTTGGCATTACTGCAGGCCTTCTACGCCGAGGCGCTTCTCCAGGGCGTCCACGATGATGCGCAGCGCCTTGATGCGGGCGAACTTCTTGTCGTCGGACTCCAGTACGATCCACGGGGCGAAGGTGGTGCTCGTCAGGCGGAACATGTCGTCGATAGCCGCCTTGTACTGAGGATATTTCTCGCGGTTGCGCCAGTCGTCCTCGGTGATCTTCCACTGCTTGGCCGGGTCGGTCTCGCGGTCCTGGAAGCGGCGCAGCTGCTCTTCGGGGCTCACGTCCACCCAGAACTTCAGCAGAATGGCACCCCAATCCACCAGGTCGTGCTCGAACTCGTTGATCTCGTCGTAGGCGCGGCTCCACTCCTCGGGGGTGGCGAAGCCCTCCACACGCTCCACGAGCACGCGACCGTACCAGCTGCGGTCGTACATGCCCACGTGACCCGCCTTCGGCAAGCGCGTCCAGTAGCGCCAGAGGAACGGGTGTGCCAGCTCGGGCTTGGTAGGTGCCGGCGACGGGAAAATGTTGTAGGCGCGGGCATCCAACGCCTGGGCGACGCGCTTGATGTTGCCGCCCTTGCCGGCGGCGTCCCAGCCCTCGTACATGAGGATGAGGGGCACACGACGCTGGAACATGATGTTCTCGAGGCGGAACAGGCGCGCCTGCAGAGCCCGCAGCGTCTGCTTGTAGGTGGCCGGATCGATGGCCAGGCTGTGGTCGATGCGGTCAACCTGGGGGTAATCTTCCACAATGGCAAAGCGCGAGGCGCGGGGAGCCAGATCGTGAGCCGCCTCGGCCTGGGCCCGGGCCCGTGCCAGCCGCACGCCCGACAGCATGCCGCGCCCGGGGGCCGCACCACCTTCGGTCTCCTCCAGCTCCTCCAGGTTGAACTGAGCTTCCAGCTCGGCCTGGTGGGCCGAGAACGCACCGCGCAGAGCGTCGTTGGCCTCCTTCTGGCGCAGCCCCTGCTCCAACGCCTCTACGAGCGTGCGGGCGATGGTCAGGTTCGTGCGGCGCTTGTCCTCGCCGTTCAGCAGCACCCACGGGGCGAAGGAGTAGTCGCTCTTCTGCAGCAGTCGATCGTACAACTCGTAGGCGGCCTCGTAGCCATGATGGCTGTTGAGCTTCTTGTCGGTGACGCGCCAGCGGGTGGCCGGGTCGTCGTGCAGGCGCCGCAAGCGCTTCACCTGCGCCTCCTTCGTCATGTGAACGAAGAACTTCACCACGATATAGCCGTCGGCGGTCAGCTGGCGCTCGAAGTCGTGGATAGAGTCCAGGTAATGGCGCTCCTCTTCCTTGGGCAACAGCAGCTTGGCCGGCGCGCTGTACATCATGGACTGAATGACCGCCGAATACCAACCGCGGTCATAGAAGGTGATGGAATTGCGCTCGCCAAGGGCCTTCCAGAAGTCCTGCATGATGGGATAGTAGCCCGTTACGCCCCATTCACGGCCGGGAAACTCGCGCGCCTCATCGGAATCCAGATCGAGCCCCACGTACACGCCGGTGGAACGGGCATCCAGGTTGTACATGAGATCCGAGATACGGCTGCCCTTGCCGGCGCCGTTCCAGCCTTCGAACAGCACCACGAGGCCCACCCCAGCGTTATGCGCCTGCTGCTGGAGCACGACGAGCTTCTCGATCAACTCGTCCCACTCCTGCTTGTAGGCGGCCTTGGGCAGCTTCTTCTGGTTGAAGTCCACGGTCTCAAGCATGCCGGGTGTTCCTTTCTCGGCGTTATTCCTCTCGTCATCCTGCATATAAGCCGCGGCACCCACGGCTCTTTTCGAGGCCGTTGTGCCGTCGTTCCCTAGCCGAACAGCAGCTTCAGCAACCGGCCGAAGAACCCCAGCTTCTTCGGCGCCGTCACGATCTCCGCCGTCACACACTCGGCCGGAAGCGTCTCGCGCACCGTCGCCGCGGAAGGGCTCGTCGGATCGACGACCTCCGCGGCCGGGGCAAAAGGGTCAGGCTCCGAAACCGCTTGCGTCGTTGCGGCCACCGGCGCCGCAGCCGGCGCTGAAACAGGAGCAGCCTCGGCCCGCGATGCAGCCGCAGGAGCGACCGCTGCAGGAGCCGACGCGGGAGCGGCAGCCGGAGCAGCGTGCTTGGGCGCCTTCTCAGTCGCAGCAGGCGCAACCGCTGTCGCAGGCGCAGCTGCCGCAGCAGGAGCCTTCGCCTCGGGCGCAGAAGCGGAAGTCGCGGGTGCAGGGGTCGGTGCCGATTGCAGCACCGAGGCCGCCGTTGCCCCAGCGGCAACGGCCATCGCCTCAGCCGCCGACGCGGGAGCCGCAGGCTCGGACTTCTTCTCGGGATCGCGCTCCGCCTCAACCACAGCTTCAGGCTTCGCCCCGGCCGCAGGCGCAACCTCCGTCTCGGTCGCAGCCACATCGGCAAGCTTCGCCGTAGCCGCCGGCATCACCGGAGCCTGCGCCTCGGGCGTCGCCGCAAGCGCAGGCATTGCCTCGGCCGCAGGCTCAGGCTCCTCCGCCGCAGGGTGCACAGCACACGAAGCGCCCCGCAGGGCCGCCAGGGCCTCGTCCACCACATCGGTTGCGCGGCCTTCCGCAACATCGGCCATCGAGGGTGCCGCCGGCTCCGCCACCGGCACCTCAGCAGCCGCTTCCTCGCGTACGATGAACTCCGATTCCTCCTCGGTCACCACTTCCGGCACATCGGGCGTCGCCACCTCCACGCGCCCGAGCGGAAACACAACCCGGCGGTCCTCGGCGCGCTCAGCCTCGTGGCGAGCAGCCAGCTCGGCGGCAGCCAGTCGCATGCGCTGCGCCTCGGAGATGAGATACTTCTGCGAGTCGAACAGCTCCACGTTCCCCGCATCGTCGGCCTGAGCGAAGAACCCGAGCGGCGTGTAGGAGCCGTCGGCCATAAGCTCGCGCAGTTTCGCCGTATCCGACCAGCTGATGTCCAAATACCCCAGCACCTGCTCGCGCAGCACCGGATTCAGGATGGGCCACGCGATCTCGATGCGCTTGTCCATGTTGCGGGTCATAAGGTCGGCACTCGACAGATAGATCTCGCAGCTCTCGCGCGGACCGAAACCGTAAATGCGGCTGTGCTCCAACAGCCGGCCCACAATGGACACCTCGTGCACATGGTCGGTGTAGCCGGGCACCCCGGGCAAAAGGCACGAAATGCCACGCACGAACAGGTGCGTCTCCACACCAGCTTGGGAAGCCTCCACCAGCTTGTCGATCACTTCCTTGTCGGTAATGGAGTTCGTCTTGAAGAACAGGCCGCAGGGCTTGCCGGCCTTCGCCAAGGCAATCTGCTCGTCGATCTTACGCAGGATGTTCTGCTTGATCATGAGCGGGGCCACCCACAAGATGCTGTAATCGTCGGAGGTGTTCTCCAGGGCCATGTTGCGGAAGAAGTCGGCCGCGTCGGCACCGATGCGCGCATCGGTGGTGATGAACGAGAAGTCGGTGTAGAGCTTCGCCGTCTTCTCGTTGTAGTTGCCCGTGCCCAGCTGGGTGATGTGCTGCAAGCCGTCTTCGGTCTGACGCGTGATGGTGCAGATCTTGGAGTGCACCTTGAAGTTGCGGAAGCCGTAGATGACATGGCAGCCGGCCTGTTCGAAGCGCTGGGACCACTCGATGTTGTTCGATTCGTCGAAGCGAGCGCGCAGCTCGAAGAGAGCGGTGACCTCCTTGCCGTTCTCGGCCGCCGCGATGAGCGCCTCGGCCAAATGCGACTGGCTGGCCAGACGGTACAGCGTGATCTTGATGGAGATGACCGCCGGGTCGTTGGCCGCCTCGTGCAGCAGGCGCACGAAGGCGTCCATGGACTGGTAAGGGTAGGACAGCAGCACCTCGCGCTCGCTCACCTGCTCGATGATGGAGCGGTTGCGATCCAGACAGGCGGGCCACTGCGGAGTGAAGGGCTGCTGGGTGAGCGTCGCGCGCTTCTCGGGCGTCAGACGCGCGCCGAGACCCCAGGTATACCCCATGTTCAGCGGCACCTTCGTCACGAAGATCTGATGCTCGGCCAGACCCAGCTTGTCCAACAGCAGCTTCTTCACCGTACGCGACAGCGGCCGCTCGCTTTCCAGGCGCACCGGCGCCAGGCGGCTGCGCTTCTTCAGAATGCGCTTCATGTGCTCGCGGTAGTCCTCGCCCTGCTCCTCGGCGCCTTCCGTGGCATCCAGGTCGGCGTTGCGCGTGACGCACACGATGTTGGTGTGCTTCACCGTGTACATGGAGAAGATCTCGGGCACGAACATCTCGATGGCATGCTCGACCAACATGTAGGACAGCCCCTCGCCAGGCAGCTGAATGACACGGTTGGTCTGGCGCGGCAGCGGGATGATACCGAGCGTGACGCCCTCGGCGCCGAGGTTCTTCGATTGCTTCCCCTCGCCCTTCTCGGCGCGTTCGGCCTTCTCGGCCTTGGCGCGGGCCTTCTCCTCCTTGGTCTTCTTCTGCTTGGGAGCGGCCTGCTCGTCCAGGCGCACGATGATATAGAGGCCGCCGTTTTCCAGATGGGGGAAGGGGTGCCGCGCGTTCACGATCTGCGGCGAGAGGAACGGCAGCACGTTGTCGGCCATGTAGTCGTCCAGGGCCACCAGCTGCTCGTCGGTCAGATCGTCCTTGCGCAGCTGGCAGATGTTCTCCTGGGCGAGCAGCCCGCGCAGGTTCTCGAAGGTTTCCTCGTAGTAGGGATACAGCTCATGGCAGCGCGCGTACACCGCATCGAGCTGCTCGGCCGGCGTCATGCCGGACTTCGGATCGATGATGGACTTCTTCAACAGCGCCAAGTCGGTGAGCGAGCCCACGCGCACCATGAAGAACTCCTGAAGGTTGCTCCAGAAGATGGAGATGAAGTTCAAACGCTCAAGCAGCGGCACCGTGGGATCGGCACCCTGGTCGAGCACGCGTTTGTTGAAGTCGAGCCACGAAAGCTCGCGATTCTGCATATAAGGGGGCTTCGACGTGGTCTCCGTCTGATTCGCGTCCTTGGATGCCTGCTGATTCATGCGCATGCGCCTCCCCGTCGTTAACCGAAAAAATGAAGCCGCACACCAAAAATGTGCGATTTTTATATTGTACCACTGGTTCGGTGTCAACAGGGAAAATACCGAGGATTTGCGCGAGCGCTCTGAGGGGCATGAAAATTGTAGCCTCCTCGGCTTGCCAAGATTTACTATCGTTTTAACGATAGTAAAATGAGCATCGTCAGAGCGATAGAATCAAAAGAAGGGAGGGCGACCATGGGCGCCGAGCTCGTCATCTTCCATGGCTCAAGCCAGATCATCAAGAACCCGACCTTCGGACTTGGAAACCCGCGCAACGACTACGGACTCGGCTTCTACTGCACAGAGAGCTTGGAACTGGCCCGCGAGTGGGGTGCTTCCGAAGAGATAGACGGGTTTGCAAACCGTTACTCCCTCGATTCGGCGGGGCTCACGGAGCTCAATCTGAACGACGGCACCTACACTATCTTGCACTAGCTCGCCGTGCTGCTGGAAAACCGCGTGTTCCGCGTCTCAGGCGACATTGCGCCGCTCGCACGCGAGTTCGTCCTCAGTCGCTTCTCTGTCGATTACCGCACGTGCGATGTGATGCGCGGTTATCGAGCCGATGACTCGTATTTCTCGTTCGCGAATGCCTTTCTCAACAATGCGCTGTCGCTCTTACGCTTGGAAAGAGCCTGGCACTCGGCAACTTGGGCGAGCAAGTCGTGGTGCGCACAGAGAAAGCCTTCTGTCGGCTTCACTTCGAGGGCTTCTAAATCGCCGACCGCACGGTATACTACCCGCGCAAGATGGCGCGTGACCATGCGGCGCGCGCCATCTACCGCGAGGAACTCAAGCTGACCGACCTTGATGGCGGTTACACCATCAGGGACATCATGAGAGAAGATTGGAAGGCCGGCAATGCGCGCCTACGACGAGTCCTATTTGAATGACGCCATGGACGCCCTCGGTGAGATGCTCGACTACGCCGTCATCGATTGCGGCTACGACGCCGATGAGTTCTTCGGCTGGTTCATCTCATCAGGCATAGCCGGACAATTCGAACGAGGCAATCCGAAGTTCGTGACGGGCATGTCCGGCGTTGAAATTGCCCGGGAGGTGGTCTTTCGCATCACCGGAGACCGCGAATCGCGCCCTGCTACCCAGCCCCTCGATCGCAGCCCCGAGTACTGGGCTGGCTGGATTTTGGCCTATTACCAATGGTACCGCGCCCTGCGGTTCACCGACATCGCCGCGGGCGGCCTGCCCCCCTCGGCGGTCATCGACCGCTACATCCTGCACGAGGCCGATGTCACCAAATTCGCGGAAGTGGCCGACCGCGTGCTTGCACCGCAGACCGAACGGCCCACTCCCCTGGCGCGCATCCGCCGCAACCGCGGCATGACCCAGCAAGAGCTCTCCGACGCCGCGGGCGTATCGCTGCGTATGGTTCAGCTTTACGAGCAGCGGCAAAACGACCTTGCGAAAGCATCGGCCTCTGTCGTTCTCGCCCTAGCGCACGTGCTGGGGTGCGAACCGCAGGACCTGATGGAAAGCTAAGTCTCCTCCCTGTCAGCGGACTTTTAGATTATCGGTCGACTGTCGCCTCCATTTACAAAGTCTCGCGCCCAGGAAGCACGAGATTGAGGAGTATCCCCGAAAGAGCTGCCACGACCAGACCGGGAATGGAGTAATCGCCCAGGGGAATTCCCACGCCGATCGCCTGCATGCCGATGCCCGCAATGGCCGGGCCCCCGAACACGATGATGTTGCGCATGCTGTTCATATCGATCTGATTATCTACGAGCATCTTTAGCGCGTTGCAGGCGATCAGCCCGAAGATGACGATGGATACGCCCCCGATCACCGGGTCGGGAATTGTGCCCACGAGCGCACCGAGCTTCGGACAGAACCCGCCGACGATGAAGGCGGCGGCCGCGGCGTACCAGAACACCTGGGTGGAGAAGACGCGCGTAACGCTCAGCACGCCGATGTTCTCCGCGAACGTGGTAGCAGGCGGTGCGCCGAGGAATCCGGCCACGGTGGTAGCCAAGCCGTCGCCCAGCAGGGACCGCCACAGCAGGGGGTTGTAGTTGTGCCCGGTCATGCTGCCGATGACGAAAAGATGGCCGATATGCTCGATGACTACCACAAGCGCAATGGGGCTGACCAAGACGATGGCCGCAAGGTCGAAGGCGGGGAAGGTGAAGTCCGGCAGGCCGATCCAGGCAGCCTCGGCCACGGGCGCGAAGTCGACCATGCCGAACGCCCAGGCAAGTAGATAGGACACGACGGCCCCGACCAGGACGGGAATGGTGTTCAGCACGCGCTTCCCGAAGCAACTGCAGAGAACGACGATGACGAGCGCCGTGAAGCCCACGAGGATCGATTGCCAGGGGGCCTCGTGCCCCTCGCAGACCAGGACGTCCCCGATTGCGGTATTAGCCAGGCCGCACCCGATGACGAAGATGATCTCGGCCATGACGACCGTGGGGATGAAGCGGGCTATCCACGCAGTGCCGACGGCGCGAACGATCAGCGCGCAGACAATGAAGATAAGGCCGGCGGCCACGATGGCCGACCCGACGCCCGAGGCGCCGGCTGTGGCGCTCGCCAGGACGACGGGGCCGATGAAGCTGAACGACGGACCGAGATAGCTGGGGATCTTCCCCTTAGTGACCAGCAGGTACAGCGCCGTGCCGATGCCGGAGCACATGACCGAGACCGAAGGGGAGAACCCCATGAGCATAGGCACCAACACCGTCGCTCCGAACATGGAGAGGAAGTGTTGGAGCCCCAAGGGCAACGCCTGAATCGGCGGGAGCTTCTCCTCGACGCCGATAGTTCTTCTGCTCATGATGATAACCTTTCATGAGAAGGGCGCCGAGCGAAGGACGTTAAAAGCGCTCGGCGCCCCGAGTATGGGATCGACCGCAAAGCCGAGAGGAACCGGACTAGCTCTGGGCGGCCTCTTTCTCCTTGGGCAGCACCAGATTCAGCGCGACCGACAGGATGGCGGCCAGCAGCAGGCCCGGCATCTCGAAGGAGCCCAGGGGGATGGACACGCCGGTGGTCATCATGCCGATGCCCACGATCAGCGACGAGGCGACGATCATGAGGTTGCGGTTCTCGTTGAAATCGACCTTTTCGCTCACGAGCAGGGACAGGCCGTTGCCGGCGATGAGGCCGAACAGCATCAGCGACACGCCGCCCAGCACACAGGTGGGGATGGAGTAGAACAGCATGGCCAGCTTCGGGCAGAAACCGCCGATGACCAGAGCGAAGGCGGCCGTCCACCAGAACACGCGGGTGGAGTAGCACTTCGAGAGGCCCATGACGCCGATGTTCTCGGCGATGGAGGTGAGGGCCGGGCCACCCATGGCGCCGGAGGCCATGATGCCCAGACCGTTGCCGAGGAGCGACGAGGACAGGTACTTGTTGCAGTCCTCGCCGGACAGGTTGGTGACCGTCATCAGGTGGCCGATGTGCTCCACCAGAAGAACGAGGGCGATCGGAGCGATGACGAGGATGCCGTTCAGGCTCCACGTGGGCAGCGTGATATTGGGAAGGCCGATCCAGGCTGCATCGATGATCGGCTGGAAATCGACATAGCCGAAGGGCACGGCGATGAGATAGCCCACCACGATACCGATGATGACAGGGATCATCTTGAGGAAGCCCTTGAACCAGCTCGAGGCAATGACGGCCGCGATGAACGTGATGAAGCCGATGGCGCATCCGATGGCGTCGAACGATTCCGCCGCGCCTCCGTCGAACATGATGGAGTTGATAGCCGTGGCGGACAGGCCCACGCCGATAACGACGATGATGCAGCCGGTGACCACCGGGGGCAGCACGGTGTCGATCCAGCCGGTGCCCACGGCCCGCACAATGCCGGCGCATATCACCATCACCAAGCCTGCCGCGATAATGCCGCAGAGCGCACCTCCCACACCGTCAACGGCCATGACCACGGCCATGGGCGTGATGAAGCTGAACGAGACGCCGAAGTAGCTCGGAACGCGATTGCGAGTGCAAATCAGGTAGATGATGGTGCCGATACCGGTGCAGAACACCGCTAGCGCCGGGTCGAGGCCCATGATCATGGCCGGCACGATGGCGCCGCCGCCGACGAAGGCCATCAGGTGCTGCAGCGAGTACAGCAGCGTCTTCCCGAGCGGCACCTTGTCCGCGATTGCGTAACCGCCGTCTTCTCTCATAATTCCTCCTCTTTCGAGTTCCTTGTTCCTGGGCCTTGTGGCCGGAACGCCTTTACCGTGCAGGGTCGAAACGTCCTTCGTTCGCCCCACGGTCAAACGGCACCGGGCCGTCTGTACCTACAATCGACCGGGATGGGCCCTGCAAGCGCCCACCGGCGTCCTAGGCGGCAGGCAGCGTCAGCGCGCCTGTCGGGCAGGCCGTGACGCACAGGCCGCAGCCCGTGCAGCCGTTCTGGGGATCTTTCTTGCGATTGGCAAGCGGATCGATATCTTCGGGGCAGATCGAGGCGCACACTGTACACTCCATGCCCTTCTTCCGCAGGCACTTGTGCGCACTCAGCGTCGGGTAAACCGAGGCGACCCCGTCTTTCGTGGGATGGGAGAGCTCCCAAGCGGAGAGATCCAGGGAGGCCCGGCCAGCGCCCACTTCGGATAGCAGGTTCTTCAGCACCTTCGCGTCGAGATCGAACACGCCGCCGGCGAATTCCAGGGCGCCCTTGTAGAAGCGGTCCTGCAAGATGGCGCAGGCGATACGCGAGAATTCGGGGAACCATGCGCGGATATGGCGGTCGAGGAAGGCGCGCTGCAGGAGCAGGTTCTGGCGAAGTGCCTCGACGTCCTGCTCTTCGAGCAGGGCCACGGCCCTCTCGGCCATGACGGCCACGAAGTCACACATGAACGACAGGTGGTCCTCGGGAAGGTCGATGCCGTCGGCCAGCTTGAGGGAGCAGCGCTTGTAGATGCTGTACACCTTGCCGCGCGCCTCGCCCATGTAGCGCTGACGATCGCTCGTGAAGGCGCTCTCGAAGGGCAGCGCCACCTTGCCCTCGGCTTCCTGCACACCCAGAAACGCGCAGGTGTAGTCCCGGCCGAGCATCTCGCGAGTGCCGGTATTGCGCTTGTCGAGATAGCGCTTCATAACCTTCAGGCCGTGGGCTATGGCCTCGTCCTTGCCCTCAAAGGCGGCGAAGTCGCACGCGGCCAGCTCGTCGATCTCCCCTTGGCTGAGCGGAGCGCGGAACAGCTTCGAAACGAAGCGGTAGAGGGCGGCGCGATCGGCTTCGACCTGCTTGAGGCTCTCTAGTGAAATCATTGCAGTACACCTCTCTTACCAGACGCGGCAGGTCATGCACGCCGCCGCGTCTAACGACTAGACGTTGAGGATGGCCGACCGATTGGCCTGCGCCTCTTCGAAGAAGAACAGGAAGCCGGCGCCTACGATCCACATGAGCATGCGCAGGGCGATGCCCCCGACCAGCGCCGCAGCGAACCCTACCGCCGCAACGACTCCGAAGGCCGGTCCTGCGGGTATAAGGGCCAGGGCTATGGCGGCGATTCCCGGAACGACGAGACCGCAGCTCACGATGCCCCAGCGGTACAGGGCGGGGTTCTTGCGCTCGCGCTCGGCGCCCAAATGCCCGAGCCATGCCAGCACGGAGATGACCGAGAAGGCCACGCACCCCACGAGCACCCAGCGCAGAACGGCGGTGACCATGGGAGAGGCGCCCAGGAAGGAGGCGAGGGCGAGGTACAGGAACCCGCCGGCCGCAGCCGCCGTGCCCGTGTAGGCGAGCGGCAGCTTCTTAGTGTTCCATGTGGGCTTCGACGAGATGAGGTAGCCGTGGCCGGTCACGAAGGCCAAGGCAACCCCAGACACGGCGCCGAGGAGGCCTACGACCAGACGAACGACGGCGTTGTCGATGACCGTGGCGAAGCCGGCGTAGAGGGCCATCAGCACGCATACCACGCCGAGCATGATCAGCTCCACGGAGATGCCCGAAAACGACAGCAGATGCGTGACGGCCGCGAAGGCGTGCTTGGGGGTAGCCAGATGCATCATCGAGCAGATAGCGCCGATGACCACGAGAACGAAGGCCACGACGGTAACGACGAGGGTAACCGCGATGTCCTCGCCCAGGGCATTGGCGATGCCCGCGAAGGCGAAGGCACAGCCGCCGCAACCGGCGAGCATCGAGAACAGCACGAGCGGCCATTGGATCTTCGGTGCCATTTACACCAGCTCCTTCCAAGAAGCGAGGGACGGGGACAAGATGTAGCGCGTGAGCGGCTCCTCCCCCTCAGGGGCAGCCAGCGTGTGGATGCAGTCGGCGTCGTATTTGGCCAGCTCGCGGCTTACCGGTGAGGACGGGTCGTCCAAATCGCCGTAGAAGCGGGCACCCCCGGGACAGTTGTGCACGCAGGCCGGCTCCGCCGCATCCTTGGCCGTAAGGTGCTGGCAGAGCGTGCACTTGCGGGCCACGCCGTCTGCCTCGGAGAACGTGCGAACGCCGTAGGGACAGGCGTACAGGCAGTACTGGCAGCCGATGCACTTCGATTCGTCCACCAGCACGATGCCCGATTCGCTGTCGCGGTAGCTCGCCCCGGTGGGACAGACCTCCACGCAGCGGGCGTGGGTGCACTGCTGGCACTGGACCGGAAGGTTGTAGCGCTCCACGTTGGGATAGCTCCCCGTCGGTCCCACTTGCATCACGCGGTTGTAGAAGGTACCGAGGGGCAGATGGTTCTCGAACTTGCAGCTGACAATGCAGCTATCGCAGCCCGTGCAGCGGTCCAAGTTGATGACCAGACACTTCTTAGGCATGGTGGAACACCTCTTCTGTATTCGGAGCAACCTGATTGGTGGGCATGAACGGCTGGAACTCCTCGGGCTCTGTCCAGATGCCCTCGGGCTTCTCCGACTTCCTCACGTTCACGCGGTAGCCGCGCCAGGAGGCGGAGGCGAAGTTCGGATTGACCACGTCGTCGCGGGCCATCAGGTTCACGTTGCACTGGCGCCAGCCGCCCGAGACCTTCTTTTGGGACTTGTCGTAGCTCTCGGGGAAGTAGAAGCGCTCCATCATCACCACGCCAGGGCGCACACCGGCTGTGACATAGGCGCGCCCGTGCGTCGATCCGCGACGGCTCGACATCTCGATCCAGTCGCCGTGCTTGATGCCCAGGCGCTCGGCGTCCTCGGGGTTGATGCGCGCATCGGGCACCGGCATGAGCTCGCGGCTGTAGGGCGCCGTGCGCAGCGTTGTGTGGTGGTAGTGCGCCACACGGCCCGTGGTCAGGTAGAACGGGTAATCCTCGTCCTCTTCCAGCATGTTCTCGCTCTGCTCCTTGTAGGTGCACACCGCGTCGTATTCCTGCCATTCCCCGCTCGGGCCGGTCTGCTCGTAGGGGAAGTTGTAGGGGAAGCCCGTGTGCCCGTTCATAACCGCCATGGTCACGTAGGGCTCGCATTTCCGCGACAGGGTGGCAAAACCGGCGGGCAGCCCGTCGTCCACGATGTCCAGATGCTGGTAGAACTGGTACAACTCGTCGATGGGCACGGTCAGCGTGTGGGCCTCGGAATGCTTCACCGCCTCGGGCCAGCTCTCGACGCCGAAAATCTCCGCCCACTTCGGGTATATCTCCTCCTTGGTGCGGTAGGTGCCGTTGAACTGGAAGTCGCGGCACAAAAGCTTGTCGTCGCCGCCCAGCTTCTCCGCTAGCTTGTCGACGATCTGGGTCACGCAGATGAACGGGTCGGCCGTCTCGCCCAGATGTACGATCTGCTTGCGCATGAAGGTCTGGTTGAACTGGGTGACCGTCTCGGTTGCATGCTCGAATTCGAGCCACTCCTGCATGGGCAGGAACACATCGGCGTCCTCGATGGTGGTCGAGGTCATATGCGGCTGCTGGTGCACGCAGAAATCCAGCGTGGCGTAGGCGCGGTTCCATTCCTCGCCGGAGCTCATGACGCAGTACTTGTTGCCGGACTGCTCCCAGCGCACGGCAATCTTATAGGGCTCGCCGAGCAAGAGCGCGTTGCGCACCGGGGCGAGCGCGTTGAGCTGCCACTGGTGCACGGCCTTGTGCCGGTCGGAGCCGAGACGTGCCATCTGGTAGGCCACGAACTCCCTCTGCTTGGCCTCGCCGTCGATGCCCTTCTCGTTCCAGCGCTCGATGGCGGCCTGGCTGCGGCGGCGGTTCTCACCCTCGGTCAGGCCCACCGTCCAGCCGACGCCGAAGGTCTCCTGATAGGGACGCCCGCACCAGAAGTGCGTGGGACGGGTGGTATGGCGGGATTCGGGCTTCTGCTCGGTGAGCACCACGCCGGGCTTGTTCACCTTGCCGCACAGCATGTCGAGGGCCATCGTGCCGAAGATGAAGTTGCTGGAAAGCTCGCTCATGTCGGCGAACTGGCCGGTTCCGATACCGGAGAGCGTGGTCGCGTACAGCCTGACGGCGCGCTCGATGGTGTCGGCGTCCACCCAGGTGACCTCGGCGGTCTTCTGGAGATCCCAATCGGCCACCGCCTCCCACTGGATCTGCCCCGCCGTCTTGCAGAGCTTTCCGTTCACCTCGGTCTCGCAGAAGATGACCGGGTCGACCGGCGAATCCTCGGGGGCGGTGTACGGGAAGGGCTGCACCGAGTTCGTGCGGGCGTCGAAGCAGACGTAGGCCGGCGTGTCGTACACGTCGTTGGGGTCAGCCGACGGATTCACGTAGTCGGACCATACCTCCTCGGCCTTCAGCGGCAGGCGCGTATCCGGGTCGACGAGGAACGGGTAGTTGGTCCAGTACTTGCAGAACTGCTCGTCGTAGAGCTTGTTCGAGATGATGTAGTTGAACCATCCGCACAGCATGGCGATATCGCTCATAGGGCGCACGGGCAGCCAGATGTCAGCCTTGGCTGCCTCCTCCGTGAGGTAGGGGTCGACCACGATAGTCTTGATGCCCCGCTCGCGCATGTCGGCGTTGGCGCGAGCGGCGTAGGCGGCCCCCGAGGCGCTGGTCTGCGCACCCCACAGCACCACGCATTCCATCGCGGGCTCCCAGGCGTTCCACATTTCGCGGGCGTTGTTGCCCTCGTGGCGGTTGTTGGAGCCGCCTCGCATCCACTGCCCGGCGCAATCCGCAGGAAGATAGCACTGGCAGCCGCCGCCGGAGATGCACACTGGCGCTCCGATGGCATCCTGGGTCACGCGCTGGAACACGTTGCCGTAGGTTCCGCCGCCGCCGGCTCCCACCATGATGGAGTACGGCCCGAACTTCTTGGTGGCCGTCGCCATCTGCTCGCCCACGATATCCAGGGCCTCGTCCCAACTGATGGCCATCCATTCGTTGGTGCCGCGGGCGCCGACGCGGCGCATGGGGTGCAGCACGTGGCGGGGACTGTAGACCAAATGCTGCTGGTTCAGGGCCTTCGTGCAGATCGACCCCTTGGACAAAGTGCCGTCATAATCGCCTTCCATCTTCACCACCACTCCGTCCTCGGTGTACACCCACACCGGACAGCTGTTATAGCAGCCGTGGCAGCAGCTGTGGTGGCGCTCGAGCTTCGCGTTCGATGCGGCGAAGGCGGCATCGGTCTCCACCAGGGCGCACTGATCCGCGAACGAAACAGCGTTCACGGCGGCAGCCGCCTGAGTGAGCGTCTTGATGTTGCGCTTCGTTGCCATCTCTTCTCTCTTTCCTCGGTTCTCAGGTTTCTCTCTCGACAGGTCTTGCCTTGGGAGGCGACTCAACGACCCGCGTAGGAGGCCGCGAACGCCGCGCCGTCATCGGTGAGGACCCAGCCCTCATCCCACACAAGACCTCCGGCGCCTTCCAGGTGACCCAGATAGGCGCTGGGGTACAGGGAAAGATCGGTGTAAGGATTGCGGGATTTCGCGGGCGCGTCGCCCTCCAAGAGCGCCGCGACCTCATCGAAGGTGCGCGGAGTCCGGCAGAAGTCCATGACGCGCAAATAGGTTTCGTTGCGCTCGGGCACCTCCGCGAAGAGGGAGTTCAGGCGCGTCGCCGGGTCCATATCGTCGATAGCCGCCAGACCCGCCTCGGTGGTCTTCAGCGCAAAGGAGGCGATCAGGTCGTCGCGGGCGTCCTCGGTCAGGCTGCGAAGCCGCGCGGCGGGAATAATCGCCCCAGAGGCATCGAGGGAAAGCTCGTCCAAGGCGCCGACATGAACGAGGATATCGAGGATGGCCGCTTGGCTGTAGTCCACATACTTGAACTCCGGATACGTGGCTATCTCATCCTCTACCACGGAGAATGGACGCTGCTCAGCACAGAAGAGTAGGGCCTTGCGCATAATCTCCGTGAACGAGCCCCGGCGGTGCAACGTGCTCCGCACGCGCTCGACGGAATCTTCAACGGACGCCGCCGGCGCCTGGGAGGCCGGAAATCCAGCCGCCTGGTCGGCGGCCGCTCGATGCTGCGTGGTGGCTGAAGCCATGGGCAACCTTCCTTGTCTCTCGTTCGTACCAACGGCATAGAACATAGGAGAAAGGTGCTGTTCGCAGAATCGCCGAAATCGTTGATTTCGCTCGATTTGAGCTCGAAATCGCATCCATCAAAACGTTGGTTTTTACGTTTCCGCAGGTCAGAGATGCGAATAGAACCGCTCACTCGAAAGCATTCCAACCTGAAGGGGCTATAATGGAGCCATCGGTCGAGAAGGGGGATGCCCATGGTCTTCGAAAGCAGGAAGCTCTTTCCCGTTCGTCTATTTGGTTTCAGCATGTTCTGGGCATGGCTCTTCCTTGTGGCTGTTTCGCCGTCTCCGGCCTTCGGGCAACTTTGCGGCCCCTCCGACGCCCCCTTCGAAATTCCCGAGTTGCTTTTCCGCATTTTGGTGCTCGGAGTTGTGCTCGCCCTGCGCGTTCCATTGGCAAGTGTGGTCGGAAAGCGTGCACTACTCGCTGTCTCAGTCGTTGCCGGAACGGGCACGGTGGCTCTGCTCGCCATCAGCTCTGGCCCCCTCGCGGCAACCGTCGCCTCCGCCCTCGCCGCACTCGCGGAAGTGTCAATGTTCCTCATGTGGCTGTGCTTTTTTGGCTATATGCGCCTCGACGAGACGTTGAAGCTCATCGTCCTTTCCTATGCGGGCGGCTCGATCATCTGCCTCGCAACAAGCGCATTGCCTTCGGCGGCCGCCATTACTATTGCCGTGCTACTGCCCGTCGCCTCAGGCCTGTCCTTTCTGCTTTCCGAGCGACACTATCAAGCGCAACGCGGCAGCAAGCTGTTCGTAGACGTTCCGAACGTCCAGAAGGCACTTCCCCATATGCCACGCTCCATTTGGCTCATGACGATCGCTCTGGCACTTATCTCTTTGGCCTTCGCATGGCTTTCTGCCGTCGCGCTGCTTGTCCCAGAGCGACTGTTCAGCGGTCCTTTGGTCCAATCGGGCTGCAGCCTAGTAGCAACCCTGCTCGTTCTCGCCATTTGCACGGTAAAGCCCCTGAAAGCGAAGCTGTACGGGCTTTACCGAGGCATACCACTACTCACGGGCGGAGGCTTCTGCCTCCTACTCGTTTCATATCCGGGGTTGCCTCTTTTGGGGAGTTGCGCGGTCGTCTTCGCTTTCCTGCTTTTCGAGGCGCTCAGCCTCAACGATTACTGCAATGTCGTTAAAACCGATGACTCATCGCTGCTCGCTACCATGGTCATTGCCCGGCTCGCGGCATCTCTCGGAATGCTCGCGGGATGGACGGGCGCCGAGGCTGCCTGCTCGATCGGCGACACAAGCGCCAGTATAGTGGCCACGGTTATCATTGGCGTGTTGATAGCTCTCTGTGTCGGGACGCTCGTTTTCACCGACAAAAGCATCGAAGACCTGAAGGCCATTTCCTTCGGGCGGGCAATGCTCGAGAAGGCGGAGGAAATGCCGGCACGCGAGCAAATCGTGACGGGCTTCGCCGAACGGCACGGACTATCAAAACGCGAGACCGAGGTGCTCGACTACCTTCTCGCCGGACGCACCACCCAATACATTTCCGAAAAGCTGTTCATCTCCGACTCCACTGCTCGAAGCCATGTGCACAAGATCTATCAGAAAACCGAGACCCATACGCGCATGGAGCTCATCGACGGCTTCGAAAGCTACCAAGCGAAGTTCATTCGCTCCATCTAGTCTTGACTATCGTCAGAGCGATAGTCAGGAGAGACCATGGCCGAAAAGCTCATCATCTTCCATGGCTCCGGCCAAATCATCGAGCGACCTGCGTTCGGGCTGGGCAATCCGCACAATGATTACGGGCTCGGCTTCTATTGCACGGAAAGCCTGGAGCTGGCCCGGGAATGGGGTGCCTCCGAAGAAGCCGACGGATTCGCCAACCGCTATTTGCTCGACACGAAAGGGCTCACGGAACTCAATCTGAACGACGGCAGCTACACCATCCTCCACTGGCTTGCTGTGCTGCTGGAGAACCGAACGTTCCGCGTCTCCGGGAACATAGCGCCCTTGGCGCGCACCTTCCTGCTCGACCGCTTCTCCGTCGATTACCATGGATTCAATCTCATGCGCGGCTATCGGGCCGACGATTCGTACTTCTCCTTCGCCAACGCCTTCCTCAACAACGGGCTCTCCCTCTCGCGCCTCGAACGGGCCATGGCGCTGGGAAACTTGGGCGAGCAAGTGGTGGTGCGCTCGAAGAAAGCTTTCAGTCGCCTTGCCTTCGAAGGCTTCGAAACCGCCGACCATAAGGTGTACTATCCGCGCAAGATGGCCCGCGACCACGAGGCTCGCGCCATCTACCGCGAGGAATTGAGGCTGACCGATTTGGCAGGCGACTACACTATAAGCGACATCATGCGAGAAGATTGGAGGGCCGACGATGCGCGCCTACGACGAGTCGTATTTGAATGACGCCATGGATGCCCTCGGCGAAATGCTCGATTATGCCATTGTCGATTGCGGGCACGATCCCGACGAGTTCTTCAGCTGGTTCGTCGTCTCCGGCGTTGGCGCGCAGTTCGAGAGAGGCAATCCGAAATTCGTGGCGGGTATGTCCGGTGTGGAAATCGCCCGTGAAGTGATATTCCGCGTCACCGGAAACCGCGAGACGCGCCCCGCAACCCAACCTCTTGACCGCAGTCCCGAGTACTGGACCGGATGGATTCTAGCCTACTACCAGTGGTACCGAAACCTGCGCTTCGCCGATATCGCTGAAGGGGGCTTGCCTCCCTCGGTGGTCATCGGACGGTACATTCTGCATGAAGCGGACGTCAGCAAGTTCGTCGAGGCGGCCGACGAGGTGCTGGGGGCGCAGCCTCAGCAGACCACGCCCCTTGCGCGCATTCGCGCCAACCGCGGCATGACGCAACAGGAGCTAGCCACGGCATCGGGCGTTTCCCTGCGCATGATCCAACTGTACGAGCAACGCCGCAATGACCTCTCGAAAGCCTCCGTCTCCGTCGTTCTCGCCCTAGCACACGTGCTGGGGTGCGAACCGCAGGACCTGGTGGAAAGCTAGGCCCGAGCACACCCGGATTAATCGAGAAGCACCGCTTGCCCCTCGTCGATCATGATTGGATCGGTCGCGCGAACCCGAGATCTGCGGAAGGCGATGGCTTGCGCTGGGCACGCCTCGGCACATCGGCCACAGCGCGTGCACTCGGAAAGCGACCGGCAGCCCAAATCGGCAACTGGGTCGATGCCTTCGGGACAAACCGACCCGCACACGGCGCAATCTTCCCCCTTCGAACGCAAGCAAGCCTCCATGCTCACCTGCGGACGCAAGCGACGCGCCAGCGGGGCAAAAAGCGACATCAGTGCGCTAATGGGACAGAAGCGATGGCACCACTTCCGCAATAAAACCAACTCGAGAATGATGATGGCGGGGAAGATGAGCAAATCGATGGCAGGCTCGTTGAAGCCGATGAATCGGTAAAGCGCGATGACCGTCGCAAAGGTAAGCCCCACCGGGCACAGCAGGCAAAACACAGGGAACCCGCACAAGGCGGTTGTGGCCAGCGTGCCTGCGAGCACCGCATGGCGCGAGTCGAGCCTCACGTACCCGCGGGCGCTCAATAGCCGATCGGAAGAACCGCGCCCATCAGTCCCGCCAACCTGCGCACATGCATTCCCGCAGGAGCCGTCCTTGCATCCGGAGCAGGAGCTCTTCCATAACGCCAAGGAGTCCTCAGCCTGGGCCTTGCGCTCGGCCGCATCGCGCTGCCGCTGCCTCTTAGTGCGGAGAAAGCCCTGCAGTGGCGGCACGGGGCAGATCCAGGAGCAAAAGGCACGACCGGCGATGAGCACCGCCACGAGGGCCAAGACCAGGCCCAGGGCCATACGGGGAACGAACGACCACGACCCGAACAAGCCCTCGAGCGCCCCCAAGGGGCAGACCGCCGCTATGGCCTCATAGCCGACACTGCAAGCGTCTCCCATGCCTCCTGCCGCCACAACTCCAATGCAGAAGAGGATAAACGCCCCTGCAAGCACCATTTTACGAACATGGGACACGCGACTGCGCCGATTACGTCCCCTTGCCGATGTCTCGTCACTCACGCTCATCACCTCTCGCCCTCTCTCCAGGGAACAATATTGATGCCGCGCAGGCCCGTGCCGCCATAGGAGCCGTAAGACCCCGCCACACAGGCCAACTCGCAAGCACCGCAACCGTTGCACTTATCCTCGTCAACGACAAGCCGACCATCCTCGACGGCAAGCGCTTCCCACGCACAGGCCTCGACGCATGGCGCATTGCAGTGCGCCGAAACGCCATAGAGTTCGCATTCCGACTCATTCACACGGGCCATGCCGATTTTGTCGACGTAAGGATCGAAGGAGTGCAGTGCTCCCGTAGGACAATTGGCGGCACAGCGGAAAGCGCCGTCGCACATGTCGCAGTAGCCGAGGCGGAAGTTCATGAGCGGAAGTCGGGCGTTCACAACGCCATCGTCCAACGTTCCCGGGGCGATGACCTTGGTAGGACAGGCGCCAACACAGCGTCCGCAGCGAATGCAGCTGCCCCAAAAGCCATCGACGTCTTGCCCACCGGGGGGATAGAGGGCATCCCTCTCCCCCGCAAAGGCCCTTACCGTTCCGCCAAAGGCCGCAAGCACTCCCAATGCCACGGCGCCTTCAATCACCCTTCGGCGGCTCACGGCCTTTGGCGCTTTGCCTTCGAATTCCACGTGGGTCTCGCAAGCGCCCGTCTTAGATTCCATGGTTCTCCCCTTGCTCTTCACAACGACGCTAACTGAGGTACTTCTCCAGGTCATCCATGAAGACTGGCTCGTCAGCGAAAAACGCGGCCGTCACCTTCAATATCCCCTGATAAAAGCGGGTCGTGACCATGGATGACGCCCGATTTCGGAAATCGTCGAACCAGGAGGCGATATGCTCCTCGAAGAACGCCCGCTGCTCTGAGAGCACTCGCAGCGCCCCAGCCCTATCGCTCTCGCCGAGAAGGGCCGCCGCGCGATCGCACAACTCCGCCTCATAGGCCGCGCCGAACGAGAGATGGTCGTCGGGCAAATCGAGGCCCTCGTGAACTTTAAGCCGGGCCTTCTTGAGCGTCCGATACACTTCCCCGCGCGACTCTCCCATCAGTGCGCCGCCATCGTAGCGGTACAGCGATTCGAAGGGCTGGGCCGTCTGGCCACTCTCGGTCGTCGTGCCGTAGAACACCCCCGTAAAATCGGCAGCCAGAGACTGGCGCGTACCCGTATGGCGCAATCGCAGGGCGCGGTACAAATCGTTGTAGCCATCGGCATAGGGCGACCCGTCCTCCTCGGCCAGGCTACGCAGGTCCTGAGAGGCTAAGGCATCGATTTGCTCCTCACTCAGAGGTGCGAAGAACCACTGGGCGACCTGCCGGTACATATCGGCACGAGAGGCGAACAGCGCGATGGCGTCTTCGGTCTTCACGGCGAGCTCCTTTCAAGCGGCGGGCGACTGTCGAACATGGCCGCCCGCCTGAGTGCTAGAGATTCAGCATGACGCTGGGAACGGTATGGGCGAACAAGTTCAAGTAGCCCGTGGCGCACACCCACATGAGCATGCGGACCGACACGCCGCCCACAACGGCGCAGAGTAATCCGGCTACATCTATGGGAAAAGCCGGAACCTGCGGGGCGAGCAGGCGCACCGATGCCGCAACGACCGTTCCCAGCATGCCGCATGCCACGATTCCGCCCCAGAGCAGCACTTCATTGCCCTCCGCGGGAAATCCGAGGAAGCCGACGTAGGAGATCAGCGTCGCCGTGGCGATGCCCGCGCACACTACAAGGGCGATGGGCATGCGGCCGGAAAGTTCTTCAGCAGCGGTGCCGCAGCGGGACGCTATTGCATCGTAGGCGAAGGCGCCGCAGACCAGGGCCGTGCCGAAATAAGCCAGGGGCAGAGACTCGTGCATCCACGTCGGCTGCGCCTCGATGACATAGCCATGACCGCAGAAGTAGCCAAGAGCCAGCCCCAAGATGCCGCCGATAACGGCCAGCACTTTGGCGGCCATCGCGTTATGCAGGCGCTTGACAACGATCGCATAGGCAAGAGCCGCAACGAACGTCAGCCCGAGAAGCATCAGCTCGATGGAGATGCCCGAGAACGAGAAGATATTCGTCAGTGCCGCAAACGCATTCTGCGGGGAGGCCAGGTGCAGCATGGAGAGGCAACCGCCGACGACGATGAGCACAAGGGACGTCACCGTCGCGGCGAAACGCGTCTTCTCCTTGCCACCGAGAAGCTCGGAAAGGGCGACGAAGGCGAACAGGGATCCACCCGTGCCCGCGATGAGCGAGAACAGGACGAGGGGCCATTGGATTTCCATCTAGATCAGCTCCTTCCAGCTAGCGAACTTCGGGGACAAGATGTAGCGCGTGAGGGGCTTTGCATTGCCCGGATCGGGAAGCGCGTGAATGCAATCTTGCGAGTACTTCGCCATCTCGCGACGCACATCGCTGTCGGGGTCATCGTAATCGCCAAAGAAGCGAGCGCCGCAGTTGCAGTTGTGCACGCAGGCGGGAACATCGCTGCCATCGGCGGTGATTTGCGAGCAGAGCGTGCATTTCTGCGCGACGCCGTGCTCCTCGTCCATCTGGCGCACTCCGTAAGGGCAGCCGTAGAGACAGTACTGGCATCCGATGCACTTGTCCTTGTCGATGAGCACATAGCCGGTCTTGGGATCGCGATAGCTCGCACCGGTGGGGCACACGGCTACGCAATGGGGGTTCTCGCACTGCTGGCATTGGGAGGGCAGCCAGTACTTCTCTACGTCGGGGAACGTGCCCGTTGGGCCGATGGCGATCACCTTGTTGTAAAACGATCCCAGCGGCAACTGGTTTTCCAGCTTGCAGGCCACGATGCAACTGTCGCATCCCGTGCAGCGATCGAGGTTGATGAGCAGCCCCTTGGCCATTTAGAACACCTCCTCGGTGACAGGCTCGTTCTGCAGCGTCGGCATGAACGGCTCGAATTCCTTGCTTTCCACCCAGATGCGCTCCGGGCGGTCGCATTTCTCGATCTTCACCGTGAACGCACGGTAGCTGTTCGTGGCGAAGCAGGGGTTTTGGAAGGAGTCGGCGGACATAATGTTGTAGCCGCACTCCTCGATGCCCGGCGTGATGGACTCCTGGGTCGCGTCATAGCATTCGGGATTCCAGAAGCGCTCGGTGATGAGCACGCCGGGGGCGATGCCCTGGGTCAGGTAGGCTCGGGCATGGGAGCTGCCGCGACGAGAGGTAATCTTGACCCAGTCCAGGTGCTCGATGCCGTATTCGGCAGCCGTCTCGGGGTTCATGCGCAGCTCCGGAGCGGGCATGAGCTCGCGGATGAAGGGAGCGTGGCGCATGGTGCCGTGGTGGAAATGGGGTAAGCGCCCGGTAGTAATGACCAGTGGATACTCCGTATCGTTGAGCGGGCTTTCCGTCGGTTCCTTGAACGTGCAGATGGGGTCGTAATCATCGCAGGAGGGCTGCTCGTAGGGATACATGTAGGGGAAGCCCGTGCGCGCCAGGCGAAGCATCGCCTCGCTGTAGACATCGACCTTACGCGAGATGGTGGCGAATCCGCGGGGCAGCCCGTCGGACACGAGGCCCTCGTACTGCTTGTACACCAGGTACTCGTCCATGGGCGTCTCAGTGTATCGATGGTCGATGTCGTCGAGCATCTCCTGCCAACTCTCGTGCCCCATATCCTCCGCCCAGAACTGGCGGGCCGCCTCGAGGGACTCGAAGAAGGGCTGCTTGAAAGCGTCGGGGTCGAACACGTTCTCCTCGCCGAGCTTCTCCACGGCGGCTTTCGCCACCTGATAGGGCGAAACAAACGGATTCACCGTCTCGCCGAGATGAGTCACCTGGCAGCGAGCGTAATGGCGGTTGAAGTGCGTGCCCGGGGCCTCGTAGCTGTCATATTCCAGCCACTCGGTAGTGGGAAGAAACAAATCGACGCTCTGAATGGTGAACGAGGTCATCATCGGATACTGCTGAATGATGAAGTCTTGCTGGTCGTAAGCCTTTTTCCACTCGAGCGAGGGCCCCATGACGGCATATTTATTGCCAGACATCTCGTACATGACGCGCGGGCGGTAAGGCTCTCCGGTGGTAATGCCCTCGCGCAGCTCCTTAGGCGCGCAGGTCTGCCACTGATGGACGCCCTTGTGAGCGTTGGCGCCCATGGTGTCGCAACGGGATTGGAAGAAATAGCGGCGCATCTCCTCGCCATCGCGGCCCTTGGCATCCCAACCCGCAACAATCTCATTGAGCAGGCGGTCGTTCTCAGCCTTGGTCAGACCCGTCGTCCAGCCGAGGCCGTAGCGTTCGAAGCTGGTGGAGAAGACGCCTGTGCGCATGGTGGGACGGTCGGCCGTGAGGCTCGCAGGACCGTGATTCTGGAAGGCCGACAGCGGCGTCTCAATAAAGCCGAGCAGCGAATCGATGGCCAGCGCGCCCAGCGGAGCTGTGGAGGAGTTCTCCTGATGGTCGGAGAACACGCCGTTGCTGATGCCACCGAAGTCAGCGTTAATATAGAGCTCGATAGCCTTCTGAATCTTTTCAGGTTGAAGCCAACACGTTTCTCCAGCAGCTTCAAGTGTCCAAGGCTCCGCTTCCTCCCAATAGATTTGGCCAGCAGTCTTGGCTTCTTTGCCATTTATGTTAACCGTCGTGAAGATAACGGGATCGACCGGGCTATCCTCAGGCGCGCTAAAGGGAAACGGCTGGACAGAATTCGTGCGGGCGTCGAAGCAAACGTAGGCTGGCGTATCGTAGACGCCGTTCGGATCGACGGCAGGGTTCACGTAATCGGGCCAAATCTCCTCGGCTTTGTAGGCCAGACGCGTATCGGGATTGATAAGGAAGGGCAAGTTGGTCCAGTACTTCACGAAAGGTTCGTCATAAGCCTTCTTATCAATAATGTAGCGGATCCACGAGAGCATGAGGGCGCAGTCAGATCCGGGGCGAACGGGAAGCCACACATCGGCCTTGGCCGCCTCGGCCGTCATATAGGGGTCAACGACGATGGACTTGACGCCGAGATTCGACCGGGCGTCCACCAGGCCGTGGCCGCCGTGGGCCGCCTTCGAGGAATGAGGCTGGCTGCCCCAGAGCACGAAGACGCGCTCGGTATCGTCGCGGCGCTCGCCATCGAGCTCGGCGTTGTCGACAACGCCCACCCAACGATCCACGTTGTCCATATCGACGCAGCAATTGAATCCCACCGAAGTGGTAGAGACAAAATCGCGGGGCATCGCGCATTGGCAGGCGCCGGACGCCAACGAGTTGCAGCCGCCAAAGGTGTAGTCGAGGCCCCAGGTTTCCCATTCGATATAGGCGCCGCCGCCTCCGCGGGCGCTCCAATAAGAGTAAGGGCCGTATTTCTCGACAGCTGCGGCAATCTGCTCGCCGGCAAGATCGGTGGCCTCGTCCCACGAGATAGCCTCCCACTGATTCTGGCCGCGGTCGCCCACGCGCTTCATGGGATGCAGCACATGGCGGGGGCTGTAGACCGTCTGAATCTGGGAGAGACACTTCAGGCACACGCCGCCCTTGTTGAGCGGGCCATCTGGGTCTCCCTCGATTTTCACCACCACGCCGTCCTCAGTATATACGCAGACCGGGCAGCAATTCGTGCAGCCATGGCAGGCCGTCTTGTGCATCTCGCGCTTCGGGGCGCTATCGGCGAAGGCCTGGTCCGTCTCGTCGAGCAACACCGGCGTTGCGGCGGCCCCGAGAACCGCCGTGGCGGCGGCAGCGGCCTTCATGAAGCCGCGGCGAGTAATCGCCTTGTTCGTCATCGTTTCTCCTCTCGTTCTCTCTTGATTCATGAGGTGGTTCTAAAAGGCCGTGGCAGGCCGTATCTGCTTCGCGAGCGCACTCCCCTTCCCTGTCGCCTTCCATCCCTTATCCCACACCAGACCGCCGCAGCGTTCCAGCATGTCAACGAAGTAACTCGGCTGCAGCGGGCGACCCGACGAAGCAGAGACAAGCTCCGCGCCGGAATTGCGCACAAGCGCCTCGATGGCCTTGAAGGGCTGCGGCTCGCTGCAGAGATCGATGATGTCCAAATACGTGTCCAGACGCTGGGGCATCCGATCGAACAAATCGCGCAGACGACGTTCCGGTGCCATGAGTTCGTAAGCCTTTCTCCCCGCGTCGGAGGTTTCCAGAGCGAAGCCCTCGACCAGATCGTCCGCCTCGTCGTCCGTAAGCCCCGCTTTGCGCTCCTCGGTGATCACAGAGCCGGCGGCATCCACCTCGTACCAGTAGATTCCGCCGTTGTCCACGACATTCGCAATAAGGCGGAAGGGGGTCTGCGCCGTCAGAGAGAACCCAGGACAAGAAGCCACCATGGCCTCGGCCTCGGCAAGAGCGCGCCGCGTCTCGCAGAACTCGATTATCTGAAGGTAGATTTCCCGCTGGAGCGGATTGCGCTTCATGAGGTCAAGTAGCGCCTCGACGGCTTCGCACGCCTCGGAATGCTCGTCTGCAATCGAGACAGCGGTTTCAAGCGCGTTGTCCATATTGCTCTCCTCGCTCTCGTGCTGCCTGACGCAGGCAGCGGATGTGACGAGGCCACAATACGATGGACCCAACAGCGCTTACCATTCGCAAAAAAGCAGGATTCCAAGGAGTTGTCGCCTAAGTAATTCCGCTTATTTTTTCTTATTTTCCCTGCTCAAGACCTGAGACAGGGTTGATAAAAGGCAAATGTTAGCCCCGATGCACCGCCATAGCCCTATAATGGGCGAACCGAGGGAACTGCGAGAGGAGGGTCGATGAAGCTGTTCGAAGAGGAACTGTTTCCCGTTAGGTTCCTGGGATTCGGCCTCTTCTGGGCATGGCTGTTCATAGTCGGCCTTTCGCCTTCTCCCCTCTTCGGGAGTCCGCTGTGTCTTGGCTCGGTTCCCTTCGAGCTTTTCGAGCTTCTCATGCGCTGCGCTGTGCTCACGCTCTCCTTGGCACTTTCGCGCCCCATCGCCACTAATCGGGGCAAGCGCCTCTATCTTGCCGTGGGAGCCCTTGCCGGCATGGCCGTGACGCCCCTCCTGCTTTGGAGCGAGGGCGCAGCGGCCTACAGCTTCGCCGCTTTGCTGGCGGCCATAGCCGAGGTTTCCCTGTTCCTGATGTGGCTGAGTTTCTTCGGGGCCATGAGGCTCGGCGATACGCTCACGCTGCTGGTTATGTCCTACGGCGTGGGAGCGCTGCTGTTCCTGGCCACCTTGATCGGCGGCCAGGGCGCCCTCGTTGCCGCGAGCATCGCCTTCCCGCTTCTGTCGGTGGCGTCTCTCATGCTCTCGGGACGGCTCATCTCCCAGCGCGGGGGCAATGAGCTTTTCGACGGTGACGGCCCGGACGTGGTGGAGACTAGGGAGCCGGCTGGGGCGAAGGGCCCGAGCGGTATCCTCAAGAGCATTCCGGCCCTTAAGATGACGCTGGCACTTGCCTGCTACTCTCTGGCCTTCTCGCTGCTCTCGGCCATGGCGTTCTCTGGCGAGGCGGCTCTGCCGGCCGGTTACCTCGTCGAGCCGGTCTGCATCGTCGTGCTGCTGGGCGTCTACATCCTTTACGCACAGTTTGCGAAGGACGTGACGAAACCCTATGCGCTCTATCGCGCCGTCGCCCCCGTCATGGGCCTTGGTTTTGCCTGGCTTGCCGCCTCAGTAGGGCAACCGGCCATCGGCGGGGGGATGGTGGTTATCGGATATCTCCTGTTCGAAGTTCTCGCCCTCAACGATTACTGCAATGTCGTGAAGGCGAACGACGCATCACTTTTCAGGACCATGGCCTTCGGCAGGCTCGCCATTTCAGCAGGCATGCTCGCCGGGTGGGCCGTCGGGTTCTTCGCCGGCCACGCTTCGTTCGTCGCCCTGGCCGTTGCAGGCATGGCCATCGTGCTCGTTACAGCCACCCTTGTGTTCACCGATCGCGATCGCATGCCCTTAGTCTCCATTGCCGACGATCGCGCCATTCGCGAAGAGAGGGATATGCGCCCCGACAAGGATACAGCCCTGGCCAACTTTGCGGCCGGCCATAAACTGTCGAAGCGCGAGACAGAGGTGCTCGGCTATCTCATTGCTGGCCGAACGACTTCATATATCGCAGAGAGACTCTTCGTTGCCGAATCCACTGTGCGAGCCCACGTGTACAACATCTACCAGAAATCCGGCGTCCATTCACGCATGGAACTCATGGATGCCTTCGATGCATTCTGGTCAGAAGAGAGCTAGGCCTCGTTCCCGCTGACGAGCTTGAGACCGATGATGCAGCCGACAAGGCCGGCGATGAGCAGAATGCGCGCGAGGCTAGCTGGCTCCGAACCGGTAACCATGCCATAGATAACCGTGAGCGCCGCGCCGATGCCCACCCATACCGCATAGGCCGTGCCCGTGGGCAGCGTCTTCACGGCGAAAGAAAGCCCCAGCATGGAAAGCACCAGCGCCACGACGAACACGATGGAGGGCCCCAGGTGGGTGAAACCCTCCGACTTCCCCAAGGCGATGGCCCACACCGATTCCATGCAGCCCGACGCGACGAGCACAAACCAGCTCACCGGCCCCTCCTTCCCCAATGGACGCGGGACGCCGCAGCCGATAGGCCCGCGCCCCGCGCTTTCACTTCCCTTTGCGCCCGCGCTACTCGTCGATCATCATGGTCGGGTTGTCGCGGGTGATGATCTGCTTCGCGAAGATTGTGGCGCCCAGATGGCGCTCAACCATATCGGCCAGCTGGTCGATGGCGGCAGCCAGGTCGTCGGCACGGGCCGGATCCACCGACTCAATGATGAGGAACGCCTTCTCCGAATCATCGGTTAAGGCCGTGCGCTCGCCGTCGCGCCAGTTCCAGCAGCGGCAGATGGCGCCCGCGTCGTCGCGGTAGCACAGCTCGCCTTCCAGCGTAGGGGCATCCTCTTCCTCGCCGAGCGGGCGGAAAGCGTCGCCGCCCTCGGTGATGCCGAGGCGGATGTCGCCGGCCATGGCATCGATGTCCTCGCCGCCCACGGGCAGCGCCCAGGCGAGCGACACGGTGTTGTAGATATCCACCGACGGCGTGATGGAGCCGACGGGGTTGCCCTTCAGCACGCGCTTGAGCAGGTTCTCGATGGAACAACGCGCGCCCTTCTTGGTCTTGAACTTCTGATAGGCCTCGCGCCAAACGGCCACCACCTCGTTCTGGGAGATGGTGTTGCTCTCCAGATGCTGATCGGCCTTGCCGTTGGCCTCGGCAAGCGCACGCGCGATGGCGGCGGCGTCCTCGGGCGCCACCTCGGCGGTGGGCTTCATGCCGTGGGCCACCACAATGCCGATGCTCGCATCGGGGAACAGCTCCCAGAACGACTCTTCCGTGACGAACTGCTTCATGCTGAGATCCTTTCTCCTCGCCAGCCTCCCGCAGCCGGGTCGCACACGCGCCAGGCAAATAAAAAGCGCTCACGGGGCGAGCATCTTCAAAGGCCTAACGATGCTCGCTCAGTGAGCGCTTCGCGCCTACCCGGCGGCAGGCTATGTTTCTCAAGCTGGGTCCAATAATAGCACAGGGCTACTTGACGGGGTGCGCAGGGCACGAATCTTCCAAGAGCACATTCACCAAAGCCTCGTCGCGACGGCACCACAGCGCCGTAAAACGCGCAAGAGCAGCATAGAAAGTGCCTCCGTAGTGGGCCTCGATGGAACCAGCGAGCGAATCGACCCATCGGAGAAGGTGATCGGTCAGAAACGTCAGCGACTGCAGCAGGCGATCCTGGCAACGCTGGGCATCATGTTCCTGGAAAGCCCCGAGGGCATCGGCGGCGAGTTTCGCCATGAAGTCGCACTCGAGGCCGATGGCGTCGTCGGGCACCTGACGATAGCGCTCGGGAAGGAAGCCGGCCTGGCGGTAGGCGTCGCGCACCGATAGGATGTCGCGGTGGAACAGCACGCGCTTGCCCGTAGTATGCACGGTCTCCCAGGGAGAGGCAGCCAGGGTGTTCGGCCCGATGAAGATGCGCGTGTAGTCCTCGCACGCGGTCGCAACGGCCTCGTCTCGCTCGGCAGCTGGCACGAGCAAGGCAGCCGCGGCCTCAAAGGCCGCTACGAGATCGGCCGTGGTGTCGTCTTCCACCAAAGCCACTTCCTCACGCGCATGCTCGCTGGCAACAATGTCTGCGAAGGCGCGATCGGGCTCCTCCGCGAATCCGCGGGCAATCATGCCCCAGACAAACTGGCGATTTGCCAGAACAAGCTCTTTTGTATCGGCATCCACGGAAAGCTCCTTTCGCATCGGAAGGGCCGCCCGGCCCGCGGGAGGAGCGAGTCGGGCAGCCGAAGGAGGGGGAGGCTACAGACGAAGATCGCGATAGCCGGAATCTTGCACGCAATCACGACCGTCGATGAGCGTGCTCGGGTCGGTCATATCGGCCCCAGGGCGGCACGCGATCTCCTGCACCGCGTCGGGGTGCTTCGCCGCCAGCTCGTCGTAGTCGCCGAACTCGAGGGCGCGCATACCGCAGGCAGCCACGCAAGTGGGCACGCCATCCTCGGGCCGGGTGTCGATGCAGGCATTGCACTTGCCCGTGACCTTCTTATCCTCAAGCAGGACCGGCACCTCGTAGGGGCACGACTTCACGCAGGTCTCGCACCCGATGCAAATATCGTCGTCGTGCTGCACCGTACCGTCTTCCTCGTCGCGATACATGGCGCCCGTCGGGCAGTTCTCCACGCAAGCGGCGTTCAGGCAGTGGTTGCAGGTGTGCGAGATGTGGTACATCTTCGCTGTGGGGAACTCCCCCACCTCGTAGCTAGCCACCGCACGGTAGTTGATGCCGATGGGCAGGTCGTTCTTCTTCTTGCAAGCCACCTGGCAGGTCTTGCAGGCCACGCAGCGGCTGCTGTCGAAGTAAAAGGCTTTTCTCGCCATGGTGATATCCTCCTCGTAGATGCCGCTATTCCGGGCAGACGATCAGCTGGGTTTCATGGTCGGGGGTAAGCTCCCCGCCGCTCCACTTCTCCACCTGAACACTCACATTGTTGTAGCCGGACACGCCCATGCCCTTCGGCGCACCGCCGTAGAGGGTATTGGGGCTGCCGCCGCGGTCGACACCTTCCTCGTCCGGCTCGGGCCAGCTGCCGTTGGGCACGTCGATGGAACCGGGCACGATGCAGGCGCTGACGGCCGCCGTGCGCAGAATCTTCCCGTAGGGGCTGCTCACGAGAATCGGGTCGCCATCGGCAATACCACGCTCGGCAGCATCGGCTGTGCTCATGGTCACCGGCGCCTCGCAGGCCTCGCGCAGAGTGACCACGTTGTTGAAATCGGAGCAGGCCGTGCGCGGGTAGTGGGTGTTGAACATGAGCAGCGGGAAGCCCTCGTCGGCCACAACCTCGTGATAGGTCGGATAGGGCTTGTACGTCTCGCCGGCCATGGCGGCGGTGTTGAACATGTCGGCCTTCGCCTGGCAGTAGATCTCGAAGAGGCCCGAGGCGCTCGGCCGCGGATCCGAGGCGGGATCGTTGCGGAAATCAGCCATGGCGATGTGGTCGTATTCGTCGCCGAAAGCACGCTCGACCTGGTAGATACCCTTCGCGCGCAGCTCTTCCAAACCGATGAGCCCCTCCTGCGGCGTGCCCTCGACGCCCCAGTTCGCGATATCCTCCTCGGTGATGGTCACAAGCGGCGTGGCGTTCTCGTTGCCGTCGTTGACAGTAGAGTTGGCCAGCTTGTTGAAGAACTGCTGCTCCTCGCTGAGGGGGTAGACGTCCTTCGGGTTGTAGCCCAAACGCTCAAGCAGCTGCTCGTTGATCCACTGGTCGCTCTTGGCCTCGAAGGGCGTATCGGACACCTTCGAGTACACGAGCACCATCTCGCGGTCGCGGTCGCCGTTATCAACGATCTGGTCGCGCTCGATGTTGGCCAAATCAGGCAGGATGATATCGGCATAGGGCGTCGTCGCCGAGGGGACGAACTGCTGGATAACCACGAAATCGAGCTTGCGCATGGCCTCGGCCATCTTCGAGGAGTTCGGCACCGAGCGGCCGGAGCCGTCGCGACCGCCGTACACGACGCGAATGTCGCACGCGCGCTCCACCGGCTTGTTGAACACGCCGGACCAGCAGCGGCCCGTGGACTGGTACTTCCCATTGATGATGGCGTCCCACACCTCAAGACCGTTCACGAAGTCGTCCTCGATGGTACCCTCGACCTTGTTGGGGTCGTAGAGCGGGGCGAGCTCGGGCAGCTCGATGTCCTCGGTGCCATCGCCACCGGTGGAGACGATCTGCACGCCGCCCGGACCCTGGCGATCGACATAGTAGTTGCCCAGGCCGTTGCCCGGCTTGCCGATATGGCCGCCCATGCAAGCCACAGCCATGTAGGCCTGGGGCAAGTCCTCGGCGCCGTTGCAGCGAGCGGCCGCGTAGCCGTGAGACAGCACCACATCGTTGTCCTTGCCCATCGTCTCGGCGAACCATACAATGTCCTCCTCCGGAACGCCGCAGATGGCGCTCGCCCAGGCGGCGTTCTTGGGCGTCCCGTCGTAGGAGCCCTTCAGGTAGCCGGCGTAGTTCTCCTTTGTGGCGGCGTCGGCGGGCATCGACTCTTCGTCGAATCCGATGCAGCAGCGATGGAGGAAATCGAGATCGAGGATGCCGCCGCGCTCCTCCTCAAGACGCAGCATCTCGCCAGCCACGCCGATGTAGAAGGCGGTGTCGGTGCCGGGGAGCACCGGCATCCAGCGGGCATCCAGGGCGGCGGCGGACACGTTATAGGAGGGGCCGACGTACACGAACTCGGCACCGTTGTCCTTGGCGGCGCGGAAGAAGTACGACGGGTTACCGTTGGAACCCCAACCCGGATTCTGTCCCGACAGCACGATGACCTTGGCGTTCTTGATGAGGTCCATACGGTCGTTCACCATACACTCACCGCCATAGGACAAGCCCAGGTACTCGGTGTTGGCCGTGTAGGTACCATAGGAGATGGAGTCGGAAACGGCCAGGTAGCCTCCAAGCGCGTTCAGGAGCGGAGCCACCGTGGAGCGGCCGCCAGACAGGTTGCAGGGCATAAACACCGCGCGGGGGCCGTACTCGGTGTAGACCTTCTTCAGCTGATCGGCCACATAGTCGAGGGCCTCATCCCAGCTAATGCGCTCGTAGCCCTCTTTGCCACGCAGGTCGCCATGGGGATCTTCCGGCGTCCAGCTCACGCGCTTGAGCGGATACTTGATACGATCGGCGCCCATCTCGAACTCCACCAGGGAACGGCCTCGCAGGCAACCGCGCTGCTGTGGGCACTCGATGGAATCCTCGTGGGTGTCGTCGGTCTTCTGGCGAATAACCACTCCGTCTTGCACGAGCGCCTGATTCATGCAGCGGGTACCGCAGCCGTGCAGGCAGGCCAGGGTCTTCCACTCGCCCGCCGGCTGAACAGGCGCGTCGCCCTCTTCGGTGCCCGCTGTCTCGCTCAGACGATTGTCGCAGCCGTAGAGCGACGTCGATGCGCCGAGCGCCGCCACAGCAGTGGCGCCGGCCGCGACGAAGCTGCGGCGGTCCATATTGAGGCTCTTGAGCTTGATCTCGCCCATGTTCCTCCCCCTTCTTCTCTGGGAATCTTCCTCGATGAAGCGAGCATACCCAGCTCCTGCGGAAAGGGCTATAAATCAAATCTCATATCTTTCCGACAAGTTATTGCTGAAATATTACTTCGGCAACGCCGCCCAGGTCAAAGCCCTCTTGACCCATCGTCATTTTCCAGAGACCTTCTTACCCCTCAGCTTGCAAATGCAGTAGACTTACCCCCAAGGGATTCAGTCGCCTCAAGGGTTTGGAGGCGCAGCCGAGGGGAGGGCCGCCCATGCGCATCAAGCTTCGCACGAAGATCGCCGTGCTGGTGCTCGGCGTGGTGGCCGCGTTCCTCGTGGCGAACGTGGTGTGGGAATCGTCCCGCGGGGCCGAGCTGGAAGAGGCCGAGCTGGTGCAGCAGGCCCGGGCGCTGTCGGCCAACATGGAGTCCGTCTGGGAGTTCATGAACAAGAACCAGGACAAGATCAACTACGACAGCGCGGGCAACTTCGAGTTCAAGGGCCTGCAATGCTCTATCGCGGGCCGCTCGGTGGGAGCGTTCTTCTCCCGCGATACCGACTATTCGGTGCGCTACGTGAGCGACACGCCACGTAACCGCGCCGATACGCCCGATGCCTTCGAGCAGGAGGCCATCGACGCTTTCCGCGCCGACGCGAACACAACCGAATACTACGGCTATGCCGAGCGCGACGGGCAACGCGTGTTCCGTTACACGGAGCCCATGGTACTGGATGCCAGCTGTCTGTCGTGCCACGGAGAGCCCGCTGGCGAAATAGATCTTTCCGGATACCCGCGCGAGGGTTTCCCCGAAGGCCATGTGTACGGAGCGCTCTCCATGGAAATTCCCACCGCCGTGTTCGAAGAGGCATCTACCCAGAACGCTGGGCTGAACATCGGCTTCTCGCTCGCGCTCATTGTGGGCTGCGTGGCCATCATATCCTTAGCCATCGCCTACCTGGTCACCCGACCCCTCACCCGGGTTCAGGCCGCCATGGAACAAGTGGGCGAGGGGGACCTTTCCACCCGCCTGCCCGACACCACTTCGTCTGCCGAGATGGCCGTGCTCTCGCGTGGCTTCAATGCCATGGCCGACCAGGTGCAGGAAAGCCGCGAGCACCTGGAAGATCTGGTAGCCCAGCGTACGGCGGCCCTGGAGCACGCCTATGGCGAGCTGGAGCGCCAAAGCATGGCCCTGGAGGAGGCCAACGAGGCGCTGACCGAGGAGAACCAGTACCGCAGCGACTTTTTAGCCATGATGAGCCACGAGCTGAAGACGCCTTTGGCCGCATCCATGGCCTTCGCCGACATCCTGCGCGAGCGACGCGTGAACAGCGAGACGAGCGAGGAGGACGAGCGGCTGTGGCACGAGATGGAGGGCAACCACAAAACGCTGCTGTCGCTTATCAACAACATCCTGGAAATGGCCCGCATCGACGCCGGCCGCGAGAGCTTCCACCCCGAGTTGATGGACATCGGCGACATGGTGGGACTCATCCAGGCGACCATCGCTCCTCTCGCGGATCAGAAGTCCATCGCCCTGGAATACCGCATCGGCGAGGTGCCCCTGTTCGTAGCCGACGCCGAGAAGCTGCGGCGCATCGTGGAGAACCTCATGAGCAACGCCGTGAAGTTCACACCCGAAGGCGGCCGCATCCTGTTCGCTGCGGAGCACCGCACCGACGCGGGAGTCATCGACTTTTCCGTGTCTGATACCGGCTGCGGCATTCCCGAGGCGAGCCAGACCACCATTTTCGATCGCTTCGTGCAGGCCGACAGCTCCTCCTCGCGCGCCTACGGCGGCAGCGGGCTGGGGCTCGCGCTCGTGCGCGAGTTGGCCGAAATGCACGGGGGCGCCGTGGCGCTCAAGAGCGTCGTCGGCAAGGGCTCCACCTTTACCGTGAGCATTCCCGACGACATTCCCCTGATAGATACCGAAAACGAGAGAGTTGCAGATCACAACGGCTGCAACCAGGAGGCGCACTAGGGGCCGCTTGGGAGAGGAGACCCATGGACAAGATTCTGCTTATCGACGACGATCCGAGCCTGCAGTTGGCACTGCAGCACCTGATAACCGAGGCGGGCTACACGTTCTGCTGCGCCGGCACCGGGCGGGAGGGACTCGAGCTCATTGACGCAGAGCGGCCCGACCTGGTGCTGCTGGACGTCATGATGCCCGGCATGAACGGGTACGACGTGTGCGCCGCCCTGCGCGAGCGCGGCCACCGCGTGCCCATCATCTTCTTGTCGGCCAAGGGTGACATCGTGGACAAATCCATCGGGTTCAAGGCCGGCGGAGACGACTACCTGGTAAAGCCCTTCGACAACAGCGAGCTTTTGCTGCGCATCGAGGCGCACCTGCGCCGGCACAAGGGCGACTTGGCCTTCGCCCGCGCGAGCGCCCAGAACGGCTACACCACCGTAGGCGACCTGTCCATCTCCTTCGGAAAATATCTCGTGGAGAAAAACGGCCAGCCGCTCGACCTGACGAGCAAGGAGTTCGAGATCTTGGCGCTTTTGGCCGCCAACCCAGGCCAAGTGTACACGCGCCAGCAGATATACGAGCACATCTGGGGCGAGGGCGCTGTGGTGGACGCGAGCTCCATCACCGTGTTCATCCGCCGCATCCGCGAGAAGATAGAAGATAACGCCAGCCAACCGAAGTACCTGCTCACCGTATGGGGCGTCGGCTACAAGTTCGCGGAGTAGCCTGTATGTCCCTCAATTTGCGCAGTAGCGGCTGCACGAATCATCTTTATTCACCACCGAGGCGGTAGCCGAAACCCCAAACCGTCTGCAAGTACACTGGATTCGAGGGGTCGGCTTCCACCTTCTCGCGGATGCGCCGTACATACACGGGAATGCTCACAGAGCCGGCGTCGTAGCCGCGACCCCACACCAGCTCGATCAGGTCCTCCCGCGTGAACACCTTCCCAGGGCTTTCAGCCATGGTCGCGATAATCTGGAATTCCTTTGGCGTGAGAGCCACCGCGCGACCGTCCACCGCCACTTCGCAGCGCCGCGGGTCGATAGTCATGGCTCCCACGGCCACCACTTGACCCACCGCCGAGGGCGCTGGTCCCTCCCCGCGATTGCGGCGCCGCAGCAAGGCCTCGATGCGCAGCAGCAGCTCCTCGTCATTGAAGGGCTTCACCATGTAGTCGTCGGCGCCGGCATGGAAGCCGATCTTCTTGTCCACAATATCGCCTTTGGCTGTGAGCATCAGCACCGGCGTATCCGCCGACAGAGCCCGAATGCGCTCGCAAGCTTGATAGCCATCCATCCAAGGCATCATCACATCGAGAATCACCAGATCAGGAGACTCGCGAACGAAGCGCTCCACTGCCTGAGTGCCATCAGCCGCCGCGCACACCTCGTAGCCGGCGCGATGCAAGATGATGCCCACCGCCTCACGCAGGTTATCCTCGTCATCGGCAAGCAGAATCTTCGCCACGATTATCCCCCTGTTCATCGACACTTTCGACGGGCACAAGCACCGTGAAGGTAGACCCAGCGCCTACGGTGCTTTCCAGCCGCACTTCTCCGCCCAGCCGTTCGGCCAGGTTCTTTACCAGATAAAGTCCCAATCCGCTGCCCGACACCTTTTTGCCTGGAGTGCCCGACGCCGCAGCCTGGGAGAACTTGTTGAAGATGCGCACGCAGTCCTCGGGCGCAATGCCGCAGCCGGTGTCGGTCACCTCCATCTGCACCTGGGCTCCGCCGGAGGCAAGCCTCGCGGATACCGCTACCGTGCCGCCCTCGTCAGTGAACTTCAGTGCGTTGCCCACCAGGTTCAGCAAGATCTTGCGCAGCGCCTCGCCATCGGTGCGCATCACGGGAACAGCTGGATCCACGGTCTTCACCAGGCTCACACCCTGCTTGACGGCAAGCGGCTCGGCCACGGCGGCCACAGCGCCCACCACGTCCACCACGTCCACCTCGTCAATCTGCAAAGCCAGCCGGCCAGCCTCCAGCCTCGCCACATCAATCGTGTTGTTCACCATGTTGAGAAGCATCGACGAACTCTCCTTGATCTTCCCCACCAGCCGCTCCTCTTCGGTGTCGCGTACCCGCTCACTCTTCTCCCAGATATCGGTGAAGGCAATAATGGAAGCGAGCGGGGTGCGCAACTCGTGGCTCATAAGGGCAAGAAAGTTCGATTGGTCCTCGTTCTCGTGGGCCAGCTGCTCATTCGCGCGCTCGAGGGGCACGGCGACCCAGCGCCGCAGCACAAGCGAAAGCGATACGGCGATGAGCAGAGCCAACACTACGAAGAACGCGACCGAGCGCATCTTGTCCGCGCCCGCCTCACGCACGTAGGAGCCAAGCGGGATGACCATGGACACGGCGCCGGCCACATCCCCGATTTCCATACCCTCCTTGATAAAGCCCGTCACGTCCTTCTCTCCAGCCGGGTCGCCGTGGCATTCCAGGCAGTTGTTTCGCACGGTGAGCACTGACGAGTAGCGCAGCACCGGTTCGCCGTTGAAATCGGTTATCTCGTAATACTCGGCAGAACCGCCCACTGTGAAGTGATTGAGCGCCCGCTGCTCGAACGCATCGGGGGCATCCGAGCCAGTGCGCGGGTTCTCCCGCACGTAGCGAATCACGTAGCCGTCGGAGGTCTGGGTGAAGCGGCGCGCGATACCCTTGCCCGCCACGGCGCAGTAGACGTTCTTGAAATCGTAGGCGCCGTCGCGGTCGGTGTTGATGGCCGTTTGGGCATCGTCGATATAGTCCCAGGCGGCCATCATCTGCTTGTTCAACGTGCGCGCCTCGGCGAGCACCTTCGTCTCCACATCACGTTGCTCGGCATGGTCGCAGAAAGCCAGGTACGCCGCACCGGCGACCCCGACGATAACGGCAATGACCAGCACAACGCGACACGACAGTGTCCGCATGTTCGGAATATTCGGGGTGGTGGTCATAGACGCTCCCAACAACGCGAAGGGGAACGGCGCGGGCACTTGGTCCGCACCGTTCCCGCAGGAGGGGCAAGGATGTCGCAAATCGCTAGCTCAGCGCGGCGATCATCTCGTCGCAGAGCGTGTCCGCCTTGGCGGCCAGATCGTAGAACTGGGGCACGTTGTGCACGACCTTGGTGCCCATGCCATTGTTGCCACCGCGGATGTGCTGCAGGTAACCGTCGGCGGTCTGGTACTTCGTGCGCACATCGGCGAGGTCGTCATCCGACGTGCCAGCGGCCGTCTTGGCGGCCAGCAACTCATGGGCTTGGTCGAGCTTCGCCTTCACAGCTTCGTAGGTGGCAGTGGCGTCGGCCTGCTTGGCCCGCACCATCTTCACCATCTCGTCGGCGCTGTTGATGCCCTGGCTCTTATGGCACTCGAGGCACTTGTTCAGTGCGTCCTCGTTCTCCAGCGGGGAGCCGGAGGCATGGTGGTTGGTGTAGGTGGTGCCGCCCTCGGTAGACTGGGGCATATGACAGGTGACGCAGTCGACACCCAGCTCGGCCATAGGGCTCGTATGGGCGAACTCCACCTCATCATGGTCGAAGCAGACGAGCTTCACGCCGATCTCCTCGTCAAGGGTCGTGATGTCATCCTCGTTCACGGCCTTGATGAGCGAATCCACGTCGGTGCCGTACTTGTAGGCGGAGAACTTCTGGAAGACCTCGTCATCGGTGATGGCATGGCGGTAGTCCAGCGAGTTATGGCACTGACCGCAAGCCTTCTCGTTGTCGGAGAACTCATCCAGGCCGTCGCGACCCACCGTGTTGAAGTAGGTGAACGTGGACGTGGGTTTCGTGCCCGGCATGTCGCCGTGGCAGATGTTGCAGGCCCATATCTGGCCGTTCATGGAGTCCATAAACTCCTGGTCGACCTCCTGGGTGAAGATCTCAGGGCCGCGTTCCTCGAGCACCTGATCGAACGTGCCGGACTTGCACGAGTAGCAGCCCATCTTGAACGTCTGAGCCTTTACCTGCCCGAGCTCGCTCTCGTCGATGACCCACTTACCGATGGACTCGTCGTACTCGAAGCCGCTGATCTGGTACGTGCCGTCGCCGTTGGTGTCGGTCGTACCGTCCTCATTAGTGGTGATGAGAGCCGAGCCGTCACGCACCACCGGGGCGAACAGCTTCGCCTTCAAATCATAGTGGCCGTGATGCTTGCCGTCAGCCTTCACCGGACTCTGGTGATACGAATTGTACTGCAAGGGGAACTGCTCGGCCCACTTGTCCAGATTGCCGCCGTCATAGGCCGTCTCAGTCGCATCGCCTGCGGTCTCCACCGCCGCAGCTGCCGATGCATCACCGCCCGTAGACGCCGTCTGCGTCGGCTGAGGCGCGCAGCCAATGAGACCGCCGACGCCCACAAGGGCACACAGCGACACGACGGTTGCCGCCACGCCGATTTTCTTGCGTGTGTCTATCATGATTCCTCTCCTTCCAAAACCTTGCCCCGAAGATAAGAGGAATCCTACGCTCGTTGCTTGGCGAATCCCATATCTGGGATATTGCCAAGTTATTGCGATTTGTTAATAACTCAACCCGCAGAGGGCGCAAAACAGAGGAGCGGGTTTGCGAAGCAGCGTGGCACCTTAGCGGCCCTCAGCACCCAGCCCGAATTCCGCAAGCAGTTGATTGCGATACGCAACATCCTCCGCCACCCGCTTCACATCATCGAATCGTCCGGTATCGAGCAGGCAGGTTATGAGAGCCCCCAAACACCCCATGCCCTTTTCCATGCCCTTTTCGAGACCCTTTTCGAGACCCTCTTCGCGTCCGCGTCGGATACCTTCTTCCAAGCCCTCCGCCTTTGCCTGACGGCAGCGCATTTCCGTATCCTGCTCATAGGTAAGCACTCTCGTCACCCACTCCCGGTCTCGATTGTATCTCTCGACGAACGAATCGATCTGGCGCGACAGCGGCCCGTCGGCCTGCGCGGTACGCACATAGTGTAGCAAATCCCGCAGCACGGGGTCGGTCACGCCCTTTTCCGCCGAGGCGTTTAGAACGATCCAGTGGGAACCGTCACCGATGGGCACCTCGAAATCCTCGAGACAAGTACGTTCAATGGTGTACAGGGGCTTGCCAGCACCGAGGAAATCAACGGCGCCTATAAAGATGACAAAGCTCTCGGGCAACTGTTCATAGCCCTCCCCCTCGCCGAGCTCGGTGGCATCAATAGCCGCCTGGTAGTAGCGCAACCTGCGCCCGATGTGACGCTCGCGAGCCAGTTGCATCTCGACATCGTACACCCGACCGTCTTCACGGGCGAACACGTCCATACGAATCCCGCGCGTTGCCGCCGCGGGCTCCTTGGCCTGTTCGGCATTGAGGTAGCGTATCTCTCCGATAGGGATGCCGAGCACAGCACTCAACACTTCTCGGCACACATCCTCCTGGCACATGACGCGGTTGAACATCCATCGGTTTGAAAATTTCAGGCTTCTCAGGCACATGACGAGGCTCCTTCGATAGGTCAACGACAGGTTGTCCCAATCTACAATCTCAAAACCGTGATCTTGTCTCGAGAATGTCGCTTTCCGCTCCCCATGCCAAACGTCGCCGAACCGCCGAAGAGATCCGCATGACACCGCCCCGAAACCGCAACCGCGTCGCCCTGGGAGCACCGTCCGAAGCGCGCCCAAGACATGTCATGGCCCCCAAGTCCCGCAAACTGCCCGAATGCACCGGCTCCATCACGCAAAACGCCCCGCTGCCGCAATGGCAACGGGGCGTCCAGATCGCGCGAGAACCGTTCGGCCTGCAGGACCCCTATCCGATACCTCCGTAGAAGATACCGAGCACGATGACGAGCGCAGTGATGCCCACGAACACGTAGCGGGTCATGAAGTCGAACCACTTCCCCAGAGGCTTCGCGCGGCCAAGCTCGGCCTGCTTCTTCGCAAAGCCGGCCGGGCACACCCAGAAGAACATGACGGCCGCCAAAAACGCGCCCACGGGAATCACGTAAATGGAGATGACGTCCATCCAGTCGCTCACCGAGCTGCCGTTCTCGAGGAACAGACCCACGCCCACGGCCAGCACCGCCACGATGCCCACCGATGCCGCACGGGAAAGACCCGCCTGCTGTTGCAACGCCTCCACCGGCGCCTCGAACAGATTCATAAGGCTCGTGATGGCAGCGAACACCACAGCCACGAACAGAATGATGGCGAAGAGGTTGCCGAAGGGCATCTCCTGGAACACCTGGGCCAGGGTGATGAACAGAAGCGGCGGTCCCGAGGACACGTCCAGCCCGAAGGCGAACACAGCCGGCACCACCACGCATGCAGCCACCAGGCCCGCGATGGTGTCGAAGATGGCGACGTTCTTCGCGGCGTCCACCACATCCACGTCCTTCTTCAGGTAGCTGCCATACACCAGGGTGCCGCAGCCGGCAAGCGACATGCTGAAGAACGCCTGACCCAAGGCGTACACCCAGGTAGTCGGGTTCAGCAGGGCCTCCCAGCGAGGCACGAGCAAATACAGGTAGCCCGCCTCGGCCCCCGGCAGTGTGGCCACGCGGATGGCGATGATGACGAACAGCACGAAGAACAGCGGCATGAGCACCTTGTTCACACGCTCGATGCCGCGGGACACGCCCAGGATCATAATGCCGAAGGTAATGGCCAGACCCAGCAAATGGAAGCCCACGTTGCCGAAGTCAGACGCGATGCCGCCGAAGAAGGCGCCCATATCGGACTGAGCCGCCAGCTCGCCGGTCAGCGACGAGAACAGGTAGTGGCACGCCCAACCGAGCACCACCGCGTACCCGATGGCGATGGCGAGCGAACCCAACGTGGGCACCAGGCCAATGATCTTGCCGATGCGGCCGCCGTTCTTCACGCCGCGCATTTCCATGGCACGGCCGAAAGCGCCCATGGGGCCCGAACCCGTGGCCCGACCGAAGGCCATCTCGCCGATAACGCCGGTGAATCCCAGAAGCGCAATGAAGATGAGGTACGGGATGAGGAAGGCCGCGCCTCCCAGCTGCGCCACACGGTAGGGGAATAGCCAAATGTTGGCCATGCCCACCGCGCTGCCCACACAGGCCAGGATGAAGCCCGTGTGCGTGGCCCAGGTATCGCGTCGGCCGCCCTTGCCGCCCGAAGGGCCCGCGCCCGTCTCCTCGCCGACCTCAATGGCCCGCGCCTCTTCCGCAACGATGTTGTCGCCTCTGTTCGCCACAGCGTCCTCCTTGAAAATCAGATGCCCACCACTATAGCGAAAGATGCGAAAGGAGGGGCGGCGTTTTCCTAGCTGGCGCGAAAGAAACGCTGGCAGAGACGCCCGAGCGCCGCCGCCCCGACCGCTGTCCAGACGGCAGTCACCGCAAGCGGGCCCGCGGCCGCCGCAAGCGTCAAGCGGCCGCCCAGCACCAGCTGCAGCAGCGAGTCCATGCCGCCGGTAGGAGCGAGCTGAACCACCGTTTCCACCGATGCCGCGAAGTCGCCGAGCATGGGCGAGACAGCCAGAAGCAGCACCGGCAAACTGTAGAGACCGGCGGTCATCTGATCGCGCGAGGCACTTCCCGCGGCAAGCGACAGCAGCACTACGGGCACCGCTCCCAAGGCGCCAAACAACAGGTACCAACCGAGAAAAACCCAGGCCACGCCCGAGACCGCAAAGCACAAAAGCTCAGCGGCCATCGTCAACCCGAAGGAGGCGACGCCCCGCGCGGCCACAATTTGACCGGCACTCACATTCGCCAGCAGGAGGGTGCGCAGCGCGTGTTTCTCGCGCGCCTCAGCCAAGCTGTAGACGGACACCACCGACCCGCCCAGACCGATGCTCATACACAGCGCGACGGAGAGCACCATATGCTGGAGCGCGGGGTCGGCCGTCTCTCCCGCCACTGCCCCGTCGCCTACGATGAGCCGGAAGAATACCGTGAAGGCGAACGGCATGACGATGCAGAAGATCATCGTCGGATTCTTGAAGGTGTCGACGATCTCCTTAGCGGCAAGAACGCCCACGCGTCGAAGATCTTCCCTCATCGGCATCTCCCTTCATCGTCTCTCGACTACCGCGCGAGCGCGGCGCAACGTTTTTGCGAGCATAGCGCAAGTTGCGCCCCTCGGCTACGCGCAGAGGGGCGCAATGGGCCAACCCCAGCAAGGAAAGGCCTGAGCGACAGCGGCCCGACGGGCAGAATGGGAAGACGCTAGCGGCCCTCCTTCGTCGCCTCCATCTTATCCAGACGCTTGTTCACGGCGCTGATGCCGTTCTGCAGGTGCACCACACCCGCGCCAATAAGCACGAAGGCAAAGGCGAGGGCGCCGACCAGGATGGCGAAGGCATGGGGTTCAATCATGGGATTTCCTCTCATTTGAGGCATCAGGGCGATGCCGGTGAACTGACAGGGCCCATGATGGAAAAGCTGCCGCGATCCCACAAGGGATTTGGCATGACGCGCACCTCAGCCTGCACGAGAGGAGCGCAGAAGCGCACGAGAGGAGCAGCCGCAGGCCATAAAGAGGGGCGGCACCGGCAGGAGCACACCACGCGCGGGTTTTGCAGCGGCCCCTACTTCCAGCCGTAGCGCTCGCGCATCTCGTCGGCGCGGCCTTTCGAAAGGGGCAGCGAGGTGTGCGCCACATCGGACAGCACCAGATTGAAGGTGTTGCGGGTGTAGCGCTCCACCCGAGCCACCTTCTGCACGTTCACGATGTAGGAGCGATGGCAGCGGAAGAAGCCAAAGCGCTCGAGCTCGGCCTCCAGCTCATCCATGGTGAGGCTCGTGGGATACAGCTCGCCGCGCACACTGGCATAGTTCACGCGATTAGCGCTCTCGATGAAGTCGATGTCGCGCGGGTCAAGCAGCAGCGTGACGCTTCCCGCCTTCGCGGCGATTTTGCACACACGCACCTCGTCGAAGTCACCAGCGTCCTCGGCAATACTGCCGTCTTCCACGTCGGCGGCCATCAGGCGGCCGCCCTCCTCCCAGAAGGCCCGCCCCGGCATGAGCAGCGCCTCGCGCAGGGGCTCGCCCACCGTCACGAATACCGTGCCGGCCTCGTGGCGCTCGGCGATCCAGCCCACCACCAGCGCACGGGCCTCAGGCCCCAGCTCCAACAGCGGGCGCTCGCAGAAGCACAGCTCGGGGTCGCCCAGGCTCATGCGGGCGAAGCCCAGCAAGGCGCGCTGCTCGGGTGTCAGCTTCGCCACCTTCGCACGGGCCGCCTCCGTAAGGCCGAAACGCTCGAGGGCGCCCTCGGCCGCAGCCGCATCGCACCCGGCCAGACGCGCGAAGAAGCGCACATACGAGCGCGGCGTGTCGCGGTCGAAGCCGTCGTCATCCTCCAGGAAGTAGGCCGCACGTCGCGAGCCCTGCATCGCGCGCAGCACCTCACGGGCGCGGCGGCTCACATCGCGGCCGCACTCCACGTGCACGCTGCGGCGCTCGTCGCACACCTCGCAACGGATCAGCGCCTCAATAGAGGGGTAATCGGCCGGAAGCATATCTGGGGCCATGGTGTCTCTTTCGAATCGATCGGGAACGCGGCGAGCGGGCGGCGCTTCTACACGCAAGCCTCCACCACAGCAGCGATGGCCTCGGCGTACGAGCGGGCGGCAGCCGGGTCCACGGCCTCCACCATTACGCGCACCACCGGCTCGGTGCCACTCGGACGCAGAAGCACGCGGCCGTCGTCGCCTAAAGCTTCCTCGGCCGCGGCCACGGCGGCAGCCACCTCAGCGCTTGCGTCCACAGCGTGCTTGTCGGCCACGCGCACGTTGATGAGCGTCTGCGGCATCTTCTCCATCACGCAAATGGCCTCGCCCACGGGCTTGCCGGAGCGCAGCACGGCAGCCAGGAACTGGCAGGCCGTCATAAGGCCGTCGCCGGTAGAGTTGTGGTCGAGCAGAATCATGTGACCTGACTGCTCGCCGCCGATGGAATAGCCGTGCTCGCGCATGGCCTCCAGCACGTAGCGGTCGCCTACCTTGGTCTGCACCACGTTGATGCCCGCCTCGCGCATGGCGCGCACGAAGCCGAAGTTCGCCATAACCGTGGACACCACGGCATCTCCCGCCAGCACACCGCGCTCGCGCATGTCCAGCGCGCACACGGCCTCCACCATGTCGCCGTCAATCTCGGTGCCATCCGGCGTCATGAGCATGACGCGGTCGGCGTCGCCGTCATGCGCGATACCCACATCGGCACCCGTCTCGGCCATAAGCTCGCGCAGCGGCTCCAGATGGGTAGAACCGCACTGCACGTTGATATCCATGCCGTTGAAGTCGTCGTTGATGACGAACACCTCGGCACCCAGGCGGCGCAGGGCCTCGGGGCTCGTGAGCGCCGAGGCGCCGTGACCCGTGTCGAGCGCAATGCGCAGGCCCTCGAACGAGATGCCCTGCTCCTCGATGGAACGAGCCACATGATCGATGTAGATGTCGCAGGACTTCTCCAGCTCGATGGCCACGCCCACCTCGGCGCCCGAGGGCATCTTAATCTCGGAAGCCAGGTAACTCGTGGCGTCGGCCACAGCATCGGTGCCGGCGGCTTGGGCCGCCTCCCAGGCGATTTCCTCAGCGCGGGCAACCTCGCCTTCCAGGCCACCGCGCACGATGAATGCCTCAATCTCATCCTCTACCGCATCGGGCAGTTTGAAGCCCTGGGCGTCGAAGAGCTTGATGCCGTTGTACTCCGGCGGGTTATGGGAAGCCGAGATGACCGCGCCGCCCGCGGCCCGCATCTCGCGCACGAGCAGAGCCACGCCCGGCGTGGGGATGATGCCGGCCTCGAGCACCGTGCCGCCGGCACTCATGATGCCCGCCGAAAGAGCCGCGCCCAGCATGTCGCCGGAGCGCCGCGTGTCACGGCCGACCACGATGGTCTTGCCCAGGTAGATAGCGGCGGCCTGCCCCAAGCGATAGGCCATCTCGCAGGTCAGCTCCACGTTCGCAATGCCGCGCACGCCGTCAGTTCCAAACAGTCGGGCCATGGCTATTTTCCTCTTCTCACGTATTCGTCGTACAGACGCACGCCGCCCTCGGGGCGCTCGCGCTCGGTCATACGGTTGTTCAGCTCAGCCGCGAACTCGTCGAGCCCGATGCCGTAGCGTCCCAACACCACGAGAAGATGATACACCACATCGGCCGCCTCGTAGCGCAGGTGATCCACCGCCTCGCCATACTCGGGAGGAAGCTGCACCGACAGCGCGTCCGCATCGGCCTCGGCGCGCGAGCCATCGGAAGCCGCCTGAAGCGCCACGGCCGCGGCCAGCGACGAGGTGGCCCAGCCCTCCACGTCCTTGGCGGCCAAGGCCACTTCCCCGGACTCTTCCATAACCTTCTTCAGCACCGCATCCACGTTGCCCGTGAGAAGCCGGTAGGTGTAGCTCGTCTCGTCGGCATCCCGCCGGGAGGCAATGGTGGCGGCCAGGGCCTCCAAAGTGGCCCCGATCTGCGAGGCCGGGGCATCCTGCCCCTCGGGAATATACGTCTTATCGACCATAGGTGGCACTGCTTTCTCTTCAGACCGCAACGTGATATACTGCAGGGGCCAGCAAAGCCCGAGGACCTTTAGGCAGGTCGGGCGGCGCGGGTCATTGATTGGAAAGGGCTAGCTGCAACTAGCCCTTTTTCTTTCTCTCCGCGTCATCCTCGCGTTTATGCTCCTTCCACGTTCTCCATACTTCAAGTATAAAGATGGCGACGTTTGCAACCATCGCCAACACGCTCAGAGTTTCATGAACTACATTCATAGGCAACACTCCTCTCGAAGCGCCGCCCACGTTCGGACTTTGCCAGCCTATCTATGATACCCGTACAACAAGAAGAAGGCGGCCCGCATAAGCCACCTTCTCCAAATCACACAATGCGAACGGGCACTTACCGAAACGGTTGCACCCTACAGGCCCATCTCGCCAAGTAGATCAGCGCGGTGGGCGTTCAGGTAGTCGGCCATGTAGGGAATGGCGAATTCTATCTCGCCACGGGCCCGCGACTCAACGACGTTCTCCTTAATAAGGCGGCTGCGATACGAGCTCAGCTCCGTCAGCTCCTTGTCGAGACGCAGGGCCACGGCGCCCACTTTGCTCGGCGCCCCCTCATCTTCCGCCATGGCAAGAAGATAGGTGAGCAACGACTCCGGAAGGTTGTGCAGGGCGGGTTCTATCACCATGCGGTCGAACTGGCGACGAGCGGCCTCTATACCCTGCCGGGCATCCGCCCCCTCGAGAATATCGGAGCCGCGCTTCTGAGCAGCCTTCCACGTGTAATACCCTACAAGCTGTACCATGAACGGGTACCCGGCCGACGCCGCCGTCATAGCCGGCAGCACACCCTGCGCGACGCGCATGCCGGAAGCGGCAACGGTCTCGGCGAACGACTGCTCGATATCCTCGGGCCAAAGGGGTGCCAGCTCTTCAGGCATCGCCCGACGCAGAAACGTGAGCGTCTTGGCGTTCACCACCCGGTCGACCATGGAAGGCAGACCCGCGAAGACAAAGGCGATGTTCAAATCGGCACCGATAACCTGCTGGACGGCGACGGCGAGGGCCCGTATCTCATCGAGAGAGGTGTCCTGCACCTCGTCGAGCGTGATGAGCAGGCCCGTCTTATCGCCGCGAAGCCGAGCCTCCATGGCCTCGCGCAGCGTGAGAGAGGCGCGCTCAATGTCCACCTCCCCCAGGCTGATGCCGAGGATGGATGGCTGGATGCGCATGGCCCCTACCTGGCTGCGCGGCGTGAGCCGATCAAGGATGCGCGCGCAGAACCCCGCGCTCGCCACTTCGTCGACAACCGTCCAGCCCCGCTGACGGGCAACGCGCCCCAGCTCGTTGAGCATCACGGTCTTGCCCATGCCGCGAGCACCCGTCAACCGCATCAGCCGCTCCGGAGCGCCCGGGCCGTTGTCCATACCGTCAACAAATGCCTCGACGATGGCATCGCGACCGATGAGCTCAGGCGGCATCTTTCCCGCTGTCGGCTTGAACGGATTCATAAAACCCCACTTCAGAATAGCTTTATAGCAAATTATAGCAAATTATAGCAAATTATAGCAGTGGGGGTTGGAGGTGGAGAAACTCTAGGTGCCTACACCCGCGCCCGCAAGATCATCCTCAACCACGGCAAGAACAGCGCCCTCGTCGAGAGCGAGTAGCGTCTAGAAATCTTCACTCAAATCGATGGTGTCGTAGGTAATCTGGTACTCGCTTTCGATGTAATTGAAGAAGTCGGCCGGGCGTATCGCAGGCACATGACCCTGGGCAAACCCCTTTTCGTCACGCGTAAGCAAAAAGTCCGCCTTCACTTTCTCGGCGCATACGTCCACCAGGCAATCTTCGAAATCAGCCCATCGGCGACTTGTCGCCCGATGAATGTCGGCGCCATCGATAGAGCATATCTCCAGCCATTGGTAGCTTTCCTCGAAAGCGCGCTGCACGTAATCGCTGCTATAGGTCTTGTGGAGCACATAGAGCACATCGGTGAACGACTTTGCCGAGACCCAGAGCTCGGCATCGCCGAACTCTCTCATGATCAGCAACTTTTGGGCGATATCGCCCTCGGGCGGTCGTTGCGTATACAGGTCGATAAGCACATTGGTATCAAGCAAAACGCGCATAGCGCTCATCCCTTGCGGCACTAAGCTGACTGGAAAACGACTCGTCCGTGGCCGGTGGACCAACATACATGGCCTGGAGGGAGCGGCGAATTTTCTCCTGCTGTTGGTCGGTCAGCTCTCGCCTCGCCCCCCTCATTCCCTCGAGAGCATCATGAGGCTTGGGCAGTTCGTGCTCTGCGAGGACGAACTGGTAAGCGGCGTTGATGAGCTGGGTGGGCGTGGAGCCTATGTCGCGCAAGATGCCGTTGCCGCGCTCCTTCAAGGCAACGGGCACGCGGGCTGAAACGATGGCGTCCATGGCGGCCTCCTTCCTTTCCGCCACTATAGTGTAATACCGTCGAACAAGCAAGCAGCAACTCGGGTTCAGATTCCAGCCAAGACCAGATAGACTCCTCCTGCAAGCCAAGCGAGACGGCCCGAAGGCCGCCTTTGCATCCGCTTGATCTTCCGCGAAAACGAAAAGGGAGCGACCCTCGCGGATCGCTCCCTTTCTTATGAGCTGTACGGTGCAGACGTAAAGCTTACTCTTCGCCGTTCTCCATGCGCTCGTTGCTGGCAGCCTCGTCCTCGGCGCTCGTCACACCGAAGCCGAAGGAGCCCAGACCGCCCACGGAACCCAGCAGAGCGTCGAGCTCTTCCAGGTTGCGCTGGTAAGAGCGCGGGGGCAGGGCCTCGCCGAGCATCTCCTCGCCGTCGGTATTGAACGTCGGGGGCTCGTCGCCGCCGATGAGGATGGTGTCATCGGGAGAGAACACCATGTCGAGCAGCTGGCTCATATCGTCGGAGGAGGCCGCCAGGTCGTCCTCGATGACGTGCATGAGATCGCGCGCCTCCAGGCCCTCCTTCAGCTCCTCGATGGCCTTCACACCAATGCCCTCGATGCGCAGCAGATCCTCCTCGGTGTGGCCCAGAAGGTCGGCCACGGTCTCGATGCCGGCCTCGGAGAACTTGTTCGCCCAACGCTGGGACACACCCAGATCGTCGTAGATGTACAGGCGGGCGTCCTCGTCGGACAGGTTGTGGCCGCGGTGGCCCGAAAGGGCGCTGTAGTAACCGCCGAAAGAGCCCGTGGAGTTGAAGTAGCCGTCGTTGTCGAGCGACCAATCCTGGGGCTGGGGCAGCAGATCCTCGATCTCGCGCAGGGCATCCGGCGCGAAGTCGGGCAGCACGCCGTCGGTGATGCTCTCCACCGGGCGCCCCTTGTAGGTGAGGCGCACGTCGCGGTAGCGGCGCAGACCCGTACCCGCGGGGATGGGCTTGCCGATGATGACGTTCTCCTTCAAGCCGGCCAGGTAGTCGGTCTTGCCCTCGATGGCGGCATCGGTGAGCACCTTGGTGGTCTCCTGGAACGACGCGGCGGACATCCAGGAGTCGGTGGCGAGCGACGCCTTGGTGATACCAAGCAGCAGCGGCTGACCCACCGGCGGCTCCTTACCCTCGGCGATAAGCTCGTTGGCCACCTTCTCGAACTCGAAGCGGTTCACCTGACGGCCCGGCAGGAAGTCGGAATCGCCGGCATCCAGCACGGCCACCTTGCGCAGCATCTGACGCGCGATGACCTCGATGTGCTTGTCATTGATATCCACGCCCTGGGACACGTACACGCCCTGGACCTGGCCCACGATGTAGCGCAGCGTGGTGTTCGGATCGGTCAGACGCAGCAGGTCGTGGGGGTTCACCGAACCCTTGGTCAGCTGCTGGCCCACCATGACCTCGCACCCGTCGTACACGCCCGGCAAAAGCTGGGCACGGGCGCTCACCACGTACTCGCGGTAGTTGCCCTGCTGGTCGTGGATGGTGATGGTCTTCGACATCTTGTCGCCGGTCACCTGCATGGTGCCGGAGATCTCCGCGAGCACCGCCTGGCCCTTCGGCTTGCGGGCCTCGAAAAGCTCCTGAACACGAGGCAGACCGTGGGTGATGTCCTCGCCGGCCACGCCGCCGGTGTGGAACGTACGCATCGTCAGCTGCGTGCCGGGCTCGCCGATGGACTGGGCGGCGATGATGCCCACCGCCGTGCCGATGTTCACCGGACGGGCCGTGGCGAGGTCCCAACCGTAGCACTTCTGGCACACGCCGTGCTCGGCATGGCAGGTCATGATGGTGCGGATGACTACCTCTTCCACGCCGGCTGCGTCGATCTCGCGCAGCTGGGCCATGGAGTGCAGGTAGCTGCCGGCCTCGGCGATGATCTCGCCGGTCTCGGGGTTGGCCACCGGCTCCAGGAGGCAACGACCCACGAGGTTCTCGTCCACCTCGTTCTTCTCGTTGCGCACCGGATAGTTCACGCCCTCGGTGGTACCGCAGTCGATCTCGCGAATGATGACGTCCTGGGCCACGTCCACCAGACGACGAGTCAGGTAACCCGAGTCAGCGGTACGCAGAGCGGTGTCGGCCAGACCCTTACGGGCACCGTGGGTAGAGATGAAGTACTCCAGTACCGACAGGCCCTCGCGGAAGTTCGCCTTAATCGGGCGGTCGATGATCTCGCCCTTCGGGTCGGACATAAGGCCGCGCATACCAGCCAGCTGACGAATCTGCTTGATGTTACCGCGGGCGCCGGAGAAGGCCATCATGTAGATGGGGTTGAACTTGTCGAAGTTCTCCGCCATGGCCTCGCCGACTTCCTCGTTAGCATCGTTCCAGATGTCGACGACCTGCTTGTGGCGCTCCTCGTTGGACATGAGGCCCATCTCGTAGTCCTCGTCGATGGCGGCCACGCGCGCATCGGCCTGAGCCAGAATCTCCGGCTTGGAGGGCGGGATGGTGGCGTCGTACACCGACACGGTCACGCCGGCGCGGGTGGCGTAGTGGAAGCCAGCGTCCTTCAGGCCGTCCAGAATCGGCGGCACCTCGGACAGGTCGTAGGTGTTGGTGACATCCTCCACCAGGCGGCTGATCTCCTTCTTGTTCATCTCGTAGTTCAAGAAGGGGTAGTCCGGCGGCAGCACGTCGTTAAAGATGATACGGCCGACGGAGGTCTCGATGCGCTCGCCTTCCTTGTGGTCCTCGAAGGTGTTGAAGGCGGTGGCCACCTTCATGTTGTAGGGCAGACGCACCTGAATCTTGGCCTGGAGGTCCAGATCGGCGCGGGCGTCGTAGGCGTTCAGGGCGTCATCGAGGTCGATGAACACGCGGCCCTCGCCGGGGAAGCCGTCGCGCACGGCCGTGAGGTAGTACAGGCCGATGATCATGTCCTGGGTGGGCACGGTCAGCGGATGGCCGTGAGCCGGGGACTTGATGTTGTTGGAGGACAGCATGAGCACGCGGGCCTCGGCCTGAGCCTCGGCGCCGAGCGGCACGTGCACGGCCATCTGGTCGCCGTCGAAGTCGGCGTTGAAGGCGGTGCAGACCAGCGGATGCAGCTTGATGGCCTTGCCCTCGACGAGCACCGGCTCGAAGGCCTGGATGCCCAGACGATGCAGGGTTGGTGCGCGGTTCAGAAGCACCGGATGGTCGACGATGACCTCTTCCAGCACATCCCACACATAGCTGGCGCCGCGGTCAACGGCGCGCTTGGCGGCCTTGATGTTGGCAGCGTACTCCAGCTCCACCAGGCGCTTCATAACGAAGGGCTTGAACAGCTCGAGCGCCATCTGCTGGGGCAGGCCGCACTGATGCAGCTTGAGCGAGGGGCCCACGACGATAACCGAACGGCCGGAGTAGTCGACGCGCTTGCCGAGCAGGTTCTGGCGGAAGCGGCCCTGCTTGCCCTTCAGCATGTCGGAGATGGACTTCAGCGGACGGTTGCCCGGACCCGTGACGGGACGGCCGCGACGACCGTTGTCGAACAGCGAGTCCACAGCCTCCTGGAGCATGCGCTTCTCGTTGTTGATGATGATCTCGGGGGCACCGAGGTCGAGCAGGCGCTTCAGGCGGTTGTTGCGGTTGATAACGCGACGGTACAAGTCGTTCAGGTCGGAGGTGGCAAAACGGCCGCCATCGAGCTGCACCATGGGGCGCAAATCGGGCGGGATGACCGGGATAACGTCCAGAATCATGTCGGAGGGCTTGTTGTCCGACTTCAGGAACGCATCCACCACCTTCAGGCGCTTCACGGCCTTGGCGCGCTTCTGGCCCTTGCCCGTGGCGATGATCTCGCGCAGCTCCTCGGAGGTGGCCTCCAGATCCATGGCGTCCAGCAGGTCGCGCACGGACTCGGCGCCCATGCCGCCGGTGAAGTAGTCGCGGTAGCAGGCGCGCATCTCGCGGTAGAGAGCCTCATCGGGAATGAGCTGCTTCGGCTCGATCTTCAGGAAGGCGTCGAAGGCGTCCTGACGCAGGGCCTTGCGCTCGTTGAACTCCTCGTAGATGTCGGCGATCTCCTCTTCCACCTCTTCGGGGGTAAGGCGCTCGTCGTCATCGAGGTCGTCGATGAAGTCGTCTTCCTCGGGCACGTAGTCGGTGGACAGCTTGCGGGTGGCCTCGATGAGGCGGTCGCGCTCGGCGTCCAGCTCCTCCAGGTCGGCGGCCAGCTCGTCGCGCAGGTCGTCCACGTCCTCCTCGCGGGCCTCCTTGTCCACCGAGGTGACGATGGAGCTGGCGAAGTACAGGACCTTCTCAAGCTCCTTCGGCGGGATGTCCAAAAGGTAGCCCAGACGGGACGGCGAGCCCTTGAAGTACCAGATGTGGCTCACGGGCGCGGCCAGCTCGATGTGGCCCATGCGCTCGCGGCGCACCTTGGAACGGGTCACCTCGACGCCGCAGCGCTCGCAGACGATGCCCTTGAAGCGAACGCGCTTGTACTTGCCGCAGGCGCACTCCCAGTCCTTGGTGGGACCGAAGATCTTCTCGCAGTACAGGCCGTCCTTCTCGGGCTTCAAGGTACGGTAGTTGATGGTCTCGGGCTTCTTCACCTCGCCGCGGGACCAGCTGCGCACATCCTCAGCGGAAGCGAGCGAGATGCGCAGGGCGTCGAAATTGTTGACGTCGAACTCGGTCATTATTTAGGCCTCCTCTCCGCCACCGATGAGATCGGTGCTCAGGTCGGACTCAAGACCGCTCATCAGATCGCCCAGCTCGGCAGCCAGGGTGTCGATGGCGTTGGCCTCTTCGTCTTCGGTCTTCTTGGCGTCGGCAGCGAGGGCGGCGTACAGGGCCGAATCCTCATCTGCCCCGTCGATCTCATCCTCGCTGATGGGCTGCATGTCGTGGCCCTCCAGCTCGATGTTCAGGCACAGCGACTTCATTTCCTTCACGAGAACCTTGAAGGACTCGGGCACCTCGGGCGCCGGGATGTTCTCGCCCTTCACGATGGCCTCGTAGCTCTTCACGCGGCCCGACGTGTCGTCGGACTTCACGGTCAGGATCTCCTGCAGCACGTTGGAGGCACCGTAGGCGTACAGGGCCCACACCTCCATCTCGCCGAAGCGCTGGCCGCCGAACTGGGCCTTACCGCCGAGCGGCTGCTGGGTGATGAGGCTGTAGGGGCCGGTCGAGCGAGCGTGGATCTTGTCGTCCACCATGTGGCCGAGCTTCAGGATGTAGGTCTGGCCGACGGTAATGGGCTCGCGGAACTTCTCGCCAGTGCGACCATCGTAGAGCCAGGTCTTACCGGTACGGGACAGCTGCGGCACCAGCTCGTCGCGGGCCATGTCGCCGTACTTGGCGTGGTTCATGTTGATGAGGTTGCGGTTCGCCTTCTCGATGGCATCCGAGATCTCCTCCTCGGTGGCGCCGTCGAACACGGGCGTGGCCACGTACATGGGGCCTTCCACTACCTCGTCGGTCTCCTCAGCGTCGGACCAGCCCCACTTGGCGGCCCAGCCGAGGTGGTTCTCCAGAAGCTGGCCCACGTTCATTCGGGAAGGAACGCCCAGGGGGTTAAGAATGACGTCGATGGGGGTGCCGTCGGCGAGATAGGGCATGTCCTCCACAGGCAGCACGCGGGAGATAACACCCTTGTTGCCGTGACGACCCGAGAGCTTGTCGCCCTGCTGCACCTTACGCTTCTGGGCCACGTAGATGCGCACCAGCTCGTTCACGCCGGGAGCCAGATCGTCGCCGGCCTCGCGGGAGGAGCGGTAGATGCCGATGACGCGGCCGCCGGAGCCGTGGGGCACCTTCAGCGACGTATCGCGCACCTCGCGGGCCTTCTCACCGAAGATGGCGCGCAGCAGGCGCTCCTCGGCGGTGAGCTCGGTCTCGCCCTTCGGGGTGACCTTGCCCACGAGCACATCGCCCGGGAACACCTCGGCGCCCACGCGGATGATGCCGTCGGCATCCAGATCGGAGATCATGTCCTCGGAGATGTTCGGGATCTCGCGGGTGATCTCCTCGGGGCCGAGCTTGGTGTCGCGCGCGTCGATCTCGTACTCGGAGATGTGGATGGAGGTCAGCAGGTCCTCGGACACCACGCGCTCGGACACGATGATAGCGTCCTCGTAGTTGTAGCCTTCCCAAGGCATGTAGGCGATCATGAGGTTCTGGCCGAGCGCCAGCTCGCCGCCGTCGCAGGAGGGGCCGTCGGCCAGCACGTCGCCAGCCTGGACCTCGTCGCCCTTGCGGACGATAGGACGGTGGTTGATGCAGCCGGACTGGTTGGAACGCTGGAACTTCGGGATGAGGTACTCGTCGTACTCGCCCTCGTCGTTCAAGATGATGATGGTCTGGCCGTCGACGTAGTCAACCACGCCGGGACGCTGGGCCACGAGGATCTCGCCGGAGTCCACCGCGATGCGGTGCTCGATGCCGGTACCCACGAGCGGGGCCGTGGGACGCAGCAGCGGCACGGCCTGGCGCTGCATGTTCGAGCCCATGAGGGCGCGGTTGGCGTCGTCGTGCTCGAGGAAGGGAATGAGCGAGGTAGCCACGCTGGTCATCTGGCGCGGAGAGACGTCCATGTAGTTCACCTGCTCGGGCGGCACGTCCATGGCCTCGCCGAACACGCCGTTGGTGTCGGTGGTACGGGCGAGCACGCGGGTGGACTTGTGGAACACACCGTCCTCGTCGGTATAGCCGAACTCACGCGTCTCCAGGTCGAACAAGTCGTTGGCCTGGGCGATGGTGAAGTTCTCCTCCTCGTCGGCGGTGAGGTAGTCGATCTCGTCGGTCACCTTGCCGTCGATCACGCGGCGGTACGGCGTCTCGATGAAGCCGTAGGGGTTGATGCGGCCGTAGGCGGCCAGCGAACCGATAAGGCCGATGTTCGGGCCTTCAGGCGTCTCGATGGGGCACATGCGGCCGTAATGGGAGGTATGCACGTCGCGCACCTCGAAGCCGGCGCGCTCACGGGACAGACCGCCCGGGCCCAGAGCCGACAGACGACGCTTGTGCGTAATGCCCGCGGCGGGGTTCGACTGGTCCATGAACTGCGAGAGCTGGGAGCTTCCGAAGAACTCCTTGATAGCGGCCACGATGGGGCGGATGTTCACGAGGGACTGCGGCGTGATCTCGTCGGGCTCCTGCATGGACATGCGCTCGCGCACCACGCGCTCCATGCGCGAGAGGCCGATACGGAACTGGTTCTGGATCAGCTCGCCCACCGAGCGGATGCGGCGGTTGCCAAAGTGGTCGATGTCGTCGGTGGCGAAGCCCTCGTCGCCGTTGTGCAGACCGATGATGTAGCGCATCGTGCGGATGATGTCCTCATTGGTCAGCGTGGAGGAGTCGTTCTCCTCGGGCGTAAATCCGAGCTTCTTGTCCATCTTGTAGCGGCCGACCTTCGCCAGGTCGTAGCGCTGCGGGTTGAAGAACAGGCCGTCGAGCAGCGTGCGGGCCGAGTCGATGGTCGGCGGCTCACCGGGACGGAAGCGCTTGTACAGCTCGATGAGCGACTCTTCCTTGGTGGTGGCGGGGTCGCGGTCGAGCGTGCGCAGCACCATCTCGGAGCTTCCCAGAAGCTCGATGATCTCCTCGCGGGTCTCGGCAAGGCCGAGGGCGCGCACGAGCAGGGTCGCGGGCTGCTTGCGCTTGCGGTCGATGCGCACGGAGAGCAGGTCGCGCTTGTCGGTCTCGAACTCGAGCCATGCACCGCGGGAGGGGATGACCTTCGCGTTGTAGATGGTCTTGTCGGAGGTCTTGTCGCGCTCGGCGGCGAAGTACACGCCCGGGGAGCGCACGAGCTGGGACACCACGACGCGCTCGGTGCCGTTGATGATAAAGGTGCCGCGCGGCGTCATGAGCGGGAAGTCGCCCATGAACACCTCCTGCTCCTTGATCTCGCCGGTCTCGCGGTTGATGAAGCGAATCTCGACGAAGAGCGGCGCCTGGTAGGTGACGTCCTTCTCCTTGCATTCATCCACCGTGTATTTGGGCTCGCCGAACTCATGCTTGCCGAACTCGACACACATGTCCCCGGTGTTGTTCTCAATGGGGCACACATCGGCGAAGGCCTGAGCCAAGCCCTCGTTCTTGAACCAGTCGAAGCTTTCCGTCTGAATAGCGATCAGGTTCGGGACGTCCATCACGTCCGGAATCTTCGCAAAGCTTCGGCGATCCCTGTAAAGGCTGGTGGGAGCGGATTTCTTATCCTTTGCCACGAGGCTGTTCCTCCTTCACGTCCATCGCAAATCTGCAAAAAAGTTGCAATCCGCTAACCTACTACTAGAGGAACGCCGAGTCAAGAAAAATTTTTAGCAGCCATGGAAATTTTCTGGAAAACAGGGATGGAGCTGGGCGTTGTTCAGAGCGGTTCTACGACATCCCTCTGCGAGATGCCATCCCCTGCAGCATCTATATGACCCAGTGCCCAAAAGCAACTCTGGCTACCGCACCCTGTGATACCATGCAGCAGTAAAGGACGAACCATGTTTCGCATGTTCCCGAGGATAGGCTATGGCTGGAAACCTCCCATTGAATAACTCTCGAAAAACTACAGCTCGGCTTTTCGCGGCCACGTTCCTGTGCACTGTCGGAACCACTCTTCTCAGCCAGTGGTGCTTCCGATTTTACGAAGTGACCTCCGGAGGGCTTTCGCCTCACTCTCTCTTCGTTGCCGTTGCCAGCGTTCTTATCGTTACAGCCGGACCCCGCCTTTCCGCAGCATTTCCGCCGAAGTATCTCGCTTCTCTGGGCCTGATTGCCATCTTCGCTAGCGCGCTGACTATTGCTTCCGTTCCTTCGTGGGCCCTCGCGGGAAGCGGTGCCACCGTCATCGCAAGCGCTTTCCTTGAAGTAATCGTATGCCGATCGTTGCTCACTCTCCCCAACTCTGCCATGAGGAAAGTGTTCGTAGCGGCAACCGTGGGAGGCGCCCTCATCGGCTCCTATTTTCCCATAGACACTTCGGTCATGCTGTTCGTTGCGCCTGCGTGCATAACGATTGCCGTCGCCCTTGCCGTCCCCCTTTTCGAAAACGGCTCCTCATCACGGGCGGCCGGTACCAGATCCGCCGTACGCGTGCGACGGAGAATCGCCCTCAAGCCCCGACCGACCATTGGGCTCATTATGCTTGCTTTTGTGGCCCACCTAGCCTCGGCCAATGCTGCCGCACTGAGCCCCGAGCAGACGGCCGGCGCCTACATCGCCGCTCTTGCTACACTCTGGTTGTGCGCCATAATTCATGATGACACGAGCCACATATCCCTTATCCGCTGTCTTGTCCTCATTTCCACTATTGTGTGCGTCATGCGCTTATCCGGCAGCTTCAACTCCTACGCAGTGGATTTCGTAGAGACCGCCCTCGGCATTATTGTATGGACAGGCGTCATCGTTGTCGCGCTCGATCTTGCCACTTACGCCGAGACGTCGTTCTCCACTATTATGGGAGCCGTGTATCTGCTGCTTACCGGTCCGGCCACCCTTATCTACCTCGCAAGCTTGCTCTCCCCCTCTCTGGATAGCTTCCTCCTCTCCAGGTCAACCGATGCTGTTATCGTCTGCCTGCTCGTGTTCTGCGGGCTCTATCTACTCAACGAGCAGAGTCTCGACGGCCTGTTTTGGGGAGCGCACGACGGCAATGGAAAAAGCGGCGAAAACGGGGGCTCTCGCGCAGCATCCGGAGAAGACGAGGCCTCGTTTCCCGGTGCCCCTAACCCCCCAGCACCTTCATTTGCGGTGCCCTCTGGAAGCGAAGCCGTCGATGCCGTCGGCCGCTTGGCGGCCGACGCGCAGCTGACAGCTCGCGAGCAAGAAGTGCTCAGCCTGCTCGCCGAGGGAAGAAGCGCGCCGTTCGTCGCAGAGTACCTCTGCATCGAGCGCAGCACGGCGAAGACCCACATAGCTCGTATTTACGCAAAACTCGGCGTGCACACCCGCCAGGAACTCATTTCTCTCATTCTCAATACGAAAGATGCCGAGAATCTCGCATAGATGACAACAAAATGCCTGGTTGTCTTCTTGTATACACCCATTGGTATGACAGGTCCAAGCGAGCAGTTTCAGCTGTAAATCAATCTAAAGGAAGGTTTTCCGCCCTCCCGGCATGACCTATCGTTCTCTTACCGCGCAACGCCTTACCCCAGGAAACGAAGGCGCGGCGCAAGGAACATCCCAACAGAGGAGGATTACATGATCACGGAAAGCCAACCGTCCATCTCTCGTCGAGGACTGCTCAAGTGGGTCGGAGCTGGGTCGGTCGCCCTGGCTGCAACCGGTGCCCTTTCAGCCTGTTCACCGGCACAAGGCAACCTTGCAAGCACCCAGGGCGATGCGGAAGTCGAGCCCGAATCGGACCTGCAGGAGCGGTATGTCGACCTGCCCGTTGAGGAATCGAGCGCCTACGCCGTCATCGTGGGCGGGGGTGCCGGCGGTCTTCTGGCCGCCTACAAACTGGCCAAGGAGGGCAAAGCGCCCCTGCTGTTAGAGAAAGGCCCCTCGTGCGTCTCTTCCAACCTGGCGACCCTTTCCGGTCCTGCCGCCTGCAATACCTCGAACCAGAAAGCCAGCGGCATCACCATCGCCACCGAGCGGGCGCTCTACGACCACTATGTGGAATGGGCCCGCGGCTCGGCTAACACCAAACTGCTGAAGAACCTGCTATCCAACAGCACCGAGGCCTTTGAGAGCCTCGTCGATTGCGGCCTGCATTTCTACAACTACGTGGAGTACACGGGGGATCCGCAGTACGGCGAATCACTGAAGTGGGCGCCCCTACACAACTTCGTGGAAGTGGGTGAAGAGCGCATTTCGCCCATCGTGAACGCCATTGAAGCCATGGGCGGCTCGTTCATCTACAACTGCGAGGCCACCGAAGTCGTGCTTGAGGACGGGGCCATCGTCGGCGTGAAGGCCATTCGCGACAACAATACGGTGTTGTCCATCGACACCAAGGCGGTGTTTCTGGCCACGGGCGGCTTCGGTGCCAGCGAGGATATGGTGCACGACCGCTTCCTCGGTGTGCCGCTCGTCAACATGGGCACACCCACGAATTCCGGCGATGGCATCCGCATGGCAGAGGCGGTCGGCGCAGTCTGCGAAAACTATTACGCGCTCATCAGCAATGAGATTTGCGGCGCCAACCAGAAGCACGGCAGCGCCATGTACGATGCCGATTGGAACCTCAACAACGAGAATCTGTGCTTCGCCATTTACGGCGGCCTCATGGTAGATGAAACCGGCGAGCGCTTTATGAACGAACAGAACATGGCTTTCGACCCGCTAGTGCACAGCGGCCAGGCAGGTTTGAACAACGGCAACTACTATGTGCTCGTCGATGGAGAGTACTACGACGCCTGTGTGGTCGAAGGCGTGTACAAGCACCTGGGTGAGCCCGACTGGAACTTCGGCCGCGAGATGTTCTACCCCGTGCTGAGCCATGCCCCCGAGCAATTCGAGGCGGCCGTGAGCGAAGGCTGGGCCGTCAAGGGCGACACCATCGCCGAGTGCGCCGAGGCCTTCGGCCTGGAGAACTTGGAGGAGACGGTGAAGCGCTACAACGAGTTCTGTCAGAGCAAGGAAGACGCCGATTTCGGCAAGGACCCCATGTTCCTCACCGAAATCAAGGACGGCAAGGGCTATTACCTCTTCGAGTACCAGTCGGCCTATTGGGCCACCCTCGGCGGCATTCGCACCAATGACCGTCTGACCGCGCTGGATGCCGACAACAGGCCCATCGACGGCCTGTTCATCGGCGGCCTCAACATGGGCAGCGCCTTCTGCCGCCCCTACTACGACATCCCCGGCACGGCATGTGGACTCTCCATCGCCTCGGGCGTGACGGCAGCGAAAGAAATTATCCAATACTTGGAAGGTTAGGCCCCTCCCAGCAGCCCCTCTCTTGCCAGGTCTTATACAGCAGGGGATCGGAAGCCACCTTCCGATCCCCTGCTCATGAAGCGGGAGGCGATCCTTCCGCACGTGAAGCCTTGCTCTACCCCACCATCGAGCGCACGGCGTCGATGCGCTGCTGGATTCCCTCACGAAGGTAGTCGAGGCGCCAGCGGGACAAGTCGCCCTCCGCAAGGATCGCACAGGCCGCTTCGGGGAAACCGTCCAAGGCCGCCATATCAAGCCAATCCGTGGCCAATGCATACATGAGTTGCCGATTCGGGCGGTCGTTGAACGGCCGCGAGGAAAACTGGTAGTCGCCGCGGGCCACCGCGCCCTCATCCTTGTCGTACCACAGACTGTTCCCCGTATCGAACAACGGAGCGAAGCGCCAGGCGAGGTCGTCGATGTTACGGATGAGCCCGAAGTTGCGCAGATGGCGGTCGGTATTGGCCAGAATGCCATCGCACAGAATCATCTTCGCCAGGCATTCCTCGGCCTGCTCTTGCGGTATGCCCACATTGCCGCAGGCGCGAACCACAGTATCGTAAGGCGTTTCCCCCTGTCTGCGACGCTCGGATTCGACAACCGCGCTCATGGGCACGTACTCCTCGTTAGGCGCGAGGAAGCACGGGCAAGCGCTTACGACGCCGAGCCCTTCGATCGACAGGACCTCATAGGGGACATAATCGACCGGAGGCAAAAGGCGCCTATGCAGCTCGCTCGCCACCACCTCGTTGTAAACCTGCTGATCGGTCCAGGGGATATGCCCCTTGAGAAGGATGCGCTCGTCACCTCGGCAAATCCATCTTTTCGGCAGAACGCCTTCCGACGTGTTGTCGGGAGACGAGAGGCCCACCTCTGCGAGCCACTCGTCCCATGCACCCTCGGCCGCGCCGAAGTCGTTTTGGAAGTAATTAACCTCCTCCCATCGCACGTTTTGACCTGCGGGACGAATCCAATACTGATCGGAAAGCGAGAGACCGAGATTGCGAAACGGTATCTGGGAGGGCTCTTCCAGCCCAAGAGAGCGCAGCTTCTCATCCATACCTGCCCGAGACCCGGGGATGCTGCGATGCAGCCACCACTCCTTAAGACCGGAGGCGCTGCCACGGCCCGTTCGCGATACGGTGCCCAAAGGAGCTCGCCTGGCGTCGATCACCTCCCCCGGCTGAAAGGAATCGGTCTGATCGTGATAGGTGAATTCCATGACCTCGTAGGGGCCGTTCATGAGAAGATAGGTCGCCCCCGCCCAGGGGCGTCCCTTCTTCGGGGGCGCCGCCTTGGAGGCAGAGACCGACTCGTCTCGTACGCGCCAACTGCCATTGACCTTAATTCCCTCGAGGGCCCCGCTCTTGATGCGCTTATGCACTGCCTGGACGGAAATGCCCAGTTCATTTGAGGCCTCTCGTATGCTCATATCCATTACCGCATTCACCGCCTTTCATGGTTTCAAATTATAAAGGTTTAAAGACAACGGTGTAAAGGTTTAAATACAGTGGTTTAAAGGTTTAAACTTCGCCCCCGTCTTCCCCTTGCGTCAAGGGGGCTTGACCTTTGCGCTGCGTCATGGCCCACGCTGCAGGGCACAGACAGCGAATGCGACGAAGGGAAAGCCCTGGCAACGGGCGACAAGGCAGCCGCCTCCCAGGGCGGCCCTGCCAGAAGACGCAAAACGGGCCGGGAAGTTCGCCCTCCCAGCCCGTTCGGTTCGCGCAGCGCCATTCGCCACTGTGCGGCGCGTGGCCTTGAGCGTTAGCCTCGTGCGGTAGCGATTGCCACCCGTTGCAAGCGGCGCGGGAGCTGATGCCGCCCCGTCGCTCGCTAGTGTGTGGTCCTGGCTGTTAGTTCCCCGCGGCCCGGGCGGCCTCGTAGGCTTCCACAAGTTTCTTGGTCACGTCGGCCGGCGCGGCCTCGTAGCCCTCCAGCGTGAGGCTGTAGGAGCCCGATCCGCGGGTCATACTCCGCAGATCCTTGGTGTAATTGATCACCTCGGCGTAGGGGGCGCGCATCTTGATGATGGTCTCGCCGGCCGCAAAGCCCGCGTCGGTACCGACGATGCGGCCGCGACGGGTGGAGATGTCGCCCATGATGGTGCCGGCGTACTCCTCCCCCACGGTCACCTCCATGGTGGCCCAGGGCTCCAGGATGATGGGACCGGCCTGCTCGCAGCAGGCGCGGAAGCCGATGCGGGCCGCGGTCTTGAAGGCCATCTCGTTGGAGTCGACGGAGTGGTACGAGCCGTCGAACACGGTGCACCGAATGTCCACCATGGGGTAGCCGGCGAGAAAGCCTTCTTCCATGGCCTCGCGCACGCCCTTATCGACAGCGGGGATGAGGCCGTTCGGGATGGCGCCGCCCTTGATCTCGTCCACGAACTCGTAGCCCTCGCCGGGGATGGGGACCACGCGCAACCAGCAGTCGCCGAACTGGCCGGCACCACCGGTCTGCTTCTTGTGGCGACCCTGGGCCTCGGCCTGGCGCGTGATGGTCTCGCGGTAGGGAATGCGCACGGGCACAAGGCGCGCCTCCACGCCGGACTGGTCCTTCAGGCGGTTCAGCAGCATCTCCACCTGGGCCTCGCCCATGGCATGGATGATGGTCTGGTGGGTATCCTCATCGCGGGTGATGCGGATGGTGGGATCGGCCTCGGCGGCGCGAGCGAGGAAGGTGCCGAGCTTGTCCTCTTCCTTCTTCGACACAGCCTCAATGGCCACGGGGTACAAGGGCTCGGGCAGGGGCAGAGGCTCGATGGCGATGGTGCCCTCGCAGGACAGGGTGTCGCCGGCGCGCACGTCGTTCAGCTTCGGCACGACCACAATGTCGCCGGCCTTCGCGCTCTTCACGTCCATGGACTCCTTGCCCATCATCACCTGAATCTTGCCCAAACGCTCCTTCTTGCCGGTACGCCCGCAGACCAGCTCCAGGCCGGGCTCCAGGTAGCCGGAGATCACCTTCAGGAAGGTGAGGCGCCCGACGAACGGGTCGGACACCGTCTTGAAGGCGAAGGCGCAGGGGGGCTTCGTCTCGTCGATGCGCACCGTCACGTCGTCGGCCATGCGGAAGCGGCCGTGGCTCTTCGGGTGCGGGAAATAGGTGCAGATGTCTTCCATAAGGCCCTGGACGCCCTGCATAATGATGGTGCTTCCCACAAACACGGGGATGATGAGCTCCTGGGCAATGGCTTTGTCAAGCAGGCCCTCCAACTCCTCCTGGGTCAGCTGCTCTTCGCCGTCGAGGTACTTCATCATGAGCTCGTCGTCGGCCTCGGCCACCAGATCGCACAGCTTGTCGCGGGCGATGCGGGCCTCCTCTTGATACTTCTCGGGCAGGGTGTTCACGTCCTCCACGCGCTCGCCGCCGTCCTCGAAGTAGCGGGCCTTCATGCGGATGATGTCGATAACGCCCGCGAAGTCGGCGCCCTGGCCGATGGGAATAGTCACCGCGCCCAGACGTCCGCCGAAACGGGCGTGCAGCAGCGCCATGGCCGCATCGAAGTTCGCACCCTCGCGGTCGATGTGGTTGATGTACACGGCGCGCGACAGGCGCATGTCCTCGGCCTCGCGCCACAGCTTCGTGGTCATAACCCCCGGGCCGTCGGCGGCATCTACCACGAACAGGGCCATTTCGGCAGCCTGCATGGTGGCCAGAGTGTCGCCGATAAAATCGGGATGGCCCGAGGTATCCAGCACATTGATTTTATAGTCCTTGTAGGGAATGGGCGCGATGGACGTGGAGATGGTGAACTTGCGCTTGATCTCCTCGGGGTCGTAGTCGAGATACGACTTTCCGTCGTGGGTCGTGCCCATGCGCGGCGTCTTGCCGGAGACGAAGAGCATGGCCTCGGCCAGCGAGGTCTTGCCGGCACCGTCCTGCCCCACAAGGACGATGTTTCTGACGTGTTCGGGAGCCGGAGCTGCCATGAGCGACCACCTGCCTTCCTGTTCGAGGGCGCCCGCGCCCCTTGCGCGAGCTTTCCCTGATCGCACGGCCAAAGCCGGGCCGCGCGGCAAAGCGGCACCGTCGTTTCGGCTGCACGGCGCTTACTGACACAGTGACAGCGAGCGGTCGATTACAGCCGGCGAACGGCGTTTAGATCATGGGTTCATCTTAGCAAAAGGCAGCGGTGTCGCAGGCCACAGCGACGGGTTTTTTGAACGGCTTTCGGCACATAAGAGAACGCGGCCCCACCTGATCGGTCGGAAGCCGCGCGGAAGCTTACGGTTGGCGGGACACCTTACCGGGTAAGGCGTCCCGCTTTCACGACGCTCTACTCGAAGGCCTCTTCCTCGTCGAGATACCACTCTTCCTCAGCCCAACGCGCACGGTCGGGAGCGTTCATGACCGCCGCCACGATGCCCAGGACACCGGGCACCAGAGCGCCGAGCAGTGCCGCCGGGGTAGGCAGCCACGAGCCCCCGAAAGCCGACAGGTGGCTGGCTGCGCATACTCCCAGCATGAGAATGACCGCGCAGGCCACCGAGCCGGCCACGTCGAAAGCCTTGGTGCCGCGCACGCAGAACAGGCTGTAGACCGCCGCCGCCAAAACCCAGCTGATGCCGATAACCCAGGTGCCGCTCTGGGCGATCATGGCCATGCAGGCCGCCTGCGGGTTGCCCGACAACTCCATATGGATCACTGCATCCCAGTTGAGCAAGTCGAGCGAGCCGAAGCTGGCCATTACCAAAGCCATGAGGAAGGCGAAGGCGGCCGAGATAGCCGACTGGAGCACCGGCAGAAGCACGCCGGATAAAACCGGCGCGATGCCGGCGAAGCCGAACGAGCCGAACAGGGGCTGCGCAAGTGCCGAGAGCGCCTGGGTGGTGCCGCGACGCCCGATGAGATACCACCAGCCGCCCGTTGCCGCGGCCATGAACAGAGCAAGCACCCAATCGCCATGGGCTCCGAGAGCCACCACGAGCGAGCCGTAGCCCAAAAGCGCTCCGATGGAGGGCCGCACAGCCGCCACCGCGGCGGCCACCGCCACGACCACCCAGAACACCACGGGGGAATCGGTAAGCAGCCCCGTTGCCGAACCGGGCGAGAGGTGAATGTTCGCGCAGGCCACTGCGGCCATGAGCCCCACAGCCACCGCGGCCACGGCATGGCCGAGCACCGTGAGCCCGCGCAAACCCAGACGATCCACAAGCGGCGGCAGAGGCTCGGCCGGCTCGGCGGGCTCGGGAGGTGCCACGGCATCCTCCTTGCCCTTCACGATATCGGCAAGCACCTTCTTGCCCTTCTTCGCGTTGCCGAGCAAGGGTGTCAGCGCCTCGGAGAACGCGGCGATGGTGGGATAACGCTCCTCGCGATCGGGATCCAACGCGGCGAACATCACGTCGTCGGCCTCGGCGGGCAATTCGTCCCAGCACAGCGACGGCAGCACGAGCTCCGCGTCCTCGATGGCCTCCTCGGCACCGCGCAGGGTGGCGGCGAAAAACGGATTCTCACCCGAGAGCATCTCGTAGGTGAGGCTCGCGAGCGCCCACTCGTCGGTACGCACATCGAGCGGCTCCTGCCGCATCTGCTCTAAGGGCATGTAGCCGATGGTGCCGCCACCCGTGGTGCCCGAGCCGGTGGCATCCATGAGGGCGGCCAGGCCGAAGTCGGTCACCTTCGCCACACCCTTGGCGTTCACGATAACGTTCTCCGGCTTGATATCCAGATGCAGGGTATTCTCGCTGTGGGCCACCTCCAGGGCATGGGCCACAGCCTGGAACACGGCGGCCACCACATCCAGCGTGATGTTGTCATCGATCTCATCGATGATCTGCGCGAGCGTCTTGCCCTCGATGTACTCCATGATGACGTAGGCACAGGAATCCTCCACGGCGCAGTCGTACACCGTGACGATGTTGGCATCAGAGAGCTTCGCCACCGAACGGGCCTCTTCCAGGCCGGGAATATGCTCGAACAGATCGGCATCGTCCGGCTCGTCGAAATCGGCCGAGGGAGCGACGGCACGCGAAGCCGTCGGCGTCGGCGCCGAGGCGGTCTCGACTGGAGGCACCGGAGCGCCCCCCTTGCGACGACGTCGCTTTTCGGAGGCCCCGTCGATGGTACGCGAGGCGCGAACGGGCCGCAAATGGCGCACGTCCACCGCGCTCTCGTCGAAGTAGTCGCTCATAGGGGCGGCGTCCTGCACCTCCACCGCCGGCGCCCCCACCTCGGGAGCATGGCGCGTCTTGCGCGGAGCGACCCGGCCGTTCAGCCCCGGACGCACCGCGCCGGCGGCAGCGGCCGTGCCGGCATCCCACGGCGCAAGGGACGCGCCATCGCCTTCGAGCGCATCGACCGGCATCTCTTCCCATGGGGGAACCTCCGCCGCAACGCCCGCAGCGCGCACCGACGATGCCGAGGTGCGACGACCGCGGCGCTCGTCAACCCCCTGCAGAAACGCAGGATCAGCGGGGTAAGAGGTTGCTGCGGTCGCGGCGCCGCCGACCGGGTTCGCAGTCGCGGCGTTGCCGGCCGAGCTCGCAGACGCGCCAGCAGGCACTGCAGAGCCGGCCATCGGAGCGGCCGCGGCGTCTTCCACCGGAGCCTCCAGATCGACCGCCATCCGCGCTTCAAGAGCGACGAGCCGCGCCCGGGCCACCTCGTCTTCCGATAACTCGATGCACTTGATGGCAACATCGCGCTTGAGGTGGGTGTCGAAGGCGTGCACGACGGTGCCGTAGCCGCCAGCGCCGGCCTGGCCGATAACACGGTAGCGATCGAGAATAAGCTTCGAAGGAGCCATGGGGCGAAAACCTCTTCTGTTTCGTTTGGGCTGCTTAGGTTGAGGTAGGGCAATTCTACCATCGCCGAGGCCGCCGCGCGACAGCCGATCGGCAGTTCCCGCAAGCCCTCTCGCCATTCGGATGTCCACCTGCAAATATTCGCCTGATTTTTGGCCAAAACCAGGCGTTCTGCACAAGCCTTTGCACTTCCATGCCGACCGAGAGGGCATCAGGCAACGAAATATTGAACAAATGACCGTCTCCGACGGCGGAAATCACTTCCGAACTATGATTTTCCCTGCCATTCCTTGTACAAAACGAAGGTTTTTGGCCAAAAGCGAGCGCGTTTTTGAAAGTAATCCATCGAAAGGACTCGTTATGCTGACTATCGGCTGCCATCTGTCGAAGCGGCGTGGCTATGCGGAAATGGCCGAGGAAGCCGCCTCCATCAACGCCAACACCTTCCAGTACTTCACCCGCAGCCCCCGCGGTAGCGAGCAGGCGAAGCTGGACGAGAAGGATGTGAGCGCGTATCGCGCCTTCTGCCAGGAACACGGCATCCACGATGTGCTCGCCTACGCGCCCTACGACACCGACCCGGCAACCGACAAGATGAGCGAGCGCGATTTCGCCCTCATGGTGTACGCCGAGGACCTGGCGCAGCTCGCCGAGTTGGACGGCACGCTGTACCTGGTGCGGCCCGGCTCGCGCCTGGACATCAGCGTGGAAGAGGGGCTCGCCGATGTGGCCGACGCCCTGAACAAAGTGATCACGCCAGGCCAGAAGATAACCGTGCTGCTGGACACCATGGCCGGCGAGGGCACCCAGGTGGGCACGAGCTTCGAGCAGCTGGCCTCCATCATCGGCCAGGTGGAGCACGCCGACCACGTGGGCGTGTGCTTCGACTGCGCGGCCGTATGGGCCGAAGGCTATGACATCGTAGGCAATCTGGACGGCGTGCTGGACGAGTTCGACCACGCCATCGGCCTGGACAAGCTGCGCGCCGTGCATCTCAACGACGCCACCCACGAACGCGGAAGCCATGTGGACCGCCACGCCCGCATCGGCGAGGGAAAGATCGGCTTCGATGCCCTGGCAGCGCTCGTGAACCACCCGAAACTGGCCGGCGTGCCGTTCTATTTGGAAGAACCCGACAGCACGCTTGTGATCTATGAACGCGACGTGGCCCGCTTCCAGCAGGCCTACACAGGCAAGTAAGCGCCCCCAGCACCGTTTGCGCGCCGCGCATGAGGATCGGTGCGCAGCCCCACAGCGGCCGTGCGGGAAACACGCCTGGCCACAGCCCGCATTACGCGTTGACAGCCCAAACCCACCGCAAAGCATTCTACGAAGAAGGCCGCCCCCAGGGCGGCCTTCTCTCATCAACGGAAAATGTCAGCGGGCGTGACGGCCGCGGCCGAGCGCATCGGGAGCCGCTGCACCAACAGCCGGGGCTCCGTAGCCCGGAGCATATCCGGCGCCGCGAGCCGGAGCGCCAGCCGGCGCGTGAGAGCCTCGCTGAGGCGCCGCCGGACCGCCATACGGCCGCGGCCCAGACTGGGCCGTCCCACGAGCAGCGGGCCCGCGCTGCGGGCCGCGGGGAATGCCGCCCTCTTGGGCACGACGGGCCTGCCGTGCCTCCAGCTCGGCGGCCGCGCGGGCCGCAAAGGCGCGCTCAGCCTCGCGACGGGCCTTGCGCGACATCTTCTTATCGGGCATCACAATGCCCGGCTGGCCACCGGGAGCACCCTGCACCCAAGCATCCACGGCCTCCTCGGTTACCACACCAGGCTGCTCGGGAGCCCAGCCGCCTCCGCGACGGCGGCTCGCACTCCCCGCACGGGGAGCAGCCTGCGCGGCCGGAGCCGGACGGGCGCCGGAAGCGCCCCCGCGCGCGGGGGCTGCGGTGCGAGCCGGACGGGGAGCCCCCGGCTGAACCCCGGGCGCGGCGCCGGCAGCCATGGGGGCCGCAGCCGGCCCAACTGGCCCGCGAGCCCCCTCGGGAGCAACGGCGGCACCCATGCTAGCAGCGCCCGGACCCGGCACCGGAGCTGCCGCGCCCGTCATAGCCGCCGAAGCCGGCGCAGGCGCACCGCGACGGCCATAGCTGCGAGCCGCATTGTTGCGCCGCCCGATGACCATTTGCATCTCGGCCACCTTCCGCCGCTCTGCCTCCAAGCCGTCGGCCATGCCGCGCATACGGCGATCGAGCGTGGTGATCCACAGGCACAGCGCCAATACGGCCACAGCCAGAACGCCGAGGCCCACGGCCACCAAGCCGAACGGCGAAGACAAGAACTCAAACACAGGAACAACCCCTCCCGGGCGGATGAATCGTCAGTTAAAGGGATGATAAACGACAGGGGAATGATTGTCGATACAAAAACCCGTCGTTTACCTGCTGGGAAGGTGAGGGATCCCCGATAGCGTAAACGACGGCTCCCTAGCCTTCCGAAACTTGGGCTACCAGTTCAGCCAACTCGGCCACCGTGGCCTCGTTGCGGGCTACCGCCTCAACATCTGTCTCGTCGGCCGTAAGCCGCTCGCCTTCCGCCACAGAAGGCGCAACGACGGGCGCCTTGGCACACCCGGGGCAACGCAGCGTCACCTGGGTGCCCACGCCCAGCTCGCTGGTATACACCATCTGAGCATCAGGCCCGAAAAAGCCGATCATACGGTCGTGCACGTTCTTTACAGCTATGCCGAGGCCCGTCGATGATTCCACCTGCGTGATGTTCGCACAGGTCTCCTCGCTCATGCCGACGCCATCGTCGCCCACCACGATGACCACGTCGTCTCCGTCGGCCGACGCCGTCACCGTAACAGTCAGCCTGCCCTCCGAAGGCATCGCGTGCTTGATGGCGTTCTCCACCAGAGGCTGGATGAGGAAGGGGGGCACCATCATGGTCTGGAGCGCCTGACTGGCCTCGATCTCCAGAGCCAGGCGCGTCTCGCCGAAGCGGGCCAGCTCGAAGTTGAAGTAGCGCTGCACCTGGTCGAGCTCGCGGGCCAGCGAGATGCGCTCGGTGGAATCTTCCAGCGTGCGGCGGTAGAACACGGCGAACTCGCGCAGCAGCGTGCGGGCCTTCATAGGGTCGGTGCGGATAAACGAGGCGATCGTGTTGATGGTGTTGAACAGGAAATGCGGGTTGATCTGGGTCTGGAGCATCTTCAGCTCCATGGCCGTGGCAAGCTTGCGCTGAGTCTCCATTTCCACGGCGGCCATCTGAGTAGCGAGCAGCTGCGCGAAGCCGTGGGCAATGGAACGCTGGGTCTCGGTAATCTTGCTGGCGTTGCGGTAGTAGAACTTGAGCGTTCCCTCCACGCGGTTGCCCACCCACAGCGGTTCCACGATAGCGGCCTTGATGCGCGTCTCGTCGCTCGGCTTGGGCAGCCCTATCTCCTCGGGAGTCAGAAGCACCAGCGTCTCGCCCTGGCGAATGGCGTCGTGGGTGGCCACGGTGCGAATGGGAATGCCCGCCGGATTATGCGCCTCCTGGTAGCCTGCGTAGCCGAGCACCGACTCGCGGTTCGTGAGCGCAATGGCAATGGCCGAAGTATTGGGCAGCAGCAACTCGCACACCTGTTGGGAAGCCCGCTCGGTCAGGCCCTCGCCCATAGCGTCGATCATAGACGAGGCAAGCTGCAGCATGGCATCCGACTGCAGGGCGCGCACGGAATCGGGATCCATCATGAGACGAATGACCACGACGACCGACACGGTAAACACCGCGCCCGACACCACGAGCACCGGCACCGAGAAGTCGGGCTGGGAAAATGTCCATACCAACGTGATGGCCGCAATAGTGGCAATGGTAGCGCCGAGCATCTCCAAGTTGAACTTCGGAATGTTCATACCCCGGCTGAACGCCGATTCCGACTCCCGCTTCGCCATGTCAGCCTCCTCGGCCCTTGTCGCGCGGCTGTCGCAGCGCCCCGTTACCGACGGTAAGTATAGCGAAAATCAGCCCGGGCCGCACCCGTCGGGGCCGATCAGCCCCACAGACCCATCTGGTTCACCACGAGCAATGCCGCGGCCACTACGAGAAAGCCTGCGAACAGGAAGCGCAGCTGACGCTCGGGCACCTTCGGGATGAGCCTGGCGCCCAACGTAGCACCGGGAATGGAGCCACAGGCCACGGCGATGCCGGCAACCCAGTTGATGTTGCCGAGCACAGCTTGGGCGACAACGCCCGGCACGGCCAAGATCATGACGGCGATAAGCGAGGTTCCCGAGGTGAGCTTCATGGGCACGTGCAGAACGGACATCATGAGCGGCACCATGATGAAGCCGCCGCCCACGCCCACATACCCCGAGGCAAGACCCGCAAATAAGCCGATGGCGGCAGCGATGCCCATCTCGCGCCAGCCGACGATGGGCGCCTCCAGGCGGGCACGCTCGATGGCGGCGGCACGGTCCTCGGCGGAAACGACGGCCGGGGCGCCCTTGGGAGCCTTCAGAGCCTTGCGGAACATGGTAACAGCCGAATAGCCGATGATGAGAGCCGCCGCACCCATGACGCACCAGTCGGGCGAGAGGGTGGCCAGCCACACACCCGCCGGCGACAGACATGCGCCGCCGAGGCCGGCCGCAATGCCCAGCTTCGGCAGGCAGGTGCGGTTGCGTATATGCGAGATGGCGCCCGAAACAGACGTGGGGATGATGGTGAACAGCGAGGTAGCCGTGCACATGAGCGAGTCCATGGCGTAGCCGAGCTTGAACGCCGGCACAAGCAGCATGCCGCCGCCCACGCCGAGCAGCCCCGCCAGCACACCCACCACAAGCCCCACCACCAAAGAGATGGCGAAGAGCGGAATCATGGCCTCCATGGGATTACTCCCCCATGTCCAGGCGAATCTGCGTGGTGGCCCCCGCATCGATAGAGGGACGCGGCACAGCGGCACCGGGCACCGCACTCGGTACGGGCGAGCCCGCAGGCGCCGCGGCCACCGGCGCACCTGATACCGCGGCGGCCACTTCCGCCTCCCCGCCCGCAGGCACCGCGGCACCTTCGGCGGCAGCGGCCGCGGCGTCTTCTACCCGCAGCATGCTCGAGCGCACGAGCGCGCTCGACAGCAGCTGGTCCGATTCCAGGCGGTTCATAGCCTCGGGCCACACGTACTGGAACTCGAAATACTTCGCGCAGTTCGCCTCGGCATAGGCCGACGCCTCGCCAGCCGCCGCCTTGGCCGCCCGCCGGTAGGCCTTCTTGTCGGAGCACGCGAAGCTGCGCAGCCACGCCGTCAGGCGAATGCGACTGCGCAGGCCCGGCTCCAAGAACGGCCCGGGGTAGGGCTCCAATGACGCCGCCTTCACCTGCTGCAGATCGATGAGCGCGCGGCTGTACTCCAGCTTGCGGTACTCGTAGAGCCAGCGGAAGATATCCTGGCGGAAGCGCGTGCCCTCGCTCGGCGTGTGCGGGGGCAGGTGGCGCAGCACCCAATGGTTGTCGAACCAAATGTCCGAGCCGTACATGCGCAGATTCAGCATGTAGTCCAGATCCTCGCCACGGGTAATCCAGGGATCGAAGGCCAAGCGACGGAAGGCCTCCTTGTGGATGGCCAAGCAACCGCCGCACACGTGGTTCGACCGCGACAGGCGCGGCCCGCGCATCGCTGCCGAGATCCATTCGTTGAAGGCGCGGCCCTGCTGCCAGAAGCGGTTGTACCACTTGTCGTCCCAATTCGAAAGGAACGAACCCGAGCTGTTCAGGTAGTAGCCCGTCTTCGCCAGGATGGGCACGCCCTGCTTGGTAAGCTTGCCCAGGCCGTACATGGCCTTGGTCAGAAATTGCGGATCGTCCACCACCTCGTCGTCGTCCAAGAAGACCACGGCATCGAAGCCGAGGGTATTGGCGATGAGAAGGCCCAGGTTGCGGATGGCGCCGTAGCCGGTCAGGCCGATCTCCTTCGAGAGGCGCTCGATATTCTGCTGGGCCATGCGCTGCTCCACGAGCGCCAGCTCGGCAGCCCCGATGACGAGCGTGGTTACCTCGGGATGCTCGTTGCAGATGGCCTGCACCTTATCGGCCGCCTGCGTCTCGATGGACACATCGGCCGACACGAGCACCATGACGAGCCCGAGCCCCTCCACCTTGGCAAGCGACTCCAAGCAACGGCCGAGTTCGCCGGGCTGGTTGGGGGCCGTGGTGTGATCGTAGAAGGAGACCACGTCGGCGCCACCGCGATGGCGACGCGGATAGATGAACGTGGGGATGATGACGACGGGATTCATAGGGTTCCTTTCGAGGTCCGAGACTCGAACATATCGGGACGGAGGGAGGGGCGGCCGACCGGTCGGCGCGCAATTGCACGGAGCGCTAGGGGCGCCGTTTCTTGCGGACGGGCGGCCCTCCCTTCCGGTAGTGCTTCGTGGAGCCGGCCTTCTCCTTGTTCAGGCGCCGGGCCTGCTCGCGTCGGTCCTTCACCGTGGCCGCCTCCTGTTTGAGGGCCTGGTAGGAGTCGAAACGACTGCGGGGCAAGGTACCGTCTTCAAGTGCTGCGGCCACCGCGCAGCCCGGCTCGCCGGTATGGGTGCAGTCGCGGAACCGGCACGCTTCGGCCAGCTTTTCGATATCGGGGAAAGCCGCCTCGATGCCCGCATCGGCATCCCACAGCCCGAGCCCCCGCACGCCGGGCATGTCCACGATGCGACCGGCGCCGGGCACCGAGACGATCTCGCGGCTGACCGTGGTGTGGCGGCCCTTGCCGTCGCCCTCGCGCACGGCGCCCACCTCCAGCACCTCGGAGCCGACGAGCATGTTCACCAGGCTCGATTTCCCCACGCCGGAGCGCCCGATGAGCACGGTGGTGGTGCCGGGCGCCAGCAGGCGGCGCACCGCTTCCACCGATGCCGGGTCGGCCTCCGACACCAACAGCACCTCCACAGCCGGCCCAGCCAGATCGCGCACGTTGTCCACCACGGCCGCCGTGGCCTCGGCATCGACGGACAGATCGGCCTTGGTCAGCACTACGGTCACGGCAGCGCCCGTCTCGAAAGCCAGCACCAGCTCGCGCTCGAGACGCCGCAGGTTCACCTCGCCCACCGGCTGAGCCACGATCACCCGCTCGAAGTTCGCCGCGAGCACCTGGGGCAGCGCCCGCTCGGTAGGGTCTTTGCGCACGAACTCGCGCGTGCGCGGCGCAATGGCCTCGATCACGCCCTTATCGTGAGCATCAGGTACGGCCACCGATACCACATCGCCGATGACGGCCCGCGCGTCATGGCCCTTCACGAGCGCCGTAGCGTGCTCGCAGCGCATGAGGGATCCGTCCTCGAACCGCACGAGCGGATAACCCCGATCGAGCTTCACCACTTCCCCGGTGCGCAGCATATCGGCCATTAGCGCTGCCCCTCTCGCATCTGGCGGAACACGAGCAGCATCACCAGCCCCGCCGCCGTCAGCACCGCACCTGGCACGAACGCGCTCGGATCCAGCTTCTGGTCGGCCTCATAGCCCCGCGATACCACGTTCACCGTATCGGCATGCAGGTCGGTCAGCCCCTCGTGATCCGGGCAGGCCAAATGGAAGGTGCCGCGCACCTGCAGGGTGGTGCCCTTGCGCCCGTAGGCGCCGTAGGTGTCGATGGCCTCGGTAAGCGTCTGGTCGAGGAATACGGGCACCTCGGTGTACTGCCCATCGTTGGATTGCAGCACGATCCAGCAGAAGCCCGGGTCGAACTCGGCCTTGATGCGGTCGCCGACCACCTCTCCGGTCACCTGCACCGTCTGATCGTTCAGATAGGGGTCGGCCTCCTGCAGCGACTTGATGGAGGTGTCGTAGATAAACGAGCTGTCGGGCTTCTGCTGAGGGTTCATGAGGTTGTTCTCGTTCGTGCCCGTGCCGAAGACCGGGTCGGGAATAATGGGCGGGGTCTCGGATTCGGCGGCCTGAGCGTCCTCGTCGACAGCGCCCTCCGCGGCCTGCTCGCCACCGGCTTCGGCGCCTTCCGCATCCCCCTCGGCCAGCCCATCGCCAGCAGCCGCCGCACCGGAGGCATCCCCCTCGTCAGCCTCAGCTCCGGCGGCGGGGCGCTCGGCGGCGCCCTGCTCGGCATCGGGGCCCTCCTCTGGCTGGGCGGCCGAGGGATCAACCACGCCCGTGTCATCGGTAGGCACCGCAGCGTTGTCCAGGTTGTCGGCCCAGGCCCGGGCCTCAAAAGTCTGCGGGTCGGCCGCCGACGGCCACACCGGCGCGCCGACCGTTAAGATCACCGCCGCGGTCAGCACGACCGCAAGGGCAATGCGGCCGCATCGGGCAATCAGATGGCAGATGACGCGCCTCATTTCCGCAGCCTTCCCTTGGAACGCGGCACGAACGATGCGCCGATTTCCACGATCAGGGCGAACAGCGTCATGAACTCCAGACGGCCGGCCCACATCTGCAGGATGTAGAACAGCTCCAGCGTCGCCGGCATGCCAGCCTGGGCGAGAGAGGTGGTAATGCCTCCATTGGAGGTCATGGCCACCGACTCGAAGATGGCGGGAATGGCCTCGCCGTTGTGCGCAATGCCCACGAGCGCGCCAAGCACATAGGTAATGACGTAGAGGATGAACACCGTCATGGCCTCTTTCACCACTTCGGGCGTGAGCGTACGCCGCCCCAAATGGTTGTAGGACACCACCACGCGTGCCGAGTCAGGCGCGAGAGTCTCCTTCACGTTGGCCACAATGGACTTGAAGATGATGCCCATGCGCGAGAACTTGATGCCGCCGGCGGTAGATCCGGAGCTGCCGCCCACGGCCATGATGAAGGCCAGCGTGAGGAAGGCGCCGTTGGAGAACGCCGTGGTGATCTGGTTCGTCGTGATGACCTGGAAGCCCGTCGTGGTGGACACCGATATGATGGTGAACAGGCCGCGGCGCAAAATAGCCAGCATGTCGTTGAACGACGGGAACGAGGCCAGAGTCGCCGTGAACACGAAGGCCATGACCGCAAGCCACAGCACCATGGTCTTCGTTTCCAAATCGCGGAAAAAGGCCCCCACATTGCCCTTCCACACCTCGGCGTACAGCACGAAGCTGATGGAACCCAGAAGCATGAGCACCATGAGAATGCACTCGAGGGGGAATGAGTGGTAGTACATGATGGACAGCTGCATGGGAGCGAACCCGCCGGTCACGAAGCCGGAGACCGACACCCACAGCGCATTGAGGAACGCGCGGGCCGGCTCCATGCCCAAAGTCAGGCAGAGCCCCATGATGATAACCGTGGCCACCGACACGATGATGAGCGTGATACGAGCGATGAACTGGGTGGTCTGCACCACGTTGGGTACCACGTGCTCGCTGCGGCCCTCCGAAGAGAACAGCGATGCACCGCCGCCGCGGCCGAACAGGCCGAACGACAGGGCCACCACGATCAGGCCGAGGCCGCCGAGCATGTGCATAGCGAAGCGGAACATGTTGTCGGCGTAGGAGAGGTGGTCCAAGTCGACGATGACCGAGGCGCCGGTGGTGGTGAGGCCCGACACGCCGTCGAACACGGCATCGAGATAGGTGGCGTAGTGGCCCGAGAAGAACAACGGGATAGACGCGATGAGGCCGAGCACAACCCATGCGAAACCCGTAACCGTCAGCGCCTGGCGCCGCGAGAGACGCCCGGGCTCAATGCGCAAAAAGCGCAGCGCACTGCCGACGATGAGGGCGATGCCGATGGAGACGAGATAACGGGCCGCCGGCTCCCATTCTTGAAAGACGAGCGCCGTGGCAAAGGGCACGAGCATGAGCACCCCGAAAAACAGGATGAGTGTACCCAGGTAATGCCCGACGACGCGCAGGTCGTACAACGTGAACCGCTGCCACATGCTAGCCTCCCAGCACGATACGCGTGAGGGCCATAAGCACCCACAGACCGATGATGAAGCTGACAATGGACAGCAACATGAGCGTGAAGGCCGCAGCTGGCGATGCGGGCTTTATGCTGGGATGCTTGCGAGCCATAAGACCTAGCGCTTCCCGGGAAACGAATATGTACGCGATTTCGTCATGAGGGTATTCTAGTACAATGGAGCGGAAGGGTCATTAACGGTAACCCTAACATCATGATGAGCGGGAGCTGCGATTCGCCGCTCGTTGGAGACACGGGACACCTTGATTCGCTCAGACAGTCCTCGCTTGGTGAAACAGGACGTTTAGTCCTGTTTCAGTCGCTGCGGAACTCGCTCGGTCAAGGCGCCCCGTGTCTCCTCTACGCCGTCACTCAGTTGAGGAAGGACACGCCGTGAGCGCACAAGGTACGGGGAATACGCTTCGTGAGAGCGATTCCTTCGCGAGCGAGCTTCAGAGCATCGCCGGTCAGGACAACGTGCGGGCCGACGAGCCGCTTTCGGAGCATACGACGTTTCGCATCGGGGGGCCGGCGCAGTGGCTCGTGACACCCCACTCGGAAGAGGAGGTTGCCGCCGTGGTGGCAGCCTGCGAGGGTGCCGGCATTCCCTGGCGCGTGTTGGGGCTCGGCTCCAACGTGCTCGCGCCCGACGGGGGCCTTCCCGGCGTCACCTTGAAATTGGCGGAGAACTTCGCCGCCGTAGAGGTGCTGCCCGGCGGCCTGGTGCGCGCCGCAGCGGGTGCCACGAACGCCGCCGTCGCCGATGCGGCGCTGGTGGCCGGGCTTGCCGGTTACGAGTTCGCCAGCGGCATCCCGGGCACCGTGGGGGGCGCCGCCATCATGAACGCCGGCGCCTACGACGGCCAGTTCTCCGACGTAGCCGTGGAAGTGCGCTGCCTCGTGCCCGAGGAAGATGCTGACGGGGACGCCCTACCGGGTAAGGTGTCCCAAAGCCCGGCAGAGCGCCCCCGTTCGGTCATGCGGCGTCGCTGGCGCGTGGTGGACGTGCCGGCAGCCGATGCGGCCTGGGGCTACCGTGCAAGCCGCATGATGCGCGAGGGGTGGGTGGTGCTCAGCGCCACGTTGCAGCTCGCGCCCGACTCCCCCGACGCCATCCGCGCCCGCATGGACGATCTGCGCGAACGTCGCAAGAGCAAGCAGCCGCTGGAGATGCCCTCGGCCGGCAGCACCTTCAAGCGCCCGGAGGGCCACTTCGCCGGAGCGCTCATCCAAGAGGCCGGCTGCCAGGGGTTTTCCGTGGGTGGCGCGCAGGTGTCCACCAAGCACGCCGGCTTCGTCGTGAACACCGGCGGCGCCACCGCTGCCGACGTGCTCGCCCTCATCGCCGAGGTGCAGCGCCGCGTGCACGAGACCAGCGGCGTTGCCTTGGAGCCCGAAGTGAGACTGTGGGAATAGGGGCGCGAGCGGAACACGCCCCTGCGCTTGCGTCCCGCGCAATCGGGCGCATGAGAAAGGGCCGGACTCCCCGAGGGGTCCGGCCCTTCCCTACTTATATGCTTGAGCGCTCGCCCTACCCGCGGAAGTAATCCACGCCGCCCTCAAAGAGGGGCTGGTAGGTGTTGCCGAAGGCGTTCTTGTACAGGCCCGCGCCGGAACGCTCGGTGTGGCCCATCTTGCCGAGCACGCGCCCATCGGGACTCGTGATACCCTCGATGGCGAGCACCGAGCCGTTGGGGTTCACCGACAGGTCCATAGAGGGCGCCCCGGCCGCGTCCACATACTGGGTGGCGACTTGCCCGCTTGCGATCATCTGGTCCAGCAGCGGCTGCGGCGCCACGAAGCGGCCCTCCCCGTGGCTGATGGCCACCGTGTGCACGTCTCCCACCTCCATCTTGCTCATCCAGGGAGACATCGTACTGGCCACGCGGGTGCGCACGAGCGTGCTCTGGTGACGGCCGATGTTGTTGAAGGTGAGAGTGGCGCACCCGTCATCCATGGGGCGAATGTCGCCGAAGGGCACGAGCCCCAGCTTCACGAGGGCCTGGAAGCCATTGCAAATGCCGAGCATGAGGCCATCGCGGGCCTGCAGCAGGTCGCGCACGGCCTCGGTCACCTCGGGAGCGCGGAAGAACGCCGTGATGAACTTCGCCGAGCCGTCGGGCTCGTCGCCGCCCGAGAAGCCGCCGGGAATCATGACGATCTGCGACTCGCGAATGAGACGCGCCAGCTCGTGGGTGGACTCGGCCACGGCCTCGGGCGTCAGGTTGTTCACCACATACACCGTAGGGATAGCACCGGCGCGCTCGAAGGCGGCGGCGGAATCGTACTCGCAGTTGTTGCCGGGGAACACCGGGATGACCACGCGCGGACGGGCGATGGCAGGACCGGCGAACACCGCAGGCGCACCACCTTCGAAGCTCAGAGCGGGCACCTTCTCGGCAGCCTCCGCTTCCTCGGGCGATGTGCGGTAGGGGAACACGCCCTCCAGGCCGCTTCCGCGCTCCCAGGCCTCCTGCACCACGGTCAGATCGGCCACCTGGCCGTCGCAGGCCAGCTCGTAGGTCTCGGTCACGCGGCCCAGATCCAGCACGTCCACATTCGCGTCGAGCCCGGCGTCTTCCAGACGGGTAACCACCGACTGGGCATCCTCGCCGGCGGCCAGCTCCAGCACGAAGGAGCCGTAGGCCGGCTCGAACAGTACGCCCGTATCCACCTCGTCGGAGGTGATAGCCACGCCCAGGCCGTTGCCTACGGCCATCTTCACGAGGGTCTCGGCCAAGCCGCCGTAGGCGCCGCTCGCGCAGGCGCGCACCACACCGGCACCGATGAGGTGCTCCACGGCGTCGAAAGTAGCGCACAGGCTGGAAGCGAACGCGTCTTCGGGCGTGAGCCACACAAGCGCGCTGCCCGCCTCCTTCAGTTCCGGCGACGTAACACGGTCAACCGAGCCGATGGCCGTAGCAAAGGACACCAGCGTCGGCGGCACGTCCAAATCCTCGAAGGAGCCGGACATGGAGTCCTTACCGCCGATAGCGCCCACGCCGAAGTCGATCTGGGCCATGAGCGCACCGAGCACCGCGCGCATGGGCTTGCCCCAGCGCTCGGGGTCTTGGCGCAGCTTCTCGAAGTACTCCTGGAACGTGAGGTACATGTTCGCTCGCTCGAAGCCCGTGGCCACCAGCTTCGCCACCGAGTCGAGCACGGCCATGTAGGCGCCCGCGTAGGGGTCGAACGACGACAGGTACGGGTTGAAGCCCCAGGACAGGCCCGAGACCGTGGTGGTCTTCCCGCCGAGCACCGGCAGCTTCGCCACCATGGCCAGCGCGGGCGTAAGCTGGCGCGCGCCGCCGAAGGGCATGAGCACCGTGGCGGCGCCGATGGTGGAGTCGAAGCGCTCCACGAGGCCCTTGTTGCAGGCGCGGTTGATGTCGCCCATGAGCGCCGAGAGGGATGTCTCCAGCGAGGCGCCGTCGCACACCGCATCCACCACAGGATCGGTCAGGTCGGATGTGGCCTCGAAAGCTCGGTCGCAGGCGCTTTCGGCGTAGCTCGGCGCAGCCGGCGCAGGCACCGACACCGCCGCGTGCTTCGGCGCGCCGTTGCTCGCGAGGAACTCGCGGCTCACATCCACGATGGTGTTGCCGCGCCAGTGCATGCGCACGCGCGGCTCCTCGGTGACCACAGCCACCGGCGTGGCCTCCAGGTTCTCCTCGTGGGCAAGCGCGATGAAGGCGTCCACGTCTTCGGGCGCGAGGGCCACGGCCATGCGCTCCTGGGACTCGGAGATGGCGAGCTCGGTGCCATCAAGACCGTCGTACTTCTTGGGCACGGCGTCCAGGTTGATGTCCAGGCCGTCGGCCAGCTCGCCGATGGCCACCGACACGCCGCCGGCGCCGAAGTCGTTGCAGCGCTTGATCATGCGGCAGGCGTCGCCACGGCGGAACAGGCGCTGGATCTTGCGCTCCACGGGCGCGTTGCCCTTCTGCACCTCGGCTCCACAGCTTTCCAGCGATTCCACGGAATGGGCCTTGGAAGAGCCCGTCGCGCCGCCGATGCCGTCGCGGCCCGTGCGGCCACCGAGGAGCACCACCACATCGCCCGGCGCAGGCGTCTCGCGACGCACGTGGTCGGCCGGGGTAGCGCCCACCACCGCGCCGATCTCCATGCGCTTGGCGGCATAGCCGGGGTGATACAGCTCGTGCACCTGGCCGGTGGCCAGGCCGATCTGGTTGCCGTAGGAGGAATAGCCGGCCGCCGCCGTGGTCACCAGCTTGCGCTGGGGCAGCTTGCCGGGAATGGTGTCGGCCACGGGCACCGTGGGGTCGGCAGCGCCCGTGACGCGCATGGCCTGGTACACGTAGGAGCGGCCGGACAAGGGGTCGCGGATGGCGCCGCCCACGCAGGTGGCCGCGCCGCCGAAAGGCTCGATCTCGGTGGGATGGTTGTGGGTCTCGTTCTTGAACAGGTACAGCCAGTCCTGCTCCTCGCCATCAACATCCACCTTGCACTTGATGGTGCAGGCGTTAATCTCCTCCGACTCGTCCAGATTCGTGAGGATGCCCTGCTTTTTCAGCCACTTCGCGCCGATGGTGCCCATGTCCATGAGGCACACGGGCTTCTCGTCGCGGCCAAGCTCGTGACGCAGCTCCAGATAGCGGTCGAAGGCCGCCTGCACGTTGGCGTCGGCGATGTCCACGTCGTCGAGCACCGTACCGAAGGTGGTATGACGGCAGTGGTCCGACCAGTAGGTGTCGATCATCTTGATCTCGGTGATAGACGGGTCGCGCCCCTCCTCGGCGAAGTACGCGCGGCAGAACTGGATGTCGGCCAAGTCCATGGCCAGGCCGCGTTCGGCAATGAAGTCGGCCAGCTCGTCGTCGGTGAGCTCAGTGAAGCCGGCAATGACCTCCACGTCGGCCGGGCGCTCGAAGGCCATGGCCAGGGTGTCGCGCTCATCGAGCGAGGCCTCGCGGGCCTCCACCGGGTTGATGACGTAGCGCTTCACCGCATCGATGTCATCGGCGGAAAGCTCGCCCTCCAGGTAGTACACCACCGCCGAGCGCACGGCAGGCCGCTCGCCCTGGCTGATGAGCTGAATGCACTCGCTCGCCGAGTCGGCGCGCTGGTCGAACTGGCCGGGCAGGAACTCCACAGCGAACACGGCCGCGCCGTTCGCCTCGGGCAGCTCGAAGGTGGCGATGTCGGACTGCGGCTCGGAGAACACCGTGGGCACGCAGGAGGCGAACAGCTCGTCGCTCGCGCCTTCCACATCGTAGCGGTTCACCAGGCGCACGCCGGTGAGTCCCGCAATGCCCACAATGTCGCGCAGCTCGCTGTACAGGGCGCGGGCTTCCCCATTAAACCCGGGCTTCTTCTCAACATAGACGCGAGATACCATGAATGTGCCTCTCTCTCAGACGGCGCCCTGCGCGTTCGCCAAAGCGGCGCCAGGCGGAACCTGCGGGCTGCACGACAATCGCCAGCCCTCATGTGGGACACCTTACCAGGTAGGGTGTCCCAGTTTTGCGAGACGCCCTACCCGGTAGAGTGTCCCGCTCGAGACGGTGGGCCTACTTCTCCTCGGCGGCTTCCTTCTCGGCGGCTTTAGCCTCTTTGGCGGCCTTCTTCTCAGCCTGCATCTTCTCACGATTGGAAAGGCGGAAGCCGCTGCCGAACAAGCCGCGGCGCGCGGGCTTTGCCGGCTGCTCGTCAGACTCGCCGGCGGCATCGGCATCCGCCTCGACGCCCCCCTGCTTCTGGGCCGCGTGGCGGTTCTGGTTCTTGCCGGAGCCCTTCGCCTTTGCCTGCTTGGCCTGCTGCACACGGCGAGCCTGCTTCTCGGCCTTGGCGTTCTTTTCCTCCAAGGCCAGCATGCGCTCCTGGTAGGCCACACGCTCCTTCTTGATCTTCCAGAAATCGAGCACGAAAGCACCGATGATGAACACGTAGGCCAGCACGAGCGTGGTCACGCTGAGCCACTGCGGCAGCGAGCCCTGGCCCACGAAGCTCAGGGTGGTGCAGCCAATAGCCGCAATGAGCATTACCCACCAGATGGCGCGCAAACGCTTGTAGCGCGGCGTGTCGGGCTTGTAGTACTTGCGCTCCACCTCGCGCTGCTTGGCTGCGGCTTGCTTGCGGGCGGCCTTCTCCTCGGCCTTCTTCTGCTCCGGCGTCTTCTTCGCCGACTTCACGGTAACCGAGGCGGCAGCTTTGCTCTTGGGCTTGGCCGAGGCGGCGGACTTGCGGGTGGTACCGCGGCGTTCCTCGGAGGTGTACCGTTCGTTCATGGGGTTACGCTGGGACATGCTGCTTCGTTTCTCCTTCAGATGGTAGGCGGGTGTGCGCCCGCGTGGCTTTGGTGCGAGATGGAAAGGGGGCTAGAAGGTCGCGGGATCGAACTTCTGGCCGGTGATGGTCTCGAAGGCCTGGATGTACTTGGCCGAGGTGGCATCGATAATGTCCCGGGGCAGACGCGGCGGATTGCCCGTCTTGTCCCAGTTGGCCGTGAGCCAGTCGCGCACGAACTGCTTGTCGAAGCTGGGCTGATCGGCACCTTCCTCGTAGGTATCGCCCGGCCAGAAGCGCGAGGAGTCAGGCGTGAGCACCTCGTCAGCCAGGATGATGGTGTCGCCGATGCGACCGAACTCGAACTTCGTGTCGGCGATGATGACGCCCCGCTCTGCCGCGTGGTCGGCGGCGGTGGTGTACACCTTCAGCGCCAGATCGCGCAGGGCCGAGGCGTCCTCTTCTCCGAGGATCTCCACGAGGCGGTCGTAGGAGATGTTCTCGTCGTGGTCGCCGATCTCGGCTTTGGTAGAGGGAGTGAAGATGGGCTCGGGCAGCTTCGAGGAGTTCACCAGACCCTCGGGCAGCTGGATGCCGCACACGGTGCCCTCACGGTTGTACTCCTTCAGGCCGCTACCGGCCAGATATCCGCGCACAATGCACTCGGCGGGGAACATGTCGGCCTTCTTCACCAGCATGAAGCGGCCGCGCAGGTAGTCGGCGTAGGGCTGGAACTCGTCGGGCAGATCGGCCACGTCGGTGGAGATGAGGTGGTTCTCTACCACGCCGTCCAGCAGGTTGAACCAGAACTTCGAGAGCTGGGTGAGCACCTGGCCCTTGTAGGGGATCTCATCCTCCAAAATGTAGTCGAAGGCCGAAATGCGGTCAGTGGCCACAAGCAGCAGCTTGTCGCCCAGATCGTACAGATCGCGCACCTTGCCCTGCGCGTCGGGGGTGATGTCGATGCCCGCCATGAGTGCCCTTTCTCCTGAAGTCTGCAAGCGCGGCCCCTTTGACGACCGCAACCCTTCCACGAGCGCCCGAAAACAGCACTTCGAGCGCACTTTTTGCGTACCGCTCATTATGGCACAAGAACACCCCGCCCTCCTAGGACGACATGTGTCTGCTCACATTATCCGACCAGGGGCCATCCGGTCCCGAAAACCGGGACGCCCAGCCCGGTACAAGTGGGACACCTTACCCGGTGGCCTGTCCCAAATGGGACAGGCCACCGGGTAAGGTGTCCCAGTTCGGTGCCGAGGTCTACGAGTTACTTCGCGGTCTTGGGCTGCTTCTTGTGCGCGGTGCGCTTCTTGCCGGGACCGAAAGCGCGGTGCTTGGCCGCATCCTCGTCGTAAAGCGGAATGTGGATGGTGAAGCAGGCGCCCTTGCCCTTCTCGCCTTCCACCTGCACCCAGCCGCCGTGACGGTCCACGATCTCCTTCACCACGGCCAGGCCCACGCCCAAGCCGCCACTCTCGCGGTTGCGGCCGGCGTCGGCACGCCAGAAGCGGGAGAACACCATGCGGGCCTCTTCCTTGGAAAGACCGATGCCCGTGTCGCGCACGGCGATGGACGCCATGATGTCGCCCTTCCTCACCGACACGGTAATGTGACCGCCCTCGGGCGTGTAGCGCACGGCGTTCGAGATGAGGTTGGCCGTAGCCTGACGGATCATGTCGGCATCGCCCACCACCATTACATCGGGCTGGGCGTCGTATTCCATGGTGAGCCCCGAATCGGACACGAACATCTCGTGGGTGGCGATGATGCCGGCGATAAGGTCGCCCACATTCACCACCTCCTCCTTCATGGGGTCGGCGCGGTTTTCCAAACGCGACAGCTTCAGCAGCGCGTTCACCAGACGCGACAGGCGCTGGATCTCGGAATTCACCGTCACGAGGCGTTCCTCGTCGGCCTCGTAGACGCCATCGACCATGGCCTCGACCGTAGCCTGAATGGCCATGAGCGGCGTGCGCAACTCGTGGGCCACGTCGGTCGTGAGGCGCCGCTCCAGATCGCGATCCTTTTCCACCGACTCGGCCATAGCGTCGAAGGTCTCGCCGAGTCGTGCCACCTCGTCCTCACCGCGCAGGTTGGTTCGGGCCGACAGGTCACCGTCGCCGATAGCCCGCGCCGCGCCCATGATGCGATTGATGGGCGCCACCAGATTGCGCGCGAACAGAAAGCCGATGCAGCTGGCCAGCACGATGGCCACGATGGCGGCGATGAGCATAGCCTGATAGGAATTGTCGCGGAACTCCTGATCGGGCTGGCGCATGAGCGCCTCGGAGCCGTACACCCACAAACGCACCGTGCCCACGCGCTTGCCGTCCACCATGATGGGCGACTGCGCCACCTGGGTCTCGTCGGGCGGCTCCAGCGAGCGCTCGTGCCCTCCCTCGTTCTCGTCCACCACCCACGACGAGTCGAAGGGCGTTCCGCCGCGGGCGTCCACCACCTTCACGCCCACGCCGCTCGTGATCTCGGCGGCCTGGGCGGCGGGCTTGGTCACCTCCTCGTTGCGCAGCGGGTCGACGTTCTCGTCGCCGGAGGTCTCCTCCACCTTCTTGTACAGCACGGCGATACGGTCGGCCGTCGTCTCGCACAGCGTCTTCATGTTGTCGGCCGTGTAGGTGCGGAAGTGCTGCTCCCACACGAACGACACCACGCCGATGGCCACGAGCGCAGTCATGGCGGCGATGAGCGCGAAGGCCAGGGTCACACGCGTGGTGTAGGAGAAATCGGACCAGCGCAGGCGGTGGTGCTTCTTGGTTTTGCGCGCCGGAGACGGCGAAGAGGCCGCCGGCGGGGCGACCTCTTCAGCAGTTTCCAGAATGCGCGGTTTCTCTTCCGCTTCAGTCATGGGGCTCCTTCGGTACCGGTCGGGTGCGCAGACGCCGCGACAACGGAATCGGACGGGCAACAGAAGCCGTCCGCAGACCTTCGGTTTCCCGAGTGCGGGCGACTCCGGACGTTCTACTGCTTGGTGGGATCCTCGAAGCGGTAGCCCACGCCGTGCACGGTGTGGAGCCACTTCGGGCTGCGGGGGTTGTCGCCGATCTTGGCGCGCAAGTTCTTCACATGGGAGTCGATGGTGCGCTCGTAGCCCTCGAAGTCGTAGCCGAGCACCTTCTCCACCAACTCCATGCGGGAGTACACGCGACCCGGATAACGGGACAGCGTGGTGAGCAGCTTGAACTCGCTGGCCGTGAGATCGATCTCCTCGCCGGAAACGAGCACCTTGTGGCCCGATACGTCGATAGTCAGCTCGCCGAACTCCAGCACCTCGCGCTGAGGCTCGGAATCGGCGTGCACACGGCGCAGCAGGGCGCGGGCGCGGGCCACCAGCTCGCGCGGGCTGAAGGGCTTCACGAGGTAGTCGTCGGCGCCCAGCTCCAGGCCGATGATACGATCCTCCACCTCGCCCTTAGCGGTGAGCATGATGATGGGCACATCCGACGTATCGCGAATAACGCGGCAGACACGCTCGCCCGGCACGCGCGGCAGCATGAGATCCAGGATGACCAGATCGAAGTGGTGCTTCTGGAACTCCTCCAGGGCATCCTGGCCGTCGCCGACGGCCGTAACCCAGTAGTTCTCGCGCTCAAGGTAGGCAGTCACCGCATCGCGGATGGCCTTCTCGTCTTCGACGAGCAGAATGCGTCGCGTTTCGTTGCTCATGAGATACTCCTTGCGTCTCGCTGGCTGCAACTGTGGGTCGCCGAAGCTAAATACCTTCTGACCTGCTGTTTTCTTAGCAAATCAGCATATATCAGCCTGGCGGTCGTGTTTGCGTTTATTGTAGCGTTTAGCGCCGAACGGTCGCCGATGCGTATGGGAAATGACACAATACACCCATGCCACAGAAACGAACTTCGCGCACGCGGCCTGCCGCCCCTCGCGCCGCCCGCTCGCAAGGCGTCGCCTCGCAGTCCCGTGCTTCCTCACAGAGCAAACGCGCCTCATCTGGCGCATCCAATTCGCCCCGTCCCCACGCCCCCGGTGCCCCCGCAAGTCGCACCGTGCGTGTGCGCAAAGGACCGGCGCCGCGCCGTCGTGCCGTCAACGAGCCCGCCAAGGAGATCACATTGCCGGGCGGCCGAGAACTCACGCTGACGCGCCGGCACTTCCTGTACGGTGTGGCCGGAGTGGCAGCCCTCGCGCTCATGGGCGGAGGCGCCGCCTACGGTGCCGGACAGTCGCGCTCCTCCGACGGCACTGTCACGCTGAAGGTGCCCGAGTCATCGGTGATCAGCTCCAACGATTTCGAGAACATGGAAGATGCCGACGCCCCCGTGGTGGCAAATACCACCATCAAGCTGCCCTTCGGGTCGCTTGTCTGGGTGTGCGACGACGATATCGGCGCGTGCCTGCTGCCCACCGAAACGGGCAAGCCCCTCGTGGAGGTGGGTCTTCTGAACCTGAAATCGGGCAAGTGCACCACGGTGCTCGAGCACGCCGTAGCCGAGGACGAGGGCTTCGAGATCTACGACGTGCGGGCGAACGCCGCCGGCGCTATCTGGACTGAGGCCGACATTCTGGACGGCGTGTGGCGCGTGTACGCCGCTAGCCGTTCCAAGAAGGGCCTCGGCGAGCCGCAGCTGCTGGACGAGGGCGATGTCAACTGGGAGATGCCCACACTGGCCTGCTCCGGCGATTACGGCTATTGGCAGCGCCTGCCCCAGCTTGACGGCAACGCGCGTGTGGAGAACTCGCTGCTTCAGCGCGCCGCCTTCGGCACGGCCGACACCGAGGTGGTCTACGAATCCCAGGGGCGCATGGCCTGCGCTCCCACCTCCACAGGCGACGCCATCATCGCCACGCCCCGCGCCCGTACGAACGGCACCTACTACCAGATGACCCGCATCGACGGCACCTCGGGCGCGGTAACCGACGCTTGCGTGCTGCCCTCGTCCATGAAGCCCATGGAGTGCAGCTGGGCCCCCAACGGCTTCACCTTCGCTTTCGACGGCATCTACAGTTACGGCGACGGCATTGCCAACCTGGGCACCTATCTACCCTACGAACCCGTCTCCTCTGCGCTGGGAGGTGCCGACGGCAGCGACGAGGAGGGCGCCGCACCTGAGCACTCCATCCCCATCGAAGAGGCCAATCCCGCCACCAAGGCCTACAGCGAGGCGCCCTGGTTCCACTTCGCGCGCGACCCGCGCTCGGCTCCGGGCTGGTGCGGCAACTGGCTGATGATTCGCTCGCAGACGAACTTGTGCGCCGTGGATTTGGCCGGGCGCCGCGTCTTCCCCCTGGACACCGAAAACGGCGCGAACGATTACGGCGACTTCCTGGCCTCTACGCACATGGGCAAGCGCGCCGTGTCTTTCTGCAATGTCGACTACACCCCCGTCGGCGGCGAGCAGCAGAAGTACTGCCTTGTGAAGGTGTGGGAGGAGGCGTAGCGGCCGCACCGCGGAATATCCGCCACTGCGCGCCCTGCGAGCAGATGTCGCAGATCGCCTCCGGCGGTCGCCCTACACCCCGATGTATTTCTGCTTGGCGGTAAGAATGCGCGTGACCGACTCGTCGATGCGCTCCTCGGTCAGAGTGCCGTCGGCCACGGCATCCAGAACGCCTTGATATGCAGCTTTGAAGTCTTCCGGCATGAGCGGGATATCGCAGCCAGCCGCCAAGGCCGCCACGACGGCCTCAGCCGAGCTGTAGCGCTCGGTAATAGCGCCCATCGCCAGCGAATCAGTAATGACAACGCCCTCGTAGTGCAGCGTGTCGCGCAGCAGATCCTGCACCACCTTGGCCGAAAGCGGGGCAGGAGTGTCGTCGCCCACCACGGCCGGCAGGTTCAAATGCCCCACCATGATAAGGGGCGCTCCCGCTTCGATGGCGGCCTTGAAGGGAACGAGGTCTGCTTGCTCCAGCTCCTCGACGCTCTTGTCGATGGTGATGGCCCCCTCGTGAGAATCGCCCGCTGCCGAGCCGATGCCAGGGAAGTGCTTCGCGCAGCACAGCATGCCACGGCCCGTAAAGCCCTCGACCTCGGCCTTCACCATGTCGGCAGCCACCTGGGCGTCGCCCGAGAAGGAGCGCAGCCCCATGGTGTCGCTGCGCGTTGGGTCGACCACGTCGCATACGGGAGCGAAATCCAGATTGAAACCGAGAGGCTTCAGGTAGTCGGCTATCTTCTCGGCCGCAGCCTTCGCCGCCGCCGCGTCACCGGCCTGGCCGAGCGCGCTCGCATCGCCCACATCCTGCACGCCGAAAGCGTCGTTGTCGGCGATGCGCACCACCGAGCCACCCTCTTCATCCACAGCCAGAAACGGCGCCACGCTGCCGTCTTCGGAGTAGAAGTGCTTCACGTTGGCCAGCATCTCGGTGGTCTGATCGGGATCGATGAGGTTCTGGGCAAAGTACACGATGCCGCCTACCGGATAGGCAGTAACGCCCTCGTGGGTCATATCGCCGGCGGCCGTCACCTGAGCCACGTCCTCCACCAGAGCCTCGGGCGCCACCACGAACAGCTGAGCCACCTTCTGCTCCAGCGTCATGGCATCCACGCGGGCGCGCACCACAGCACCATCGTCCTCTACCGCCGCGCCGCCTTCGCCATTCGCGCCGGAGCCAGACGCCGACTGCTCCTCGTCGAACGTGGTGGACGAGGGCGCTTCTTCGCGCGGCTCGTCGTCGGCGCAGCCGCCCAGGGCGAGCGTGCCGCCGGCGAGCGCCGAGAGCCACAGGAAGCGGCGGCGCGTAACGGAATCGGACCAAACGTTCATGAAAAGCCTCCTTAAGCGGGAGCGCATCAGATAATCGCAGTGCAGATGGACGTTTTACCAGCATAAAGCAGCATTCGCCATTTAGCAACGAAAACAAGCGCGACATCCGCCCCACTGGGACACCTTACCGGGTTAGGTGTCCCAGTTTGCCCTTAACGCAACAAGAGCCGGGACACGCTTACCTGGTAAGGTGTCCCGGCTCGGCCATACGATAATCTGGCGGTACCTGCCCTACTTCAGCACAAGGTCGTCGGCGTCAATGCAGCTATCATCGCTCTGGTCGACCTTGTCCTCTTTCTTGGGCGTCTCCGCCTTCTTTTCGGTCTTCTTCTCAGACTTCTTTTCGGATTTCTTCTCCGTCTTCTTCTCGCTCTTCTTTTCGGACTTCTTCTCGGATTTCTTCGCTGACTTCTTCTCGGACGAGCTGCTCGACTTCTTCTCAGCCTTAGCCGTAGCCTCGGCCTTAGCTGCAGCTTCCTCGGCGGCCTTCTCCTCGGCAGCCTCCTGAGCGGCCTTCTCCTCGGCCTCCTTGGCCTCCTTGGCGGCCTTCTCCTCGGCTTCCTTGGCCGCCTTCTCCTCGGCAGCCTTCTTCTCAGCCGCTTCCGCCTCAGCCTTGGCCGCAGCCTCGGCCGCCGCCTTTTCCTCGGCCTCCTTCTGGGCTGCTTCCTCGGCAGCCTTCTTCTCGGCCTCGGCCTTGGCGGCCTCTTCCTCGGCCGCCTTCGCGGCTGCCGCCTGCTCAGCCTGAGCGGCCTCTTTCTCGGCCGTCGCATCGGACGCCGGCGCGCCACCGCAGCCAGGCAGCAGCCCCGCGCCCAGGCACAAAGTCAGTCCCAATGCCATCGCGCTCTTCGTCATTTTCTTCATGTGCTTCTCCCTTTCCCGGGGCCGCGGCCCCTCCGAAGCCGCTGTTGCGGCCATTGCTTGTTCGGCGCCGCGGCGCCCCTTTCTATCTCCTACGCCTCGAAAGCCACGTCGAACGTGTCCACCAGACGCAAGTGGTCTCCCTGTTGCACGATTACCTCGGCGGTCACCTCCTGATCAGCCCAGAGCTCTCGGCTCGCATACACGCACCAGCCCTGATCGTTTGCCGTCTCTTCGTCGCTGATGGCGAAGGCCTGATACGTCAGAGCCGCCCCGTCCCCGTCGGTCAGGCGTACAATCACCTCGTCATCGTAGCCGAGCGTCACGCCGTCGATGGCTCCCTCCAAGCAGGCAAGAGGGCCGTTCTCGGATGTTTCGCAGGTAGAGGAGCCTTCGCCTTCGGCCAGCTCAACATCGTCAGGTAGCTCGAAGGAGGGGCATACCATCAGCGGCGCCTGCTGAGCGAAGAGATCCATATGGCGCTGCGCTCGTTCCACGATCACCGTGCTCGGCTCCTCGCTTTCCACCAAGAGCGCGTTGTAAGGCAGCTTCTTGCTGAAGGACGCCGACGAGAACTCGCACGCTAGGTAGGGCAGCAGGCTGTTACCGAACGAGTCGCGGAACATGAGCAGGCCGCCATTGTCTGCGGCGATGTCCGAAAGCGCCTCGTCGGCAGGTTCGGTGACGACCGTGGAGTCCTCCACCGACGCACCCTCGACGAAGCGCCACTGCGAGCCGCTGCGCAGCGTCCCGGTCGCGCCCGAGCCGTCGTTCACACCCGTTGCATACCAGTTGGGCTCGGGATCGGGGGAACACGGATACAGCATCGCGGCCAAATCGCCCGTGTAATCGTCCTGCTCATGCAGGTCGGGCACGGCAACGCCCGCCGTCTTGAAATCGGCGCGCTCCGCCAGCGCATCGTGGGCCAGCAACGCCCCCTTCTCTGTCCAATGCGAATCACGCAAGAAGTACAGGCGCTCGTCAGATGCCGTCAGCACCTCGCGCAGGTCGACATAGTTGACGCCGGCGCCCGCAAGCTCTTCGGCTACGCGGTCCATATCATCCGACGCGACACCGGGATAATAGAAGGGCATATGCGCACCATACAGGCTGTTCTTGTCGGGCGCAATGGCGAGCACGAACGACGCCCCCCTCTCCTCGCAGTAATCCTGCAGCATGCGGAGGTTGTGGGCCATGTTGCGCACCTCGCCTTCCCGCAAAGGCGCGCGGTTCTGATAGTCGTTCAGCGTGCCGGCATAGTACAGCCAGCCATCGGTACCCGCCACCACGGTATCGGCAGTGGATACTCCGAACAGGCCCGCGTACAAATGCGCGCCCGCATCGATCATGGGCACGCGATAAGCGAAATGATCGGAGAAATAATCGCCCATCTGGGAGAGAACCCCCACGTTCAGACCCGCCTCCTCATCGAAAAGGGCCGGCCAGCTGGCAAGCTCGCGATTCTCCACCGACTCATCGGTGGGAGCCCAGAGCATGCCAGCGAAGGGCAGCAGAAGCACCGCGAGCACCGCCACCGAGAACACGGCGCGCACAACCGGCGCCGCATCCAGGCTCTTCGAAATATCGTTGTACGTTTTCGCCATGGCTGCCACCCCCTAGAACCTGAAGTAGATGAACGGACTGTACGCGCCTCCGGCCAGGGTGATGAGGCACAGCACCAGCAGGGCCAGGCACGCTACGCTTGCCAGGGCATCCACAACACGCTGGGAGCGAACAGGCAGCCGAGATGCGCGTTCCTTCAGCTTCGGCAGCCACGGGAACGACCCCACCGCGCCTAACACTAACGTGAACAGGAACAAGGGCGTCATCTGTGCCATGAGCAGCACATTCGCCTCAGGAGAAAGGGCACCCCAGCCTATGAACATCTGGCTAAGGAAGTGAAGTCCCTGCTCGAACGTCTCGGCGCGGAACAGCACGAAGGCGAGCATGACCACGAGCATGGCGTACAGCCATCCCAGCGGCTTGGGCAGCTTGCGAATGGGCAGGTATTCCTCCAGCAGCAGGAAGAATCCGTGGATGAGACCCCAGACCACGAACGTCCAGGCGGCCCCGTGCCACAAACCGCAGCAGAAGAATATCATGAGCTTGTTGAACACCGTGCGCGGGCGGCCTTTGCGGTTGCCGCCGAGCGGGATATAGAGATACTCCTTGAACCACGTGGACAGCGAGATATGCCACTTACGCCAGAACTCCTGGATGGAAGTGGCAGTGAACGGGTAGTTGAAGTTCTCCAGATAGGTGAACCCGAACATGCGCGCGATGCCGATGGCCATATCGGAATAGGCGCTGAAGTCGAAGTAGATCTGCAGCAGGTAGGCGAACGCCGCAAGCCACGCCGCCGGAGCCGTCACATCGCCCAGCTCGGCGCCGAAGATGGCATCTACGGCCACGGCAAGCACATCGGCGATGAGCACCTTCTTCGCGAGACCCACGATGAAGCGCTTCAGGCCCACCGACACGCCCTCCCAGGTGATGGAGCGGTGCGCGAGCTGCTGATCCACATCGTGGTACCGAATGATGGGGCCGGCAATAAGCTGCGGGAAGAACGAGATGTAGAGCACCACATGCAGCAGGTTGCGCTGCGGCGGCACATCGCGGCGGTACACATCGATGATGTAGGAGATGGCCTGGAACGTGTAGAACGAGATGCCCACCGGCAGCGCGATGCCCGCGATGGCCATGGACTCGTCGATGAGCTGGCCGAGCATGCCGGTGAACCATTCGCCGTACTTGAAGATGCCAAGGCAGCCGAGGGCGATGATGATGGCGATGCCGGCATACAGCTTGCGGCGCGAGGGAACCTCGGTGGCGCCGATAGCCCGGCCGAAAATATAGGACATGACCGAGATAACAATCATGAGCACCACGTAGGCTGGCTCGCCGTAGGCATAGAACAGCAAGCTTGCCACCATGAGCATGACGTTCTGCCAGCGAATGTTCCTGATGGCGAGGGCCATCAGGAACACCACGGGCAAGAATACGCAGAGAAATGTCAGGGAACTAAAGACCATCGGGTATCTACCATCCAGTAAGGTCAGAAAACGACACGACTACTTGCTGTACACGAACAGCGTGTCGCTCTTGGGCTGCATGAACAAGCAGGAATCCAGAGCCAGACCGCGCTCGACGATCTGCTTGGACACAGCGGAATCGGGGTGGGTCGTCAGCGTGGTCGTGTTATTCGGATCGCAGACGTACCACTTACCAGCCACCTTGATTTCCACCCAGCCGTGCGGGCGACTGGAGGTTTTGCCCGCCACGGCCTTAGCGTTGTAGCCCATGGCCTTGGCCAGCTGGCAGAACAGCGCTGCCGATTCGTAGCAGTTGCCGCCCTTGTTGGCGATCATCTTCTTGGCGCCCGTTACGGCCCACTTGCCCTTCGGTGCGGTCGCACCCTTGCTGCCGTAAGGCATCTTCGCCACGTAGTCGAAGGCCTTCTTCAGACCGGCATCGCCGCTCTTCTTGATCTTCGTATCCAGGATGCTGTTGATTTTCTTATCGAGGGCCTTGTCGCCGGTGTTCGCCTTGGCCTTGGTGGTCACGCTCTTGATCGCCGACCACTGGCTGTAAACGGTCTTCTTCCCCACTTTCTTATAGGTGCGCACCGACACGTAATAGGTGGTGAACGACTTCACGCCTTTTGTAAGCTTCACGCTGGTCGTGCCCTGCTTTTTCACCAGCACTTTCTGAGCGCCCTTGAACTGCTTGTTGGTCGCATAGCGAACCTGATAGCCATCGGCTACCGACTTGGCCGACTTCTTCCACTTCACCGTAATCGACTTCTGGTCGCGGCTCAACTTGGAAATCTTCGGCTTGGCCTTCTGCACCTTAGCAGCGGAGCTCTTGCTCGCAGCATAGGCCGAAGCGGGCGCAACCGCCACAAGCGAGCCTGCCAATGCCACCGCCACGAAGGCGGCGATACCCGCACGAGCGGCCAGATTCTTCGTTGTCATACCTGGTGATCCCTTCTCCTAGAAGTACTTCTTCACGTATTTTAGCAACGCTCGCGTATCGCTCCAGCGCTGATCGCTCGAGGGCGAGCCCAGTACAACGGTCAGGTAGGTCTTACCCTTGTATTTGAAGGCGCCCACGAAACAGTGGCCAGCGGCATCGGTGTAGCCGGTCTTCACGCCGCGGATGCCCGCCGTTTTCCCGAGCAGCTTGTTGGTCGTCTTCACGGTGTAGCTATTGCCCCGGTTCGTCGTGAAGCGATACGACTTAGTGTTCACGATTTTGGCGAAGGTGCGGTTTTTCAGCGCCGCCTGGGCGATTTTCGCCAGATCACGCGCTGAAGAGCCGTGGCCCTTTTGGGTCAGGCCGTGAGGGTTCTTGAACGAGGTGTGCGTGCAGCCGAGTTCCTTGGCCCGCGCGTTCATGAGCGCGACGAACGCCTTTTCGCTGCCGGCCGTGTGGATGGCCAGAGCCTCGGCAGCCCCGTTATCCGAGGGCAGCAACGTCATGTACAGCAGGTTCTTCACCGTGGTCACGTCTCCAATGGCCTTCGTGCCCAAGTTGGAGTAATCGGTGGTGGCCGCCTGCTTGGTGATGGCCACCGGAGTGCTCAGCTTGTTGCGCTCGAGCGTCAGAAGCGCCGTCATCATCTTGGTAGTGCTGGCGTTCTGGCGCTTCGTATCGGGTGCCTTGGCGTAGAACACCTGGCCGGTGGCTGCCTCCATGATGATGGCGCTCTTGGCCTTCAGCTTCACGGTCGAGCGGTTGTAGGTGGTCACCTGCACCGTCTTGCTCACGCACTTCTTGGCGGTATCGGTGGCCCTCACCACCACCCGCCACTTCGTGGTGTTCTTTTTCTTCCAGTCAGCGGGGTATTTCAGCGTCACCTTGCCCGCGCTGTTGGTGGTGAAAGTGGCGCGGGTCTTCCACTTCTTGGCGGAGCTACTGTAAAGCTGCAGCTGCACGGTGCGCTTGCCGGCCGGCGACACCTTGATGGTGTCCTTGATGGTGCCGGACGGCTTCTTCGAAATGGTTCGCTTCAGCCCCGTTACCTTGGTGGCGACCTTGGCGGCAGGCTTTGCCGGCGTTTGGTCGGCCGGCGCGGAGCCGTCGGCCACGCCATCGGCCGGCACATCGCCATCAGCAGCGGGCGCATCGGCAGCAGGCGCATCGGGCGCGGGTGCGTCTGGGACGGACGTATTCGAAGCGGGCACATCGGCAATGCCATCCTCGGCTGCGTAGGCGAAAGCGGTCGGCGACCCCAAGGCCCCGACCGCCAGGATTGCAGACAGCGCAAGCGCCGCGCCGCGCCGCGTCAACGCAGAGACGGTTCTATCCATGGATGATTCCCCAATCATTCACTCTCTCTTTGCAGTGCCCATTGTAACCACATTTGACCTGCGAGAACAATGGCCGACTTCGTATTAATCCGAGACTGGAGTTCAGTTAGAGGGGAATCTTGCGACAACGCGGCTACTTCGATTTCCGATAGCTCATCGGGGCGCTCTTGTACGTCATCATGTACAGGTTGAAGCCCCTCAGCACATGCACCATTTCGGGATCGCAGATCTTGGTTTTCCCGGCTATCTTGATCTCCACCCAGCCATGGGGAGCGCGGCCCTGCGAACGGCTCGGCACCGAGCCCTTCACCGCCTTGGCATCGTAGCCCAACCCCCGCGCCAGCCAGCAGAACAGTGCCGCGTAACGGTAGCAGTTGCCGCCGTTGTTCTTGTACATTTCCTTGGCAAAGGGAACCGACCAATTGCCCTTCGGGTTCTCGTAGGTGCGGATGTAGCGCATTTTCGCCACATAGTTGAAGCATGCCCGCAGACGCTTGTCCGACGAGCCGTTCTTCAGCTTCTTGGAGGAGAGCATCTTGCCGATGATGGCGTCGAGTTCTGCGTCACCGCTGTTCAGACCGGCTTTCACCGCTTTGGCCTTCGACCACGCGCCGTAATAGGTCTTGCCTTTCGCCTTCTTGTAGGCCCGCACCTGCACGTAATACTTTTTGCCGTTCTTAAGCCCCGTCACCAGCTGGAACGTGCTGGCCGCCTTCTTCACCGTGACCTTCTTGGCATCGGTCATGGCCTTGGTGGGGGCATAGCGAATCTGATAGCCGTCGGCATGGGTGGTCGAAAGGGCCTTCCACGTTACCGAGAAGCCCTTTACCGCGCCTTGGATCTTGCTGATAGAGGTGGCTTTGGGGTTCACCGTTAGCGTGTACTTCGCAGACTGGGCCGGGGAGCCCTTCACCGCCTTCGACTTCACCTTGATTGTGGTAGAGCCGATGCCCTTCACCGTTACCGTGCCCTTGGCGCTCACCGTGGCCACCTTCTTGTTGGAAGAGGTGTAGGTGAGTTTACCCTTCACGGACTTCTGCTTGATGAGCTTGTTCGTAAAGGCCTTGGCGCCGAGAGCCTTGGCTACTTCCGTGTTTTTGAATGCGAGCGGCTTAGGTGCCTTCTCGACAACCGGCTTCTCCGGTTCTTCAGGTTCCGTCGAGTCGCCCGGCTGCACCGGCTGCTCCTCGGTTGCCGGCGGCGTCTCGTCGCCCTCGGCAGCGTAGGCCGTCGGCGCCATCCCCAGCAGCGAGAACGCCAGCAGCAGCGACAGGGTAGTCGCCAAAGTGCGCTTCGACAGAGTCAACGTGCTTGTTCTCATATCAGAGCCCCCTATTCGATCTCTCTTTGTGTTGCCGTTACATATATTTGATCTGCAAGGACAAAAAGTCGCGCAAAGTGCGACCGGCAGGCGCTCCGCTGCGGAATTGCACCCGCCCCGAGCTGGGACACCTTACCCGGTAAGGTGTCCCGGTTCGCTTGCAGCTGATTACTTCGTCTTCACGGCCCGGGCCTTCGACCAGGCGGAGCAATAGGTCTTGCCGCCAACCTTCTTATAGGCGCATACGCGCACGTAGTAGGTAGTCTCCGCCGCCAGCTTGCCCACCTTGAGCGAGGCCTTCTTGGCACCCTTCACCGTCTTGGACTTCACGGCCTTCTTGAACTTCTTGTCGGTCGACCACTGAACCTTGTAGCCGTCAACGCCCGACTGCTTCTTCCATTTCGCCGCGAAACCCTTCTTGGCCGCTACCGGCTTCTGGGAAACGGCCTGCGCGGGAACCACCTTCACGGTATAGGTTGCCCGCGGGCCCTTCAACTTCGCGGTGCCCACGCCCTTCACCGATGCCACACCCAGCTTGGTTACCGCAACGGCTTTCTTGTTGGTCGACCGCGCCTTTTTGGTGGAAAACACATAGTTGAGACCGTTGAGCTTTCCCTTGTTCAGCTCTCGCGACAATTCAAGCGCACCTTTAAAGCCCGTGCTGACCGTAATGGTCTTATTCCACGGCGTCCAATGGTAATTGGTCTCGAAGAGAGCAGTTTTCGCCCCCTTCTTAACGGTGAAGCTCGACAGGTCGATGACCTTCAGCTTTTCGGTGAGGCAGAACATGGAATTGAAGTTCTTAACCTTGCCCGTATCGAAGCTCGTCACGTTTACCGAGGATAGTTTCGAGCACTCGAAAAACATGCCAAACATGTCGGTCACTTTGGACGTATCGAAAGAAGAGAGATCCGCCTTGCGCAGTTCACTGCACCCCGCGAACATGTAGGACATATCGGTCACACGACTGGTGTCGAAGCCAGACAAATCGACGCTCTTAAGCTGTGCGCACCACTCGAACATGCTTGCCATGCTGGTCGCACGCGAGGTGTCGAGGTTGCCGATATTCTCGATGCTCTTCAAATTTTGCATGCCGGCAAACCAGCACCGAAGAGAAGCCGGACGAATGCGATCTTTGAAGATGACCTTCTTGACCTCACGAGTCTCCCAGCCCCACAAGCCGGAATAGGGTTCGTCCGTAGCGGTGACGCTGGCTTTCTCCACATTGGCAGTTTTTGATACAAGTTTGCCATGAGAGGCGTCGGGCGTATCGCCCCGCTGAAAAACAAGCGTGTCGTCGCTGTAGAGCATGGCGTACGCCGGTTCCTGGGCAGCGCGGGCTTCCCCCGGCGTTGCCGCTACCGCAGCTGCGCACAGCGCCAGCACCGCAGCTAACAGCCCCGCGAGCATCAGCGGCGTCAACGGTTTCGCGTGTACTTGCTTCATAATCTCCTTCTCTCTCTCGAAAGAAGGGCGCCGAATCGCCTTAGCCCGAGCATGTAAGCCCCAAAAGTGTTGCCGCAAGTAGATTCGGCGCCCTTCTCTGCAAGCGATACTAGCAAACGAGCGCCCAACCCCGCAAGGTCTTTCCAACCGTTTTGGTCATATTTCTTTTTAAGCGAACTTTCCCTGATCAGCGAATCGTTATGCCTTAAATTCTGGGACACCTTACCCGGTAAGGTGTCCCAGTTCCTTACAGCTCGGAAATGATGCGGGCGGTGCGAGCGGCGCACTCGGCCTTGGCAAGCTCCACGTCGATAGTAGGCCACGCGCCGTCGCGGTAGACCACCTGGCCGTCGCACATCGTGAGCACCACGTCGGCGCCGTCGCCGGCGTACACGATGTTGTACACCGGGTCGGGTGCGGGGCACCACGAGGGGCCCATGGTATCCAGCACACACACATCGGCCCGGGCGCCTTCGGCAATGAACCCGCAGTCGTCGCGGCCCTGGGAGAGCGCGCCCACCCGCGTGGCCGAGGCCAGTGCCTGCTGGGGCGTCACCGCCGTGGGGTCGAGCGTAGCCCCTTTGTAGATAAGTGCCTGCAGGTACATATCGTGGAACAGGTTGTGGTTGTTGTTCGAGGCCATACCGTCGGAACCCAGGCACACGGGAATGTCGCGGCGCATCATTTCCGGAATAGGCGCGAACCCGCTGCCGAGCTTCATGTTGGAGGCCGGGTTGTTAGCCACGAACACGCCGTGGGACTCGAGGATATCCAGATCGTTCTCGCTGAGCCACACGCAATGGGCCGCGGTTACCGGCACATCGAACAAGCCCAGGCTATCGAAGTACTCCACGGGCGAGAGGCCCCCGTGGCGCTCGCGGCACTCGCGCACTTCCTTCTCGGTCTCGGACAGATGGATATGCAGCCGCAGATCGGTGCCGCGCACAATGTCCAGGATGTCGCGGCAGACCGTCTCGGTGGACAGGTACTCGGAGTGGATGTTGTAGTCGATGCGGATGCGGCCCTCCCCCGCCCCGTGCCAGTCGCGCACGAGCGCCTCCATCTGGGCGCAGATGGGGTATTCCGCATAGGGCTTCTCCTCGAAGGCCACCAGGCCCTCGCACATGTTCGCCTTCACGCCCGCTTCCAGCACCGCGCGGCAGCGCTCCTCGGAAGCGTAGTACATGTCCGAGAAGCTGACCACGCCGAAGCGCGCCATCTCGGCGCAGGCGAGCACTGTACCCCAGTAGCAGTCCTCGGCCGTCATCTTGTCCTCGAAGGGGAAGCACTTCTCCTCCAACCAGCGCTGGAGCGGCAGGTTCTCGGCGTAGCCGCGCAGAAGCGTCATAGGGGCGTGGGCGTGGGCGTTGTAGAGCGCCGGCATGAGCAGCTTGCCCGCGCCGTCGTATACCTCGCCGAACGCAGCCGCCGCATCGGGCGCGGGGGCCTTATCGCCCACATAGGCGATGCGGCCGTCGCGCACGCCCACCCAGCGATGGGGCTGCACGGCAAAATTCTCGTCCAAGAGATCGATATCGGCGAAGAGCATGCGGAACCTTTCTGCGCGAGCAGGTACTTTCCGTTGCGAAAGGAGCCTGCGGAGTCGTCGGATTGGCTCATCATAGCAGATGCCGCTCAGGCTGATGCGCTGCGCGGCCATCGCCCCGAAACAAAAGCCGGGCACCCCGTCAACCAGGATGCCCGGCTTTCAATGCCACGCCAGACCGGGACACCTTACCCGGTAAGGTGTCCCAGATGCGGGTGGATTAGACAGTCACGTCCACCCAGCGGGGACCTTCCTCGTCCTCTTCGCGACGACGCAGCAGCGAGAGAACGATCATCATGGCCGCGAAGCCGGCGATGGCCGCCAGGATGAGGCGCAGCAGCGAGGTGGTGTCGCCGGTCTGCGGGAGGAACGCCTTGAAGATGCGCGTCAGCCAATCGCTCTCGAAGATCTTCGTGATCCAGTCATCGGGACCCTTCGTCTGCGGCAGCGGGTCGCTCTCGACGTAGTAGCCGGGATCGACCGCACGGCCCGTCTCGCGAACCCAGCTACCCGCAGAAGCCGCATGGTAGGCCAGGCCGTAGGCATTGGTCATGCCGCGCGGGCTGACCACGCCCATGGTCTCGGTCACGCCCATGTTCTCCGGCGCCTCCTCACCGCGCAGGTTCAGATGCGCCATATCGTTGTCGAGGTTGTCATCGTTGCCCACGTTCACGGGCACGAACTCGGCCTCGCCCGGCTTCTCCAAACGGATGCGGTACACGTAGGGCTTGCCGTACTCGTCCATAGCGGGCACGCCGCTGAACAGGTAGGCACCTTCCATGTCGGTCTTCTGGCGTGCCACTTCGGTCCAGCTACCCTCCGACAGAATGCCGTCGGTCTGAGCCGGAGCGAGACCGGCCTTCGGGTCGGCCACATCCATAGCCAGCAGACGCTCGAGGCGCGCGGCCGCCACTTCGGCATCGACCACCGAGCCGTCGCCCTCCTCGGAGCCATCGGCCGCATCGCCCGCAGCAGCATCGTCGCTGTCGCCGTCGCCGTCGGCTGCCTCGTTGCTGAGAGCCACCGGCGCACCGGCATCGGGCTCCGTCGCGGTGCCGTCACCCGCACCGTTGCCGTCGTCCGTGCTGTCACCGGGCACCTCGGCACCCGTGCCGTCGCCATCGGCGCCGGGCTCGTCTACCACCGGCTCGTCGGTATCCGGGGTATCCGGCTTCCCGTCAGTCTCGCCGAGCACCCAGGCGATATCGAGGTAGCGCTCCGTCGTCTTCAACGGCTCGCCCTCCACATCCAGATTGCTTGTGGCAACGCCGTCGGTGATGCGGCTCATCCAGCCGTTCTTCACCGCGTCAGCGAAGGTGGTGGTCTGACGCTCCAGAATGAGCTCCTTGCCCACGGCCAGCTCGTCGGTATCGGCCTGCAGGCCGTCCTTGTTGGCATCGAGCCAGACATGGCCGCCGAAGCTCACGTTGTTGAAGGGCACGAGGCCGGCGTCGTTGTGGGCGCTCGACACCGAGCCGAGTGTGGACCACTGGGCGCCGTCGGGGCCGTCGATCTTCGACTCGGGCGCATCGGCTTCGTCGGCCATCATGGCCAGCACCATAAGGCCGTCCACCACCACATCGCCCTCGGGATCGAGGCGCGTGTTGGCCTCGTTCAGATCGGAGTCAACCGCAATATCCGCACCGGCGTTCATCTTCGTCACCATGAAGCGAGCCGGAATGTTCACTACGTTCACGCGGTAACCGTACACCACATCCAGCGCGGCGTTGTTCACCACGATCTCGTCGGTGGCGGGCAGCTCGTCGAACTCGTAGAGGCCGTCAGCGGCGGTCACCAGCGTGCTCGGCGTCTCGTCCTTCTCGGGAACGCGCTCGTTGTAGTCCTTGTCGTAGACCCAGGTGGCGTTCTCCACATCGTACCAGTAGCGGGTCAGTCGCACCGTCGCCCCGGCCACGCCGACCTCGCCGGCTTCGCGCACGCCGTTGGCGTTGGCGTCGTTCCACACGATACCGGAGATGGTGTTCAGGTTCGGGGCCTTGGCGCCGGCGTCCAGCTTCGACGTCACCGGCGCGGGCACGTCGAACATGACACGCGTGGCATCGGCCGGATCGTCGTCGTACTGGGAGCCGAACAGCGGCTCGTCGGGGTTGGCATCCTCGGGGTTGCGCGTCTCGCGGCTCAGGTACACATGGCCGTCGTTCAGCGTGATGCCGTTGCGGTAGGTCATGGCCTTGCGCAGCGTGAGAGAGCCAGAATCGTTACGGGTCAAGTCGGAATCCAGACCGCCGCCCACGTGGAAGCGCGACATCACATAGCCGTTGTTCAGCTCGGCCATGTACACGGTGTAACGCGTCTGGATAACCTCATCGGCCGCGCCGCGCACGTCATATTCCACCAGCTTGCCGTCGGGCCCCTTCTGCACGTAGCACTGCAGGCCGTCGAAGCGGTAAATACCCTCGGCATCGGTCACCGTGGAGCGCGATCCGGGAGGTGCCGGCTTCACGGAAGGCTGCGGGTCGGTGCCACCCTCGGGAATGTAGTCGATAGAGTCGCCCGTCACCGTGGCCAGGGTACGCAGGACAAAGCCGCCGTCGAACTCGTCGGCCTCGCCCATGGCGTAGGGTGAAGCCGCAGCCGGAGCCGCCGCCCGCAGCGGCAGAGCCTGGAAGGTGGCGAACAGAGCCGCCACGGCCACGTCGCCGTCGCCCTCGAGCTCGCCGTCGCCGCCAGGCTCGCCCGAGCCGCCCTCGGTGTCGCCGCCTTCGCCCGCGCCCTCATCGGGATCAGAGCCCGCAGGCCCGCGAGACACCACGATCGTTACCGTGGAGCCCACCGTGGCCATGGCGGCCGCCGCAGGCTCGGTGCGTATCACGACGCCCGCTGCAACCACGTCATCGTTCTCTTCGGAAACAACCGTGGCGAAGCCCGCAGCCGCAAGGGCGGCCTCGGCGTCGGCGCGGGTCTCGCCGGCCACATCGGGCACCACGGCCTGCGGCTTGCCGACCGACATCACCAGGCGCACCGTCGCGCCAGAGAGCACCTCGGTGCCCGCGGCCGGGTTGGTGCGGATGACGTGACCCTCGGGCACATCCATGCTCGTCTCGGAGATGGGCACGCCCACCTTCAGGCCCGCGGCCACAAGGGCCGCCTCGGCGTCCTCGCGGGTCATGCCGGACAGATCGGGCACCGGCAGCGCCTGAGGCTCGCCCGAAGACACCACGATCTGCACCGTCATGCCCGCGCGCACCGCCTCGCCGGCAGCCGGCTCGGTACGAATGACCGCGCCAGCCGGCACCGTGTAGCTGTACTCTTCCAGCGCGCCGTCCGGATCGACCACCAGGCCGAGCGCCTCCAGGGCGGCTACGGCATCGTCGTACTTCTGGTAGGTCACATCGGGCACGTCGAACTCGTCAAAGGCACGGATGCGGGCCACCAGGCGGTACTCGGTACGGGCGTCGAGCCCGGTAATGGACACCACACCCTCGGCGTTCTTGCGGAACCACCGCGCACCGGTCGTGTCGGCGGCATCCGCCGGCACAGCGGCGTACTCCCAGCCGTTGCGTGCATCGGCATCTTCCCAGCCGGCCACAGTCTTCCACCAGTCGGCCTTCTCTGTGAACGTCATGGCCGTCGACTCGGCCGTAACCGGACCCTCGGCGAAGGCCACATCGGCCAGCTCGGCACCGCCGCGCGTGCACACATAGGTGGGGTCGCTTTCCACCCACGCGCCATCGGAGTTCTTCTGACGGCAGATGACGGCGTACTCGGTATTCGGCGCGATGGCCAGCACGCCCGTGCCAGCCGCCATGCCATCGGCGAAGCGGCCCGCAGCATCGGTCACCCACGGGAACACCGTCGCGTTGTCCACGTCGGCGTCGTCCTCGTCGGCAAACCACACGGTCTCACCGGTTGCCGTGGCGACGAGCGGCTCGAAGGCCCCGTTTACCCAGCGGCCGATGGCATACTGGGTGCCAGCCGTCACGTAACGCACCGACACCGACATATCAGTAGCGGTCAAGTCGCCCACCTGCGGCTTCAGCGTGCCGCCGAAGTCGGGGTTCAGTACCCAGCGGCCGAGACCCTGATCGAAGTACTCCTGGGTCACGTAGATGGTCTCGCCCACGAGCGGGTCTTCCAGATCCACCACCGAGGTGGGGCCGTCGGGCTCGTCGCCCGCGCCGTCGGCGTTCTCGCCATCAGCCGCCTGGGCCGCAGGCGAAGTGTCGTTCTCGTCGCCTTCCTCGCCCGTCTCATCCTCGGGCACGTCGAGCGAGCTCTTGTAGTTGCGGATGCCGTCGTAGTTGGCGTCGTCCCACACCACGCCGGCGATGGTGCCGCGGCCGAAGGGACCGAAGCCGCCGTTCATGCAGTCGGCGTCGCGGATGGTGGACAGGTCGAACTGGAGCCCGTTGGCGTTCACGTAGTAGATATCCTCGGTGGCGCCCACCTCGTCGGCGGCCGTGGTGGCGCGATCGGCCAGCACGAGACGGCCATCGAGCACCGACTTGTCGGCACCCTGCTCGTTCACGGCCGCAAGGGTGATGGCGTAGCGGTCATCGCCGTACTGGGCCGAGGTGGCCAGGCGGGCGTTCAGCGCCGCCGAGTCGGCAGAGCGATGCACCTTCGAAGCGGCACGGCTCACCGGGTCGTCGTTGTTGTCATCCAGCAGACGCGTGACCGGCAGACCCAGCACGCCCTCGGAGCTGCTGTTACCCTCTACCTCCAGGGTGTAGCCGAGCAGGTACCAGTCGCCCCAGTCGTCGGTCACAAGCACGTCGGTGTTGCCTTCCGCATCGCCCGTACGCACGTGGCGCGTGGCAGCGGGCAGGTCGTCGAAGGCGAAGCGACCGTTGGCGTCGGTGAGCACCGATGCCGGGTCGCCCTCCTCGGCCACCCACTCGTAATGGTGGCCCGGAGCCAGGGGCTGGCCGGCCACATCGAGCGCCGTGATGCGCCCGGGAGCCACCGGCAGCTCGCCGGCCGCGCCCTCGGCGGGCTCGACGCAATGGCACTCGTCGCTGCCGTCGGTCACGAGCTTCAAGCCCCAGGCACGCAGGTACACGCGCTTGCCCGCCAGCTTCGGCTCGCCGGCATCGTTCACGCCGTCGTAGTCGGCATCCTGGAACAGCACGCCCTCGATGGTGCCCGTCTTGCGCTTCAGCAGGGCCGCGTCGTTGTAGGCGCGATCAGAGCCGGCGCCCAAGTCGTACAGCTCGGTCTCGGCCGCCGTGGCATCGACGCCTGCGGCCAGAGCCGTGGCCACCACGGTGGAGGCCAGCACCGATGCGAAGGCCACCGCCGGGGAATTGGCCGACACAACCTCGCGCGTCGCATCCTTCTTCTGGGCCAGGGCCTCATCGAGCGTGAAGATGCCCTTGTCCTGGTTGTCGTTGTTGGACGGGTTGCCGCCCGTCAGGTTGCCGAGCACCGAGCTGTCATCGCGACGGTTCAGCAGCACGTCGTACTCGCCCTCCTGCATGAGGTTGGCATTGCGGTTGATGAGGTCGGAGTCCTGCGTGAAGTTATCCTTCTGCTGGTACTTGGCGATCATCCACGCGCGCTGCTTGTAGCCGGCGTCGGTGTAGCGCACCTTGTAGCCGTAGACGATCTTCTTGCCGTTCTCGTCGGCCCGCTGGGTGGGCAGATCCTCGAAGCGGTACACGCCGGCGCGCATGACCGGCTCGGCATCCTCCTCGTCGGCCGGCGCGTAGGGCTGCACCTTGGTGTACTGCACGTGCTGGGCATCGTCGCCCCACACGGTCGAGGGGCTATTCTTGTAGTCCTCCCAGGTCTTGCCGTCCAGATCGTACTTGGAGCCGTCGACCCACTCGGGATCCTCCACCCAGTTGCCGTTCTCGTCGGGAATGTAGCGCTCCAGCGTGACGCGGGCGTTGTTGATGCCGTCCTCGCTGGCGTTCTCGTCGTACACGGTGCCGTCGCGATAGGCCTCGCCCACCTCGGTGGCTGCATAGGTGCGCTGCTCGTCATACTCGTTCGTCTCGGGATTCCACTTCCACAGGGTCAGCTCGCCAGTCGCAGCGTCCAGTGTGGAGTACTGGATGCGCCGGCCGCGGGTGGTCACCGTGTCGGCATCCACCTCGCCGCCCTCGGCGCCCGAGATGATGGCCTCGTACACCTCGATGGTGCCGTCGGCGGCGTAGTCCACGATCACGCGCTCGCCGTCGGCGTTCATCACGATGGGGTTGCCCGCATCGTCGAGGGACTGCACGCCGTCGTTGTCGGCATCGTTCCAGAAGATGCCCACGATGTCCTGGGTCGGCGGCGGCAGCTCGCCGGCGTCGCCGCCCTCCACGGCATCGGCACCCGCATCGTAGGGGCGAGCGCTCATCCAGTCGAAGGTAATGCGCTCGTCGGCGGGGCGGTCGTTCTGGAAGTCGGTGGCGGCGATGGCCTCCTCGGCCGTGGCGCCGCGAGCCTCGTCGCTCTGGCCGGCCAGAATGATCTGGCCCTCCAGCATCTCCTGGCGCTCGCCGAGGTAGCGCTTCGGGGTCACGGTGACGTTACCCTCCTCATCGGTGGACTCGTCGGCCACGAAGGCCTCGCGCCCGATGAGCGGGTAGTCGCCGGTCAGCCCCAGATTGTCGGGCAGGTCGGAATCCACAGGCAGCACCGTGGCCTTCGAGCCCTCATGGAAGCGGGTCATCATCCACGCGCCCTCTTCCGGCGTGCCGTAATGCTCGTGGTCGTAGTTTTCGGTCAGGCGATGCAGCTTCACCCGGTAGCCCGCCAGATACTGTGTACCCGTCTCGTCGGTGTAGGCCGTCGGCAGGTTGTCGAGGCGGTAGATGCCCTCCTCGTTGGTCTTCAAGGTGATGACGCCCTCGGCCACCGTGGTGTCGGCCGTATCCCAATCGCCCGTCACGAGCGGATGCTCCTCATCGCGCAGACCGGTGTAGATATCTGCGCCGAAGTTCTCGTTGCGGAACCAGTGCGACGTGTCGTAGGCCTGATCGATCTTGCCCGACAGGTTCAGCGCGTCGCGGTCGTAGTCGGGGGTGAGGAAGTCAGGTGCGCTGTCGGGGTTCGTGTTGGCCGGGTCGTAGAACCACTGCTCCACGGTAAGCACCTGGCCCTCGAGGCCCTCTTCCACAAGCTTCGTGACCGTCGCGCCGTCGGGCATCTCGACCTTCTCGGTCTCCTTCGTGTTCTGCAGGCCGTCGTAGTCGGCATCGCGCCACACCAGACCCGCAAGCGAGCGGGTGGGCACCGGCAGCTGGCCGGCGTCGCCGCCGTCATAGGCCTCGTCGGCAGCCTTGCGGGCGCTCAGCATGTCGTAGATCACGCTGCCCGAAGCGTCCTCGATGACCTCGGAGCCGGCCACGGCCTGTTGGACCGTCTGATCGCCGGCCGGCACGTCCTCGGCCCGCGGGGCGGCCAGGATGATCTGGCCCTCGAGACCGCGCACGCCGTCCAGCTCGGTGCTCACCGCATCACGGCCGGTCAGGTTGTAGTGCTCCTCGGTGCCGGGCAGATTGTCGCGCACATCCGAATCGGCCTCGTAGTCGTCCTCGGCATGGGTGCGCGTCATCATCCACGGCACAGCCGAGACCACCGTGTCAGAGGCGTCCTTCACTTCCTGCTTGTGCAGGCCGTTCAGCACCACGCGATAGGACGCCAGGTACAGCGTGCCATCGGCATCGATATAGGCGGTCGGCAGGTTGCGGAAGCGGTAGAGGCCATCGGTCTGCGTGATCACGGTCACCCGTCCGTCATCGGAGAGCACCGCGTCGGCCGCCCAATCATCGGTGGCAATAGCGGCCAGCACGTTGTAGCCGTCGCGTGCGAAGGCGGTGTTGCGAATCCAATGGGTGCCCTCGTTGGGGTCGCCCTCCTCGGTGTTGGTCTGGCTCTCGTCGTAATAGTACTGGGTCAGCGTGACCGACTCGCCCTCAAGGCCGGGCTCGCTCGCGTCGTAGACCTTCTCGGTCTTCATTACCGGCTCGTCGTTCTCGTCGAGCACCGGCTTGTCCTCGCCGTCCAGCATCGGCTCGTCGGTGGCCACCTCGGTCATCTTCTGCACGCCATCGTAGTCGGCATCGTGCCACACGCGGCCGGCAATCTCCCGGCGCGGCACGGCCAGCTCGCCCACATCGCCGCCCGCGACCTCCTCGGCCCGGCGGGTCAGGTAGTCGTAGGTCACCGTGCCCTCGGCACCCTCGTGCACGTCGGCACGGGACACCTCCACCTGAGAGGGCTGCCCCGCATGGGAGCGACCGGCTCCCACCTTGGCCGCCAGGATGATCTGACCGTCCAAAGCGCGCGAAGTCGCGGTGCCGTCCACGTCCTCGCGGCCGATCACCTTGTAAGTGGCCTGCACCGGCGAGGCGCTGTCACGCACGTCGGAATCGACCGTCACGTCATCGCCCTGATGGTAGTGGGTCATCATCCACGGCGTAGCGTACAGCTCGTTGCCGTCGTCGTCGGTCACCACATCCTTATGCAGGCCATTCAGCACCACCCGATAGGCGGCCAGATAGTGCTCGCCATCGGCGTCCGTGTAGGCGGTCGGCAGGTTGTCGAAGGTGTAGACGCCCTCCTCGTCGGTGTGAACCGTCACGAAGCCGTCGGCGGCGGTCTCGCCGGAAGGATAGGTGGCACCGGGCAGCGGATTGCCCTCTCCGTCCAGCTCGGCCTTCATCTCCACCTTCACCGGAGTGCCGTCCTCGCCGGGGTACTCACGCACCCACCAGGTCTCGTCGTTGCCCTGGAAGTCCTTGCGAGCCTCCGCCTTCCAGCTGGCTACCACACTCGTGCGCTCATCGCTGCCGAAGCGGTCGTTGCACACCCACGTGCCATCCTTGTAATAGTACTGCTCCACGGACACCAACTCGCCGGGCATGCCGAGCTCGTCCTCGTCCATGACGCCGTTGTAGTCCTCGTCGTTCCACACCGTGCCCGTGATGGCCGAGCGCGGCACCTCCACGAGGCCCACGTCCCAATGCTCGATACGCTCGGCAGCGCCCAGGTCGTAGGAGTTCAACGGCGCGCTGTTGGCGTAGCCGCCCTTCACGAGACGCACGTTCTCGTCGGAGGCGCCGGAATGGTTGGCAGCCAAGCGGCGCATCTCGGACACGCTCAGGTTGTCGGATTCCTCGATGGCGTTATTGGTCAGCAGGTAGTCGCGAAGCTGCTCGGCGGACAGGCGGTCGATCAGCTCATCCACCGACAGCGCACCGGCGCCCTCTTCGCTCATGATGTTGTTGGACGTCAAGTAGTTGATGAGGTTGTTGCGCACGGCCACGTCGGTATCGCCGGCCAGCACCACCATGGTCTGGTAGGCCACATCGTCATCGTTGCCCATCGGCTGCGGGAACAGCTCGTTGCGGGCAGAGGGCGCCTCGTTCAGGTAGTAGGCGTACACCACCTTGCCATCCTGCACGTAGTCGTTGCCGTTCGCATCCTTCACCGGCTGCACCGCCATGGCGGCATCCGAGTCGATTTCCTCATCGATGGTGCCGGTAAGCGGACTGGCCGGCACATTGCGGAAGGTGATGCCGTAGTCACGCGTAATAAGCTTCAGCGCGTCGCGGTCGATGCGGATGCGGTAGCCCGCCAGGTACTTCGTCTTGTCCTCGTCCTTCACCGTCTTGGGCGCGTTCGGGTCGGCCACATAGGTGGACACGCCCTTGAAGATGTAGCTGCCAGCCGAGGTGGAACGGGTCGTCTTGTACTCCAGGTCGTTCAGCACCCAGCGGCCCGCGCCCGTGCCGTCCTTGCCCGGGGTGCCCGGGTTGTAGTTGGATGCGTCGTCGGTCTTCGCGTCGTCGGGCAGCCAGTAGTACTGCTCGAGCGTCACCTCAACCTGGCCGACGCCCACGTTGGGCACATCACCCTGCAGGCCGTCATAGAACAGGCCGCCGGCCTCTGTACCGTCGTTCTTGTCGGACCACACGTAGTTGCCCAGGAAGCCCTTGGTGCCGTCGATCCAGCCCAAGGCCAGCTTGTCGTAGATCTTGTAACCCTTCCAGGTGTTCTTCGGGTCCTCGTAGAGGGCACGACCCGAGGCGTCGGTAGGCACCTCAGCGTAGAAGCTGTTGGTCTCGGCTACGCCGCCCTTCAGCCACAGGTCGTTGTCCCACATGGCCGCCACTTTATCCTTGGGCTTGCCGTCGGCGTCATGCGCCTGATCCTCGGCGTTCTTGGTGGGTCGGGTGAGCGGGCTGTCCTCCCAGTTCATAACCGAAGGCTTCAGCACGCGGTTCTTCGTGTCGCGGCAGACCACCTTGTAGTTGTGGAAGGGCTCCAGATTGAACTTGAAGGAGCCGGTGGCCTCGGTGGCCGCACCGCTGTCCATGGGCACCCAGCGCCATTCCGTGGTCTGGTCGAGAGCGTCGATCACCTCGGCGCTCACCAGGTTGTTGCCATTGGCGTCGAAGGCGCGCTGCCAGGTCTTGCCGCCGTCGAGGGTCACCTCCAGATAGCAGTCGGTCTGGGTGATGGCCTTATTGCCGTTGGTGTCGTAAGCCTGCTTCCAGCTGCGGGACTTCTCGTCGTATACCATCACCTGCACCATCATGTTCTTCAGGCGCAGCTCCTCCACCTCGAGGGCGAACTCGTAGGGATTCGACTCATCCAGATTCACGTTCACCCAGTCGAGCACGCCGTCGATGAGCTCCGGATCCACCGATCCGTCGTTCTCCAGGTACTTGTTCAGATTCAGGGTGGGCTTGCCGTTCACCATGATGAACGGAGGCAGCTCGCCCTTGGAGGCGTCGTAGGCCGGGGCGTTGTCGGGCGTGAGCGACATCGTGGAGATGCCCGCCTCGCCGGTCAGGTCGAGGCCGGCCGCCGAAGCTGCGGAAGCCGTGGAGGCCGTCGCCGACTTGCCGAAGATGTCGCCGCCGGTGTTGCCGCCGGAATTGCCCGGGCCCTCCTCTTCGCCGTCGTCGCCGTCGCCGAAGTCGGGATCCTCCTCCTGGTCCTCGTAGCCGGCCAGCTTGTCGTCGCGGTAGGCCACGCCCTCGTAGGTAACCGGCAGCGCGATGCCCACGTTGTAGCTGGTCATCTTCGCATCGTACACCTCGTGCTGCGGATCCTGGCCAAGCGCGTACTTGTCGGCGTCGTAGGCCACCGGCTTCACGTCGATCACATCGGAGGTGGCCACCATGGTGCTGCCCGAACGCTTCACCGTCATGTAAGCGGAGATATCCTCGGTAGTGCCCTGATCGACGCCCTTGTCGTTGATGACGGGGGCCTCGGAGGCACCAATGCGCTTGGTGGTCAGGGCATAGTTCGCGTACTCCTTGGGGAAGGTGAAGCGCAGGCGGTACTTGCCCGGCGTCAACATGGAGAACATGTAGTAGCCGTGGTTGTTGTAGTAGTCCGACTCGGTGGTGTACACATAGGCGCCTAGGTTCACGCCCTCGGCCGTCGTCACCGGCTCGTAGCCGTACAGGCCGCGGATAGCCGCGCCGGTCTTCGGGTCAGCCTTCACCCACGTGAGCTGCGAGGACGTGGCATCCATCTTCACCTGGGTCACGGCCTGGCCCTCGCGGTTAACCGGAATGCCCCACTCGTTCAGCAGCTCCACCTTCACGCCGTTCACACCCGGATCGTCGGGCTTGCCGTCGTAGTTGAGGTCCTTCATGAGGGCGCTCGTGGGCTTGCCGCCGTCGTAGGTGTAGGCGTAGGCGCCATCGACCACCGACTTCTCGGTGGATAGGATGTAACGGCCATTGGCGGCCTTATGGTAGGTGGTCTCGCGGCCGAGCGTGTCGGTGGTCACCTCGCCCATCGTGTCGTTGGTGAGCGTATCCCAGTTGGTATCCATCCACACGTAGCTGCCGATGTAGCCGTAGCCATCGGGGGCGTCAACGTACACGCCGGCGGGACGATCCTCCAGGTTGCGGTAGGTCAGGCCCTTCTCGCCGGAGCGATAGTCCACCTGTGACATGAAGGTGTTCCACTGGCTGGTCTCCCACAAACGCTTCTGCAACTCAGTGGCATCTTCCTTCAAGCCATCGATGGACTTGAAGGTCTTGCCGGCGTTGCCCAGGTACTTGGGCAGGTTCAGCGGTGCCTTCAGCGTGTACTTCAGGCGCACGTCGCCGTTGCGGGCCATAAGGATCAGATCGTCGTCGATCACACGGCACCACACCGACTGGATGGCGCGGGTGATGCTCTCCTTCTCGGCCGGATGCGCCTTCAGGTATTCCTTCAGCTCGTTCAGATCCACCATGTTGGCCTTGGCCATGGAGGCAGATACCGCAATGCTCTCCACTTCCTTGCCATCGGAGCCGACGACAACGCCCGTGGTGCGCTCGGCCACCCAGCGGGTCATGAACTCGTCGATCTTGTCGGACTCCCACTCGGCGAACTCGGGCTGCGATTCGGCCACCTTGATGGGATGCACGATATCCTCGTGAGTGAGCGGGATGATCTTCTTGCCGGCACCCTCGCCCTCCACGCGGAAGGGGCCCACCCACACCTGGGCCTGAGCGTCCAGATGCTGGCCGGTCACCTTGTCGGTCTCGCCGATGATGCGCAGGTCGTACTTGCCCACGATATCGCCCGCCTCGGCGTTGGTGAGGCCCAGCTCGTCTTTCTCGGCCTCGGTAAGCGATTCAACCGAACGCGTGTCGGTGTACTCCATCTTAATGGAGTCCAGATCTTCCAGCCAGCCCGACCACTGGGACTGGCGCAGGTTGTAGGCCTTCGCGCGGCTGTCGAAGGTGGATGTCTCGTGATCGCCCGGGTACGGCAGAGCGTCCACGAAGGCGGAATGCTTGTACAGCAGCGCCGTGGACTCGTTGATGCCCGTGTACTGCTGGATGTTCTCGTAGGTGTAGGAGGTGCCCTCGGGCACGGCGGCCGTCTGGGAACGCTTGGAGTACTTCTCGTCGGTGTACTCCGGCTGCACCATCTTCTCCTGCACCACGTTGTCGTTGTTGGCCCAGCCGATGGAGGAAGTGTCCTTGCGCAGCAGCGTCTCGGAGCGGTCGCCGTTGCCATTGCCGTCGTTCAGGTCGGAACGGTAGGACGAGTCCTTCTGGATGGAGCTGTCGGCAGCGTTCAGCATGGCCTTTGTCACCAGCTTGGTCACCTTCTGGCCCGTCACCGGGTCGTTCTCCACCTGGAACAGCGGCCAGTCGTAGAAGTCGTAGGAACCGGTCTTGTCGGCGTAGGACGACAGAACGAGCGCGCTGCCCACGTCGGTGGAGGCCGACGAGTTCGGCGAGAACTGCATCATGAAGTCGATAATGATGGCCTGGCCAGCGTTCAGCGTACCGCGGGAGTCGTTCTGGCCCACGAAGTTCCACGTGAAGGAACGGCGGGTGTTGGACGTCTGCGAGCCTTCCGCAGCCTCGGGCTCGGTGGCCGAGGTGCTCCCGTTGCCCGTGTTGTACAAGTAGGCGAACTCGTCCTTCGCGGAGATGGACGTGCCGCCGTTGGCAAGCATGCCGCGGCCGAGCTTGGGCTGGCCGGTGGTCTGGTCGGTGGGATCCTCGCGCAGGGCAGCCGTGGACGAGCCGATCTCCACCGGGTCGTAGTCGGTCAGGCTGCCGAAGGCGGTCAGCGTGCCTACGGGCTCGGTGGGCAGCTCCTCTCCCTCGGGCAGCTCGGGGTTCTTGATGATGGCGCCGTTGCTGTCGGCCATGCCCTCGAAGTTGTAGGTGTCGTCGGGGTTCTTCGACCACAGATAGCCTTCAGTATCGCGCTGGAACTCCTTGAACTTCACCACGCGGTAGGTCCACAGCGGCACCGTGGAGTTCATATGCGACGCGTTGGAGGCGTTCTTTTCAGTGGGGTTGCGACGGTAGCTCTCGCTCAAGGGGCTCAAGGCCGCGCCGGTCTTCTGAGCCAAGCCGGTGTCGTCCAGCTGGCCGTCGTAAGTGGCCTTCTTGTCCAGAACCGTGTAGGGCACGTACTGGATGACGCGGCTGAACGGGCGCTCCTTGGTCACGCGATTGCGCAGGGCGTTGGACTGGGCCACGATGTTCTTGCCCGAGCGCACTGCGTCGGTGGCGGTCACCTTCTCGGGCGCGTAGTGGGCCTCGGTCACATTGCCGTCCTCGTCCACCGTGCGCTTCTGGAAGCCCTTCAGCACGTCGATCTGGGTGTCGAGGGCCTTGATGATGTTGTCCACGTCGTCGCGCGAACCATCGGGCACGCGGTCGCCGGTCAGGATCTTGATGGCCTCCAGCTCCTTCACCAGAGCCGCCAGGTTGTTCATGAAGGCCTGGTGCGACGGACCGGGCGTCACGTTGCCGTTCTCGTCGACGACGTCCTCACTCGCGTCGTAGTTGAACGTCTGCACCTTCTCGCCGAGCTTCTGCACCGCGTCGGCCTGGGCAAGGCGCGTCTGCTGATCGGTAGTCAGCGCCGGCAGGCTGGAGAACATAGCGCCCGGCGTGGGTCCGAAGTTCTGGATACGGGGCAGCAGCGCCGACACCGAGGGGTTGGTGCAGGTGTCCACATGGTAGCCCACTTCCCCGCTGTTATCCATGCCGCTGCCGAGCGTCGAGTGGCCGAGCAGGTTCAGCTGGCCCTCGGACAGGTTGTACAGCGTAATCTCGTAGCGCAGGAACAGGGAGTCGGTCGGGTCGAGCATGATAGACTCGCTGTTCCAGCCGTAGCCGTCGTTGGCCGTGCCGGAGAAGTACCACTGCTTCGCGTCGATCTTGATGGTCGGCTTCTCTTCCGAACGGAAGAAACCGCAGCGGCTGCGCTCGTAGGAGGCATATTTCGTGTCATCGTAGCGCGGCACCACCGTGGCGAAGTGGTTCACGTGCACCGAGTCGGAGCTCACCACCTCCGGGTCCTCGCCCAGAATGCCGCCCGTCTCGTCGGAGGCCACGGTCACTGTGGCTCCGTTGGCCTCGAAGGCCGAGGCCACGGCCTCTACGGCCTGGTCAGGCGTGTCGTCATCGGCCAGCAGCGTGAGCGACTGACCGACTTCGTTGCCCGTCGACAGGGTGCGCGTGCCGTACAGCGCCTGGGCCGCGCCCTGGATCTTCGGCAACTCGGTAATGAAGGCCGAGCCGTGAATGCCGGCGGCGTTGTTCAGGATGGACGAGGGCATCGACGAGCCGATGACCCACACCGGGCGATTCTCGCGCACGATGAGGTCGCCCTGGATGGTGCGGTCCCAGCAATCCTCGCCGCCCACGGCCGGATTGGGGGCCGTGCCCTTCAGGGCCGCCTGGTACTCGGCATCGGTCAGCGTGCGGTCGACGCTTCCGCCCTTCTCGGTCTCGAGCACCTCGCCGTAGAAGTACAGCTTGTTGGGGCCGATCTTGTAGATCTGGCTCATATCCAGATAGTTCACATTACCCAGGTTGCGCTCGGTGTACTTGTACTCCACCGTGTCGTCGGCGTAGCTCTTCTTCTTCAGCCAGGCCGTGTTGTTGCGGGCCGCATCCACCGCATCGGGTTCCTCGAACGCGGGCGTATCGGGATCGGCGTCGGTGGCCAGGCGGAAGCCCGTCGGCACCGGCACCTCGTGGGACAGCGTCTCGTCGTCGATAATGGGGCGGCCGCTGGCATCCACATCGCACGCGCGGATAACCCAGCGCACCTGGCGAATCTGGGTACCGCCCTTCACGATGTTGGTGAAGGCCTGGTTCTGTTTCTTGGACACCGGCACGGCGCCCACGTACTCCCACGGGTACATGCCCGGATCGGCCGTGTTGAAGTCGCTCGCGTCGTCCTCGCCGAAGAAGTAGTCGCGGTCGGCGTCAGTGCCGGGCACCGAGAAGTTCTCGCGATCCTGCAGGGTGCTGCCGTTTTGTTCCACGTAGCCGTTGATCTTGTCGCGCAGGTTCGTGGAGGCGCGGCGCACATAGACGAGCACCCACAGTTTCTCCTCGATGGCGCGGCTCGCCGCGGCCTCGGGGGTGTCCACGGGCACGCGCACGGCGTGCTGGGCCGTTACGAGATCGAAGGAGTTCTTACCCTGCTCGGCGTCGTCGCGGCGCACCATGTCGAAGTCGTTGTAGGGGATGTTCTTGCCGCCGCTCGCGCCGGCGTAATCGTCTTCCTCGTTCACGAAGTAGGGGTACTTGGTCACACCGTTCACCGTGATGGAGCGGCTCGTATCCACGCGCCACGCACCCACCTGGGTGCCGTCGGCGCGGAAGTAGTAGGTGCCCTCGCCCACCTTGGTCACCTCGTCGGTGACGGGGTTGGTCAGCTCGAACTCGTAGGTACCCGGAATCTCCCACACGCCGGAGTTCACGCGGTCGATGTCGGGCGTCACCTTGCCGGTGGGAATGGTCGCCGAGTTCAGCGGCGCGTTCTCGGCCGACTGAGAGCCAAGCGCCCACAGCGGCACCTGCCAGTCGACGATGAAGCTGTTCACCGCCGCACCGGTGTTGATGGCCTGGGTCACGTACAGGTTGTTGTTGCCCGACTGGGTGGAGTCGGTGGAGTTCACCTCGTTGGTGGGCACGCGCACCGCACCGGTATCGATACGCACCGAGGCGGAGGGTTTGCGAATCTGGAAGGTGCCCGAGGTGGACGTCATGTGGCGCTCGGGGCGGCCACCGCTCTCGAACTTGCCGTCGCGGTCGTAGTCGACATCGTCGACCCAGTCCTTGGTGTCCGGATCCTCGTGACCCTCCACGTCGTAGGACAGCCCGGCCTCGTCGACCCACTGGAAGTACTCGGGCGACTGGTTGTTGAAGCCCGCCACACCGTACTCGTCGGCGGAATTGGCCGACACGGTGGGCTTGTAGTACAGCTCGCCGGCCTTGAAGGTGATCGTCTGCTCGTCGGCACCATTGGGGTCGCACACCGGCTCGATCTGGGCGAAGCCCTGCTCGTCGTAGAGGATGTTGCCCTTCGCGTCCTTCTTGGCCTGGTACACCTTCGCGTCCTTCGCCACGGTAGCCGTGGTATCGGCGGCGAAGCGATGCGACCAGCCCGTCGTCTGGGGCAGCCACGCCACATCGCGATCCTCGGTGGTGAAGTAGGCCTTCGATGCCTCGGTGGACCAGGTGCGAATGAGGTTCAGCTGCTGGGCGTAGGTGAGCGGCTCGCCGTTCTCGTCGGTGAGCCCGGCAAGCGCCTCATCTTCGGCGCCCACGTTGTCGATGCGGGTGCGCAGCTTCAGCGTGACCACGTCGCCGGCACCCACGTAGCCGTCGGCGCGCACGTTGTCCCAGTAAGCCGAGAGCATGCTGTCGTGCTTCACGAACTCGGCGTCGTTGGCGTCGTCGGGCGGCGTCAGCTCGAAGACGAGGGTCTCGCCCGTATGGGCACGCGGTTTCACGTCCTCGGCATCCGCCAGATCGTCCGGATCGTCCACATCGGGCTTGCCGTAGTCCTTATGCTTGCCGTAGGTGCCGTTGGTCTGGTTGGCGTAGGCGTCCTTGTCGTAGTCGGGCTGCACGCGCACGCGCACCGTCCAGCCGGCTTCCACCAGCTGCTTGGGCGTCAGGCGCAAGTACTTCTTCTGCTGGTTCTCACGCTTCGGGTACACCGACGAGCCCGTCACCGGATCCTTCACCGTGCCGGTGTCGGAATGGCGGTCGCGGTAGGTGTACTCCACATAGAAGGGATACTCGTCGCCCTCGTAGTCGCAGAACAAACGCTCGAAATCGGCAGTCGTCACCGTCTCGCCCAGGTTCTTCAGCTTGTCCTGGTCGTAGAAGGTCACCTGCTCGGGCAGGTACACCGAGAACACGAGCTTGGAGTGCAGCAGCGCGCCCTCCTTGCCCTGCTGGCCCGAGGCCCGCTTGTTGCCGATGACGGCGTTGCGCAGCGTGGCCGAGAACCACATCTCGTCGTCGTACTCGAAGGTACCCTCCTTGGCGTCGGCGGCACTGTTCTTCAGCAGCGCGCCATCGGCGGCGCCGGGCAACGGCAGCGTGGCATCCGACCCCAGGTTGCCCTTCGACACCACGCTGTCGGGCGTCGCATCGGAAGGCTGGGTATCCGGCTCGTTCTGAATCTCGAAGGACGATCCTAAGGTAGGCGTCTTCAGGCGCAGCTTGCTAGCGGCGAACACGCCGGCATCCACATGGGTGGCGTACACCGCCGGCTTTTCCGAGCCGTCCTCGTTCTTGCCCTGGCGCCGACCGAACTTCTCAGTCTTGGTGGCGGCAGAGTTGGTACTGTCGGTGGTGGGACGGCCCTCCTCGTCCACATAGTTGTTGTTCAAGTTGTTCGTTGTCTCAGCGGACAGGCCGTACTGAGTGCGGAAGTTGTATTCCGACACGTTCATACCCACGTTGCCGGCCGGGCCCGTCAGGGGCACGGTGGTGCCCCCGGCGCGGGTGGAGCCGCCCTGCTCGGTGTACTTGCCGAAGTAGCCGAGCAGATGGTTGTACTGCACACCGTCATTGGTCTGGGTGCCAGCGTTGTAGTAGTTGTGGGGCATGCGCCACACCATCTCGAACCCGTGGGTGCGGTTATGACGCTCGGCGTTCATATCGCAATAGTAGTTGCTCGAGCAGTACCAGTCGCGGTTGTAGCCCGTCACGCTGTAGCCACCGGCGCGGTTCGTGTTCAGCGACACATTCTCGTTGCCGAGGCCCGGGAACACGTTGTCGTACTCCCACTGGAAGCGGTAGGCCGCACGGCCGTGGGAGTCGTTGTAGGCGGTGGTACCCAGATAGCTGCCGGTACGCCAGATGTTGTCGTCCCAATCGCTGTTGTTGTCCACGCGATACATGTAGGCAGACGACACGGCATCCAGGCGCACGTCGCGCTGGCGCCAGTCGCCGGCACCGCGGAAGCGAGCCGGGGCGCCTACGGTGTAGGGGTTGCCGGCGATATCCTCATCGGTAAGCGCCTTGTAGCCGGTCATGGCGCTCGATACGTAGGTGCGGATGCTCTCGGTGGTACGCGAGGCCTCCTTGTGGTTGGGCAGCTCGCCCCACTCGGGCTCGTTGGTCATGGCGATGGAGAACTTGAACGTATCCATCTGATGCGACTCAATGCGCTGCTCGGTCTCGCGGTCGTTGTTCAGATCGTCGCCCTTGGGCAGGAAGCGCACCACGAAGCGATAGTTATCGTTGTTGATCTCGTCGGCCGGGTACTGAGTATCGTCAGCCTGCACCTTCTCGTAGGTTACCGTAGCGCGGAAGTTGGCCTTGAGCCATTCCATAGACTCGTTCTGGTTCACTTCGCCCACGTTGCCCCAATAGGCGTTGGTGGACTGGGCGATATCCCAGTCCTCGTAGAGGAACTCCTGCACCTGGTCGCGCCACTGGCCATAGGGCTTGCGCGTCTCGCGGTGCAGCGGCGTGATGCCGTAGGGCAGCACCACCGTCACCACGGGCAGCACCAAATCGCCCATCTGGCCGCCCTCGCGGGAGTAGGTGTGCCAGCGGTTCTCGTTCACGACCCAGTCGCGGTAATAGTAGTCGTTGTCGTACTGGCGCGCGAAGCCATCCCACCAGAAGCGGTTCTCCACGTGCACGTTCACCTGGCGCGTGTCGGTCTCGGTCTCCATGTAGTAGTGGGCCGAGGTGGAGCCCACGCCGTCGGTAACGGTGCCCTTCTCCTGATCGCCGCCCAGCTCGTCAGCTAAGCTGATGGTGTTCCACACACGCACCACGGGCTTGCGCATCACGGCCATGGTACCGGTCTGGGCATAGAGCACCGGACCAGTGGAGCCCTCGTCCTTGTAGGCCTTCTTCCAGAAATCCAGGTTGGCGGCAGCCGTACCCATAGGATCGGCCACCTTCGAGGTGTTGTCGGGATCGGTGGTACGCACGGTGTTGTTCAGCACCGTCCAGCCGTTCACCGTGGGCATGTTGGGCGAACCGGCCAACTGGGTCTCGGGGCCGTTGCGGTACCAGCGCTGCAGCGTGTACTTGTAGTCCATGCCGAAGGGCTGGATGTGCGCGCTTTTGCCCGAGCCGCCGGTGGCGGCGAACCCGGTGTGCTCGCCCTCGAAGTGGTCGAGGTCGTACACCTGGTAGTAGGCGCTCGAGCGGCTCGGCTCCTCGCCCTTGGCCTTGTCCTGGCCGATGACACCGCCCTCAGAGGCCGGACGGTCCCACGGACGGGCGAGCACGCGGTCGTACCAGCGCTCGGACTCGTTGTTGCCGAACACGTGCGAGGCGATGCTCACCTTGATCTGGTAGCCGCCCGTGCCGTTGAGGGCCTTCTTGATGGCGTCGGCATACTGGGCATACTCGCTGTAGCTGCGCACGAAATCGGGGTCGGCGGCATCCTCGGCCGTGCCGTCGATGGAGCGGCCGAACCACTTCGCCAGATCCTGCTTCACCGTGATCTTCAGCACCCAGGGCTGAGAGCTGTCGCGGTAGCTGACGCTATGGTTGGTGTTGCCCTCGGCACGCACAGCCTCGTAGGTGCTCTTATCGGTGTTGGCCGTGGCATCCACCGTGGACCGGTAGGGGTCCTGAATGGCGCTCGGCGCGTAGTAGCCGGCGAACTCGCTCGTCGGGGTCTGCACGACCTCGATATCGAACAGGTCGCTGATGTCGATGGCGTTCGAGAAGCTGATCTGCGGGTCCTGGGAGTAGTTGCCTGCCACGGCCGTCGTGGCGCCCAGCAGGCTCACCTTCACCTGCTGGCCCACGCGCTTGCCGAGCATCTCCAGATCGTTGGTATCAACCTCGCCATCGGAGGGCGCCTCACCCGGATCAGTAGAGGCAGCGAAGGCCACCAGCTCGTCGGCAGTGGTAGTCGCCTCGGGCTCGGCCTCGGGCGCGGCCATGGCCGGCGCCGCGTAGGCACTGAAGGCCGAAACCCAGGCCGCTTCGGCGAAGCACTCGTCGGCCATGACCGACAGCACGCTCGGCTCGGGCGTGGCCGGAGCCTCCTTCGGCACCAGCGTGAGAGACACGTCCATACCGGCAGCGCCCGCAGGCACCTCGAACTCGAAGTAGTCGTTCTCCAGAGCCAGGATGCGGCCGTCGTCCAGCGTGGGAGACTTCGTCACGCGCAGGCGGTAGGTGCCTGCGGCCAGGCTCTGCAGGAACACCGGGCGGTTCAGGCCGGCCTTGGCCGACGGCACCACCTCGGTCTCGTCCACCACGGCATCGTCGCCCTCGCCCTCGGTGGTCACTTTCACCAGAGCGTAGGTAATCTCATCGTCGTCGCGGGCACCCTCGGCGCGGATATCGGCGCGCACGGTGGTCTGGCCGTCCACCACAGCCGTAGCATCGCCCAGGGCGCATTCCATGGACAAGTCGAAGGCGGCGCCGTGGCCGTCGGCCACGATCTCGATAGGATCGCTCGGCGCAATGAAGGGCCAGGTGCCCACCTTCTCCACATCGATATCGCCGCCCGTGGGCGCGCCGTCGACGATCTCGGGCTCTTTCACCGTGTAGCGATAGCTCATGGTGGGAGCCTTCGCCATGTACACCAGATAGCGGCCCCGCGGCAACGAGGCGATCTGGGTCTTCGTATCGTGGGTCACGGCAATGTAGTAAGCAGTCTCGTCCACCGTCTTGCCCTCGGCAGCCACCACCGGCTTACCCGTAGCAGGATCGATGGGGTTGCCGTTCTCGTCGCGAATGAGAATGGAGGCCGGCGTCTCGGCGCCGTAGGCCGACACGGTCATGTTCACGGCCGACACGTCCCACACATGGTCGAGCGTGTACTCGTCCAGCACGATGGCGTCGCCCAGGCCCACCACATAGAAGTGCTGCACGCCCTCGGGCACTGTAAATCCGCGGCCGCCGCCGACGGACTCGTCCATCTGGGGCGCAGCCAGGAACTTCAGGCCGTAGTGGCCGCGCGGCAGCTCGGCCACCTGCACCGGCTCGTTAGCAACCACGGGAATGCTCTCGAAGCCCTCCACCACGTCGCCCTCGACGTAGATGGTCTCGGTGACGGTCTTGGTGGTCATGACGGGGGTGCCGTCCTCGTTGAACAGCAGGTTGCCGTCCTTGTCGGTCGCCTGCACCTCCACCTCGCGCTCCACCTGCTTGGGCGTCATGGAAACGATCTGGGCCGAGCCCGGGAAGGCGGAGCTCGCGCCCTCGGCGTTCACCGTCACCGACACCGCGCTCGGCTTCTCGATGCGCTCGAGCGTCAGCTCGGCGCCCACCCACGAGGGCTTATTGGCGTTGTAACGCGGCACCTCTACGGAGCGATTGGCATCTTCGCACTCCACGTACTTGCCGGCGGAATCAGCCACGTAGTTCTTCTTGCCGATGGTGATGACGGGCACGCCGTCGGGGGTCTTGTTCTCGTTGGTCACGGCACCGGTCCAGCGGGTCAGGCGCACAGCTACGCCGTTTTCGGCGTACACCTTCATCGTGCCCTCGGTGGCCTCGTCCACCGAGGCGGAAATGCCTGTGGACTCGCCGTTCGCGTCGGTGGCCGGGTTCGACTCCACCATGGAGTCGTGGGCGGTCACATGGAAGCTCAGCGGCTTGAAGGCGCAGGGGCGCTCCTCTACCTTGTCGTCCACCAGCACGCGGTAGCTGTACTCGCCTTCCTTGAAGGGCAGCCCCTCCTCAGTGGTGCCCACCTCGGTCACCACGAGCCAGTAGTCGCCCTCGGGGAAGGTGTAGGGGCCCTCGTCGGTCGTGCCGCCGAGCACGCAGGGCTCGTTCGGGGTGATCTCGAAATTCTCCAGCACGGTGGAGCCGGTGGCAGTTACCACGCTCACCTTGATAGGAGTGGTCAGGTCCTTGGCGTTCACCGTCATGGTCACAGCGCCCTTGTAGGTGACGACGTTGCCTTCCAGATCCTCATCGTCATCGGCATCGGGCACGAACGAGCCCGACAGCAGCGGCTCCACGCCGCGAGGCATCACGTAGGTGAACTCCACACCGTCCAGGTTGCGGTCGCCGTAGTTGTAGGCGGTCAGCTCGGTCACGAAATCCTGGTTGTACTGGAGCGCCGTGGTGTAGTGGCCCACGAACACGCCGCGATGATCGCGGTAGTGCTGGCCCGAGTAATCGTAGCGGCCGGGGATCCAGCCCGCGTGGGAGTCCTCGGAATTGTAGTAGCGCTGGGTCTCGTAGTTGCTCACGCCCGAGCCGTCGGTCGCAGCCGACGCCGAGATGAAGCGGCTCGAGGTGGCCAGCCACGCCTTCTGCATGTGCAAGCGCGTCTCCGACCACACAAGCGGCGTCTCCGAATGCCAACGGGTGCCCGCGGCCACCTGCTTCTCCTCGCCGGTCTCGTCATCGATCTCGGTGCGCATATCCAGCGACGCGGTCGAGAAGGTGCGGGCCTTGGTCACCAGCTGGTACCAGTCGCGCACATAGCGGTGCTGGTTGCGCAGCGAGCCGGCGCCGTAGGCGATGCCGTTCTCGGTCGACTGGGCGCTGCCGCCCCGGTTCCAGCCGTTCGACCCGTCGTACCACCACACGAAGTGGGTGTCGTTGGGCAGCTCCATAGCCACCGTGCCCTTGGTGCCGGCCGCCGGGCGCGGCGTATAACGCACCACCTGCTTATTGTTCGCCGTCTTCATGTCGGTATCCAGCAGGTAGCCCGACGACACGCTGTCGGTGCCGCCCGAGCTCTTGATATTGGTATGGTAGTTGAAGTCGCCGCCATTGGTGCTGTACGGGTAGGCGTACATGCCCATGCCGTTGGCACCCCAGCCGTTCACGTCCCAACCGCTCGAGTAATGGCCGTAGGACGAGCTCTCGCCGGGAATGTAGGTGTAGGAGCCGTCGAACATCTCCCACACATCGGTCTGCTCGGGCTTGTCGCCTGAGAAAGCCGAATCCAGCATGAGATAGTCCATGTCCATGAGCACGTCGTGGGTGTCGAAGTTGAACGCGCCCCATGTGTCGTGCAGGCCGGCCAAATGGTAGCTCTGGCCCGACTCTTTCCATTCGCCGTACAGCGGGAAGATGCGACCCGACCAATTGCTGCCGCTCCAAGCGGCGTAGTCGGCCTGGTAGTACTCGCCTGCGCGCGGGAAGTAGGCCGGCTCCAGCCCCGTGGTACCCAGGCTCGTGCGAGCACCCCATCCGGTGATGTTGGCCGCCGCGGTGTTCACCACGCCGTTGCGCGCGTACACCTGGGGCAGGTTGTCCACAGAGGCGTACACGTCGAAGTACAGCTCAATGCGGTCGCCCACTTCCATGCGGGTGGAGTCGGGGGTGACCTCGTCGATGGGGCGGTCGTACTGCAGCTTGTCATCGATCACCGACCCGTTGGCATCGGTGGTGCTCTCGGTCACCTGAGCCACGGCCGCGCCCTTGGGCAGTTCAGCGCCCATCGGGTACCAGGAGATCTTGAACAGGGTGAAGGGGGTGTTCTGGCTCACGCCCGCCGTACGCGGATCCAGGTCGGCAAAGTAATCGCCATGGCCGCCACGGTAGTTCGGATAGCTGCCGTTGTTATACACCATGGCCCCGCCGTAGTCGGGCAGGGTGTAGTCGGCCACGGGCTCCACTACCAGCTGCATGCCGTTGGTGCGCTCCTTGTACACGTCCTCGTCCTTGGTAGACAGGGACGGATCGGTCTGGTGGTTGAAGTTCTCGAACCACTTCACCGTCAAGTGCTCGGCCAGATACTTGGCATCGATCTTCTCGTCCGAGGCATTCTTCAGGTAGTCCGTGGGAATCATCTCGTAGAAGACGGGGTTGTACAGCTCGCCCTCAAGCGTGGTGATACCCGTGTTGGTGTTCTTCGGCACGTTCACGAGCGTGTTCTTGTACCAGAACTGCTCGCCGGCCACATAGCCCGTCTTCTGCTTGGCATCGGGGTTGTACGGCTCCTTGGCGTCGTCCTCGGTCTGGAACACCTGGTTCTGGAAGCGCATGACGGGCGTGCGGCGCCACACCGTGGTCTGTTTGCGCTTGCCCTCGTCCTGCTTGGTCAGCAAGGTGTCGTGCTCCACGGGGTCGTTGGCCACCAGGGTGGGCGCAGCGTTCGTGCCGCTCTTCTTCAGGTCCACGAAGTCGAGCACGGTGTTCTGACGGTCGGTGTGGGTGAAGGCCACGTCCACCTGGCCGAAGGGCTTCCACAAGTTCGGCTGCTCGCCGGTGGTGTGGGTGATGGCCGTGGAATCGAGGCGGGTGTCCTCGTAGCGCGACACGCCGAGCAGCGACACGTCGTCCAGCGGGAAAGCCGTGGCGCCGTCGGCCGTGGCCGGCAGGTCGTAGTAGGTCCACCGCACGCCGGTCACGTCGCGGAAGATGTTGCCGTTGGCGGTATGGCCCTCGGGGGTCTCCACGGCATCAGCGGTGTCGTAGCGGCTCTTCAATTCCTCAAGCGTCACCCAGGCGCCCGTGGTGGAAGCCGCGCCCGAGGCGCGGGGCACCACGGTCTCGCGGTTCTCCAGCGGCACCGAGGAAGGCGTGGCCGCTTGGTTCCAGTCGGGCACGTAGTACTCGATCAGCACATCGGGACGACCCGGGGCGGCCTGATCGGGGCCGGCCGAGGAATCGGGCAGCAGCGCCTTGTCGCGGTCGGTCGCCGACGAGGAGCTCGTGAGCCCCAAGCGCTTAGCCGGGGTGGTGTCGTTCCACTTGGCGTTGCCCGTCACCGTATCGGTCGGGTAGCCGAGCGCGGGAATAGACTCATCGGCGGTGTAAGTGGGCACGCGGGTCAGCTCGAAGAAACGCTCGCCGGCCGGGTTGCCGTTGGCATCGAAGCCCACGGTGCCGTCGGTATAGGTGCCCTGGTCGATACGGGTGTCGCCCCCTACCGAGCGCATGAACGACACGGTCACGGTCATGGTGGACTCGTGCCAGGTGGTGTTGCGGATGTTGGTGATGCGCAGGCGCATGCGGTTGCCGTCGGCGTTTGCCGGCTGGCCCGAGGCCGAATTCGGATTCAGCACGCCCGGCTTCGTGGGGTCGGCCAATGCCGGCTCCCAATCGTAGTACTCGGGATAGATGCCCACGCGGTTCACGTCGCTTTCGGAACCGGAGGCCTCCTGCTTTTCCTTCACGTGGTTGTGGAACACCACGTTGGAGTGGTCGTGGGCTGCCAACTGCACGTAGCCGTCGAGCCCCGTGGACACGTCGCGGGTGAAGCTGTACTTCAGCAGCGTGGAGTCGTTTGCCACGCAGTTATCGGCCACGCCCGCGCCCGTCTTGTGGGCGCCGGTAATGTAGCCGGCCTCGGCCGTATCGCTCGCGAAGTCCTTGGAGGCCTTGTTGTTGCCGCCGCCCGAACCGCTCTTGTTGTAGGCGCGGTACTGGGTGAAGCCATGCAGCGGAGCTGCCACGGCGTAGAAGTTCGCCGGGATGGAAGCACCCTGGTACACCGGGTTGTCGCTGCGGTTCGACTGATTCTCGGTGCTGTTGTAGGCATCGCCCGTGTAGTTGCCGTCGGCATCTACCTGCAGCTCGTCGGTCACCTGGGTAATGACGCGGATGTACACGCCGCAGCCGGGCTGCACCTGCTTGCCGGCGGCGTTGGCGTTGTCCTTGGAGGGATCGTAGGCCTCGCCCACCGAGAAGATGAGGTTGCGGTTCTGGTCGTACTGCTCGTCGCCCGTGCCGAAGGTGCGGGTGCCATCGCCGTTGTCGGTGGCGCGGGACAGATCCACCTGCGGCTCCACTTTCACGGGGTGGGCGTTGTCATTGTCGGTGAGCACGGCCGTCACAGGCAAACCGGTGGTGTTGCGCTCCACCCACTTGCCGCCCTCGTAGGCCTTCTCCACTTCCCAGCCCACGATACGCTGGCCACGCGGCACCTGGAAGCGGGCCGACACATGCTGCAGGGGCAGAGCCGGAAGCGAGAAGGGCGTGCCGCTATCGTTGGCGGCGCTCGTAAGATCAGTGCTGATCTCGTTATCGCCCGCCCCCACGTACAGCGAATACTCCACGTAGTCGCCGGCGTACAAGTCGCCGTTGGGAACGCCGCTGCCGTTGCCGCCGCGGGTGGCATCAGGCGCGTAGCTCACAGGCGTGGTGGTGGAATAGTCGTCGGCGTCGTAGGCGAAGATGGTCTGGCTCGCGCCGTTCATCATCACTTTCTTGCCGCGTTGCATGTCGGTGGTCAGCGCGCCCAGCTGGTGCGAGAAATCGTAGCCGCGCTCGTTGGACTCGTTCTTGACGAGGGTCTTCTTATTGGGGTCGCGGGTGACCACGTTGGACACCGTGAGGTAGTCGATCATGCGCTGGCCGGCAAACCCGTTGCCCATCTTGTCGAAGGACGGCGTGGACCAGTAGTTCCACTTGCCCTTGACCAGGTTGTTGCCGGTCTCCTCGGCGGTGCGGAAGTCGTCCACCTCGCGGTCGGCGTACACGCCGTCGTAGGCGAAGGCGAAGTTGTTCTGGTAGTCCTCGTTGTAGGACTTGCCGCTCGGACGCTTGTAGTTGGCGCCGAGCCACTCGCCCGAATCCAGCATGGTCTCGGGCTTCTCGCGCGAAGAATTGGGCGAGATGAAGGTGAACTGCGCGCTCGTCACGTAGGGCGCGGCGTAGGTGCGGTTCACCTTCTCGTCGGTCAGGTACTTGCCGTCGAGCGTGTTGGTGTAGGTGTAGTTGGTGCCATCGGCCGCCTTGTAGTGGCCCACGATGCCGGCCTGGATGAGGTTGACCACGGCTTCCTTGGCCGCCGTCACATCCCCGGTGCGGCCCACGAGGTTCAAGTCGTGGCTTTTGGCCAGCTGGTCGAAGAGTACCGCCGGGCTCAAGTCGGGGTTGGCCGCCTTCAGCTCGGTCATGCGCAGGTACTTCTCAATGTCGATAGCATAGGTGCCCGGATACACCGCACTCGTATTCGTGTCACCCGTGAAGGTGGCGCTCGTGCCCGTGCCCGACACCGTGCCCGACAGCATGCCGAGGTTCACCATGTCGTTCCAGGTGAGCTTCACCGTCGCCGTATGGTGGGTGCTCACGTTGTACACGGTGAAGGTGAAGTCCTGGGCGCGGAACCAGTTGTCGTTGCGCGTATGGCCGCCCACAGTGACGAACTGGGCCGGCACGTAGATCTTCTGCAGGCGCAGGGCGTCCACGGTGGTGGTGCCCACGTAGTTCGGGTCGCGGCGAATGGGGTTCCAGCTGGCCTTCAGCGTGACGGCGCTAATGTGCGCCGCACGGTTCTCGTCATCCACGCCCTCATTCACATCGTTGATGTTGCGGAAGCGCGCCTCGTAACGCACGATGTTCGGCGTGAGGTTGTCGTTCTGGTAGTCGGATACATCGGGATGGTTGTAGGAGTTGTACGCTGAGCCCGTCTTGTTCACCGTCAGCGAGGAATGGTAGCCGAACGGGATGAGGTAGCCCAGGTAGTAGGCCGAGTCGTAGTTGCGGTGGGTCACCGAGGCGTTGCTCCCCGACAGCCAGTTGTTCACACCCGGGTGCGTGCCCGAGGGGGTGTTCGCGGCCGTGTAGCTGTCGATGGGCGTCAGCAGATTGCTGAAGTGGTAGGAGCGCGAGGTCACGTGGTTCAGCGCGTCGGCCTTGTCGCCGCAACCTGTGTGGGTCATGTTCGGGTGCTTCTGCCCCTTGTAAATGTAGGGACGTCCGAACAGGCGGATGTCTACCACGTTGCAGTCGCCGTCGCGGTCCACCTTCTCGCCGGTGTATTCGGAGGTGATGTCGCCGTTGCCGTTGTAGGGGCCCAGATCCATGGAATAGGTTGCCACGAACTCGTTGGTGCGCAGCGGCAGGGTCACCACGCCGCCGGCGTTCTTCTGCTTGTAGTCGACGATCTCCTTATGCGACTCCTCGTCGGGGCGGGCGAACTCAATGAGGCCGCCGGCGCCGCTCGCGGTATTGGTCAGGAAGTCCAAGCCGTTATCGGAGATCTTCGTCCAGTTCTCGCCATTCTTCTCGAACAGGCCCTCATGGGTGATCTTGAAGGCGCGGGACGCAGCGGCATCCTCCTTGAAGATGCGGAAGCCTTCGGCGTTCACCTTGTCGGAGCCGTCGGTATCGGTGTCGGACACCCACTGCTTCGTGGTGAAGATGATGGAGGCGCGATCGTAGTCGCGCAGGTGGTTCAACACGCCGTTTTGTACCTTCATGCCCGTGGAAAGGAAGCCGTAGAACGACAGGTCGTCATCGGGCTGGCACCAAGGCAGCGTGTCGCCGAGTATCACCTTATCGGTGAAGGCCGTGTAGTTCCAGCCCCAGTCGTTGGGGTAGTAGGTGTCGTAACTGCCGCTGTAACTGGGATCGCCCGAGTAAATGCCTCGGTATATCGTATGCCGATAGAACGAGGTGGCGAAGTTCACATCGCCGCCGAACAGACCGTGCTCGGTCATGTTGAGCTGCTCGCTCGTATCGTAGAGCTTGGTGTGGTCGGTACCGTTCCAGTTGATGCCCTGCATGGTGTAGTTGCCATCCACACGCGCCACAAAGTTCGTGTAGCTGCGAATGTGACGCATGTAGGCCTCGTCATGGGTATGGCTGTAGTAGGTGCCGTTGCGATGATAGTCCTGGAACGACCAGCCGCTCTTCACCTTCGAATCCGACGGCTTCTCGCAGCGCACCATGGCCACATGACCCGGGCGGTCATTACCGGAATTGGTGCCGCCCACTTCCATGGCGGTGTCCACGAACATGCTGATACCGCCCACACCCGTCTCGGTGTACACACGACCGTTCACCTCGAGGGCCATGTTGTTCACAATATCCTCGCGGTTGTCGTTGGTCACGCCGAACCAGGTGCCGTAGTCGGGCACCTTCAGGGCCGCGCCAGCGGTATCGCTCTCCGTCCAGTCGCCGGCACCGGAGATGTAGCGGTTGTCGCCCGTGGCATACTGGTGCTGGTTGATGCGAATGTCGTACTCAATCTTCTTCACCGTGAACTTCGGCGTACCCGGAGCGGTGGGGACCACCTTCTCATAGTCGTCGAAGGGATGGCGGTAGGACTCGCTCACATCGTTGCCCTCGCCATAGGAGGCCACGGGATCGCCCGCCGCGTCGCGAGCCAGCAAGTTCAGACGGAAGTACTTCTTGCCGTCCTTGTCGGCTTGCACCGAGTCGGCATCGGTACCCGCCAGCAGCTCCTTGATCTTGCTGCCCTCCACCACGAGGGTCTTGCCGTCAGAATAGGTGACGGTGATCTTGTCCACGTAGGCTGCGGCCTGGCGGCGGATCTTAATATAGTAGGAGTCGAAGTAGCCATTGGGCACGTTCTGACTCATGTGCAGCACCATGCCCGAGTTGTAGGTCTTCGAGCCAGTGTAGGACATGCTGCGGTTGTTCTGCTCCCAATGGCAGGTGCGCTCGGGAGCGCCCACGCCGTAATCCTTGTTCACCTGGCGGAAGTCGGCCAGCAGCGACATCTGCGACTTGTAGCCCACATCCAGGTAGTAGTTGTACTCGCCGTCGGTGTAACCGCCGTGGCGCCCGTGGTGGCTGTCGTTGGAGCCGTAGTTCAGCAGCGAGAAGCGGCGGCCTTGGGCGGCCGGGCTCGTGGTGCCGCCGGCGTTGGAATCGTACAGGCCCGCGCGGTTGATGGTATCGAAGTACATCTTCGACAGGTATATCTGAGAGATGTCGGTACGGGTGACCGGCGTGTTCTTCATGCCAGCCTTGGTTACCTCGTCGAGCGGCGAGCCGGCCAGGGGCTTGTTCGTCGCCGGATCCAGGCTGCGCAGCTTCAGCAGGTAGTTCTGCGCCTTGCCCGTCATGTTCTGGAAGGTCTCGAAGTTCTGGTCGCAGAAGCCGTCGAGCACAACGTTCTGCTCGCTTTGAACCGTCGACTTCTCGTCGCGCACGTCCATATCCTGCCAGGAGACGAGCTTCACCTCCAGCAGGTTCATGATGCCGTGGCGGCGCAGCTCCTCCTCGCCGATGACCAGATCGCCATCGTCGTTGAACTCGAAGACGTTCGCTGCATCTGCAGCGTCCTCGAAGTGGTCGGGCAGAAGGGTCGCGGCGGGCACCTTGCTGCGGTCGAGCAGGCGGTAGGCCGCATCGGGCTGGATGGTCCAGGTCTTCAGGCCCGCGGTGTTGGCGCCGGCGCCCTCACCGTAACCGCTGAACTGGATGGCGCCCACGGTGCCGTGAGAGAACACGTCGAAGAGCTCCTTGTTCACCGTCACCTTGGTAGTGTGGAAGCCCACATAGTCGTACTTCTTGGAGCCATCCATCTGCTCGATGCCGTTCGTGGTGTATTCCAGGGGCACGCGCAGGGTCACGTCAACATCGTCCAGACGGCTCGTGGCAGACTCGTTGTACAGGTTGGCCCACAGCTTGAAATCGCGGTCGTAGGGCACGGCCGTCAAGGTGTAGGAGCCATCGGAGCAGCCGCCGTTGGCGTAGGTGTGGCTGTTCATGTACTCGCCTGCGCTGGGGCCGTACTGGCCGTAGGTGCGAATGGCCATCGCCGGGAAGTACACCTTGAAGAAGGCAGTGGCCGCCTTGGCGTTGTTGGGGTTGTCAAGCGGCGCCGTCTGCACGATCTTCATGGTGGCGCGCACCTGCGAGTACTCCCGCGGCGCGTTGCCGTAGGCGTTGCCCTCGCTGTACGGACCGTTGTTGAACCAGTGGTTTACGGTACCGGTCAGCTTCACCGTCACGTTCTTCTCGGTGCCCGAGGCGGTGAAATGCGGGTCGATCTCGCTATAGGAGAACTCGATGTTCTCAAGGTACAGATCGGCGCAATCGGCGAACTTGTCGGTGGTCATGTCCAGCGCGAACGTGCCGTCGGCCTTCTTCGTGGACGACCACAGGGCCTGCAGCTCGTCGCCGGTGAGCGTGACCTGCTTGGCCTTGGGCTTGGCAACGGGCGACCCGTTCTCGGTCACCACATCGCGGAACGAGAAGGTGGCGCTCTTCAGCGACGACTTCAGCGTAGCCGGATCGTTGTTCGCGCGCACGGTGGAGCCGAACTTGAACAGGGCCTCGGACAGCGTGACGGTGCGGGTCTTGAAGCCCTGCACGTCGTTCACCGGTTCCTTCAGATATGGGCTCAAGTCGTCGATGTTCACCGACACGGTAGCGTCGTCGGCGCGGTTCAGGCTCGTGTTGTTCAGCGTGAAGTTGTAGGAATGCCCGTCGGAGAAGTTGGCGACCTCCACCGCCTGGCCCGTGCTCTCGGTACCGAGGTTGGGCAGCGCGTCTTTGGACTTGGTCACCGTCCAGGCGATGTTCGATCCGAAGGTACCGAAGGTCATGGTGGCGCTTGCCGCCAAGCGGTTCGGACCGTTGGTGGTATCCACGCGCACGCCGCGGGGCAGCTGCATATCGGGGCCGTACACTGCCGTGGTGGCAAACCCGCGAATATCGGTGGTCACCTTATCGTGGCTGTCGGCGCGACCCACCAGATACACCACGGGTGCCTTGTTGCCCGCGGGCACCGCCATGGTGTTGGTCACATCCTGGGAGGTGGCGTTCTCGTTGATCTTGCCATAACGCACGCGCACCATCTTCACCGGCGTCTTCTCAGAAGCGCCGTCCGAGGTCTTGCCGTTCACAATACCATCGGTGGCCACCTTCAACGTAACCACGCCGTCGGCCGAAAGCGACAGCTTCGACCCATCACCCATGTCCTTCGTGCCGCCCGCTTGCGGCAGCGTGCGGATGGTGTCCTCGATGGCGTAGGACTTGTTGGGGTCTATCTCGTTCTCGGCCTTCATGATGGTGGCGGTAGCGTTGTTCTGATCGAACACATCCACCGAGGTCACCGAGCCATAGGCATAGTGCCAACGCGTTTCCATCACCGGGTTGCCCGCCTCATCCTTGACGGGGTTCCCGTTGGTATCCAGCACGTTGGTGGGCCCGTACACGAAGCCGGGAATCACCACCGAGCGGGTGAGGAAGCCGCGGTACACATCGCGCGTGCCGTCGTTCTTCGTGCCGGCGGGGTTGTTCACCACGATATCGGTATCGAAATTCTCGATGTTGTACTTGGAATCGTTCGTGAGGTCGTAGCGGAAGTACGCCGTCTCATCTTCCATGTCGCCCCAGCGGTAGGGCACGGCGGCGTTATGACGACGCACGCCCGTGTCGTCCACATAACCGAAAGAGGCCGCCACCGTGGGCTTAATGGGCACGTACATGGAATGCAGCGTGGCCGAGTCGCTCTTGGACACGTTGGAGCCGGCGTTCTCGTAGTCGGTGCGGAAGGAGGACGCCACGGTGATGTCCCCTACATCCTTCGGGGTGCCGATGAGCTCCACCATCGCCTTGGCCTGATCGATGGTGTGATTGGCGCGGAAGGTCTCCAGCTCGATCTGAATGCCGAGCAGATACCCGATGTTGTGGCCCACCATATCCATCACGTAGTTGCCCGTGGCCACACCGGCGTTCATCTCGGGCTTGAAGTAGGAAGCAACCTGCTTCGCCGGGATGGTCAGGGTCTGCACCGTGAGATCGTTGGCGGCCTCGGTGTTGTAGTAGGTCAGCGTGATGGACTCGATCTTCGCCACGGGGTTGTCGCCGAAGAAACCTGGGCCCAGCTTGATGGCGCTCGTGGTGAACTGCGCCTTCTTGGGCGTCGTGGGGTCGGGCACCAGCTGGCCATTCGAGCCGGTGATGCGCTTCATGCCATCGGGGATGGGACCGATATTGATGACGGCGGGCGCCATACGCGATTCGGACGTATCGCCGAAGCGGAAACGGTAGCCGGCATTGGCGGTGTTCACGAGCGCGTTGCGGCGGTCGGCCTCGGTGCTCATGGTGGGATCCGACACGCCGGAGCCGTCGTACATGGAGAATACCTTGGCGGTGTTCAGGGGCACGGGGTCCACCGGCTGGAACGTCGCCTTCGGCGCCGCCTGGGTGGCAGGCGTGATGGAGTAGGTGTTGCTGTTGGCGGCCCACAGCTTCTTCCCGTAGGCGATTTCGGCCTTGTTGTCATACCAGTTGTTGGCACCGTTGGACTGGCGCTCCATCATAAGACCGGTCACGTCCACGGACACGGGAATGGTGGATTTGGCTGGAATGGCATCCTTGAACAGGATACGGAAGCGACCGGTAAAGGTGGGCGTGTTGGCGGCGTGCTTGCGTCCGGGCACCGCGGCGATGCCCTTGGCCTCCAGCATCTCGGCGATGCCGTCGGCGGAATGCTCCACACTGCCGAGGCGGTAGACGGCCTTGGAGTCGTCGGCGGAACGCTCGATTTCCACGGGAACCGTGAGGCCCATCCACGTGGACTTGCCGTCAGTGCCGAGCACCTCGAATTCCACGACCGAGCCCGACATGTCGAACCAGTCTTTCAGGGCTGCCTTCTGATGGGTCACCGCCGGCACCGGATCGACCGCCGGGTTGTCGCCCTCGGCCGGCTTGCCGGGCTGGGCGGGCGTATCCACGATGGTGTCCGACTCGTCAGATGCCTGCACCGTCAGGGTGAGGCCTGTCAGCTGGAAGCCGCTCGGCAGCTCATCGGCCAGCACCGCGCCGTAGGAGGTGCTGTCGCTTTGGCCGAACAGAGGCATGTTCGACTTGTTCGTCATGCCGTCGATGCACCACGTGACCATCTCGCCCAAAGGCGCGCTCTGACGATCGGACAGCACCGTAGGGGTCTTCACGTTGCGCGAGCGCTTGGTCACCGTCACGCCCGGCTCGGGCTTGGCGAAGCTGGAGCGCACCGTGGTGTCCTTCATCCACTGGTAGTCGTTGGAGTTGCCCGCGCTGTCGTAGCCGCGGTTGCCGAAGTTCACCGTGGCGTAGGGATGCAGATAAGCCTGGGTGTAGCCGCCCGTTCCGTCACCGTAGTTAGTGGTATAGGGCATGGCCACGAGCAGGGTGTGCACGTCGGACTCGTCCTCGGGCGGCGTGTAGCCGGGCGACACCGACTGGTTGGCCTTGTCGGTATGCGAGAACAAGTGCTTGCCGTAGGGCATGTTGTCCTCGTGGATGTCGACGGTGATCTGGCCGTCCTTGCCACCGGTGGCGTAGGACATGGGAGCAAGGCCGAACTCGTCCTGATAGCTGAAGTCGTCGGCATCGATGGACTTCACGATATTCTGGATGTCTTCCGTAGCCAGCTTCGACACGTCGTAAATGAGCGCACCGCCGTCCTTCGGCTTGCCGGTGTAGATAGCGTTGGTCTCGGAGGAATCGGGACGACCGTTGACCTCGAAGCTCGCGCCGTTGTTCTTGCTCTTCCAACGCAGCAAGTCCTGCGCGCGCACGCCGGCGGTAGAGCCGGTAGAAGCGGGGAACATGAGCACGTAGTTCAGGAAGTCGATCTCGGAGTCGCGCGTATCGGAGCGGTTCTTCACCTGCACCGTGTACACCGCGTAGTTGTAGTGGTCCCACAGCACCGGCGTGTTCTCGGCACGCACGTTCAGGTCCCACTGAAGATTGGTCTGAATGAAGGTGGCGCGCAGCACGTTCTTCGCGCCCTCGGCGCGCTTGCGGCCCGGCTCCACCTCAGTGGGCTTCATGCCGGTCTTCTCGATGCCGTCGGCATCGGTGTAGTTAATGTACTCGTAGCCCAGAAGCGCGGTGGCACCGGTGTTGTCGGGCACGGTGCCCACGAAACGCACCTGGCCCTCCATGGACTGGGCACCCGGGCCCAGCTCGTACTGGTGCTCGGAGGACTTGCCCTTGTAGCGCATGTACCAGGTACCCGACAGGCCCGCCGACAGGGGGCCGTTTTCGGGGTCGGTCATCTCCTCGGTAGTGTACCAGCGTATCACGCCGTTGATCTTCTGACCGAAGTCGTAGGCGTTCAGCGCGTCGGAGTTGGGGAAATAGGCCAGACGCTGGTGGTCGTTCTTGAACTTCATGCCCTCGAGCTGGTTCTTCTCCCACTCGGCAGCGTCGATGGTCTCCACCGAGCCCTTCTGGTTGAAGTACAGATACGGGATATCGAGACGGAAGATAACGGCGTTCTCACGCGCCTCCTCCAGGCCGAACAGCTGGTAGCTGCGGCCCATGAAGCCGTCGGCGTAGCGGTAGTTGGGCTGCAAAGTGAGCCACACCTGCTCGCTCGTCTTAATCATGTAGGTGTTCAGCTGGCCGTCCACCGGGGTGCCGCCACCCACGTGCAGGTTCGGGTCGAGGTAGTTGTCGGCCAGCATTTCCACCGTGGAGAACGGGGTGGCCAGCGCCGAGCGCTGGTTCACAAAGTAGGCCGCACCCGTTTGAGCGGTCAGCAGCAGGGTGGGGGCCAGCTCGGGATGTTCCACGTAGCCCGGCGCCGGCTCGTCGTCTTCCTCGGCGGCAGGCTCGTCGGCCACGGGCTCAGTGGGCTCGGGCTCGGCGGAATCGGGCTCGGTCGCAGGGTCAGCCGGCTCAGTCGCCGCATCGGTCGGGGCCAGCGGGTCGCGACTCTCGGTCAGAAGGCCCGGCGTCTCGTTGGCAGCCGGGTTCTCGGCTTCCTCGGCCTTCGCAGCCTCCTCGGCCTCGCGCAAGGCCTTCACCTGGGCATCGGTCATGGAATCCTCGCCCATCTCAACCGCCGTGAACGCGGTGCTCGTCTCCAGGCACTCGGCATACACCACGTTGGCGCCTGTATGGGCCGCGGCCACCTGCACGTCGAAGACCGCCTTCACGGCATCGGAGGCGTCGCCCTCCTTCGGGAACGACACGGCGTCCTCCGCGTAGGGGGCGGCCACGTACAGCTGGCGGCTCTGGCCAGCGTCGATGGCGCCCTCTTTGCCGGTGCGAGCCAGCTGGATGCGGTCATCGGCGGTCACGGTGTAGGGGATGGGCTCGCGGTTCAGCGCCTTCAGCGTGGAGGCCTTCATCGGGTTGATGCTGGCAATCTGCTCGTCGGTGAGCCCCGTCACGTCCAGCACGATGACGCCGCCCTTGCCGGGCACGCCCACGAAGGTGTTCTCTTCCCGCGCCTTATCGGACGTGTCCACCGCGCCGTCGGCGACGTTGGCCTCGGCTTTGTCGTCTTCGCCCACCTTGTAGGCCATCAGCACGTCGGCCGGCACGCCCATGGCGCCGACGGCGTTCACGGGGAACGCGACACCGAGGGCGATGGCCGAGGCGTTCGGCGCGTTCTGGGGAATCTCGTAGCGCACCACATGGGTCAGATAGCCCGCGCCATCACCCGCGCTCGTGCGGGGCATGGCCGCGCTCGTGGCCGTCACGGTAAACTTCGCCGTGGCGTCGTTGCGCTCGTTGATCAGGAGATACGAACCGGCTGCACCGCGCTTCGCATCGCCGTAGACGGCCTTGGGCGTCTCGTCATCCTTATCGGAGGCCTTCGCGGCAGCAGTAAAGGAGTGCAGTTCGTATCCATAGTATATGGATACGGGAGTGCCTTCAGGCACTCCGCCCACGAAGCCCATCTCGAAAGAGGGCAACGACGCGGCCGCATCCAGCTTGCCGCCGTTGCCGTCGTAACGCAGCACCAGACGGCCCGTGACGCCCTTCTTCAGGTCGTCGGCGCCCAGCTGGAGGTAGGAGCCGTTGTGCTCCTGCCACAGCGACCAGCCAGCCGGCACCGCGTCGGCGAACAGGGCCGCGCGCATGGCGCGCTCGGTCGTCGCCGGGTCGGCGGCCGTCTTGGCCGCGGCGGCCTGGGCTTCGGCCAGGCTCGTCGGAGCGCCCTCGCCCTTCGTGAGCGCGCGGGAGGCCTGCTCGGCCAGCGCGGTGCGCAGCTTCCACTCCTCCTGAGAGTAGGTGGTGGCAAGCTTGCCCTCGTCGTCGGTGTACAGGTAGGGGACGTCCAAGGTCAGCACGAAGCGGTCGCCGGCCTTGGAACCTGCCACGTAGCCGCCCTTGAGCAGCACATCCAAGTTGCCTAGCTCGAAGGCGGCCTTCGCCCGAGCGCCCTTCACGAACAGGCCCTCCGCAGCACTGTAGGGCACACCCGAGGCCACGAGATTCGGACGCACGCGCTTCGCAAGACCGGCCTTGGCGGGATCTTTCACGCCCTCGGTAGCCGCCGTCACCTGGGGGAGCACCTCGGTGGCGGCCGTGAGCTTCGCGGGCAGCAGGTTCGAGAGCGTTTCGGCGTTCAGGTCTTCAGACTGCACTGTGGCGGTCCAGGCGGTCTGCGCGTCCTCCTTCGGCGCGGTCGCAGCATTGTCGCCCTCGCCGGCCGTGTTGGCCATAGGCGTGCCATTGTCGGAAACCTCGTCGGCATAGGACGTGAGCGTGGTGGCATCGAACATAGTCAGCGCCAGCAGCAGCGACAGGCATACCGACAGCACGCGCACCCAGGGCTTCGCCGCGAAGACGTTCACCGGCGCAGCCTGCACCGGCACCTGAGTGTGCCAGTGGGCGTTGGAATCGTGCCGGGGCGCCTTTGCACGCGCGCTCGCACGGGTGTAGGAATCGGCCCCCGCCTTGTCAAGAGTCGCATCTGCGCGCATGCTGGCAGCGTCATTGCCGCCCGTCACGCCTGCGACCTGGCTTGATGCGTAATCATGATGTTTTTGCGTAGTATTGGCCATCGTGGTACTCCGTTTGTTGTCTGCCATGTTTCGCAACATCTTCGTACGTACTTCCTCTATCTCTTATATTACGAGGTAGAAGGTCACTTTTAGAGACCCCCCCCCCCGCACTTTCAAGGGAGCTTTTCCGCCTGAAAGTAGACTTAGGGCAGTTTGATACTTAATATTTCATTGTATAACTTTTCGGGATGATGTCTATAAGGTAACGGGAGGTTAACATTCGCGTTACCGAGACGTTACTTCGATCGGACTCGCCCTGTTGAAAGCCGTCCTGCATCTCATTGCGTCTTGCCCAAGCGCCTGCCGACCGATGGGCTGTCCGCGCCGGGATGCCGGCGAACGGACGGCAGAGACATCGCTCTAGAAAGCAGTGCTGGTACGCCATAGCCATTATGAAACAAATCCAAGATCATATTGGATTTGACAGGGTAAAGAAGTATTTTTGAATAGGTAATTGTGCCGTTTTAGCCGCTTAGCGGCATAGGAAAACAAAAAGAGACCCGCACAAAATGCGGGTCTCTCGAAATGTTCGATGCACAAACGCCTCGCGGCGCGTGCTCCTACTGCTGAGCGGCGTCGCCCTCGGCAGCGGCCTGGTCAGCAGCGGCCTGATCGGCGGCCTGGTCGGCAGCACCCTGGTTGGCATCGGCAGCGGCCTGATCGCCCTCGGCGGCAGCCTGGTCGCCTTCCGCGGCGGCCTGATCGGCAGCGTCGCCAGCCTGGTCGGCAGCGGCCTGATCAGCGGCGGCCTGGTCGGCGTCGGCAGCGGCCTGGTCGCCTTCCGCAGCGGCCTGGTCGCCCTCGGCGGCAGCCTGGTCGGCAGCAGCGGCCTCGCCCTCAGCGGCGGCCTGGTCGTCGGCAGCCGTCGGGTCGGTAGCAGTGTCGCCCTCGGGGGTCTGCTGCTCAGCCTCGGCGGCCTGCTGGTACGGAGCGATGTCGATGGCGTAAGGCAGCCCCTCGGGCATCGGGTTGATGGTCACCTCGGCCTTCTCGCGGTACTCCTGGAACCAAGTGGTGAAGTTCTGCGTAGCAGAGGCGGACTGCATGCTGCGCAGAGCATCCACAAACTCGGCCGGCAGCTGATCGAGGGAGGTGATGCCGCCCTCGGGAACCTCGAACACATCAGTGCACTTGATGATGTGATAGCCGAACTCGCTCTTCACGGGAGCAGCGGTCATATCGCCCTTGTTCAGACCAGCCACGGCATCGGTGTACTCGGTCACGAAGCTGTTCAGAATATCCCAGCCCACGTCACCGGCGCCCTCGACGCTGCCCGTGTCCTGAGAGTTCTGGGCCACGGCATCCTCGAAGGAAATGGTGCCGGCGTTGATCTGGTCGATCAGGGCCTGAGCACGGGCCTGCAGGGCCTCGTCGGTCTCGTCGCCCTCGGCGGTCAGCAGAATATGGCTCGTGCGCTTCGCGCCGTTGAACTGGTCGCTCACAGACTGAGCCTGGGCGAGCAGAGCCTCATCACCGTCGCCGTTCTCAGCGGCAGCCACGGCCTCGGCCAGCTTCGACTCCAGCAGACGCGGACGCAGGTTGGTCTCGATGTAGGACTCCTCGGTCATGCCGCTGGCCTCCAGGGCCTCCTGGAACGCCTCATCGCTCTCGAACATGGCCTTGGTCTGCTCCATGGCCTCGTCGATGTCGGCCTGCTCCACAGTCACGTTGTACTCAGAGGCAGCCTGGTTGTACAGATCCTGCTTGATGTAGTACTCGATAACTTCCTCGCGAACCGTCTCGGGGGTGTAGTTGTTGCTCACCATCCACTCGCCCCAAGCGTCGTCGCTCTCCAGGCCGCTGTCGGTACGGAACTGAGCCACGTAATCGGTAACGGTCTGCTCCATGATGTCCTGGCCGTTGACGGTAGCAGCCACGGCACCGCCGGCGCCGTTGCCACCGCAGCCCACGAGGCCCGCACCCAGCGCGAGCGTGAGCGTCACCGCGCCCGCACGCTTCAGAGCAGAGCTCTTAACAAACGAGGTAAACTTCATCCCTCAACCTTTCGAACGCTGCGCAGGCCCTATTGCCCGCGCATCCTTGCTCTGTACTGCCACAAAGCACGGCCCTCCCAACCGGACCCTGTGCCCCATCATCGCCAGAGCGCAACGAGACAGTGTACCCTTTGTGTGGTCAGGTCGATATTATGTCAATGGGCTTCTCCACGAAAAAGCGATTCACGATGAGCGCACACGCCACCAACGAAACGAACACATTCCTGTAAGCATTCTGAAAACTTGATCTACAAAGTATGCTTTACCTGCCCAAACGTCTCCCAGGTTGGGACAGCCTCCTGGGACGCCACCGAGCCTGCTAACGAGACGACTGCCGGTTGAAACAGCTCAGCCCCCAGCGACCGAGATCCATTGGCTCTCGTAAACGCAACGATCCAGGAGCCTGTACATACAAGAAGCCGGGCCATATGACCCGGCTTCTGAAATTTATGGTGGAGCCTAGGGGGATACGGAAGCCCTGCTTCGCAGGTCTTCGAGACCTCGGCCTTTGGCCTCGGCCGCGAACAGTCCACTGGACTGTTCGCCCCTCGCGGGGTTCGATCCCTAGAAACCCATACATACAAGAAGCCGGGTCAGGCGACCCGGCTTCTGAAATTATTGGTGGAGCCTAGGGGGATCGAACCCCTGACCTCATGGCTGCCAGCCATGCGCTCTCCCAGCTGAGCTAAGGCCCCGAAAAAGTGCGAGGACTATATTAACACAATGGCTCGTGGGCGCAAGGACTTTTTTGAAAAAATTTCCCGCGTCCCCGAAATCGCCTCGCCGTGGGCTCGCTCGCCTACTCGGCAGATGCAGCGGCCACCTTCTCCACCTCGTCGATGATGCCATCCAGAGCGCCTTCCACGTTGTAGGCTTCCACACGGCCTTCGTCTACCAGGCGGGCGAAGGAGGGGTCCATCGGCAGGGTGGCCACGGCGGGGATGCCGTATTTCTCGGCCACGGCCGCGCCCTGGGGCTCGCCGAAGATGTGGTGCTCCTTGCCGCAGTCGTCGCACTTGAAGTAGGCCATGTTCTCCACAAGGCCCACCACCGGCACCTCCAGCGACTTCGCCAGGTTCACGGCCTTGCCCACGATCATGGCCACCAGCTCCTGCGGAGCAGACACGGTAACGATGCCGTCTACGGGCAGCGACTGAAACACGGTGAGGAACACATCGGAAGTTCCCGGAGGCATATCCACGAACATGTAGTCCACATCGCCCCAGTTCACCTCCTGCCAGAACTGCTTGATGGCGCCGGTGACCACCGGGCCGCGCCAGGCCACGGGCATATCGCCTTCGGGCAGCATGAGGTTCACGGACATGACCTCGATGCCGCTGGCCGACTTGGCCGGGTTGATGCCGTCGGCGTCGGCCGTCAGGCGCGCATCAACGCCGAAGGACTTCGGGATAGAGGGGCCGGTGATGTCGGCGTCAAGGATGGCCACCTTATGGCCGCGCTTGTTCATCTCGGAGGCGAGCAGGCTCGTCACGAGCGACTTGCCCACGCCGCCTTTGCCGGACACCACGCCGATAACGTGCTTCACGTTGGAGCGCTTGTTGGGCGCCAAGGTGGAGGGGCCGGCCTCGGCGGTGCGGTCACCGCAACCCGAAACGCCGCAGCTGGAGCACTCGTGGGTGCATTCTTCTGCCATGGTTCCTTCTTTCTCTCTTCTCGATCGGCCGCATTATCCGCAGCCAAGATAGTTCGGGGGGCATCATAGCACAATCCCCATGCTACAACGCAAAACTGGGACAGCCTTACCCGGTAGGCTGTCCCAGCTCGCTTGGTGGGACACGTTACCTGGTAAGGCGTCCCGGTGTTTGGTGGCGCTAGAAGTTCTCGGGCATGTCCTTGCCGTCGCCGGAGGCGTAGAACGTGGCCTCGGCGGCCAGATCGCGCACCGACTTACCATCGTGGAAGGGCAGGTCCAGAAACTCGGCAACGGTAGGCACGAGCGGACTGCAATCGACGTAATGTCCCTTCTCGTTGAACTGGTTGGTGTCCTGCGCACGCCAGTACTGGTCGTTCACGTCGGTGAGATAGTACAGGCCATCGGCCACTTCCATGTATACGGAGTGGTTCGTGTGCAGATAGGTCGGCAGCTCGTCGAAGGTGATGTCCAGAGCCTCAACGTCCTTCTTTCCCATGGGTGCTCCTGTCTTTCGCGGGTCGGTGGTCGCGCAGGACCGTTGGAGGTATCATAGCAGAGCACGCCCGCGCCCCTGCGCTCCGCGGCACCGCGCCATTAATTTGCTACGCCGCGCGCAAACACCCGACAAAGGAGAACCCATGCGCATCGGTATTCTTTCCGACACCCACGGAACCTTGAGCCCCCAGGCCTATACGGCCCTGGCCGACTGCGACCACATCATCCACGCCGGCGATATCGGCGGTCCGGCCATCCTGCGCGAGCTGGAAACGCTCGCTCCCGTAACGGCCGTGCTCGGCAACAACGACTTCGCGGAATACGGCAGCGACGTGGGATACTTCGCGCGTCCCGTGCTCGGCGGCGTGAAGTTTTTGGTGGGCCACAAGCCCGGCGACGTGCGCGTGAACCGCGGCGGTGCGGCGCGCGGCCTGGGGCCGGGAGACCCCATTCCCGACGTCATCGTGCACGGCCACACCCACGTGCCCGAGCTGGTGACAGGACCCGAGGCACGGCCCGCGAGCATATATATGTGCCCGGGCGCGGTGTTCCGCCCCCGCAGCGACCTCGGCCGCACCATCGCGAAGATGGACGTGGAAGACGGTCGCATCCTGCACACCACCATCGAGGACTTGAACGGCAAGGTGCTCCTGGAGGTGTAGGGGGTGCGTGGCGGGCCGCCAGGCGACACCCGCACTCGCATCAAACGCATTCGCGACAGGCCCGCAGCCGCCGACTGTTATCGTTTCAGGTAGGCGAGCATGTCGGCGCTGGTGAAGACGGGAATGGCCGCCTCCTTAGCCGTACGGTATAGCAAAATATATCATCTGCTATACCGAGTTGGCCAGTGGCTGCAGGGTTCGCTCCTACACTCCCAGACCCAGGGTGAGATGCGTCATGTAGAAGGTGAAGCGCATGACGAAGAGCGCCGCGAACACCAGGAGGCTGGCGACGACAAGGCCGGGAAGAGAGGCCGTCGTGCGAACAGTCGCAATGGGCTGGGGGTTGACGGCAAGATCGGCGGCGGGCTCAGCGGCTGCAGCAGCGGGCTCGGCGCCGCCGTCGAGCGCGCGCCCAGCAGCGACCCCAACGGCGGAATCGGCGGCAGTGGGCCCGGCGGCGTAGCGGCGCTCGGTGCGCCAGGCAACGACAATGCCAGCGGCGCTCAGCAGGGCGAAAGCGCCGAGGAAAGCGGGATAACTGCCCGCCAGATCGGCCGCGGAAACAAGCTCGTTGCCGATGCCCTGCAATTGAAAGCCGAGCACCCCGTAGACGACGAGGTTGGCCGCCCATGCTGCCGTTGCGAGCCCAAGCAGCACCCGGCCGCCGCGCTTCCCCGGCGCGAAGCCGGCCGCCGCGAAGCTGGCGAGGGCCAGCACAGGGCCTCCCATCAGGGCATTCAGCCCGAGACTAGCGGGCACGAGGGGCAAACTCCACGTCGGGATGGTGTCTACATGATAGGCAAAGGCCACGCCGATCACGAAAGCGACGATAGCCACATCGATAGCCGCGAGCATGGCCCGCTGCAACCCGCGCCGCGGGCGTTCCGCAAACGAGTACAGCCAGTACACGCCAGCCAGCGCTAGAAACGCCACGGCGCAGATCACCTCGGTGGAAAGCGGGCTGCGCCCCACGCCGGCAAACACGTACAGCGCGTTGGACGGGTTCCCCAGATGCGTCGCCGAGGCGATAAGCCCCACCATGGCCACCACGAGCGGCACGCAGGTGCACTGGTTCAGTCGTCGCGCTGCATCGCCGCGCACCCGACCGGCCAGCATCGGAAGCCCCATGATAAGGTAGGCCACCGCCCCCGCGGGCGCCAGCGTGGTAAACAGCACCAGCGTAATTTCGTTGCACGCGAAGGAAAACCCGCCCATGGCCACCTCCTAGCGATAGAACCGCGGCGTGACGACCGAAAGCCCGCGGGCCTTTTCCATACCGGCAAGGGTCAGGCGCGTGAGGCGGGCAAGACCCTCGTAGAAGGGGTGCGTCGTCGCAACCTCGAGCGCCTCCAGGTAGTGGGGCGCCCAGGTGAGGAAGTGATCGCGCAGGAAGCCGTCCACCAGATCGGGACGTTCGACGGCGAGAAAGGCCAGCTGAGCAAGCATGAGGCCGATATGATCGTCGGGAGTGCGCTCGTCGGTGGTGCGGCGAATGCCGTTCGCGGCCATCCACGCGCGCAGAGCCAGCGTGCTCGCGCCGAACACCACCGCATCGCGGTCGGTGTAGACCGACCCCCATGGAGCCGCCGGAAGATGCCCCGGTCCCACGAACAGGCGGCGATATTCCCAGACCAGCGCCTCGTTGTCGGCACCCGCAGCCAAGCCCTGCACCATAAAGCCCAAGGCGTCGGCGGCGTTATCGGCATCGACGAAGGGCCATTCCGCGGCCGCGGCTTCCACATCCAGCTCGGCCAGGGCGGCAAATGCGTCGGCTGCCTCCCCGGTGCGCGGATCGTTCAGAAAGAAGGGCGCCAGGGCCGACCCCGCAAAGGCGATAGCCTCGAGCTCGGCTGCAGCCTCTTCCCCGGTATTTTCGAACATTTCAGATGCAGTCACGTTCGATCCTCTCTTCACCAGCGGAAAGACCGCTGCCTCACACAATCTCGTAGCCGTTCGCGACGCGCCCGTCGCGCCGTACCCGCTCGGGATCGGCAGCGAACGCGTGCGGCGCTGTGATCACCGTGTTCGGCGCCGTGGCCGTAGCATCGGGCAGCGGGGGCAGATCGCGCTCGCGGCCATAACGCTGCTGCAGCTCGTCGATGGGCCCGAAGTCCAGGGCCCGCAGCGGGCAGGCCTCCACGCAGATGGGAGCCTTTCCCGCTTCTACCCGCGCAGCGCACCCGTCGCATTTCACGGAATGGCCCGCGGCCCGGTCGACTTTCGGGGCACGATAGGGGCACGACAGCTCGCAGTAGCCGCAGCCGATACAGCGGGCCGCATCCACACTCACCAGGCCCGCATCGTCTTTGTGCATGGCACCGGTGGGGCACACGCGCACGCAAACCGGATTGCCGCAATGATTGCAGCCGACCGAGACGTGATAGGCGAAGGTGTCCTGAATCCAGCAACCGGCCTCGTCGCGCTGCCACGAGCCGCCACCATACTCGTACACCTGGCGAAACGCCACCGAGGAGGGCAGATCGTGGGCGTCCTTGCATGCCAGCACGCACGTCTTGCAACCCGTGCACCGCGTGCCGTCGAAATGGAATCCGTACTGCATATTCGCCCCCTTCCCTTCGGGGCCATTGTACCAAGCGAGGCGGGCGAGGGTGAACCCCCGCCCGCCGTACGTCGCGCCGATTGGCGCTTGAGGTCGCGCTGCTGCCGACTGCCGTCGCGCCGCCTGCTGCAGCAGAAAGCCACCTCGGGTTGCTACATAATCTCGAGCTCGTTCAGAACCGCGCCCGTGGTGTCGCCCACCGGCTTGCCCGCAGTCGGTGCGGTAATGACCAGGTTCGGGGTCGTCTCGCTCGCGGCCGGCAGAGGCGCGATTTCCGCCACGTCGCCGTAGGTCGCGCGCAGCTCATCGATCTCGCCGAAGTCCAGGGCGCGCAGCGGGCAGGCCTCCACGCAGATGGGCAGCTTGCCCTCTTCCACGCGCTCGATGCACATGTTGCACTTCACGCTCTTCATCGCCTCGGTATCCACCTTCGGAGCACCGTAGGGGCAGCTGTTCGCGCAGGTACCGCAACCGATGCACTTCTCCGGATCGCTCTTCACCTCGCCGGTGAGCGGGTCCTTCTCAATGGCGCCCTGCGGGCAGTTCGCCATGCACACCGGCATGTCGCAGTGGTTGCAGGCCACCGACACATGGTAGGTGAAGGTGTCCTGAGTCCAGCAGCCGGACTCATCCTGGGACCACGTGCCGCCGCCGTACTCGTAGACGTTGCGGAAGTTCAGGTCGCAGGGCAGGTCGTTCTTATCCTTGCAGGCCAGCACGCAGGTCTTGCAGCCGGTGCAGCGCGTGCCGTCGAAATGGAATCCGTAAGTCATGGTAAGTCCCCCTTTACGCCTTCACGATCTGGCCGATGATGGTGTGCTGGCCGGTGGCCTTGGCCACGGGCGTGCAGTGACGGCTCGTCAGCGTGTTGATGCAGCCGCCGCGGTCCACCCGGTCGCCGTCCATGTCGGCGTCATGCCACATGCCCTGCGGAATGGCCGCCACACCGGGCATGATGCGGTTGGTCACGCAGGCCTCGATGAGAATCTCGCCGTGGTCGTTGTAAACCCGCACCGTATCGCCCGTCTTGATGCCGCGCTCGTCGGCGTCCAGCGGGTTGATCCAGATGTTGTGGCGATGGGCGTCCTGCACCACCTGGTTGTTCGCGTAGCTGGAATGGGTGTGGGCCTTGGTGTGGTAGCCCGTGAACTGCATCGGGTACTCCTCGGTATTGGAGTCCGGACCGTCGAAGCCGGGCACGTAGATCGGGATGGGGCAGATGACGTCGCCCTCCTGAACCTCCCACGTCGCGGCGAACTCGGCCAGCTCGGGGGAGTAGATCTGGATCTTGCCCGTAGCGGTCTCCAGCGGGTTGGCCGCCGGGTCCTCGATGAACGGGTCGGTGGCGTTGTCCACCTCCATGTCCTTCTTCCACAGGCCAGCCGCCAGACCCTCTTCCCAGGTGGGGGCGTCAGGGTTCTCGGCGCGGAACTCCTCGTACAGCTCGCGGCACCAATCTTCGCGAGTCTTGCCGCCGTCGGTGTAGGCATCGCCCACGCCCAGGCGCTCAGCCAGGTCGGCGCACACCTCGTACACCTCGCGGCGCTCGAACTTCGCGGAGGTGGTGGGCTGGCCGAACCAGATGCCCTGAGTGTCGTTGTTCTCGCCCTGGGTGGACAGCGTCCAGGTCTCCTGAGGCGTCAGGTCGGGCAGGATGATGTCGGCGTACTTGGCCGAGTCGGTCATCACCACGTCGTAGCAGACGATGAACTCGCACAGGGTTTCGTCGCGCAGGATGTCGGTGGTGAAGTTGATGTCGCCGTTCTGGTTGGCCGGCATGTTGTTGCCGTAGTTGATCATCATCTTGATGGGCGCGGGCAGCGCGTCGGCGCCCTGGATGCCGGCGTTCAGGGCCGTCAGCTTCGTGCCGTCCTTGATGGCCTCGGGCCACAGGTAGTTGGGGAACTTCACCTCGATGGGGTTGTCACCGGTCGGCAGCGAGTTCAGCTCGAAGCCGCCGTTGCCCTCGCGCAGACCGGAGTTCGTGGAGGGCAGACCCACCTGACCCACCAGCTGCGGGAGCAGGGCGATGGCGCGAGCCGCCGTCTCGCCGTTGGTGCGGCGCTGCGGACCCCAGCCCTGGCAGATGAAGCAGGGCTTCGCCTCGCCGATCTCATGGGCGAGCTGGATGATGCGGGCCTCGGGAATCTGGGTGATGGCCGCCGCCCACGCCGGGGTCTTCTCCACCTTGTCGTAGCCGGTGCCCATGATGTAGGCATAGTAGGAGCTGTTCTTCGGCGCGCCCTCGGGCAGCGTCTCCTCATCGTAGCCGACGCAGTACTTGTGGAGGAAGTCGACGTCCACCAGGTCGGCAGCAATGAGCTCATGGGCGATGCCGGCCACGAGCGCCGCGTCGGTGCCGGGGCGGATGGGAATCCACTCTACGTCGCGGTTCGTGGCGATCTCGCTGCGACGCGGGTCGATAGAGATCACGCGCACGTTCTTCTGCTCCATGGCCACCACGAGGTCGTAACCGTGACCGTCGCCGGCCATGCGGGTGTCGCAGGGGGCGTTGCCGAACATAACCACAAGCTCGCCCTCGGCCAGCGTCTTGAAGGAGCGCTTGCCCCAGCCGCCGCCGTAGGTGTAGAGCTGGGCGCCGAAGGTCAGCGCGCCGTTGGAGTAGTTGCCGTAGCGGGTGACCACGCCACCGCACAGGTTGAACAGGCGGAACCAGGGGTTGTTCATCATCACGTTCTGCTCGACGCCGGAGCACTCCTGAATGAACACCGACTCGTTGCCGTAGGTCTCGGTGATACGCTTGAATTCCGACGCGATGGTATCCAGAGCCTCATCCCAGCTGATCTGCTCGTATTTACCCTCGCCGCGCTTGGTGCCCTCCACGCGCTTCATGGGGTAGTTCAGGCGATCCTCGCCGTTGATCCAGCGGCGGATGGAGCGGCCGCGCAGGCAGGCGCGGGCCTGGAAGCCGCCGAAGGACGAGTCACCGGTGTTGTCGGACTCGACAGAGACGATCTCGTCGTCGGCCACGTGGCACTGCAGCACGCAGGCGCCGCCGCAGTTCACATGGCAGTGCGTCCAGACGATCTTCTCGTCGGCGGCACCCTCGCCCGTCTCAGCCAGCTCGGCGTCGCCACCGGCAGCCGGCGCGCAACCGAACAGGCCCGCGCTGCCTACCGCAGCCCCCAGGCCGGCGAGCGCCGATCCCTTCATGAACGTACGACGGGACACCGAAGTCTTCTCGGAGTTCGTCATGGTCCCTCCCTTTCCTCTCAGGGTTTCCTCTCTCGGGCCGCGGCGACCTTGCCGCCCGGCCGAGCTTGGGCGCTCTCCTCAGCGCCTTCGCCCATCGGGGCGCTTCCCGGCACCCCCGACGGTTCGAATCATAGGCTCCCGGCAATGCAAAGCGTGTCACATACTCCGTGTGATTTTGCCATTTTACCTGATCAGAAAGGGTCACCCTCCCTATCTTTCCCTATTACCCCTACCCTGAAACCCTGCCGCCACGGTATACTGACTGGGACACGTTACCGAGTAAGGTGTCCCACTGGGACAGGGTTGTCGGGCAGGGTGTCGCACTGAAAACGGGAAGAGGGGGAGATGTGAATCTGGGCACGGTCGGCAGGCTGCTGCGCCCGAACGTGGCGTCGCTCGGCTACGGCTTGTTCCTTGCCATCAACGCCGCGAGCGTCTGGGGCGGCGTGTTCCCGTTTCTGCCCCTCGGCTTCCAAACGCCCGAAGTGCTGCTGTGGTTCTTCAGCGCCGAGTCGCTCGCCTTCACGCTAACCTTCCTCGCCAGTGCCGCAGGCACCTACTTCTTTCCCACCGAGACGCGGCGCTTCATGGTGAAGGCCGTGGCCGTTCCCTACATGGGCGGCTGGTGCCTGCTCGTCGGCGCGCTGTACCTGCCTGGCGCGGCAGTGCCCCTGGCGGGTGCGGGCGGCGCGCTGCTGGGCGTGGGTTCGGCCGGCTTCTATATGCTGTGGCAGCGGCTGTTCGCCAGCCAGGACGCTCGCGAGGGCATCGGCAACCTCATCGCCGGCACGGCCTGGGCGGCGGTGCTGTACTTCGCACTGTACCTTATTCCCGTAGCTGTGACCGCCTACCTCATCCCCTGCGTGTTCTTGCCCCTGTTCGGCCTGGCCGTGGTGCTGAAGAGCCGCACCATCGACCTTGACCAGCCCATGTTCGAGGATGCCCCGCGCGAGCACCCGCGTACCTATCGCCACGTGCTCTCGACGCTGTGGCGGCCGGCCCTGTCGCTGGGCACGCTGGGACTGTGCACCGGCATCATGCGATCGCTGGCCATCGGCGACCCCACCGTGGGCACCTTCGTGAACGCGCTTTCTATGACCGCCTCGCTGGCGGCATCGCTCGTCCTGCTCGCGCTGTGGGCCACGAAGAACCTACGCATCAGCATCGGCGCGCTGTACCGGGTGTTCTTCCCCATTGTGGCCACGGCGTTTCTGCTGCTGCCGCTTTTGAGCTCCGGTTATGCGGAAGCGCTCGCCGCCGGCCTGTACGCGCTGTGGAGCATGGCCATCATGCTCATGATGATCCAGTGCGCCCAGGTGTCGCGCGATGGCGGCATCAATCCGGTGTTCATTTACGGCGCATTCGGCAGCATCATGTACGGCCTGCACGACGTGGGGTTCTTGGGCGGACGCTTCGTGGAATCGCTGAGCGTGGCGGGACTGCCGCCGCTGACCCTCGTAACCGTGGCGGCCTTGTACCTGCTGGGCATCATGTACTTCATCGGCCAGGGCGGCTTCCGGCGCGTGCTGGCAAGCAGCGCGCCCGACGAGATAGAGCTTCTGGCATTGGAACGCCGCGGCATACCGGCGAGGCGCTCGGCGGAAGAGGCTGCGGACGCGCGCGCTGAGACGAACGGCGGCGCAGCGGGCGAAAGCGCAGCGGCCGGCGGAGCGGCGGGCGTCCCCGAGCCGCAAACCCCCGGAACCTTCGCCTCGGGCGGCGACACGAGCGCCACCACGAACGAGACGCGCGCTTCGGCACCTTCCGCCGCCCCCTCCCCCGAAGGTACGGAAAACGCTGCGGGCGACCGCGCAAGCGGAACGCATGCAACTACGAGTGCCGCAATCCCCGCCACGAGCGACAGTGCGGGAACCCTCCGCGATGGCACCGCTTTCCGCGACCGCCTGTCCAAGCAGATGGCGTCCGTGCGAGAGTTTTACGGCCTGTCGGCCCGCGAGGCCGAGGTGGCCGAGCTCATCGCCCGCGGCAACACCGTGGCCCATATCGCCGAACTGCTGTTCGTGTCCGAGAACACCGTGCGCACCCATTCCAAACGCATCTACGTGAAGCTGGACATCCACAAGCGCCAGGAGCTTATCGACCTCGTAGACCGCTTCGAGCCCGAAGGGCACTAGGAACTCAGCTGCGACGCGAAAACACTGCCCAAGGTCCCAGCCCATCAAAAAAGCCCGCAACCCAAAAAGGGTCGCGGGCTTTCTGCCGGGCGCAGGGAGGGTGGCACCCGGCCGGTGAATGCACCGAGGTGATCGAGCAGCAGCCCTTAGGCCTCCTTGCCGCCAAGCACCTGGCCGATGGTGTAACCCATCAGGCAGTTGCGTGTGTGGGAGAGGCAGTTCAGGTTGTGCGGGTAGGTGTTGTAGAACATGCCGCCCGACACGATACCGGCCGCGAACAAGCCCTCGATGGGCTGGCGGTCCTTGTCGAGCACGCGGCACGCGGTGTCTACCAGCAGGCCACCCGCGGTGCACAGGCCGTCGGCGTACTCCTTCGTGGCGTAGAACGGCGGCGTGTCGATAGTCATCATCATCTCGCCGGGGAAGTTGAAGTCCTCATCCTTGCCGGCGGCGGCCATCTCGTTCCAGCGGTTGATGGTGGCCACGAACTCGTCGGCGGGCACCTCCATGAGCTCGGCCAGCTCCTCCAGCGTATCGGCTTTCAGGGCGTTCTCGCTCGTGGCGGCACCGACCCACACCTCCTTGGGGCCGTAGCAGGAAGAGCTCGGCGTCCAGATCTTGTCGATCTTCTCACCGATGGCGCTATCGACCACGTAGAAGTCGTAGGTACCGGGCTGCGCCTGAATGGCCATGGCCAGATGACCGTAGGGCTCGTACTCCGGCGTGAAGCGACGGCCGAGCTTGTTCACGCGCAGGTAGGGCATGAGCTGCTCGGGATCCAGCATGATGGGCTGCGGGAACTCATCCTCGGCAGCCCCCACGGCCACGCCCATCTGCAGGCCGTCGCCGGTGTTGCCGAACGCACCCGTAAGCCAGTGGCCCGGCACGCCGCGCGGACGGCAGCGCTCCTTGAGCATCTGCTGGTTGAACTCGTAACCGCCCGTGGCCAGCACGACGCCCTTAGCGCAGTTGTACTGCTCATAGCCCTGATCGCTCTTCACGATGACGCCGGTCACCTTGCCCGCATCGTCGGTCACCAGCTGGCAGGCAGGCGTGCTGTAGCGAATTTCCACGCCCGCCTCGGTGAGAATGCCGGCGAGAATGCCCGCCAGCTCACCAGGAGGATAGGGCAGGTTCAGCGAGGTGTTCCAGGAACGGGAGAGCGAGGTCTTATCCCACTCGTCGCGGAAGTCCGGGAAGTCGCCGGCCGCGAAAGTCAGCGGATAGTCGTCGAGGTTCTGGTTGTCGAAGTGGCTGATGTACCAGTCCACCGCCTCGCCGTTCTTCTCCAGGTAATGGCGGAACAGCGTCATGTCGCCCTGGAAGGCGTTGTCCACCATCGCGTCGGAAATCCAGGCATCGGCGTCGTAGGTCATGCCCCAGTGCTGATGCAGCTTGGAGTTCGTGCCACCGATGGTGGCGGAGTTGTAGTTGCCCACCGACTGCTTCTCCACGGCCACAACCGTCAGGCCCTGCTCGGCGCAAGAGAGCGCCGCAGCGTCGCCCGCGGGACCCAGGCCGCACACGACCACGTCCACATCGTGGGTGTCCACAATCTCGTCAGCCGCAATGGGCTCGGCCACGAAGGCGATCTCGCCCTCGCCGGCGGAACCGACTTCCACTTCCTCCACCACGGGCCATACGGCCTTCGAGGGGTCGGTGGTCTGCATGGCGCCAGTGGCGGCCATAGGCTCGTCAGACGCAGCAGCTCCAGCAGCGGCAGCAGTCTCGCCCGAAGCCTGGGGCGCGCAGCCGGTAAGGCCGGCCACGGCGGCGGCACCAGCGGCCACCGCGGCGCCCGACAAGAAGGCGCGGCGGCTCACCCCGCGCAGACCGTGGGCAGACTGATCAGTCGGCAGTGTGTTCTTCTCGTTTTCCATACTTGCTCCCTCCAGTAGCAATGGCCCTGCGGGTCGGCGCCCTTCGCGCCGCCCGTCGCGCTTTCCCCAACGCGTGGGCCCCACAAGCGCACAGTGTGGCGGAACGGGGCTGCACCCGCATCCTCCGAAACGGGAGATTTTTGCGTATACCCTGTTCACATGCGCTATTCTTCAGGAAATTCCCCCACCTGCTACCTTAATAGTGCGATAGGATAATCACGCGAAAACCGAGGGAGGAACTATGGCAGCGAGAGGCGAGCGGCCCACAAGGCAGCAGCGACATAGGCAGTGGGGAGCCTTGATAGAGACTATTGCGGGCTCGGGCGCGCTCTGGGCGTGGGGTTTCCTGTGCTACCTAAGCCCCGTGCTTATAACCAACCCAGCATCCCATGCCAGCGTGGGGCTCGAGTTCGGCTTTTTCGCCTCCCAAGCCGCCGTGGTCGCTACCGCCGTGCTGCTCGTCGTTTTCTCGCGACGGCGCCCCGTGGCCCTGGGACCCGGCGTTCTCCTCGGAGCGGCCGTGGTTATGGCAGGCGTCTCCTTGGCCCTTCCGTGGCTGCTGCAAGCACAGCAGATCGGCGCCGTCGTGGCGCTGGGCGTTGCCACGGGCGTAGCCGGCACCCTGTGCGGGTCGGCCTGGGGCGCACGCTACTCGCTCGACTTTCGCCATGCCCCGAGCATCATCATCCTGTCGTTTCTCTTCGCCTACGTTGTGTACCTCGTCGTATCGCACTTCGCTTCGGGCACCGTCGGAGCCATTATCGTCGCGGCGCTTCCGCTTGTCTCCATGGGGCTGCGCACCGAGGATGCAGCTCGACGACACCACCTTTCCTGGGAGGTTTTTCCCTCTCCAACCGCGGGACCCGATCTTATGCCTGGGGAAATCATCGCCGGTAGCTGGGAAGCACGGCTTTTGCCCTGGCGGCCGATGAGCGCCATCATTCTGGCAGCGTTCATCGGGAATTTCATATCCTCCACAATCATGGGTACATCGTACGAGGCCGCCGACAGCCTGTTCGCCGGCGGTGTGACTGTCTGCTTCTTCGTGGCCATTATGGCGCTCGTGCCCTTCACGGCGGAGCGGCGCACCCTGGCCGTGCTCAACCTGTATCGGACAACGGTGACATTCGTCGTGGCCGGGCTGCTCATTATCCTGGCCCTGCGCGAGGCGGGTCTAGCCATGGGAGGCGCCCTGGTGCAAGGTTGTGCCATGTTCCTGCAGGTGCTCGTATATGTGCTGGTCACTCAGAGCACCCAACGGGAGGGCTTGGCGCCGCTACTCTCCTTCAGCGTGGGGCAGGGGCTCATCTCGGCGGTAGTTTTGGCGGGCAATGTGCTGGGCAAGCAGTTCTACCGCCTGGGAAGCGGAAACATCACCTGGTTGGAAATCGCCTGCGCTGTGGGTGTTCTGCTGCTATTCATTGTGGTGGTGAGCGTGAAGGAAAAGAGCGCAGCGGATCACGGCGGCGATGAGAGGCTCGTCGCGGAAGAGCTCGCGCACGACGAGGATGCGCCTGGCACCGACCATGCGGGCAAGGTGGCGGCGGCGAGACGAGGCGGCACCGAGCCGACCGACGCTCGCTCCGCAGGTATTGAGGCAGATGGCGCCGGGCAATCAGCACCTGACGACGGAGCGAGCCACACGGAATCCTTCGTTGCGAGATTCGGCCTTACCAAGCGCGAAGCGGAGGTGTTGGAGTATCTGGTGCGCGGCCGCAGCCTTCCCTATATCGCCGATGCGCTGTTCGTTACCACCGGTACGGTGAAAACCCACGTCAAGCACATTTACCGCAAGTGCGCCGTTGGAACACGCCAGGAGCTCCTCGACTTGTTCGAACGCGAGGACTAACGACAGCCGGCTGCGGCCTTGTCTTCACGCTTGCGGCCGCCCTTTGACACCCCGAAGGATTGGAAAATGTGATTATTTGTACATGCCGTTGACCTGGTATTTTCTCATATATCACCAGTTCATGCTCAAATTTATGAGTGCCCAAAAAAGCACGTTTTCCAAGTAGCCCTGCCCAAAAAAGCATCTTTTCCAGACCATACAGCTCGAGAGGCCCCGCCAGCTGCAAACCGGTGAGGCCTCTCGAGTTATGGCAGGCGCCTGCCCTGAGGGAGGGGTGGGGGCAGGCGCTGTTCGCGAATGCGCTACTTGCCGAGGTATTCCTTGGCGTTCTTGATGGCCAGGCGGCCCGAGTTCACCGCCCATGCGGCCTGAGAGCCGGGAGCGAACTTCACATCGTAGGAGTCGCCATAGAGGCCGCCGGCATCGGAGCCACCGGCGTACAGACCCGGAATGACCTGGCCCTCCTCATCGAGCACCTCGGTGTTCTCGTTCACCTTGATGCCACCGCAGGTGGTATAGAAGCCGTCGCCCACCTCGCACAGCCAGTAGGGGCCAGCGTCCACGGCGTGCATGTACTTGGCGCGCTTGCCAAACTCCTCGTCGGCCGAGGTGTCCTCGCCGTCAAGGCCGGCCGCGGCGGCACAGGCCTTGTTGTACTCGTCCACGGTCGCCTGCACAGCAGCGGCGTCCAGACCGACCTCCGCGCAGAGCGCAGCCAGGTCATCGCCGATGTGGCAGCCCTCGGAAGCGGCCAGCACCTCGCGGGCCTCGGCCAGAGGCGTGCCCGGGGTGCCGAAGGAGAACACCTGGCCATCGGGGCCCTCGGTCTCCCATCGCACCATGTCGGCCTCAGTGAACAGCACGAAAGTGCGCTCCTGGTTGCGCACGGCAATGCCAGCGCCGGCGAAGTCGTCGATCCACAGGTCTTCCTTGCAGTAGCGCTCACCGTTCTGGTTCAGCCACAGCGTCGGCTGCACGCCAGCGGAATAGGCGTCGGTGGTCCAGGTGGCGGTCACCGCGCCCAGGGTCACCGGCCCACACCACATAACGGTGCCGAGGCCCTCGGCCATAGCGGCTCCGGCGGCCTTGGCCATCTTGATGCCATCGCCATCGCGGCAGTCCATGCCCAGCGCCTGGATGTTCACGTTCTTCGTCTCGGATACACCGTAGAGGAACTCGGAGTTGTTGGCGTAGCCGCCGGTGCCGATGACGACGACCGGAGCCTCAACCTTGATGACGTTGCCCTTGTCGTCCTCGGCGAGCAGGCCGGCCACCTTGCCGTCCTCCATGACGAGCTGGCGCCCGAAGGTGCGGAAGCGGGCTTCGACGCCCAAGCGGTCGGCCTCGGCACCGAAGGTCATCATGAAGTGGCCGCCCGGGCTGGCATCGTCGCCCTTGTCGTACACGTGCCAGATCTTCGGGCCGGCGCCGATGGCGATGATCTCGGCGAACTCGAGCCCATGGCCCTCGAGCCAGTCGATGGTCTCGTTCATCTGGCCGAAGAAGTTCTCGTACAGCTTATGCTGGGGAATCCAGTGATGGAAGTTCAGGCAGGTGTTCATGGCGTTCTTGATACCATAGGGCTGGTCGGGGTTGTAGGCGCCCGCGAACATGGGGCAGTTCTCGCCCGACGTGTACTTGGTCTCGAGGCCCGTCATGCCCTCGGTGCCCACGAAGGAGCCGCCGTAGCCGTCCATGCGCTCGATGACGATGGGCTTGAGCCCCAAATCGATGGCCTGTACCGCCGCAGCCGTGCCCGTACCGCCCGCACCGACGATGCACACGTCGGCCTGGATGGTCTCGGTCGGCTCGCCCAGCTCGGCGATCTTCCAAATGTCGGCCTCGGCAGACGCCGCAGCATCGCCCTCACCGGTGGAAGCCAGGTCATCAGTACCCTTGGGCTCTGTGGCACTGTCCTGGGCCTGAGGCGCGCAGCCGGCCAGGCCGGCCCCGGCAACGCCTGCTGCCACAAGACCGGCCCCGGTCAGAAACGAGCGGCGGCTCAGGTTGCTCTGCTTGATCATGTTGTACCCTCCTGTGTCTCATGTGAGATATATCGCAGTCCCTTTCCTGCGATGGTACGGCATTATTGACAATCCCAAACCCTTTGGGAAGGTCTTTCGCTGTAGCTGATTGTTTGGTTCTTGAAACTAGAAGTTTCGCAAAGTTCCCTGCTCAGGGTTTAGAATTAAGTTCGGAACGCAAGGGGTCTTAAGGGGAGGGCTCATGTTCGAAGACCGTATCGATTATTTCGTGCTGGCGTACGAATCGCCCAACTTCAGCGCGGCCGCAGCGCGTATACCCATGTCTCCCCAGGGGTTCTCCAAGGCCATCCGCAATCTGGAGAAGGAGCTCGGCGTCACACTCTTCGCCACCGATGTAGCGGGACAGCGCACCCCCACTCCCTACGCGGATCGACTCTACGATTATGCGGCGAGTATGCGCCGCGAACGAGCGGCCCTCATGCGCAGCTTCGATGAGATCTCCGACAAGGGCGCTTTCAGCTTCGAGGTTCCCACCTCACTGGGCATCGTCGGTCTTATCGGCGATTGCCTCAAAGAGTCGTTCCGCCAGCACTGTCCCGAAGCGCAGCTCACGCTCATCGAGATGCCCGACGACGACTGCGAGAACTTCATCACGCAGGGCCGCTACCATTGCGGACTGCTCGTCTCCCCCGCACGCGGCGACCTCGTCTTCCACGAGGTGTACGCAACGCACCTTTGCCTATGGGTGCGCAGCGATAACCCCTTGTTCGCCCAAGACAGCCTCGCCTTCGCCGACTTGTCCGGACAAACAATCGCCATGCCGGGCCATGGGTTCAAGTGCTACCAGCAGCTGATCGCGCGGATGGACGACGAGGGATTGGAACCGCCCACAATTATCGAACGCAGCGAGCTCATGTGGATCTACGAGGAGGTGGCCCGCGGACGGGCACTCGGGTTCTCGCTGCCCTACATGAGTTCCCTGGCCGCGTTCTCCTGCCACGACGACATCCGTCCTCTGCCGCTGGAGAATTCCCGCTGGGGCTTCGGGGTCGTTCACGACAAGACGCCGGCGGAATCGTCCTACGAGGCCGTTTTCGAGCAGTGCGTCGCCGACTGCGCCCGTCTGCTCACGGTGTAGGGGCGCCCCGCATCCGTTGCGCCCATCGCCTAAGCCATCTGATGCCCGCGCAGCAGGCATCCTTACCCTCCCCAGGCTACGCGAATCCTCTCCCGTGCAGCTTCTTTTATCAACTTTTATCGTGTTTTATCATTACTGTAAAACGTTCAGTCTGATCTGGCAATTCTACAGAAGCTGCTCGCGAAGATAATCCTTGAACATAGGCAGTTCGATGCGGATGCGCCCTTGGCCCACGTCGCCGACAATACCCTGCTCCTGCAAACGTCGCTTATACTGCGAAGCATAGTTGCTCTTCTTGCCCAGACGCTGTGCCACGTCTGCAAGCTCGCTGGGACCTTCGTCCTCCAGCATGGCAGCAAGGAAACGCACATCCCCCTTCGAGAGCTCGCGGAACGTCGTATCGAATACCTTTCGCTGCAAATCGTTGCGGGCGAATCGCGAGCCTTCCAGGACATCCTCCTCCGAGACGAGCGGGCTATTCGGCGAAGCGTTCCAGGCACGATAGCCGACGAGCTGCATCATATAGGGAAAGCCTCCGATGAGCTGAACGGCTTCCTTAAGCGCCTCGGGCGTCGCCTCCCGACCGCCTTCGTCGAAGGTTTTGCCAAGGGCCTCCTCCACTTCGAAGTCGGAGACGATGCCGATGCTGTAAAAATTGGCACGACGCAGAAACGAGACGGACTTGTCTTGCAAAAGAGCGCTGACATGGGCCGGCAGCCCCGCCATAAACAGGGCCACCTTGCGCCGCTCGCGCACGAAATGCTGGAACGCAGAGGCGAGCTGGACCATCTCGTCAAGATCGTCGCGCACCTCATCTACGGTGATAAGAAGTCCCGTGTCCGTTTCCGCGAGGGCATCAAGAATCTCACCCATGCGAATGCGCCACGTGGGAGCCACCTCCAAAGGGTCAGCGAATTGCACCTCAGCGATATCGCCCAGCTTCAAGCTCGCCAGCTTCGCCGATGCGCTTGTATCTATCAGATGGGCACTCGCAGCATAAGCCTGCTGAACGATTTCCTCAAGCATCCCCGGAAGCGCCGATACGTTAACTGACACCCATCCCTGCGCCTGGGCCGCATCGGCAAGGTAGGTGAGCAGCGCCGTCTTCCCCGTGCCGCGCGCGCCGGAGATGATCGTTGTGAGATTGGGATTGCCCACGCCTTCTTCCAGAGCTGCAAGCAATTCACTGGTGATGTCCTCGCGCCCCGCCATAAACGCGGGCACAACTCCAAAGGTCGGGGTAAAGGGATTGCTCGCCATCATCACTCCTTGACATCTTTTGCATCTTTTGCAATTTTTGCATCTTTTGCAACTTTTGCCAAGACCGATAAACGCCGCTGTCGCCCGCGATAACGGGCAGGCGCCTCGCGCCCCACCCGCCTACAACGCGAAGCGGTCTCGGGCGCGCTGGGGTGCAGAGGCGCGGGCGGCCTGGGTGCGGTCGTGCTGCCAGTTCATGAGGAAGAGCACGCAATCGGTGCGGTTGCTGGCCCGAAGGCGCTCGATCTGGCGGTCGAACAGCGCCGCGTCGTCCAGGAAACCCGCCTCAGCCAGGGCGCGCACCATGGCGATGTCGCCCTCGCGGGCCACGTAGGCCACGGCATCGGCCGCGCGATCGCGCACGGCATCCACGATGCGAGTGCGCATCTCGGGCGCCAGGTGGAAGGGGGCCGCCACGCGATGCAGCAGGGCACCCAGGTGATCGGGCAGTCCGCGGCCAACGAGCAGCTGGTCATCGTAGCGGGCGAAGTCGAAGGGCACGCCGCCTGCGGCCGCTTTCGTAAAGCAGCTTATGAGCTGGTCTGATGTGACGTGCACCACCGCATCGGCTGCCTCCAGCCGCACTACGGCGTACTCGAAGCTCCCCTCGCCGATGCTCACCACGCTTGCGGGAATGAGCACCGGTCCCACCAGGCTGCGCGAGCAGAAGCAGTGGGCACCGATGGACTGCAGGCCCGCGGGCAACATGAGCTTGCGCGTGCCCTTGCAGGCGTTTCCGTCGTGCACTGTGCGCACCGTGTCGGGGAGCGCCAGCGTGGCAGGTGCCGTAATGAGAGCGCGCTCGGCAATGGTTGTGAGAGGCATACCCTGAACCATGCGGGGCAGCGCCAACCGGTCGGTCACAGGCACGGGCGCCACCATGGCGGCCGCCGCTTCCGCGGCAATCTCGCGGGGCGAGAGCGCTGCGCCCTTCCGCACCCGCGCATGGGCGGCCGACGAGAAGCGCCGCGACACTGAGTCAGGCGCGGGCGGTCCGGCCACGAGCCGAGCCTCGCCGTCGGCGAAGTCGTACCAACACTGGTCTTCCTCTACCGCTTGGAAATCGGTGACGCGACCGCCACAGCGCTGCACCATACGCGCGAGGACGGCTCGGTCACTACCTCGCCAGATGGTCTCGGGATGTACCGTGCCATCTACCCGCGTCAGCGAGTCGGGAGCGTCCAGCACGCGCGGGGGCGGACAACTCTTCGCAAAGGCGGCCGGCCCCATCACGCGCACGCCCTCGGGAAGAGCGAGCCGTTCCCCATAGGGAGCTTCCACGAACAGCAGCCGCCACGCATCGCCAGACCGCTCGCCCACAACGTCTGCATTCGTGTCGCCCATCTTCTCCAGCAAGCAACCGTCTTGCACGGCAAGACGCTCGTTGGCGGCGCTCACCAGATAGCAACGCGCCTCCAGCCGCGGGTTCGGCAGTGCCAGATCCAACGGAGCAGGATCGTAAGTACGCACGCCCGCGCCCAGGTACACCGTCTCGGCGCACACCGAGCCGAACGCTTGAGCACCCACCACCTCCACCGTGTCGGACACCACCAGAAGGCGCACGTGAGCACCGCTCGTGAAGCGCCGGGCGAAAGCCTCCGAGGCAATGCGCGTGACGGGAGCGCCGTCGATGGACGACGGCACCACAACCACCAGGTTATCGGCGGGCAGCCCATGTTCGGCCAATACGCTCAGATGCACCGCCGACACCGCAAAGCCATCGCCATCGCGCCGCACCGTCAGAGGCACATTGGTGGCAAAATGGCGCAGCTCATCAGGTATCGCAGCGGTCTCATCTATTGTTTCACAGGTCTGGATAGATGTTTCACGGTTGATATTTGATGTTTCACGGACTGATTCGATTGTTTCACGGCATTCCGATGTTTCACGACACTGGTCAGCAGCAGCCTCCTCAGGTGGCGTCCAGCGCGGCGTCTGGCCCAGCGTCCACAACTCGTGGGGCGTCAGCGCACGAGTAGGCTCGTCCTGCTTCCCTGTACCTCCGGGCACCGCCTCCCGCATCCCCGCATCTCCGTGCACCGCATCTCCGATGAGGGCCATGCGCTCCTCGTCAGAGATGCCCATGCCCAGCGCCCCCACGATGAGCAGGTCGCCATCGGTACCGGCAAGCTCGTCGGCCTCGTCGAGTGCCTCATCGTGCACCCACGGCTTATAGGGTGCCAGCTGCGGACGCCAATTCTCCCCCTCGATGGCGTGGCCGGGTTCCTCCACCGTTACATCGGCCAAACTCATATGCAGAGGGTTTTCGCGCACGCGCGCAACAAGGTCGTCTATGGAAGTAGCATCGTCGCGAAAGACCAGCGTGCCCGTGTTCATAATTTTGTGCACCTTCCCAATTCGGGGGCCGCGGGGCTGTTTACCCCGTGTGCGCCCCATGCTACACTACGCCGCAAGCGGGAACAACTTTCAAAATCGAATGACTTTTTGGCCAAAAACCCGAGCAATGTACAAGGCAGAAAGCTCGTGAAGATCGAAAACGGCCGATTTCGGCTCCCTCGACAGTGAAATCGAGCGAAAAACGCCTTCAGGGCGAGCGCTGCGGGCCAACTGCTTGTACATTATTCGAGGTTTTGGCCAAAAATCCGCTCGGTTTTTGAAGTTCCAGCACTTGTCCTGCTTTCAGAGACAACGCAGCGAGGGGAGGCGAGGAGTCATGCGCGACAACCGCAGCAGCGACGTGGAGGCGCTGGCGCTGGAAGCGCTCGATCTCGTGCGCAACGGCCTGCTCGTGAACTTGCGCTTCATGAGCGCCGCCTTCGCCCGACTGACTCCCCTGCCACAGCCCGGCGCCACCCTGGCCACCGACGGCGCGCACCTGCGCTTCGATCCCGCTCGCTGGGCACGCACCTACGCAGCCGACCCTGCCGAGGCCAGCCGCGCCTACTTGCACGTGGTGCTCCACAACGTGTTTCTGCATCTGTACCCGGGCGCGAACGTCGAGCCCGACCTGTGGGACATCGCCTGTGACATGGTGGTGGAGTCGGTAATCGATCAGCTGGATCTGCCCGCCACACGCACGCCCCAGGCTGCCGCCTCGCGCCCCGAGCTGGAGCGCATGGCCGCCGAGGCCGGCCTCATGACCGCCGAGCGCGTGTACGCCGCCCTGCGCGACCGACGCGAAGCCGGCGCCACCGACGACGAGCTCGCCCGCCTGGGCGCGCGCTTCCACGTGGACGATCACCGCCCGTGGCACGCCATCGTCATCGCCGAGGGCGAGGGTGACACAGCACCGGATGGCGAGGCGGCCGAGGGCGAGGGCCAGCGCAGCGCCGCCGCCGGTGCGGCCGACACCCCCGGCACCGATATGGACATTCCCGACGAGGCGGCCGACGTGCCCTACTCGCACAAGGCCCATCGCGCCATGGACTCCGCCGACATCACCCAGAAGGAGGCGCCCGAGCACGCCGCCCGAGCCATCGGCGAGCGCTTCGCCGACACCGTGCAGCTGGACCGTTCCCGCGAGCAGTGGGAGAACGCCGCCCTGGAAATGGGCATCCAGCTGGACGCCTACGCGAAACTGTGGGGCATCGAGGGATCGAACCTCGCCATGAACCTGCGCAAGGTCACCCGCGAGAAGCACGACTACCGCGCCTTCCTGCGGAAGTTCGCGCGCATGGGCGAGCAGATCCGCGTGAACGACGACGAGTTCGACTACGTCTTCTACACCTACGGCCTCTCCCTCTACGGCAACCTGCCGCTCGTGGAGCCGGTGGAGTTCGCCGAGGAGAAGCGCATCCGCGACTTCGTCATCGCCATCGACACCTCGGCCTCCACCAAAGACGGCCTCGTGCGGAAGTTCATCGAGCGCACCTACTCTATCCTGGCCGACGAGGCCAGCTTCTTCACGCAGATGAACGTGCTCATCGTGCAGTGCGACGCGGCCGTCACTGACGTGGCGCGCATCACCTGCCTGCAAGATCTGGAGCGATACCTCGACAATCCCGTCATCAAGGGACTCGGCGGCACCGACTTCCGCCCCGTCTTCCGCTTCGTGGAAGACGCCCTGGCCGCCGGCGAGCTGAACGATTTGGGCGGCCTCATCTATTTCACCGACGGCCAGGGGACCTACCCCGCGCGGCGGCCGCCCTTCGAGAGCGCCTTCGTGTTCCTCGATTCCGACGACGCCGCCGCAAGCGCGCCTGTGCCCCCATGGGCCATGAAAGTGGTACTGGACGACACCTTCGTATTGGAAGAGGAGCCATTGTGAGAGTCGCCGTCCAGCTCTAGCATGCCAGTCACCGCCCCCGCATCCCTTAAGGAGCCCCTATGAACATCCGTGAAGCGAAGCAGCAGATCAAAAACGCCATGGTGGCCTACTTCACCAAGGACGAGTTCGGCAACTACCTGCTGCCGGCCGAGCGGCAGCGTCCGGTGTTCCTGCTGGGCGCGCCGGGTATCGGCAAGACGGCCATCATGGAGCAGATCGCCCAGGAACTGGAAGTGGGCTTCGTGTCCTACTCCATGACCCACCACACGCGCCAGAGCGCGCTGGGCCTGCCCTTCATCGCCACGAAAACCTACGGCGGCCAGGAATATCAGGTGTCGGAGTACACCATGAGCGAGATTATCGCGTCAGTGTACGAGGCCATGGAAACCACCGGGCGCACCGAGGGCATCCTGTTTCTGGATGAGATCAACTGCGTGTCCGAAACGCTCACGCCGGCCATGCTGCAGTTTCTGCAGTACAAGGTGTTCGGGCGTCACGCGGTACCCGCCGGCTGGATTGTGGTCACGGCCGGCAACCCGCCCGAGTACAACCGCACGGCCCGCGATTTCGACATTGCCACCTGGGACCGCCTGAAGCGCATCGAGGTGGAGCCCGACTACGACGTGTGGCGCGAGTTCGCCGTGGCCAGCGAGGTGCACCCGGCCGTCATCACCTACCTGGATATCGAGCGCGGGCACTTCTACGCCGTGGAAGCCACCCCCGACGGCGCGTCGTTCGTGACGGCCCGCGGCTGGGACGACCTGTCGGCCATGATTAAGCTCTACGAGGCCCAGGGCCTTGCGGTAGACGAGCTGCTGGTGGAACAGTACGTGCAGAACGCCGATATCGCGAAGCGGTTCGCGATGTACTACGACCTGTTCACCAAATACCGCAGCGACTACCAGATCGACCGCATTTTGGACGGCACCGCCGAGGTGGGCCTGGCCGAACGCGCACGGCGGGCGCCCTTCGATGAGCGCGTGGCCGTGATGGGGCTTGTGGTGGACGCCACCGTGGGCGTGCTGCGCCAGGCGGTGATGGAGGAAAAGGCCGCCGCCTTCACCCACGGCGTGCTGACCGACCTGAAGGGGCGTCTGACCGCCGAGGGCGTAGCCGACGCCTCCGATGCCGCTGCGCTCATTCGCGCCACGAGCACCGAGCTGGCGCATACCCGCGATGTGGAACGCGCATCGAGCCTGCTTTCCGAAGAGCGCTACCGCTCCTTCGAGCGCGCCATCGGGCTTTTGGACGAGGTGCTGCGCACCGGGGCCGAGCTGTCCGACGGCGCCACGTTCGACCTGCTGCGCGAGCGCTTCAACGAGCGCTTGGACGAGCTTGACGCCTCGGTGGATGCGGCCTCCGCAGCGCTCGACAACGTGTTCAAATTCGTGGAAGAGGCCTTCGGCGAGGGCCAGGAGATGCTCATGCTGGTAACCGACCTGTCGGTGAGCCGCGCAGGCATGGCCTTCATCAACGACCACGGTTGTGAGCGCTACTTCGCCCACAACCAGAACCTGCAGTTCTACGAGCGCGGCAGCGACCTGGCCGCTCGCATCGACCGCATCACCCTGGACGAGGAGTAGCGGACCGCAGAAGGGAAACGAGCGAAACGATCAAGCAGAGCACCCCGCTCCTGCTTCGCGAAATGGGACGTCTTACCGGGTAAGGCGTCCCATTTTTTGCGAAAGCGGGACAGCCTACCCGGTAAGGCGTCCCATTTTTGCTGTCCCGAATACGGTACATATCTTCGCGTCATACCCAGGGACTACTCCACCTGATGTATCTGCGTGTCGGGGACGTGACGAGGGGTTGCCGCCGCGAAAAAGGCGTGTTTGCGCGTGCTAGAGTTCGCCCCAGCACAAACACGACCCCCTCGAACAAGGAGATCACCCATGACGAACTTCAACGGCAACAACGCTCCCTCCATCCGCGGCAACCACGCCCGCCGCGACGATATCCTCGCAACCGCGCAACCCTTCGACATTGACGGCTCGGTGGCCGCCTCCGTGGCCGAGGCCGTCTCCGGCGCCAAGAAGGCGCGCAGCCGCACCTTCCTCACCGGCTTCGCCGGTGCCGCCATGGCCTGCATGCTGGCCTTGGGCATCAACGGTGCGGTCATCAATCCCGCAACCGCCGAAGCCGCGAACAGCCCGGCACCCGTCACCCAGGCCGCCCTGGCCACGAGCGGCGATGCCACCCTGGCCGAAACCGTAGCAGCCAAGTGCCTGCCGTCGGTGGTGTTCGTGGAAACCTACGCCAATGCGGGCGGCCAGCTGCAGGCTCTGGGCACCGGCTCGGGCGTGGTGATGACCCAGGACGGCTACCTCATCACGAACAACCACGTGGTGGATGGCGGGTCGGCCTTCAAGGTGACCATCGCCGGCACCACCTACGATGCCGAGCTCGTGGGCACCGACCCCTCATCGGATGTGGCCGTACTGAAGGCCAAGGACGCGAGCGGCCTCACTCCTATGGAAATCGGCGACTCCGATAACCTGAACGTCGGCGAGTGGGTCATGACCCTGGGCGCGCCGTTCGGACTGGAGCAGTCGGTGGCCACGGGCATCGTGAGCGCCACGAGCCGCTCGCAGATCATGGACGCGAGCGAGTCGCTCCAGTCGGGCGGTTCGGGCGAGACGACTATCTATCCGAACATGATTCAGACCGACGCGGCCATTAATCCGGGCAATTCCGGCGGCGCCATGGTTGATTCCGACGGCAAGCTCATCGGCATCAACACGCTCATCACCTCGTACTCGGGCAACTACTCCGGCGTGGGCTTCGCCATTCCCGCGAACTACGCGGTGAACCTCGCGAACCAGATCATCGCCGGCGAGACGCCCACCCATGCCCAGCTCGGCGTGAGCCTGTCCAGCGTGAACGACCAGATGGCCGGCAACTTCGGCCTGGCCTCCGAGAGCGGCGCCTACGTGGCCGGCGTGGCCGAAGACTCGGGCGCGGCTGCCGCGGGCCTGCAGGAGGGCGACATCATCACGGCTCTGAACGGCGAGGCGGTGGAGAGTGCGAGCGACCTCATGCTGGCCGTGCGCGGCGAGCAGCCGGGCGACACCGTGACGCTCACGGTGAACCGCAACGGCCAGGAGCAGGAGATGCAGGTGACCCTGGGCGACGATGCCGCCAGCCAGAAGGCTGCCGCCGAGGCGCAGGAGCAGCAGGAGCAGCAAATGCCCGAGAACGGCTACGGTTACGGCTACGGCCAGGACGGCGGCAACAGCTACGGCTACGGCGACCAGTACGGTCAGGACGGCCGCGGCCTGAACCTGGACGACCTGTTCGGCCAGCGCTAGGCAGCAGCGAATAGAACGCATGGTGGGACACCTTACCCGGTAAGGTGTCCCACTTTTTTCTAAGCCGCCGGTTTCACGGTAAAGCTGCCGCTGAGAATATCGAAGTCGAGGGAGCACGCGGGCGCATCGCCTTCGGAGCTGCCGGCTCCCCCGTTAGCGAGCTCGTTGTTGAAGCTGCCGCTCGTTTTGTCGATGTTGGGCGCAAGGCGCGTGCTCGCAGGAACTTCCAACACCAACTTTCCCGAGGCCAAGCTGCCTGCCACCTCCGTCGGCGCGCCCTCGCCCAATGACAGCGTGGTCGTACCTGAGGCCATCTCAACATCCAAACGCTCGGCCACCGAGCCCTGCACCGACACGCGCCCGCTCGCCACATTCAGCGAAGCACGCTGGGCAGCCATGGCCGTGGCGTTCACGTTGCCCGATGCCACGCCCAGCTCAAGCTCTTCGCACGTAAGGCCCTCCACCTCGTACTGGCCCGAAGCCGCCTCCAGCTCGAACATCGCCAGGTGCTCAGCCAACGATGCGGGCACCTTCACCGTAAGGTCCTTGCTCGCCATGGATATGCTCGCACACCCCGAAAGGCCGCCGCCACCTTCCATGTAGCTGATGGACAGCACGCCGCCGCCCGTCTCGCACACCATCGCGGGCGCACGGCCTCCGTTCACCACCTCGTCCACGAGCACCTTGCCGCCCGTCTCGTCGTCGGGCACCACCAGCACCGTGCCCCTTCCCGCCAGCCAGTTCAGTTCGATAGTGCTGACCTCGCTGGCATCAATCTCGAAATGACTGCCCTCATCGGTGGTCGCCACGGTGCCACGCTCCACAATGCCTTGACGAACTTCGTCAGCGACATCGTCCACCACACCAACGCCCATGCACCCGATAACGCCACCGGGCATGAACAGCGAGCTGGGCCAGATGCTGCGCCCGCACCCGCCAAGCCAGCTGCAGACGGCCAGGCATAGAATCACAATGAGCGCTACCTTAATATAGGTGCTCGTCGCCAGTCTCATCGGGCACCTCCCTCAACGGACGAGGCTTCGATGGAGCCAGCGGAAGGCGGCTCTTGAGCTGCCGCCTCTTCAGCGGAAGCAACCCCCGTCGCGGCGCGCGAGGCGGAACTCGAGGCAATGCCCTCCGCCATCTCGGAACGCTCGACCAGCCACGCACGATACGCGGGGTCGGCCTCCAGCGTGCTCACCACCCAGTAATAGAACGGAATGGTGAGGAAAATCACCCAACCGGGATGCCACCAGCCGAAGCAGAAGCCGCCCAGCAAGAACAGCACCGCGCACAACAGCGGATAGGGGAAGCTGCGCAGGGGATCCTTCGGCTCGGGCGGCGGTGGCGGCGCGATGGGCACGGCTGCAGCCGGTGGGAAGGACTGCTGCACCGGGGCCACTTGATAGCCTGGCGCGTACCCCGGCGCTCCGGGCGCTCCGGCCTCGGGCATTGGGCCGCTCGCTCCGGGCGCCCCCACGCCGGGCGCGCCCGCATGAGGCATGCCGGGCGCCACCCCCACCGACTGCGGCAACGTCGGCGCCGGCGCATTCACTTCCACAACCACCTTCTGCGGCGCTTCCTGAGCCGCAGCCACCGCCGCAGCCTCGGCGCGCTCGGCGGCCTCGCGGGCCTCCTCGGCCGCTTCCGCCGCCTGAGTCTCCGACGAGGAGGCGCGCTCCTGCGATTCGTAGCGCATATCCTCTTCCACCTCGGGGCTCACGCGCAACAGCTCGTCAAGCGTCACGCCGTATAGGTCGGCCAAGGCGATGAGATTCCCCATATCGGGCGCCGACTCGGCACGCTCCCATTTGGAAACAGCCTGGCGCGACAGCCCCAGCTGCTCGGCCAAGCTTTCCTGGGAAAAGCCGCGCTCGCGACGCAGCTCGGCGAGGCGCTGGGCGATCTCCACGTTCATCATGGTTCCCTTTCGTGTCCTGCGTGTGGTCACTTCTCGCCTTTCACCCTATGGTTTCCCTTGCCGTTGCACCAGCACCCTTTGTGGTCAATTTCGAAAACCCCGCAGAAACCAGCCGCGACAACCAACGGTTGCCCCGCCAACGACCTGGTAATACGCCGCTCTTCTTCTCGTGCGCACCAGGATACCAAAAAGATAAGCCCCGCGCTCGACGAACGCAGGGCCAAAGAAATGCCTCAGTTAAACGACAAGGCCTCTCGGAAATGTCACTGCTCGCCTTCCGCAACGACCTCCGCATCCGCCGCCTCTTCTCCGCGATCGCGATGCCACGCTTCGGACACCTTCACGATGAGCACCTCCACGAGCGGAATGGTGAGGAAGATGACCCAGGCGGGATGCCACTGACCCACGATGAAGGCCATCCAGAAGAACCACGCCGTGGCACCGATAGGGTACAGGCCGCACAGCATCGGCGCCACGCGGCGCGACACGATGGCCGCTCCCACAATGTAGTAGATGGGAATGAGGAACAGCAGGAACAGCCCCACGCCCCAGCTCGTGCCGCTCAGCATGCCCAGAACCAGATACGCCACGATAACAAGAGCCCAGAAAGGAAACTTCATCCATGCCGCCGCCCGCGCCTTTCCCTCTTCGTCCAGGTGCCAGCCATGCTTTCCAATGTGGTCAACAAGCTCGGGATTCGAGGAGCGGACGCGCACGCCATCCCAGCCCACGTGCACTTCTTCGCCATTGCGATCCAGCACGTGCACGCCATCGCGCCAACTCACATGCACCGAGTCCTTTCCGTCTTCCGCATGGATGGCCGCCGGGCTCACCCGTACGCGCCCGCGACCCTCCTTCTCGAAATCGATGCCCTCCACTTCAACGGTGTCGTGGGAGTCATTCGGCGCAGCCGCGCCCTGTCGGCTCTCGGCCCGGTCGGCTGCCTCGAAGGCCACGTCGTCGGCGATGGTATCGTCCACGTACAGAAGCTCGTCCAGCGACACCCCGTACAGCTTCGCCAGGGCGATGAGGTTGTCGGTATCGGGCGACGATTCCGAACGCTCCCACTTGGAAACGGCCTGGCGCGACACGCCCAGCTTCTCGGCCAGGGCCTCCTGCGACAGCCCGGCAAGCTTTCGGCGCGCCGCCAAGCGCTCGGCGATCTCAACGTTCATGGTGTGCTCCTTGTCTTCTGCGTTTGCCTTCGGTGTGCCCTATCGAGCCTACCCAAACGCCGCTGCCCGCGCGACCAATTCGCGTTGTCATTTCCCGCAATTATTGGTTGCGAAACTCCTGAACAGGGGAAATACCCTACTTCGTGTCGCGCAGGGCCTTCAACTTCGCCAAGGTGTCGGCCGGTATGCGGTCGGCCACGGTGCGCTTGGGAGCCACCTTCGGCGTGTCGTCGAGCCGCGCGTCCTCGTAGTACTCGCCCATCTCGTGCGAGAATCCCTCGGCGCTCATGCGGTCCACGCCGCCGCCGAACACGGTGTCCTGAATGGCGGCGTCGCTCGTGACCACCATGGTCTCCACGCCGCGCTTGCCTGCGTCGTAGGCCAGCTTCTCGATCACCTTGTCGGCCGACTGACCGGCCGGCGAGAAGATCACCTGCACGCCGCCCACCTTCGTGCGGCTGCCCTGAGACAGCTCGTTGTCGCCTGCGTCGAACACGATGATGGCGCCCATATCGCGCCCGGCGAAGTTCACCACGTCGTTGATGAGCCTATCGCGCGCCGCGTTGAAGAAGTCGTCGGTGTAGTCCTCGTCGGCGCGAGGCTGCCGCTTGTACCGGCTGCCCGATCGCAGCACGTTGTACCCATCGACGATGAGGAGCTTTTTCCGCTGCTTGGCCATAATGCGACCTGTGAGCTATTCCCAGTTCTGGCGCAGCCACTCGTACATGCAGGCGGTGGAGGCCTGGGCCACGTTCAGCGAGGAAATCTCGCCCACCTGGGGCAGCTTCACGCCGAAGTCGCAGCTCTCCAGCACGAGGCGCGACACACCGTCGCCCTCGTTGCCCATCACGAGCACGATCTTGCCCTTCAGGTTCGTATTCCAAATGTAGTCGCTCGCGTGCTCGGTGGCTGCGGCAACCCAGAAGCCTTCTTCCTTCAGGCGGTCGAGCGTGCTCGTGATGTTCGCCACCTGGCTCACGGGAATATGCGAGATGGCCCCGGCCGAGCTCTTGTAGGTGGCAGCCGTCACGCGAGCCGCGCGCTTATTGGGAATGATGAGGCCCGCCGCGCCCACCGACTCGGCCGAGCGCGCGATGGCGCCCAAGTTGCCCGCATCGGTGATGTGGTCGAGTACTACGATGAGCGCACGCCCGTCGTGCTCCTCGGCCGACTTCGCCGCAGCCTCCAGAATGGTGGTCACGTTCACGTAGCCGAAGGGCTCGGCCTCGGCCATCACGCCCTGGTGGCTACCGCGCTCGGAAATCTCGTCGAGCTTCTTCTTCGAGACCTTCTTGATGGGCACATTGCGGTTCTTCGCCTTGCGCTGGATATCGCGCACAATGCTGTCGCCCTGGCTCAGGTTGTCGGCCATGAGGATGTACTTCAGGGGCACATGGGTGCGCAGCGCCTCGATAACTGGACGCTTGCCTTCGATGAAATCAGCCATGGGTTCGCTTTCGTTGCTGGGAGCCGTCGCCCTCCGCCGCGCCGCGCATCGGCGCCCGGACGGCCGCTCAGGGGCCTTTCGTTTGTTCGCAGCAGTGTACCACGCGCACGCCCGCGCGCCCGCAGCCACCCCGCCAACCGCGCCAAAGCGTCACGAGAGAGGAAGCCTCCGCCCACAACCACGTCAAAGCGTCAGGAGAGAGCAGCCTGAGCTTGCGCCAACAGCGCCTCTCGGGAAACCTCTGACATAGAGGCCAGCTCTTCGGCGCGCCGACGAATGTGGGCGGCTAACTTCCCCAGAAACACCTCCGGGAAAGGATGCTCCTCGCTATTGGCGAAGGAGAACCCTGCCAGCCGCTCCAGCTGCTCTCGCTGTTGTGGCCCCATAAGCCGTGCCGCCTGCTCGTCGAAGGTGACCTGGGGCCACGACGGCAGCACGAACTGGGCTTCGCTCGGGAACGAATCAACTTGATCGAACGCCAGGTTGAAGAACAGCGAGCGGCCGTTGTCGAATACAGGGGCCATGCTCAAAAGCTCACCCGTGCGGCTGCTCCTCAGCACACCGAAGTTCGTCAGGTGCCGATCGGTATTGTAGATGAGCGCGTCGAACACCATCATGGAAGCGTAGTCCTCAAAGAAAGGCAGCCCCCAGCGTAGATATGATTTCACCGCAGCAGTATGAGACGACTGCCCGAATGCCAGTGCCTGTGGTACATAGGATACCTCAGGCGTGCAGAAGCAGTCGCAGGTGCAGCACACACTTTGTGCCGTAGCATCCCACTGCGCAAGCCCGTAGCGCACGGCATCCAGGCCCATGGCCTCGGCTATTTGGGACGCAAGAAACTCCGCTCGAGCCTCTCCGAAATCCCCCCGGTCGTCGGTGCTGCCCTTGTACAGCCGGCGCACACCGTCCTCTTCGATGCGCCAGGCTTTACGCAAATTGCCGTTGGTGGTCAGCTCAGGAGTAGCTGGCGTAAGCCCTCGCTGATCACTCACCACACCGGTATAGGCCACCGCAGCGAGCACCGAAGAGAACCCATTGTCGAACAGGTTGCACGCGGCAAAAGTATCGGCACTGCCCGCAGGCGCAATCCAATAGGAATCATTCAGCGAAAGCGCCTTCGATACCGCGAGGATGCCGCTGCGATCGTTCGTGGAAAGCCCCAACGACCGGCACAACTCCGTCGCGAACCGCCGATTCTGAGGAATCGCCCGCGTAGACAGCCATCGCCACAGTCCCTCATCGGTAAGCTCAAGACCCAGAGGCATCAACGCCTCAGACGAAGTGTCCCATTCGTGAAGGAGGGCAGGGTCGTCTTCCCCAAATGAGAACCGCAGAAGCGGTCGATCGAAGAGTCGCAGCTCGTATATGTCATCGGTTCGCACCATAGGAGCATTGTAACATGGAGGGAAAACAAGCCAGCGATGGCCGCCCGCGATCCGCAACCCGCAGCCAGTGAACAGCCCGCATAAGTCTCAGCGAGAAGATCATTGTCTCGTACGGGGGCGCCCTCTATAATGGGTAATTGCCAAACTCAAGACATCCTGCCCTTCGAGGCAGGCCATATTTCCCAGGGCTTCTGGGCGCGCAGTACGTTCAACCCATTTCCCGGTCAACACACCGAGCTGAAGGGCATCCGTCCGACATTAGGTGTTTTGACCCATATGGGAAAAATGTCTTGAGGTTTGGCGACCAAGGGTGGATGTCCTTCATCTTGAACGTCGCCAGCGCTCTCCTTCGAAGCCGTCCTCCCGACCAGGGAACAAAAGTCGTCCACCAACGACGACAACTGAAGGAGAGGACGCCTATGGTTGACTTTGATGAGGCCAGGAAAGCCTTTGCCAAAAACCCCAAATGGCGGTGCACAGAAAGGTGCATCTCAAACAAAAGCGATGTGCTCTGGGCAGTAGGGCGCGCATACATCGACGCCATGCCCCGCACCGTCAAGGGTCATGGCGAAGTTCCGGAAGACAGGCTCGAAAGTCTTCGAAATGAGCTCGCCAATGCATTCTGCAGGTATTTTGACAAGAAGCCCCCGACAACCCTGGAGGCATTTGAGGAGACTCATCGCACGTTGTGCAACGAGTATTTCCTGGCGCCCTACAACAAGCTGCTCAGCGAGTTCGGCGCAGCCGAGCAACGGTACGGCAAGGCTCAAAAGATCGTCAACATGACCTTCAAGTATCTCATCTGTTTTGATGATGCCGATATACGCAAGGACTACTTTACTTTTTGCCATATGCCCATCGACAGCACGGTCCTTCGATGGTGTTGCGAGCATTGCGACATAAGCGGCACCGCCTCGTGGAGCAATATCCGCGATTTCGAGTATTACGCCTTTCAAAAGTTCATACGAAATTGGCTTGCGCACAACGCCGAAAAAGGAGCCAGTGATTGCTTGCCCGAAAACCTATTGAAAGCAGAGTTTGTCATCTGGCATGAAATGGCCAAGTCATAGTCAGCATAATCCTATCGCCTGAAGGAAAGAAGAGGGAAGTTCCCATGAAAATCCGAATGAAGTTATCTCTGCCATCACGCACACTCAAAGTGCTCCTCGCCCTGCTTTTGTGTGCGGCCTGCATCCCAGTGCAATCTCTCACTTTCGCCAAGCAAGCGTGGGCAGCAACAGCGGCTCCCCTCAGCTATGCCGTTTATTATCAACCATCAAATGCGGAGGGATATACACTTGTTTTTCAGAATACAAGTATAGAAGATACTACATATGGGAAGAAGGTAGGCGTCATTGAAGTTCGGGATGTTAGATCAGGCAGCACAACACACTACGGCATTGGCGGAGGGGTCGGCCCAAGCGATGGGGTTTATGTAAGGGAGAAGAAACTCGCACCCAAAGTGACTCGCGTCACCGTACGCGATCCTTTTGCCGTCCCATACACAATGCAAGAATGGTTTTCCGGAATGGAAAACTGCACCTCTTTCGAACTGTATGGGATAGACGCCTCTAAAGTTGAGCAAATGGGTTCAGCCTTTTCCGGGTGCTCAAGTCTGGAGCATCTAGACTTGACGCCCCTTTCCCTGAAGTACTTGCACCGCATGGAAGGTACCTTCAAGAACTGTCTTTCCCTTCGTTCAATCACTGGGATCACAAACAATGGGTTCATTAGCACTTTTAATGAATCTTTTAAGAATTGCCGGTCGCTCACTTCCGTCGACTTATCGCAAATGAAAATAGGTACTCCGACCAGATTCGAGGAAATGTTCTCTGGATGTAGTTCTCTTCAACGAGTTACTTTTCCTAAAACGGATGCGATCGGATTTATAAGCACAATGAATATGTTTAAAGACTGCATCTCATTGCAAAACATCGATTTATCAATGTTTATCTCAACCTCCAACGAATACTATAACGAGGGCGGCGACAGCGTCTCACGCGGCTCCAACATGAGTGGCATGTTTGAAAACTGTACATCCCTCAAATCCGTAGACTTGTCTCATCTTAGCGCAAAAATTGGTTGTGCCGACCGAATGTTTGCCGGATGCAACACTCTAAGAGAACTGTCGTGTCCCCACATTGCGTTAGGATACAGCTTCAAAAACCTCAGCACAGGACACGAGGATTCAGCAACCTATATTGAACTCTTCGAAGGCTGCCACTCCCTAGAGCGCATGCAGATACCCGCCTGGGCGGCGAGCTCACTTCCTCGACCGAGCAATACATCCATCCCAGGTGCCACAGGAAATTGGATAACCAACAACGAAGGATATCTGATTCCGGAGATCGCTCAAAACGACATCCAAGATGAGTGGGTTTCCGAAATTCCTGACAGTATTTATAACGGCAAGCCAGTCGAGCCCGTCCTCAACTTGAAAAACGGCGATCGAGTTCTTGAGCTGGGCACGGATTACGTAGTTGAGTACAGGAACAACGCCAGTCCTGGCACTGCTTTGGCCGTCATTAGCGGGAGGGGCATTTATACAGGAAGTGTCACCAAGACATTCAACATTAAACCTAGCATAGAAACAAATCCCGGCAACTCCGGCAGCTCCGGCAGCTCCAATAACTCTGGAAATAACTCGCCCAGCGTCCCTAGGCCGAGCAATTCTCCGAACGCCAATACTCCTGGTGCAGCCATCTCCGTCTCACCCTCCGATATATCCGTCGAGGACGCAATCCTCATCCCAGGAGGCACCGCACGACCATCCATCACCATCGTAATCGGAGGCGTCACGCTTCGTGAGGGCATTGATTACTCAGTACGTTACTCGAACGTGGACAAACTTGGCACAGCCACAGTTACCATCATAGGCAAGGCCCCATACCAATTCTCAATCACGAAGACCTTCAAAGTGAAGCCAAAAGCTCCATCAGTCAAGAAGCTCTTACCGTCCAAAAAGGACTTCACTGTAAAATGGACCAGACTCTCCGCATCCCAAGCTGATGGCTACCAGGTGCGTTACGCCACAAAAAGGTCCATGAAAGGCGCAAAAAAGCTGACTGTTAGAAATCCTGGCAAAACATCAGCGAAAATATCTAGACCGAAGAGCGGAAAAGTCTATTATGTCCAAGTGCGCAGCTATAAAAAGTCGGATGGTAAGACTTTTTACTCGAATTGGTCGACCGTTAAACGATTCTCCAACCCGCCCGCAACGACGCTCTCCAAAGTGAAGACCGCGAAGAAGGGATTCAAAGTCACGTGGAAGAAACAGTCGAGGAAATGGGTGTCAGGCTACCAAGTGCGCTGGTCGACAAAAAAGTCCATGAAAGGCGCGAAGAAAATCAGCGTGAAGAGCGCCAAGCGATCGAGTCTTAAAGTATCAAAACTCAAGGGAAACAAAAAATACTATGTACAGGTACGCACATTCAAGAAAGCAGGCAAAAAGACCTATTACTCCAGCTGGTCGAAGGCCAAAGCAGTGAAGACCAAGAAGTAGTATGATCGGGCGCGGCATTGGGCCGCGCCAACACCGCAAAGAACCGGGCAAAGTACCTGAAGTAGCGAGCCGTCGCAACACAGCACACGAAGCCTTGCGCAAGCGCCTCCTCGCAAATCCTGTGCGAGGAGGCGCTCTTTCTTGGAACCGCATCATGGGATATCGCATCTTTTGAAGGAACGAGTTCCGGACAGTTCACTCAAGTGCATTTTACTCAAGTCGACTTTACTAAAATGCCCGCAGAGCTCGATGGCCTCGACCGCTGGCAGAGCGCCGATCCCCGAATCAAGCGGAAGGCTGAAGCCGATATTGCCGGTGTCGAGGACACTCATATAACACTGGTTGAGGAATACAGGCACGCTACTAGTTTTGGAGCTTAAGCCAATTTAGCCAAAGCTCAGTTGAACCGGACTCAGCCCTTGCGTTACTCGCCCTTCGGCGCGTTGTCGCGGGCGGCGATTTCGGCAGCCTTCTGGGCAAACTCGGCGCGCTGCTCGGAGGTCATCATGGCCATCTGAGCCTCCAGCACATCGTGCTTCAGGGCCGCGGCGAATCCGGCGGAATCCTTCTGCACCGCGTCGGCCGCTCTCTCGGCCTGGGACCGCGCCATAGACACTGCCGCCTCAGCCTGCTCATGAGCCAGCTCGGCAGCCGTCTTCGCCTGGGCGCTCATGTGGCTGACCGCAGCCTTCGCCTGACGTTGAGCCTCGTCCGCCCCCGTCTGGGCCTCCTGCCCCACCCGTGCAGCTGTGGCCTGGGCCTGCTTCAGCACCTCGGAGTTGATCTGCTTGCCCTGCTCCACCGTAATCTCGCCCTTGGCGATCAGCTGCTCTACCAGTTCCTGGGTTTTCTCGGCGCCGAGCGCCATGGCACCCACACCTGCCAGGAACACGTCTTTGAATCCATCGGCAATCGTCGTCATTGGGAGCCTCCCTTGTTCTTCTGAGTTAGCATTCTCATCATAGGCCGCCCTTCCGTGCGCAAACGCCGGCGGGGCAGCACTGTTACTGCCCCGTCAAAGGTTGATTAACTTACTTAGGTTTTATGGCTAGCGGAAGACGTCCGGCCGAGTAGGCCCTAGCTGAAGATGCGGAAGATCACAATGCCCACCACCGCGCCGGACACCGCGCATACGGTAAACTTGAGCGCCGCCGAGACCAAAGGATGGCGACGGCTGAAAGCCGCGTTGTCGCGCACCGGCTCCTCGCCGCGAGAATAGGCAACAATATCGCGGTAGGTAACCAGGTCGTGCCGCTTCTTCATGTGGTCCACGATGCCCAGCAGAATACAGCCGAGAATCCACAGCACCAGGAACAGCGCCATACCCAGCACCTCGCTCTCGGTGAAGTTCGGCGCCAGCGACGACGCACTGGTAGGCACGGCAAACGCCACCAACAGTACCGCCAGACCCACGCCTACGAGAGCCCAAGCCGCCACCCCCAGGCGGCTCATCGTCTTCCAATCGTTCTCGATCGTCTTCTCCATGACCTCCACGTCTCCTTTCACGAGTTCGTCGATGGACGTGCCGAACAGCTCGCTTAGCAGAAGCAGGCTCTGCACATCGGGATAGGTACGGTCGGTCTCCCAATTGGAGATAGTCTGGCGCGATACGAATATGCGCTCCGCCACCTCTTCCTGGGAGAGCCCCAGCCGCGCCCGATGTTCCTTCAGCTGCTCCTTCAGTTCCACTGCTTCGTCCTTCCTCGCTCAGGTTGCCATGGCGGCTCCAACCCTACCACCAAAACCCTTTGACATGCCTTCCCGCTGCATGAAAAACCCCTGCCAAAAGTCTTTGACAGGGGTTCTGAACTGGTATTTTATTGAGTCTTATCCGAAGATGGCATCGAAGCTGCCGTAGCCGGCGCCGGTATGGGTGTTGTTGCGCATGGCACGGCGGGCGAAGCCCATAAGCTCGGCCAGCACATCCAGCCCAACGTCCTTCTTCTCACCGGTGCGGCGCAGCTTCACCTCTACCTTGTTCTCCTTCAGACCGCGCTTGCCCACCACGATCTGCACGGGCCAGCCGATAAGATCGGCGTCGTTGAACTTCACGCCGGCACGCTCGTCACGGTCGTCGATAACCACGTCGAAGCCGATCTCCGCCAAGTCGCGGGCGATCTTCTCGGCCATGGGCTGTACTTCCTCGTCGCCCACGGTCAGCGGCACGACACACACCTGAGCCGGTGCCACCGACGGCGGCCACATGATACCGTGCTCGTCGTTGTGCTGCTCCACGATGGCGGCCAGGGTGCGCGAGATGCCCACGCCGTAGCAGCCCATGAAGAACGGCACCTCGTTGCCCTCCTCGTCCATGAACGTGGCGCCCATGGCCTTGGAGTACTTGTCGCCCAGCTGGAAGATCTGCGCCACCTCAATGCCGCGCGCGCCGTCCAGCGGCAGGCCGCACTCGGGGCAGCAGTCGCCAGGCTTCACCGTGGCCAGGTCGGCCCACTCGTCCACCTGGAAATCCTCGCCGAGGCGCGCGCCCACGTAGTGGTAGCCGTCCTCGTTGGCGCCCACCACCCACTGCGGCACGCCCTTCAGGCTCAGCGACGCAATGATGCGGGCATTCTCAGGCAGACCCACCGGACCCATGGAGCCCTTGCACAGGCCGAAGTCCTTCATCTCCTCGTCGGTCAGCAGTTCGAACCCGGGCACCACGCCCTCGATCTTCAGCTCGTTCAGCTCGTGGTCGCCGGGGATGAACACGCAGATGAGGTTGCCCTCGGCATCCTTGCCCGAAAGCGCCTTCACCGTGGACGACTCGGGAATGTCCAGGAACTCGGCCAGCTCGGCGATGGTGTGTACGCCCGGCGTGGCGATCTTCTCCATGGCGTCCACCGCGTGCAGCGTGGGGCGCGCCATGCAGGCGCCGGCCTCGGCGTCGGCGGCGTATCCGCACGAGCAGTACACCAGCTCCGCCTCGCCCGATTCCGCCAGCGCCATGAACTCGGCAGTCACGCTGCCGCCGATCTGGCCACCGTCGGCCTCCACCTCGCGCCACTCCAAGCCACAGCGGTCGCAGATCTTCTTGTAGGCCTCGCCCATGGCGTCGTAGGTTTCCTGCACCGACTCCTGGGAGGCGTTAAAGCTGTAGGCATCCTTCATGATGAACTCACGGGAACGCAGAAGCCCGAAGCGCGGACGAATCTCGTCGCGGTACTTCGTCTGGATCTGGTACAGGTTCACCGGCAGCTCCTTGTAGGAGCGCAGCTCGTTGCGCACCAGGTCAACGATAAGTTCCTCGTGGGTGGGCCCGAGGCAGAACTCGTTGTCGTGACGGTCGGTCAGGCGCATGAGCTCGGGGCCGTAGTCGTTCCAGCGGCCGCTCTCATGCCACAGCTTCGCAGGCTGCAGGGCAGGCATGAGAATCTCCTGGGCACCGGCGGCGTCCATCTCCTCGCGCACGATATCCTCGATCTTGTGCAGCACGCGCCAGCCCAGCGGCAGGAAGGTGTACACACCCGAAGCAGTCTTGCGCAGCATGCCGGCCCGCAAAAGCAGACGCGCGCTGGCAATATCGGCGTCGGACGGATCCTCCTTCAGCGTGGGGGCGTACAGGTTGCTCATACGCAGAATCTGGGTCATAGGTTCTCCAACTCTTCCATAAGGGCAGAAACAATTTCCGACTCTTGTACTTTGCGGACAATTTTACCATGGGAGAAAACAACCCCCGAGCCCGCGCCGCAAGCCACACCAATATCGGCATCGGCGGCCTCTCCCGGGCCGTTCACCACGCACCCCATCACGGCTACCTTCACCGGCTTCTGCACGTTCGCCAAGCGCTCTTCCACCTCACTCGCCAGGCCGATGAGGTTTACCTGGCAGCGCCCGCACGTGGGGCAGCTGATGAGCTCGGGAGCGCGACGGCGCAGATCGAGCGCACCGAGCAGCGTCCAGCAAGCACGCACTTCCACCGCCGGGTCGTCGGTAAGCGAAATGCGCATGGTGTCGCCGATGCCCTCTTCCAGAAGAACGCCCAGACCCGCCGCCGATTTGATGATGCCCTGAAAGGCCGTGCCCGCCTCGGTGACGCCGATGTGCAGCGGTACCTCGGGCAACTCAGCGGCCAGAAAGCGATAGGTGTCGATGGTGGTCTGCACGTCGTGGGCCTTGGCCGACACGGCGATGTCGAAGAAGTCGCACTCGTCCTGGAAGAAGCGCACATACTCGACCGCCGAGGCCACCAGCTTCTCGGGCAGCGTCAAATCGTCGCGGGCCGCGAGCGCGTCATCCAGCGAGCCCGCGTTCACGCCGATGCGAATGGGAATGCCCGCCTCGCAAGCTGCGTCGATCACCTCGCGCGTGGCCTCCAGGCCTCCGATGTTGCCCGGGTTTATGCGCAGCTTCGCCGCCCCGCGCCGCGCCGCCTCGATGGCAATGCGCGCATCGAAGTGGATGTCGGCCACCACGGGCAGGGGCGATGCGGCGCACACGGCCTGGAAGGCGTCCAGGCAGTCGCGCCGAGGGATGGCCATGCGCACGATCTCGCAGCCAGCTTCGGCCAGCGCCCGAATCTGCGCGAGGTTGGCGGCCACATCGTCGGCGGCGGCATTCAGCATCGATTGCACCGCCACCGGCGCCCCGCCGCCCACGGGCACGCCGCCCACCATAATCTGGCGTGTACGATCATGGGGTTTCAACTCGTTGGTCATTCGCCGCCTCCCTTCCACGCCCATAAACATGGGCTTATTATAAGTCCGGAACTCGCCCAAGGAAGCCAGCGAGGGTTCGACAGGAGCCTGGATCTGTGCCAATGCGCGGCCGAGCAGCCTTCGGCTGCGAGGGAAAGCGCAGAGGCAGGTGCCTGCCGGAGCCGCAGCGTCGGCAAGTCCGTTCGCCCCGTCAGGGCGAACGGAACGGCCTAGCCCCAGTTGCCGAAGACGAAACGCTGAATGTCCTGATTCAGCATGATGACGAAGAAACCGAGGAACAGGGCCATGCCCGCCATAGACATGTAGTTCATGGCCTTTTGGGACACGGTCTTGCGGGTGCCCTTCTGGAAGACCTCCACTACGAAGCGGCCGCCATCAAGCGGCGGGATGGGCAGCAGGTTCATGATGCCGAGCGACACCGAGATCATGGCCATGAACTCCAGCGCCTCCACGAGTCCCGCCTGGAAGTAGTCCTTCGACATGACGGCGATGCCCACGATGGAGGTGGAATCAGACACCGTCTGCGCGGCCGTGGCGGGGTTGAACAGGCCAACCACCGCCTGCACCACCATGCCGATGTAGGCGAACCCAGCCTGGATGGCCTGAATCACCGAGGCGTGGATGGTCACAACCTCGCCGGTTTCCGGATGGGCCACCTGAAAGCCGATGACCGAGAACACCAGCACGAATACGAGCATGGCGAACAGCAGGTTCACGAAAATGCCCGCCAGCAGGATAACCGACCGCTTCCAAAAGGGCAGCGAGCGGTACTGCTGCTTGTACTCCGACTCGTACAGGGCGCGCGGGTCGTCAACGGGACGCGCCTCGCCCAGCTCGTAGCGAGGAAGCTCGCCCTTGCCGGCCTTCGCGGCGCGCTTCACCTGGCGCTTCGTGGGCGCCACGCGCGGGGCGCGGTAGGTGTTGAACTGGTCACTCTTCAGCGGGGCGATGACGCTGCCCCACTCCACGAGCTCCTCCAACGCCTCGTAGGCCGCGTCGTCGGAGATGCCGCAGTCACGAGCCACATCCTCCATGTTGGCCGTGCCCCGGCGATACAGCGCCGCCAGTACCTCCTGCAGGTGCGGCTGCAGGGGACCTGCCTCCATACCGCACACCTTCGCATAGCCGCCGAGCGGGACCGCTGTCACGCCGAAGCGCGTCTCGCCGCGGGTGAAGCCGGCCGAGGGGCCGGGAAGACCGAGCATGAACTCCGTTACGCGCACACCGAAAGCACGGGCTGCCAGAAAATGGCCTCCCTCGTGGATGAACACGAGAAAGCCGATGGTGATGACAGCGCACACCAACATGATAAGAAAATCCACTGCACTTGCTCCTTTGGCATTATTTCAATAAGGGGGCGCCCTGCGCCCATTTCGTTCGCCGCTCATTATAAAGATGCGTCCATTCGGGGAGCCTTTTACCCCCATACGCTCGCGAAATAACTACACGGATCCGACGCGTGCTCCATAGGATCGGGTCTTTTTACTGGGACTATTTCATCCCACTCATCCTGCATGACACTCCGCGGGCATCTTTCAGCGGTTCGGGGACGACCCCGTGACGACTTGCAAGCGGTTCGGACGCGCACAGCCGGCGCCTTCCAAGCGGTTCGGGGACGGCATAGCGACGGCCCCGAAGCGACTAGTCGGCGGCTCAAACCGGGAAGGTCTCGAGACCATTTCACGGTTATGCGGCTCTACGGTACGAGGCGTCAGGTGCTTTGGCTGCCATACGCCAACCCTTTTCGATGACAAACACCTTGCGAGATCTGGGCGTCACTGTCTGCGGCCAAAGGCCTGACCCTTCGCACCCGTTCCGCGCGGCTTGTTGGCCCGCGCAGAGAGGAGAACCCCATGGATGACATCCGTCCGGCCCCCGCGCGACCAACAAGCAACCGTCGCCGCACCATGCTCAGCATGATTATCGCCTTTGCACTCACCTTGGGGCTCATGCCCCTCTCTATGCAGCCGAGCCCCGCCATAGCAGCGCCTGACGGAAGCGACGTCGTCACGGTCACCCTCCATTTCAAGGATACCGCCTACGAGACCGTCGACTTCGCCACCTATGCGGCCACCTGTGTTGAGAAGGGCGATGCGCTCTACGTGAAAGTCAATACTGATCCCGACGAGCTCTCGTTCGACGAGCGCCTGTCGTTTGCCGTGTACGAGCACTACGCCACCTTCGGCAACAAGCAGCGCGATATCACCGAGGAATGCTCCTACGATGCCGCAACGGGCATCGTCGCCATTCCGTCGGGTTATCGAACGAATCTGGACACCCTCGGCATCGTCTTCGAGCTCTCGCCGACGCACCCCGCCTACGAGCACTATGTCACCGCCGATCTCGACACGAGCGACTTGACGGTGAACTTCCATGGCTCAGACATCACCTTCCAGTCTGACGTGAGCGATGTGGTGGAGGCAGCCGAGCAGGCAGACAAGCAGCCGCTCAAGGCCTTGCGTGCCGCTGCATTTCCCGGCGAGTCGGGGAAACGCTACCAGCTGAGCGAGTACACGCGCCTTGAGAATTTCGATGTCGACCAGCGCAACAAGCAGTACGCCTACGGCTTTCCCGAGGACATGCTGGGTTCCTACGGGTTCGGCGCGATGTTCGGCACCCACCAGGACTACAAGAACGGCGTCTCAACAGGCACCGAATGGAAATCTACCGTACTGAAGGCCTCGCACAGCTCCTACGATGCCGACGTCGAGGCGTTCTTCGCCGAGACCATTGCCGCCCGCTTGGGCGATGAGACCACGTTCGCCATCTCGCGCAGCGGAGATACCTACCGCGACCGCTATCTCACGCGTGGCGGCACGTTCCAAGATCCCGGTTACGGCCCAGGGGAGGCTCCCACGAACAAGGCGCTGGCTCATGCCACCTGCGGTTCGGCTGGTGTCACCAACGGCAGCGGTGCCCTCATGGCAAACCACGATGGCGACAACTACATCGTGTACAAGGGAACGTACAACGGCGCTCAGTCAAAGTACAAGGGCTGGTGCAAGTTCTATTACAAGTTTGATGCGAAGTCGGCATCGACCGGCCAGACATTCCAAGACGTTGTGGGCTATCTGCTCATAGCACCGCCCAACACCGGAGCCGCGCAAGTCGTGAAAGAGTCGGCCAACACGGCCATCACCGCCGGTAATGACCGCTATTCGTTCAAGAATGCCGTTTTCGCAGCGTTTGCCAATAAGGCAGACGCGAAGGCAGCCCTTGCCAAGGCACAGGCGGGAGCCTGGGAAACGTGGCGCGAGGCCCGCGACTGGGCCCGCGAGGCCGCCGATTTCGCTTTCACCACCAAGGAGGATGGGAAAAGCTCCGTAGTAGAGGATATCGAGGCGGGCAGCTACTACGTCGTAGAGCTGTTCGCGCCGAAGGGCTACCGTTTGTCGAGTGCTATCGAGCCCCTTGCCATCGAGCCGAAATCCGATAAGGACAATCCCCATGTCGTCACCTTCGCCGACGAACCTGAGACCGGCTCCATCGACCTGCTGAAGCGTTCGGACAATCCGAGTCTCACAGCAGGCAACCCCTGCTATCGCTTGGAGGGCGCCTCTTACGGTGTCTACGAAGACGCTGCTTGCGCGACCCTTTACGACACCATGCGCACCTCGCTCGACGAGAACGAGGACGGTTATGCGCGCCTCGACCACATGCCTCTGGGCTCCTACTGGGTCAAAGAGCTCGAGCGCCCTCTGAAGGGTTACGGCATCGATCCGACTGTCTACCCCGTCACCGTTTCGGCAGACAAGATCGCGCGGGTGGGCGGCGGCGCTGTGTCCGATCCGGCGAAGCTGAACCCGATCGACATCTTCCTTCAAAAGAAAGACGCCCAGTCCGGATCGGGGCAGGCCCAAGGCGGCGCATCCCTCGGAGATGCCCACTACCGTATCAACTACTACGATATCGAGAACGCCTCCGCCGACACCCTCGCCCAGCGCACGCCCCGTGCAAGTTGGGTAGTGCGCACCGACGACACCGGTAGCTTCTCTCTCGCAAACGCCGAGGGCAGCTTCACCCATGTGGATGCCTCGGGCAAGCAGACCGAGCTGCCCTACAAGGTGAGCGGACCCGACTTCTACAAGCTGCGCGACGGACGTCTGTCGATGCCGCTGGGCACCTATACCGTTCAGGAGGTGAAGGCCCCGGAAGGCTACCGCTTGGACGACACTCTGCACGTGCGCCACATCACCGATGATGGCGGTACAACCGAAACCGTCAACTCCTTTAACGCCGAGGAAGGCGGAGACCTCGTCACCGACCAGGTCATGAGATCCGATCTGAAGTTCCTCAAGCGCGTGGACGGCGGCTCCAAGCTGGCGGGCATTCCCTTCAAGCTCACTTCCAAGACCACGGGAGAGTGGCACGTCATCGTTACCGACAAGAACGGCCTTGCCTCAACGGAATCGACAACCAGCCGCCCCCACTCGGCGAACACCAACGGCAACGATACCCAATTCCGCGCCGAAGACGGAAGCTTCCGCATGCCTCTTGTACTCGACACCGAGGCCCTCGATGCGAGCGCTGGCATTTGGTTCGGGCTCGGAGCCGATGGTGCACCCGTTGCGGTGAACGACGGAGTAGGCGCACTGCCCTTTGATACCTACGAGTTGGAAGAGTTGCGCTGCCCGGCCAATGCCATTTTCCAGATGATCCGAGACGAGATCATCGTCGGACAATCCGATGACGACATCACTATCGATCTGGGAACGCTGAACAACTCCATTGTAGGAAAGCCCGTCATTGCCACCGATGCCTACGATGGCATCTCAGGCAACCTGTACGATTCGGACATCAATGCCGATAGCGAAACCGCTATTATCGACCGGGTGACCTATTCGGGTCTGGAACCGGGTGCAACATACCAGATAGAAGCCATCTTGATGGATAAGGCCACGGCTGAGCCTTTCCTCGTCAACGGCGAGACCGTAACAAACACGGTGGAGTTCTCCCCCGAGGACGATCACGGATACGTGAACGTGCCCCTCGCCTTCGATGCTTCGGGGATAACGACCGCCACCGACCTAGTCGTTTTCGAGACCCTCAGACGCGGCGACGTGGAGGAGGCGTCCCATCGCGACATCAATGACCTGCGGCAAACCGTCACGGTAAACCCCATTGCTATCAAAACACTGGCCAAGGATAGCGTCAGCGGTACCAACGAGGGCGTCCCGGCAGAGCAGGTGACCATCATCGACACCGTTACCTATCAAGGTCTTACCCCTGGATTCGAGTACCGCATGGTCGCCACGCTCATGAACAAGGCGACGGGCGAAGCCGTGACCGTCAACGACCAGATCGTATCCGTCGAGCAGACCTTCACTCCTGAGGAGCCGAGCGGCTCGATTGATATGGAGATCACGATTCCCGGGCTAGACCTTGAGGGCGTCAGTCTCGTGGTGTTCGAGTCGCTCTACCATAACGATGTGGAGGTAGCGACCCATACCGACCTGAACGACGAAGGCCAGACTGTAACCTACGGACAGCCCGATTTCCCGCTCCCTCCCACGGGCAGCTACGAGGGGCCTGAGACGCCCCAACCCGAGGAAAGCGACGAGCCTGCCGATGATGGCGATCTCGAATTCAACGAGCCAGCCAAAGAGCAGGAGCCTGTGACCTACGTCGGGCGCCTCCTCGCCCAAACTGGCGATGCAGCCGGAGCAATTGTCATCGGCCTGGGCACCCTCGCCCTGGCAAGCCTGGGCGTTATCGCAGCGGCACGCGGCCGGCGCACCAAGCGCGAGCGGCCTCACGCGCCCACGCGTCGATAGCCTCAAGCTGCTCGAGCGACTCCACCGCTTGGACGCCCTCCCGCTCGTGGGCGTCCATGGCGGCTTCCACGCAGGCGGCAATATCCAAATACCCGATCTGCTCTGCCAGGAAGGAGGCGACGGCAATCTCGTTTGCAGCGTTCATGACCGCCGGCAGCGTGCCGCCAACATCTCCTGCATGGCGGGCGAGAGCCAGACAGCGGAACGTGTCGGTATCGGGCGCGGCAAACTCCAGGGTACCTAAGGTGCGGAAATCAAGCGGAGCGACGGGCGCCTCCCAACGGTCGGGATAGGACAACGCAAATTGAATGGGAATGCGCATATCAGTCGTACCGAGGTGGGCCTTCACCGACCCATCAGTAAACTCGACCATGGAATGGATGGCGCTTTGGGGCTGCACCACCACCTCGATCTTCTCGTAAGGCATCGCGAACAAATGATGGGCCTCGATGATCTCCAGACCTTTGTTCATCAATGTGGACGAGTCGATGGAAATCTTCGCTCCCATGTTCCAGGTGGGATGCGCCAGAGCCTGGGCCGGAGTGATAGAGCCCAGCTCATTCCGCGTGCGCCCACGGAACGGACCGCCGGATGCTGTGACCCACAGCTTAGAAACTTCGCGGGCGTTCTCGCCGAGCAGGCACTGGTAGATGGCACCATGCTCGGAATCGATAGGCATAAGCGCGCCGGCGGGACCCGTATTCGGGGCAACGCCGGCAGCGCGGCGTTGCTCGTCGACACGGGCCGCAAGCGGCATGATGAGGTCGCCCCCCACCACAAGCGACTCCTTGTTGGCAAGAGCGAGCACCTTGCCTGCCGCCAGCGTATCGTAACTGGCCCGCAGGCCTGCAGCGCCCACAAGCGCATTCACGATCACGTCAGCTTCAGAAAGCTGGGCGAGAGCCGCCACAGCCTCGGGGCCTACGCCAAACGAGAATGAACTATCATCGCCACCCGCGGCCTCCTCGCGAGCAACCTCGCGGGCCTCCACGCACCGATTGTCTTCGGCCAGGGCCTCATTGCCTACCGCCAGGTGGGAGACTCCGAACTCTCGCGCCTGGGCTACGAGGTCGTCTATTCGGCTATGGACTGCCAAGCCGACGATTTCCAGCTGGTCGCTATGACGACGCACCACATCGAGGGTTTGCGTACCGATGGAGCCGGTAGAGCCAAGCACGACGATACGACGTTTGCGCATAGTGTCGCCTTTCGTTCGGACGTCTTCAACCAAATACGTGCCAGGAAATCGCGTCACAGCACGACATAGGGGATGCAGCCGCCAGCTACCAGAAGGATAGCGGCCGTGATGGAAGTGAGGAACAGCGAGTCGCTTCGATCGAGCAGGCCGCCATGGCCGGGCATAATGGTGCCCGAGTCCTTGAAGCCCGAGTTGCGCTTGATGCGACTCTCGGCCAAGTCGCCCAGTACACCCATGCACCCGGAAATGGCGCCGAATACAATCGCCTGGGGGATGGACATCGCAATGCCCGGCACGAAGGAGATAGCGCACCAGAACAGCACCGAGCCAACTAAGCCGGCGAAGAACCCCTCCCAGCTTTTCTTGGGACTCGTACGCGGCGCCAGCTTATGACGGCCGATCTTGCTGCCCACCAGATAGGCGAAAGCGTCGTTGGCCCACACGCTGAGGAACAGCAGCAACACGACCAGGCCGCCCCACGGCTCCGGCAGCGACACCCGAATGACAATAAGGCCGCACAAGAGAAGCCCCGTGTAGGCGGCTCCGAAAAAACTCACGCCCACATCGGGAATACGTGCCTTCAGCCAGAACACATACCACACGAGTAGCGCCAAGAGCAGCCCCAGGCTCACGAGCATAGCCCCCACAAGACCCGCCACGTACACGCTCAAGGGATACAGTACGGCAGCGATGATACCCAGCATCTCGTTGGGCAGCTTCGCATCCGACCGCAGCATGTAGAAGAATTCGCCGGCGCACACACCGGCCACCGCCATCAGCATGAGTACCATGGGAATGTTGCCGGCCAGCACGCATATCACCGTCACCGCCGTGTACACCACGCCGGTGCGGAAGCGCACCTGCAAATTCGAGGGGTTCTTCAACTTCTCAGGAGTCTTCTCCAGCGCCTTCTGCTTCAGCTGATCGCGCATTTCCTGACGCGTCTCACGCTTTTCCTGAAGCGCCTGCTCCTCTTCGTCGGTCAGGTCGTAATGCCACGGAGGGCCTGCCGGGGCCGATTCCGGATCGCACACCAAAGGAGGTAGCTCGCGACCCTCATCCTCTTCAGTCAGCAAACCGAAACCGATATGATCTGACTTGCTATCGCACGCGTCGGAACGCTTGCGATGCGAAGCACTCTGACGCAACCGCTCGCGAGCCGCTCGCGCCCGACTCTTCTTCTCGTCTTCGGAAATGCCGCCCTTCATCTAAGCCACTCCCCCGAAACGACGGTTGCGGCCCTGGTACTCCAGAAGGCAACGCAAAAACTCGTAGCGGTCGAAATCGGGCCAGAGCACATCGGTCACCACAAACTCGGAGTAAGCGATCTGCCACAGCAGGAAGTTCGACACACGCATCTCGCCCGACGTGCGAATAACCACATCGGGGTCGGGCATGCCATAGGTGTACAGCCCGCGCTCGAACATCTCCTCGGTAGGAGCCAGCACCTCGCCCGTCTCCTCGGCCACGAGCGCCGCCTCGCGCATGCAACCCTCGCAAGCGCGCAGAATCTCCTGGCGGCCGCCGTAGTTCACTGCCACCACCAATGTCATACCATCGTTGTCGCGGGTCTTCTCCCACGCGGCATCGAAGGCATCGCGCGTCTCGGCAGGCAGAGGGGAAAGATCGCCAATGGTGCGCACCCGCACATGCTCCTCATGTAACCCGTCCACCTCGGCCAGCATGGTCTTGGCGAACAGATCCATCAGGCCCACGACCTCGTCCTCGGGCCGCTTCCAGTTCTCAGTGGAAAACGAGTAGATGGTCAAGTATTTCACGCCCAGGTCCGATGCGCAGCGAATAGTCTCGCGCACTGCCTCAATACCAGCCTTGTGACCCTTAAGGCGATTCAGTGCACGCTTCTTGGCCCAGCGGCCGTTGCCGTCCATAATGACAGCTACCGACTCCGGCACCCGTGCGCGATCAAGCGCCGCGGGGTTAATCCCCGCGGGAGGGTTCGGGAATATGTAGTCCAGCGACTTTTCCATCGCTTAGATCTCCATGACCTCGGCTTCCTTTTTCTTCAGGGCCTCGTCGATCTCAGCGACGAACTTATCAGTCATCTTCTGAATCTCGGCCTCGGCGCGCTTCGACTCGTCCTCGGGGAGGCTGTCGTTCTTCACGGCCTTCTCTACGGCGGTATTCGCATCGCGACGGGCGTTGCGCACGGCCACGCGAGCCTCCTCAGCGAACGTCTTGCACTGCTTCACCAAGTCGCGGCGACGCTCCTCGGTAAGGCTCGGGAACGGCAGACGAATGACATTGCCATCGTTGTTGGGGGTCACGCCCAGATCGCTCTCGAGAATGGCCTGTTCGATGGCGCGCAACACGCCCTTGTCCCAGGGCTCGATGACCAGCAGATGCGCTTCGGGCGTCTTCACGCCAGCCATCTGGTTCACCGGCGTGGGCACGCCGTAGTAGTCGACCTTGATGCGATCGAGCACCATAGCGTTAGCGCGACCGGTGCGCACGCCAACGAAGTTGTCCTTCAGCGCCGTAACGGCCTTTTCCATACGCTCCTCGGCGCCCATGAGAATCTCGTCGATATCTGCCATTAGGGGTTCCTCCCTCTTCGAGAACAGAGCCCGCGGGCTCCTCGGATACAAGTTGCGCGACCGAGCTTCGCGGCCGCCGTGTCGCTACTCGACGACCGTGCCCACCGGCTCGCCTTGCAGCGCCGCCTTGATGTTGCCGGGCTTGGTCAGGTCGAACACAATCATGGGCACATCGTTGTCCATGCACAGCGACGTAGCTGTGGCGTCCATGACGTTCAGGCCGCGGCTGAGCACGTCCATGTAGCTGATGTGGTCGAAGCGATGCGCGTCGGGATGAGTCTTCGGGTCGGCATCGTACACACCGTCCACCTTGGTAGCCTTCATCACGCAATCCACATCCAGCTCGCAGGCGCGCAAAGCAGCCGTAGTGTCAGTGGTGAAGTACGGGTTGCCCGTGCCGGCCGCCAAAATAACCACACGGCCCTTTTCCAAATGACGCACGGCACGACGGCGGATATAGGGCTCCGAAACCTCCTGCATATTGATGGCGCTCTGCACACGGGAGAAGATGCCGTGACGCTCGAAAGCGTCCTGCAAAGCCAAGGCGTTCATCACCGTGGCCAGCATGCCGATGTAGTCGGCCTGAGCGCGGTCCATGCCCTCGGCCGAGCCGGCCAGGCCGCGGAAAATGTTGCCGCCGCCGATGACCACGGCCAGCTGCACGCCGTCGTGCACGATCTCGGCAATCTCTTCCGCCAGGTCATCAACGACTTTCGGATCGATTCCATAGCCAAGGTCACCCGCCAGCGCCTCGCCGGACAACTTGAGCAGAACACGGTCGTACTTGTATTCGTTCGCCATCGAACCAGTCCCTTCGTCGGCAGCAATAACTTAAACGGATACATAGTACCTGATGTGACCGCTCGACACTGCGTCAGCGAGCCAAATCAGACAAAACAAACGGCCCCCTCCGCTAACGGAGAGGGCCGTCGCAATGCCGTGGCACATTCGAGATGGAAGAGCCCTGCTCACTCGAATGGCACGATCCTCAGGAAGCTTACGCGGCTTCCCGCTGTTGCTGTTCGTACAAGCGCAGCATATCTTCCAGAGTCATACCGTTCATGCTGCGATCGTCCAAAGACTCCTGCTGGGTCTCGGCCTTCTTCTGCTGCTGGCTGGCAGCGTCGTCGCCGAGCGTCACCTGCACGTCCTTGCTCTGACCGGCGCTGTTCACCGTAAGGGTCACGGTGTCACCGGGATTCTTGGTGCGCACATCCAGCATCAGGTCGGAAGCCGACTCCACGGGCTGGCCGTCGAAGGCGGTGATGATGTCGCCGGGGACGATGCCCGCCGCCGCGGCACCCGAGCCCTCGGCCACACCGGCCACGTAAGCACCGGTATCCACGGCCAAGCCGTAGCGCTTCGCGGACTGGGCATCCACGCTGGACAGGCTCACGCCGAGCTGGGCGTGGGTGGGCGTCTCGCCGGCGATGATCTGCTGAGCCAAGTTAATAGCGTAGTTCACCGGAATGGCGAAGCCGACGCCGGAATAGTTGCCAGAGTAGGAGGTGATCAGCGTGTTGATGCCGATGAGCTTGCCCTCAGCATCGACGAGCGCGCCACCGGAGTTGCCGGGATTGATAGCCGCATCGGTCTGAATCATATTCGGGTAGATGGTGATCTCACCGGTGCCGCCGGACTGCATAGACTCCTGGGCATCCATAATCTGAGAACGGCTCGTAGCGCTCACGATACCGGTGGCCACCGATTGCTCCAGGCCGAAGGGGGAACCGAGCGTCATAACCCATTCGCCGATGGTGAGGTTATCGGAATCGCCCACCTCCATGACGGTGAGGCCCTTGGCGTCCTTGGCCTTCAGCACGGCGACGTCGGAAGAGGGATCGGTGCCCACCAGCTCGGCATCGTAGGTCTCGCCGCCCACGGTCACCTTATAGGCAGCTCCGCCTTCCACCACGTGGTTGTTGGTGATGATATAGCCGTCCTCGGTCAGCACCACGCCAGAGCCCTGAGAATATGCCTGGAGCTCCTGGCCGTCCTGGCCCTGATCGATGCCGTAGCCGTAGTCATAGCCGAACAGCTCGGCCAAATTGCCCATGCCGCCCTGCTGCGGGGCCGCATACACATCGATGGCCACCACCGAGGGCAGGCACTTCGCAGCAACGGCCTCGGCGAGGCTCGCATCCTCACTCGGGGCGATAACGGTCTGCTGGCCCGTTGCGGGATCGGTCGTCACCGTCTCGCCCTTGCCGATGCCGTTCATGGCATTGGCAACGCCCCATACGCCAAAGGCGAGCACGCAGGCAACGAGCGCACCGGCGAAAGCGATGAGGAACGTCTTGCCGCTCGAGTTCTTCTGGCCGTGCTGCGGGTGCACCGACACCGGCTCGGCCTCATAGGTCTGCTGGGCGCCGTAAGGAGGCTGTTGGGCCGCATAGGCATGCTGGCCGCTATGGGCCTGGTAAGCGCTTTGGGGCGGCACGGGCGCCGTAGGCTGCAGCGGCTGGGAAGAAGCCGCCTGATCCGGTTGGGCGCCCTGCTGAGGGGTACTCCCGTCGGGAACGGGAGTGCCGTTCATATCGGTCATAAGTCTCTCCTTTGCAGAGGGGTCGTGCATTGATCTGTCGCAAACCTTAGCACTCCCCTGCGAGAATCCACCATGCTGGCAACCCATCGTCACGCTTGCGTCACGGAGATACACCAATCGGTGTACTCCCAAAGAATGAGCGCGATGCTTATCAAAGGAAAAAACTCCTCGCTGCCGAGAACAACCGCGTCAAAAGCCCGCTTAACCGACGTCCTCGCGCACTCGCGCTCTCGCACCTCGCGCGGAATCATCCTAGATGCGGGCTGCCCCGAGATGCGCGACATCTCCGATCGCATCCACCTCAATCGCGCCCGCATCCCACCGCACTTTCGTCACCGACGCATTCTCGATCTTCGCCGGCGTGCGCACCCGATCACGAGCATACCGAAACACGAGAGCCCGAATGAACATGGCATGGGTCACCACGAGCACGTTGCCGCCGCCGCGCTGGTCGACTGACCGGCCGCACTCCTGCAGGAAATCCGTAACGCGCTCAGTGATGGTGGCGAAATCTTCCGCACGACCCTCGGAATCGGTGGCATGGATATAGTCGGCAATCTCATCGAGTCGCTCGTTCTGCTCCTCACGCGGAATATCGTCGCCGAACAGATCGAACAGGCGGTTACGCAGCCGACGAGACGAAGCGCCCTCCAAATCGCCGAAGCACCACTCGCGCAGACGTACGTCGCTGAGCACGGGGATAGGCCGCTCGGCGTGACCCGTAAGAGCTCGCGCGCCCAAATCGAATGCCGGATACTCGAGACGTCCCAGCTCGTCCAATCGCGGCCGCCATGCCTCGGCGCGTGCGAGCATGAGCGTCTCGGCGGGCGCACTCTCATCGCTGTCGGGAATCCGCGAACGCGGCTCCAGGCACCCTCGCGCGCGCAAAAAGTCGGCAACGGCCTCGGCATGCTCCTCGTGGCTCAACTCGCCCGACTCAAGCAGAACAGACGCCTTTTCAACCTGTATTTGGTCGGCAGGAACGGGCAGTCCGTGATGTAGGCGCTCACGCTCGTTCAAGCGCGCTTCCAAGGCAATTGACAGCGTATCGCGAGCGCGCATTGCATCGCTTGAGCATGCTCCCACAAAGTTAACGGAGGCCAAACCCTGCCCCAGCTTGTAAGCATCGTAGACGCCTTTGGCCGTCAACGGCGAATCGCACCATCCCTGCACGCGATTCGCCACGTTGAACTGGGTCTCGCCGTGACGCGTGATATAGAAGGTGACCGCCATTGCCCGCGGCTAGTCGCGGTCGTAATTCGCCAGGAAGGCACGGGTGCGATCGTGGCGCGGGTTGTTGATAACCTCGGTCGCCGGACCCTGCTCCACAATGACGCCGCCATCCATGAAGATGATCTGGTCGGCCACATCGCGCGCGAAGCCCATCTCATGGGTAACGATGACCATAGTCATGTGCTCGGCCGCCAAATCGCGGATGACCTTCAGCACCTCGCGGGTAAGCTCTGGGTCAAGGGCGCTCGTAGGCTCGTCGAAGAACAGCACGTCGGGGTTCATAGCGAGCGCTCGGGCGATGGCCACGCGCTGCTGCTGGCCGCCGGACAGATCGCACGGCACCATGTTCTCCTTGTCGGCTAAGCCCATTTTCGCCAGCAAATCGCGACCGCGGGCAAGTGCCTCGTCCTTTGGCATTTTCTGCACGCAGACAAGCGCGTCGGTGACATTCTGCAGCACCGTGTAGTGCGGGAACAGGTTAAAGTTCTGGAACACCAGTCCATAGCGGGTCTTCGCCTGCGCAATGGTGGCCTTGTCACCGTACGTGGCGCGACCCTCGGCGTTGCTCGCGCACACCACGAGATCGCCATAGGAAAGATCACCCGCATCCAGCGTCTCCAGCAACGTCATGCAGCGCAGAAGGGTAGACTTGCCGCCACCCGACGGCCCGATAACCGCCAGCACGTCGCCTTTGTTCACCGTAAGCGAGATATCCTTCAAGACCTCGTTATTGCCGAAGGCCTTCTTCCCATTCACAAGGCTTACAACCGCTTTGTTCTCCATGTATATTGCCTTCCTCACTTATTTGGCAACGCCAGCGAGATTTCGACTGTTCCGTACGCCCCGCAGGACGAACAGAACTACTTAGTCATGATAGTAGTCCATCTTCTTCTCGACGCGGTTCAAAATGAACTCGATGATGAGGCAGAACACCCAGTAGATGAGCGCCGCAATAGCGTAGGGAATCATAGAGACCTCGCTCGCCGCCAGCGCCTTGGCGGCCGAGAACATCTCCATAATGCCGAGCACGAAAGCCAGCGACGTATCCTTCACCAACGTGATGACCTCGTTGCCCATAGCAGGCAGAATGCGCTTGATGACCTGCGGGAGCACGATTTTCATGAAGGTCTGAGCCTTGGTGTAGCCAAGCACCGTTGCCGCCTCGTACTGACCGCGGGGGATGGACTGGATGCCCGAACGATAGATTTCCGCAAAGTAGGCGGCGTAGTTCAGGATGAAGCCAATAGCGCAGGCCCAGAATTTCCAATCACTGCCCATGTTCAGTCCGAGCAGGTAGTAGGGCCCGAACATGATGGCCATAAGCTGCAGCATAAGCGGCGTGCCGCGCAGAATGGAAATGTAGAGCTGGGCGATCCACGCCAAGGGCTTGAATCGGCTCATGCGGGCGAGCGCTACCACGATCCCCAAGGGAAGCGAGCCCACCAATGTAATAACGAAGATCTGGGCCGTCAGAGCGAACCCTTGCATGAGGATGCCCATCATTACGGGAAATTCCACGTGCTCCCACTTCCTCTCTTTGCCAGCCTATGTCTGGATGCCCATGATACCGCACCCCAGCGTCACGGAGGGCGAAGCCCACTGGACTTCGCCCTCCCTATATATTTTTATCGAGGCCTTCTACCTCTTCCTCGCCGGCTCATCTAAGGAAGTCAGCGAGGGTTCGGCAGGTGCCCGTCGGAGCCGCAGCGTCGGCCGGCACGTTCGTCCCACCAGGTCGAACGAAGCCAAGGCATCGAAACCGCAGCGTCGGCGTTGATTAATTGCGAAGCAATTAATCAACAAGAACCCAGTTGTCGATGGTAATGCCGTACTCGCCCCACTTCTCGCAGAGCTTGGCAATGGTGCCGTCGTCGTACATCTCCTTCAGGGTCTTGTTGACCGCATCGATCATGGCCGCATCGCCGTTCTTCGAGAAGCCCACAGCATAGTGCTCGGTGGACAGGGGCTCCAGCTTCACGAACATGTCGGGCTTGGCAGCCATCTGGTAGTCGGCGATAGACAGGTCGCAGGCCACGGCGTCAACCGCGCCGGACTCCAGCTGCATGAAGGCGTTGTTGTAGTCGCCGATGGTCTGAGCAGCACCGCCCGCAAAGGTGTCGGCCAGGGCCTTCTGGCCCTCTTCATCCTCCAGCACGTCCAGCGCGGCGGAATCAACCTGGGTCATCACGTTCTTGCCGGCCAGATCCTCCAGGCTCTTAATGTCGGAGTCGGCACGCACGACCACTACCTGCTCGTTCAGCATGTAGGGATTGGAGAAGGCGTAGTCGTTCTCACGACCCTCCATGGTAAAGCCGTTCCAGATGCAGTTGATGGTGCCCTGGTTCAGCAGCGCATCCTTGGCATCCCAGTCGATGGGCTCCAGCTGCAAATTCCAACCATTGCGCTCGGCCACTTCGGCAGCCAGATCGAGGTCGAAGCCCACATAGCTGCCGTCATCGCCCAAGAAACCGTAGGGCGGATAGGCGGCGTCGAAGCCCACGGTCAGCGTGGGGGTGTCGGAGTTGGTGGCGTTGTCGGCCGCATTGCCGTCAGCGGCAGTGTCGCTCGCGCCCGAGCAGCCGGCCAACAGCGCCGCGCCCAGCGCCAACGATGCGACCACGGTCGCGATCTTCGTCATCTTCTTCATAGGTTCCTCCCCTATCGTTGTCGTGGGAACGCTCTTCCCACCTCTCGCGGAGCCTGCGGACTCCTTCACTTTATAACTCTACCGTACTAAAGTACTGAAAGTGTTGCAGAGTATATCACGGGACGACCGCACTTCCTACTTCTTTCGGTTAAAAAGCTTGTTGCCGCTCTTGGAGGCGGAAATCTCCACGAGACGCGGCTCGAAATCGAACAGTTCCGACAAAGGCACCACGGGCACCACCTCGATGCACTTCTTCAAACACGCGTCGGCGCACAGGTTGCACTGGGTGCACTCGGCCATGGAGAACTCCATGTAGGCGCGTTCCTTATCGGGGTGCGCATCCAGGCTCTTGCGCAAGGCGTCGGTGGGGCAGAACATCACGCACATACCGCAGCCGGAGCACTTCTCCACATCCACTTCCACGTTGCCAAAAACGCGAGTGAACATCTCTTCCTCCACCGGCTCGCCGATACGGCTCATGGCGTCGAGGATCTCGAGGTTGCGCTCGGCATCGATAGTGGGCATCTTGCCTGCACCGTTCTTCACGCCCAGCTTGTCGCGCAGCGACTGCTCCTCCTTCTGCAGCTTCAACTGCTTCAGCTTCTCGTTCACCATCTTCTCAGCGGCTGATTTCGCCACGTCCTTGGCGTAATGGCCCGTGGACGTGAAGAACTCGCGCCGCGCCGCGCCGACGGCCTTCTGCAAGTCGGCCACACGCACAGCCTCGGGAAACTCCGATGTGCGCGTGATAACCGCATCCGATCCCACGGCATTCAGAAGCTCGCGGGCCGAGGCCACCGTGTCGTCCATGGCGGGCACTGCGCCGCGATACTTGCAGGTAGAGCAGTTGCCGTCCACCAGCTGAATGTCGGCTATGCCGCGGGCGGCCAGCTCCACGAGCAGTCGCTCGTCCATGCGCGCGAGGCAGGGCACCACGGCGTACTTGTCGGGATCGCCCACCTGGCGGGCCGCCTTGCGGGCACAGGCGATGACCGTCACGCCGTCGGCTGCCGGTGTGGTAGCGGCCACGGCCGCGGCCAGCTCCTCCTCCATCGGGTCTACCGAGATGAGCGCGCTCGTGGGGCACACCGCAATACACGCGCCACAGGCCACGCAGGCTCCCGCGTCGATATTCAGCTCGTTCTTCTCGATCTGGATCGCGTCGGCCAGGCATGCGTCGATGCACTTCTGACAGGTGGAGTGTCGGTTGCGCACGGCCACACAGCGCGTGGGAATGGAGATGACCGCCTTGGTCTCCAAGGCATCCATCATATCCATGATGTCATTCAAATTGGGCATGGGGCACCCGTCCTCTCGGTTACTCTCCCAAATAGGATTCCTCGATGCGCGCCAGCTCGTCAGGTGTGTTGGCGTTGATGAAGCAACCGCCGCGAGGCTCCACCTCGAGCACCTTCTCCTGGGCGAAGGGCAGCACGGTTATGTCAGGATCGACGAAGAAACTCTGCACGCGCTTCTCGCCCCGATCGGCCCGCGCGCGGACCACCGGCATGCACGTCTCCTTGCGATAGAGGGAGTGCAGCGGCTCGAAGCCGTGCTTGTTGTGAGGCGTCACCACATCGGCGCCGCTCTCGTGCATAGCCAAAGCCTGGGCCACCACCAAGCGCGCGCTTGCGAACACCATATCGCAGGCAACCACGGCCACATACGGGTTGCGGGCCGCGGAAAGCGCCGTGTACATACCGGGAAGCGCACCGCGCTCGTGATAGGCGTCGGGCACCAGGCGAATGCCCAAGCTCGGATACATCTCGTGCAGGAACTGCAGATTCGGGGCCTCGTTGGTGGTGATGATGAGCTCATCGGCCACCGGAGACAACCGCTCCACAAGCCGGCAAATGAGAGGCCGCCCGGCGAAGGGCACCGTGGCCTTCGAGCGACCCATGCGCCGCGATTCGCCACCAGCCTGAATGACAACTGAAATGCGCGGGCGCACGTAGTGCTCGCCCAAAAAGTCGGCAAGCGCCGAAACATCCTGCAAGTCAATGGCCGGGATACCGTAGAGGGCCGCTGCCTCACGAGCGGCGGGGATATCGGTGACGACCGCCACCGTGGAGGCCGCGGGCATCTTCTCGCGCTCATCGGCGGCAAACGCGACTTCCCTCGCATCAGCGTCGGCCTCCAATGCCCCGTCGGCGGCATCGGCAGCCCGCCCCAGCTGGGTGAAATCGGCGCCCAATGGCACTCCCTTGCGGGCACCGGCCAAAAACACCTCAGCCGTATGGGCGTCGGCCTCGTTGGCCGCCCGCATAATCTCGATGGTGGGCAGCCCGCTCTTGCGATAACCCTCCACCACCACGATATCGTGACCCGGCATAGAGCGCACCAGGTCGCTGCACTCCACTTCGCCGTCGACCGTCTTAATGCGCGCCACCTGACCAGGCGCGGCGATAACCGTCTCGGACGCCCCCGCCGCACGATGGCGGTACGAGTCTTTCCCCGGATAATCGATATCGAAGCCGCGATGGGAATGATGCTTGATGGATCCCACGTCAAAACCGCGGTCCACCAACTCGGCAATCAGGCGCTCGATGAGCGTGGTCTTCCCGGAATTGTGCCTCCCTACGATGGCGACAGCCGGGCTGGGTATGTCGATCATGGCTTCCCTCGGATCTTTCGTTCGGGCGTCCCGCCTCCCCAGGCGTGCAGCACGAGTACTGCCGGGTTGCGCCCCTCGTCTCAGTTCCGAGAAAGTATAGCACGATGCACTACGCTGCAATCAGGCGAAACGACGGTGCTGGAACAACACTGCACTCGGGCCGTCCTCCATCCCCTCCCAGCAGAAACCGCGCGACGTCCCTATTTCTTCGTGACCACCGATTTCACCGACGACCATTTCCCGTAGTACTTCTTGCCCTCCGCCTTGTAGTAGGCACGTACTCGCACGTAATAGCGCTTCTTTGCCTTGAGCTTCGTCGCCTTCCACGTTTTCTTGCCCTTGGAGAGCGTCTTGGTCTTCACCGCTTTCTTGAACTTCTTGTCGAGGGCGTACTGCACCTGATAGCCGGTCACGTTGCCCGTCACCTTCCTCCACGTGACGGTGAAGCCCCTCTTCGCTTTCTTCAGCTTGGGCGCAGCCACTTTCCTCACGGTCGGTTTAGTCTGAGCAGGGGGAGCCTGGGCGGCAGGCTCTTTAGCCGCAGGCTTCTTGGTGCTCTGCGCAGACGTATTCGGCTTCGTCGGCGACGGCGAACCCGCGCCCTGCGACCCGGACGACTGCTCGGGCTGCTTCGTGGCAGGATTCGGCGCCGGAGGCGTTGTGGGGGTCGAGGGCTGCGGCTCGGCCGCAGGCTTCTTCTCGGGTGCAGGCGCACCGTCGGCGGGCACCGTTTCCGGGGCGATCTCCGGAGAAACGTCCTCTTCCTCGTAAGTGCCGCGACGCAGGGCCAGGGCACGCTTCACAGCCGCCTCGGCGTCAACGGCACCATACCCGGTCTGATCGTCCCTGCCCGCCGTATACAGATCGACGGCCGTCGCGCACAGCAGCTCTTTCACTTCGGCCGCCGTGAGCGCGGGATGGGCGGCACGTACCATGGCGGCCACACCCGCGGCCACGGGCGAAGCCATGGACGTGCCGCTCATGGTAGCGTAGCCATTAGTAGAGCCGTTGCGCACGAAGGTGCTCAGAATGCGCTCACCCGGGGCCGACACATCGCACCAACTGCCGTAGTTGGAAAACGACGAGCGCAGCACGTCGGAACCATGCCAGAACGGTCGAACGAACGTCGCAGCATCCTCGCCTACGCCGGAGCGCTCGGAAATGCTGATGATACTGAGAGTGGCACTGCACGCCGCAGGATAGTTTTTCGTTCGCGCATTGCTATTGCCAGCCGCGCACACAAGCAGCATGTCATCGGCATCGGCAAGACCGCGGCACACGTCCTCGAAGAACTGCGCCAACTCGGGATTGCTCGACACGAAGCCGAGGCTCATGTTCACCACGCGACACCCGTTTGCACGGGCATGCTCGAGGGCGTAGACGATATCCTGCAGCGTCGCGTTCGGCCGCCCGTTGCTGTCCAGCAGTGAGAAGGCGTCGATGACCAAAACGTCGACCAGCTCGTTAGCGCAGGCCGTGCCGGCGCCGCTGGCCACGCCGAGCACGCCGCCGTTGCCAGCCTGGGCACCGAGAATGCCCGTAACGTGGGTGCCGTGACTCGTGTACTCGGTGGGACGGCTGCTACCGTTGGTATAGCCGTCGCCGCGCAAGGGGCGCCCCGTCCACGAGGCGAGCGAGGTCTGGTCGGTCCACACCACTTCGATGCTGCGATTCCAATCGACAACCTGTGCCAGATCGGGATGCGAGAGCGACGCGCCCGTATCAATAACGGCCACTTTGACCGGCTCCGTCAGCTCCTCGCAAAAAGCCAGCGCCTCCCAGGCCCCGGGGGCCTTCACGAAGCCAAGATGCCACTGATCGTCCAGACGCTCGTTGCCGGAAGCGGTAGTGAAGGCCGTTGCCGTGCCCACTTCGTCGAACGTCTCGGCCACATAATTGGGCAGTGCGTACTTCACGGCCGATGAGGCTTGGGCCGCCTGCACGGCGTCATCCACGGTCATCTCATCGGGAATGTCGAGCGAAGCCACCGTGCCCTCGGCCACCTCTACGGCGCGGCCCAATTCCTCGGCTCCCAGCTCCTCTACGGCCTCGCGACGCTCCCGACGGGTAGCATCTTCTTCGTATACGACGACGATCTGGTCGGGAACGTAGCCGAGTTCCTCCACATCCATCTCGCGTTCGGCCGCGGCGGCCTCTTCGGCAGCCGACGGAGCATCCGCCAGAGGCGCACGCTCATCGGCAATGTGTCTAATACCAGTACCCGCGAACAGGTCAGCAGCGCCATCGCTGCTACGCTCCGCCACTGCGGCAGCCGCTGTCAGCGCAACGGCCAACGTCATAGCCGGCACGGCGCACCCGATGCGACGCAGCACCGAGCGGTCGATGCGCACCATGGCGCCCCCTTCCGCACTGTCCCTCTCAGCTGCCTGCGCCACCGCAGCAGCTCTATTGTTGATGACATTGCTTATCTTACTATCACCCTGTCAACAAAATGAAGAGCGGGTTGCGAAATTGACGGTAGAAAGTTGAGGCGGAAACCGATAGATGACGAATCTGGCCTTTATTTCTCTCGCAAAAAGCCTCTCCCTAGAATGAAGTCGCTTGTCATGATCGATCCTGCGCCGAGTGCCCATTCGAGAGCATCGGCCGCTAAGCGACGAGAAAGCGAGGTTTTCCATCATGCAAACGCACACCAACCCGCATCTTCGCGCCCATCGCCGCGCAACCGGCCGCGCCGGCCTCGCCCCCTGGAAGAAGATTCTGGCAGCTGCTGTTTCCGCAACGCTATGCCTCGGCATGGTTCCCGTCGCACCTGCCTGGGGCGACGAGGCAGCCACCGATACCGCGCCGTCGACCGCCCTCGACAGCGCCGAGCCCACAGCCGGCGAGCCCGCAGCTGACAGCGCACCCGATTCCACGATCTCGGCGACTGACGCAACCACGCCCGACAACGACGCCAACACCGACGACTCGCTGGCCGCTGAGACCGACAGCCCCGCTCCTCCTGCAGCAAACGAGAACTCCGACGACGGAGACGCAGCAGCAGCCCCCACCGCCAATCCCTCCTCTACCGCGACGGAGGCTCCCGACCAAACCGATGAGAATCCAACTGCCACCGAAAACCCCGATGATGTCGTCCCTCCGGCCGAGACCGTCGAGCAACACTTCCCCACCGACAAGGACGCCACGGCCAAGCTGCTGAAAAAGCTCACCGCCCGCTTCTCGACCGATGGCGACGACGGCAAAATCACCGCCGAGACCGTTGACGCGGCCATCGCTCTGAACGCTCTCGGAAAGGGCGCCGATATCGACGCAGACGCCCTCATCGAGAACTTCCTCAAAGACGAGAAGTCCGACGAGGGCCTCACGCTCGGGCGCTACGGGCGCTATATTATGGCCCTCACCGCCGCCGGCATCGACTGCACAAAAGCCAAGGTAGATGGCAAGACCCGCAATCTCGTCGTGGAGATGGAGAAACTCTCCGAGAAAACCGATCCTACCCTGGACGAGGTCGTGTACATGCTGCCCGTCTACGGCAACGACGAGTACCGCAACATCAGCGGACTGACTCCCGACGGCCTGATCGACCTATTGTTAGCCGCCCAGGACGATGCGGGCTTCTTCTGGCCAAGCGAAAAAGCGGAAACTTACTCTATTCCGCTGACAAGCCAGGCCCTGCTCGCGCTGCTTCCCTATGCGGAAGATGACGACGATGTAGCCGCCGCAGTCGTGAGCGCGAGCGAAGCGCTCTACGATGCACAGCTCATCGACGGCAGCTGGCCGGCCGACGGGCTCGCACTCGAGGGTGACGTACCTGCCACCGCCTATGCCACCACAGCCCTCGTGGCCCTCGGTGCCGATCCCGCAAAGGACCTGAAGACCTCCAACGACTCCACACCGCTTGGCTATCTAACCGCTCATGCCGATAAGGCCCTCGACGGCTACACCGATCTGGACGGCCTCGAAAAGAACGACGAGCCGGCCGCCGCCGCAGCCGTACTCATGGCCTTGGCCGCCAACGAGGGCTACAGCGACTCCAAGGAGGCCTTCGACGTGTACGACGTGCGCGAGGTGAAGCGCCCGACAACCACCGCGACCACCACCAAGCCGAAGACCACAACCCCCTCGTCCACCTATCGAAGCAACACTGCTGCAAAAGCCGGCAAGACCATTCCTCAAAGCGGTGACGAGCTGCCCTGGTCTATGGGTTTCGCCGGCGCCGCAGCTGCTTTCGCACTCGCAGCCGCCCTCATCGCCCGTCGCCACATCCGCGAGCTATAGCATCACAGCTGGGTTTCCTCGTGTGCGGCCGCGATCGCACGAGTAGCGCGCCCGGCCACACGAGCCTACTGCCACCCTTCCATGAAGAAAGGGCGCCGCTCCTTCGAGCGACGCCCTTATCGTTGCCAGTCGTTCTTAACGCGAAGGACTACTTCAAGCCCTCCACATCGAAGTTGGCGGCTTCCTCGATGTACTCCTCCACCGGGTTGTCACCGTAGTTCGGCAGATCGGCGGTGGTCCAGCACTCGCACGCCGGCATACCGGGAATGGTAGAGGCCAAGAACACCGGGTCCTTGCCCTCTTTGCGCTGGCGGCTGTAGTCGTCCAGCGCGGCCAGGGCCCACCTGCCCAGAAGCAGGATAGCCACAAGGTTGATGATGGCCATGAAGCCCATGAAGATGTCGGCCAGGTTCCACGCCAGATCGAAGCTGTTCACGCAGCCGTAGAAGATAGCGGCCAGGCACAGCACGCGGAAGACCACCATACCCCACTTCGTGTTCTTGAAGATGTAGCGGAAGTTGGTCTCAGCGTAGAAGTAGTTGCCGATGAGGCTGGAGAACGCGAAGGCGAAGATGGCGAAGGTGATGAAGTGGATGCCCACCTCGCCGATGGAGTTGTTCACGGCCATCTGCACGAGCGGCATGCCGTTGAGCGAGGCGGCCACAGCCGGGTCCTGCACCCAGAAGATCATGACCATCATGGCCGAGCAGGTGCAGATGAGCAGCGTGTCGATGTACACCGACAGGCTCTGCACGAGGCCCTGCTTCACCGGGTGCGACACACTGGCAGTAGCGGCAGCATTCGGCGCCGAGCCCATGCCGGCCTCATTGGAGAACAGGCCGCGCTTGATGCCGAGCATGACCACCGAACCCGCGAAGCCACCAGCGATGGACTGGAAGTTGAAAGCCGACTCGAGAATGGTGCCGAACACAGCCGGCAGCTCGCCGATGTTGGCCACCGTGGTCCACACGGCCACCACGATGTAGGCAATGGCCATGATGGGCACGATGATGGACGTGATGATGGAGATGCGCTTCGCACCGCCGAAGATGACGAAGGCGGTAAACACGATGAGCACGATGCCCACGCCGATGGCGGTGCCGTTGGTGGCGTAGTCGGGAATGTAGTACTCAAGTGCCGAGGTCATGTTGAAGGCCTGCAGGCCGTTGAAGCCGAAGGCGAAGCACAGGATAAGCGCCCAGGCGAAGATGACGCCGAGCCAACGCTGACCCAGACCCTGCTGAATGTAGTAGGCCGGGCCTCCGCGGAACTCGCCCTCCTTGCCGCGGATCTTGTAGATCTGCGCCAAGGTAGACTCGATGAAGGCCGAGGCCGCGCCGATGAGCGCCATGAGCCACATCCAGAAGATGGCGCCCGGACCGCCGGTGGCCACAGCCGTGGCGATGCCGGCGATGTTACCCGTGCCCACGCGCGAGGCGGTAGACACCATGAGCGCCTGGAACGACGAGATGGACTTCTCGCCTTCCACATGCTTCTTCTCCGTCAGCTGGGTGAACATATCCTTGATGTAGCGGATCTGCACGCCCTTCGTGCGGATAGTGAAGTAGATGCCCACGAACACCAGCAAGATCACCAGGATGTAGGTGTACATGAATCCGCTGATCTCACCGGTCCAGTCGACAAGCATCACATTGAGGCTCTCAAAATCCATAGATGCCTCCTTTCCGAAAGCGGACGGCCCCTGCGGCCCTCGCGCCTTCCCAGTCGGGGCGCGCCTTTCTGCGCGCGAATCAGCACGTATGGTGCAACTTCTTCGATTCGCAGCAGGAAAACGGCCTCATGAATACCGCGCGCCAATCCCCATCGGCGCGAAAACTTGACCCGTATTCTACACTACAGGCGACTAAAGACCTGCGAGGTTGAGGGGATATTTCGCCCGCTCGCCTGCCGCGGGGGCCAGAGGCACCAGCCGCACACAAGAAAGGGGCCGCGTTCCCGCTTACTTCAAAGCGGCGGCTACTTTGCGAGCGGCGGCGGTGATGGACAGGTCGTTCACGTCCACGGTAATGTCGGCGTACTTCTCGTACAGCGGCAGACGCTCGTCGTACAGATCGCGCAGGCTCATGCCGATGCCGCCCTTCATAACCACGCCGCGGTCGGAGAAGTCGGCCAGGCGGTGCTTCAGCTCGTCGAAGCTGATCTTCAGGTACACGACGCGGCCGATCTGACCCAAATGTTCCATCGCCGCATCGCTGTAGACGGCCGAGCCGCCTGTGGCGATAACGGAATGCTCGAAGCTCATCTCGGAGAGTACCTGATTCTCGATTTCGATAAACGCATCGGGCCCCAAGGTGTCGATGAGACGCTGAAGCGACTTATCGCACGATTGCTGAATGAGCAGGTCGGCATCGACAAAATCCATGCAGAGGATCTTCGCCAGCACAATGCCCAGTGTGGATTTGCCAGCACCGGGCATGCCGATGAGCACGATGTTGTCACGACCAGGCTCGAAGGACTTTTCTTTCATGGGGCTTCCTTTCTCGTGGGGGCGGCGCCGTCACCGCCCGGGCTATCGTCAGTGGCGCACCTCGGCGCGGTGGTGGGCAGCACGCAGGGCGTCGTCGAAAGCGGCCGACAGCTTGGGCGCCAGCGCCGCCAATTTGTCGGCATCGTCGACCGGGCACTCGGCGTTGTCGAGGGGTTTCAAGGACCGCAGCACGCCGAACAGGTATCCATACGGCACCAACTCGGCCCGCTCCTGCACCGTCAGCCCGCATGCGGCGTAACTCCAACCGCCATCGCGCATCCAGTTGCGCAGCGCCTTGGCATGGGCGGTGATCTCATTGCCCTGCGCCGACCGTCTCATCGTGTAGTTCGCCAGCACGCCCACGGCGGCGGCCGCGGCCAGGGCGAGCACCGCCGGACGCCAACCCAGCCAGAACCACGCCAGCACCGCACTTACAGCCATCAGTGCCGCAATCACCAGCAGCACACGCTGCGCTCGGCGACTTCCCACATCAAAGAAGCCGTGAACGTCGAAGCGCCGCGTGAGGCCCTGCTGCCAGGCATACACCGCTTCCAGAAACGACTGGGGTCGCTGGTGGGCAAACGCCGACAGGTCAGCCAGCGTCAGCCGATCGGAGTCATCGGCCAACGCCCGCATCAGACGCAAAGTCGCCTCGTCATCATCACTCGCGCACTGACGGGCGGCCTGGTCGTCGCTCGGCAACAGCAATGCCACCGGGCGGCCCCCATCGGTCTGCACATCCACCACACCTCGGCGCACCAAATCGATCACCATGGCCACCGCGTCGTCGGGGCTTTCGTGGTTCCACCGCCACAAGCGCCCCATCTCGGCTACCGAGAGGCCCTCATCGGGCACATCGCACCAGTAGTCCTCGGTGAAGCGAGGCGGTCGCTCACGTCCCCAGCGCGCATAGACCAGCAGCGCCACCAGGAGGAAGAACGCGCACGCGCCCATCAGGCCCATCGCCAAGCCGTCGCGCAGCACCTTCTGATTCGCAGCGCGGTCGACCCAGTTCTCCTCATACTGAGCGGTCCACTGATACTGCAGACTGCCCTGATTCTTCAAACGGTCCTCGTCGCTCAGGTTGGTCAGCCATCCCACGGGAAACATTACACGTGCCTCGGCATAGGCGCTCGACTCCACGAGCGGATCGGTAAAGGTGACCGAACCATCGTGGGATATCTCCACCATGCCGTCTGCCGGGCCATGCCCCCAGGCGAGCACGTTGTCGTTGGGCCCCACCGAGGCATCGGCGGCCACGGGCAGAACCACCTGGGCAGTCACATTGTGCAGATCGACCGCGTAGTCGAGCGGCGCATAGAGCCATTGAAAGTCCGCCGCATCGTCGAATGCCTCCACGACATGGCTCACTTTGTATGTCACTTCTACCACGGCCTTATCGGGCAGACCCCGCACAAAAGCGTACAACGTGTGCTGGAACCGGTCGAAAGCCCAGCCGTCGGCCTCGGGCCTTCCCCCTCCGCGCCACGGAATCTGAAATGTGGTGGACTTGAGCTTCGTCCAATCATCTACCACATTGCCCTCGTCATCCACCCGCGCCAAGCGCACGCGCTTTACTTTCACCGTGGCATTTTCCGGAAAGCCTGCGTAGAGCCACTTCAGCGTCTCGCACGCCTCTCCATCGCCGGGAAACTCAAAGATGCGCTGGTCGGTGACGGTAACCGATCCGTCGGTTTCCACTACGGCCGTCAAGTCAACCTGAGAGCACTGATAGTCGGCCGCGGCTGCCGGCGCGGGAGCGCCCAGCATAAGTCCAAGCAGAAGCGCAGCCGCAGCGAGCAGCACAGGAAGACGGTGGCGGATGTTCCGGGACGTACTCGCCACTACAGGCTCCTGAAGGCCAACCGCACGTCGTCGAGCACATCCTCATCGGCCACCACGATGGCCTTGTCGCCGGGAAACAGCAGCGTCTCCGCATTCGCCACCTCCACGTCGCCGCCGCTGGACACCGCCGCGATAAGGGCGTTGTCGGGCAGGGGAATCTCCTCGATGAGCACGCCGTCCTCATTGGAGAAATGGCGCATGCGCGGCACCACCACCTCGGCGAGGGCCACGTTGCCGTGCGTGAGCGACGAGACCACCGACACGCTGCCGAGCAGGGCCTCCTCCTCGATGAGATTCGCGATGAGCGTGGTAGACGACACGCATTCAATACCCACCTCGCGGAAGATGCGCAGGTTCTTCGGGTTGTTCACGCGGGCAATGCAGCGCGGCACGTGGAAGACGCGCTGGGCAATCTCGCAAGACACGAGGTTCGAATCGTCCTGGCCCGTGGTGGCCACGAACACATCGGCTCCGCGGATGCCGGCGTCCTCTTGATAGCGCGAATCGCAACCGTCGCCGTGAATGACCAGGTAGCGGCCTTCCAACTGCACGGACAAGCGATCAGCCGTTGCCAGCTTCTGCTCGATGACGGCCACCTCGTTACCGCTTTTCAGCATGATGGAGGCCAGATAGGATCCGATTTTGCCGCCGCCGGCGATGACGATGTACATAGGGCCTCCCTAGTCCAGAATGTAGCGCGAGAACTGCGCGATCACGTCATGGCGCACGCAGGCGAGAATGGAGTCGCCGGCGTAGAGCAATGAGTCGGCCGTGGGAATGGAGGAGGCCGAGCCGTCGGCGCGCTCGAAGGCGATGATGCGCACCTCGTGATCGCGCTCCAGCTCGGACACGCGAATGGTGCGGGCGTTGTCGCGACTGGAAAGGTCCAGCGTGAAGCGCAGTACCTCGAACTCGCCGAAGGTGTCGATGTGCGAGCCGTGGCCCGATACGATCTTGCTGAACACGTCCTCAGCCACCAGCGACGTGCCGCACACATAGTCGATGCCAAGTTGCATGTAAGCGCGCTCATGGTCGGGGTTGTAGAGGCGCGAGATAACATGGGGCACGCCGAACAAGTGGTTGGCCACCTCGGCGCACATGAGGTTTGCGTTGTCGAACTGGGTCACAGCGGCCAGCACATCGCACTCCTCCACCCCAGCGCGCACCAGTACGTCTTCATCGAAGCCGACACCCTGAATGGTGCTGCCGTTGAAGTTGCGACCTAGGTTGGCAAATGCCTCGGCGTTGCGGTCGATTACGCAAACGTTGCTGCCGTTGTCGGAGAGCATGTTCGCCAACTGCGAGCCCACGCGCCCGCAGCCCACGACGATAACGTTGCTCATTCTCGCGCTTCCTCCCTCTATACAAGAAAATGGCCGAAGCCATTTTCTCATTCTTTTAGATTAGTTGCATCTGGCCGAGCGTATCTCTGTACCAGTTGTCATAATTCGGGGGGCAGTAGCGCATAGCGTAGGAATAGCTGATGGTGAAGCCGTAGCCCTGAGCCAGGCCGGCCACGTGGGCACGGATGGCCGTGTCCCAGTCGGGCCAGTTGGTCTGATCCCAACCCCAGGCGTTGTGGGCCTTGAAGCATACGCGGCCCTGGGTGGACTCGGTATTGGAAATAGCCGGCGACCAGCGCGGATCGATGCCCGCATCCCAAGCCGCCTCGGCGAAGGTGGAGCCGTGGCCCGCCAGGGGGCTTCCGGCCAGGTAGTTGTCGATGCGCTCGGTCCATTCCGCAATAAAGGCATCGCGGCCGACGGAGAAATCGACGTCGCCGGCAGGCAGGCTGCCGAACGTAGCATAGTACTCGGAACGGGTTGCGTCGGCGCGGGCAATAGCGCGCTCCTCGGCACGGCGGGCCTCTTCCTCGGCGGCTTTGCGGGCGGCCTCTTCCTCGGCGGCGATCTCCTCGACACCGGCGCTCACATCGCGAGACGAAGCAGTGGAAAGCGAAGCGCCCTCGGCGATATCCTCCACAGCGAGCACGTCGGCGTCGGACTTGTCATCCACCGTCTCGGGAGACACGCCAGCGCGAGCCTTGTCCTCGGCGCTCTGGCGTTCCAAGCCGAAGGTGGCGGCAGTCTCGTCATGAGAGCCGGCCGATGCCCAATCAAAACTCACGAAACCTGCGGCCAGCAGGGAAAGCACGCACGCAGCGGCCATCGTGAGCACGACGGTCCTTCCGTGAGTTTTTTTCCGCTGGGTAACCACATACATCCTTTCACGACAGCACAAAACAAGCCGCAGAAGCGGCTGCAGCGTGTTGGATTGAAGTAGGTGATTTGCTGCAAAGAGTCAGGCGCTATGCTGTTTTTGACTCGGCTATTTTACCCTAGTTGGACCTAAGGGCCAAAACGGCGACGGCCGACGTTCACGTTTTGTTCGCTTGACAAATGCCAACGGCAACGTTCCCGCAGGTGGAATAGGAATCCGCACCTCATGTTGACAATTAGTTAGTTGAGGAGGCCTCTTCACAACTCGCCGAGCCCTCGGGAAGCTTCTTCACGCGGATCACCGAAATGCGGCTGCGGCGCATCTTTTCTACCTTGAAGGAATAGCCGTCCACCACGAACTCATCGCCCACCTTCGGCACGAAATCGAAGGTATGAATAAGCCAGCCGGCCACCGTCTCGTAGTCGTCGGACTCCTCCATGGGCCAGCCGAACTCCAGTGCATCTTCTACGGGAAGGCGACCGTCGCAGCGCCACTGGCCCGGGCCCGTTTCCACTACAAGTTCGCGATCTCGGTCGGTTTCGTCGGCGATCTCGCCGACAATCTCCTCCACGATATCCTCCATGGTGATGAGCCCGTCAGTGCCACCGTACTCGTCCACCACGATGGCCATCTGCATACGCGCGGCCTGCAGCTCCGACAATAACGCCAGCACGTTCTTCGTCTCGGGCACGTACATCGGCTCGAACATGAAGTCGGATACGGGGCCCTCGATGCGGCCGTCCATGAGCGGACCGATGAGGTCCTTGTAGTTCACGATGCCGATGACATCGTCCACTTCCTCGTGATACACCGGAAGGCGCGAATAGCCCGTGCCGCGCATGCGATCAAGCGCCGTGCGAGCCGGCTCCACATCCTCGGCCATAATCATGTCCACGCGGGGCTTCATGATCTCGCGCACGGTCATGTCGGCCAGATCGAGGATGTCGTTGATCATGCGCTTCTCGTCGTCGAGCAGCTCTTTGTTGTCGGCCACCATGTCCTTGATCTCGTCTTCGGACACGCTTTCGCGACGACCCGGCTTCAGAAACTCCAAAAAGCCGGCTTTGGGTGCTATGTCTTCTGTCTTAGTCATGGCGGCTACTTTACCATATTTCCGTCGGGAAACGGCGAGGGCGGCACGGGGCCGCCCTCGAGATGTCTTCTAAATTGCTGCCAGCTGGCACGTGGGCTCCTGCGCAAAGCAGTGCGCAAGCGCGTCACCGTGCAGGCGACATGCGCTACTGGTTGCCGCCCGGCTTCATCCAGTCAAGCCACGCGGCAGCGTCTTCCACGCTCACATCCACAAGCGAGGTGGTGGTGCCGCCCGTGCCGGCAGCCGTAGTAGCCAGAAGCGTGCGCGTGCCCGCATGGCGCTGCAACGGGTTGCTGCGCGCGCAGGCGAACTGGATCTTCTGACGCGGGAAGCTGACCGTGGTGCGCGAAAGGCCGCCGTTGCTCACCTGCATGAAGCGACGGTTGTAGGCGAAGCTGGACTCGCGGGCCCACAACACCGCCCCCACCGCATCGATAACCACGAGCACCGCGGCCAGCGCCAGCAGTGCCACAAGCGCGCCGCGCCCGTAGGTGTAGGCGAGTCCCAGCATGACCGCATCGTTGTAGTCGGCAAAGGCAAGCACACCGGCATCAGCCGCGCCGACGAGCCCATTGATGACCGCAATGCCCGCTGCAGCCAGCAGTGCCAGCCAGAAACCGCCACCCTGAATGATGCAACGGCGCACGAGGGCTCGGCGCAGGGCCACTTTCGCCACTGGCTTGGGCTCGGTCGGCAGGTCGGCAAATTCGGGAATGAGGCCGGCCAGGATATCGGGCACGCGGCTCATCTTCACGAAGGGATGCACGATAACACCCTGCTGAGCGAGGGTGCTCTGCTGATTCTGGGCCTCCTCGCCCTGGACCGCGTCGATTTTGCCGAGGGACAGCTCGCAGTAGCCCATCAAACGGCGGATGAAGCTCTGCTTGATGACCACCGACTGCACGCGGTCCACGTCGATTCCCTGGAAGGTGTGCTGAAGCAGGCCGTACTCCACCTCGATGCGACCCGCCCGACGGCGCGCTTTGAAGCCGCCGTAGCTGATGCACGTGCCCACGGCCGACAGCAGCCACAGCACCACGACCACCACGATCACGGCCACCGACAGAAAGCCGATGAGATAGCCGCCGGCCTGGCTGGCGGCGTAGCTCATCGCGCCTTCCACAGCCGAGTTGGCTGCGTCGCCGAACAGATCGAAGGCAGTCCCCACGATCTGCAGAAGCCCCACGATGAGGCCGACCAGGATAATGCCCGCCGAGGTAGTGCCGGAGAGGCCCGTGAGGAAGAGCTCCTTGTTAGTGAGACCGTACTCGTAGGTAACGCGCCCCGTGTCCACGGGGCCGCCCGCGAACACGCCGCCCACCTCATTCCACGCCTCGGCCCCCACATCAAGCACATTGCCTGCGGGAGCGCCGGAAGTAGGAACGGCGACAACGGCTCCGGGCATAGGAGCCGCGGTGGGGGCACTCACGCCCGGAGCAGCAGGAACGGCACCCTCGGCCTGGGCAGCCTGGGCGGCCTGGGCCGCCTGGAATGCCTCCACGCGCGCCAGGGACGCCTTGCGCTCGTACAGCTCGCTGCGCAGCCATTCCGCCTGTTGCTTGGTCAGGTAGGGCACCACCACCGCGTTGTTCGCGGCACCGCCAGCGGTGTCGATGGACACGGTGCACACCCCGAAAATGCGCTGGAGCAACGTGGCGCGCTGGTCGACCGACTGCACGCGCTGGTAGGGCACGTGGGCCTGCTTCTTATTGAACACGCCCGTGTACAGCGTGAACTCGTAGGGCCCCACGGTGAAGTACAGGTGCTTGTAGCCAATGATGCGCGTGGCGGCCACAATACCGAAGATGACCAAGATGAGCACGAGCGAGGCTCCGGCCACGAGCGCCAGGGCAAGTCCCGCCGGAAAGCCGTCCATGCCGCCATCGGCGAGCAGTCCCAGAATGGTGGAGAGGTTCCCCACGACCAGAACGACAGCCACGATGACCAGGGTCCGCACACTCTCCAGCCAGATGTAGCTGTGGTGCACGTGGTGCTTCTCGGGCTCGGGCGGCGGAGGCACGGCGGGGCCGGGCACGGGTTGCGGCTGCTGCGGCTGCGCCGCAGGATGCTGGGGCGCTTCCATTACACGTCCTCCCGGGCCAGGCGCGCCAGCTCGGCGGCGCGATCGCGCAGAAGGTCGGCCTCGTCCATGGCCAGGCCGGGAATCTCGTGCTCACCGGCGGCCGTGGCCACGGTCACGCTGGCCAGCCCGAAGGCCCGCAGCACCGGCCCCTGGCGCGTGTCGGTGTTCTGCACGCGGATGAACGGGATGATGAAGCGCTTGCGCCAGAAGATGCCGCGCGCGATGTCCAGATAGTCGGGCGTCAACTCGTAACGCCAGCGAGCGTAGCGGATGGGCGGCAGCACTACCACGCACAGCACGAACACAACAGCGAACACCACGGCCACGATAAGCGCCACGAGCCCGGCCCACTCCTCTTCCGGCGCAATAGTTGCCACTAGGGCAAACGGCACGAAGCAGCAGAGGAAAACAATCGCGATCCAGATGGCATCGCTGATGCGCCATACATTCTTGATGCGCGGGTTCAACTGGCTGGCGGGCATATCTCTCATAGTCGTCCTTTCACCCCAAAGCCTGCAGACGGGCGCTGAGCACCCAGGAAAAATACGGTGACCATACTACCCCACTTACCTTCTTCAAAGGCAGTCGCTCAGCAATTCTTAAGGAATGAAGAACCTTCTCGCGCCTTACGCTCTTGTAAGGATGCGCATCTTCAAGTTTGTGACGCGAGAGGGCGCGGTAGAATGGGCACATTATTGCCACGCTTGCGGAAGGGGGAACCGGTGACCCAACGCATTTACATCATCGAGGACGACGCGGCCCTGCGCGACGAGCTGGGCCACGTGCTGGAGCTTTCGGGCTACGCTGTGGGAATCTACGAGGGCACCTGGGCCGATACCGCCGCCCGCGCCCTGGCCGCCGAGGCCGACTGCATCGTGCTGGATTTGAAGCTCCCCGGCGCCGACGGGCACAGCATCTGCCGCGATATCCGCGCGCATAGCGACGTGCCCATTCTCATGCTCACCTCATCGGAAAGCGAGTTCGACGAGGTGATGGCCATGAACTTGGGCGCCGACGACTACGTGGTGAAGCCCTACCGCCCCGCCGTGCTGCTGGCCCACCTGCAGGCGCTTCTGCGCCGCAGCGCCACACCGGCCTCTGACATGGTTATCCGCCACAAGGGCGTGGAGCTGAACGTAGGCGCAGGCACCGTGGCCTTCGAGGGACGCGCTGCCGAGCTCACCCGCAACGAGCTGCGCATTTTGCAAACGCTCATGCGCAGCCCGGGCATCGTGGTACCGCGCAGCGAGATCATGTGCGCACTGTGGGAGTCGGACGCGTTCATCGACGACAACACGCTTACGGTGAACGTGAACCGCCTGCGCAAGACCTTGAGCGCCTTGGGCGTGCCCGACGATTTCCTCGCCACCCGGCGCGGCGTGGGCTACACCGTATGAGCAAGCGCGCCGACAGGAATGGCGCGGCGCAACGCCTCGCCGGTGCCGAAGCGCCGACGGCAGCGGTCCTCGCGCCCGAGAGCACGCAACCGTCGCCCGACGACTTCCCCGCCTTCACGCCGGCAAGCTACGTGCGCGACAACGTCGTGGGGTTGGTAGCGTTGGCATTGTGCCTGGTAAGCATCGTTATCGTGCTGCCTGTGCTAGGGGTGAACCCCGCGGGTACGCTGCTGGTGGCCGATATTCTTACCCTGGTGGCGCTGGCTACGGACTTTCTGGACTACCGCCGCAAAGCCGCCTTCTACCGCGAGTTGCACGGGCTGCTGGCTCAGCTGCGCCAGGCCTGCGTGCTGCCATCGCTCATCGCCGAACCATCGTTTCTGGAAGGACGCATCGCCTTTTTCACGGCCGCCCGCCTGGGGCAGCTTTCCTCCGAGGAAACCGCCGTGCTGCGTAACGAAGCAGCCGCCTACCGCCGCTACATCGAGTTGTGGATCCACGAGACGAAGACGCCCATCGCCGCCATCAAGCTGATGCTGGCGAACGAGCCGGGTGCCCTTTCCGCAAAGGTCGCCCGCGAGCTGGAGCGGGTGGAGGCCCAGGTAGACCAGGCGCTGTACTACGCGCGCTCTACCGCAGTGGAGCGCGACTACGCCATTCGCGAGGTGAATCTGGCCGCAGCCGCCCGCGAGGCCTGCAAGCGCAACACCCGCTTCCTCATTGAGCGCGGCGCCCTGCCCGCCTTCGATATTCCCGAGGACATGACCGTGCTCGCCGACGAACCGTGGCTCGTGTTCATGCTGGGACAGGTGGTCACGAACGCCGCGAAATACGGCGCCAGCCGCATCGAATTCACCGCATGCGAGGAGGAGCCCGGCACCTCCCGCGGTCGCACGGTGCTGGAGGTGCGCGATGACGGCTGCGGCATCCCGGCCGCCGATGTGCCGCGCGTGTTCGAGCGGGGCTTCACCGGCCAGGTGGGCCGCACCCACGGGTCGGCCACGGGCATGGGGCTGTACCTGGTGGCCAGCTTGTGCGCCTCCATGGGCCTGCACGTGGGCTTAGCCAGCGAGGAAGGCGTGGGCACCCGCGTCATATTCACCTTCCCCCACGACCGCACCCGCAAAGAGCTCTTCGGCGCGTAGAAGCGGGATGTCTTACCAATGGGACATCTTACCGGGTAAGGTGTCCCATTTTTCAACCTGACACGTTCGTAAGGTAAGCGTAAGCCCGATCGATGGAGCGGGCCGTGCCCTTTCCGTAGGATGAAATCAGGCTCGAAACCAACCCGAGCCTCCAGCTAAGCAGGATCCGAGTTAGGGATGCTTCGACCAAGCGAGGACTGTCTGAGCGAATCGAAGTATCCCGAACTCGGATCCGGAGGGACGGAATGCCGCGTAGCCGACTCCAGAAGGACGGAACGAGCCGCATTCGCCGAGAGAAAGGATCATCGTGAACATGCCCGGGAAAATCATTCTCGCCGTTGCTATCATCGGGGCCGTGGGGGCGCTTATCGCCCACCAGCTGCCCAAAACCGAGAGGAGCTACTAATGGCTGAAGTGTATACCGAACCCACTCCCTCGGCTTATCGTCCGCGCCCTACCGACCCCGGCACGCCCCTGCCGCTTGACGCCGACGATCGCGGCACCCTGGACGGCATTGCCGCCTCCTTCTCCCGCGACACTTACGGCGCTGGTGCCTCCGCGGCTGCCGCGGCCCATGGCGCTCACATCGCTGGCACGACTGCGGCCCACGCTGCCTCCAGCTCCGCCCGCGGCGGCTCCCCCATTCTTTCGGTGCGCTCCATCGAGAAGGTGTTCGGCAGCCGCGACTCGGTCACCCACGCGCTGGCCGGCATCAGCTTCGACGTGGCCGCCGGCGAGTTCGTGGGCATCATGGGCCCCTCCGGTTCTGGCAAGACCACGTTGCTGAACTGCGTTTCCACCATCGACACCGTCACGAGCGGGCACATCATCGTGGGCGGCCGCGACATCACGGGCATGTCCCGCCGACAGCTGGCGAAGTTCCGCCGCGACGACTTGGGCTTCATCTTCCAAGACTCTAACCTGCTGGACACCCTCACCGGGTTCGAGAACATCTCGCTCGCGCTCACCATCAAGGGCGAGCCGGCCCGCACCATTCCCGGCAAGGTGAACGCCATGGCCGCGCGCCTGGGAGTAGACGGCGTGCTTTCCAAGTACCCCTACCAGATGTCCGGTGGCCAGAAGCAGCGCGTGGCCGCGGCCCGCGCCATGGTCACCGACCCGAAGCTCATCCTGGCCGATGAGCCCACCGGCGCTTTGGATTCGCGCGCCGCCACCGTGATGCTGGAGATCATGGAGATGATGAACACCCAAATGGGCGCCACCATCATGATGGTCACCCACGACGCCTTCGCCGCCAGCTACACCAACCGCGTGCTGTTCATCAAGGACGGCGCCGTGTTCAACGAGCTGCGCCGGGACGACGAGAGCCGCGACGCCTTCTTCGCCCGCATCATGGAAGTGGTGTCCTTCCTGGGTGGGGAGGCCGGCCATGTATCTTAAGCTCGCCCTGCGCAACATTCGCCGGTCGATACGCGACTACGCCATCTACTTCATCACGCTGCTGTTCGGCGTGGCGGTGTTCTACGCCTTCAACTCCATCGGCAGCCAGCAGATTCTCTTCGACATGGAATCGGCGGCCTCGTCCAACATCTTCGACACCACCACCCAGATGCTGAAGATGTTCTCGGTGGTGGTGGCCTGCGTGCTGGGTTTCCTCATTCTGTACGCGAACCAGTTCCTCATCCGCCGGCGCAAGCGCGAGTTCGGCACCTACCTGGTGCTCGGCATGACGCCGGGGCACGTGTCGCGCATCGTGTTGTACGAGACGGTGATGGTAGGGCTTCTGTCGCTCGCTGTAGGCCTGGTGTGCGGCGTGCTGCTGTCCCAGGCGCTATCGTTCTTCACGGCGGCCCTGTTCGGCACCACTATGACCAACTACCAATTCGTGTTCTCCGCGGACGCCTTCGTGGTCACCCTGGGATGCTTCGCCGCCATTTACGTGGTGGTGGCGCTGTTCAACACGCTGACCGTGAGCCGCTGCAAGCTCATCGACCTCATCCGCGCCGGCGAGAAGAACGAGCGCGCCGGCGTGCGCAACCCCTGGGTGTGCCTGGTGGCGTTCCTCGTGTCGCTGGCGGTGCTGGCCTACGCCTACGAGCAGCTGATCGAGAACGGCCTGGTGATGATGGACGAGCCCGAGTTCATGCGCGCCACGGTGGGCATGCTCGTGGGGTCGCTCTTGTTCTTCTGGTCGCTCGCCGGCTTCGCCATCGCCGTGCTCACGCGCTTGCGCGGCGTGTATCTGCGCAAGCTGAACCTGTTCACGGTGCGCCAGATCGCCAGCAAGGTGAACACGGCGTTTCTGTCGCTGTGGGCTGTGTGCGTGCTGCTGTTCTTCTCCATCACCGTGTTCTCCACGGGCATGGGGTTCGTGGAGGTGTTCGTGGGCGGCGCCGAGAAGGCGAACCCCTATTCCGCCAGCCTGGGCGCCGGCGTGTGGTACGGCCCCGACGGCACGCCCGCCTCGTCGGCCGGCGAGCTTGAGCGGCGCGCCGAGATGGAGGCCGACGCCCCCGATCGCCTGGCTGCCGCCGAGTCCTACGATTGGGACATCGCCGCCGCCCTCGAGGCCGGCGCGCCCGAGCTGTGGGCCGAAACCGTTGGCTCGTATGCCCAGGCAAGCTTCTACGCGCTGCCCGACATGACCTACGCGCCTCTGGTGGAAGCTGCGGAAGCCGTGGCCGACGGCGCTGATTTGCGCCTGGACGACTTGGGGAGCATCATGAAGTCGTCGGTGGGCGTGCTATCGCTCAGCGACCTCAATGCCGCCCGCGCCCTGCAGGGCCAAGACCCGGTGGAGCTGGAGCCGGGCACCTGCGGCCTGGCGAACAACATGGAAATCGTGCAGCCCCTGGCTGAGGCCGTGGCAAAGGCCGCCCCCGCGATTGACGCCGCCGGGCAGGAGCTGACCCTGACCGGGCCGGTGTACGCCACGCAGTTGGAGGACAACGCCATGGCGGCCACGGCGATGGTGGTTATCGTGCCCGACGAGGTAATCGATGCTCTGCGCGAGATGGGCTGCATCCCTTCCACGCAGACGCTGAACGTGATGTACGCCGACAACGGCAAGTCGGCAGTCGAGAACGATACGGCCCTCATGGACATCGTGGCCGCCTCGCAGCCGCTGGAAATGGGCGGCTTCGAGAAGGGGGCCTCCGGCAACGGCGAGACCTACGCGAGCCTGCTGTGGCCGGTGACGCGCATCCTCACCGCCTATGACATGGTCACGCAATCGGCCGGCCTGCGGCTCATGATCACCTACCTGGCGCTGTACATCGGCTTCATCTTCCTGGTGTCCACCGCCGCCATCCTGGCCATCCAGCAGCTGAGCCAGGCCTCCGATTCCGCACCGCGCTACCGCACGCTGTTCAAGCTCGGCTGCGATGCGCGCATGATCAACCGCTCGCTTCTGGCCCAGGTGCTCGTGTACTTCCTCGTGCCGCTGGGGCTGGCCGTCTGCCACGCCGCCTGCGCCATCGGGGTGTTGTCCGATTCCATGCTGAGCGCCATCGGCGTGAGCACGTTCGGGCCAGTCATGATGGCTGCGGGCCTCACGCTCGTCATCTACGGCGGCTACATGCTCATCACCTACCTGGCCGCCCGCGGCATCGTGAAGGGAGCCCTCGCCGAAGGGTAGAAGGAGTATGATGGGGGGCAGCACATTTCCACAAGCGAAAGGACTGCCCCCATGGAATACCAGCAGCTGCAAGACGAGATCAAGGCGGCCATGAAAGCGCGCGACAACCATCGCCGCGACATTCTGCGCCAGGTGCACACCGAGCTCAAGACCATCGAGGTGAACGAGCGCCGCGACGTGACCGAGGCCGACGTGGACGCCATGCTGAAGCGCGTGATCAAGCAGACGAAGGAGACGCTGGACGGTTCCATTAAAGCTGGCAACAACCAGGAGCGCACCGACACCCTCACCGAACAGGTGGCCATCCTGGAGGGCTACCTGCCGAAACAGGTGGAAGGCGACGAGCTGGTCGCGCTCATCAGCGAGGTGCTCGCCGACACCGGCGCTACCTCGAAGAAGGAGATGGGCCGCGTGATGGGCGAGCTCACGAAGCGCACCGGCGGCAACTTCGACAAGGCGGCCGCCGCCAAGGAGCTCGGCACCAAGCTGGGCTAGACCGCGCCCAAACCGCGCAACATGAAGAAAGCCTCCCATCATGGGAGGCTTTCTCTCGTAACTGGGACAGTTTACCTGGTAGGGTGTCCCACCTCGCCCGGCCTGGAAGGCGGGCGAAATTCGCTAGAAGAACGGGTAGATGCTCACACCGGTCATGTAGAACACGGTGCGCAGGGCGAGCGCGCTCACGAGCACGCAGGCCACGCAAATCGCGCCCCACACCTTGCCGTCGCCCTTGGCCTTGCCGGCAAAGGCCGCGGCCACGCCGCACGCCGCAGCAATGATCGCCACGATGGACAGGGGCAGCGACGCACCGGAGAAGGGCTCGGTGGAGCCGTCGGGGGTCACGTCGAGCGTCGGGCTCGTGGGGTCGAACCAGAACTCCACCTGGGTATAAGCACCAGCCGTGGCCTGCATGGCGATGAGGTAGGCCACCACCAGCACCACGTTCACCACCTGGCCGATAAGGTTCACCTTGGCGGCGTAGTCGGTGGACTCGTCCTTCAGAGCCGCCAGGACAACCATGGTGGCCGGGCCGAAGCCGCAGGCCGCGCCCAGCAGCGAGCCGATCTGCATGACGGAATCCCACGCAGGCAGCGAGGCCATCATGTAGCTGTGACCCATGACGCACACAAGCACCACGGCAAGCACGAGGCCCACCACGGCCAACCACGCGGGCACCTTGGCCTCGTCGCCGCCGCGGCGCAGGTACACGAAGTACACCACCATCACCACAGCCAGCACTACGATGGCGATGAGCTCCTGGGTAATGCCCGAGCTCAGATGGCCGAAGCCGTTGAAGATGCGCTCCCAGTGCTCAAGATGGAAGAATACCGCGATGCCGCCCACGGCCAAAAGCACAGCCGAGGTGATGAGCGCCGGCATTTGCGCCTTGGCGCCCTGGCCGCGCAGCGCATAGACGCACTGGGCGCCGAACACGCCTGCCGACCACGCCAGCAGCGTCGTAAACAGAATAAGGGGCCATTGCAGTTCCATAGCTACTCCTCTCCCTGCCACTTGCGATTACGCAGGATGTAGCAATGCTTCGGGCCGTTGCCCGTGTCGGTCAGGTGATACACGTCCGCATCGGTGTAGGGCTCCACCCAGTCCTTCAGCGTGGTGCGGTTCTGCATCATCTCCTCGTAGGGCGTCGCCAGATCATGGGTGGGCGCGAGCGCCTGGAAGGAATCGATGCCGGCATCCAAATCGCCGAAGAAGCGGGCACGGCTTCCGCACTGGGCCACGCACTGGGGCAGCTCGCCCTGGGCCGTGCGCTGCTGGCACAGCGTGCACTTCTCCACGATGCGCTCCTCCTCGTTCAGGTAGCGCACGCCATAGGGGCAGGCCATGGCGCAGAACTGGCAGCCGATGCACTTCGACTTGTCGATCTGCACGGTGCCGTCCTCGGTCACGTGCGATGCCTGAGTCGGGCACACCTTCACGCACTCGGGGTTCTCGCAGTGCTGACACTGGATGGGAAGGAAGTACATCTCCACGTCAGGCCAGTCGCCGGAACCGCCCTCCTTAGGGGTGGGACCGATGCGCAGGGTCTTGATCCAGAAGTCGCCGGGCATGACGCCGTTGACGGTCTTGCACGCCGCCGAGCAGGCCTGGCAGCCCACGCAGCGGTTTAGGTCGGTAACGATAGCGTAGCGGGCCATCTTACATCACACTCCCATCCCACTCGGGTTCGCCTTCGAAGCGGGCGCGCAGGCCCTTACCCGTGGGCACCCACTCGCGCAGGCGCGGGTCGGAGGCGTCATGGATGCACTCCACACCGTTCGGATCGCACGGAACCGGATTGCCGAACGGGGAGTTCTCTGCCGTGGCCTTGTACACGATGGTCGGGGTGGAGCGCATGGTGGCGCAGCCGCCGACAGTGTCCTGGCCGTAGGGGTCGTTCACCACGTTGATGCCGACGAGCTCGAAGCCGTGGGAGGCGTTGTCGAACTCGGGGAACCACCACGCATGGTTGGCGTTCACCACGCCCTGGGAGATGCCGTAGTACAGATCCAGCACCTCGCGCACCTTGCCCCAGGGGGTCTCGATCCACACCCAGTCGCCCTGCTTGAGGCCCAGACGCTCAGCGTCCTTCGGGTTCATCTCGATGCGCGGGGACGGCCACACCTCGCGGCACCAGGGCAGCTGGCGATGCTCGGAGTGGAAGTAGGTGGGCTGGCGGGAACCGGTGGTCATGAGGAAGATGTTGTCCGGCATGGCCTTCAGGGTGTCCGCATATCCGTGGTTCATGAAGTAGGTATCATCGGCCTGATCGATCAGCGCCGGGTCGTACAGCTCCGGCCTCGCCACCGGCGAGTCGGTGGGCTCGCGGTAGATGGGGAAGCGGTCATCGTCGCCCTGGAACTGCGGCAAGTCGGAGTGAGCCCACTTGTCGGAATCCTCCGGCACCTCGCCCATGTTGCAGATATAGGCCTCGCACACGAGCGACCAGATCTCCACCAGGCCGGACGCAGTCATGAAGCCGGGGTGGAAATCCACAAGCGGGAACAGGTTGAAGCCACCCTGCTGGCGACGCCAGCCCATCTCGTGACGGCGGAAGGTGCCCCAACGCTCGGGATGCCACTCGCGGCAATCCATCCAGCCGTGCTCGGTGAACCACTGCTTGGCCTCGGCCCAAGTGGGGCCCTCGGGGAAGTCGGCGGTGCACCACTTGTCCACGTTGTCCTTCAGCACGCGGTCGTGATCGGGCCACAGGTAGGTCGGCGCACCAGAGGCGTCGTATTCGTCGCCCAGCTGCTCGGACCACTTGTCGATGAAAGTCTGGCACTGCGGCGCGTAGTTCAGGTTCTCGGCCGGCGCGGCATCGGGGTCCTTCGTGTTCCACGGCACGCCCATGGCCTTGTACATGCCCACGTTCCAGTCGGGGTCGTAGATAGTCTCGCCCGGAGCCTCGATGGCCTGGCAGCAGCAGCCAAACATGCCACCCGAACCCTGGGACACGCGCGTAGAGTCGACCTCCATCCAATGCTGGCAGGGGAAGATGATGTCAGCGTTACCGTTGTTGGGACAGAACCACAGGTTGATGTCCACGAAGAAGTCGAGCTGGGTGGTAGCGTCCCAGGCGCGGGCGATGTTGCCCATATTCATGATATCGCCGGACTGGCACACGCCGCCGTGCAGGGCGTACAGGGTCTCCTTGACGTTGTAGCCCACTTCCTTGTTCTCGTTCTCCATGGCCAGCGACCAGTCGGGATCTTGCAGGCAGGCATCCCAGATGGCGTTGGCGTCGGCCCAGCGAGCCCAGAAGCGATTGAGCGGGAAGCGATCGGCGTCCACCTGACCGGCCTGGCGCATGAACACCGTGGTGGGGTTCGGCCAGCCCTGGGAGGGAAGCATGGCGCCGCCCATGCGCTTGGCGATGATGATGGCCTCGTCGTCGGTGGGCACCTTGTTGCCGTAGCGCTCGGCCAGCGGGGACTCTTCATCGATGAGGTACTGCACGAAGTCCTGCATATGCTTGGCAACTTCCTCGAGCGAGTAGTCGCGGCCCGGCCACACCTTCGCAGCGTCGCCCCACGGGGCAGCCTTCTGCATATTGGAGCGGCCCGGATTGCCGTCGAACTGGCTCTTGCAGGAACCGCGGTTGCCGGCAGGCTCGTCGGAGTTGCCGGTCACGCAGGACATCATCTGCAGCACGCGGCAGTTTTGAATGGAGTTGCCGTTCTGGTCGGTGGCCAGCTGGAAGTGGATGCCGCCGTTGCCATGGCGCGGGTCCACGCGGGTGGTCCACACCTTCACGGCCTCCTCGTTCTTGTCGGCCGGAACGCCAGTGATCTCCTCGACCTTGTCCCAGGTGTACTGGCTCGTCAGGTCGTGGAAGCCGTCCCATACGGTGCGGCACTGGTAGGTCTTGCCGTCCTTCAGAGTAACGGCCACCTCGCCGGGGAACAGCGCGGGCTTCTTGGGCAAGCCAGCCGGGTTCGTGACCTTGCCCTTCTCGTTGCCCTTATCCCAGTATGCGTCGAACTTGGCATCGGCCGGGTCGCACCACACCGACGGGTCGGGCAGCCAGCCGGGAGCCACGAGGCCCTCCAGCGGGTGATCGATAAACGAGCCAGTGGTCGGGATCTTGTGCATCTCGCCTTCCCACTTGCCCTCTTCAGCATCCCAGTAGGTGAGACGGTTGTTGTTCTCGTCCCACACCATGAAGCGCTGGTACTTGCCGCCTTCCTTGATGTCGGCCTCGGTGATGAGCTTCGTGCGCATGTTGATGCCGCCGTTGCCCTCCACGAGCCAGCCCTCGGTCTTCCACGGCTTGTCGTCGCAGAACAGGAAGGGCGCGTTGGACCAGCGGCGCACCATGGTGTCGTCGTAGGCCTCGTTCTCGATGATCCAGTTGAACCAGCCGAGCGCCAGCGCACCGTCGGTGCCGGGGCGCAGGGGCAGCCAGATATCGGCCTCCTTGGACAGCGGCGTCACGCGCGGGTCGACGCAGATGTGCGCCGTGGCGTGCGGGGCCACGTCCGAAATGGTACGGTTGGTGGTGTCGTAGTTGGAGTACTCCACCGCGGTGCCCCACTGCAGGTACACCTTCGGCTCGGCTTCCACCTCCATCCAGGGGGAGCCCATCTCGTCGGTCATGATGCCGGCCCAGTGGCGCGGACCCTTGCACACCTGGTAGGCCAAGTGCGCGTTCGGGGTGCCGAACAGCTGCTTCATGCCCTGGTAGGGGCCGAGCGACCACACGCGCGACGTGCCGCACATCACGAAGATGGACTGCCCACCGTACTTGTCCACGCACTCGCCCAGGCCCTGGCCAGTCAGCTCGAAGGCCTCATCCAGCGTGATGCGCACCCAACCGGGATCGTCCGAGCCCTTGGGATTGGTGCGCTTCACGGGGTAGCGCAGACGGTCCGGGTGATAGGCAGCGTGCATGGACGACTGCGACTTCGCGCAGCAATGGCCGCGGCTCTGGGGCGCCGACTCGTCGCCCTCAACCTTGATGGCCTTGCCGTCCTGCACCGTCACCCACACGCCGCACTCCACCTTGCCGCACGCGCGGCAGCACGTACGCACATGGGTGAGCTCGCCAGCGGTGGCGTCGGCATCTTCGGCGAGGGCTCGCATGGGAGCGACCATCGAGGAGCTTACTGCGGCAGCCGCACCGGTGACGGCCATCGTCTTCACGAAGTTGCGTCGCGACATGGTTAGCTGTGCCATAAAATCCCCACCTCTCTCTTTCCTGTTCCTTTGCCGTCTTCTCCACCGAGCCTGCGGCGACTGTCCCACGGCGGGCGGCGGCCGAAAGGCATCGGGCGGAGAGGGGCATGCAGCATCTCCCGTAGCCCGAAGCCGTATCGAGCGAACCGCCGGGAACCGTTTTCCCCGGGACGCTTCAAGACCGGTGCTTACGGGCGTAATTCTACGAAGGCGCAGGTGGAACGCCTTCATAGGGCGTCTATGATTCGGCTTATTATTTCTGCGGGAACAGGGTCATATGAGGTGGAATTGACCTGGGGAAACGATGCCGTAGACCGCTCGCCGGGCGGGGAGGGGCCGCATCGCAGCCCACTTCGCTCCTTCCTCCTGCGAACGCAGTTAAGGGAAATAGCGGAAGGAACGCACGCAGATCGGCCTTATCCCAAAGCACCTGCTGCTAACGTGGGGCTATTTCCTTAACCAACTGCGTTCTTCGGAGGCGCTCAGAGGTCTGCGATGCGGCCCCTCCCCGCCCGGCGATCTTCCGTTATAGAACGGGGCAGCTATTCCACTTCCATGCTCTCGACAAGGTTGATGAGCTCGTGTTGGGAGTGCACGTCCAACTTGCGATAGATGTGACGCATATGGGTGTTGGCGGTGCCCGCCGAAATGTAGAGGGCTTCTTGGATAGCCGCCGAGTTGCGGCCCTTCGCCAGCAGAAACAGCACCTCGGTCTCTTTGCGTGAAAGCAGGAAAGTGTCGGCCACGGCAGCACACTTGCGCTTGAAGCGCCCGGCCCGCTGTTCGGGCGACTCGGGCACAGCATCCTGAGAAGACGCCAGCTGTGCGGAATCGGAAGCAGCGTCGGCAGCAGATGGTGCCGACGCCGGCGCTTCCACCGGCGAAGCACTCGCTGCCGTATCCGGCCTCTCGGGTAGGGAGGAGGCCTCAATCTGGGTTGCGGGCGAGCCCGCACCACCAGCGACCGCCCCATCGGCGCCTGCATCAGCCGCAAACGAAGTGCTCCCACCACCCACGAGCTCTTCCAAGTCGGTGCGGTCATCGAAAAGCGGGCACAGCCGGCCGCGAATGAGCGTGCTGCGCATCTCCGTAGCATTGGGCAAGGTCGCCACGCCCAGGGTAAGCGCAATGAGCCCCACCAAGGCGAGGGCCACCGAGTCGACCGACACCCCTTCCAGCAAACCACCCGGCTGTAGCATGAGAAATCCCGCGAGAGAGCCGGCCGAGAGCAGCCCATGGCCGAAACCGTAGGTGGTAAACGCGCTTACACGATAACTCTGGGCAATGTCGGAATACATGACCCATAAGCTCGCCTCCAACATGAAGTATGAGCTGAACAGGGCGAAGCATCGAAAGAACCCATCATCGCCGCACGGCGAGCACAGCAGCGCCAACAACGCCGCAATAACCGGCACCAGCACGCGAAACGCAAAGTTGCGCGAACGGCGCAGCGTGAGCATGGCCATAATGAGGGCCAGGCAGGTGAAAACGCTTGCCGTGAACACCGAGGAGGAGAAGGCGTTGGCCGCCGCGCCCTCGGCCAGAAACAAATCGAGCAGTGGCCCGGTAAGGGCGCAGCAGCGCAGAATACCCAGCAGCACGCCGAAGACAACGGAAGGCACACCGATACGGCCGGCAAAGGACGCCGTGCGCACAGGCATGGTGAGGAAGGCGAACTCCAGCTTATCCACCAAATCGGCGGAGCATTTGTTCAGACAGAGCAGCTCCAAAAACGGCAGGGCCAGGCACAGCAGGGCGCCCGCCGGCACCAGCACAGAGCTCACAAGGAGGGTCAGGGCGAAGGCCAACGCGCTCACCACCAGGGAAAGCGCAGTGCACAAGGCTATGGTGGGCAAGTCGCATACACTGAATGAAACACCGAAGCTCATGAGCAGCATGGCCGATCCCACGCCGCTCGTCACCCCAGCCGCCACAAAGCACAGCGCAGCGAGCGGACCAACCGACACGAAGTTCCCCGCCATACACAGCACGGTGGCAGCCGCCACCAAGCACGCCGCCACAACCCGGTTGCGGCGAATGTGCTGCGGCGTATCGAACAACTCGCGCGCCTTCTTCAGGCAGATCGCGTACAGCAGGAGCGCCACGGCGTGAACGGCGCCCGATGTGGCCGAGAGCAGAAGCTGCATGGAATCGGCCTCGGGGAAGAGCACGTACTGTCCGTTGAACATGAAGAGGTATACCCACGCCCAATGCAAGCCAAATCCGACGATCAGAGCCGGCGACACCTTCCCCGGCGCGCCCGTCTCCTCCTCGCGATACTCCACCTCAACCTTAATGTACGGCAGTTTCATCGGTTCCCCTCTTCCAGCGCACATGCCGACTAGACACGTCCTCTCAGGTAGCGCCCTCGGCTCCATCTATGCAGCTGCTCCCCCGTATGTCCGCAGCACAATGTCGTGCCCGAAATAATAACATGACGTCAACCCTCATGGAGAAAATAGCCCGCATGCCCCACCTCCTGCCGCCAAGCACGCTTAGCACGATTCGCCCCCTCTCCCGGGCGAGCCCTCGCTCAAGCCGCGCGGTGGGTTAGCGCTCGTAGACCTGGTCGGTCTTCATCATGGTCTGGGCCTTGTGCCAGATGGTGTGGGGGGTGTCGTGCTGCACGGCGCGGGGGTGCATGGCGTAGCGGTCGGTTACGCCGCCCATGAGATCCACCGCAAACACTTCCTCGGATATCTCGATGGCATCGGCCGGGCAGATGGCCTCGCAGCTGCGGCATTTCACGCAGTCGCTCGGGCGATGCTCTACGCCGAAGGTGCCATCGGCGTCAGCGAACTTAGCCAGGGCAGCCGTCGGGCAGAACACGGCGCACATCTGGCAGGAAGTACACCGGCCCTCGTCGATGATCACATGGCCCCACAGGCGCGTGTCCACCATCACATCGGCGGGTTCGCCGAGAGCCGCCAGGGAATCCAGCAGACGTTCGCGACGGTCGGGAAGGAAATGCGGCAGGGTTCCGTCGTCCATCACCTTGATATAGAGGGGATTGGCCGCCTCAACGCCCTCTCCTTCCGCACCGTCGCCTTCGCCCAGTACGTCTCCCATGGCCTGCTCAGCCACCAAAGCCCCAGCTCGGGCGGCCAGAGAGGCGCCCCCAGTCAGCGCGGCGCGCCGGGCGCTGTCATGGTCGGCCGTCTTCTTCGCGCAGGCGGGCAACTTGCCCGAGAAGCACACCGCCATCGGCGAGCCCCAGATACCCAGCAGCTTGACCGCGGTGTCCACTACCGCCTCGGCGGTCTCGCGGCCGCGCCTGTGCTCGCACCGCGCGCAGTCGCCATGGATGAGCGTCGCCTCGCTCGCGCCCGCCGCGGCCAGGTCGGCCAGCAGCGACTCGTCCACGCGGCCGAGGCATTCCACGCGCACTACGCGCTCCTCGTCGTAGCGGCCGCGAGCCCGCTCGAGCAGCTCACCGCAGCCGATGTGCACCGCGCCCTCGTTGGCTGCCAGCGAACCACGGCACGCCGCCGCGAGGGCGGCATCTCCCGGATGGTGCGCCTCCAGGGCGCAGGTGGGGCACACCGTGGCGCAGGTGCCGCAGCCGATGCACTTCTCGGGCGACACGGAAAGCGCCTCGCCGTCGTAGGAAATGCACCCCGAGGCACAGGACGCGGCGCAGCGCAGGCAGTCGGCATGGCGATTGCGCACGAGCGCGCAGCGCTCCTGATGCACGGTGATGTACGGGCTTTCCAGCTTCCCGATGAGCCCCAGCATAGTATCGATACTCGCCATGATTCCCCCTTGCGTCCTCGGCAGTTTCCACGCCTTTTCCCCATGGCGTTCTTGCCGCATGAGCGGAAACGCCCTGTTCGTCCCCGTCATCATAAAGGCCATTTCATAGGCGAAATCATAGGAGCCATATTATTCCGCCTATGAAAGCCCTCCTAAACTTCTCGGCATATTGGGGAATCGAGAAGAGAAGGAGGGATCATGGCCTTGCTGAGACCATCGCTGACGCTCGTGCTTGATTTGGACGAGCGCGTCGCCGCCGAGCAGACCATCCTCGAAATTAACCGGAGCTACGCCCACATCGGCACCCCGGTCATCCGCACCCACGCGCCCGAGGCGGAGGATGCCCCGGTGCGCAACACGGCGCGTTTGATTGTGTCCATGGGCACCTACTCCTATTTGAATTCCGCCGACGAGGGCGCCGACGAGCGCTGGGACACCATCGTGGGCCCGTGGATCGGCAACATGCTGCGCAAGATCGGCAACAACATGAAGGTGTTCAACGACCGCCAGCGCAAGATCGGCTATCCCGAGGTGCACTTCAATACACTTGATATAGAGCTGGGCGCCGGCACCTTCACCGTGGCCGTGCGGCCCCAGGGCGCTGGTGCGGTGGACGAGGCCGTGGCCGAGCTCGTGAGCGTTGTGCGCGACCTGCGCAACGACGGTACCTTTGCCGATGCCGTGCGCGTGGAACTGCCCTGCGCCGATGCCTGGACAGCCCAGCGCGATACCGCCTGGGAAGCATGGGTGGAAGAGCACCCCGAGGCGCTGGAGACGCCCGAAGATGAGGCTGCAGCGACCGAAAAGGTCGAAGTCACCGAAGAAGCGCCCAAAACCCGCGAGGAGCTGCTGGCCGAAGACATTATCGCCAAGAGCTATGAGAACACCGCGGTGCCTCCTACCGATTCCGACGTGCTGCCGCGCCCGGAGCGCACGGTGGAGGAAGAGGAGGATCCCTTCGACTTCGCCGTGGACTACACGCTATGGGCCGTTATCAGCGCCGACGGCACAACCCGCACGTGGGATTCTGCAGCGGCGGCCTTCATCGACTAGGTGCGATTCCCATGGTACCCACCGTCATCAGCCCCCAGCCCGTTGCAGGCGGCACGACCCCAACAGCACCCCACACGGCTGCGCCCGCGGGTACGCGCGTGCTCGTGAAGTGGGAGAGCCCCGCGGCCGAGGCCCAGGGCATTGCCGCCGGAGCCGCCGCGCTGCTGCGCGACAAGCGCGTCGCCCCACGACGTTTGGGATTCGCCGTTCCGAACCGCACCTGGGCCGCCCAGCTGGCCCGCGCCTGCGAGGTCATGGGCGTGCGCGCCGAGGTCATCGAGGGCGCACCGGCCGCCGGCCGCACGCGCCCCGTCATCTTCGACTTCCGCGCGGGCGCCGATGCCGCCGGCTTCGACTGGTTGTTCGTCGTCGGCTGCACCGAGGGGCTCATGCCCACATCCGCGGCCACCGGCGACGACGCCGATAGCACCGCAGCCTTGGACGCGCAGCGCGCGGCCTTCCGCAGCCTCACCGCCGAGACGCACCCGCATGTGGTGCTCTCTTACTTCTGCGAAGCCGAGGCGACCCTCGCCGATCAGATTCGCCTTCCCTACCGCCGCACGGTTCTGCGCGGCGGCACTGCTTTCGCCCGTCTGGCACCCTCGCCCCTCATCGGGGAGATGGGCGCGCGGCGGCCCACCACCGTCGGCGGCCAGCGCTTCCTGCGCGGCGCCGACCTGAACTAGAGAGGAGCCCCTATGAGCGCACCGGATTTGTCCGCGTTCAACTTCAGCTTCGACCCGACGCTTGACACCTGGGCCGTGAGTGACGAGCCCCGCGAGCTGGACTCGTCGGAGATCTTTCTGCCCAACGTGGAAGGCCGAAGCGAATTTCTGCCCCCCGACCCCGACCGCGTGCCGGTCATCGAGAAATCGGTAAACACTGACGACCCGGCCTATGCCGCCCGTCCCGCCGAGGAGCGCACCCGCGAGCTTTTGTCCCAGATGCGTCCGCACCGCGCCACACTGCTGGGCGTGCTGGCTGCCTGCGAAGAACCCGTATCCACCGCCGCTATGAAGGACACCGTGGAGCGCATCAGTGGTCGGAAGTTCTCGGTGTACACGCCCTCAAACTTCTGCACCATGCTGGAAGTGGCCGGCGGACTGGAGCGCGTGACCGCCGAAGGGGAGCCTTATCGCACCGACGCCATCGCACCCGAGTTGGTAGATGTGAACGGACAGGAGTTCTGGCGCCCCACCACTCCCGCGCCCGTGTACTGGCGCACCACCGAAGCCGGTGCCGCGGCGCTCGCCGAGGACGATCCCGCCGCGCGCATCGAGCGTCTTTTCGCCAAGGAGCCCGAGTTCCTGCCCGTGTACAAGCGCATTCTGCTCATGGCCGACACCGAGGAGGGAACCAGCATGGGCCTCATGTCGGTGGCCGTGGACACCGACCCGGCCGTAGCCGACAACCGTCGCTTCTACGTGCAGCACTTCGTGGAGAGTCTGGAGCGGGCCGGGGCCTTCATGTGGGCCGACGGCGCCTGGCGCGCCACCGATGCGGGTCGCGCGGCCCTGAGCGGCGCCTTGGCCGAGGTTGTCGACGACTACGAGGTGCCCGCGGTAGAGGATGTGACGACAGCCGACGTGCCCACCCTCACCGACGGCGTGAACTGGTAAGGAGGAGCCATGACCGAGGAGATTTTCGAAGAGACCCTGACCTCTTCCGAGCTGATCGACCTGTTCAAACAGCGCGCCGCCACCTATGGCCTGCTCTCGCGCCTGTACGCCCGCGAGGTGGACGCCGCTCTTCTGGACGAGCTGCACGCTACCCTGTGGCCCGTGCGCACCGGCACGGAAGCCAGCGATGAGGGCAACTGCCTCATCGCCACCTATCTGTCGGGTATTTGGGAGAACACCCTCACCGAGCTGGCCGCCGACTACATGCGCACCTTCTTCGGCCACGGGTATTCGGGCCATGCAGCCGCCTATCCCTTCGAGAGCGTCTACTCCAGCGAGAAGCGCCTGCTCATGCAGAGCGCCCGCGACGAAGTGCTGGCACTCTACCGCGCCGCCGGGCTTTCCAAGCAGGAAAGCTGGAAGGAGGGCGAAGACCACATCGCGCTTGAGCTGGAGTTCATGCAGATTCTGTCCGAGCGCACGGTAGCGGCCTTGTGCAAGGGCGATACCGACGAGGCCACGGCTTGGGTGCGCTCGCAGTACAACTTCTTCGACGTGCACCTGGACAGCTGGGCGCCCCTGCTCACCGCCGAGGTGAAGAAGTTCGCCAAGACGGATTTCTACCGCGGACTCGCCTTCCTCACGGAGGGCTTTTTGGAGACCGACCGCGAGGTGCTGGAGGACCTGCTCGCGGAGGATTAGCGGCGGCCAGAGGTTCGGCCGCCAAGGCAGCAAGTAGAGGAGAAGCCATGGGAGACGAGAAGAAACGAGCCGGCGCGGGCATGTCGCGGCGCACCTTCGCCTTGGGCGTGGGCGGCGGATGCGCACTGCTGGCCCTGGGAGCGCTGAAGGCGGTGCCCGCCGAGGCCCAGGTGCGGCCGCCGGGCGGCCAGGACGAGGAGCGCCTGGTGGCGGCCTGCATCCGCTGCGAGCGGTGCGTGGAGGCGTGCCCGCGCGGCGCTTTGCGGCCAGCGCATCTGGAGGACGGCCTCGTCACCGTGCGCACGCCCGCCACGAACTTCAACGAAGGCTGGTGCGACTTCTGCGAGGAGGAGAACGGCGGCGCACCTTTGTGCGTGACGGCCTGCCCGACCGAGGCGCTGTCGCTGGCCGCCGGCGCCACCGCCGAGACCATCATCATCGGCAAGGCGGTGCTCATCCGCGACTGGTGTTTGGCGTGGTACCGCGACAACGGCTGCCGCTTCTGCTACGACGCCTGCCCCTACGAGGCCATTGAGCTAGATGCTGCGGGTCGTCCTGTAGTGGTACCCGACGCTTGCAATGGCTGCGGTGCCTGCCAGAACGTGTGCGTGTCCCAGAAAGAGGGCTCCTATGCCGCAGGCGCCACCTCGCGCGCCATTGTCGTTGTCCCCGAGAGCGAAGCCTAAAGGAGCCGTCATGAGTCAGAAACTGCGCATCATCATTCCGCTGGCGCTGCTGGGCATCGCTGGCGTGGCCTATGCCGCCCATGCCAGCATGGGCACCCTGTCGGCCATCGGATGGGAGTCCATCTCGCTCATCTGCCCGGTGGGAGCTTTGGGAACCATGCTCGCCAGCAAGATGCTCGTGCCCCGCGCCGCCGTTTCCGTGGTGCTGGCCGTGGCCGCCATCCTGCTTTTGGGCCGCGCCTTCTGCGGGTGGCTGTGTCCCGTGCCCGTGATCAGCAAGCTGCGCGGCATCTTCAAGAAGGGCGGGCACAACGAGGAAAAGGCCAGCGTCATCCTGAGCGAGCGGAGCGACTCGAAGGACCTGCGGTCGGAGGGCGCCTCTGCAGTCGCGCCCCTCTCCGCCACCGAGAAGCACGCGCTGAAGACCTCATGCGCTGGCGGCTGCGCCTCGTGCGCCGACCGCAAGCCGGCTGACTCGCGCCACATCATTTTAGGTGGCACGCTGCTCTCGGCGGCCATCTTCGGGTTCCCGGTGTTCTGCCTGGTGTGCCCCGTGGGCCTGGCCTTCACCATGGTGTTTCTGCTCATCGCCCTGTTCGGCGGCGGCGACGTCACCTGGTCGGTGCTGGTAGTGCCCGCACTTCTGCTGGCCGAGGTGGTGTTCTTCCGCAAGTGGTGCTCGCATCTGTGCCCCATCTCGTCGCTTATGAGCCTGGTGGGCCGCGCGAACCGCACTTTCCAGCCGGCCATCGACGACGAGAAGTGTCTGGAAACCGCCCACGGCGCCACCTGCGGGCGCTGTGCCGAGGTATGCGAGGTGGCCATCAACCCGCGCCACCCCGAGCTGGGCACCACCTTCAACGAGTGCACCCGTTGCCGTGCCTGCGCCGATGCGTGCCCCGGCAACGCCATCAGCTTCCCCCTGCTGACCCGCAAGAAAGCTGGTGCTACGACGCTGGAGCCCGACGAGGTTCGCGGCGCGAGGGGCACTGCGGCGGCCGAGTCGGAGCTGGACGAGCCGGCCGGCACTCTTTCCTAGCCTCTCTCCTGGGATAAGCTGGGGCGCTCGTCGCGAACGCCTCCCGTCGGCCGCCGGCGCCACCCCAGCCTCTCCCTGATCGGCCTTTCCCCTTCCACGACGTGACTCGAAGACCTCCCCTTCCCTCCTTGCTTCGATCCCGTCCTCCGGGCGCTTCCCCCTCACCCTGCGCCCCCTCTGCGAAAGGCCGCTCAGGGGGAGCCCGGCGATTTCGATTCCCCAATGTCCTCGAATCGCTGGGTTTCCCTGAAACAAGTCTAACGATCAACCTGGCTGTCGGTCGCACGACGCACACCTGATGCTCTGCGACCGTCCGCTTCAGCAGAGAGACGACCCCTCGCTGGGTGTCCGACCGTCGCCCTACCGCGATGAGAAATCGACACAAGAAACGAAGGAGGAGGCCATGACGCAGCCCTGCGCGGTCACCGAAGCCATCTGCATCGTCGGCGGTCCCCGCTCGGGAAAGACCGCGGCGCTCATCGAGCGGGCGGCCGCCTGGGCCGGCAGCGGGCCGGTAGCGCCCGGCTCCCCGGAGCCGTTCCTCTTTCTAACCGCAAGCCCCACTACCGCCGCTCACGCGACGGAGCGCTTGGCGCGTCACGGGCTTACGGGCGCGGCGACCACCCCGCTCGATTACGCCTGCCGCATTCTGGCCGACCCGGGTGCCCGAGCGATAACGGGACGGATGCCCCGCATTCTGAGCCGCGCCGAGGAGGCGGTGTTCTACGAGGACCTGAAGACCTGCGGCCTGAAGCGCGGGCGCCTGCGCGAGCTGTGGGCCTTCCTTGCATGCGGTCTGGCGAATCTGGACGACGGCGACCCGGCCTGGATTCAGACCACCGAGGAGCGGGCTGTGCTCGACCTGGCCGAGAGCATCCTCGCCTTTCAGGACGCTATGCTCGCCGGGGAAGCCGTGAACCGGGCCGTACGCGCGCTTGAAGCCGACTCCGACCTGCGGCGACGCTATGGCTCGCCGGTGGTGCTCGCCGACGACTACCCGCTCATGAGCCGCGCCTCCCAGCGGTTAGCGAGCCTGCTCGCCCAGGAGAAAATCGCCGTGGCCGGCACCGAGGAGGCCATCTTGCCAGCCTTCGAGCCCTACCCCTGCACCGCGGGCATCAAAGAGTTCAAAGCATCCCACGAGCTCGTGCAGTGCGTCGTGCTGGACGAGCCGTGTCCCATCGTGGAGCGCGCATGGCACTCGGCGCCCGACCTGTCGGGAGAAATGGCTCTTGTCGCGCGGACCGTGGCCGACGAACTTGCCGCGGGCACCAGTCCCGCGCGCATTGCCGTGGTGGGCGCGAACCGCGTCTGGCGCACCAATATGCAACGCGCGCTTGCCTCGGTGGGCGTTCCCATTGCAACCACGGAGCAGCAGCTGCGACCCGCGCCGAGTCGTGGCATAACCAAGCTGGAAACCGAGGCCGACCGTGCCCGTGCGCTAACCCAGCTGGCGGCCAATCCGGCTGACTCCGTGGCCTGGCGTAAGTGGCTCAGCTTCGGCGACGCCCTCGGACGCAGCGCATCGGTCGGCGAGTTGCGCCGTGCCGGCACCGCCCAAAACCTGAACCTTGCCGAAGCTCTAGCGGCTTTGGATGCCGACACCTTGCCTGAGCTGCCCGCCACAAGCCCCTTCGCCCAGAGCCTGCTAGCCTCCTACCGCGAGGCGCTGGCGCTTTTGGAAAGGGACGCAGGCAGCCGCCCCATAGCGTACGCGACGAACACCGGCGATCCTGCCGCGCACACCGCCCGAAGCGAGGGCACGCCCGACTCAGCCGACGACGGCACGAGAGCGGCAGCGACCAATATCGCAGCCAGAGAACCCGGCGCCTCGGCACCCTCCGCCGTGACCATCGCCGCCCCCGAAGCCCTGTTCGGCCATACCTTCGACGTCGTCATATTCGGCGGCTTCGCAAACGGATTCATCCCCTCGCGCGACATGTGCGACCCTGGGGTTGTCGTCGGAGGCGCCCGCACCCGCCAAGAGGCGGCCGATCGAGCCGCCATCGCGCTCGCCATAAACCGTGCCACCCGTCGCGTACTCTTCACCAGCTTCGAAAGCTGCGATTTGGAAACCGCCGAACGCCTGAAGCTGCACATCGCCCGCATCCGCCTGCACCACGGCGTCCGCACCTGCACCATAGAGCCAAGCGCCTACCTCGCCGAAGTGGGGCAGTTTACCCGGTAAGGTGTCCCAGCGAGCAGAGGTGGCCAAAGGCCGCCAATCAGATTCGCATCTTGCGCGATTTACCTGTTCATCGCAGTGTTTGTCTCCGTGCAAACGCAAACAAACGCGCTGTTTATGGTCAAACGGCACCACGACATGCCATGCTCTTCCCGTCAGCCGAGCCAAGACAAATGCGGCTCGCAGGTTACGACGAAAGGGAGAGGATCATGACCCAGGGAACTCACATCGCAATGGACCGCCGCTCTTTTCTGACAGGAGCCCTCGCAGCCGGGGCGCTGGCCGGCGCAAGCGGCCTTGCGGGATGCGCACCGCAGACCAAGAGCGTCACAACTGATGCGCTCAGCGAGACCGGCAGCGCTTCGACAGGCGTCGACGGTTATTGCAGCACTATCAATTGGCTCGGAGAGGCTCCCCGAATCAGCGACGACGAGATCGTCGCCACCATCGACACCGACATTCTGGTGCTCGGCGGCGGCCATGCCGGCATTCAGTGTGCTTTGGCCGCAGCGGAAGGCGGCGCCAAGGTGGACGTCGTGGAAAAGTGCAGCGAGGAGACCCGCAAGGTCAAGGGCGAGGACATCGGCCACTGCAACTCGAAATTCCTCATCGACCAGGGCTATGGACCCTTCGATGTGGGCGAGATCGTCGAGGAGTTCTGCATCCGCTGCGGCGGCCGCGTGCGCCCCGAGCTCATCCGCAAGTATGTGGCGAACTCCGGCGAGGCCGTCGATCATATGATGGAGCTCGTCGTGTGGCCCGATGACCGCATCAAGATCGCCGAGACCACCATCGAGCCCGAAATCAGCCCGTGCGACCCGAGCCAGTGCATCTGCCAGGTACCTGGCATCGCCCTGGACGGCTACACTGACTGGCCCATGAAGCGCGGCGGCTACCGCAGCTGGCCCGGCACGGCCATGTTCATGGGAACCATCCGCCACGATATCGACGAGGAGCACGGCAAGGGCGTGGGCGCCTTCTCCCGCCTCGACGAAGTGCAGCAGTTCTCTATCCTGAAAGGGCAAGAGCTCGGCGCCACATGGCACTTCAACGAGACGGCTACGGTGCTCGTCCAGGACGAATCCGGCGCGGTCGTCGGCGCTATCACTGAAGGCCCCGACGGCTATGTGAAGTACAACACGTCGAAGGCAGTTGTGCTGGCAACTGGCGACTACGCCCAGAACGCCGATATGGTGTGGGGTTTGCAGGACGAGTTGGTGGAATGGGCCATGCGAGCCGGCAAGACCAAGGAAGACCTGGTGGGCATGTCCCCCAACATGGGTGAGGGCATCAAGATGGCCTGCTGGGCCGGCGGCTTCATGGAAGCCTCGCCGCGTGCCACCAATCAGAACGGCTCGGGCGCAGGCGGCCCCTGGGGCGTGTCCCCTATGCTTTGGCTGAACGCCCAGGGAAAGCGCTTCATGAACGAGGCCTCTGTGCAGCAGAACTTCCCCGAGATCATTCGCCAGCCCAAGGGGATCATCGCCGCTATCACTGATGCGAACTGGGCTGAGAGCGTGAAGAACGGTGCACCCGACCACGGCTCGCCCAACTTCGGCCGTCCTGAGTACTTCACCGAGCTGCAAGAGGACATCGCCAACGTGGAGCTGGAGAACCCCGACGGCACCGAATGCCGCACCATGTGCATTGCCGAGCGCACGCACAAGGTGGTCTTCGGCTCGGCCACCCTTGAAGGACTGCTCGGCCTGCTCGGCTACGAGGGCGACGCCCTGAACGCCGCCCTGGCCTCTATCGAGCGCTACAACGAGCTGTGCCGCACGGGTATCGATAGCGATTTCGGGAAAGATCCCGAGTGCATGATTCCCGTAGAGAAGGCTCCCTTCTACGCCTCCTTCACTATGAATGAGCGCTGGCTCAACACCGGTCTGGGCATTATGGGCGGCCTGGAATGCGACGACGACATGGCCGTGGTGAACGCCGAGGGCAACCCCATCGGCGGACTGTACGCCGTCGGCCGGTGCCTGGGAGGTCTGTTCGGTTTCTCGAACCCCAATCCCTGGGCTGGCAAGAACGTTGGCTCGGCCATCACCCTGGGCCGCGTCTGCGGCAAGCTGCTCACGGGCCAGGAAATCCAGTAGCGAGCAAGGTTGCGTGCGGCTCGCGGGCAGGCCCTCGGCTTTCGCACCCGCGAGCCAGTTTTCCACCCTGAACGCCTTTCCCGTTCTCGCCGCTCCGACGTCCCTCCCCGTCGGGGCGGCCTCTTCTATCCGCGCTGCTCGACCGCCACCAGGGCAATCAGCTCCTCGCGCGAGGAAACGCCCAGCTTCTGGTACAGATGATGCACGTGACCGCGCACTGTACTCTCGGATATGAACAGCACTCGGGCCACGTACGAAGAGCTATGGCCTGCCGCTATCTGGCCCAAGATCTCCCGTTCTCGCTCCGTTAGGCCGAAGCGATCAGCCAGGGCGTTCGCCGCGTCTTCCCGCGGCTTCTCCTCATCGTCGGCGGCGCCGGGCGCGCTCAAGCCAGCCGACTCCTTCCCCAACCAAGCCAATACGCTGGGCTTAATGGCAAGAGAAACGATGTAAATGCAGGTAAGCGCAAGAAACACGCTCGTGATGAACTCAGTACGGCCACCCGCAAGCACCACGGCCGTGCCTATCACGCCACCGAGACCGTAGGCGCCCATAGAGACGCCGAGGATCCGGCGCGGCGCAAATTCGCCGGCAGTAAGATAGCCCACAATGGAGGCGCAGAACAGCATGGCGGCGAAAGCAAAGAAGAGCATGAACCCGCTGCGGCTGACCGCCCCCTGGAAGCCGATGGGCGCCATAAGGGCCACCACAATGAGCACGAGGCCGAGAAGCGGCAGAATCACCTGGTAGATAAGATTGAGAAGTGGGCGCTTACTGTTGATGAGCAACAGAGGCACAATGCAAAGCCCCGAAGCCAACGTACCAAGCAGAAAGCTCAGGTAGTACAGGTACACCCGATGGTCTCCCAATGTCGAGAACATGAGCGAAAACAGGAACAGGCCAATGAGGGGCTCGGCCAACCCCACAAGCAGAGGTCGGAAAGAGGCACAGGACGCAGGCATCTCCTCAGCCTTCTTCACAGACACATCCCAGGCGGGCATGTCCGCTCCCACAACGGACAGTATTAAAAACAAAGCAGCGGAAGCAACCAGCGGAGTCGTACCGACGAGATTCATAAGCAGTGCTGCCAGCACACAGGAGACAGCAATATGCAGCAATGCCTTCTGGATAGAACAGCCGCAATAGCGCATACCCCACGCCTCCATCACGAAGGCCGAGGCAGCCCCAGCCACAAGGCCGCCGGGCACCGCCACTATCCAAGGCAGATCGAAGACCATAATGGCGAGCAGCGCTCCAGCCCCCACGAGCGCCAGACTATCGCGCAGCCAGCGATAGCGGGCGATACCCTGCGCCAGCAGCAGCACAATTGCGGTGGCCGTGAAGGAGAGCAGCGCGCACAGCACGAAAGGCGTTACGACCTCATGAAACCGATCGAGCGTAGCAAAGGAGTGAAGCGCCGGCTCGAACACAGGCAGCGTGGCCAGCGTGGCAGAAAGCCCCAGGCAGGACGGCTCTATCTGGAATCGACCTTGTTTCATATGGGTCATCAGCCTCTCCTCCCCCTACCGGTAAACATCTCTGCGATGACCTATCTCAAGGGCAAGAACAACAAGCTCGTCATCTTTGATGTCGCAAAGAATCCGGTAGTCTCCCACCCGATATCGCCAAATACCCGTCTTATCACCAACCAACCCCTTGCCAAAGGCGCGAGGATCCTCGCATCCATCAAGATGCTTCAAAAGCCACGAAACCAGCACTCTCCGTACTCCAGGGTCAAGCTTTGAGAGTTGCTTGTCGGCCTTTTTGGAAAAGAGAAGTCTCCACATCAGAGGTACTTCTTCGCAATTTCGTCAGCCGTAAGAACCACAGGGTCGGCATCGAACTCGGCCTTCGCCGCATACCAGTCACGTAAATCGAGTTCGTCTTCAACGCGCTCGAGCACAACAGTGCGTACAAACTCCGAGGCCGTCATGCCAAAAGTTTTCGCGTAATCGTTGATAAGGGATTTCTCGTCCGTACCTATACGAATGGTCATAGTAGAAGTTGCGGCCATGGCTTGCTCCTTTTCGTTGATGTAAGACATTGTAATACATTCAATCCCTCAACTCAACGATACGACCTATCGTTTCCTCCATCGAGCTCAGTCTCACCTAACTGGAACACTCTACCAAGTAAGCTGTCCCAGTTCTGGCAGGGTGTCCCGCTATCCCAGCAGGCTCTGCAACGCTTCCTCGAAGCTGCTATGCGAGGCGGCCGCAAGCAGGGCGTCCTTCTCGTTGCGGGTAAGCTGCTTGAAGACGTATTCCGCATGCATGGCATCGTGCTTGGTTTCGAACTCGGCGTAGGCGAGCAGGCTCACGGGCAAGCGAGCACGAGTGTACTTGGCGCCCTTCCCGGCGTTGTGCACGGCTAGACGCGCCTGTACATCCACCGCATACCCCGTATACAGCGACCCATCAGCACATTCCAGCACGTACATGTAGTGAGCAGCGGCCGCAACCATGGCGGTCTCGCTTAGTAGTAGCGGAAATAGGCCGCGCAACTGCCCTCGCTCGATACCATGCAGGGGCCCACGGGGTTTTCCGGGGTGCACACCTTCCGGAACAGCGGGCAATCGCTCGGGGCCATAATGCCGCGCAGCACATCGCCGCAGCGACAACCTTTGTGCTCGCGTACTTCTTCCACGTCCGGCTGGAAACGGCGCATGGCGTCGAAGTCGGCAAACTCCTCGCGGATGCGGTAGCCGCTGCCGGGAATCTCGCCCAGGCCACGCCACGTGGCGGAACAAGTCTCGAACACCTCATCGATGGCGGCCAGGGCCACGGGATTGCCTTCGGGCATGACGCCGCGCGCGTAAGCTATCTCGATATCGGCACGCCCCTCGTGCAGCTGCCGCATGATCATGGCGATGCCCTGGAGCACATCTACCGGCTCGAACCCGGTGATGACGCCGGGAATGCCGTACTTCTCGGCCAGAAAGCGGTAGGGCTCGGCGCCGATGATGGTGGATACGTGTCCCGGCAAAATGAGCGCATCCAGCTTCAGCGCCGGGTCGTTGATGATGACCTCCAAGGCACCCGGCATGTTCTTATGGGCGCCGTATACGGTGAAGTTTTTAAGGCCCATGGCCTTCGCGCGCTTCACGGCCATGGCCACCAGCGGCGTGGTGGTCTCGAAGCCCACGCCCACAAACACGATCTGCCGGTCGGGGCTCTCCTGAGCCAGGCGCAGGGCGTCCAACGGCGAGTAGACGATCTCCACCGACCGGGCCGCCGCCTGCTCGGCCAGCAGGCTCGAGGAGGAACCGGGCACGCGAGTCATGTCGCCGAACGTAGCGATGGTAACTTCCGGCACGCGGGCCAGCGCAATCACCTTGTCGATATCGTGGTTGCTCGTCACGCATACCGGGCAGCCAGGTCCCGATGCCAGGCGCACGCCCTCGGGCATAAGGCCGCGAATGCCGTTGCGCGCGATGGCAACGGTGTGCGTGCCGCAGACTTCCATGAGCGTGGCGCTTTCAGGCGCCAGTGCCTGAATGGACTCGATGAGCCCCCGCGCCAGCGTGGGATCCTTAAACGCCTTCAGCTCCTGTTGCATGGCATCCATGGCTACGCCGCCGGCTGGGTGTCCAGATCGGCCAGTTCAGGGAACTGCTTCACCAGTTCGATGGTCTCCAGTGCGAACTGCTCGTCCACCACCTCGATGGCGAAGCCGGCGTGCACGAGCACGTAGTCGCCCACCTGCGCCTGGGGCGTCAGGTCGATGGAAATCTCGCGGGTCACGCCCAGAATATCAACCGTGGCCAGATTCCCCTCTTCCAGGGTCGCCACCTTCGCCGGAATTGCCAAGCACATACGCTACTCCGTTCATGAGATCCTTCGACTCCGCGCTTCGCGCCTCGCTCAGGATGACATCTGCTTCACTGTTCTTACCAACATTGTCGCAGGTTCGCCCAAGAAAGTCAGCGAGGTTTCGGCTAGATCCCCTACTCGCGCGAACGGGCGGAACAGACAACAGCTTGGCCAAGCGAAATGCAACCATCGTTGGGAGGCAGATCGCGGTTGATGGCGGCCGTAAAGCCTGCCTCGGCCAAAGCCGGCAGCGTGTGCTCAAGCAGATAGCGATTCATGAACACGCCGCCCGACAGCACCACGGTGGAAATGCCGTACAGCGCCCGCACCAGCTCGGCAGCCATTACGACAGCGCTCACCATAGCGTCGTGGAAGCGCCTCGCGATAACCGATACGGGCACGCCAGCCTCCAGATCATCCAGCAGCGCCCGGAAGGTTGGCTCGGCATCCAGCAGCAGCACCGAGGTGTCCTCGGCGGTGCTCGTCTCAGTGGCGACATTCTTCTGGGCCGTCACCGCGTAGCGCTCGCGGGCAGCCAGCTCGTCGTCGCCCACCACGCCGGCAGCCTCCTCCGCAACGGCCGCGCCGGACGCATCGGCTCCGGCCACTTCCATGGCCGCTTCCAGCAGAATGGCCCCCTCGCCCTCGTAGCTCGGGCTCGTGCATACGCCCAGAAGAGCACTGGCCGCGTCGAACAGGCGCCCGACCGAGGAGGTCATGGGCGTGTTCAGCCCGCGCTCGATCATGGTGTCGCACACCTCGGCCTCCTCGCCCAAAGGCGCGAGGGCAGCCCCGGCAGCAGGATGATCCAGCAAATCGTAGGCCCATAGCACGCCATAGGCCATGCGCAGCGGATGCTTGATGGCCGCAGCGCCGCCCGGCATGGGCACATAGGCGAAGTTCGCGAAACGCTCGAAGTTTGAGCGATTCGCCAGCAGCACTTCGCCACCCCAGATGGCTCCATCGACCCCGTAGCCCGTACCGTCGAAGGCGATACCGCAGACCGCATCCGTCAAGCCGTGCTCGGCCATAGCCGACACGATATGGGCATGGTGATGCTGCACCTCGGTCACGGGCAGCGCCTGATGGTGAGCCCACTTGCTTGTCAGGTACTCGGGATGCAAGTCGCAGGCCACGGCCGCGGGCTCCATCTCGAACAAGCTTTCGAAGCGGTCCTTGGTGGCCAGCCACGCATCGTAGGTGTCGGCGTTCTCTACGTCGCCAATGTGCTGAGACACGAAGCCATCGGTGCCACGCAGCAACGTGAAGGTATTTTTCTGCTCAGGACCGGCCGCGAAGATAACGCCGTCCTTCGGCGATACCTCGCCTTCGGCAGCCGCCTCGGCTGTTGTGCCCGTCACCGACTCAGCGCCTTCCGCCGCCTCGTTCTTGGCTGCAGCCGCGGCGGTGACGGCCACGGAAAGGGGCACAGGGGCGAAACCGCGGGCGCGACGCAGGAACTGCACTGCCAGCTCAGGTGCGCCATCGGGCCTCTCGCCCACACGCACGAGCCGCACTACCGAGTCGTCGAAGCGCGTGAGGATGGGGCGGTTGTTCCCCAGGAAAGCATCAGCGATGTCGGACAGCTTCTCGCGAGCTTCTTCGTCGGCGATGCAAATGGGTTCGTCGTGCACATTACCCGAGGTCATCACCAGAAGCGGCACCTGCCGACCGGGCACGTCGCCCGCCTCGGCCACCTGCGGGTTGGCCGCATACCAGGCCTCGGCGAAGTCGTGCATCAGCAGATGCTGAACCGGCGTGTAGGGTAGCATCACGCCTAACTCCGACAGACCATCGGCCACGCCCTCCCCGATAGCACCGTCGGCTCGCTTGCGCAGCAGGACAATAGGCCGCGCCGAGCCAGTCAGCACCGCCTCCTCTTCCTCGCTCGCATGACAAAGCGCCCGCACATCGCCCATAGCCTGAGCCATCACGGCCAGCGCCTTCCCGTCGCGCCGCTTGCGGCAGCGCAGCTCGGCCACCGCCACAGCATTGTTCGCGTCGCACACCAAGTGGAAGCCGCCCAAGCCCTTCACGGCCAGGATCTTTCCCGCCACGAGCATCTCCACCGCCGCCGCGAAAATGGCATCGGACTCCTCGCGCGTCTTCCCCAGAAGCTCTTCGCCCTCAGCGCCAACACGCCAGGTCACCGAAGGCCCGCACTCGAAGCAAGCATCGGGCTGGGCGTGAAAGCGGCGATCCAGCGGATCGGCATACTCGGCGGCACAGCGCTCGCACATGGGGAAGGCCGCCATGGAGGTTGCCGCACGGTCATAGGGCAAATGATCGATGATGGTGAAGCGCGGTCCGCAGTTCGTGCAGTTGATGAACGGGTAGCGGTAGCGGCGGTCGTTCGGGTTGAACAACTCCGTCACGCAGTCCTGGCACGTAGCCAGGTCGGGCGAGACAAGGGTGGTCTCCTCCACCGCATCGTCGTCGGAGAAGCGGATCTCGAAACTGTCGAAGTCTTCCAGGGGCACTTCCTTGATGTCGATTTCCTCAACGCGCGAGGCGGCCGGCGCGTTGTCCGACAGTTCCATGATGAACTCGTCCACGAGCTTGCTCTCGCCCTCAGCATGGATATACACCCCGTCGGCCGCATTCAGTACCCAGCCGTTGATGAGATACTTCTTCGCCATCCGGTACACAAAGGGGCGAAATCCTACCCCTTGCACGATGCCCTTCACGTGAATGTCAACCGCGTCGATCATGAGCAGCTCCCTTGCTTTGCGCCTCAGCGCGCGATATACTACGGACAAGCGGAAAGCCCGCTGCAACCGGGCACGACTGCTTCACATTACTCTACTTAATGTGATGAAGAGCCGTTCTTCCTATGCGAGGGGCGGCTTTTTCATTGCCGCCCGCCGCGACTTACTGCCGCAAACGCACGGTCAACTCAATCACCGCTACGATAACCAAACAAAACGTCAGGAGTTCCATCCAGCTTACGTACATAGCTGCTCCTTCCTGCGAAGGAAGCAGTCCGCTCGTCCGTGCGCGCAAGTCTAGTGTAATACAACGCGGCTTTCAACTGGGATGGTGCGACCGAATCGTCACGCCGAAGGGCGCCGCCGAAGCCCCCTACGCCTCGGCTGGCTCAGCCCCGGCAACCTCGACTTCGCCTTCCTCAGCTTCCGCATTGGCCTGAGCAGGATCGGTCGCCTCTGCGAACTCGATTTCCACGGCGGCCTCGCTGGCTTCAGCGGTCTCCACCACGGCAGTGGCCTCGGCCAGCTCCTCGTCCTCGGCAATGGCGGCCGCTTCGGCAAGCGCGCGATCGGTCAGGATGTCGGCGATCACGTCCTCCACCACCTGGGCCAGAAGCCGCAGCGTCACGCCCGAGTTGTCCGGCAGGTGCAGGTGCACGCAGCGGCGCCCCCGCTTGGCGAGCGTCGCCAGGTCGCCGGCGGCCTGGGCCTTCGCCAGCCCGCCCAGGCTGGGCGCGGCGGCCCCCTCCGGCAGCGGGATGTCCTTCAGCTCGTCGGCCGACAGGATCAGGAACACGCCCATGTTCGGGCCGCCCTTCTGCAGCTGGCCGGTGGAGTGCAGGTAGCGCGGGCCCACCTCCAAACACGACGACACGCCGAAGGACTCGGCCACGCCGTGGCGGATGGTCTCGATGGCCTCGCGGCGCCCCTCGCCCGTGAAGGGGAGGAAGGCGTTCAGCGCGAAGAAGTCGCCCGGCTGGATGGAGGACAGAAGCGCGTACAGCGCCTCGTGCAGGTCCTCGCAGCCCTCGAACATGGGCGCCAGGCTCACCTCCGCGCGGCCCATGTCCACGCTCTCGGTGAACACCTCGGTGAAGGCCGGCTCGGGCTGGCCGTTCTCGAGGATGTCCAGCACCTCGGCCTTCGCGGCGGCCACGTCGGGCTGGTCGAAGGGGCACACGCCCATGAGGTAGCCGCACATGGCGATGGCGTACTCCCACATGACGAAGTGCTCGGCGAGCTCGGCCACCGTGTCGATGCGGTAGTTCAGGCGCGGGATGGCCGGGTCGATGTAGGCGAGGCTCATCTCGAAGTTGCGGCGCTCGTCCCACAGGTCGGTCTGGGTCTGGTACATGATGATGGAGCGGTCGCCCGGGTCCTCGGTGAGCAGCAGCGAGTCGATCTCGATGTTCGGCAGGATGCCCTGGCCCTCCTTGCCGAGCGACTCGGCCACCAGCTGCTCGATCCACAGGCCCAGCACGCGCCCGCGCTTGGGGGTGAGGAACGAGAACTTGTTGCGGCCCTTCAGGTAGTTGTCGTAGAGGAAGGCCGCCAGGCCGATGGCCGGGTTGTCGATGGCGTCCTCGGAGCAGGCCTCCTCGGCCTGGCGGGCGTGGGCCATGAACTCGTCCAGGTCGATGCCGGCGAGCGCGGCGGGCACGAGCCCGAACACCGACAGGGCCGAGAAGCGGCCGCCCACGGTGGGCTCGCCGGGAAACACCGCGCGCCAGCCCTCCTCGCGGGCCTGGCGGTCCAGGTCGCTGCCCGGGTCGGTGATGGCCACCAGGTGGCGCACCACGTGGTCGCCCAGCTCCTTCTCGAAGGAGGCGCGCACGGCCTCCAGCAGCATGCGCGGCTCGATGGTGCCGCCGCTCTTCGACGAGATGACGACAAGGGTGCGGCGCGGGTCGCACATGGTCAGCATCTCGCGCACGCGCACCGGCGAGTCGGAGTCCAGCGTGCGGAACTTCACGCGGTTGGAGTCGTGCTTGTTGTACTTGGTGATGGTCATGGGCGCCTGGGTGGAGCCGCCCTGGCCGATGAGCAGGATGGTGTCGATGCCGGCCTCCACGGCCTCGTCGGCGAAGGCGCGGATGGCCTCCAGGTCGCACAGGGGGCTCGTGGCCAGGTCGGCCCAGCCCATGTAGTCGGCCGCGCAGGCGGCCGCCTCGGGCGAGAAGTCGTACAGCGTGGCGTCCTTGGCGTGGATGCGGCTGGCCGCGCGGGCCTTCACCAGGGTCTTCGCGGCGGGGTACAGCTTCTCGATATCGACGGAGAGCATGACGTTCCTCTTCTCTCAGGGCAATTCGCCAGCCAGTAGAATTGCAAACGAGCCCCCGCACAGCGGAGGCTCTGTCTTACGTAGGTGCAAACGCTGCTTACCTTACAGGTTGAGCGCCTTCTTGAGCGAGCTCACGCGACGGCGGCTCACGGGGATCTTCTCCTCCACGCCGTTCAGAGTGAGCAGCAGGGTGCCGCCGGATACCGACTCGATCTCCTCCACCATGGACAGGTTTACCAGGTAACCGCGATGCACGCGGAAGAACCCATGACCGTCCAGGCGCTTCTCCAGCTGAGCCAGGCTCACCGTGCTGAAGTAACGATCGGTGTCGGTCTGCAGGTAGGCGTAATCGTCGCGCGCCATGACGAAGCGGATCTTGTCGATGCCGATGAGGATCTTCTTGCCGCCCTTCTCCACGGGAATGCGCTCGGACTTGTGAGCCTGCATATGCAGGGCCACATGTTCGCGTACCCGCGCGATGGCCTGGGCCAGACGCTCGGTTTCCACAGGCTTCACCAAGTAATCGATGGCACTCACCTTGAACGCATCCAGCGCATGCTCGGAATAAGCGGTCACGAACACCACCGCCGGCGGGAACTTCAAATGCTGCAGAGCCTCGGCCAGCTGCAGACCAGTGGCCTCGGGCATGTTCACATCCATGAACATGACGTCGCAGGGGTATTCCTTCAGCTTCTCAATGGCCTCGCGCACGTTGGCGGCTTCAGCCGTCACCTCGACCCCGCCAACCTCATCGAGGAGGAAGCGCAGTTCGGAACGGGCAGGCGCCTCGTCGTCAACGATAATGGCGTTAAGCACGGTGTCCTCCAATATGAACCCTCGGATAAAATTCCCATTCATTCTATAGCACAGCTGACGAGCCGTCATGCAAGCCCAAGAATAAACCACGGGTCAATTCCAGATAGGGGCATTGGAAGATCTTATGAAACGGGCGGCCCCGACAATGATCGGGACCGCCCGCAAAGCGCATCTGTCGCCAGAATGCCTACTGGAGCTTCAGCCCCTGCAGTTCGGCCAGGGCCAGAACATAGATCACGAACGAGGTTCGCAGCAAGTCCTCGGACACGCCCTCATCGGGGCCGTGCTCGCCGCCGACCCACTGGGGGTTCTCGATCCAGGGCATATTAATGCCGAAGGAGGCGCCCTTCTTGAACTCGCGGGCGTAAGTGCCGCCACCGATGGTGAAGGGCTTGTGCTCGGTATCGCCGGTCACGAACTGGAAAGCATCCTGGAGCACCTGGATCTCGGGATCCTCGGGCTTCACCAGGAAAGGCACCATAAGCAGGGTGTTCTCGAAGGTGGCGCCAATGGCATCGGTAAGCTTCGTGAGGGCCGCCGTGATCTCTTCGGCGGTGATGGACGTGGGCCAGCGGCTGTCCATAGTCTGCACCAGGCAGTCGCCCTCCTTGCGGATAGTGCCGCCCACCACCGTCAGCGGGCCGAAGTACTCGTCGGCCGTGGCAATGCCCACACCGGCACCCGTGGTGTCGGACACGAGACTCTTCACCAGCTCCAAGAACTCGCGCTCTTGCTGGTTGCACAGGCCGTTCTCCAGCAGGTAGTTCGCTAGCAGCATGATGGCGGAAATGCCGCGCTCGGGCCATGCCGCGTGCGCGTTCACGCCCGCGGCGTCGATGCGCGCTGTGCCGTCGCCGGCATCTTCCACGGTGATGCGCTCGGCCGTGGGCAGATCCGACGCTTCGGCACGCACGACGGCCCAGGCCTCGCCGGGCACCGCGTTGGTAACCACGCCGCCGGAAATGTTCAGAATGACCGGGTCGACAATGGGAGCGCTCGTGATGCGACCGTCGTAGCCGCCCTTCTCGCCGTAGCACACCGGGAAGTCGGCATCGGGCGTGAAGATGAACTCCGGGCTGTCGTAATTCTCAAGGTACCAGGCCACATCGGCCATGGAGGTTTCCTCGTTGGCGCCGAACAGGAAGCGGATGGTATAGGGGCGCGGCACATCGAGGCCGGCCAGGCACTTCACCGCATGCAGGGCCACCACCGAGGGGCCCTTATCATCCAGGCAGCCGCGACCCATGAGGTAGCCGTCTTTCTCGGTCACCTTGAACGGATCGAATGTCCAGCCGGGGCCGGCGGGCACCACGTCCATATGCCCGATAATGCCAAGCTGGACGTCGGTCTCGCCGGGAAGGTCGGCAAAACCGATGTGTCCCTCGCAGTTGGTGGCGTTCATGCCCATGCCCTCGGCGATTTCCAGCGCTTTCTCAAGCGCGGCGGCCGGTCCGGGGCCATAAGGGGCGCCCGGGGCAGCAGCGGCCAAATCCTCGGTCGAAGGGATTTCCACAAGCTTGGCAATGTCGGCCACAATGGCGTCGCGATTGGCATCCCAATAGGCGCCGGCAGCGGCAACGATTTCCTTGCGATCCATGCAATCGCTCCTTTCACGCATGTTTCCCCTGAAGTGCGGCACACCATATCACGGCATCGCAGATTTTCCTGCTAGAATCGCCGTTCCACACACCTCAGGGCGAACTTTCCTCAACCCACTCCCTTCCTATTATGAGGGCTTGGGAACGCGCCCGTGGCGACCCGCGCCTTTTGTTGCAGGGCCGTTAGCGAGATCGAGCGAGAAATGCCCCGCCGCGCATCGATAGAGGCCTTCTCCGCTCATTTATGGGATAATGTTTCACCATGGACATCGCATCGCGGACAAACGGGGAGGGGAAACGCCGCGCACTCCTTATAGGGGGAGCTGGCTATGGCGTGGTATGCGGCCTCACCTTCCCCCTGATGATTTCGAACACCTTCCTCAAGGAGATGAGCCTCTCCCATGGTGCTGGCGACTCCTTCGGAGCGCTGTTCTTCCTCGCCTATTCAGCTGCCATGATCGCCTTAGCCCTTCGGTGCCTTATCGCCCGAAAGCCATACCCCCGCCATATCGTCGTCATAGCGCTCGGCGCCGTTTTTCTCGGGAACACGCTCATGCTCTTACGCTACCTGTCTCTTATTGAAGGCGGGTGGCCCTATGCCATCGCGGCAAGCGCAAGCATCGGCATCGGCTTAGCCACTGCCGAGGTGGGGTGGATGGAGCGGCTTGTAGTTCTCGGCAAAGGCGACGCAGCGCTTCTGCCTCGAATGATTTCCCTTGCCTACCTCCTTGGAGGAGCTGCAACGGCATTCATCTTCTTCGCAAGCGGCCCCGCAGAGCTCTCGTTCGCTCTCGTGATTACCGCGGCGTCGGCAGCTCTGTTCACCCGCACTCCCGCAGGAGACGATGCCGAGCACCCTTCTTCCGCCTCAGACCAAATCAGCCTAGTGAAAGCCATTTCCTATCTTGCTGTGTTCTCGTTTGTCTTCGGCGCCGTCAGCCAAATGGTAGAGCTTACCGCCAGCAGCGTCGTCTCCACCGAGCTGCAGGCCATCGTCAGCATCGTTGCAGCGGCGGTCATTTTTCTCACAGCAACATTCCTTCGCAAGCGGGCAATTCCCGTCGCCGACCTCTACGGCATCTTATTCCCCTTGGTCGCAGCGGCCCTCATCGCGCTACCGTTCATCACCTCGCCATGGGTTCACGGCATTGCCTCAATACTCGTGTTTGTGGCGTTCTATCTGTCAGGCATGAACGTGCGCATCATCGTATGCCAGCTCAGCCGTGGCAACAGCCAGCTGCTCTGGGGGTACCTGGGCTGCGCTCTCGGTATTGGCGGCCTTCTCGTCATCGCGGGCGTCGCATTCGGTGCCACGGTTCTCGCCCAGGGCAATCCGTCAACGGCCCTTGCCCTGGTCTCACTCATCTCCCTGTTTATTCTCGCAATGAACCCCGTGCTAGCAAACCGCATCGAACGACGCACAGGCAAGGCGCTCATCGCGAAAGCGCATCCCGTGGCCGACGCTGCAAACGAGGCCGACCGGAATGACGGAGCGGCCGCAGCCAACGCCGCGACGCGCACCGTGCAGGACTTCGCCTGCGAACACGGGCTCACAGCTCGTGAGGGAGAGGTGCTGACCCTGCTATGCCAAGGGCGCACGCGCACGTACATCGCCGACGAGCTCGGCCTGTCGCCCAACACCATCAAGGGCTACATTCGCACGGTATATCAGAAGAGCGGCGCAGTCGATAAGCAGGATCTGCTCGATCGCGTCGAGCTGTTCCGCGAGCGCTCCTAGCCTGTAAAACCCGCCTTCTCGCCCGGTGCTCGCACTCGTCACCCGGCTACCGGCTCAGGGATGCTCTCTCGTTCGCGTTCTCATCAGCTATTTCTTCCCCGCACACCCACCCCTCCATTTTGGAGGGGCCCTCTTTGGCGGGCGGCGAAAACGCCGCACCACCCTTTTTGGTGCTGGGCGGCCCTTTTCACCCTTCCTATGATGCACATCGTTCGGGCAGGAGGGCCCGAACATATCACCGAATCAAGGGAGGACACCATGAGCAAAGAGACAATGCCCCAGAACCTGACCACGCCAGCGGTTTCGCGCCGCTCGTTCCTTTTCGGGCTAGGCGCCACGGCGGCCGTCGTGGCCGGAGGAAGCCTTGCCGGCTGCGCGCCCCAGGGCTCCGAGGCTGCACCGGCAGCGGCAGCGCCCGCCGATACCGAGACCATGGCCGCAACGGGCGGCACCGACAGCGATCTGATGACCGATACGGTGCAGGACGCCCTGGCGAAGGCCGCCAAGAACCAGGAGTCCAAGGAAGCCGACATCGTAGTTGTCGGCAGCGGCATCGCTGGCATGAGCTGTGCCGTGGAGGCGGCTCTGGCTGGCGCAAAGGTGGTAATCCTCGAGAAGAACGACACCATGACCGGCGGCGACTCGTCTATCTGCACGGGCAACTTCTACTGCTGCGGCTCAGCCAAGCAGGACAGCATGGGATATACCGACTACGGCACGGCTGAGGAAATCGCCCAGTTCCTGTTCGATCAGTCCGATGGCGACGCCAACATAGACATCTGCCGCATGGTTGCGGAAAACGGCGGCGCTGCCATGGACTGGCTTGTGAGCTTCGGCTGCGACTTCGACAAGAAGCCCGGAGACGGCGTTTCCGACCGCTCCATGGTGTCGACCAACGGCGGCAAGGGCATTATCGATACGCTGATCGGAGTTGCCGAGGCCAACGGTGCCGAGCTGATGATGGGCGCCCGTGCGCTGCAGATCATCATGGAGAACGGCCGCGCCGCAGGGGTCGTCGCGCGTCAGGGCGATACCGACTTCACCATCTCGGCCAAAGCCGTCATGCTGGCTTGCGGCGGATTCGATGGCGAGGACTGGTCGAAGCAGCTCTACGCCCCCGGCACCGTGGGCTGGCACACCTTCTCCACTCCTACCAACACAGGCGACGGCATTGAACTTGCCCGCGAAGCTGGAGCGCTCACGCTGCTGAAGGGCGGCCTGTCTCAGATTCATCTTGTCGGCCGTGACCCCCTGCCCCTCAACGACGAGCTCTCGAAGCTGCGCATGGTGAACACCGGCGTCTTCGTCACCGATCTCGGCTACCGCTGCGCCAACGAATCTATGACGAGCCAGTTCGACTACTTCGTGCCCTTCGTTCAAAGCGGCCGCAAAGAGTTCACCATCATCTGCGACTCCCAGCAACCCGCCGAGCGCATGGAGCTCATTAAGAAGGCCGTCGAGGTTGGCGTCGCAAGCACCGCCGACACCATCGCCGATCTGGCCATAGCCGCCGAGTTGCCGCAGTACCCGCTCGTGAAGACTATCGAGCACTACAACGAGCTGTGCGCGGCAGGTGAGGATCCCGACTTCCACAAAAATCCCGAAGACCTGCAGGCACTCACGCAGGCGCCCTTCTACGCCATTCAGATTACGCCGAACACCAACGACTCCTTCGGCCAGCTGGCCATCAGCACCAAGGCCGAGGTACTCGATGAGAGCCGCCAGCCTGTGCCGGGCCTGTATGCCGGAGGTACCATCGCCAACGCCGAGCTGTTCTACATGCGCTATGCCGTAAGCGGTGCATCTATGTGCATGGGCACGGTAACCGGCCGCATTGCCGCGCAGGAAGCCATGAAGTACTACGGCGCCTAACGGCAACCGGGAAAAGCCTACGGAAGGCCGGACCTTCGCAACCTGCCCCTGAGCAGACCCGACAGCTCCGACCTCGCAAAGGCTCAACCCCGGCGCATACCCGCCTCCCCCAAAGCGGCCCCGACCTTCTCCCGGTCGGGGCCGCCTGCATGATCGTACTCAAGGAGAGGCTTTCTTTTCCTCCAACTTCAGCCGCGGCCGACGGCAGGGGCTTACTTCACGCGGACTTTCTTCACCGTAGACCATGCGCCATAGAACGTTTTACCGCCTATCTTGTAGTAGGCTCGTACCCGCACGTAGTAGGTTTTCTTCGACTTCAGCTTGGTCAAAGTGACTTTGAGTGTTTTAGATTTCTTGGTCTTCGTTGTAAGTTTTACCGTCTTCTTGCTGACAGATTTCTTGAACTTCTTGCTCGTGCAAGCCTGCACCTGATAGCCCGTCACATTGCTCGTTACGCGCTTCCACGTGGTTGTCAGCGTTTTCTTCTTAGAAGACTTCAGCGTGGGCTTAGCCACTTTTTTCACTGAGGGCGCTACGATTTTATAACTCTTCGCTAGCGATCCAGCGTAGCTGTTAATGCCCGTGACCGTTACACGATAGGAGCCTACGCTCTTCTGATTTCCCGTTATCTTCACCGTGTAGTCGCGGTTCTGGACTAAGCGCACGCCCCCTTCCCCGAGCACCGTTACCGCAGGCTTGCGCACCTTGCCCGTAAACGTATAGGAGGTTTTGGAGAGAGCCATCGAAGCCAGCTTGCGCTTAGGGGCTGCTGTCGCAGGAGGCAGCTGCACGGAAACGGCGGGGGTAGCCGTAGAAGAAACAAAGGCCGCTTCGCTCAGAACCGGACCGTTCGTAAAGGCCACGCCACCGGGATTCCGATCATCGAACACGCGGTTCTCCACCACGTGAGATTGGTCGAATCGCTGGCCGCCGAATACCGTTCCGGCCCCCACCAGCAGGAACGTTTGCAGGTTGGCAGGCACCCCCGTGTCGTTCCACGTTACGTCAGCGGCGTACCAGGCATTGCCCAGCTTGACGTTGTTCCACATATGCGGGCCTCCGGCGTTGCCATCCACCAGCACGCAGGGGATGCCCGCGTAACTGCACAGAACCTTGAACGCCCGCGCATAGCCTTCGCATACCGGCCCATTTTGCCCCGTGGTCCCCGTCAGAGCGCTCAGGCATTCCCACGGGCTGTGCGTTTTCGGGGTGGACCCGGCCGCGACAAGGGTGTTGTACTCGTTATGTTCGCGCAGCCACCGGTCGAAGTACCTTACGGCATCTTCCTGAGTGGCGCCCGTTTTCAGGCCCTTCAAAATGGCGCGTACCCGTTGATCGCGATTCCAGATATCCGTGCGGATCTGGTGGGCGCTCGTATAATCCGAAGAGCGCACGCCCTTTCCCGACTCGCTGAGCAGCATGTAACACGACAGCGTTTTGCCCTTCACCTGAAAAACAACGGACACGCTGCCAGAGAGCCAGAAGACCTCCGGATGATCGCGGTCGAAAGCGGCCAGAGTCGCCATGGCATACTCGCCCATCTCGGCAACGAGCGCCTGGGTCTGGGCGGAATTTGAAGGCAACGTTGCCGAACCCACCAGAATTGTGCCGAGGCCGCCAATGCTTCTGTAGGCCCCCTCAGCCGAAGCCACGCCATCATAGTACGCGTCATCGATGAGGAAGTCGCGGGTGCCATCTCCGTCGGAGGCCTCCGCCAGCACCTCGTAAAACTGACGAGCGTAGGCGGGGACGTCGATGCGGTCGATCCACTCGACGTAATTGCCGGGCTTAAGGGCAACACGACCCGAGCTGTCCAGCGAGAACAGAGCAATGTCGTCGTCGCCTTCGGCGGAAGTTTCTATGCGGCCGTGGTAAACGTAATCGAACAGCTCGTCGGAAGACGCAGCGTCGTTTTCTGCGGCCTCGGCGGGCGCAGCGGGCGGTTCGGAGGGCTCGCCCTCGGCATCGGCCCAGGCAGCAGCGGAGCTGGCAAAAGCAAGCGACCCTGCGAGAACCAGGGAGAGCGCGACGCGGGCAGCACGGCACGACGAGACCATAATGGAACTCCTTCTCGACATCCTGCAACGTAATGGCGAAAGAGCCGGCGACGCAAGCCGCCGACCCTTGGCCTCATTCTATCAGGCACGCGCGTGCACGGCGCTACTTCTTCACGACAACGGCCTTCGAGCCCTTGCTCTTGAAGAGCTTCTGGTAGGCCCTCACCTTGGCCTTGGGGACCTTCACCGTCAGCTTCTTGGCGGTGCCCTTGAGCGCGTTCTTGCCGACCGACTTCAGCTTGGTCGTCTTCAGGGTGATGGCCTTGAGCTTCTTGCAACCCGCGAAGGCGTTCTTGCCGACCGACTTCAGGGACTTGGATTTCACCGTGACCTTCGTAAGCTTGGTGCAGTTCTGGAATGCACCATCACCGATAGTGGCGACCTTCGTACCCAGCGTGACGGACTTCAGGGCTTTGCATCCATAGAACGCGTTCTTGCCGAGGGAGGTAATGCCGTTGCCAAAGCTTACCGAGGTCAGCTTCGTGCACCCCTTGAAGGCCGATGCAGGGATGGCCGTCACGTTCGCGCCGATCTTCACCGACTTGAGGTACTTGTTGCCGGCAAAAGCCTTGGGGGCGATGGCCGTTACTTTATAAGTTCGTCCGGAAATGGCAACCGTAGCGGGAACCGTCACCGAGGCAGCTTTCTTGTTGGAGGGCCCAGCATAGGTCACGGTCGCCGCGCCCGTCACCTTGCAGAACGCCGCACCCGCCACCACCGTCCGACCCGCCGCGGGTACTGGCGTGGCTGTAGTCGTGGACGAACCCGCAGAAGTCGACGGCTTTGTAATGGACGTCGAAGGGGCGGTCGGCTTAGCCGTCGGGGTCGAGGGCTTAGTCGTGGGGCCTGAAGGTTGTGTCGTTCCAGAATTCGACGTGTCAGCCTTCAGCGCCGACCCAGCTTTCGTGCGCGTATCTTTGGCACCGCACCGCAAGCATGTAGCTGTTTCCGTCCCGTCCACACCGACCTTCGCATCGTTGTTGTAGACATACGCACCGAGAGCGTGGCCAAGAGCGGAGTTTGACACCGTTCTAGTTTCGGCCTCCCCGCAATACACACAATACTTTGTTTCCGTCCCATCCTTCGTGCAGGTCGCATTGTTGTTAAAGCTGAATTTCGTTTGCGTATGATTCCCCTTAGCACAGTCTGCATCAGCGTTGTTCTCGTACTTCTCCGAAGTCAGGCTGGGGCCATTAGGACAAGCTGGAGTTTCCTTGCTGACTTTATTTGAGACAGGATGAGAGCGCTCAAAAGTTCCTTTGCTCCCGGTTTCCGTCAGAGCCCCAACAAGCAACCAATCTGCATGCTCGAAACCCGACTTTTTCCCGCTACCATTCGTAGGATCATTCCATGTCACATCAACGCCATACCAGCGTCCATCCACTTGCGCGTAGTTCCACATATGAGGACCAGAAGCGTCACCGTCGACCAGAACACACGGAATTTCAACCGCATCGCATAACACCTTGAAGGCTCGCGCATATCCCTCGCAAACCGGGCCCCTATCTCCTTCTCGACCATCGAGTGCGCTTGTGCACTCGTAGGCTTCTTTGTAACCTTGGCCATTCGCAGTGACTATCGTGTTGTACTCGTTGTTATATGTTAACCACCTATTGAAATGATTGATCGCGTCAACCTTATCCCAGTTCTCAGGCAGAAGGTCTAATATGGCATTTGTCTTCTCATCACGAAGTGCGACGCCCTCCCTAATTGCGCCCTTTTTCATGTAGTCATCAGCCCGAATGTCAACGACCGTATTCACTCCGTTAATTTGAACCTCTCCTTGAAGGACCAGATAGGTCGTCAGCGTTCCTGCACCGGTCTGGCTGTTATGCAAATAACTTCCTGTCACCACAGTTCGATTACTGAGCCAGAACACCTCTGGGTGGTCTCTGTCGAAAGCCGCCATTACAGCAAGCGCATATTGATTCGCCTCGCTACTCTTAACGTCTTTATCAGCAAAGCTGGTACATTGTTGTTCGCACACCTTCAGGCACCTGTTGCCGCCAACTACAGAGAATCGGTTATCATTTACCACGTTGCCCGAAAAGTATTTATCGGCAATTAGGTAGTCTTGGGTTCCATCCCCATCGACGGCCTCTTCAAGAGCCGCATAGAAATCAAGCGCATATTCCGGGACATCAAGACGGTCGATCCATCGCTCATAATTTCCCTCTCTCAGAGCCGTTTGCCCCGACTGATCAAGGGAAAACGTCGAAATATCGAGCATCTCGGAAGACGTCTCGATATCCATGACCTCGTAATCTTCTTGAGTGACCGTATGGTTTGCACCAAACTCACCCCCGGTGAGCGTTTCCGCAAATGCTTGGGTTGGCACCATGGAGGTGGCGAGGGTGGCGGCGCATAGCACGCTTAGGGCGCGATGGCGAAGGGAACCCATGGGAAATCCTTCCTGCTGAGGTTTCCAGCTCAAAGCCGGGGCGGCGGCAATAAACAGAGTGCCGATTTCTCTCTCAGCAGGGATTTTAGCGACTCTTCATCCTTATTGACAAGTGTTTTAGTGTTCTTTTATAACCGAACTTCCTGCGAACGGAGATGTACCGAAAGCACCTGAAAAACGATTCTAAACAGCAAGTTGAAACTATCGAACCCCTCCATCCTCCAAAGGAAAACTGCCTCACCTCACTCCTCTTCTGAAAATTCCGGCATCGCCCTCCCCTCTCCCCCAATCGGCAGCCAAAAGGAGGCGTTCACGACGGGTGCCTTGTTCGCGTATAATGCCAGCCAGGGTAAACAGAACGCGAAGGAGTTTCCATGTTGGAGAACGTCGGCGAAGTCGATCTCGAGTTTTTCATGGCCGTAGAGGAAGACGGCTCCGTTTCCACCTACGAAACCGTGGCGACCTTCCACGTGGAGGAAACCGATGAGGATTTCATCGTGTTCGTGGAAGAAGGAGCCCAGGAGGGCGAGGAGATGGAAGTAATGGCGGCCCTGTACGACCCGGCAGAGGTAGTCGAGGGTAACGCCGGCATGCCGCTCGTCACGCTGTACGCCCTTGAGACTGAGGAGCAGGCGGAGCTGGTGGGCGCTGTTTTGCAGGACATGATGGAGGAGGAATAACCACTATGGGGACCACTGACGACAAGATCCAGGACGGCGCTGCGGAAGGGGCCAGCGCGCCCGAGGAGGCCAAAACCACCGAACAGAAGCCTTGGTTCAAGCGCCTGTCGCTGACCACCTGGATTTTCATCGCGCTCATTCTGGGCGTACTCGTAGGCCTGGCACTGCAAGGAGCGCCCGAAATTGCCGACACCTACATCAAGCCCTTCGGCACCATCTTCCTGAACCTCATCAAGATGATCGTCGTGCCGCTGGTGCTGTTCTCCATCATCGCGGGCGTCGTGTCGCTCGACGACGTGAAGAAGGTAGGTGCCATCGGCGGTAAGACCATCCTGTTCTACCTGATCACTACCGCTTTCGCCGTTACACTCGGCCTCATTTTCGCGAACGTGATGAACGTAGGCGCCGGCTACACGATGCCCACGAGCGACCTGTCCTACGAACCCACCGACCCGCCGTCGTTCATCGACACCATCGTGAACATCTTCCCGAGCAATTTCTTCCAGCCCATGGCCGATGCCACCATGCTGCAGGTCATCGTCATCGCCGTGGTGTTCGGTTTCGGCATGATCGCCGCGGGAAAGAAGGCCAAGCCGGTCATCGACATCTGCAACGCGCTTTCAGACGTATGCATCGCCATTATGCGCGGCATCATCCTGGTGGCGCCGTTCGGCGTGTTCGGGCTCATCTGCCCCGTTATCGCGAACAACGGCATCGATGTGCTGCGCCCGCTTCTGTGGCTCATCGTGGTGGCTTACGTGGCCATGATCTGCCAGATCGCGCTCGTGTACTCGGGCATCATCAAGGTGTTCGCCCGCATGAACCCCCTGAAGTTCCTGAAAGGCGAAATGCCCGTGATGGGCTTCGCCTTCGCGTCGGCCTCTTCGGTGGGTACGCTTCCCATTAACATGGAGTGCACTGAGAAGATGGGCGTATCGAAGGAGGTCACCTCGTTCGTGCTGCCGCTGGGCGCCACCATCAACATGGACGGCACCGCTATCTACCAGGGCGTTTGCGCCATCTTCATTGCCCAGGTGTTTGGCATCGATCTGACCGTGGGCCAGCAGTTCACCATCGTGATGACCGCCGTGCTGGCCTCCATCGGCACCGCTGGCGTGCCGGGGTCTGGCATGATCATGCTGGCCATGGTTCTGCAGTCGGTAGGACTGCCCGTGGAAGGCGTGGCCCTCGTTGCCGGCGTGGACCGCATCCTGGACATGATGCGCACTACCGTGAACGTTACCGGCGACGCGGCCGTGGCCACCTGCGTGGATGCCATGCAGAAGCGCGCCGCCGCCCGCAAAGCGCGGAAAGCGCTGAGCATGGAGGGGGCCGTGGCCGCCGAGTAGCGCATACCGCCAACCAACCCTGGGCTTATTTCGAACGCCGGCTGGAGACGGAGCTTCTCCAGCCGGCGTTTCTTTTGCATGGCGGCCAACCGAGGCTGAGGGGCTGGAGCCTCTCCTCGGCTAAGAGCACCTTTCGTGGTTGCCGACTTCTCAACCGTTAGCCCGACCTCGGTTTTCGCGACAACGCGCACGCTATACTCCCACCATCGGTTCTTATTTGCGAGCTGTATATTGGAGGCGACTTCCATCATGAGTTTAGAAGAGGCCCTGGAAAAACGCGACGAGCTCGACGAGGATTTCGGGTCCGATCTCGTCAAGGCATCCCCTCAAGAGCGCAAGCAGGCTATCGAAGCCGACAAACAGCGCGAAAAAGCCAAGCAGGCATTTCTCGATGCGCTGGAGAAAGACCCTTCCCTCATGATAACCACGGCCGGCAGTTCCTTCGAAGGATGGCGCGTAACGGACTACCGGGGAACATTGTCTACCGACGCCGTTGTCGGCGCGGGACTTCCCGCCGAAGCAGACGCCATCGTCTCCGACTTAACCGACCAGCGCTCTCTTCTGCTCGGCGGTAAAATGGAGCGAGCCAAGAAAATCGCCTGGAACGAGCTGCTGTTTCGCGCCCATGAGGCCGGAGCCAACGGCCTTCTGGCCGTACGCTACGACGTGTATATGCTGCCGAAGGGACTCTTCGGCGCCTCGGTCACCGGCACCGCCGTTGCCCTCGAGCAGCTGAACCAGCTAAACGAAGCCCTGGATCAAGACCTCTTCGGCGCGTCCGTCACGGGAACCGCCGTGAAACTGGCGAAGCAATAGGGCTTCGTTCTCCCGGGACACCTTACCCGGTAAGGTGTCCCAGCTGCAAAAAGCGCCTCCGGCAATGGCTGAGCCGGGGGCGCTTGCTGTGAAAGGAGTTGTCGAAAGGGTTCGCCCGCCCCAAAGGGCGGGCGAAGTAACTAGGCGATGGGATCCTCGCCGAGGTCATCGTTGCTCAGGGTGTCCAGATCCTGGAGGGTTTCCTTCGGATCAGCCCCCGAGGTGAGGAAGCTGGGGTCGTCCAGATTCAGGCCGTCCAGATCCATGGGACCCTCGATGCGGCAGGCGTAGTTGCCCTCGCCGTCGATGTCGATCAGCACGTGGCTGCGGTCACGCAGCGCACCGGAGATGACCTTCTCGGCGATGCGATCCACCACCTCGCGCTGAATCAGGCGCTTCAGCGGACGGGCGCCGTACACCGGATCGTAGCCGTCGATAGCCAAGTGCTCCATGGCCGCCGGCGTAACGTCCAGCGTGATGTGGCGCGCCTGCAAACGGTCGCGCACCTCTTCCAACTGCAGATCCACGATCGGCTCGATGGCCGAGATGGACAGCTCGTTGAAGGTGATGACGTCGTCGATGCGGTTCAGGAACTCGGGGCGGAACGTAGAGGACAGGGCGTCCTGGATCTTGTTCGCGAACTCCTGCATGCGCTTGGCGGCCTGCTCGGGCGTCATGGACATCATCTTCTCGGCTATCTCGCCCATAGTCTCGCCGCCCGTGGCCTCGTTCTCGTCGAAGGCACGGCTCTCGGCAGCATGCTCGCGGATGATCTGGCTGCCCACGTTGGAGGTCATGATGATGATGCAGTTCTTGAAGTTCACCACACGGCCCTGACCGTCGGTCAGACGTCCGTCATCGAGCACCTGCAGCAAGATGTTGAACACATCGGGATGCGCTTTCTCCATCTCGTCGAGCAGCACCACGCAGTAGGGGTTGCGGCGCACGGCTTCGGTCAGCTGACCGCCCTCGTCGTAGCCCACGTATCCCGGAGGCGCTCCGATCAGGCGCTGCACGGAGAACTTCTCCATGTACTCGGACATGTCGATGCGCACCATGGCCTTCTCGGAATCGAACAGGTACTCCGCCAGCGTCTTGGCCAGCTCGGTCTTGCCCACGCCGGTGGGGCCGAGGAACAGGAAGCTGCCGATGGGGCGGTTCGGGTCGGACAGGCCCGCGCGGTTGCGGCGGATAGCGCCGGCCACCACGCCCACGGCCTCGTCCTGGCCGATGACACGGCCCTTCAGCACCTCTTCCAAATCGACGAGCTTCTCCATCTCGCCCTGCATCATCTTGGCCACGGGAATGCCGGTCCAGGCAGCCACCACCGAGGCGATCTCCTCTTCGGAGACCTCTTCCTTCAGGATGGCGCCGTCCTGCTGCTTGGTCTTCACCAGCTCCTCGGCCGCATGCAGTTGCTGCTGCAGCTGCGGAATGCGCGAATAGCGAATCTCGGAGGCTACCTGCAAGTTGCCCTCGCGGGTGGCGCGCTCCTCATCCAGCTGGGCGCTTTCCAGCTCGGCCTTCAGGTTCTGCACGTTGACGATGGCGTCCTTCTCGTTCTGCCACTCGGCCTTCTGCGCGTCGAGCGCCTCGCGGGCAGCGGCGATGTCGTGGCGCAACTTTTCCAGACGCTCCTGGGAGGCCATGTCGGACTCCTTCATGAGAGCCTGCTCCTCGATCTGCATCTGGATGAGCTTGCGCTCGGCAGCGTCCACCTCCTCGGGCATGGAGTCGATCTCGATGCGCAGGCGGCTGGCCGCCTCGTCCATAAGGTCGATGGCCTTGTCGGGCAGGAAGCGGTCGGTGATGTAGCGGTCGGAAAGCTCGGCCGCGCTCACGATGGCGCCGTCGGTGATGCGCACGCCGTGGTGGATCTCGTACTTCTCCTTCAAGCCGCGCAGGATGGCGATGGTGTCCTCCACCGTGGGCTCGCTCACGAGCACCGTCTGGAAGCGGCGCTCCAAGGCAGCGTCTTTCTCGATGTACTTGCGGTACTCGTCCAGCGTAGTGGCACCGATGGCGCGCAGCTCGCCGCGGGCGAGGGCTGGTTTCAGCATGTTGCCCGCATCGAGCGACGAATCGCCGCCCGCACCGGCACCCACGATGGTGTGCAGCTCGTCGATGAACAGGATGATGTTGCCGTCAGATTCCTTCACCTCGCGCAGCACGTTCTTCAAGCGGTCCTCAAACTCGCCGCGGTACTTCGCTCCGGCCATCATGGCACCCAGATCGAGCGAGACAATCTCGCGGTCCTTCAGCGACGAGGGAACGTCGCCGGCCACGATGCGCTGGGCCAAGCCCTCCACGATGGCCGTCTTGCCAGTGCCGGGCTCGCCGATGAGCACGGGATTGTTCTTCGTGCGGCGAGACAGCACCTGGATGGTCCGGCGGATTTCCTCGTTACGGCCGATAACCGGGTCCAGCTTGCCCTCGCGGGCCTGCTGGGTGAGGTTCTGGCCAAACTGCTCCAGTGCCTCGAACTGGGTCTTGTCGGTCTGCGAGGTAACGCGGGTGTCGCCGCGCAGGCTGTCATAGGCGGCCTCGATGTTCTTGCGAGTGATGCCCGCCGTGGTAAGGATGCGGCCCGCTGCGCCCTTGTCCTCGGACAAGGCGATGAGCAAATGCTCGCTCGTGGCATAGCTGTCGCCCAGTTTCTCGGCGATCTTCACCGAGTTGTCGATGACCTTGATGAGGTCCTGCCCGGGCATGGCCATGGGAACAGCGCCCGTCTGCTTGGGCATCTTGGCAATTTCGTCGGCCACGTTCTGGGACAGCCAGACCGGGTCGGCGCCGATGCGCTTGATGATGGCGGCGAGGTTGTTCTCGTCGGAATCGAGCAGCGCCTTCAGCAAGTGAATGGGTTCGATGACAGCCGCATCGGCATCGGCAGCAACGCTCATCGCGTTCTGAAATGCCTCCTGCGCCGTCACCGCCAATTTATCTAGTCTCATAGGGTTCTCCTTGTTTGTATCTCTCCAGCGGTCGGAACCGCCGGGTATTCCAATTCGCTCAAACAGTCCTCGCTTTGTGGAACAGGACGTTTAGTCCTGTTCCAGTCGCTGCGGAACTCGCTCGGTTGGAACACCCGCCGCTTCCTCTACGCTCAACCTTGGTCGAGCAGGCGGGGGACGGGGGGTGTGCCTCCACGCGCAGTTCCGCAGCGAACGGAAATGCCCAGTGGGCATTTCCGCCGAGCGAGGACTGTCTGAGCATGGAGGTATACCTCCTGGCCCCCGCCGGACAGATTGTTAAGGCAGCCGTCGGAGGGTGATGGCTCCGACAGTTGCGCGATTCTCAAGTTCTCGCACGCGATCGGCGAGGCGACGCACGCGGCCGTGCAAGTCCTCCACCTCGCTCTCGCGCTCATCGAGCCGACTCTGCAGATCAAGAATGCGCGTGACGCCGGCGAGGTTGATGCCCTCGCTCGTCAGCTCGTTGATGAGGTTGAGCCGGTCGATGTCGGCCTGGGAGTACATGCGCGTGTTGCCACTGGTGCGGCGGGGCGTGACCAAGCCCTTCTGCTCATAAGAGCGCAGGGTCTGGGGGTGCACACCCGCCAGCTCGGCAGCAATGCTGATCATGTACAGCGGCCGGTTCCTATCGTCTAATCCCATGGCCTGATCTCCTTCTCCGTTGCCGCTTGGAAATCTTCCATGGCCTTCTTCTGGGCCTCGTTCATATCGGTGGGCACTTCCACCTGGATGCGAATCTTCAAGTTGCCGTTCTGGCCCTTGTTCTTCACATCGGGTGCACCCTTGCCCTTAATGGTGAGTACCTTGCCGTCTTGGGTGCCGGCGGGCACCTTCACCTTGATCTTCTTGCCGTCGGGCGTGGGCACCACGATGGAGGCGCCAAGTGCAGCTTCGGCCACAGTCACGGGCAAGTCCACCGTCACATCGGCCTTATCGCGGCCGAAGTAGGGGTGCGCGTCGATCTTCGTGGTGATAAGCAGGTCGCCGGCCGGGCCGCCATTCTCGCCCAGGGCGCCTTGGCCCTTCAGGCGCACGCGGCCCCCGTCCACAGCACCGGCGGGCACCTTCACCGTGTGGGTGTCGGGCTCGCTCTTGCCGGGAATGCGCACGGTGATGCGCTTCTCAGTGCCGTTGAAGGCCTCGTCGAACGTCACGTTCAGGGTGACGTTCATGTCCTGGCCCTTGCGGGGCTGGGGCTGGCCGCTGAAGCCGCCACCGAAATCCCAGTTGCTTCCAAACGCACCTTCGCCGCTGCGGATGCTCTCCAGAATGTCGGCCCAGCTGCCGCCGAAGCCGCCCCCCGTGGAGTAGCCGCCGCCTCCGCCGAAGATGTCCTCGACGTTGAATCCCTGACCGCCGCCCCATCCATGGGGAATCTGGTTCTCGTTCGCGGTTCCGTACTGGTCGTAAAGATCGCGCTTCTTCGGGTCGCTCAGCACCTCGTAGGCCTCGTTCAGCTCTTTGAACTTGGTCTCGTCGCCGCCGGCATCGGGATGATGCTTGCGGGCGAGCTTGCGGAACGCCTTCTTGATCTCGTCGGCCGTGGCGGTGCGCGGAACGCCTAGCGTTTTGTAATAATCAGGCGTGGACGCCATTCGTTCCACCTCCGTTACTTTTGTCTCTGGAACACGGGAGCGGACCCGCAAGTCCGCCCCCGATCAGTCTTACTCTTCTTCCGGCTTCTCCCGCTTGGGGCCTCCCGTGGTGATGGTCACCATGGCGGGCCTGAGCACCTTCTCGCCCATGCGGTATCCCAACTGGTATACCTGAGCGACGGTCTCGTCGGGAACGCTGGGGTCGTCCACGGTGCCCACGGCCTGGCAGGCCAGGGCATCGAAAGCCTCCCCCTCGGGGTTGATGACCTCAAGGCCGCCCTTGGCGAGCGTGTCGGTCAGCTTGGCCTGCACGGCCTTCACACCACCGAGAAGGCCTGTCTCGCCGTTGGTCTCGGCGTAGTCCACGGTGCGTACGAAGTCGTCCAGCACGGGAAGCAGGCTTTCCATCAGCTTCTCGGTAGCGCGCACCTTCTCGGCCTCGCGCTGCTCGGTCATGCGGCGGCGGTAGGTGTCCCACTCGGCATGCAGGCGAACGTACTTGTCCTGCCAGTCGGCGGCCTCGGCCTTGGCGGCGGCCACCTGCTCGGATTCCTCGATCGCTTCGGCCACGGCTTCGGCGGCAGCCTTCTCAAGCTCGGAATCAAGCTCGCCGGCCTCGTTGGCCTCGATCACCTCGGCGTCGGCCACGACCTCGGCCTCGCGGGCGTTGTCGGCGGCAGCGGTGGCTGCCTCGTCGGCAGCCACCTTCGCGTCAGTGGGGGTAGAAGAGGTGACCTTGTCCTTATCGGGCGTAGTCATCGTTCTTACTTCCCTTCCTTCTCGTCGTCGACGACCTCGTAGTCGGCCTCGATGGTATCATCGGCCGGAGCGGTCTCGGCAGCGGCGGCCTGGGCACCCGCGGCGGCACCCTCGGTGGAGTACACAACCTCGGCGAGCTTGTAGCCGGCCTGCTGGATCTTCTCGGTAGCAGCCTTGATGGCGTCGATGTCGGTGCCCTCAAGAGCAGTCTTAGCCTCGGCGATGGCCTCCTCGGCCTGGGTCTTGGCATCGGCCGGAACCTTGTCGCCCAGCTCATCGAGGGTCTGCTGGGTGGCATTCACCAGGGCGTCGGCGTTGTTGCGCACCTCGGCCTCTTCCTTGCGAGCAGCGTCCTCCTCGGCATGCTGCTCGGCGTCCTTCACCATACGATCCACTTCGTCGTCGGACAGCGCCGTGGAGCCGGAGATGGTGATCTGCTGCTGCTTGCCGGTGCCGAGGTCCTTAGCGGACACGTTCACGATGCCGTTGGCGTCGATGTCGAAGGTCACCTCGATCTGCGGCACGCCGCGACGGGCGGCCGGAATGCCGGTCAGCTGGAAACGGCCGAGCGTCTTGTTGCCCGCGGCCATCTCGCGCTCGCCCTGCAGGACATGCACCTCGACGGAGGTCTGGTTGTCGGCCGCCGTAGAGTAGATCTCGGTCTTGCGAGTCGGGATGGTGGTGTTGCGCTCGATCATCTTGGTCATCACGCCACCCATGGTCTCAACGCCCAAAGACAGCGGGGTGACGTCCAGAAGCAGGATGCCCTGCACGTCGCCGGCCAGCACACCGCCCTGAACGGCAGCGCCCATGGCCACAACCTCGTCCGGATTCACGGACATATTCGGAGCCTTGCCGGTGAGGGTCTTCACCAGCTCCTGTACGGCGGGCATACGGGTGGAGCCGCCGACCAGGATGACCTCGTCCACCTCGCCCATCTTCAGGCCTGCATCCTTCAGCGCCTGCTCGACCGGCTTCTTGCAGCGATCCAGCAGATCCTTGGTGATGCGCTCGAACTCGGCGCGGGTGAGCGTCAGATCGAGGTGCTTCGGGCCAGAGGCGTCAGCGGTGATGAAGGGCAGGTTGATGTTGGTCTGGGTGGTGGAAGACAGCTCCATCTTCGCCTTCTCGGCAGCTTCCTTCAGACGCTGCAGGGCCATGGGGTCCTTGCGCAGGTCGATGCCGTTCTCAGCCTGGAACTTATCGGCCATCCAGTCGATAATGCGCTGGTCCCAGTCGTCGCCGCCCAGGTGGTTGTCGCCAGCGGTGGAGGCAACCTCGAACACGCCGTCGCCGAGCTCGAGCACCGACACGTCGAAGGTGCCGCCGCCCAGGTCGAAGACGAGGATCTTCTCGTCATGGTCGACCTTATCAAGGCCGTAGGCGAGCGCCGCAGCGGTCGGCTCGTTGATGATGCGCAGAACCTCCAGGCCGGCGATCTTGCCGGCGTCCTTGGTGGCCTGACGCTGAGCGTCGTTGAAGTAAGCCGGCACGGTGATGACGGCCTGGGTGATGGGCTGGCCCACCTGCTTCTCCGCGTCGGTCTTCAACTTCTGAAGCACCATGGCGGAAATCTCCTCGGGGGTGTAGTCCTTGCCGTCGATGTCGATAACGGCGCGGCCGTCCTTGCCCTTCTGGACCTTGTAGCTCACGGTCTTCTGCTCTTCGGGGGTCTCGTCGAAGGAGCGGCCGATGAAGCGCTTCACGGAGGAAACGGTGTTCTCCGGGTTGGTGACCGCCTGGTTCTTCGCGGCCTTGCCGACGACGCGCTCGCCGTCCTTGCGGAAGCCCTCGACGGACGGGGTGGTGCGGTCGCCCTCGGCGTTCACCAGGATCTCGGGCTCGGAGCCCTCCATGACGGCCATGGCGGAGTTCGTCGTGCCCAAGTCGATGCCAAGAATCTTAGCCATTGTGTACTGCCTCGCTTTCACAGTTCTGGTACAGATGAATGATGTTGAGGCGCAGTATAAAACCTTAGTCTACTGCTGTCAAGTTTCCTTAACATCATCCAGTAAGCAAAGCTCACTTCCCGCCACAATACGCGCTAAAAGAAGGATTCGCCTGCGGGGGCCTATTCTGTTGCCAAATGAAAACAATGCTGTCATCAGGGAGAATAGATGCTCTCTGAGGTCAGCATGACATTTGCTCACCTTCCCTCTCATGAATGAACGTTATGTGAACATTCCTATAAAACCTTAGTCAGTTCATAGAAGGTTTGACTCATGACAGCCGAAGATTCCTTCCCTATAATGGCATGAATTGGTATCGCCTGGGTAAAGCGAGGTAATTTCATGGCCGCAACGGACACATCACTGCCCATTGCCCGCCGTTCCACATGGCGTGACGACTGCCTGGAAATCGTCTGCGGCATCGCCAATGCCGGCGGAGGTCGCCTCGTCCTGGACGCAGACGTTGATGGCCGCGGTGTCGTCAAGCGTAAGACGAATCGCCTGATGAAAACGATTCCTCAGACGGTGTCTGCCGCTCTCGGTCTTACCTGCGCCATGGAGCTCGTACTCGAAGATGGCCGCATCTGCCTAGAAGTGGTTGTTCCCCCTGCGCCCGAGCCCTTGAGCTACCGGGGAACGTTCTACCTGTATCAAAACGGCATCAACACCGTTCTCGACAATGAGGCCCTCGACCGGCTGCTCCAACCTGCTGCTGAAGTCGATGTGAAATGGGAAACGCGCCCCGTGGTGCAGGCGAGCCTGGATGACCTCAATATGGGCCTCGTGGCGCGCTACACGGGAGCCATGCGCGACACCGACATCACTACCGCCCTCGACGAGGCTGCCGCTATCGAGCAGAAACTGCGCGGCGCGGGGCTGATGACCGGCGTAGGCACCCCCACCAACGCGGGCATCCTCCTGCTGCACGACGAGCCGCACCACTACATTGCCGGTGCCACCGTGCGCATCGGATTTTTCGGAGGTCGCGGCGGCAGCCCCATCTTCGAGGACGAAGTGTGCGGCTCACTCGTCGAGCAAGTGCACGCCACCGTCGAGCTGATCTTCGACAAGTACCTGGCCGACGACGCTGGCAGCGCGGGGGGATCGGCCGCAGGTCCGAAGCTGCCGCGCGATGCCGTTCATGAGGCGGTGCTGAACGCGGTGGCCCATAAAAACTACGATAGCGGAACTCCCGTTCAGGTGAGCGTCTTCGTCGACCGCCTGTGTATCGACAATGTGGGCAGGCCGCCTCGCACTTGGTCGGTCAGCGCGCTGCTCGGACGCCACACCTCGCGGCCCAACAACCCCAACCTTGTCAGCGCACTTCGCTCGCTCGGCATTATCGACGGTTGGGGAAACGGCGTGGGCAGCATGCGCATGCAGTGCATCGAAGCCGGCCTTCCCGAGCCGATCTTCGAGCTGCGCGACGATGAGACGATGGTGTGCTTTCAGATGGACGAGGACAGCGTGATGCGCACCTCGCTGATGGGCGCCGACCCCACCGGCTCCAGATCTATTGCACGCTCGGCTATGTCCGATGCGCACGCCACAGCGCGCGCCGCAGCCCTGCAGCACGATGTCGGACTGACGGCCAACGACGAAAAGGTGCTCTCCATGATCGACATCGACGGCCGCCTGACAGCCCCGCGCATCGCCAAGAGCCTCGGTGTCAGCGAAAGCACAGTGCGCCGGTCGTTCAGAAGGCTGCGCGACCTTGGTATTATCGACCGCGTCGGCTCCGATAAGGCCGGATTCTGGCGCGTGCTGTAACGTTGCGAAGCTCATCGTAGCGCTCAACACCCTTGCCACAAAACGAGAAGGACGGCCCCGTGTGGGGTCGTCCTTCTGTGGGAGGGAGATGTCTTGCTAAGCGCGCTAAGCGCCCTGGCGCTGCGCGGAGCGCTCGCCCGCAGAGCGTTCGGCCACTACCGAACCACCCGTCAGATCGTCATCGAAGCGAGCAGCGCGGCGAGCGTAGCCGAGACGGCGGGACACGACTGCGGCCGCATAGGCGATAGTCAGCAAAATGCCGAACGCCATCAGCCAGTGTACCCAGCAATGCGGCTCGTCGAAGGCACCGAGGGCCGTAGCGTCGTCCTCGATGGTCTCGCCGCCCTTGCGGGTCACCATGGGCACGCCGTCATCGCCGATCACGTCAGCGTACACCGGCGCCGCCAGGTCGGCCATGCTGGCCGGACGCGCAGCTTCCAGCAGCTCGCGAGCCGCGGAAAGCGTCGTCACCCGTGCCGTAGCGGTACGCGTGGACGTCTGAGCCAGCGGGGTACCCGCTGCCGGCGTACCCGTCACCGTGGACCCGTCGTCACCGCCCGGAGTCGTGAACGGATACTGGTTAACCGAACCGGCGCCGCCGGCCTCGGCCGGGCCAATCGTGAACGTGCCCGGAATAACCGTCACGGCGTAATTGTCGTTCTGACGGTACGAAGCTGTCAGGCCGCCCTCGTACACGCCCACCTCATTGCCCTCGAAGGTGCGCACAAAATCAATCGTGCCCAGATCGTCATCGGCCACCAGCGTACCCTCTACGATGGCGCCCTTGAACAGCGGATCGCGGGCCGTAGCGATCTTGTAGGAGTCCTCCACCTCGATGGTGATGGCACGCGGAATGATGTTCACGTTCACCGTACCCGTAAAGGTACCATGATCCGAGCAGGTTACCGTATAGCCCACTTCATGGTTGCCGGCCTCGGTGTAGGCCGTGGGAGCGTCGAAGGAGATCTCGGCCTCGGGAGAGCTGTAGACCAACGCGTGCTCCTGGCCATCATAGACACCCACATAGCCCTCGATGGTTACGGGACAAGAGGTGGTTACCACCTTCACCGTACCGAGCTGAGCGGTTACCACGTAGTTACCCTGCTTCGCCGTGTAGTTGTTGCCCTCGCCGGCCCACGTCAGCTCGAAGGTGTTCTGCACTTCCTCGCCGACCTGGGAGGCGAAGCCCGTTGTGCGGGCGCCCACGGTCTCGCCAGCGCGCAGGCCGCTAACGACAATCTGATCACTCGTGGCAACCGTGCCGTCGAAGGGATGGATGACAGAGCCCGTCGCTACTGTCAGCTCAGCCGGAGCCAGCGCCACCGAGACCTCATCGGTCACGAAAACCTGGTTGCCATCGCGGTCGAAGATGGCCACTTCGATGCCCGAAGCGCTATCAGCCACATCCTTATATACAGGGAACAGATTCGCGTTGGTAGTCCACACGCCGTTCACCTTCATGGCCAGCTGCTCGCCCTCTTTCAGCGCCAAGCCCTCAGGCACGGCGATGCGGTGAGCTCGACCGTCATAGGTCGCCTGGTACGAGAAGCTCGCGGCCGACAGCTCCGACACATCCAGCTTCCACTGAGCGTAGTAGACCGTTTCACCTGCCGGGAACGTCGCCGGGAACGAGTCGACGGCAAGGCCCTTGCCATCGGCCCGCGTGTTCCAGCCCGCGAACACATAGCCGGGACGGGACAGGTCGACATCGGTGGGGAAGGATGCGTTCACCGGGGCATCGGTCACGCCCTGGCGGCCCGGCACGGAACCCGTCGCATCCGAAGCGTTCTTGTTGAAGACGATCGTGGCGGCGTTGGCTTCCCAACGAGCCGTGTACTCAATCTCGCCCGCAGGCATCGTTGCCGGAAGCGCGGTCAGCTCGTTGCCGTCGACATCGAACCAGCCGCGGAAGGTATATCCCTCGCGCTCGGTGGTCGGCAGGGCCAGATCGGCCAAGCTCGCACCCGTTTTGCGCTCGATATCGGAAACCTCGCTGCCGCCGTCGACATTGAAGCGCAGCGCGGCATCCTGAGCAGCGTAGCGGGCCTCGTAGGCCACAGTGCGGCTCACAGGAGCGGCGGCCGGATCAACCACCGTATCGGTGCCCGCCTCGGCCCAACCGATGAAGTCGTAGCCTGCCTCGGGAGCCACCGTCGGCACTGCCGGGACGGCATCGCCCTTCAGGCAGCGATACGTCACCACAGCATCTTCCTGAACCGCGCCCTCGCCGAAGCTCTCGGCCTCCAGGACGCCATGCTCGGCCGCATCGAAAGAAACCTCCAGGCGCTTCTGCAGGTACACCTTCAGCACCGGAGCCGCATCCTTCTCGCCGATCCAGCCGTCGTACACACGACCAGGAGCCGCGTCGTCGGCCACATAGTCAGCAGAGTTGTAGTCAGAGGGCCAGGTTCCGAAGTGCGTCACGAAACCGCCGTTCAAATCGTAGTTCTTGACCACGTCGTCCACCAAGACCGCTGTGTTGACAAGACCCGTGAGCGTTGCCGCGCAGTTCGGCTCGGCCGGATAGGTTCCGTCATCGTCCATGAGGTAGTACTCCACGGTATAGTCCCGCAGCTCGTGGCTGCCGGTGCCGAGGGGGATGAACGTGGCCACATAGGTCGTATCCATATAGGCATCGTTCGCGTCGCGGTTCAGGTTCTGGCGGGCCAGCTCAGCCGTCAGCTCGGCTCCCGGGACTCCAGTGCCGTTGGACGTATCGATGGAGACCTCTCCCTCGGGCGTGATCTTCTTCCAGCCCGCGAACTGATAGCCGATCAGAGCCACAGCCGTGGCGCCACGTACGCCTTCATTGCTGTCGACGATCATGCCGCTATCGACGATCACCTCGCCGTAGTTGAGCACGATATCGCGCTTGAGGTGACCGCCATGACCGCGCTGGACCTGATAGGTCACCGTATAACGCTGGGCCGGGTCCTCCTCGTACTTGGCGTAGTACACCGTGTTGCCCGCCGGGAAGGTGCTTGGCAACTCGTTAATCGGAGCGCCGACAAAGGCAGCATTGTCGTACCAACCTGCAAACTTATAGCCGAGGCGCGTCGGCACGGGAAGCTCGGCGCCCTCCAGAGAGGCGGCCGTCGTGCCCTCGAGCAGCGTCTTGTCCTCATCCAGCGAGCCTTCGCGGGCGTCAAAGGAAATCGTAGCCGGTGCCGCCTTCCACAGCGCCTCGTACTCGACGTTCGCGGAGCCCATCTTGCGGCTCACGCTTGCCTCATGATATGCCTCGCTGCCCTTGGCGCGCCAACCGATAAAGGTATAGCCGAAACGCTTCGGGGCATCCAACAGCCAGTAGGTGGCGCCCTCGTCAGCCGAAACAGACTTCACCTCAGCCGTATTGTCGGCAAATACGCCACCTGCAGGATCAAAGGAGGCCGTCTTCGCGTCCACGGTGAGATATCGTGCGAAGAACGTTGCCGATGCAGCGTCGCTGTAGGTGCGCGGCGCTTTTGTGCGATAGGTGGTGTCGGTGTACCAGCCGTCGAAGTGGTACTTCACCGTATCGCCGACGGTCTTGATGGCAGGATAAGTCACCCCGTCCACGGTGAGGGCGGAAGCAGAGGAAGTATAGCCGTTCAACTCGATGGCAGCGTCGCCCACCGTATGCAGGATCGAGCGGAACTCGCTGCCCGAGGGGGTCTGCAGCGCGTAGGACACCGTGTAGTGCTGCTCGGGCACCGCGATCTTCATCTGCACATACATATGGTTGGCGGAGATGGGGCTGACTGTCGTGCCGTTGTAGCCCTGCGAGTTGATCTTACCCGTAAACACCACCGGCTCATAGGCGTACGTCCAGGAAGCATCGTACTTCATCTTCGAGGCAGTGCCGTTCTGCGCGCCATCGATAGAGCCGTTGAAATAGGAGGCCAGGCCCACGCGGATCTCCGCATCGGAGGGAGCCTCGACGATAAGGTCGTTCAAGTTGATCACGCGCTCAGCCACCGTGTTGCCCGCATCGTCGGTCGTGGCGGGAAGCACGCTGCCGTTGACGAGCTGGGAAATGCCGTCGAAGCCAGCAGGAACGTTCACCATGCCCGAGCCCATGTACTGGGCCTTCGTCAGATCGGCCGCCGCGCCATCGGTCGTGGGCGGGAGGAAGTAGAAGTGCGTAATGGCAAGATCAGCGGAAGCCGCCTTCACCGTCACCTCGTAGATGGCATCGTTGTCGCAGCGCACCGTCGTCTTCCCGGGTGCCAGAGCCTCCACGGTCACGCGCTGGGCGCTCGTATTCTGAACTGCGGCCACGGCGTCGTTGGCCGTTGTCCACTGATGTCCGGCATGCAAGCCCGAGCACGCCAGCGCCCGAGATTCACCTACATACATGACAATGCTCTGGGCCTCGGGGGCTTGCTCGTCCTCAGTCTCGCCATCGCCCTCGGCCTCGATCTCGCCGCCTTCCGGCTCTTCCTCAACCGTAACGCCCTGCTGATCGGACTCGGGCGCGTTCTCCTCATTGCCAGGGGCTTCGGGATCCTCGGCCGGATCCGACGCCGGCTGCTCCTCTTCCGCCGCCGAGTCTTCTTCGTCGTCGGTCTCTACCATTGCAAAGGCATACACCGCAGAAGCGGTCTCAATCGGGAAGGCCAGGGCGGTCAGATCGGGAACAAGGCCCGCGGGGGCCTCGATCTTCTGCGCCTCGCCGTCGCCGACGATGCGGAAAACAGAAACGTCAAAAGTGGGAACGCCTTCGCTCGTCAAGAAGGCCACGACGCCATCCACCGCGGAAAGCGTGTTTCCCTCGGCGTCGACGAGCTCGATCTTGTAAGCACGCACCGTCCCGAAGCGCTGACCGTCCTCGAGCGCGCCTGCAAGAGCCGCCTCAACCGTATCAGACAGCGCCGTCTCCACGCGCACCGCAGAGCCAGCGGGAAACGTCGTGCCTGCCGGCGCCTGCACGCGAATCGTCGTGCCGTCGTTGGATTCACCCTCCAGCTCGGTCACGCCGACCAGCGCTTCCTCGCCATCGGTTTCGTTGCCCGCAATGGCGTCCTCCTCGCCATTCTCGGTGTTACCGACGGTGTTCTCGGCAGGATTCCCATCAGACGGCTCGGGAGCCGTTGCGAGTTCTTCCGCCTCATCGACGGACATGGCCACGTCGTTGACGGGCATCGTCGTCTCATCGAACTCGGCCGTTGTCTCATCGGCCACGGCAAGCGTGGTGGGAGTGAATGCTGAAAACGCCAGCAGGACCGTCAGGGCAGTGGCAACCACCTTGCCCTCTACTGTGCCGCGCGCATCGACAAACCGCTCGACTGCTTTCATAGCCACCTGCAACTCCTTTATCCTCGCAACTCCGAAGAGCCGCTCCCTGCCAAAGGCAGAACCTACTTCTCGGGATACTTCTCATATTTGTTGATGAGTTTACCGATCATTTAAAGAGGAAACGAGGCGTGGCTTGGGTTTTGATAGGTAAATGACATGGCAATGAATGTCTAAATGATACCGTTTCGTCATAATTCGGTAGGAAAGAGGACATGAACGGTAACGAGAGCAGACAGAGCGAGGGCGCGCCGACTAGGCAGCATCGCCCAGCAGGGAGACCAACTCTTGCTGGCTGTGGAACGGATGCGGCGCGTCGGGGCGTCGAACTTCCACCACTTCCCCTTCCCACATACGGCCATCATCCGCAAAGCGCTCGGTGCGGACGATCTGCTGGAAACGCACGCGCGAATTCGCCGGCAGTTCGGCCAAATCGAAAGAGTACGTAAGACCTGCGAGTACCTTCCGTATGGCATCCACCGAGGAGGTGCCAGGCTCGAGGCGCAGCACGCCCGCCTCGCAGTTGTACACAAGACCAGGGGCAAGAAACACCGTGCGGATGCGCTCTTGACGCTTTTTCTCAGCCAAATGAATAGCCACGCACGCCGCGGCGATGACTATCCACCATATAACCGTTACCGCCACATCGAGGGGATTGTCGACGAGGTTGAACTGGAGCGCCTGCCAAAGCCACAGGAATACAAGCGATGCCACAAGCAGAATGGCAGCTATGATCCAGTTGCTCTTTCTCATCTTCCCCGTCTCGCGCTCTCTCGGTACGCGGCCGCTTGGTCGCTCAGTGTCTCTCCTTGAGGCACTATAACACAAAAATGGAAGGCTGAAAGCCCCTTGCACCTGCGGCGACGCCTGTCAGCCCCAAACATGCGCGAACCCGCTGCCCTCAGGCAACGGGTTCGCGGAAATTTCTTCGCTCCGCACATTTTCAAAGAGGCGGAGCCAAACGAAGAGCTAGTCCTCGACAATCTCGGGGATCGCGCCCATGGGGCACTCTTCGACGCAGTCGCCGCAGGCGATGCAAGCATCCTCGTTCACGGCATCGGCAACGCCGTTGACGACCTCGAGCACTTCCTGGGGGCACGCGTCAACGCAGATGCCGCAGCCGATGCACTCGTCAGCTTCAATAACCGGATGAGACATGGGAAGCTCCTTCGTATCAGTTAACAGTTCCTCGTCTTCAGGGGCCGGCGCCGGAGCGCCCAACCACATTGCGCAAGATACCATGAAAGCGCAAGAGCGCAAGTAGGAATCCGGAACTTTTCAGGGGGCGGCTGAGGGCCCTCTCAACCACCCGCGTTCGGGTCGGCGAACGGCACTGGCGCCGCCGCGAACTGGCATGATGTCAATACGCTGGTGCGGCGATCGAACAGCTGGGGCGGCAATGCGGCCGAACAGCCGTATTGCCGGCACGAATTCCGGCACTTCCTCGCCGCCCAAGACGACAGATGGGGAGACGATATCCCACGGGATAGCTGACGTTTCTAGCAGATGCGCGGAAGCTGCTCGCCCACCAGCATGTCCAGAATGCGCGTGCTGCCGAACGCCGTGCGCAGAAACACCTTCGGGCCGCGGGCCGAATCCGCTTCGGCCACCGTGCCGATGATGGCCGCATCGGCGCCGTAGGGGTTCGCACGCATAGCGGCCAGGGCCGCCTCGGCCTCGTCGGCGGCCACCACGCAGACCATCTTCCCCTCGTTGGCCACCTGCAGCACATCATAGCCAAGCATCTCGCAGGCCCCGAGAACAGCATCCTTCACGGGGATGGCATCCTCGTCCACCGTGATGTCGGTGTTCGATTGCGCCGCCAGCTCGTTGAGCGTAGACGCCAGACCGCCGCGGGTAGGGTCGCGGAAGCAACGCGTGCTCGGTGCGGCCGCCAGCACATCGGTAATGAGGTGGTTCAACGGCGCTGCATCGCTTTCAATGTCGGCCGAGAAGTTCAAACCCTCGCGGCAGCTCATGATGGTGATGCCATGGTCGCCCAGGGTTCCGCTTACGAGCACCGCATCCCCCGGGCGGACCTGCGCGCCACCCAGATGCACGCCCTCGGGCAGAACGCCCACGCCACTTGTGTTGATGTAGATGCCGTCGCCGTGACCGCGGTTCACTACCTTGGTGTCACCAGTCACGATGCGCACGCCGGCCTCTTTCGCGCAAGCGGCCATGGAAGCGCAGATGCGGCGCAGGTCGTCCATGGGGAAGCCCTCTTCCAAGATGAAGGCACAGGACAGATAGAGGGGCCGCGCGCCCGAGGTGGCCACGTCGTTCACCGTGCCGCACACGGCCAGGCGCCCGATGTCGCCCCCGGGAAAGAAGTGCGGGGTGACCACGAAGCTATCGGTGGAGTAGGCAATGCGCTCGCCAGGAGCCAGTGCCGGCAGCACCGCCGCATCGTCGCCCGCCAGCAGCTCGTCGGTGCCGTAGGCTGCGAAGAACACCTCGTCGATGATGCGCTTCATCATGGAACCGCCAGAGCCGTGCCCCAGCATTACCTTATCGTCCGCCATTATTATCCTCTCGTACGTCATCACTGGTCGAAGATGACGGGTATTCCAATTCGCTCAAACAGTCCTCGCTTTGTGCGACAGCCCATTGGGCTGTCGCAGCCGCTGAGGACCTCGCTCGGCTGGAACACCCGTCACCTTCTCTACGCCCAACCTTAGCTGATTCGGCCGCCGAACGGGTTCTACAGATGCCTTCCCGTCGTTGTGAGCACGAGCTTGCCGTTCTTCACGCCCTTGGTGCCCAGAATAAGGTTCGCCACACTCTGCACGAGACCGGTCTCACCGCGCATGACGATAACTTCCAGGCACATGTGCTCATCCACGTGCACGTGCATCGTAGAGATGATGGTGTCGAAGTAGTCGTGCTGGATGGTGTGCAGTTTCTCCTGCAGGTCGTTGGAATGGTGGTCATAGATGATGGTGAGCGTGCCCATGACGAGCGAGCCGGGGGTAGCGCACTCGTCTTCCACCAGGGCCTCGCGTACCAGATCGCGCACCACTTCGCTGCGGTTCTTCGCCAGACCCCGGCGAGCTACCAGCTGGTCGAACTCGATCAGCAGATCTTCCGGCATGGCCACGGAGAACCGAACCAGGTCGTTGCTCATGCGCCGAGCCGCCTACACACGGGCGACGGTGAAACCGGCGGCATCCGTGGCGTCGTCTTCCATGACGTCTTTAGCCTCGTCCAGCTTGGCGCGCACTTCGTCGAGCAGGTGCATGACATCGTGCAGCCTCTCGCCCACCGTGGTGAAGCCGGCGTCGGAGGCCAAGTGACCCAAATCGTGGGCGTGGCGGCGCTCCAACTTGATGTGGTCGTCAATCTGGTCGATCATCATTTCCAGCTGGCCGGTATTAACTCCGTTGGTGCACATGGGCGCCTCCTTCAGATCGCGGCAACTAAAAGACTCCGCGGCGATGCTGCGAATTGCGACTCGCAAATGCACGTCGGAACGGCATCGACACCGTTGCAGGGCGGCGCAGGAGTTCTTTTGTTTGCTACTATATATAGCAGCAAATGTTTTACCGCGAACGTTTCCCCAGTGCAAGATGGAGTGTGAATTTTTCCGTGAGCAGTAACATGTTCGAGGTGACGGGCGAGTCGGTGCTCGTCCTGTATGGCTCACACGTGACGGGCACGCCCGCCTCGGCGCTGCTGGTGCTGAGCGAGACCCCCTTGGGGGAGGGCGCCCGCGCGGCCCTGGAGAAGTCGGCCGCAAGTCTTGAATTTGGAGCGGCGCCATTGGCAATAGTCACCGCCGAAACCGCCGAGGGCAAACTCGGCGCCGAAGACGTGCGCACCATTGTGGAAGGGCTTGACCCCGTGGCGCTCGTTGCCGCTGACGCCTTCGCCGCCGAGCTGCTGTCGGCCGCCTACCGCACACCGGTGACACTGGATGCTCCCAACCGCCTGCTCGGTCGTACCGCCGTCATCTTCGAGGACTTCGAGGGTCTCATGAAAACGGCCGACGACAAGCAGCGGGCGTGGGCTTTGCTGAAAAAGCTACGGTAGAGGTTGCTGGTCAAGAACTGGGCTACAAACTCCATCGCGCGGACTACAGGCGAGAGCGCTGGTCGCAAACACCCCGATTTCTATGGTAAAGCAAGCATTTCGCTAGACTTCTGGCCACAAAATGCCCTCTGTCTAATGGATTTTCTCCGTAAGATCGCTCTGCGAGCTCCTTTTCTCGTAAAACTGGCCTCTTTCTCCAAGATGTATATGACCCGCACGTTCACCTGCTTATATATCCTGCTTTTCTTGACCAAAAACAGGCCTTCCTGCCGATATTTACCTATACATCGTAGGTTTTGAGACCACCGAACGAAAATGCGCTCATAGCAAGCCGCCGCAAGACCGACAATGGCACCGGAAAACGAGAGCAGCTAGCAATTACAGAGCAACTGCCACCACTAAGTAAATGGCGACGATGTCGTCAAAGAGACCAGAAGAGGAGAGTCCCTGGCGATGGGAGGGAATTCGCCAGGGACTTGCGCATCGATGCGGACCTCGAAGGCCCGAACGATATTGGAGTAATCGTGACTTACAGAGCGGCCATGATCTTGCCAGCCATGTAGCCGTGAGTCATCGCCATACCCATGGAGTTGCCCGCGCTCGGCGTGGCATAGGCCATGCCGTAACGCTGCCCGACCGTGTTGCCAGCAGCGTAGAGTCCCTTGATGGGCGCGCTGCGGTCGGCCTTCATGACATTGAGGTTCTCGTCGGTGATGAGGCCGGCCAAGGTGACCAGACCCGTGGAAGTCGTGCCGCCGTTGGGCTGCACGGCGCCGTAGAACGGGGCTTTTTCTACCGGGATCATGAGCTCGGCCTCTTTGCCGAATTCGGTGTCGCGACCAGCGCGGCACAACTCGTTGTACTTCTCGATCTCATCGAGAGCGGTCTGGAGAGCCTCGCCTTCGTAGCCCATGTAGCCGAGAAGTTCCTCCAGCGTATCGGCCATGAACACCTGGCTAGGCATGCCGTCAGTCTCGCTGCCATAGGGCTCTTCGAGCGGATTGTGGGTGTTGATCTCGTTCACACCGGCGATACCAATGCCGTTGACCATGCCGCCGTCCGGACCGGGAACAAGCGCGTCCATTTCCTTCTGCATGCGCTCAATACCCTGAGGAAAACCCCAGTTGGGAGCACCATGATCAAGGCCGGCGCCCTGCACCGTCTTCATGTAGTTGGCATCGGTAACGCAAGCAATGTTGCCCAGAGGCTGACGAAGCGCCGCAGCGCCGGAGAGCTGGGCCATAGCCTCGTTCATGAAGCGCTTGCCGTTGGCGTTCAGCGTCAAGAACGCCGAGGTGCCCCAGGGCCCGGGCACACCGCCCATCATGTTCATGGTAGGACGAGGATGCGGCTCGATGGCACCTCCGGCCCAGCAACCGAGCTTGTGACCCATGCCGTCACGGCCACCGCCGAAAATGTCGCCCTCTTTCATACCCACACGAGCGCCCCACTCAGAAACGTCGGTGAGCAAGTTCCAGCACATCTGAGGATTAGCGGAGAAGTCGCCCGTGGCCAACAGAACCCCCTTGGCGGCGTTCAGCTTCACGTAGCTCCCGTCGGCCTTCTTAGCGTACGCGCCCACGACAGCATCTCCATCAAGCGCCAACGCCTCAGCCGTTGCACCCCAGAACCACTGGGCACCCAAGCGTTCGGCTTCCATACGGGCATAAGTCTCGAACTCGGTCAGACGGGTGAGCCGGCGGCCGGGGATGACCTCTGTGGGATTCACTGTCTGAATGGTCTGTACCGTAGTGGCCCAAGCTTTGTAGCCGGACTGCTCGATGGGATAATCGGCGCCCTTGTCCTTGCCGTAGGCGATCTGGATAATACAGCGGCCGCCCTCAAGGTCGAGCATGTCAGTCGTATCGGGCATGATGGACACCATGTTGTCGAACATCTCGCCGGAATTCTCGACGAACAGCTTGATGACACCGGGAGATACACGGCCCAAACCACGACGGCAGTACTCGGCAGTAATGTCGCCCAAGTCATAGCCGCCAAAGCCCTTCTCGGTCACCCACTGGGAGTTGTACGCGCAGATATCGTCACCGAAGCAGACGTACTCCTCTTCGGGCTGCGCCTCAACCACGGCCACCTTGGCACCGGCCTGGGAAGCCGACAGGGCGGCCTGGCAGCCGGCATGGCCTCCGCCGAGTACTACAACATCAACGTCGACCGTCTCAGAGACCTGGTCGTCGGCGATCTGAGGCATAACGCCCAGCCAGTCCTCTCCACAGATGGTGCCAGCTACGGTCTCACCGGGAGCCACCCCGCCAGCGACCTCGGCGCTCGTAGAGGCAAGAGGATCCTGGGAGGTCTCACCGGTACCGGCGGCCGGCGCGCATCCCGCCAACCCGGCAAGGGCCGCGCCGCTAGCAACCACAGCAGATCCCTTGAGAAAGTTACGACGATCAATCGAGCAGTCAGTCACTTTTCGCGTCATAGATATTCCCTCTCCTGCGAAGTTATTACGAGCAGCAGCCCGCAAATCGTGCCGCCTTCTCGACACGACGCTCCAGACCATACGAAATCGCTGAGATTCCCACAATCACCGCTTTACGGTAAAACCCCTGGTCATCCTCTAACCGCATTGGGTGATTTTTCCTATCGGGCGACAGGTGTGCCCCGAATAAACAGTTTTTGTGCCATACTCAATCCACAACGCGCGAAGGGAGGAAATGTGGGTTCGCGCTTAATCGATCTCCTACCGCAACTCGCGAAAGAAGCTGACACAAACAACACGTCAGAGGGTCGGCCTCGTTTGCAGCCGCAACTAATTCCTGGAGCGCTGCAAGCCTGTTCGACTTTCGGCGTGCTAACTATTGCCATTAGGCCAGAACTGCTCTGCGCCGCAACACCTCAAGGATTTGCGTTCTTTGCTTTTGTTGCCAGCATCTGCATAGGAGCGTTGCTACTCGCTGTTTCGCGTTATTTCAGCCGGTCTTTTCGCAATGCCAGCTCATTGGTTGCCGTTGTTGCAAGTCAAGCACTCACCGCTGCTCTTTTGCTCGTGGGAATAAGTGGTAGCGAAATAGCTGAGCGTTCGCTTTTCACAGCCCTCGCTCTTAGCGGGCTGAGCCTACCCTTTGCTCTCGCTTGCTGGTGCCGCACCTTCTCTTCTTTTTCGCGCGGGGACATTTTTGCCAGCAGTGCGACCGGCTTCGTGCTTTTCGTTTTGTTCGTCGCTTTCGCAAATGCAAACCCTCAATTCGTTCCCTTTGCAACAATGTTGTGCGCATTTTTCGGCTCGCTAGGCTCTTTCTCTAATCGAGCGTTGCTCTACGAACAAAGAGAGCCTATCAATGCCAGCGTGCACGACAGAGCTACATTAAAGGAAGGTGGCGAAGGATATGTCGGCCTGAGCGGTCTCCTTTTTTCTATTCCTTTTCTGGGTCTCCTCATTTGCATGTTCACGGCAGGATTCGTGGCCCACGATCCGCTTTCGCGCGAGTACGTGCTCTTGTCCCCCATTGCCGCGCTCGTCGTCGTCCTTTTCACGGTTTTTTTCTTTTTCGCTCATCACCGCAAGCGGACAGTCAATCAACTCTTTTTTCTCATTTTCGATATTGGTCTCCCAGGATGTGCGGTCATAGCTTTTCTTGTCAAAATGATTCCTATCGAACTGGTATCGATAGCCTTCTTTCCCCACTTTATGGAAGCGTATTTTCTTCTGCTCGTCATATCGTTTTGGGTTCAGTTGGTCTTGTTTGAGAAATCAAGCAACAGACTCCTAGTTTCCGCTTGTTGCGCAACAATCCTCGGCGCCGCCGCAGCACTTGTGCTCGGCTTTCTTGTCGGTTTTCTCGGAAATGAAGCGAAGAGCGTTGTTCTTGGGTTAACCACGGCGATCTTCCTCATCCTTGCTGTCATGGCGGCCGGCTATAGCCTCATTCTTTATGTAAAGGGGTCTGAGACGGAAAACGAGCTGACCCAACCGCAGCGGCCCCCCGACCTCGGTGACATTTGCAAAATCCTAGCTCAAGATCATCAACTCACCCCTCGCGAAGAGGAAGTATTGGCAGAATTAGCCTATGGACATTCGTCAAGCTACATTGCAAAGGTACTGTTCATATCGAGCAACACGGCACGCAGTCACATGAAGAACATCTACAAGAAACTAAATGTAGGCTCACGCGAGGAACTCATTGAGCTGCTTAGGAAACAGCAGGAAGCAACGCGAGACAGCCCTTCGGAGCTAGACACATAGAAAAAGGCTAGGAACCTCTTCTGGCTCCCAGCCTTTCACTCCTCACAGTTTGCGGTCAGCCCTACAGGCTCGTGACCACCGCTTCGGCAGCATCCAAGAGTTCGTTTACCTCCTCGGTGGTAGCGGCTTCGGCATACACGCGCACCAGAGGCTCGGTACCGGAGGGGCGCATCATGACCCAGGCATCGCCTTCCAGCAAGAGTTTCACGCCGTCGCGGCGGTCCACATCGATGACGCGCTTGCCGGCCACCTCGTCGGCCGTGTAGTTCGGCACCGTTTCAGCGCGGAAACGCTGCATCTGCTCGGGGGTGATGGAGAGACCGCGGCGGGCGAATTCCAAACGCCCGATATCCTCCAGCATCTCGTCCACCAGCGCGCCGAGGTCCTTGCCGGACTGGGCCATGCACTCGGTGAGCAGCAGCGCCATAAGCAGGCCGTCGCGCTCCTTCACATGGCTGGGCAGGCCGATGCCGCCGGATTCCTCACCGCCGATCATCACACCGCCCTTCTCCATCTCGCCGTAGATCCACTTGAAGCCGACCGGGGTGCTAACCAGTTCGAGCCCCAGCTTGCGGCACATGCGGTCGAGCATGGCCGAAGCGGTTACCGTAGACACCACGCGGCCCGTCTCGCCGCGATCGACCATGTGCTTGGTGAGCAGCGTGATGATGCGGTGGGCGTTCACGTAGGTGCCGCGGGAATCGCCAGCAGCGATGCGATCGGCGTCGCCGTCGTTGATGAACAGCGCATCGTAACCCAGCTCGCCCACCTTGGCGAGGCCCTCGTCCACCCAAGGCTGGATGGGCTCGGGATGCAGTCCCGCGAACGTGGGGTCTTCCCCGTTGTGAATTTCCACCACTTCAACGCCCATGTCGCGCAGGAGGTCGGCCAGATAGTGACGGCCGGCGCCATAAAGCGGGTCACACACCACGCGGAGCCCTGCAGCACGGATAGCCTCCACATCTACCAACTCGCGCAGGGCGGCCAGGTAGTCGGTCATAAGGTCAACCGTCTGGAAGGGGCCGAGCACGTCGGTGGGCTCGGGCGGCAGCACTGCTTCCACACGGTCTGTGAACTCGGCGGGGCTCGCGCCGCCGTCGGCCATGCGCAGCTTCACGCCCAGGTACTCGGCAGGATTATGAGAGCTCGTGAGCATAATGCCGCCCACGGCATCGTCGTTGTGCGCCACCGACCAGCACAAGGTAGGCGTGGGGCAGTAGTCCTCCGTGAGCAGCACCTTGAAGCCCTCGCCAGCGGCCACCTGGGCGGCCAGCTCGGCGTAGGCATGGGCATCCTGGCGGCAATCATGGCCGACAATGAGCGTACCCGGAGCATCGGCGTCACGCCCCGCGGCTACGGCCTCTTCCTTGAAGATACGCGCCGCCGCCGCGATGACGCGATTCAAGTTGTCGGGCGTGAAGTCCTCCCCGATAATGGCGCGCCAGCCGTCGGTTCCGAAATGAATGTCAGCCATGAGATGCCTCCTGGGCTTGTTCTGCGAGTTTCGTTGCGGGAACGATTATAGATGATGCGGAGCAAGAGCAGCCCCTCCAATGCCAGCAAACTCAGCTTTCGTTTCTTTCCGCCGCGAGACCTCAACGGACTTGCTTCGCAGCCGCCCTCGCAGCAACTCCTACAGCACCCAAAGTGGCACCGAGGGTGTCGGTGAGCCAGTCGGCGGGGTCGCACAAGCGGCCGGGGACGAAGGACTGGTGGAACTCGTCGGTTACCGCGTACAGACTCGCGAGGGCGATAGAGATGAACACAAGTTGCACGATCTTCGCATCGGGCCAGGTCTGGCGGGCGGCAAGAAAAAGCAGCACACCGAACACCAGGTACTCGGTGAAGTGCGCGGCCACGTTCACGATGTCGGTTTCGGGGCCAAACACCGGGGCAACGAGCCCCACGAGCCAGCGCTTTACCGCAGCCAGAGGGCCTTCCCCATCGAAGTCGCTTCCCGTGTGCGCCGACATGAAAAAGATAACCGCCGCCCACAAAACGACAAGCGTCCAGGAAAGTATGACTTTTCTTCGCTGGGACATGAAGATCCTTCGGCTCTCCTTGCTCGCTCAGGATGGCACGGGCCTTGCTACGCCTCGGGCGCCAGGGCGAGAATCTGCTCGGGATCGTCGGCCAACACGTCGGGCTCCCAGCCCTCGGCAACGAAGTCGGCCGGGTCGTGGTAGCCCCAGCTCACACCCACGGCGTAGCACCCGGCGTTGCGAGCGGCATGAATGTCTCCCGGCGAGTCGCCAACGTACACCGTGCGCGCGGGCGTGCTGCCCAGCTCTTCTATAACGGTGAGCAACCCGCGCGGATCGGGCTTGCGGATAAACCCATTCGGAATATCTTCTCCATGCTGCACATCCACCGTGCCGGGCAGGTACTTATTCATGGAGAACTGCACGCCGCGGTCGAATTTGTTGGAAAGCACCCCCAGCTTGCAGCCACGACGGCGCAGTTCGGCAAGCAAGTTCTCAATACCCGAATAAGGCCGCGTCAGGTCATTCGGATACAGGTCGTAGGCCTCTTTCCAACGGGCGAGGGCCGCGTCGGCCACGTCCTGGGGCGTGCCCTCGGGCACAGCCTGATAAATAAGCGCCTTCACACCATTACCTACGTAGGAGTTGATCTCCTCGCGCGTGTGCGTCGGCATATTAAACTCGGCGAGCACGTCGTTGGTGAGCACCATGAGATCGTCCAAGGTGTCCAGCAGCGTACCGTCCAGATCGAACACGAAGGTATCGAAGGGCGGCCTCAGCACGGGCGCCTCCTCGCCAGGCGCGGCAACCTGTTCCGCAACTTGATCTTCTACAGCCATGGGGCTTGGCTCCTTTCGAACGTTACTTCATCCCCCTGATTGTAGCGGCCGCCTCCCCTCAGCGGGGAAACAGCCGCATAACCGATAGATGAAGGGCAACGCGCCGAGACGCACTTCGTCCGAACGTTCCTACAGAGCCGCGGCGATAACCTCACCCAAGCGCTGGATGCCGTCGCGAATGGTATCGGCATCAGCGTTGGTGAAGTTCAGGCGCATAGTGGAATACTCACCAGGCTGGGCGTAGAAGGGCTCACCAGGCACGAAGGCCACGTTGCGCTCCAGGGCTTTCGGGAACAGATCCATGGTGTTCAGGCCCTCGGGCAGCGTGGCCCACAGGAACATGCCGCCCTGGGGCTTGGTGAACGACACCTCCGCCGGGAAGAACTCGGCCATAGCGTCGGTCATGGCCTGGGCCTGGGAGCGATACAGATCACGAATCTTCGTCAGGTGCTCATCCAGATCGTTGTGCATGAGGTAATCGTACACCACGAACTGAGAGAACACGTTGGTATGCAGATCGGCGGCCTCCTTGGCGGTGTTCAAGTTGCGCAGAAGCTCGTGATCCTTCGTGAGCAGATAGCCCATGCGGAAGCCCGGCGTAACCGTCTTCGAGAAGGAGCCCATCACCACGCCATGAGGCAGCGCCGTGCCGCCGATGTAGGGCAGCGACTCGCCCTCGAAGCGCAGCTCGCCGTAGGGGTCGTCCTCCACCACCACGATATTGCGGCCGGTCAGCGCCTCGCGCACGCGCTCGCGGTTCTCGGCGGTATAGGTGAGGCCCGTGGGGTTTTGGAAGTTGGGGATGAGGTAGATCATCTTCGCTCCAGCATCGAGCGCCTCGTTCAGCTCGTCGATGTTCAGGCCCTCGTCGGTCAGCTCCACCTCGCGGAAGACCGGCTGGTTCAGCGCGAAGGCCTGGATGGCGGCCAGATAGGTGGGCTTCTCCACGATAACGCCGTCGCCCTTATCGAGCAGCACCTTGCCCAGCAAGTCGAGCACCTGCTGGGAACCGGTGGTGATGAGCACATCATCGGCGGTATAGTCGGTGCCGAAACGATGGTTGTAGCGATCGGCAACCCAGCCACGCAGCTCGGGAATGCCCGCCGTGGCGGAATACTGGAAGGCCTCGGGGCCACGCTCGGCCACCACGCGCTCCATGGATTCCAGCAGCTTCTCCTGGGGGAACGAGATGGGATTCGGCAGGCCGCCGGCAAAAGAGGTAACATCGGGATCGGAGGCCGCCTTCAGAATGGCGCGCACGAACGACGGCGGCGTGTTGGTGATGCCGTCGGACAGCAGATCGCTGATGGGGTACTCGGTGGTGTCGGTCGTGGTCATGGTTGCCTCCGCTCGCTAGGAACTCTCGAACCCATTGTTCCACTAACGCGAACTTCCGCACGCCAGTTTTTTGCAAACGCGCCGAAGATGGGGGCGGGACGGGGCATGAATTTGGACAGTTGGCCGCGATTGTGAAAATGAGCTGTGGCCCACCAGTCCGGGCGCGGTCGTGTAAGCTAAGAGTCGACCAGAAAGGAGAGGCCGCCATGACCACCGACAGCCGCAAGCAGATGAAGGAAGCCTACCGCGAGCGCCGGCCCGAGATGGGCGTGCTGTTCTTCCGCTGCACGGTGACGGGCGAGACCTTCCTCATGGCCGCAACCGACATTCCCGCGAAGTTCAACCGCCTGCGCTTCCAGCTGGCCGACGGTCTGTGCCCCAACAAGCGTCTGCAAGAGTTGTGGAAGCAGCACGACGAGGAGGCCTTCGAGACCGGCACCGCGAAAGCGCTGAAATACGACGACCCCGCCGCTGACCACACCGAAGACTTGGAAATGCTGCTGGAACTCTGCCTGCTGGACGACCCTACCGCCCAGCGCCTCTGGAAGTAGCGTCTCGGCTTGCTTGCCAAATACCAACGGGGCGCCGGGAGAAGAGGAGCGTAGGCCATGAGAAGCGTTTTGATTGTAGAGGACGACCGGGAGCTTGCCGAGCTGATACGGCGTGCCTTCGACGCGCAGGGCATCGCCGCACGCGTTGTCCACACTGCCGAAGATGCCTACGACATCCTCGCCACCTCCGTTTTCAACTGCCTGATTGTTGACGTCAACCTGCCGGGAGACGACGGCTACGCGCTCTGCCGCAACCTCCGAGAACGTAGCGGCGTGCCGGTGGTGTTCGCCTCGGCGCGCATAGAGCCCGATGCCCGCATCCGCGCGCTGGAGGAGGGTGGCGACGCCTATCTCTCGAAGCCTTTCAGCCTCAGAGAGCTGCTCGCCCAAGTGAAGGCGCTCATGATGAGGCCCGATCGCAAGCAAGAAGGGGAATCGGCAACCCTCGCGGCCGGCCCCTTCCAACTGGATCTTGACGCCCGCACGGTTAAGAAGAACGGCCGGGAGGTAAGCCTGTCCCCGAAGGAGTTTCGCCTGGCCGAAACTCTCATGCGCAACCCCGGCAAGAGCCTCTCCCGTGATGCCCTTCTCGCAGAAGTGTGGGGTGCCTTCGCCGAGCTTGAGCCGCAGACGGTGTCGGTGCACATGAGCTGGCTGCGATCTAAGCTCGAGGACGACCCGTCCCATCCCGTTTACTTCAAGACCGTTCGCGGCGAGGGCTACCGCTTCGATCTCTTCACGGAAGATTCCCACCAATGAAGCAGGGAGCGCGTTTGAAGCGATACCTGCTCTGGAGCGTGGCGCTTTCGGTCTCCGTGGTAATCATCGCTGCCACGACAAGCGTTTTCGTCGGCACATCCGAGGACAATGGCCTGATTCGGGAGCAGGTGCTCGAACTCAATCATGTTCGGGAAGAGCTGAAAGCCGACGCGGACACCACCGCCGAAGCCGCCCGCGAAAGGGCGGATGCAGCGCTTGCCGAATCTCAGGACGCATTGCGCGAGGCCGCCACAGCCGAGGAAAGTACGGCCACGCTCGCCAGTGCAGCCATGGCGCTTGTCTCTGTTGTGGCAATCTGCGCGATGGCCCTCTTCCTCTACCGGTCGGTAGCGCGCCCGTTCGTGAAGCTGGAAGACTTCGCCGAAGAGGTGGCGGCGGGAAACCTCGATGCCGCCCTGCGCTTCGAGCGCGCCAACCCTTTCGGGAAGTTCACGTGGGCCTTCGACCACCTGCGCCAGGAACTGAAGCGCGCCCGCAAGGCAGAGGAGCAGGCCAGCGAGTCTCACAAGACAACCCTCGCGTCGCTTTCCCACGACCTGCGCACGCCGCTCGCCTCCCTTCGCGCCTACGCCGAGGCGCTCGATATGGGGCTGGCTACCTCCGAAGCCGAGCGCACCGAGTACGAGCACGCGATCATGCGCAAGTGCGACGAGGCTTCCTCGCTTGTGGAGGACCTCTTCCAGCACGCCCTCGCCGATATGGGTCGCATTCAGGTTGAGTGCGCGCCCGTCCAAGCGTCTTCTGCTCTCGGGTCATGCGTGAGCGCCTATGCGGGAATCGCGCCGATATCATGCGCGCGCCTCGACGATGCCCTGATCGAGGCAGATGAGGCACGGCTCGTGCAAGTGGTGGGAAACCTCATCGGCAATTCGCTGAAGTACGCCCGGGGCTCAGCGGTGCAAGTCGAAGGGGTTGCGCACGAAGGCACCTACACCGTAACGGTGCGCGACTTCGGACCAGGCATCCCCGCCAGCGACCTGCCGTTTGCCGCGGAGCGGTTCTACCGCGGCTCGAACGCAGCCGATGAGGCGGGCTCGGGACTCGGCTTGTTCATTGCGTCCTACCTGGTAGAACGCATGGGAGGACACCTGCACCTCGAGAACGCTCGCCCCGGCCTTCGGGCGAGAATCGAGCTGCGCATCATCGGATGACGGCTGTTTGGGACCTTGGGTCGCGCGCGCTCGCTTCCCCTTCTGGGGCCTTAATGACTCCTTAATGTCCGCCCCCCTAGGATAAGGCGCAGGCAAGGCACCGAACGAGAAAGGCCAATCGCTATGGGCGAAACCCTCTTGAAAACCAGAAGGCTCTCGAAGACCTATGTTGCCGACGGCGTGCAGACGCACGTGCTGGGCAGCGTAGATTTGGAGCTTTACCGCGGCGACTTTACCGTCATCATGGGGCCATCGGGCTCCGGCAAGTCGACGCTGCTCTACTGCCTCTCGGGCATGGACAAGCCCACGGCGGGCTCGGTCATTTTCGAAGGGGAGGATATCGCCCAGGCGAGCGAGGACGAGCTGGCGAAGCTGCGCGCGCAGCGGTTCGGCTTCGTGTTCCAAGCGGCGAACCTGGTGAGCAACCTCACGCTGCTCGAGAACGTGGCGGTGCCCGGCTACCTCAAGTGCGGGCGAACCGCCAAGCAGACGAAGGCGGAAGCGGAACGCCTCATTGCCCGCATGGGCCTGGAAGAGGTTGCCGCGCATCTGCCGAGCCAGGCATCGGGCGGCCAGAAGCAGCGCTGCGCCGTGGCGCGAGCGGTGGTGAACGAGCCCGCCATCATCTTCGCCGACGAGCCCACCGGCGCCCTCAACCGGTCGAACAGCTTAGAGGTGCTGAATCTCTTGAGCGGCATGAACGCGGAAGGCATCAGCGTCCTCATGGTCACCCACGATGTGCGCAGCGCCATACGCGGCAACCGCGTGCTGTACTTCGAGGACGGCGCCGTACGCGGCGAGCTGGAGCTTCCGGTGTGGGATGCAGCTGAGGCGGCCGACGAGATCTACGTCCGCGAGCGAGAGGCCATCGCCAATGCGTGGCTGTCCTCGCTTTCCTGGTAGGTGATTCCCATGGAACCGTTGCGTACCTTGGTAAAGGCGGGCCTGCGCGCCGAAAAGGGCACGTTTATCGGGCTTGCCATCCTACTCTTCTTGTCCGCCCTGGCGCTCACGTTCACGATCAATTTGTTCGTTGACCTGTCGGAGCGCGAAGGGGTGCTTCTGGATGAGGCGGGGTCGGGAGATATGTTTGCGCAAGACCTGCCGCAGAAGCTGAACGATGAGGCCATCGCGGAGATAACTGCGCTGCCGGAGGTTCAAGAGGTGCAGGTAGCCGAAGGGTTCTCGGCATCAACCCGCTACGAAAACGCTGAGGGGCGGGAGCTTCGCGAGGCTACGCTGTCCTCTTCGAATATCTACGAGGCCTGGGGCACGTCGCTTGATTTCAATGTGGTCAGCAACGATTTCCAAGGCTACGTGAACGACGAGGCGGGTCCCGGACCGGGCGAGGCGTACGTACGCACGGCGTGCAAGACGCTCTTCGGTCTGGATGTGGGCGACTACCTCGTGATGAGCTTCGGCGACCGGGAGGAGCGGTTGCGCGTAGCCGGGTTCTTCGAGGATCCGCAGTGGGGCTCTCCCTTCTTCGAAACGGCGCGGGCCCTTATCTCAAAGGCCGACTTCGAGCGCCTGCTCGCGTTAGCGGAAGCATCGGCGAAAGAGGCCGGGGCAGACGGCGAGGACACGAGCATTGTCTCCATGGGAAGCACGCCCTATCCCATCGCGGAGATCAACGTGCTCCTGACGCCCGACGCTCGGGCGCAAGGCATTACCGGCGTGGATCTGGTGCGCATCGTTGCCGAAGAGACCGCGTGGGGTGCGGGGGCAGACACGCTCTCGGCACGTGAGACGTACACAGGATACATGCTCATGGTGGTGCAGGTGATGTCTGCGATCTTTGGCGCCTTCTCGCTTTTGCTCTTCGTGGTGGCGCTGGTTCTCTGCATCCACACGGCGTCCGCTGCCATCGAGAGCGGGTACGCTAATTGGGGGATCATGAAGGCGGTGGGCCTTCCCCGCAAAACGCTGCGTCGGGCGCTGTTTCTGCAATACGCCCTCTGCGCGCTTGTTTCCCTGGCAGCGGGATTTCTCGCCGGATGCCTCTCAGCCCCCGCGCTTTGGCCATCATTCCTGCTCATCACGGGCATCCTGGTGCAGAACCCCTCGTTCCCTGCGGCCTCTCTTGTCTGCTGCGGCGCGTTGCTCGCAACGCTCTGCCTCTGCGTTCTCGCGAAAGCGCGCAAGATCGGGCGCATCAGCCCGCTTGCGGCGATGCGCCAGGGCAAAGACGACATCCGATTCGCGCCGCGAGGCGCAAGCGGTATCGGCGGAAGCTGCCTGGCGGCATCGCTGGCATGGCGCGCCATCGTGTCCAAGAAAGGACGCTACCTGGGGCTTGGGGCGTGCTCGCTCCTGCTGTGCGCGTTCATTGCGCTCTGCTTTGGAATCGGCGGTGCCGTTGAAGACGACGATAGCGTTTACCAGACCTTCGGTGTGTGGAAAAGCGATGCCTCGGTGGCGTTTGAAGAGGAGAACGTGGAACTCGACGATGTTCTGGCCGCGGTGGAGGAAGCCACGCCCGTTGCGCGCGTGTGGCAGGAGAGCGCTACCTTGCTCAACGTGAACGGCGGCGCTCACACGTTCGTGGGACTATCCGACATCGACGTCATCAACGATGCCTCGATGATTGCAGGGCGCAAGCCCATCCATAACAACGAGGTGCTGGCGGGACTCAACTTCGCGCGCTCCATGGGGCTTGATGTAGGAGACGAGTTCGTGGTGACCGGCCAGGATGGAGCAGAGAGGCGCCTTATGGTAAGCGGCGTGCTGTCCACCATTCTCAACGGCGGGGATGGCATTGTAATGACCTACGACGGCGTGAAGGACTTGGCGGGCTTAAGGCTCGCGGGCGGCGATGGCTCGTGGCAGATTCAGCTGGCGAACCCCGATAAGGCGGCCGAGGCTGTAGAAGCAGTGAATGCACGCTTCGGGGAGAAGGTAGACACCGAAGACACCGGGCTTTTCGGGACTTCAACGGATATGCTGCTGCTCATCAGGAGCATGTTCACCATGATCGGATATGGCATGGCCGCGTTCGCCGTGGTGATGGCCTGTGTTGCGGTGATGCTTGTGAGTCGGCGCATGCTGATATCCGAGCAGAGGGATTTGGGCGTGTACCGCGCGCTCGGATTCTCGGTGCGCTCGCTGCGCGCGTCGTTTTCCCTGCGGTTTCTGGCTGTGGCGCTGGCCGGCGCACTTGTGGGCGCAGCTTTGGCCATGCTCTTCGGAAGCAACATCACGGGAGCCTTGTTCGGGCTGTTTGGAGTAGGTTCGTTTTCCATCCAGCTGCCGTGGTGGAAAGCAGTCGCCATAGGCGCGGCGTTTGCGCTCGTGTTCGCCCTGGCAGCCTACGGGTTCTCGCGAAGCATCCGACACGTGAGCATCCAGGAGCTCGTCGCGGAGTAAAGGCTTCGAACATCGCGCACTAGGAGAGAGGAAGATCTTCTCGCTCCTCATGAAAACGACCCCGTCAGAAGGCGGGGTCGTGAACGTTCATGGAGCGGGCGACGGGACTCGAACCCGCGAATACAAGCTTGGGAAGCTTGGGCCTTACCACTTGGCGACGCCCGCATGCGTGAGAGAGATTATAGCGCACCCGTCCCGCCTTGAGAAGAAACACATATCTGAGGGCGAGCGCAAAAAAAACGGGATGCCTGCATGGCATCCCGCTCGCTAGAAGCGGAGCCCGGGTGGGGGAGGGTCCCCGAGCTCCCGTAAACGGTATCAGGTTGGCGCTAGACCAGCGTGGCGGCCACCACTTCGCCGACGTTCTTGCCAAACACCTCGATGTCGCACACGGCGTTGCCGCCGATGCGATTGTTGCCGTGGATGCCGCCCGTCACCTCGCCGGCCGCGTACAGGCCGGGGATGGGGTTGCCGTCGGCGTCAAGCGCCTGATTGCTCGCGTTGATGCGAATGCCGCCCATGGCATGGTGAATGCCCGGGGCCACCTTAATGGCGTACATGGCTCCCGGCGCGAAGGCGATGCAGCCCTCGGTGCGGCCGAACTCGTCGGTGGCGCCGTCGGTGGTAATGGCGTTGTAGGCATCTACCGCGGCCTGAAGCGCCGCCGGGTCTACCTCGATCTTCTGCGCCAGGTCGGCGATGTCGGAGCCGGTCACCACAATGCCGGCCTTGTCGTACTTCGCGATGGCCTTGTTGTTGTCATACACCTGCTGGTCGAACACGCACCAGGCGAAACCACCGGGCTGCTCCTGCTCGGCTGCCGACACCTTGTCGCGGGTGGACATTTCGTCGAAGAAGCGGTTGCCCTCGGCGTTCACCAGAATGGCTCCGCCGCCGCGCACACCTTCGGCCACCAGGGTGGACGTCTCCTGCTCAACCGTCGGGTGAATCTGGATCTGGTTCATCTGCACAAGCTCGGCGCCCACGGCCTCGGCCATGAGGTAGCCGTCACCCGTGGCGCCTGGCTGGTTGGTGGTCACATAGCCGGCCAAATCGGGGCGATACTTCGTCACCATCTCCTGGTTGGCGCCAAGGCCGCCGGTGGCCAGAATAACCGCGCGGGCGTTCAGCGTCTTCGGCTTGCCCTTTTCCTCAACCTTGACGCCCTCAACGGCACCGTCGTTCACCACGAGCTCCTTGGCCTCGCAGCTCATGCGCATCGGGATGCCGCGCTCCTCCACGGCTGCCACGAGACCCGGCACCAGCGTCAGGCCCACAGCCGAGCCGTCGGTAGGACGGTGGCAACGGGTAACAGACATGCCACCGGTGAGCGTGATGTTATCCAGCTTGATGCCCAGGCTGTCCAGCCAGTCGATAGCGCCGGCGGAGTTGTCGCACATGAACGTCACGAGCTCCTCGTCGCCGGTGTTGTGGCCGCCGTCCAGCGTCTCCTGGGCGAACAGCGCGTTGCTGTCGTCGATGCCCTGCTCCTTCTGGAACTTGGTCTCCGAGGCGTTCATGCCGCTGGAAGAGTAGTTGGTGTTGCCGCCGGTAACGGCCATCTTCTCCAGAACGACGATATTGGTTAGACCCTGGTCATAGGCCGCAATAGCCGCGGAAAGTCCAGCGCCGCCAGTGCCGACGATAACGGCGTCGAAATCCTCGGTCTCTCCTGCGTCGGTGCTCTTGTCAGTCTTCGGACCGCTCTGCGGGGCGCAGCCGGCCACACCCAACGCCGCCGCGGCGCCCAGCGCAGTCGCGCCCGCCACGAATCCGCGGCGTGTCAGATGTCGCATGCCCTGCTCGGTGGAAGCGCCGTCGTTCTTCATGATATTGCTCATCGAGTTTCCCTCCTTGGCTTGGTACCGGCCCCTCCCTGGGCGTGCCGGTTTTCTTTGGCCCGCCTACCGCGGACAGGAAAACCTTACCGTCGGCACCGCGCGGCACCCACGCCCTCGATGGGTGTTTTCCAACACACGCATCTTCACGCCCAAAAGAGGTGTATCACCTGAAACGATGCGCTATACTGGCCTTTTGCAAACACCTGACAGGAGGGAGGGCCCGTGGCCCACGCGGCTTCCATTCAATCCGGAGTCCTGCGGAAAGCGCTGCCGGCGGCGGCCTGCCTCATCCTCATGTTTCTGGGAGCATGGACGTGTGATTACGCGATGCTCGCATTGGCCCCGCTTCCCGAGGGCTATCTTTCCATCCGGCTGCTATCCCTTGCGGCCTACCTGATCGCCTTTCTGCTCGCATGCGTCATCTTGCGCGGGAGCGAGCGCGCGGGCACCCATCGATCACAGGTCCTGAACGCTCTCACCGCCGCACTCGCCTTGGGGACAGCCTGCCTCATCGCGGGCTCGGCAGGACTTGTCGCCGGCGCATCTTCTGAAGAAGGACTCCTGTTGTTCTTCGTCTTTCTGGTGAAAAGCGTGGGGCCGCCTCTGACCATCGCAACGCTGCTGCTGTTCGCGGCCATGGCGCCGATTGACGCGGGAAAGACGGCAGGCCTGGCCATGGCGGGAGCGTTTTTCATCGAATATGTGCTGCGGGTCGTGCTCGAGAGCGCCACTATCTCCGGGGAAGCTGGCTTGGTGCTGGGCGTCATCTGCCAAGCGGGAGGCTGCGCCATAGCTCTGGCGCTCATTCGCCAGATGCTGGCCGAGCCAAACCCAGACGAACAAGAGCCGCAGGCAGCCGATGAGAACATCTGCACCGACAGCCAAAACCTGCCGCACGGCGAAGCATCTCAGGACTCCCCCATCGAACTCTGGTCGCGCCGTGGCGACTTGGCGAAGGCTCTTTTGTGTATCGCCGCCACAGGACTTATGCTCGGCTACCTTCGCACGGGAGCCTCGCCGGGAAACTCCGTAGGGTCGACGGCCGCCATCATCGTGCTCGTTGCAATAGGAGCCGCCATATGGCTGCTACCCAAGCTTGATACGCGCACCCTGTTCGAGGCAGCCGTCGTCTGCGTATCGGCCGCCTTTCTGCTCGGCCCGGTGCTTGACCTGGCGGCTCCTGGAATCAGCTCCATCTTGGCCGATATCGGCACCATCCTGTTCGAAATTCTCATATGGATCGTTTCCATGGGCATCGTTCGATCGCGGCATCGCCAGCTGCGCGCTGCGGCCGGCGCGCGCCTTACAGCCGTGTTCGGACACCTGGCCGGTGCAATTGTCGCGGCAACTGCAGCCGCGGCCACGGCGGCCCACCCCCAGGCGTTTCAGGCGGCCTCGCTGGCCATCGTGTTCGTGTACGTTGTCATCCTGCTTGTGTTTTCCCGCAGCACTGAAGAGAGCGACGAAGCGTCGGCCGCGAGTCCTGCCGGCGACGCAGATACGTCGCAGGCCTTGGCACCGGAAGACCCTTCCATCGAGGGCGCTTGCGCCATTCCGGCCGATAGCGGCTACTGGACGGCGCCCTGCCGTACCATAGCCGACACGTTCTCCCTCACCCCGCGCGAGACCGAAGTGCTCGAACAGCTGGCCCAAGGGCGCGATCTTGCCTTCATGGAGGAGAAGTTCGTGCTCTCGCGTAACACGGTGAAAATGCACGTGCGCAACGTCTACGCCAAGCTCGGCGTCCACAGCAAGCAAGAGGTTATCGACCTCGTAGACCAAACACGGCGCGGCTAACGCCCCATGGCCACGAGTGCGCCGATGCTGCGAGCGAAAGGCGCACGGCACAGCGGTGCGTGTGCTAGGAACAATCGATACCCGAGCGCAGGCTTTGTGCTATGCTGCGCTTACCGATCACCGTTTCGAAAGGCTCTGCCATGACGTCTTCCTCTGCCACCACCGATCGCTTCCTCGGCTTCTGGGGCGGAGACCTCACGCCAATGGAGGCTATCGAGGCCCGTCATTCCGTACGCAGCTACATCGAAAAGCCCCTTGCCGATGAGGCAGTAGAAGCGCTGCGAGCGGCCATTGCCGTTGTGAACGAGGAGACGAACCTGGCCATCCAACTAGTGTTGGACGAGCCACGGGCTTTCGCCGGCTTCAAGGCGCGCCTTGTGAACTTCACCGGAGTACGCAACTACCTGGCGCTCGTGGGGCCCGAATGCAAGGAACTTGACGGCATTCTGGGTTACTACGGCGAGAAGTTGGTGCTGCTGGCCCAGTCGCTCGGGCTGAACAGCTGCTGGGTCGGGGGCACCTACAAAGTGGTGAACCGCGCCTACAACGTGGATCTGGGCCAGAAGCTCTCGGCCGTCATCGCGCTCGGCTACGGCACCGAGGCGGGTACGCCGCATAAGTCGAAAGAGCCCGAAGCCGTCTGCCCCGACTATGCGGAAGCGCCCGATTGGTTCCAGCGCGGGGTTCAAGCGGCGCTGCTGGCCCCCACGGCCTTGAACCAGCAGAAGTTCTCCTTCGCCCTGGCCGGAGAGCAAGACGGCATACCGCTGGTGCGCGCAACCACGAAGCGCGGAGCCTTCACAAAGATGGATCTCGGCATTGCCCAGTGCCACTTCGAGATAGGCGCTGGCGACACCGATTTCATCTGGGCCGAATAGGAGTTTCCCTTCACATAAAAAAGCTCGGTACCAGAGGCATTGGCACCGAGCTCCCGCAGTACGTCTATCATGGGCGCAATGCCTGATGAAAACCACACCCACCAAGGGTGTTTTTTAGCCGAGGCCCCCCATGCTCAATGCGAGAAGAGCCGCAGCAAGCCCTGTGACGACCCCGATAAGCGCGCCAACCACCACATCGCGCGGAAAATGCACGCCGCCCAGCACGCGGCACCACGCAAGGGCGGCAGCACACGCAAGCAGCCCGGCTGCCATAGGCGCGCTCGCGGAAAACCAGCAACCAGCAATGGCAAAGGCTGAAAATGCATGACGCGAGGGAAACGAGCAGCCCTCCCCTTCACGGGCGATAAGCGGCGGCACGTCGGACAGATCATAGGGACGCGGCGCGTTCAAATGCCGACGAACGGCGCTGACCAGAACGAAGGCCAGCCCCGGCACGAACGCGAGGGGGGCAAGCTCAACAGGCCGCTGAAGCGCCACGACAACCAGCAACACAGCGTAGGCTCCGTAGAACAGCACCGTGAGCACACGATTTGCCACGGTCAGCACCGTTGCGCTGCGACGGCAAGCCCGAGCGCACCAATCTTCCTCCGTCACCGGCGTCCTTTCCTTCGATCGTTTTCCTTATCATACCCCAAGAAAAAACGGGCCACCCGTAGGCGACCCGTTTCCGCTGCTTCCATCGATTTCGCTAGGAACGAAGATCCTTCCGGCGCCGCGCGGCCAACGCAGCGGCACCAAGAGAAACGGCACCGAACGCGGCCAGTACCCCCGCAACGCCCGAAGCGCGGTCGTTCGTCTGAGGAAGAGTCAGCGTCCCCTGGTATTCGGCGGCAAGAGGAGACTCGTCATCCTCGATCACGACCGTTCCCTCCTCGACACCATCCGCGTTCGAGGGGTCGGCCGCAGGGTCGCCCGAAGAGACTTCCGTATCCGCGCCCTCTGGCGACACGTTCGTTCCAGGCGCGGAAGGCTCGTCGCCGCCTTCGGCGGACGTATCAGTCTGGGAGCCGCCGCCTGTGGGAGAGCCATTCTGGTCGGGCCCGGCAACTTCATTGGAGCCGCCCTCGCCAGTTTCACCACCACCGGGCTGATCGGGCTGACCCGTTACCGGAGCGCTCTCGACGAGGTTGTCGTCAGGCAGCGTTGTGGCCGTATCGATGGTATAAAACAGGTTGATCTCGTTGTGAGACGCAAGCGGCTCCACCGCGATCGACGATTTATCAGAAGCCAGATATACCAGATGATCCAGTGGCACCGCACATTCGTCGCTCGTAATCTCCGCGCCGATGGTCAGGTTTTCAACGTCGTAGGACCCCATCTTCCAAAACGACACCGGCACTCCGTCCACGTCGTTGATAATGGGAGCATCCTTCGCCAACGGTACGCCAGCAGCTTCCCCTACCAGGTAATAGTTGATCACACTCGGGCTTTGGTAGCGAAAGTAGTGTATCTGGACCTTGTTTTCGTCAGGATTCTCACTCATGACCGGATTCCGAGGCCAACCATCGAAGAAAAGAAAACCCTCCGGCGGGTCAACGTAATCCCACAGCTCAATCGTCTGGCCGACCTTCAGTCCTTCGACGGTTCGCTCTTCCATGAGCCTCAAGCAGCTGGGGTCATTGAAGGTCGGATCCTCGTAGTAAACCATCTCATAGATGGAAATGGTCATTGAGGTGAGCTTTTCTTCCTGGGGAAGATCGTCGCTCGCATCCTTGTCGCTCTCGCGCGGGGCGACCTCAGTCGCGAGGTCCTCGGGATCGGCGAACTCGGGATCGGTAGGTGCGACCTCAGTAGGCTCGCCCGCGCCCTTGGCTGCGGAGTCGGCTTCACCTTCGGCCTCCCCAACGGCCGCAGCAGCTTCCTCGGGCACCGTTGCGATTTCAGTAGATTCGGCGACAGTGGCCTCATCGATCACGGGCTCGGTTGCCCAGGCTATCGATGGGCAAAGCGCAAGCGCCATGGCACATGCAACAGCACCTGCCGTCCATCGGGCAAACAGGCGCTGCACGCAATTTCGGTTCGTCATTTAGTTGTCCCTCCCTGGTCACGAAGGCCGCTCCCCCTCGGCTTTTCAGCAAAGTCTAGCTTCCTCCTAGAAATTAAGGGAACACGTTATATCAGATCTCGAGCCGCACCCGCGCCTGCTTTCTGAAAAAGGCCTTCGCGCGCCCCATTCCCCATAGGGCGAGCACGCCGTTTTCATTGGATTAATAAACAGAAGGAGGTCACTCATCGTCAATAGTGTCGCTCATATAAGGCTCTTGGAAGATCATCTGCCTTCCAGCGCAGCCGCTTCCGCCCCTCTTTTTTGCTCTACCGCAAAAAAGTACCCCGCGCAACGCGGATAAATGCTGAGACAGAGTATCATGATTGCATCATTTTCCAGGCACGGACGCACGCCGCCCGCGCCGCATGCGCAAAGGGGGCGTTCATGCAGGTTATCGAAGAGCGAGTCTACGCGTTTTCCAAGGACAACCCGCCGTGCTACACGGCCCAACCTGGCGAAGTCATGGCGTTCAAGAGCCTCGACTGCTTCTCGGGGCGCCTGACCGACGAGTCGGTCACCATGCGCGACATGGACTTCTCCTACAACATCACCAACCCCGCCGCGGGACCCGTGTACGTGGAGGGCGCCGAGGTTGGCGACGTGCTGGTGGTGGACATCTACGACATCCAGGTGGCCGACGAGGGCACCATCGCCACCGACGACCACTGCGGACCGCTCTTCGAGGGCACCGAGTACCGTACGAAGAAGATCAAGATCGAGGATGGCATGGCCGACTTCAACGGCGTGCGATTCCCCATCAACCCTATGATCGGCGTCATCGGCACGGCTCCGGCGGAAGGTGCCCCGGCCGACGGTTTCGTGGGCAACTACGGCGGCAACATGGACAACAAGCTCATCACCAAGGGCACCCGCCTCTACTTCCCCGTACGCGTGCCCGGAGCTCTTCTGCAAATGGGCGACGTGCACGCCACCATGGGCGACGCGGAGCTGTGCGGCACCGGCATCGAAATTGCCGCCGAGATCACCGTGCGCGTGAGCGTGCTGAAGAACTTCGAGCTGAACTGGCCTGTGCTTGAGACCTTCGGGCCGGCCGGCAAGTGGTATGTGAACGCCAGCGCCCAGGAGTACAACGAGGCGCTCATGTGCGCGTCAAAGGAGATGCAGCGCCTGCTCATGCGCATTACCGGCTGGGATGCCGTGGATACCTACATGTACATGTCGGTGCAGTCCGACGTGGAAATCAGCCAGGGATGCAAGCCCTGCGAGGTGCAGCTGTCCCTGCGCATTGGTACTCCGAAGCTGCCGCAGTTCCCGCCGCTGGTGGGTTAAGCCGCAGACGGGCGCGGCTGTCGGGGGACGACCGCGCCGCAACCTTCCGCTCGGGCAATCAGTTGCCGAGCGACATAAGAGCTCAACCCTCGCCGAGGGCAGCACGGCCCGGGCAATCGCGTCGGCAACCCGCGCGACTTCCGCGAAACAGGCGGCCCGATGCCATGCGCCTTGTGCGAGTTTTGAGATAGAGGGAAAGAAAAGGAACGGAAAAGGAAGGAGACAGGAATGTCAAAACCCGTTCAAACGCCGGGCTCCGTGGACAACTCGTCCCTTGAGCAGTTCGGCTACAAACAGGAGCTGCGCCGCGGCATGGGCCTGTGGGACGTCGTGCTCTACGGCGTACTGTTCATGGTTATCATCGCGCCGCACTCTATTTGGGGCCTTGTGCAGCAAGATGCCCTGGGCATGTCCACGCTCGTCTACATCGTGGGCTTCGTCGCCATTTTCTTCACCGCGCTCAGCTACGTGCGCATGAGCAACAAGTTCCCCATCGCGGGCTCGGTGTATTCCTACGTGCAACGCGGCATTAACCCGCATGTGGGCTTCATCTCCGGCTGGCTGATCCTGCTGGACTACTGCATCACGCCGGCCCTGCTGTACGTCATGGTGGCCAACTGGGGCACCATGCTCGTGCCGAACAGCCCGTGGTATCTGTGGGTCATCGTGTTCGTGGTGTTCAACACCTTCGTGAACATCCGCGGCATTTCTATGACCCGCGGCATCGACTTCGTCATCTTCGCCGTTGAGATTCTGGCCGTTATCGCGTTCATTGCGCTGGGCTGCAACTTCATCATGGGCGGCGGCGGTGCCGGCGAGTTCAACGCCGATCCGCTGTGGCAGCCTGGCAAGGTAGATGCGCACTTCCTGGCCGCCGGCATTTCCATCGCCGCGCTGAACTTCCTTGGCTTCGACGGCATCTCCACCCTGGCCGAGGAGACCAACCAGCCCGAGAAGAACATCGGCCGCGGTATCCTCATCGCGCTCGGCCTCATCATCGTGTGCTTCGTGGCGCAGACCTACATCGCCTCGCTCGTGCAGCCCGACTGGGCCAGCTGGACCCCCGAGCACGCCGAGAACGCTTGGTTCTACGGCTGCCAGATGATCGGCGGCGACCTGTTCATGAACATCATGCTCATCATCAACATCGTGGCCATCGGCATCGCCAACATCATGAACGCGCAGCTGGCCGCCTCGCGCCTGCTGTACTCTATGGGCCGCGACAAGGTGATCCCCAGCGTGTTCGGCAAGGTGCACCCCAAGTTCCAGACCCCCTGGGTGGGCGCTATCTTCATCGGCGCCGTGGCGCTCGTGCTGTCGCTTATCCTCACCATGGCCGACCTGGCCACCCTGGTGAACTTCGGCGCGCTGGCCTCGTTCATCATGCTGAACTTCTCCGTGTTCTGGTACTTCTTCATCAAGGAGAAGAAGCGCTATTCCTTCGGCAACATCGTGAAGTACCTCATCTGCCCCTGGCTCGGCATCCTCATCCTGGCCTACGTGTTCACCGGCTTCGATATCATGACCTACGTCCTGGGCGTGTCCTGGTTCGTTATCGGCTTCATTATCTGCGCGGTGAAGTCGAAGGGCTTCAAGGAAGTGCCCGACGCCTTCAAGAACCTGGACGTGTAACCACGCCGAGCGCAAGAGAGCACGCTGAGATCACGTGCCCTCGCTGCAAAGCACAAGCTTCCACGTGCAGCGCTCGACAGAACACACACCGCACCACCAGAGCCCCCGGTCACCCCGGGGGCTCTTCTTGTATACTGGCATTGTGCAGAACGAGGGCTTTTATCCGCGACGAAAACCCTTTATTGATCTGGGAGCATTCAGCAAACCACCTGATCAGATGCGCGGGCAAACGCCCTCGTTCTGCACAATTTCTAAGGGTCAGACAGGGAGGCGCTTCATGAAAATCGGCTTCATCGGACTGGGAAACATGGCCACAGCCATCATCGGCGGCATGCTGCGCGAGGGAACCACGCTCGGCGGCAGCGCCGCGGGGGCCGCTGACATCATCGGCTCCGCCAAAACCGAGGCCACCCGTGCCGCCCGGGCCGACCAACTCGGCATTGCCGTTACCGCCGACAACCGCGAGGTGGCAGCTACGGCCGACGTTCTGGTGCTGGCCGTGAAGCCGCAGTTCTTCCCCGAGGTCGTCGAAGAGATCCGCGATGCGGTGCGACCCGATACGCTGGTCATTTCCATCGCAGCGGGGCTCACGATCGAGCGTATCGCCGCGCTGTTCGAACGCGAAGCCGACACCATGCGCCTCATCCGGTGCATGCCGAACACGCCGGCTCTCGTGAACGCTGGCTGCACCGCCGTATGCCCGGGAACCGGCGCCACCCAAGCCGACGAAGAGATCTGCCTGCAGCTCATGAACAGCTTCGGGCGCGCCATCGTCATCCCCGAGCGGCTCATGGACGCCGCCAGCGCAGTGGCGGGCAGCTCGCCGGCCTTCGTGTTCATGTTCATCGAGGCGCTGGCCGATGGCGCGGTGGAAGCAGGCATGCCCCGGGCCCAAGCCTACGAGTTCGCGGCCTCTGCCGTGGCAGGCTCGGCCCAGCTTGTGCTCGAGACAGGTCGGCACCCCGGCGACTTAAAGGACATGGTGTGCTCTCCCGGCGGCACCACCATCGAAGGTGTGCGCGCCTTGGAGCAGCGAGGCTTCCGTGCGGCCGCTATGGAAGCTGTGGCGGCCTGCGTGGCCAAGGCGAAGGAGCTGTAGGAACGCCTGCAGCCCGCCCCGACCCTGCTCCTGGCTCGCCCCTACAGTTCGTTGACCGAGCGACAGCATCGCTGTCTCTGTGCGCTATCATGACGCTACTCCATCTCTTCGAGAAAGGCAGATGCCATGAAACAATTGAATCTCACCCGTGTAGCAATCGCGGGTCTTCTGGCCGCCAGCTTGCTCGCGCTCGGCGGTTGCGCCGCGCAAGGCGGCACCAACGATGCGGCCGCTGATGCTGACGGCGCAGCTTCGGCGCAAGCAGACGCTGAGAATCGCTCCCAGCAAAACGACCAGAACCAGGTACCCTCCGATGCCGAGGAGAGCACGGCCATGGTAGCCTACGTCAACGGCGATCAGGTGCTTTTCGTGGACCAGGAAACCCAGACGCCCTACATTCCCACCAACATCGACGACGCGAAGATCATCTACGACGGTCAGGAAATCGACGAGGATAACCTTGTTGCCGGCAACATTGTGAAGGTGACAGGCAACGGCGTTATGGCTGAAAGCTATCCGGGACAGTATCCGGGAATCTACCAGATCGAGGTTGTCGAGCAAGGAAGCCCCGCCGATGCCGAGCAGTATGCTGAAATCGTCGACACGGTGTTCGCAGCCCCCGACCAGAGCCAAGTTCCCAGCGGGTCTTTGGAGTACAAGACACCCGACACACAAGTTTCCGTGATCCTGAACCCCTACGAGTTCGAATGGCAGTGGAAAACCGATGACGGCCAGACCTCCACGACCGAAGTTGACGGCTTCGCCGCAGACGGCAACGGAGTATTCTCCGAGAACGTCATCGACACCCGCGTAGCCAGCGCCACTGATGCCTTCATCGCCTTCTCGGTGAACCCCACCTCCGTTGAAATTGAGCGCACGCCGCTGGCCAAGGACTCTCAGCCGCAGATCGACCCTGCATCTGAAGACGCCGACGTTCCCTCTACCCTCGGCGAGGACGGCGCTATCGCCCTGTCCATCGAGCCGAACTACCTCTACGAGGTGAAGGTTACTTTCCCCCAGGGCGAAGCCGCATACGCCTTCTACACGCTGGGTTAAACGCTGAAGGAATTGTAATTGCTATACTGGCATCTCCTGATCAAAGGAGATGCCATGCGCTATCTGATTGCATCTGACATTCACGGCTCGCTACCCGCGGCCGAGGCGCTCATCGCGCGCTTTCACGAAGAGGGCGCCGACCGCCTGCTGCTACTCGGCGACTTGCTGTACCACGGCCCGCGCAACCCCCTGCCAGAAGGCTACGCCCCCGCTGAGGTGGCAAAGCTCTTGAACGAGTATGCCGACCGCATTACCGCGGTGCGCGGCAACTGCGACGCGGAAGTAGACCAGATGGTGCTGAACTTTCCCTGTTTGGGCGATTACGCCCTCGTGGTGGACGAAGGCACGACGCTCATGCTTACTCACGGACATCTGGACTTGGAGCGCGTGGTAGCTGGACTTCCGGCCGGCTCTTTCGTGTTCTCGGGGCATACTCATGTCAAGGGCACAGGAGGCGACTTCGCGCCCGCTTCCATGCGCCGGGAAAACGGAGAAGCCTCGCGCAGTGACGTAACCTTCGCCAATCCGGGCAGTGCAGGTCACCCCAAGGACGGCGCCGCCGGCTACGCTGTTTGGGAAAATGGGACGATAGAGCTGAAGCTTCTTTCCCCGGGAGCCTAACGAGGCCTCCATCAGCGGCGGTCAAGCGCTGGATGGCGCTACAAAACCCGGACTCGCTCGGCCAGGGGCCGTCCGCCAAGGTCACCCGAAAGAAGGCTCAGCTGCTCAAAGCTCAAACCCCGCAAGATTTCAAGCACAAAAAGAGCCCCATTGCTGGGGCTCTTCTAAATTATGGTGGTCGGAGGGGGACTTGAACCCTCGACACACGGATTTTCAGTCCGTTGCTCTACCAACTGAGCTACCCGACCAAGGTTGCGGAAAGCATTCGCTTTCGACGCGAGCATATATTTTAGCGGGATGCCAGCCGCAATGCAAGAACTTTTTACGACACAAAGGCAACAAGCGCGCCCAGGGCAATAAAGGGACCAAAGGGCATTGCCATCTGCAGACCGTGCTCGTTGGGTTCCGCCCCCTCCCGCACGCGACGAGAACGCCTCATATGGCGAATACCCGCATAGGCGAGACTGAGAACACAAGCTGCCAACAGGCAGACAAGGCCTCGCTCAGCGCCGAGAAAGAGGCCGAGAACCGCCATGAGCTTGATATCACCGCCGCCGAACGACTCTTTGTGAGTCAGCGCCTCATAGGCCGCCGTCAGCACCAGCAGACCACCGCCGAGCACCACGGCCCCCAGAATGCCGCCGGCCAGCGATGAGCCGACGATGGCACATGCCGGGGGCACGAACACCGTGGGTGCTGGAGCCAGAAGTTCAACACCGAACCCGAGGCCCATATGTTCTCCCGCAAAACCGAGTACCACGCGCCACAGAAGCCAAAGCGCCGCAAGAGCGCCCGTGAGCATATTGGGAATCCGTCGTTCACGCACGTCAACGACCGCGATAACAGCCAGCAGCGCAAGCACGAGCCCATAGGCAACGAGCGTGACGACGGAAACGTAAGTCATAGCGAAAGCCTACCGCTGCGCCGCTTCGGCATGAACGGCATCTAGGGTCGCCTCGGCAGCCATCTCAACTGCGGCTTCCTCGCGAGCCGCCGCCTCGGTCGCGGCGTTCTTGCAGCCGTCACCGAAGATAAGCTCACGCTCCTCGCCGGTGAGCGCCGCGCGGGCCTGATCGCGCAGGTTGTTCACGCCGATGAAGAACTGGCGCATCATGACCACCACCAGGTAGCGGCCCTTCGGGGTGAGCGTCAGCTCGTCGGCATTGTCGGTAGCAAAGGCACCGCACACGCGCATAAAGCCCATCTCCACCGGCAAGCCGCGCTCAACGCTCATACCGAAATCGCGCTCGAACTGACGCTTGTCCAGGCGCAAGCCAAACAGCTGCATCATGAAGCGATAGCGCATACGGTCATGCAGGCTGAACGTGGTCTTCCCCATCATAGACATACGACCGGCCTCGATGGCCTCGTTGTACTCGCGTACCGAGAAGGTATTCACATATAGGTTCTGGCCCAGATAGGTGATGCCGCCACTGCCGATGGCGGGATACTCCTCGTAATCGACCACGTACTCGTCGATCATGGCATCCTCACCGGCCGCGCCGGTACCGCGGCGATTGAACGTCCAAGCGCTGCCCAGCTCGAAGAGACCAGGCTTGCCTCCGGGCATATCGCCCAGCAGTAGATCGCAAATGATCTCGTAGAACTGTTGCTCGCGGTTGTAATCGACCTTGCCCACCGTAGCCGCCAGCGAGCGCTCCACCGAAGGTGAGGCCATCAGCGGATAGAACGTCGTCTGGCTCGCTCCCGAGGCCACCACCATCTCAATGTCACGGATGAGCGACTCGGCGGTCTGGGCCGGGAAGTTAAAGATCATGTCCGCATTCATGGACACGAAGTACGGGCTGGCCTCGCCGATGCGCTCGAGAATCTCCTGGCCGCAACCGTACTTGTCGTAGCGGTCCATCTGACGCAGCAGGTCATCGTCGAAAGACTGCACGCCCACGGAAAGCCGCTGCACACGGCCCTTCAGCTTCTCCAAATACGAGGGAATCAGATGGTTCGGATTCGTCTCGCTGGACACTTCCTTGATCGAGAACAGCTCGCGCGCCAGATCGATGGTCTCGCACAACTCGTCGATCATGATAGTGGGCGTGCCACCGCCGATGTACACCGAGGCGAAGTCGTAGCCCAGATCCTTCAACATGCGCATTTCCTTGCGCATGTTCTGGAAGTAGGGCTTAGCGCGGTCCTCGCGGAAGGGGAAGCGGTTGAACGAGCAGTACGGGCACAGCCGCTCGCAGAACGGCACATGCATGTACAGCATATAGGGCTGCCCTGGCTTCGGCGCAGGCATACGCGTTTCAGTACAAGGGGAAAGCTTTAGATAGTTGGCCGTACAGGCCGCCACCACCTTGGAGAGCATTCGTTCGGAGAGCATAAGCTACTCCCAAGCGCTGCGGCCCTGGAGGGCCTTCTTGCCGATGTCGTGGCGGAACTGCTTGCCCTCGAAGTTGATGAGGTCGCAAGCCTCGTACGCACGCTCGCGGGCCTCCTCGAAGGTGTCGCCCAGGGCAACCACGTTCAACACGCGACCGCCGTTGGTGAGCAGCTCGCCATCGAAGTTGCGCTTCGTACCAGCGTGGAACACCGTAACACCCGGCAACTCCTCAGCTTCCTCAATGCCGAGGATAACCTTGCCTTTCTCGTAGGAACCCGGATAGCCTTCGCTGGCAAGCACCACCGAGACAGCCCAATCATCCGACCATTCCAGCTCGATATCGTCGGCGCGGCCTTCGGCCACGGCCAGCATCACATCCACCAGATCGCTTTCCAGGCGCGGGAGCACCACCTGAGTCTCGGGGTCGCCGAAGCGCACGTTGAACTCCACGATCTTCGGTCCCTCGGGGGTCAGCATAAACCCGCCGTACAGCGTGCCACGATAATCGGCGGCAAAGGGCGCCCGAGCCGTAGCTGCGGCAGCATCCTCCATGATGGACACCATGGCGGCCATCTCGTCGTCGGTGACAATAGGCACCGGTGAGTACACGCCCATGCCACCGGTGTTCGGACCCAAGTCGCCGTCGTAAGCGCGCTTGTGGTCCTGAGCAGGAGCCATGGGGAACGATTTGCCATTGGTGACAAAGCACAGAAGCGAGCACTCGGGGCCGGTCATGCACTCCTCGATGACCACCGTGGAACCGGCATCGCCAAAGGCGCCGTCGAAGCAGGCGCGCACCGCTGCCTCGGCGTCCTCCAGCGTTTCGGCCACTACCACGCCCTTGCCCGCGGCCAGGCCATCGGCCTTAATGACGATGGGCGCGCCCTGCTCGCGCACATAGGCGAGCGCGGCTGCCTCGTCACTGAAGCGGCCGTAGGCAGCGGTGGGGATGTTGTTGGCCTCCATGAACTCCTTGGAATAGGCCTTGGAGCCCTCAAGCTGAGCACCGTCGGCATTGGGGCCGAACACGGGCACGCCCGCAGCACGCAGCACATCGGCTACGCCATCAACCAAGGGCGCCTCGGGCCCGATAACCACCAAGCCGATCTTGCGCTCGGCCACGAAGCTGAGCAACGCCTCGCTGTCGGCGATGTCGATATCGACGTTCTCGGCAATCTCAGCAGTACCGCCGTTGCCGGGAGCCACGTACAGCACGTCGGTCTTCGGCGACTTCCGCAAGGCCCATGCAATGGCATGCTCACGGCCGCCCGAACCCAAAACCAGAATGTTCACGTCTGTTCCTTTCAGTAATTCCTTCTAGGAAATCACAGGTCGTTTGCAAGCCCCAACGCCCTCGGACGAGCTAGTTAGTCTTCCCTCAACCACACATCACGTATAATAGTCTGATCGCGGTCGGGACCAACGGAGACGATGCTCATGGGCACGCCGGTGACCTCCTCCAAGTACTCGATGTACTTGCGCGTGTTCTCGGGCAGTTCCTCATAGGTGCGGCAGCCCGTGATGTCCTCGTCTTTCCAGCCAGGAAGTTCCACGTAGATGGGCTTCGCATGATGCAGCACGCTCTGCTGCATGGGGAAGTAGTCGTAGCGCTCGCCGTTGCACTCGTAGGCCACGCACACCTTGATGGTGTCGAAGGCCGACAGCACGTCCAGCTTGGTGAGGGCCACATCGGTGAGGCCGTTCACCTCGGCGGCGTAGCGGCCGATAACGGCATCGAACCAGCCGCAGCGACGTTTGCGGCCCGTGGTCACGCCGAACTCGTGGCCGGCGGCGCACAGAAGCTCGCCGTCTTCTGCATCCTGGCCCTCGCCGCCGTTCTCAGGGAACTTCAGCTCAGTGGGGAAGGGGCCTTCGCCCACACGGGTGACATAGGCCTTCTGAATGCCGAGCACGCGATCGATGGCCGCAGGCCCCACGCCTGTGCCCGTGGCCGCGCCGCCGGCGCAGCACGAGGACGAGGTGACGAAGGGGTAGGTGCCGTGGTCGATGTCGAGCAGCGTGCCCTGGGCGCCCTCGAACAGAATGGACTTGCCGTCGGCGAGCGCCGTGTTCAGCATATGGGCCGATTCGCACACGTAGGGCGCGAGGATGCGGGCGTAGGGCAGGTACTCGTCGCAGATTTCCTCCACCGTGTAGGTGTGCAAGCCGTAGATCTTCTCCAGGATGGGATTCTTCTGAGCGAGCACCGCTTCCAGCTTTAGACGGAAGATTTTCTCATCCAGCAGATCCTGCATGCGAATGCCCTTGCGGCCCATCTTGTCTTGATAGCACGGGCCGATGCCGCGCTTGGTGGTGCCGATCTTCTTGTCGCCGAGGCTCTTCTCATCGGCGCCGTCCAGATCCTTGTGATAGGGCATGATGAGATGCGCGTCGTTGGAGATGCGCAGGTTCTTGCAGGACACGCCCTCGGCCTCCAGCATGGCCATTTCCTTCACGAGCACGCCGGGATCGACCACCACGCCGTTGCCGATAACCGGTACCGCGTTCTCGTACATAACGCCGGAAGGCATAAGGTGCAGCGCCAACTTCTTATCGCCGTGGATAACGGTGTGGCCGGCGTTGTTGCCGCCCTGGAACCGCACGACGTAGTCGTAATCGCTGGCAATGAGATCGGTGATCTTACCCTTGCCTTCGTCGCCCCACTGGGCGCCGACGAGCACTGTGCTGGGCATGCTGTGTCCTTTCGTCGAGAGCCTCCTGCTCGAAAGTATAAGTATAGTACAGAGAGCGCCTGTGAAGAGGGCGAAGATAAGGAAGCGCGTCGGGTACACGCCCGACGGGATGCACGCCTACAGCTCGATGACCACGGCGGGAGAAGAAGCCTGCTTGGCGGCCTTCTTCAGCACGCGCACCACGCCCTCATGGCAGGTAAAGAGAACAACCTGCCGGCGCTCGGATAGCTCCACCAAGGCCCGCGCCGCACCCGCGCGGCGCTGCTCATCGAAGTTCACGAGAATATCGTCGGCCAGGATGGGAATAGCACGACCCACGTTCTCGGCACTCTCAAGCAATGCGATGCGCAGCGCCAAATACAGCTGCTGACAGGTGCCGAGCGACAGTTGCGCGGGGGAGCGCAGCGTGCCGAGGCCGTCGGATACCTGAAGGTCTCCTGCAGCAGTCAGAGCAACCTCGGTCCATCGACCGTCGGTCATCATCGATAGAAGCCGGCCGGCCTGGACGTACACCTCAGGTTGCTGAGTCGATTCCCAGGTGGCAATAGCCGCCTCCAGCATTCGCTTCGCCAGAAGAAGCCGGGCAAACTCGGCGCGGGCCTCGTCGAGGCGCGTGCACACCTGCTCGCTCTCGATCTTGCAGCGATCAAACTCGACCGATTGGGACGCGTGCTGCAAGATGCCCTCCAGTTCGCCGATGCGGCGATTCATCGACTCGAAAGTCTCCAGCAACCCAGTACGTTGACGCAGTCGGCGGTCGTGCTCACGCTCGATATCGGCAAGAGCCGCGACGGCATCCAATCCGGCGCGGGCGAGAGCCGCCCTTCTCTCGGCATCTATCTCGGCAAGACGGGAGCTCGCTTGCGCGGCGCGGGCGACGGCCGCCTGCTGTCGCTGCCGGCACAGCGCCATATCGGAGCGGACATCCCGCGCCTCATCCAGCAAGACCCGCGCCTGGCGAAGCGACCCCTCGGCTGCGCCGAGACCCTCTTCCTCCAACTCTTTCGCAATACGCGAAGCGCATTGCTCTTCCTCGGCGATGCATGCCTGCATCTTCTTCTCGTCTTGAACCATAACCCAATGGGCATCTTCGAATCGCTGCTTGCGCGCAGCGTCGGCCTTATCGGGACGGAAGAGCAATGCAAAACCGGCAATCACCATGATGAAGGCAAACACCGACAGCAGAAACCCGATAGCCATATAGCTCAGCGAGCCTGCAGAGCGGCCCTCAATGAAGAGAGGAATGCCCAGCAAGAACAACACCGCGGGCACAACCACGCAAAATGCCACTTGAATACGATGTTTTGCCTTCAGGCTATGTCGATCTTTCTCCTCGTTCACGGTTTCCAACAGAGCCTCGTACACCGCAGCGGACGACATGTAGTTGCTGCGAGCCACGTCGGTGGCATGAGCCAAGCGCGCCTGTTGGGAGCCAAGCGTCTCCAAGCGGTCGCGAAGAGATCGTTCCTCGTTGGCCGTCATGCGCGCAAGCCGAGTATCCAAACCCTTCTCGTGACGTTCCAACGCCGCAGAAGCCTCATTCTGAGATGAGTTCAAGCGCTCGAGCTCCACGACAAGCTTTGCCTGCTCTGCATCGAGCGCCTCCACCGCGGTTTTGGCAACCATGAGCGATTCAACGAGGCGGTGGCTCTCCTCCACCCGCTCGCCCATAGCCTCGCGCTCTCCGATCAGTTCGTGGAGCTCACGATCCTGAGTCCTCCAACGATCAGCTTGCTCGGACTCACCCTTTTGATGCTCACGCAACTCGTTGCGCTGAGCTATCAGATACGGAATGGATCGTTCGTCCGAAGAGTCGGTGAGCACGGCAAGCTTGTCATTCAGCTGGGCGAGCGCATGAGTCGGGGAAGACCCCATACCCGCACTTGCTGTCAGAAGCTTCGCCGTCGTGTCGGTACTGTTTCTCAAGCTCCTCAGCTCGTCGCTGTTCAGCGAGAACATAGTACGGAACGTGTCTTTGTCGATATCGTCCAACAGCTCGCGACTACCAGCAGCGACCAGTTCTTCCCCCTCGCGGCTTATCGTGCGGCCGTCGGAGAAAACCAGGGCACCCGAACGGGGACCTTCCGCAGGTTCGTACGTATTCGCGCGCCGCCGCGCCTTTCCCCAGCCGAACAGAATCCCGCCAACCAGAGAGGCAAGCGTGGTCTTTCCCGACTCGTTCGCCCCGAATACGATGTTCAGTTGCGGGCCGAATGGGCCAACGGTCCGATCGCGAAAGCACCCGAAGCGATTGATGCGCAGGTATTCCAAAAATATGCGGCCCGGCTTCATTCCGCACTGCCTTCCTGCACCAATGCATCCATCACCATATCGATTGCCTCGGCGGTAAGCTGGCGGGCCTTCTTCTCGGAAAGGCTCGCAGTCAACGGAATGGCCCGAGAGAGAAACTCTTCCTGCAGATGATCGATCTGAGCAGAAGTGTCGGTCGAGAACGTCTCCGCCGCGTGAAGAAACACTGAGGGAAACATCCCCTCGCCGCGCAACGCTTTATCGTCGCGCGGCATGCAGGTACGATCGACAAGAGCATCGCAGAAGAATTCGCTGTAGGAATCATTAAGCGAGGCCCGTACATCCTCGAGTACTCCAGGACGGGAAAGCACCTCTGAAAGGGGCGTAGAGCCAGTCAGGGTGATGTGCGTGACCATCATCTCACAGGAAACCGTTCCATTCACAGCAAACAACTCACGCATCACTTTTTTGACGAGCGAGGGAATGTTGAGGCAATCCGACACATCTATTATCGGGCGTTCCCACACAATGGAGGCCGTTGGCACGAACGTCAAGCGCGGAGTTTGCCTTGGCTCAAGATCCACCACATACACGCCGCGCGAACCAGTTTCCCGTATATCGCGCCCCTGCACACATCCGGAGAACACGACACGCGGATCCTGCTCATTGTCGGCGTATCGACGATGAATATGTCCCAAGGCCCAGTAGTCGAATCCGGCGGCGCGCAAGGCTGCAGGATCGGACGGAGCCTTCACTGGATCGAGATCGAGACCGGTATGAAGCACACCAACCGCGAAGGGGGCTTCGGCGGCGCGCGGGCCCAAAGCCTCAATGGCGGCCGCGCGGGTCAATCCAGCCGCAATGCTTTCATAGGCCGACCAAACCTTGTTGGGATATCCCCGACCCGCAATGATGGCCAAAGGCCGTCCTTCTCGCTCAAAAAGTGCGAAGTCGGGGCGGTCGGCGGCGAGCATAGTAGCCGAAGGGGGCAACGCGAAGAAATCTTTCTGCCAAACGCTAAGCGGGTCGTGATTCCCCGTGCACAGATATGACGGAATGCCCGCGTCGTCCAAGCGCTGCAGTCCCGCGAAGAACCTCAGGTAGTCGCGATACGAGGCACGCACAGAATCGAAAATGTCACCGGCAACGATCACGAAATCGACGCTGCGCCGCAATGCGGTTTCAACGACGCGATCCCACGCCACTGGAATAGCATCAATCACACGACGCTCCCACTCGTCCGACAGTCGGGCAAGCCCGCGCACGGGCGCTCCGATATGCAGATCGGCGGCGTGCAGGAATGTCAGTTTCTCGTCCACGGGCTAGAACGCGCCGACTCGCGACTCATCGACGAAGTCCATGAACTTCGTGAACTCGGGGTTGAAGGCAAGATCGATATCGCGTGTGGCACCATTACGGTGCTTGGCCACGATAAGTTTTGCTGTGCCCAAATCGGGGCGGCTCTCGCTTTCCGCCTCGATTTCATTCATCGACCGGTCGATGAACATGACAATGTCGGCGTCCTGCTCGATAGATCCAGAGTCGCGCAGGTCGGAAAGCATGGGACGCTTATCCTTGCCTCGCTGCTCCACCGCACGGGAGAGCTGGGAGAGCGCAATGACCGGCATGTTCATTTCCTTGGCGAGAATCTTCAATCCACGAGATATCTCGCCGACCTGGTCGTTGGTGCTCTTGTTCTTCGTGCCAGGACTCGGCTGCATAAGCTGCAGGTAGTCCACTACGATAAGACCCTTCTGTCCCTCCTTGATGCCGTGCAGTTCGCGGCGAGCCTTGGCGCGAGCCTCGAGAATCGTCAGACCAGGAGCGTCGTCGATGTAGAAGTCAAGCTGCGCGAGTTTACCTGACGACTCGGCGAGGGCACCCCAATCCCCATCGGCGATCATGCCGCTGCGTAATTTGGACAGGGACACACGGGCCTCAGAGCAGAGGATACGCTGCACCAGCTGCTCAGCGCCCATTTCCAACGAGAAGAAGGTGACGGCCACGCCGGCCTTGGCCGCGTTAGTGGCAAGATTCAGCGCGAAGGAGGTCTTGCCTACACCCGGTCGCGCAGCCAGAATCACTAAGTCGCCCCCGCGAAAACCGTGAATAAGGTCGTCAACGTCTTTGAAGCCCGTTGGAACACCAACCATGTGGTTCTTCTGGTTGGCAAGAATGGTGATCTGCTCGTAAGCCTCGTTGACCAGCTCGTCCATTTTGCGGAAGGTGGAGCTCACGCGCTTCTCGGTCACGTTGAGAAGCATCTTCTCGGCTTCTTCCACCACCTCGTTCACATCATCAGGTGCATCGTAGGCAAGAGCGTTGATCTGCGCAGACGCGTATACGAGCTCGCGGAGGATAGCCTGCCTCTTTACAATATCGACATGACGCTCCCAGCTGGTCAACGAAAACGTATTGTCAGCCAACTCAGCCAGGTACGCACGACCTCCCACTGCCTCCAACTGCCCCTGAGCCTTCAGCGTGTCGGCAAGAGAAATGGGGTCAACGGGAATGCGACGGTTCACCAAGCCCTGAACTGCCTCGAAGATAATGCGGTGCGCCGGACGAAAGAAGTTCTCCGGCTTGATGCGCATGACAGCCTCTTCGGTTACCTCATGATTCAAGAGGCACGCCGCTAAAACAGATTGCTCCGCTTCAACATTCTGCGGAAGTTGAGCGTGGGGAGCAGAAGGCGTTGGAGCCGACGCGGATGTATCTTGAGGGGAAAACGGCATGGTGATTCCTTTTCTCGACAGTTCCTACATTGTAGCGTTATCCGACTGCAGCTCGGCTGGCGAAGTGTTTCACGGGAAACAAACAGCCTCGATCTACACCTCGGCACCCTCGAGCGCTTTTCGCAAAGAGCTGCACCTAAAAGAAAAAAGCCCTCGCAAGCGAGGGCCTTTGCCAGGTCTATCGAATCGAGAATTACTCCTCGATCTCGGTCACCTCAGCCTCGACGGTACCGTCCTCGCTGATCTGACCATCGATCTCGACGGTCTCGTCAGCCGGGGTCTCGGCAACCTCCAGAGCCTCGTCGAAAGCCTCGACAGTCTCGGCAGACTCCTCGTCCATACCCTCACCGGCGACGATCACGGTCACAACACCCTTGATGTCGCGGTACAGGGAGACGGGAACCTGGTAGGTGCCCACCATCTTGATCGGCTTGCCCAGCTCAACGCGACGCTTGTCGATCTCGATCTCAAGCTGCTCGGCGATGGCGTCGGCCACCACCGGAGCGGTAACAGAACCGAAGAGGATGCCCTCTTCGCCCACCTGCGCATCCACGCGCACAGTGGCATCGTTGAGCTTCGCAGCCAGAGCGTTCGCATCGGCAATACGAGTCTCCTCGCGCTTGGCGATGTTCTTCTTACGCTCCTCCAGCTGCTTCAGGTTGCCCGGGGTAGCCTTGACAGCGTAGCCCTGGGTGAGCAGGAAGTTGTTGGCAAAACCGCGCGCAACGTCGATGACGTCGCCCTCGCCGCCCTTGCCATGGAGTTCCTTCAGAAGAATAACTTTCATGGTTCCTCCTTCGCCTAGCGGTTGCGGCGATCGCCACGGCCGCTCACAGCGGGAACGGCGTAGGGCATGAGAGCCATGACGCGGGCGCGCTTAACGGCCTCCGCGATGTCGCGCTGGTGCTGAGTGCAGGCACCGGTCACGCGACGGGGCTTGATCTTGCCACGATCGGTAACGTACTTGCGCAGCATTTGAGTGTCTTTGTAATCGACATACTCCACGTCGTCTTTGCAGAACTGGCAAAACTTACGACGAGGCTGCTTAGCGTAATCGGCCATGTTAACCTCTTTCGTTTCGCTTAAAACGGAATGTCATCATCGTACACGGAAGAAGAGGCATCGATCACCGGAGCTGCAGGAGCCGCCGCCGGGGCCGGCGCCGGAGCGCTGTAGGCCGGAGCAGGGGCGCTATAGCCCTGGTTGCCGTAGGGATCTCCCCCATAGGACTGAGCCCCGCCGTTGCCATTACGGCTCGACATGAACTCGATCTCATCAACAATGACCTCCAGCTTGCTGCGCTTCTGTCCATCGCGCTCCCACTGGCTCCAGCGCAGCTTGCCCTCGATGGACACCTTGGTGCCCTTCGACAGGTACTGGGCCAAGCTGTTGGCGCGGGCTCCGAACATCGTGCAGTCCACGAAGTTCGGGTAATCCTCCCACTCACCAGTGGTCGGATTCTTGCGGCGGTCGTTCACCGCCACGCCGAAACTCAGCACAGCCATGCCGGACTGGGTGTTGCGCAGTTCAGGATCGCGGGTCAGATTGCCGCTGATGATCACTCGGTTGATGCTCATTTCTACCTCTTCTTACGGAGGGCCGCCTTACAGCTGCCCTGTTTCCAACTAATCGCGATCGGTGCGGGCGACGACCATGTGACGCACAACGGCATCGTTGATGCGCAGCACGCGATCGAGCTCGGCAATGCTCTGCGGATCAGCGTGGAAATCGATGAGAGTGTAGTCGCCATCAGACAGACCGTTGATCTCATAAGCGAGTTTGCGCTTGCCCCAATTGTCGACATTGTCCACAACACCATTGGTCTCGGCCAGAGTGGTCTCGATGCGCTTCATCACGCCAGCGCGCGTCTCGTCATCGATCGTGGGGGCAACAATAAACAGCAGTTCATAAGCCTTCATCAGCTCACCTCCTTTGGACTTTATGGCTCCGGGCTGGTGAAGGCAACACACCGGAGCAGGAAATAGCCTGCATAGTGTATCAAAGCATCGCCTAGTGAGGCTGCTACCGCTTCCATCCATCACGTTAACCACATATCGCCTCGGTCGCAAAGCGATCATAGCACCGCAGAACCGTCAAACGATACCCGCGCCGGTGCGTTTTCAGCCGCCCCCGAAGCGGCAATCTTTCAACGTGAATCCCCGTTTTCGACCGTTTCTCATTCCCATCTCGCAGCCGTGCGTTGAGAGCGCCCTGAAGTACAGCAAAGTGAGCGCGCATGAGACCCTGCCCATAAAAGGAAGAAGGAGCGAGGACGGTTCATCCTCGCTCCTTGTTGTTTCTGGCGCCCCCGAGAGGACTCGAACCTCCGACGCACGGTTTAGGAAACCGACGCTCTATCCGCTGAGCTACGGGGGCGGATGGGGAGAGATTCTAACACGAATCTCCTTGACTGCATTAAATATGCTTGAGGAGCTCCATCACAAAGTCGCTGTTGAGGGCAAGCTGATCAGCGTCGATGTTCTCGATCACATCATCAGCCTGCGCGAAGAACGCAGGTTTCTTGCCACTCATTCCCGCAAGGTGCATAGCTTGCTGACCATGCTTCATGGCATAGGCGGCACTGCTGTCGCGCCATTCCATCGTCTCAGAGGGAACGGCGAGGCCCACAGCCTGCCCAGCTTTCTTCACCAGGCGCTTCATGCGGCTTGAAGCCTTTTTCGACAGATACGTACCCTCCTTTTCGATGAGGGAGAGCGTGCCATCGCCCATGGCTTCAAGATCGATGATGATCGACCCCTTAAGCTCGGAAGCGTGGGCATCCATGAAGGCACGCATACCGCCGTTGCCCGCCAATTCGGCACCAAGGGCGACGAACCACACCTCAATATCAACTCGCTGGCTATGGAACTGCTCGATCTGATCGAAGGCGCCGTCGTTCTCGAAAACAAAATCAATAGGAAGCCCTTCGGCAAAGGGGCTGACGGGCTCGGCAGATCCATCCAAAGCCGTATCTTCACCCTCGTCAAGAGAGAAGGAACCTCCCTCGAAACGACGCCGTGGGCGAGGAGCCTCGTATCCGAACTCTTCTTCCTCGGAAAACGCCTGATCGAAGTAGTCCGGTGTGAAAGCAACGGTCTGATCCCCCGCATCATCTTGGCGGAAGCTCTCCCAGCTGCCTCGCGAGGCACCCACCTGCTGGGCCTCGAAGTCATCTTCGACGTTGAGCCATTCTTGCGGGGTCGACTCCTGAGCCTGCTCCTTGCGTCGCTTACGGCCGAACAAACGGCCAAAGCGAGTCTTGGGCATCTCTACATAGCCCGGGCCAGCCATAGCGCCCGTTTCGGTGACTTGCTCGCGATAGGCCGTATCGTCGACATCCTCCACATATAAATCTTCAGCGGTAGCGTTCTCGAGCAGCTCGTCGCCAATGGGCGCGGCGGCACCCGTTGCACCCATAGAGGTAAAGGAACCGGCCAGACTAATGCTCCCCGACAAGGCGGGATCAACCTGAGCTTGAGCCAACGACGGCATGGAGCCACGCAGCGATGCCTCGATGTTCGGAGCCGCAACAGTAGACGCAGGATCGGCGGGGGTGTCGGCGATGGGCGGAACGATGGCGCTCAGATCACGGACGCGGCCATCGCTGACAGGACGCTCCTCTGACAGCGGAGCCGCCTGAAGACGGTCGTCCATGGAAATTCGCGGCAGCTCCTGGGAAACACCGATCTTAGGCAGCGAGATAGCACGGCGCTTGCGCCCATGGGCGCCAATCGGGGCCTCGCCATCAGCGGGAACGTCTTGCACTGCAGGAATGACCAGACGACGAGAGCTCGAAGGGTCGGCAGCCTCTGCTGGTGTAGGAACCGTTGAGAGATCGGGAAGAACCGAGGGGACAGGGGCTGCAGAACCCGTCAACGGGCGCTGCCCCTCCCTCACGCTGACGTTGGGGTCGTCGTCATGCGGAAGCGCCGACGAGGCAGCAGCAGGACTGGGCACGGAAGTCGGGGCCTCAGATGCTACCGCGGGAACCTCAGGCGCGGCCGGGGATTGAGCCTCGGAAACGACAGCCGCCGGCGCCGCGGGCGTTGCAACAGGAGAAGAGGCCGGTACCGAAGAAGGAGTCGCCAGGGACTCAGCCGGAACAGCAGAGGCCGGGGCGGCCGGCGCCTCGGGGGATGCGGGTGCCGGCTCAGAGACCGGGGCAGGCTCCTCGTCGGGAACCATCACGGGCATTACGCCAGTGGGCGTCGCCCCAGCAGCAGCTGAAGCAGCCTGCACCGATGCGCGCATGCCACGCATGCGCTCGCTCAGCTCATCGGGAGCGCTCTTCTGGGTACTCTCACGAGCCTGTATCTCTTCTTCAGCATGTTCGAGCGCCGCCGCATAGCGAGAACGCTGAACGGGCTTTTCAACCTTCGGCTTCTTTGCCTGCTCCTGACCTTTTTTGAACCAATCAGGCACAGAGGGCTCAGCGGAAGGCGCGTTTGCCGGGATTGCCGCTGGGACCGCCGCGGGCGTATCAACCTCGACAGCCACCTCAACAGGAGCCTCCTCTTTTTCAGGAAGAGAAGTCGCTTCGGTGCCGTCAACCTCGGCAGAAGGGGTTTCCTCCACCGGAGGCTGTCCATCGGCGGGAGTCTCTTCCACCGGTTTGCCCGAAAGAGCGGCAACAGCGGCCTTGGCGGCAGCAAGACGTTGGGCGGCCGATTCCATGGAGGAGCCCAGCTCATCGGTGTTGGATGGAGCGTTATATACCAGTTCGGCTCCCTCGGGAACGAGACCGGCCGAGGCGGCGGCGTCTTCGCCATGAATTGCGGGATCTTCCATATCGGGCAGATCTCGGGCAGCCATGACACGAGCAGCAACCTCCATCATGACCGCAACACCGGACGCGTTGCAGTTAGCACCCTCGTTGTAATCAGCAAGTTTCTCCAGAACAAACGACACCACCGGAAGCACGGCCAAAACAGCAAGAATGCCGAGAATCACATCGAACACGATAAGGGCCGAACCTTCAGGAGACACGAAAAACCGCACCAGAAGGAGCAGGGGCATGAGCACGAGGGCGCCGAATTCGACCCAATATACAATCGGGAGCACGGAAATCACGCCATTAGACAGGTCGCGACGGACCTTTCCGCTGTCGTAATTTGCCACAATAACTACTTTGCGGCGTCGGGAGGAACGGTTGGTGGAGCGAAGGGGCACGTACCGCGCGACTACGTTCTGGCTGACACCTCGATTGAGGAACCGAGACACAATAGGCTTCTCGAAGATTTCGGCCGCAACCAACAAAGCGCAGAGAACATCGATGATAATAGCGGGAACGACAACAACCGACAAAAAGACCGCCAGAACCGTAACGACTACCGCAACGCCCGACAGCAGCGCTTTTGGCAAGCCACTATCGGGATTGCACTGGAAATCCTCCATAGTGGTCGGCAGGTTAACCTCATTCGAGAGCTGCTCGCTGATATAAAGAGCTGCACGCTGCTCCTCTTCGGTACCCGCGGGGCGCGGGCCGATCTCCTGGGAGAGATATGCAACATGTTCGTTCAGGTCGGCCATGTCCGATGCCTTTCCTCGTTCATAGAGGTTGTTTGACATAATTATTACTAGTATACGCTATTCAGAGACGCTTCCCAAGTAATCACGGAGAAACGCATCAGCATTTCCAGCTTTCACGCGCTCGGCATCGTACGCTTGAACATCTTCCTCAATTGCCGAACGGTACAAGTCGACCACACGCGCAGCTGGATCGTCTCCCATTTGCTCAGCCAGAGCCGCCGCTTCTTCTTCAAGCTGGTTGTACTGCTTGTTTTTCTTCTTGAGCTGCTCTTTGTCTCTATCAAGATACGCCCGATCAGCCTCAAGGGCAGTACGTTGGGACTCCTCACGTTTAGCGGCATAGTTAATGAAATCCTGCAAGTCGAGGGCCGGGTATCCTTCCTGAGCCTGGGAGAACAGAGACGCCGCCTGGACGAGTAAATCAGCCGCCTGGGAAGATCGCTCCATCGACTTCTCCACATTCTCCTTAGTCATATCGCGCAGAAGGCTCGTGGCCTCGCGGGCGGCAGCATCGGCATCTATCAGCTTCTTCCACCCCTCCTGGGTTTGGGAAAAGGCAGCCGTGGCCATCAGCGACTCATCGATAACAGCCACACCCGAATCAAGCATGTTCAACCGTGATCGAGCAGCACTGATTGCCTGATGGGCGGCTTCCTTGTCTTTGTTTTCCGATAAAGAGGGAACCAACGCCTCAAGAGCGGTAATTGCCTCTTCCAACTGAGATCGCGAGGGCGCTATATCCCCCACCACAGCCCGATACGAATCCGAAAGCTCGTCAAACGAGGGGGTGTCGCCTCGGGAGAAACGATCTTTCTCGTATTGAGCCATAACAAGATTGTCGAAGGGTATCAGTGTCTGATCGCATTGGTTCACCACATCGATCTGAGCAAGCAGTTGGCCGCGAAACGATGTCTGCCTTGCATTTACCTGGAGAAACGTCTGACTTACCGTCAGAGCAAGAGCCAGAAGAGCACATACGATGACCACGACGGTGATAACACCTGGAATTCTGCTCTCGGCACGGCGTCCCAGCGCGGGTGATGATGGGCGGTCAGCCTTATGGGCAGGAGCCGCACCTTCGGGAATAACTATGTGCTGGCCTTTAGTCGGTGTCGACCGCGGTTTTTTGGAAGAACCAAGGGTAAACAGGGAGATTTTACCCGTTTCGCCACCCCGGCGGCGATCACGTTCTTCTGCGTCGCGCGCCTCCCGGGCAGCGTCGAGCACGCTGAACGAGATCTCGTTCGACGAACCATGGGTGTGGCTCTTAATGTGCAGCGCGTGCTGGGTTTTCTTCCGTGCCATAAACTACCTCGCCACCCTACCGGACCATATTCCCAATTTCCGCAATGATCTCGGCACTGCTGCAGAATCGTATATTTTGGCTTGGCATAGAGCGCAGGAAGGTCTTCCCGTACCCTTTAGTTATCAGTCGTTTGTCAGCGAGAATGAGGACACCCCGATCGGTCGCTTTGCGAATGAGGCGGCCGGCGGCCTGCTTTGTCTCCAACACCGCCGCCGGGAGGACATAACGACGCCATGCCGCATCATCACGGGCGGCGCGCTCGCACGACAGGGGGTCAGTGGGCTTTGCAAACGGAAGCTTGGGAATAACCACACCCTTGAGCGTCGCGCCTGGAGCGTCGAATCCTTCCCAGAAACTCTTCAGCGCGAAAAGAGACAGGTGCTCATCAGCGAGAAAGTCGTCCCTCAGCCCCTTCACCGATACGCCCCACTTCTGGCAGACAAGCCGGAGGTCGTTCTCTTTCAGCGCTGGCTGCACTTCCTCGAAGCACTTTTCCATTTCACGGCGGTTCGTGAACAGGGTGAGCATCGATCCCTCTTGGGCGCGGTGAACGCCTATCAGAAGCTGCTGCAGCGCATTCAAATAAGTCGGGTCGTTCGGCTCGGGCATATCATTCGCCACGTAAATGGTCATATGGCTGTCGAAATCGTAGCTCGAAGACAGAAGAAGCTCATCGGCCTGCGAATACTCGCTCGTATTCAAACCCATAGCTTGGGCAAAGCTCGAGAAACTCCCATCCACGGTCATAGTAGCCGAGGCGAACACAACGGAATTGGTGTTTGCGTACCACGTTTCGTCGAGCGTGTGACCGACGTTGAGCAGCAAAGCCTCCAACTTGTTCTGCGATTTATCGTTTTTTCGGTTCAGGTTCGCGGCGTAAACATAACAGTCAGGGCATTTGTCGCAGATCACATCAACAGCCTGGATGATCTCCTTGAGCTCCATGGCTATAGCCGCGATCTCACGCTGGACAACCGCAGCACCCTCGATGTCTTCAAGATAACCGACGAGCTCCTGGCAAGAGGTGACCATCTTCTCCGCATCCTCTGCCATGACACGCGCAAGACGGGCGATGGACTGGAAAATGGAAGAGGCTCTTATCTCGTCGTTGAGCCACAGGTCGACGTTTTCGTAGCCTTTCGACCGACGATTTCCCTCAAAGTAGAGCAAGTCGGGAAGAGCTGCGCAGAACGCTTGAGCAGACGCGGCAAATTTCTCACCGCAAGATCGGGCCTTGGCCGTAAGCCCATAGAAAAGCGTGGTAGAGGATTCGCTTCCCGGCATAACGACACTGCGCTCCGCTCGAATGAAAACATTGCGGCGCGATTCCTCGGAAGAGACACGGCGAGCCAGAGAAAGGAGGTCCTCTTCCGCCAACTCGAGAGAGAATGCCCGGCGAGCCTCTTGCTCGGCACCGTGAGCCTCATCGACGACCCAGTAGCGAATCGGAGGCAGCAACCCTCCGTCAGCAGCCAGGTCGCAGAACAAGAGGCTGTGGTTCGTCACGACAATATTTGATGCCTCCGCCTTACGGCGGGCACCGTGAACAAAGCACGATGTGCCGAAGAAGGGACACTTACGACGCAAGCAGTCGTGGCTTGTCGTTGTAATAACCCAGCGGGGAAGAAGACGGTAGTCTATTTTCAGGTTATCCATATCGTCGTAGGCTGTTTGGTTGATGAACGACAGCAGTCCCGCCAGGGCGGGTGCCTGGTGCTGCTCGGTTTTCCCCACCATCCTCATACGCGGGCCGTCCACAACTAGGCGCTCCACCTTGCGGAGGCAAGGATAATGAGAGAAACCCTTCAGGGATGCGTAGGTGAAGCTCTTTCCCATTTTTTCCTGGAGAGCGGGAAGTTCGTGATATACCAATTGGTCGAGCAGGGCATTGGTCTTCGTCGCGATACCAACATTGATGTTATTATCGCGGGCGGTGACTACGGCCGGCAGTAAATAGGCCATCGACTTCCCCACACCCGTACCCGCCTCTACCATCAGATTGGTCGAGCGCGCAAAAGCACTTCTGACGGCCTCGGCCATGGTTACTTGCTCATCGCGTTGCTCATAATCATCATAGAGGGAGCCCACAACCCCTTCAGGGGTGAATGCAGAGGCAACCGCTTCGCTTGTCGGAAACACGAGAGGTCTTTGGTTTTCACCGACAACTTCGCAGGCGTCGGGAAGTGTCTTAAGCTCAAGACGACCCACTCGATCACGCCTGAGAGACCGAAGAGAGAAAGCAGCGGGCTTCTCCCCCTCCACCGTGTGCCGTTCCGCAAAATATTGGAACACCACCACCGTCGGCCATTGGGCAGGCTCCGCCATTCCGGCTATTTCACGAAGAAGCTGCGGGGGCATCGCATCCACCGCAGCAAGGAGAATACGCAGCAGCGCACAGGTAGCCGCCACATCCTCATCCGCACGATGGGTCGACCTCACCTGTCCGAATGCCTTCACCAAATCGATGAGTCGATGAGATTTCATACGAGGCAGCGCGATACGGGAAAGATCAAGGGAATCAACCCAGGTATTCTCAAGCAGAGGATATCCTGCGGGATGCTTGGTCGTAAAATTGCGATCAAATTCCGCGTTGTGCGCCACCACGACGGCGTCGCCCACAAACGCCACGAGCTGCGCGAGTGCTTCCGCGGGGCTGGGCGCTTCGGCAACGTCGTCATCGTGAATATCAGTCAAGTGGGCCACATCTTCGGGAATGGGCTTGCCGGGATTAACAAACGTGATGAACCAATCGACAATCTCGCCATGCTCCATACGAGCGGCTGCTATCTGCGTTAACTCGTCATGATTGAGAGAAAAACCCGTCGTTTCGGTATCGAGTACCACTACGTTGTCGTCGAACGGGCCGTAGCTTCCTTCACGGGCGCGCTCGGGAAGACTCTCGTACAAATCGATAATATCCTCAGGCGTGCCGTCGGTGATAAAGTTTCGCAGCTGTCCTTCAAGGGGGGTGGTATCTCGAGCCATGGCCCTGCCTATCTTCGCGATGCGCCCTTGATGCCGAAAAAAAGGAACCTCGTCTACACGAGTGTTCCAAGTGGCACCGGCGTCGGTTATGGTGTGCTCAATAACTCACGGTATTGTATCAGCCCGACCAGAAAGAACGCTATGGAACGCTATTTCGGTACATATCAAACATTCCGAACGGCATCGCGCAAGGAAGCCGCTGCGCTGCTCGGTTCAGACAACCTCGTAGGAGATCTTTACACCATTGAATGCACTCTCGAGCACGGCGAGCACAGAGCCTGGATGGTGAATCGATTCGGTGCCCGGGTCGGCTACTTCGACCCCTCGTTCTCGCGCGAACTAAGTCTGAAGAAAGCCCAAGAGATGACGTTGACGGCGATACTCTCCTTTGTCGCATTCTCCGAACAACCAGAACCGGGCGAGTATTGGGGAGAGGCGGCAGTTATCGGCTACGACCCTCACGACGCCGGCGTATTCGACACATTCATCGAAGGTGTTGCAGGGCTTATTGGCAAAGGCATTCGCCCTCAGGTTGCCTTCGACGGAAAAGCCATAGAAGAGATTATCGCTAGCAATGGCACCTGGCTTCCCAACAACCGCGTGCCCCTCCCCGAAAAGCAAAAAGGGATGGCTATCCTCAAGCGAAGAAGATCGTTCACTGACTCGCTCGTTGAAGAAGGGCGAAAAGGGAACAAGGGGTGCTACTTTCTTAGCTGGGCTCTGATTCTCGGCCTCGTCGCTCTCGCTGTATTTGGGTTGAAATCCTGCGGAATCTTCTAGAAAAGATCCTCCTCTTACAAACAAAGGAAACGCCTTGGGATTATCTCCCAGGGCATTTCCTTATTGGATACTCAGGTCGAACGTTATGAAAGGGCATCCTCTACCAGTGAGGTACACAAGGCGGGAAACTCAACACCTGCGGCACGACCGGCATCGGGCAACAGCGAAGTCGCCGTCATTCCAGGAATAGTATTGGTCTCGAGGATCCACGGTACGCCATCTTGGTCAAGAATAAAATCAGACCGCGAAACCCCTGAACACTCCAAAACCTTGTGAGCACGAATAGCGTATTCTTTAACTTTAGCAGTTGTCTCCTCGTCGAGATGTGCGGGGCAGATATGCTGTGAACCACCGGGGGCATATTTCGAATCGAAATCGTAGAACTCCTCTCGAGGCACGATCTCGATGATCGGAAGCGCATACGGCTCCGCAGTGCCGAGAACAGCCACGGTGATTTCCTTCCCCTCAACGAATTTCTCAACGATAACCAGATCGTCTATCTCGTGCACGGCGCGAATAGCCTCTTCAATAGCGTCTTCCCCCTCGACGATGTAAATCCCGAGAGAACTTCCCTCGGTTGCTGGCTTCACAACGCACATCCCGCCCATCGTATTTGCCACAGCCGAAACGTCATATTCGCTTCCCCGACGCAAATACACGAAGGGAGGGGTAGGGATCCCCTCTTGCTGATAGAAAAGCTTTGATTTTGCCTTGTTCATAGCGGTGGAGCTCGACCACACACCCGGACCCGTGTAAGGTAGGCCTATCGTCTCCAGGAAACCCTGCAGGCATCCATCCTCTCCCCCTTTTCCATGGAGGCAGAGAAAGGCAATGTCGTAGTTTCCGTCAATTAGCCGCTTTAAATCCTCCTTCGAAGCAGGATCAAACCTATCCACTTCGAAGCCGGCCTCCTGAAGTGCCGCGCCAGCGCCGTCTCCTGAGGCAAGAGAAATCTTACGCTCGCCACTTGTTCCGCCGGCCAGCAGAGCAACGCGGATCGATGAAGGATCAAGGGACTGAGCCATACCTGCACCTTTCGGGACGAAGAATATCTGAGAGAAGTATATCAGAGCGTGCAATTGACTATAATGGCCCCATGAATAACGAACTGATAAAACTCTCCACGGAAGATCTCGCAACACTCGTTGTGGAGTGGGGGTTTCCAAAATTTAGGGCAAAACAGATATACGAGTGGATTCACAAGCACCACTGCTCATCCATCAACGATATGTCGAATGTACCCCTGGCGCTCCGCGCTCAATTAGAAGAAGCATTCCCGTCTGAGTCCACCGAGATACTTGATCGGCAAGTTTCCGCCGATGGAACCAGAAAATACGTTCTGCGTTTGAGCGATGGCCACCTTGTTGAGACGGTGGGGATGCCTACCTTCAGCCGAGATGGAGGCATCGAACGCCTTACGGTGTGCGTTTCCTCACAAGTCGGCTGTCCCATGGCCTGCACCTTCTGCGCGACAGGACGCGAAGGTTTCACACGCAACCTCACGGCGGCTGAGATTATTCGCCAGGTCGTACTCGTTCAGGAAGATTTCGAAAGCCGTGTCAGCAATGTTGTCGTTATGGGACAAGGCGAGCCGTTTCTCAACTACGATGAAGTTATAACGGCACTTAAAGTGATGAACGATTCAGACGATCTCAATATCGGTGCACGACATATCACGCTCTCAACCTGCGGTATTCTCGATGGTATTGATAAACTATCGCAGGAGAACGAACAATTCACTCTCGCCATCTCGCTTCATGCCGCCATCCAATCAACAAGAGACTCCCTTATGCCGCGGGTCAAAAATCAGCCGCTTTCTCTTCTGAGGAAATCCCTTATCAACTACCTTGAAGCTACTCATCGACGTGTGACTTTTGAATATCTCCTCATTGCCGGCATCAATGACTCAGAAGACGATTTGAAGGCCCTGATCCAGTTTTGCAAAGGTCTGCTCTGCCATGTAAATCTGCTCCCCATGAATGCTGTTGAGGGAGCAGCCTTCCAACCCTCGCCTTCCTCTACCGTTGAACATTGGATGCGCGAGTTGGAAAATCACTCGGTAGAGGTAAGTATGAGAAAATCTCGTGGCTCTGATATTGCGGGCGCATGTGGTCAGTTAAAGAATCAGCTTGTTTCACGTGAAACAAGCTGCGTAGAATAAACCTGTGTTATGTAAAATGTTTTTCGCTTATACCCACCCATAAGTTTTAGGGTAAAAAAGAGGACTGTTTCACGTGAAACAGTCCTCTTCTAGTTAATCGATCAACCTACTCAGCATCAGATCCCAGTATCTCTTGGATAAGACGTTGAAGATCTTCCTCATCCTTGAACTCAATCTCAATCTTATTCTTCCCTTTGGACGACTTAACCCGCACGTTAGTTTTCAAGGTCTCCCTGAGCGTTTTGGCAACCGTCTTGTATGCAGCAGGGAGAGGAGACCGCTGCGAAGACGATGCCGTTTCCTTCTTCCCCGACATGAGGCGAGCGAGATTTTCAGCCTCACGCACTGTCAGCGAACCCTCAATGATTTTCTCGGTAAGCTTTATACGGCCCTCGTTTGTTGGAACTGACAAGATAGCCCGCGCATGCCCTGCAGTGATCTTCTCCTCATAAAGAAGTTGCTGAGCCTCCTCGGGGAGATCGAGGAGTCGCAGAGCATTGGCGACGGTCGAACGACCCTTTGAAACCGCTTGCGCAACTTCAGCCTGAGTCATGGACCGGCGCTCCATGAGGCGACGATATCCATAGGCTTCTTCGATGGGGTTCAAGTCACTGCGCTGGATATTTTCAATAAGAGCAAGCTCGAGGGCTTGATTGTCATCAGCTTCCTTGATACGAATCGGTACCCTCTCCAAGCCGGCAGCCTTGGAGGCCTGCCACCGGCGCTCACCGGCGATGATTTGGTACATGCCATCATCCATCTTGCGAACAAGGATAGGCTGAAGAAGTCCATCTTTCTCAATGGAAGCGGCGAGTTCCTCTATTTCTTCTTTCTTAAACTGCGTACGAGGCTGATCGGGGTTCGGAGCGATCTTGCTGATGTCAACCTCGTCGGTAGTTTTCACTGCACCAGGCTCGTTATTGAGACGAACAGCAGGAGCGGAAACCTCCCGCGGAATCGGCTCGGAAAGAACAACTTCTGTCGACTCTTCCTCTATCGTATAGGAGGCAGGACGTGTCGAAACAGGCGCTTCCCGAACTGCTTCCTCTTCCACTTCAATAGTGACGCGCTGCCGCTCGGGAGCAGGGGCAGCAGGTGCGGGAGCATCGTAGGTGCCGGGGAGCAACGAGCCCAGACCACGACCAAGCCCTCCTCGGCGCTCAGGTTTAGCCACGAGAGATCACTTCCTTTGCAAGCTCGATGTATGACAGGGATCCTCGTCCCTTGGGATCATATTGCGTGATTGGCTGACCGAAACTGGGTGCCTCCGAAAGCTTAACTGTACGAGGAATCGGCGTTGAGAAGACAAGCCGTCCAAAGTACTCACGCACCTCATCGACCACCTGCTTCGACAGCGTTGTGCGGCTATCGTACATGGTCAGCAGAATACCGTAGATATCCAACGTTGGATTCAGGCGCGATTTGACACGTTTCATTGATTCAAGAAGTTTTGTCACACCCTCGAGGGCATAAAACTCGCACTGAATGGGAATGAGCAACTTATCCGCTGCAACCAGAGCATTGACCGTTAGCAGTCCGAGGGAGGGAGGGCAGTCGATAAGAATAAAGTCATAGCGTCCGCGCATACTTCCCACGGAATCCTTAAGACGGTTCTCTCGCGCCATTTCAGCGACAAGCTCGACTTCCGCTCCGGCCAAGTTAATAGTTGCAGGAGCAATATCAACTCCCTCGCAGATATCGGGAATGATGACATCCTCGATAGGCACATCGTTCAGCAACACATCATAGATGCATTGCTGGATGAGACTCTTCTCAACACCAAGACCGCTTGAGCAATTTCCCTGAGGGTCGAGGTCAACCAACAGTACCTGCTTGCCCATCTCGCCGAGAGCGGCCGCCAAATTGATGGCAGTCGTCGACTTACCGACACCGCCCTTCTGGTTGATAATGGCGATAATTTTAGTGTTCCCTATCGCATGACGAACCGGAGCCTTATCCTTGTAGGACTTAAGAGGTTGCGGCGGCACGGCTTCATAAGGAGCACTCTCTCGCTCCCTCACCTGTACCTCTACCTCTTCGATGTCTCTCTCAAGATATGGCACCTCTTGACGAGACACATCATGCTCCTGCTCCGCGGAGGGTTGATTGGTTTCGACAGCCTGATTCTGTTTCGATTCTCGTTTTAGACCATCAAAGAATCCCACGGGAACCTCCTTCCTGTATTTGACTGACAGTATAGCATCGCCATAAGAAAGATCGGACTATCTCACACTGGCGGGTAAGAAAGCCGTGTTTCACGTGAAACATCACGGACGAGGTTGAAGAGGGCTCTTTTGAGCCAGACCTACCCGGCGGGGGAGCTTAATCTTCGATTTCCCTACTTTTTCAAAGACAACGATAGTCCGCTTTGTCTGCTCATCGCTGAGAAGCGTTTCACGCCGGGAGACAAGGCGCATGCCGAGCATACTCTCAACAGCACGAGCCTCTTTCACCTCACCATCGCTCAGCTGAGCTTTATAACAGACGAGTAGCCCACCCTTGACAAGGAGGGGAGCCGCAAGCTCTAAAAGGGAGACGAGACGAGACAGAGCTCGCGCTGTCAGAACAGAGAACGAACCCGGTTGCTCACGTGCGAGATCTTCGATACGGCCGTCATACGTTGTGATCTGATCGCTGAGACCCAACGTATCCACTGCAGCGGCTACCAAGGCCATTTTCTTCTTGACGGAATCAACCAACAAGGTTTTTCTCCCTGTTGCAAGAGCGATCGGAACACCCGGAAACCCACCGCCAGACCCAAGGTCGCCGTATAACCCCTCGGGAGCCTGATTGATCTCCTGGAGCCCCACAAGCGAATCCTCCAGATGCAGGACTTCAGCCTCGTCGCGCGTCGTAATGCGCGTCAGATTCGTCACCTTGTTAGCCTCGAGGATAAGATCGAGGTAGCGACGAGACATCTCATCGGCTGAAGAAGAATACACTGACCACTCCTTGCGTGTACATATACAGGATAAAGCTTATTCTAAAAGAAAAGGAGCAGCCGTTCGACTGCTCCCCTGAAAACCTTCGGAAACGAGACAGATCTATCGAGGAACAACCACCACATGGCGAGCAGAGCCCTCGCCTTCAGAGACCGTCTCAACACGATCATCGTCACGGAGCGCAATATGGATAATCCTGCGCTCATAAGGAGTCATGGGCCTCAAACCTACCTTGCGATGCTGGCTGGCCGCACGGTTGGCTGAAGAGTGGGCAATGGACTCGAGCTTTTGACGCTGCCGATTCTTGTACCCCTCGACATCGACCACCACCGGATAACGGAAACCAATAGTACGCACCGTGATCATCGAGACGATAAACTGAAGGGCATCGAGGGTCTTTCCATGACGTCCAATGAGGACAGCCATGTCGTCACCGCTGATATCCAGAATCAGCTCGCCCTCGTCACCCTCGTACTCGTCGATAGTCACTTCGCCGACATTGAAGTACTGAAGGATGTCCTGCAAAGCAGCGATGGCGGTATCAGCAATGTTGTCGAGCATTTCATCGGTAACAACCAGCTCATCAGAAGACTCTTCCTGCGAAGCAGATGCGGAGGCGTCATCACCCGAAATAGTCTCCTCCTCCAACACCTCAAAATCCTCGGTATTCTCTTCGGCCATATGCAGCTCCTTCCTCTTCGAGAGAGTTCCGCAGCGGAATGTTAGATTCTGCGGACAAACAAAAGGAGTGTTTCACGTGAAACACTCCTTTGGACAACAAAACTAGCGCTTCTTCTTCGGACGCTTCTTCTTCTCCTTGCGGACGACGTCCACCTCGATAGGCTTCACAACCAGCGCTTCTTCCTCCTCGCGCTTACGATCCTGCGCACGGCAGCGGGCGAGGGTCAGCTGGTTCTGCCCGATGCCTATAACCGAGGAGGCACCCCAGAAAAGCAGAACACCAGCGGGCGAACCCCAGGAAATCCAGAGCATCATGATAGACATAATGGCACCCATCATCAGCGTTTGGTTCTTCTGCTGGGTATTCTCGGTCTTCAGCTGCTGCAGAACCATAGGGAGGAACGTCGCACCAGCAAAAATGACCATCAGAATGAGGTACGGAATGAATGTGCCAAATCCTTCAGCAAAAGCACCCGAAGGAGTCTGAACCAGGTTGGGAACCAGGTTGTAGAAAGAATAGCTCGTATCCCCCACACGATCGCCCATTTCGCGGAGCACTTGGAACAGCGCAATGAAGATAGGCATCTGCAGCAGCATGGGAAGGCAGCCTGCCAGGGGATTGAACTTCATCTCCGCATAGATCTTCTGCATCTCCTGAGACTGACGCGTAGGATCATCGGGGAAGCGGTCCTTCAGAGCTTGGATCTTCGGCTGCACCTTCTGCATAGCGTAGTTCGATTTCGCCTGCTTATGCATAAGCGGAGCAACGATGATGCGGAAGATGATCGTCACGATAATGATCGCCAGACCCCAGTCGTGGCAGAAGTTGTAGAAGAACTGAATAACGTCGAAAATCCAGTCCTTAAAAATATCCCACATAGCGTTTACCCTTCTCAGATCGGCATCTTACGGCACGGGATCGTAACCGCAAGGACCGCCGGGGCGGCACTTTAATATCCGTTTCGCTGTCAACACGAATCCTTTGCGAAATCCGTAGCGCTTGAAAGCGATCAGACCATACTCGGAGCACGTAGGGACAAAGCGGCAGGCCGGCGGAAGTAGTGGTGAAATTGCCATACGGTAGAACATAATGAGACCCACGGCAATCAGGGTCGGAATTCGCTTAGCAACCTCAACGAGCTTTTTCACCGCTGCGCTCCTCTTCGTGAAAGGCTAGGTGTTTTCTCGCGCTTCCGCAGCTTTGCAATACCTTTTGGTATGGAACATTGCAAAGGGAACCGCGAGCAAGGAACACCACGTCCTTTCCCGGCCAGGGACCCCCCATCTCTCGGCAGAGAGCTCTTAAACGGCGTTTAGCACTATTGCGCCAAACAGCATTGCCCAGCTTCTTCCCTGCAATAAAAGCAACACGACCGTGATGGTCGTGTTGCTCATCATTGCCTCGATAGTGCTCGGAGGTCTGCTCTCCCACAATAAAGGTTATGTAGGGCGTTTTGAGACGCTTACCCGAGGAGAAGAGCTGAGAGATTTCTGCGCTGGAGGTGATGGTTTCCACGCTTGAGTTCTCCCTTAGACGGTGAGACGCTTGCGCCCCTTAGCACGACGGGAAGCGAGAACAGCGCGACCACCCTTGGTGGCCATGCGGGCACGGAAGCCGTGGCACTTAGCGCGCTTACGTTTGTTCGGTTGATAGGTGCGTTTCATTGTTTTCTTTCCCTTTCATGGTTCAAAGAGTAGCTTTCAGATTATATACCACAAATAGGCCCTGTCAACGGGGAACTCTCTTCCAGGCCATAAAGGCCACCAATGGCGCGGAAGAGCGGATGGAGGACCGAGAGACCGACGAGTTTCACGATTTGCCGATCGTCGCTAACGACCTTTTCTCTTTCATAAAGCTATTTGGTGGTAGTAATAAGGACGGTGGATTAGAAGAAAAGCCGCTGTTTTCGCTGCTTGTTGAGGAAAAAGAACCGTTCTCAACTCGTTCATTTTCTGTACCTTCTGTCCACCGGAGGGGGAAAGACTTCTGACTAGCCGCTCGACCTCCGTGGAAAAAACGGGTAGTTGTGCGCCGTTTATCCGACGGAAACTCCCCAGCCGTCCACCGTTTATTCACTATACTCGTAGATGATCTTCTGGAGGGCTTCTATCTCCTCCTGAACCTGGCGATTGTCTTTGAGCATCTCTTCCACACTGGTTACGGAGTGCATGGCGGTGGAATGATCGCGGTTGAACTTCTTTCCGATATCGTTGTAAGGAAGATCGAGCAGCTGCCGGCACAAATAGATGGCTATCTGCCGCGGGTACACGACCGAGCGTGAGCGTTTGGGGCCGACCAGGTCGTTGCGACTCACCTTAAAGAACGTTTCGACCGCTCTTTGGATATCTTCGATGGAGAGATTGCGGGAAGGTCCGCCCGAGAAATGATTTTCGAGCAGGGCGCGCACTTCATCGATGGTCATATCGGATCGGTTGAACAGCAACATCTGGTAGATAACCTTAGTTACGGCGCTTTTAAGCTCGCGAATGTTGGAACTGGAGTTCTCGGCGATATACATTTGAATATCATCGGCGAGCGCGAAGTTGCCCAATCCTTCACTCCGGCTGTATTCGTCAGCGAAAGACTTCACGATGCCGAGCTTGGTTTCAATCTCGGGAGGCTGGATGTCGATCACGCCGCCGGCGGAGAACCGCGAGTAGTAACGCTCGTCGATTCCGATATTCTTAGGCATACGGTCGGCGGAAAGCACGACCTGCTTCCCCTGGGCGGTAAGGGTATTAAAGAGCTGGAAGACGATATCCAGCGTTTGGGTCTTGCCTTGCAGGTACTGCACGTCGTCGATGAGCAGCACATCTGCTTCTTCGTAGTAGGTTTTGAAGTCTTTGTAGCTCGACTTCTCGCGGTCGTGAGCGCGCGCCGCTTCGACGTGTTTGGAGAGGAAATCGGCGGAATCGGCATACACCGTGCGCATGCCCGGCCGCGTTTCCTCGATATAGTTCTGAATAGCACGCATGAGATGCGTCTTTCCCAAACCGCTCTTCCCGTAGATAAACAGCGGGTTTAAGGGGTTGCGGCCAGGGGATTCGGCTACTTCCACCGCCATTGAGTAGGCCATACGATTCGAGTCGCCGATCACGAAGTTGCCGAAGGTGAGCGACGAGGTGGATCCTGCCGGCCGGCTTGTTGACTGGCTGGCCGGCGCCTCGGTTTGAGTGACTGGCTGAGGCGAATAGTGGTCAACCACCGCAGCCTCGTCGTAGGGAGGCATATAGGGCTGCTCGGCGATGTTTGCCGCCGGTATCGGCGCGGGAATTGGGGTTGGAGCCGGCAAGGGGGATGCCATCGCGGCATGGCCCATGGGGGCAACTGCGGCGGGGGGCTGCACGGGCACGACAGGGCTGGCAGCGGGAGTCACTGCCGCCGGAGCAGCAGATGCTGCTGCTTTACGAGCTTCCTGGGTGGGGTCTACGGCTACGGCAACGACGAACTGCACACCCGTCAAATCGCGCAGAGCCCGCTGGATGGGTTCGACGTAATGCTGCTCGACCCATGATTTTATGAAGTCATTGTCGGCGGTCAGCATAAGGAACGAGTCACTCATAGCCTGAGGCTCGAGCCGCGAGAAAAAGGCGCTGACCTGCGATGCGTCCACATCTGGGTAAGAGCCGACCTGGGCGCTGATGGCCCTCCATTGTTCGTTGAGCTTCTCGCTGTCCATAAATGTTCCTTTGCGCCGGTGCCGCACGGCCCGCGGCTGGGTAGGGGTGGACTATTTTATCAAAACGGGCAAAGTGCCCGTGGCTTACAAGGTTTGGGCGACTTGCTGTCCGTAGGGCGTGAGCGAGCGCTGCTTGCCCATCTTCTGGATCAATCCTGCCTGTTCCAGACGTTGGAAGGCGTAGAACACCGTATTGGGCTTGCCGTCGGTGAGCTTCGCCATCTCGGTGGGGCCGAGCGGACCTTCCGAAGCGAGCATCTTGAGGTAGAGTCGCTCTTTTTCCGCGAGGGCAGGCATCGGCATGGCCGGGGCCTGGCCGTAGGGTGTGCTCGGGGCCCCATAAGGGGGGTAAGGGGGTTGCTGGTAACCCTGCGGGGCAGGATAGGGGTAGCCGCCAGCTACCTGGGGCGTTGGCGCGGCGCCTCCGTAGGGCGATGCGACCGCCGGTGCCGTGCCTGTGGGAGGGTACGTCGCTGGCGGGTACGGGTAGGGCTGCGCAGCTGCCGCAGGAACGACAGCCGGGGGGTAGGCTTCCGGCGCCGGTGCAGTAACGGCCGCGGGATAGGGCGAGGGCGCCGCCTGCGATGCCTGGGCGGCCATCAGCTCACGCTCGAGGGCCTCTTCATCGAATGGCTCCTCTTCGTCCTCTGCGGTCTGGGCAAGACTGATGGTAACTACCGCGCCCGTTCCCAGGTTGTCCTCTATGGTGATAGTTCCCCGCGATGATTCCAAATACTCCCTCACGATGGGAAGGCCCGAACCAACACCGCGGATGTAACTGCGCATAGGTTCCACGGCCGAGGAGAACCCTGGCATCTGGGCTTTTTCCTTTGAGGGAATGCCCGGACCGTGGTCGGCGAAGCTGATGGTGTTGCCACGATCGCGGATTGAGACGAGCACTTCCTTGAACTGAGCATGAATAAAATTCTCGGAAACTTCCCTGATCACCGTATAGGGGATTGAGCCGCCCGCCTCGCGCGCGTACTCATAGATGCTACTGGCGAGAGATTCTATGTACGTGGCGGTATCGGCCGGCTGCACCTTGACGACACGCGGCCCGCTCATCAGGTCGTCGTAAATAGCTATGTTACCTACGGTCTCTACGAAGGAATAGTCGAAGGGCGCGTCGGGTGCGGGAGAGGAGGGAGTTGTTTCCATGGTATTCAATCTCGTTCCGTGGGTGTCCGTTTCTTGTTCAATGCTTTTCGGAAGAAATTCATCGCCATTGTAGCGTGTTTCAAAAGAATGAACGCTACTTATCAGCCGTTTTCATGACCAACGGTGAATAATTCACTTTTAGTTCAGTAATTGTTGAAAACTCTTCAATAGAGCACCTGGGATTTTCACCAAGATTCATAGTTATGAACAAAAAATTCAATGAAAGTGGAAAACGTTGAAAACAAAAATTATTCCCAGGCGGATCGCGGGTGCTTTTTGGTGAAAAACAGACAGGAAAATCCTTGACAAACGCGCACCTTCGGCCTTTTCAGGGTGTTTTTCCTCAAAACAGGTTGCATGGCAGAGAGTCCTCCGAAAACTTGGAACAAAAGTATGGATAAAAGGGCCGATAATATGAAGAGAATGTATTTTCCCAGTTCAGATGTGTATTAATCAACAGGTTTAGAAGGTTCTAAACAGTGTGTTCGAGGACTATCGCCGAGACTCGCGCCTTTTCCACCATAGTTGAAAACTTGTTTTGGAGGCGGGGCGCTGGGTAAAGAGAAAGTTATCAACGTTTTCCACTAGAAGGAGTGTGGATAACCTTGCGCGACTGGTTCGGGACGACCAATATCTTTGCCGTGGAACCGTAATTCCGCCGAGGAACCGCAGCTTCGGAGAGTTTGTTCACATCGGCAGCGGTATAATGACCGCACTTTACCTTCGTGAATCAATTTCTATGGTGGCTATGCGCCGCCGTATCCCAAGGAAAGGTTCCGCTGTGAAACTGAGCATTAACCGCACCGAACTTGCCAATGCCCTCTCTATTGTATTGAAGGGCGTGTCCACCCGCTCTACCCTCCCGGTGCTTTCCGGTATTCTCATCGAGGCCGCAGGCGACAAGATTGTTCTTCAGGCTACCGACCTTGAGCTGTCTATTCAGTACTCTGTGGCGGCTCTGGTGGAAGAAGAAGGCCGTACGGTGGTTCCGGGTAAGCTGTTCTCCGAGATCGTGAAGAATCTTCCCGACGCGGCCGTGCATGTGGAAGCCACCGACGAGCAGGCATTCATCACCTGCGACACCTCGTCGTTCTCTATCCGCGCTCTCAATGCCGAAGATTTCCCGGGGTTCCCCAAGGTAGAAACCCATCAGCGTATCGAAATCCCGTTCCAGCAGTTCTCCTCGATGGTGAAGCGAGTTTCGCGTGTTGTGTCGAAAGATGAGAGCCGTGCTATTCTCACAGGCGTTCTTATTACGCTGGAGGGCGGGGTCCTGCGCATGGTGGCCACCGACTCTTACCGCCTGGCCATCACCGATGCCCCCATGCCCGAAGCAACGGCTGATGAGTTCCAGGCAGTTATCTCGGGCTCGTTCCTCTCCGAGATTGCTTCTCTCCCCAAGACTGAATCGCCGGTGTCCCTCGCTTTGGCTGACAACCAGATCGTGGTTACCTGCGAGGATACGGTTTTCATCAACCGCCGCATTGAGGGGAACTTCCCCAATTACAAGCAGTTGCTGCCCGATTCGTACAGCACGCGCGCGACGATTGAAGTTGACAAGCTGATGGCTAGTGTGCGCCGTGCCTCCCTGCTCGGCTCCAACGCCTCGCCGGTGCGATTCGATTTGAACGCGGCCTCGCAGACCGCCCAGCTGACCGCCGCTTCCCAGGATGTGGGCAGTGCTCAGGAGATTTTGGCCTGCACCGTCGAGGGAGAGGATGTTGAAATCGCTTTCAACTATGCCTACGTGCTGGATGGCCTGGGTTCCATTGCCACTGATGAGGTGTATCTCGAGGTGCAGTCTTCGCTTAAGCCTGGTATTTTCCGCGCCTTGGAGCCGGAAAACTTCCTGTATCTGGTTATGCCGGTGCGCATCTCCTAAGGTTTTCACCGATGTTTCACGTGGAACCATATGGTTTTAAGGGGCGCCATCCCGGGTACGGGGTGGCGCTTTGCCGTGGTGGTGGCCAGCGATGACCCTCACTATAGATCGGCTGGTGTTCCGCGATTTCCGCAATTACGAATCGCTCGATCTGAATGGATTGGGCGATATTACGGTGCTCGTGGGAGAAAACGCTATCGGTAAAACCAACATCATTGAAGGGGTGCAGCTGCTGACAGCCCTCACGTCGTTTCGCCACGCCACACGAGAGCAGTTAATTCGCCACGGGTGCGCCGCCGCGCGCTTGGAGGCATCGGTCACCGATGGAAACCGCGATCTTACCGTGGATATGTTGCTCGATGATAAGGCGCGCAGGTGCCGCCTGAATGGAAAGGCGAAGCGCCCGGCCGATCTAAAGGGTTTGGTGCCTTCGGTTATCTTCACGCCTGACGACCTTGACTTGGTGAAGGGGTCTATGACGGGCCGGCGAACCGCTCTCGACACACTGGGGTCGCAGGTGAACAAAAGCTACTATACCGTTCGGCGTGACTACGAGAAAGTGATCCGCCATAAGAATCGCCTGCTTAAAGACGAAGCTGATGCGACTTTAGTGGCGGCTATTGATGAGATGGTGATAACCGTGGGCGCCCAGCTCGCATGGTATCGTGCAGCTCTTTTCGCGCGATTGCGCGTTCCCCTAGCTGAAAAATATCGCCAAATTTCAGGTGGTCGCGAGGTTCTGACGGCGGTATATACCCCGTCTTGGGAGCGCGGCTCAGCTGCCGTCGAATCCCCTCTCTTTCAATCCCCCACTCATGGGGAAGACGCGGCTTCACCCTACCCTGGTGCCGCACCATCGCCCTCTTTCACACGTGACGAAGCTCGCGATTCGCTTGCCCGTGCGCTTAACGAGCGTGCTGCGGAAGAACGCCGGCGTGGGCGTGCCGTGGTGGGCCCCCATGCTGATGGCATTGCGTTCTACCTGGACGGTCAAGACGCATCTCTCTATGGGAGCCAGGGACAGCAACGATCCATCGTGCTCGCCTACAAGCTTGCGGAGGCCACGGTTATTGAGGAGCTGCTTGAACAGAAACCTGTGCTGCTCCTCGACGATGTGATGAGCGAACTGGACGGTCGCCGCCGCGAGGCTTTGGTTGAGGCTATGGAACGCGGCAGCCAAACCTTTATTACTACGGCGAACCTCGCCTATTTCGATCAAAACATGCTAAATCGCGCTAACGTGGTTGAGTTGCCCTACAAACCGCGCACGGCGGAAATATGATATTTTCCCCACAAAGAACTAAAACCACCCCTTAGACGGGCTTATAACAGCCAATCTCAGACCTCACCAATAAAAATCCGAATATCCCATGCTATAATCGACATTCAGTCAGCGTCCGCTTCGGACGCGTTTTCTATGTTAAGAGCGAAGGAGCGTCAGTGGCACAAAAACCAGATCATTACGACGGTTCTGACATCCAAGTCCTCGAAGGGCTTGAGGCCGTTCGCAAGCGCCCGGGTATGTACATCGGCTCCACGGGTCCGCGCGGTTTGCACCACCTGGTATACGAGGTGGTCGACAACGCCGTGGACGAGGCCCTGGCCGGTTACTGCGACACTATTGAGGTGTGGATTCACGCCGACAATTCCATCTCGGTCGATGACAACGGCCGCGGTATTCCCGTGGACAAGCACCCCAAGGAGAAAATCCCCACGGTCGAGGTGGTTCTCACCATCCTGCATGCCGGCGGTAAGTTCGGCGGCGAGGGCTACAAGGTGTCGGGCGGCCTGCACGGCGTGGGCGTTTCGGTTGTGAACGCGCTGTCCACCAAGGTTGAGGTGCAGGTGCGCCGCGACGGCAAGGCTTACGAGATCGATTTCGATCACGGCAAGACCAAGACGAAGCTGCATGAGGTGGGCCCGGCGAAGAACACCGGCACCAAGGTGACTTTCTGGCCCGATCCCGACATCTTTACCGAAACGACTACTTACGACTACGATGTGCTGGCGGCTCGCTTCCGCGAGATGTCGTTCCTCAACAAGGGCCTGAAGATTATTCTGCACGACGAGCGTGTGACCGATGCCGATGGCAACCCCCGCACCGAGGTATTCCAGGCGCTCGGCGGCATCGTCGATTTCGTGAAGTTCCTGAATGAGGGCAAAGAAACCCTGAACAAGCCCGTGTACTTCGAGGCTGAGAACGCCGACGGTACGGTGGAGGTGGCCCTGCAGTGGTCGAGCTCCTATTCCACGAACTCGGTGATGGCCTTCGCCAACAACATCAACACTCACGAAGGTGGCACGCACATGGACGGCTTCAAGCAGGCCATCACGCGTACCATTAACGACTACGCCCGCGCGAAGGGCCTGCTGAAGGAGAAGGACTCCAACCTTTCCGGTGAGGATGCGCGCGAGGGTCTGGCCGCCATCATTTCCGTGAAGCTGCACGACCCGCAGTTCGAGGGCCAGACCAAGACGAAACTTGGTAACACCGAGATTCGCCCGCTGGTGCAGAATGCCGTGACTCAGGGTCTTGCCGAGTATCTGGAGGAAAACCCCACCCCGGCCAAGCGCATTATCGGCAAGGCAACGCAGGCTTTGAAGGCTCGCGAGGCCGCCCGCAAGGCTCGCGAGATGACCCGACGCAAGAACGTGCTCGATTCGTTCAGCATGCCCGGTAAGCTGGCAGACTGCGCCAGCAAGGACGCCAGCCAGTCCGAAATCTTCATTGTAGAGGGTGACTCGGCAGGCGGCTCGGCGAAGCAGGCTCGCGACCGTAAGTTCCAGGCTATCCTGCCGCTGCGCGGTAAGATCCTGAACGTGGAGCGCGCCGGCTTGCATCGCTCGCTGTCTTCCGACACCATCAGCTCGCTCATCACGGCCATCGGCACCAACATCGGCGAAGATTTCGATGCCGAGAAGGCCCGCTATCACCGCATCATCATCATGACCGACGCCGACGTTGACGGCGCGCACATTCGCTGCCTGCTGCTCACGTTCTTCTACCGCTACATGCCCGAGCTCATCAACCTGGGTTACATCTACATCGCCCAGCCGCCCATCTTCGGCCTGAAGAAGAAGAACTCGCGCAGCCCCAAGGTGGAGCGCTACATCTACGACGAGAAGGCGCTTTCCGCCACCCTGGCCGAGTACGACGATCCCAGCAAGTTCGACGTGCAGCGCTACAAGGGCCTCGGCGAGATGGACCCGGAGCAGTTGTGGGAAACCACCATGGAGCCGGCCACCCGCACGCTTCTGCAGGTGAACATCGACGATGCTGTCGAGGCCGAGCGCGTGGTGAGCGAGCTTATGGGCGAGCAAGTAGAGCCCCGCAAGGAGTTCATCCAGAAGCACGCCCGCGACGTTCGCTTCCTGGACATTTAAGGAGAATGTAAGACAAGGGGAAGGCTGGGGCAATGCGCCCGCGCGCAGGTTGCACAGCGAACGAAACAGTCCAGTGGACTGTTTCGCCGAGCGAGCCATTGCTTGAGCACGGGCGCATTGCCCCAGCCTTCCCCGGACGAGTCCGGTAAGTTTCTAAAGAAAGGAAACTGATGGCAGATTTTGAAGACGAGAATTTCGACGCCGACGAGCGCGACGAGGTAGAGGCCGCCGAGGAGGACGCCCTGTACCTGGCCGAGGATGTGAATACCGATGCCGAGGGCGACGAGGACGCCGAGCTCGCCAGCGCCAGCTCCACCATTGACGAGGAAGAGGACGTGGAAGATGCCGACGATGACGGCAACGATCCGTCGTTCGTCTCCGAAGAGGAGCGCGCTCGATCGATGATGGTGAACATGCCGAACCCCCACGGTTCCATTATCGAAGGTGCCAACGGCGGCGAGGGCACTACAGTGCGCGCGGCCTTCTTGGGCAAGGAGATGCAGACCTCGTTCCTGGAATACTCCATGTCGGTTATCGTGTCCCGCGCCCTTCCCGATGTGCGCGACGGCCTGAAGCCGGTGCATCGCCGCATTCTGTACGCTATGAACGAGTCGGGCTACACGCCCAGCAAGCCGCATATGAAGTCGGCCCGTACCGTCGGTGACGTTATCGGTAAGTATCACCCCCATGGTGACTCGGCCGTGTACGACACCATGGTGCGCCTGGCCCAGCCCTTCAGCTTGCGCCTGCCCCTCATCGACGGTCACGGCAACTTCGGTTCCATCGACGGCGACAGCGCCGCCGCCATGCGTTACACCGAGGCTCGCTTGGATAAGCCGGCCATGGAACTGCTGCGCGACCTGGACAAGGAAACCGTCGACTTCCAGCCCAACTACGACGAGAGCCTGCAGGAGCCCACGGTGCTCCCCTCTCGTTTCCCCAACCTGCTGGTGAATGGCTCCAACGGCATCGCCGTCGGCATGGCCACCAACATTCCGCCTCACAACCTGGGCGAGGCCATTGACGCCACCTGTCTCATGATGGACAACCCCGAGGTCACCACCGAGGAGTTGCTCCAGGTCATGCCCGGCCCCGACTTCCCCACCGGCGGCCTCATCATGGGCAAGAAGGGCATTTTGGATGCCTATGAGACCGGCCACGGCAACCTCACTATCCGCGCCAAGTGCGAGATTGAGGAGAAGAAGAACGGCCGCTCGTCCATCGTGGTGAAAGAAATCCCCTACCAGGTGAACCGCAAGCGCCTGCTGGAGAAGCTGGGCGAGCTGGTGCGCGACAAGAAGCTGCCCGAGATCAGCAACATCCACGACGCGGCCGACCGTAAGGGCATCGATATCATCATCGACCTGAAGAGTAACGCCATTCCGCAGGTGGTGCTAAACAAGCTGTACAAGCACACCCAGCTGCAGGTGGGCTTCGGCGCCAACATGCTGGCCCTGGTGAACGGCACTCCGCGCGTGCTGTCGCTGAAGGAGATCCTGCACTACTACATCGAGCACCAGAAAGACGTCGTCACCCGTCGTACCCGCTATGAGCTGGCCAAAGCCGAGGAGCGCGAGCATATCCTGGAAGGCTACATCATCGCGCTCGACAACATCGACGAGGTCATCCAGATCATCCGCTCGTCCCAGACCGACAAGGAAGCCGCCGCGCGCCTGACCGAGCGCTTCGGCCTGTCCGAGAAGCAGACCAACGCCATCCTGGAGATGCGCCTGCGCCGTCTGACCGGACTGGAGCGCGAGAAGATCGAGGAAGAGCTGGCTGAGCTGCGTGAGAAGATCGCCTACTACAAGCGCATCCTTTCCGATGAGAACCTGCTGAAAGAGGTTATTAAGGAAGAGCTGCAGGAAATCAAGAAGAAGTACGGCAATCCGCGCCGCACCCGCATCACCGGCGAGGCGAAGGATATCGAGGTGGAAGACCTCATCGCCGAGGAGAACATGGTCGTTACCATGACCAAGGCCGGCTACATCAAGCGTCTGCCCGTGAGCACCTATCGTCAGCAGAAGCGCGGCGGCAAGGGCATGCAGGGCGTGAACCTGAAGGACGCCGACTTCGTGGAGCACCTGTTCGTGGCTTCCACCCACTCCTACATGCTGTTCTTCTCCACCAAGGGCAAGGTGTACCGCCTGAAGGTGTACGAGATTCCCGAGGCAAGCCGCCATGCCCGCGGCACGGCTATTGTGAACTTGTTGCCGCTTGAGAAGGGCGAGTCCATCTCGGCCGTTATTGCCACGAAGGACTTCCCCGCCGAGGAGTTCCTCATGTTCGCCACCGCCCAGGGCAACGTGAAGAAGACCTCCATGGATCAGTACGACCGCACCCGTCGTGATGGCCTTATCGCCATCAATCTGAAGGAAGATGACGAGCTCATCTCGGTGAAGCGCGTGGCCAAGGGTGAGAAGGTCATCATGGTGTCCAGCGCCGGCAAGGCCATCCTGTGGGATGAGTCCGAGGCCCGCGCCATGGGCCGCGGCACCATGGGCGTGCGCGGCATGAACGTGCCGGCCGACGCTCATGTGCTGGGCATGGAAATTGCCCGCCCCGGTACCGACCTGTTCGTGATTACTGAAAAGGGCTACGGTAAGCGCACGAAGATCGAGGAATACCCCGAGCATCATCGCGGCGGCCAGGGCGTGTACACCATTACCATGACCCACAAGAAGGGTCTACTGGCGGTTATGAAAATCGTCGGTCCCGATGACGAGATCATGATCGTGTCCGAGGAGGGCGTTATTGTGCGCACTCCGGTAAAGGGCATCTCCGAGCTCGGCCGTTCCACCCAGGGCGTGAAGGTGATGAACGTGGCCGACAAGGACAAGGTATGCGCGGTGGCCATTTCCTCCACCGGCAAGAAGAAGGCCAAGAAGGAGGGCCCCGCCGACGAGAACCAGCTCGACCTTCTGGATGAGGAGAGCACCGACGGCACGCTGGCCATCGACGATATCGATGGCGACGACGGCGATATCGAAGAGGTGGAAATCGAGGCGACCGAGGAGTAGCCTCCGAGAACCTTGTGTGCTATAATGCAAAAACCAGCAAAGCCCGTCTTGGTTAAAGTGGCGCGGGCGGAGCGGGTTAACAACTGAGGGGACTAGTTGCTGCTAGTCCCCTTCGTCTATCCTCTCCATCCGTTGGTGCTTATATTCCCGCCATAGTGACAGTAGAGATGTCACCACGTTGGCCAGGGCGGCCAAAGCAATCAGGATTTCATTCATAGGCAGAACCTCCTTCGCGGTAGGCTCCGCCCGCACACGGACTTCGCTGGGCCTGTTATTGTATATGAACAAAAGTACAAAATCTAGATAGGGCTAAGAAAGTTCTCCGAAGTCTTCGGGCGAGATATGGTCGAGGAAGGTCTTGAACTCGGCCAACTCCGCTTCTGTCTGCTGCTCGCCGCGGAACAAGAACGGAAACGACGATGAATCCAGCACGTCTTCCTCAATATAGAGCGGCGCCCCTTGGCGCAGGGCTAAGGCAACGGCATCGCTCGGTCGTGCATCCAGGGTGATAAGGCGCCCTGCCTGGCTCAGAACCAGATGGGAAAAGAACACCTGCCCTTTTGCCTGGTAGATAACAACGGAATCGACGCGGGCGTCCAAGTTGGTCATAGCATCTAGGAACAGATCGTGTGTCATAGGCCGGTCAAGCTTCACCTGCTCAAGGGCCATGCCGATTTGCGCGGCTTCGGGAGGACCGACCCAGATGGGAATAATGCGAGACTTACCTGCCGGCGTTTCCTCCACGGGCTGCAACACGAGTACCGAAGGCTGCGTCGGCCCCGCGACTACCAAGGTAAGCACTTTTAAGGGAACCACGAAAACCTCCTTCTCGTTGCGATTCTATTTTCTCACGACTGCCGTTCGCGGCCATTCAAATGAATTTTTCAATTCGGTGAAATTTATCCTTGACCCACCCCTTCTTTCATCGTAAGATAGTCAAGCACTTTTTCAAGGGCCCGTAGCTCAGTTGGTTAGAGCGCACGCCTGATAAGCGTGAGGTCGCTGGTTCAAATCCATTCGGGCCCACCATTACTTTGCGATAAACGCTCCACCGTGAGCCGAGTTAGCCGGTGGAGCGTTTATTATATTCTGGCCCAGATTCGCAACGATTAAGCAGAAAAAGTAATGGTAGAAAGTGTTCGCCACGGGGCATTAGCTCAGCTGGGAGAGCGCGGGCTTTGCAAGCCTGAGGTCAGGGGTTCGATCCCCCTATGCTCCACCAATTACCACAGAAGCCGGGTCATGCGATCCGGCTTCTTGTATGTAAGGCTTCCCAGGGATCGAACCCCGCGAGGGGCGAACAGTCCAGTGGACTGTTCGCGGCCGAGGCCGTAGGCCGAGGTCCCGAAGACCTGCGAAGCAGGGCTTCCGCATCCCCCTATGCTCCACCAATGATTTTAGAAGCCGGGTCGTAGGGCCCGGCTTCTTGCATGTGAGGCTTCCCAGGGGCCAAACCCCGCGAGGGATAGATGGTCAGGCAGAGTGGTGACCCAGCTGTAGCCTCGGTCGGGGTATCCTAGCGGGCTGCACACAGCTGCCTTGGCTGAACACCGTAACGCTGAAGGTTCCAACTGGCCTTCTGAGATCTGTTATTCGCCATCACAATCTTTCGCATCTGGAACGCCAGTTGTTTCAATTCCAACCATTCGCCGCCGAAAAAGCAACAATAAGGTAACTATTATCCTGTTCCTTAGACTTTCATTAGCCTGTCAAATTTTCAAAATGCCTGACAAATAGCAGAATCTCACTATTCTTATACTTGCAGGGAGAATCCTGTACTGCTTCAGTTCGCTTTTAGAAGAATCGACAACTAGACAATAAGCTGTTGTCCCATCTAAAATAGCGAATAGGAGCAAAAAGATGACGATGCGGCAACAGGAGAGTCGCATTGCTCACCTGCAAGAGGAGAGATTCATCCGCGCGTTGAGGCCCGGCCTCGCGCGCGTATGCGCGTATGCAGCCTAAACGGAGACGCAAGCGGAGCAGAGGAGACGACAGTGAAGAAGACTCAGATCACGGCAACCGCCGCGAAGAGCCACCGCCTCGGTCATCGAGCATTGGCCTTTGCCCTCGCCGTTGCCCTTGCCGCCCCCATGGGAGCCGGTTCCCTGGTGAACCAGGCGTTCGCCGACGATGTGACGGATGAGCCTACAAACGAAGCTCCTTCCGCACCTGCCGAGTCCCAGAAGCGCATGGAAATCCACGGTATCGATTTCATGACGGTGAACGCTACCGACGGTCTGTGGGATCTGTTCCGCGTGGAAAACGGCGCGGGTAAGAACATCTACCTGGAAGTCGAGAAGAACGGCACACTGATCGCCCCGCGTTTCGCCTACCAGATCACCGAAGGTCAGGATGCGGGCGACGCTACCGATGCCGACTACGCTGGCAACGCCGATTCCAACCGCATCGCCCAGATTGTCTCCCTGAAGATTGCCTCTTCCACCGATGCCGCCGCTGCCGAGCCGCAAACGTTGCAGCAGGTGTTCGGCAACCCGAAGGCCTTCCCCTCCTACACGGTGAAGGTGTACAACGCCAAGCGCGGCGACGACAAAAGCAGCCTGATATACACGGGAACTATCTGCCCGGTGTATGCGAAGCTCGTCGGTGAGGGCGGTTCCGAGGAATGGAAGCTGATGGGCATTCGCACCGTCGGCGATGATGACCAGTTCGCTGATACTATCGGTGCCGGTGCGGTGTACTACAAGAACATCACGGACGCGGCGCCGATTGCCTACAAGTGCGAGACGGTGAACGCGGCGGGCGAGCCGATGGTCTCCAGGGCCAAAGGCGACAACAAGTACGTTGCCACCTACAAGCAAGTTGAGGCAAACGCCATCTCCGGCGCGGTGAAGTACGTCGACATGGACGGCAACATCGTGGATACCGAAGTGGTGGAGAATATCGGCGATGGCAAGGAAGTGGCCATTAAGAAGTCGTTCTTCAAGACGACCAAGAAGACTGAAACGGGCCCGGCCGAAACACACTACTATCGCGTTATTCAGCGTTTGAGCGGCACCACCGTGATGCTGACGCCGGAACAGGCCACCAAGCAGGTGCGCGTCATGGAAGTGAAGAACACTGAGGCTGGCGCCTACCAAGTTACTATTAAGTATGTAGACGAGAACGGCGCTCTTCTGTGGAGCGACGCGGTTGATGTGAAGGGCAAGGGCTATCAGTACACCCTGCCCAACTCGTTCTCGATGAGCGCGGTGACTGCGAACGGTGCGACAGTTTCCACCGACCGCAAGAAAAATCATTGGGGCGTGAACTACTACACGCTGGCTTCGTGGTCCATCGCCACCAACCCCTCTCAGGATAACGAGGCCATCGAGACCCAGAGCAGCGAAGCCACCGAGGGCGATCCCGTGGTCAGCTTCGATGCGGGTGCGTATCCCTCGGGCCGCACGGTGACGGCGGTGTATCAGTCCCAGGCTACCACCAAGGAAGTCAACCTTACTATCGTGGAAATCAACGGCGAGACTGGTGCCACCATCGACAAGGTAAGCTATACCGTCACACCGGATCAGCCGGCCACCTACACACCCGCGCGCAAGGGCGACATGGTTCCCTGGTCGGGCAATATGGATCCCATCACCTATGCGTGGGAAGATCTGGAAAAGGGCAGCGACGTGCTGCAATACGTCTACTACGTGCCCGAGGATTATGTGCCGGCTAAGGCCTATGACATTACCGTTCAGTACATGAATATCGCGAACAGCCAGATTCTTCGCAGCGATACGATCAAGATCGATCCCGAGTCTAACGACTACGTGAACATCCTCGGCGAGGAAACCTTCGCAGTGGGCAACGACACCTATGTGCGCCTGGCTGGCCAGGAGACGGCTATCCGCCATGCTCCCTTCTCGCCGGCGCGTACCTACACGATTTACTATCGCGATGTGAACGACCAGCTGAGCTCAAACATCACCATCCGGCGCACGCAGATTGTGGAAACCGAGCGCCCGACGGCCGCTGAGCTTCCGGCGCCAGTGCTGAATGCGGCTCCGGTAACCACCGTGGCGGCTCCGGGTGCGGGTGCTGACGGCGATGATGCTGCGGCCGACGGTGATGCAGCCGCCGCGCCTGCAGGCGTTGATCTGGGTGTCGGTACGGGCGACGGCGAGACGGTCATCAACGACGATGACAACCCGCTGGCTAATATGGCCGGTCAGGATACCACCACCGAGCGCACCATCGTGGATGACGAGAACCCGCTGTACTCCGGTCTCGTCCAAGATGCGGCCGACTCCGGCTCGGCCATGGCCATGGGCGTAGCGGCAGGAGTTGTCGTTCTGGTGGCTGTGGGCATCTTCCTCTACGGGTGGATGCGCCGCCGCAAGCGCAATGAGCAAACCGCAACCGATTCGATTAACGCTTAAAGGGAGGAGGACGACATGACCAAGTTGCTGCAAAACAAAACGCTGATCAAATTCTTGGGAATCGCACTGTCGATCCTGCTGATTGTTGCCCTTATCCCGCAGATTGGCATCGCCTACGGTTCGAAGGACGATGTGATGGGCGAAACCCTCATGGCCGAAACCGGCGAGGGCGATGAAGCTACCGACGAAGGTGAAGAAGCTCCCGCGGATGGCGATGAGGATGCAACGCCTGAGGAAGGCACCGAGAATGCCGAGGGAGAAGACGCCATTGAGGGCGAAGTTTCCGTCGTCAACGGCGTTGAGATGGTGTCCCACAAAGTAGAAGTCCCCGGCGAGGAAGACGAGGACACAACCGAGAACGCCATCGCCCCGCAGTCTTCAGAAGATGAGGGTACTGAAGCTGCTCGCGTGAAGTCGAGAATGGTTCTCGATCCCTCGAAGCCGATTGATGAGAACATTGACTACACTGGGAGCAGCCCTCTTACGTTTGACGAAGGCGTCCATACTCTTACTATCGAGGAAGGTTGCACGTTTACAGGCGATATCCTCATCACCGGCGGCGCTCAGGTCACCATTAAGGGTTCGGGCACTATCGAGGGCACCCATACCAGCTCAGTTATTACGGTCGAGGGCGCCGGATCGAAGCTCATCCTCGGTGGGGAAGACGACGAAGGCAACCTCACCGGCCCGACTGTCACTAATGGCAGGGGCACTATTTTCTCGGGTCAGGAGAACAAAAGAGTTGGCGGCGGTGTGTTCGTAAAGAGAACTAATACGTCTAGCTACGATCATGCAGCGTCCTTCTGGATGAAGGCTGGCACCATCTACGACAACACAGCTCAAGCCGGCGGCGGTATTTATGTAGATGCTGCTTGTGGTTTCACGATGGACGGGGGTACGGTCGACAAAAATACAGCCGAGGATTCCGAGGGTGGCGGTATCTTTGTTACCGGTGCACTCGACTACAACTTCAACGCTTACGCGAAGATCAATGCGGGAAATATCACGAACAATACGACCAACACCACCTATGCCTGGGGCGGAGGCGGTGTGTTCGTAAATAGTGGCGGCGCTCTGAATATCAGCTCCGCTTCTATCGATCACAACACAGCTGAAGGCCTTGGCGGCGGCGTTTCGGGGTGTCCCCATGCGAGTATTGCTGTTACAACAGTAACTAATGGTGCCGCTATCTTCCAAAATGAAGCGAAGGGGACGCAGTTTCCTACTAACGGCCGCTTGCGGCTGCTTGATACTGATTCGGTGATACAGGGCAACGAAGGCAAGAGAGTAGCTGCCGGAGATTTCTTGTTTGATGGTCTATATAAAACTGCCGAGCTTAAAACGAGCTGGAAGGACGGGATCGAAGGTAGATGGTCTGGATCCGATGCCAGTGAGAAGTCCACAAGTGTTTTTGCTCAATATGGAGATTATGGAAAGCGAGCGGATATCGCGCAGTATGCTCAAGATTTCTACTGTACTCGGGCGAGTTATATCGCGCCGACGAATTTGGGTGATGAGAATGGCGTTGCGTGGAGAGGACTAGAGATAGGAATTCCTGTCGTCAATGCAAAAGCGACCGTCTTATCGAATAGCATCAAGACCCATGCTGTCGAGATTCTTGTCGCAAACGAAGAGAATACTGCTAAGAAATTAACAAGCTATGCGTCTCTTGATGCCACGCTTGGGTTGACGAGCGAAGCGAAGGAAGACCCCTATGCCGGCGCCCGCAAGGTAAATATTTCGGGCAATTACAGCGCAACCCATGGTGGTGGTGTTGCGTCTAATGGCGCCCTCGAATTCGGTTCTTATGACTGGAAAGACGAGTCTTTCGAGAAGTCTTATGAGCTCGTTTTGAGCAAGGAAATCTTCAATGATCAGGGTATGGAGATCGGTAAAAACGACGATGGTGCTAAAAGCTTCAACGGTGACGAACGCTTCAGCTTCACTCTTGTCGAAGAAGATGGAACTACGCATCATGCTGTCAATGCCGCCGATGGAACAATCTCTTTCCCCGGATTACCTGGCTTGGGAAAGGATGACTTCAACGATAAAACTTCAGTCGAGAAGACGGTAGAGTTTAAGCTGAGTGAAGACTCGGTCGATGGGTATGACGAGCTGCCTGAAATGACTGTCAAGGTCACCCTGGAAGGAACGAAAAAGGTTTCAAAATTCCTCACCGCTTCTAACAGCATGCATACATCGACTGTCTATGAAACAGAGATCAAAGAAGGCTCAGTAGAGATCGATGGCAAGGCCACCAATACGGTTAGGAACACCCTGAATCTGAAGGCGTCTGAGAGCATTCCGGTGAAAAAGATTGCCGATGGTCTTTACAGTGGGGAGTTTAAATTTGCTCTGAAAGAGGTCGCTCCTGCTGATGGAGATATCACAGTTGACGAAAACAACAATGTCATCCTCAAAGACGGGCAGTCTCTGCTTACTCTTCCTGTAAAGGAGGGAACCGAGGAGGAGCGTACCATATGGGTTGGCAAATCCGTTGATGGACCGGTCTCAGGGACAACAACTCCTGATGCTGAGGACGAGGAGTATAAAGATTTCAGTTTCACCTATGAACAGCCGGGAACACACTGGTATGTCATCAATGAAAAGAAAGAGGTCAACATAGATGGCTCGAACGCCGATGCGGCCCCCGAAATCTCTTATGATGAAACGGCTTACTTGGTGAAGATTGATGTCGCCGTCGCTAATGGTGGCCGCAGCCTGAAGACTACGAAGATTATCTACAAGGCTGCGCCGGGTTCTACCACGCTGGAAAAGGTAGAAAAGGCAGAGGGAGATATTGGCGTTACGTTCACGAACGTGAAGATGGAATACGCTCCGTTCAATCTTGCCCTTAATAAGCAGGTTGTCACGACACTCCCGAACCAAGTAGTTGGTTGGAACGATCTGAGCGACGTCAACAAGAAGTTCCATTTCTCGGTGTACGACCCCACAAATAATGAAGTGATCTTTGAGGGCGAGAACGAAGGAAGCAATATCGACCTTGAGGTTGTCAGCGGTAAAGAGTCTATCGTCGAAGGATACGTTAAGGCTGCTTATCAGGAGTATTTGAAGAATCCAGCAGATACATTTGGGTACACCATCAACAATCTTAAACTAAAAGAAGAGATGCCGGCAGGCGTCGACCGGGACGACTATATGACGCTGATTGAAGATGCCGACGTTACTATCACGCTGGGCATCGAATCTGCGAAGCGCGATGATGACAACACCTCTTTCCAAGTTACTCCTGAGGTGAAGACCATTACTCTCAATGGTACGCGTGTCGAAGAAAGTACGGTCAGCAATCTTTACGAGCCGCATGGCGATTGGACGTTTACGGCCGATAAGCACTTCCAAGGACTTGGCGAGCCTGCGGCTGAGGGCTATGGCTTTGCTATGGTTGAGCTCGATGTTGAGTCTGACGATGAGATCAAGAATGCCGAGCAGCTCGCGAATCTTCCTATCAAGAAGGACTCGGAGGGCAACGAGCTGACGTGGGCTGGCAGAACTGGAGACTTTCAGAAAAACGAAGACGGTTCGTACGAAGCGCAGATCACCTTCGATCCTGTTTCCTATGTGGTGAAGCAGGGCAACAAGTTTGATGTGGAGAACGGCGAGAATCACTACTACCTCGTCACGGAAACGGCCCCTGAGGGCGGCAGTGCTGACACAACGGCTTTCGTTGTGAAGGTTAACGTGAAGCAGGACGAAACCAACAAGACTGTACTGGCGGCAAATGAGGTCGCGCGTTGGTATGCTGATGATGTCGACCAAGCTATTGCGGACACGGTCGATGTGATTGAGTTCTACAACACCGACACGCAGCATATGATCAGTGCTGCTAGCTACAGTGTGTACGCGGCCAGCGGCGAGCCGGTGGACCAGGTGTGCTACGTCGACCCGAAGATTATCAAGAACCTTGAGGGCCGTGCCATTAAGTCGGGCGAGTTTGCCTTCAAGCTCATCGAGGTTGCCAACTACAACGACACCGAGGGTACGGTTATTTCAGCTACCACCAACGACGAGTTCGGCATGGTGGACTTTGACAAGGCGAACAACGTGTCCGGCAACCTGGAGAACCCCAGCTGCCTGGCCTACACGAAGCCTGGCACCTACTACTACCGCGTGATTGAGGACACTACCAAGGGCGGCATGAACGACCAGTCTGTGCTGTACAGCGATCAGGTGATCACCTTCACCACGGTTATCGATCAGGACAAGGCCACGGGTCGTCTGGTATGCACCGACATGTACTACGGCTACTGGGACAAGGCTGCCAACAAGAACGTTCGCTACGACGAGCAGTACACCGACTTCGACACGCAGCCGGCCAATATCGGCGATATGTCGAAGCTGAACCCCGATTGGCACCCGACGATCACCAACAAGACGCGCCCGATGGACATTCAGGTGCGCAAGACCAGCGTGACCGACCGCACCGAGGGTTTGGTGGGCGCCACCTACGCGCTGTATATGGTGAACGAGAACGCCCAGGGCGACATCAAGCTTGCCGAGGCCACGTCTGAGGACGGCGGCTGGATCACCTACAAGAACGTGAGTCTGTCCACCAACAACCTGTACTACTTCAAGGAAACGGCGGCTCCGGCGGGCCATACCGTGAGCGAGTTCCGCAGCTCCTATTTCTACCTGGTTGAGGACGCTTCCTCGGCCAACGGCTACGCTCTGCAGTACACCGACACCAAGTTCCTGGCCGAGGCCTCTGCTGCGGCCGAGCCCCAGGCGGTTGCGCTGGCAGACGAAACCGATGCCCAGGCCGCCGCTGAGGCCACCAACAAGGCTGCGGGCAATACTGAGACGCAGCCCGGCCACAGCGCCGACGGCAACGTGCTGCTCACCTACGACAAGGACGGCGGCGTGTACGACGAGGCCACCCAGGTTGAGGTGAACAAGCTGGACACGCGCACCCACGAGTGGGTCGAGGGTGCCAAGCTGGTCATCCTGGAGAAGGAGTCGGGCAAGGAGGTCGCCAGCTGGACGTCGGGCAAGGCCCCGCAGAAGCTGGAGAAGACCCTGAACGTCGGCACCACCTACCTCCTGCGCGAGGTTGAGGCACCGAACCAGTACCGCCTGGCCAACGACGTCGAGTTCGTCATCGACGACTACGGCAACGTATCCATCACCAAGGGCACCGAGAACGGCAACGCCGAGCTCTCCGACAACTCCATCACGCTGTACGACACGATGATGGATGCCGAGGAGGTAGAGACGGTCGAGCGCGAGAAGTCGACGACCGAGAAGCCCAAGAAGGATACGCTGCTTGCGAAGACCGGCGACATGCTGCCGATTCTGGGCATTGCGCTCGTGGCACTGGCGGCTCTGATCGTGGTGATCGTGGCCGTGCGCCGCCGCCGTGCCGGTGAGGACGAGACCACGCAGTCGTAAGGCTCGCGTCGGCTGAGCAAGTCAGCTGTGCAGGTATGAGAACGCGCGAAGCTCGCAAGGGCTTCGCGCGTTTGTGTTTTGTCGCGTAAAAGACCTCGTGAAGCAGGGAAGCAGGGCGCGCTAGAGCGTAGAATATCCCTTATGAACGAAGTGACAACGAACATACCGACTGGAGCTGGGGCGCCCTCGGCACCGCGGGACGAGTTTTCTCGTGATGTGAGCAGGCGCTTGCGGCGCCTGCGCGTTGTCTCGCGGATATGCTCCATTCTCGGTACGATTCTGCTTTCGGGGGTGCTGGCTGTCGCGCTTTCCGCAACCTTAGTGCCGCGATTGTTGGGGTTGCAGTCCTACGCTATCGTTTCTGGTTCTATGGAGCCCACTCTCCCGGTAGGTGGCTTGGTGTACGCTGAGCCCTTCGCGCCCGAGGAACTAACTCCGGGCGACATTGCGGTATTCTGGCGAAATGGCGATGTGGTTATCCACCGGGTCGATGAAAACGATAAGGAGAAGCGAGAGCTTATTACCCGCGGCGATGCGAACGAGGGCATCGACGCGCATCCCGCGCTATACGACAACGTGGTCGGCCGCGCGGTTGGTTGTGTGCCGGGTATCGGGTACTTCATCTTGGCCCTGTCATCGTTGGTAGGCAAGTTCATTCTCGGCTGGATCGTTCTCATGGGATCCGCTTTCGCCATCATCGGCACCGTCATTTCGAACCTCGCCCGCCGCTAACTGGGACACCTTACCGGGTAAGGTGTCCCAGTTGGGAGGATTAGGGGACGTGTCTGCCAGGTAGTCCATCCCGATTCGCACGGCGATATGTAGCCTTGAGCGTGTCGCATGGGGTTTCGTGAGCAGTATGATGACCTTTTTCCTTCTTGACACTACACCAGTTATTTCAATTCGTTTACATTAGAACAACCCCTAGTCTACCGTGGGGAAATTCCGTTGCTGAAGGGTAAAGGGATGTCGCGTTACCTTTCAGCAGCGGAATTTTTTTATATGGGTGCATGCCCGTATGAGGTAGCGGAATCAACACCCATATTGTGGGAGAAAGAAGGTGTGGGATATGAGAGGTCTCGCGCGGTTCATGGACGCGCGGAACACCACCGAGGGCAAGTTCCTGTCGGTCTTGCTGTCGTTGTTGTTGGTGTTCTCGTTCCTGAACATCACCATGTTCACCGATCTCGCGAACGCTGACGAAGATGCGGCTATCGCCCAGAGCGAAGAACTTCAGGAGGCGGCCGACGAGGCAGGCGACAAAAAGACGGAAGAGTCAGAGGATGCCAACGATCAGGCTGACCCTGAGGAAGAGAACGAGGAGGCGGCGGTCCCCGAAGAGAAGCCCGCCCCCGATCCTGAGTCTGCAGAAGGCGACGAGGAGGTAGTTGATCCTGTTGAGGAAGATACCGACTCCGATGAGCCTGCGGACAATGATGTCGACGAGCAGACGCCCGCGCTTGAAGATGTGGATAACGAGGGCGTCTCTAACTCTCCCGCCGAAAGCGACGAGAAGAGTCCGTCCAAAAAGGTTTCTCGTGCCGCTACTAATGTGGTGCAGGATGCTCACTATTATCTGATGAGGCCGGGTGTAGAGGAGAGCGACGCCTACGGTGACAACTATGAGACTTCTTGGATTTATTTGGGCAAGGGTACGGTAAATGCCCCTCCCGCATCTGATAACGTAGAAGAGAGTTTTCCGACAACTCACATTAACCAATGTCCGGAAGGGGACTTTCCAACAATTATCGGTGTCGATGGAGAAGAGTATACGTATTCGGAGGATAGTAACGAACCGGGTACCTATTCAATTACTTGGACGCGCTGCGTAGTGTCTGACGGCTGGAACGACGGCAAGGTGTCGCATGATAGCGGTACGGCTACTTACCACGTTGATGGCATTGCCAACATCAATTACCACGGGGACTACGTAACCGTGAACTTTGAGATTGCAAATGAGAACGGTCTTTTCCAACCTATGGACACGTGGCCAAAGACCATGAAAAGGAACTCTGCAATCACGCAGCCAACCGTTTCGGACAAAAAGGGAATGAAGTTCTCAGGCTGGTTTACGGACGAAGACTGCACGAAAGCCGCGACTGAAGAGCAGCTTTCGACAGCAACGGAGAACATTACCTTCTACGGCAAGTACATCCCCCTCAATTTCAATGTTGAATATACCTATAAAGGCGATGTTCCCCAGGGAGCCCAAGTCCTTCCTGGTGTAGAAAAGAAGCAGGCTGGCACAACCGTAAAAGTATTGGATGCTCCGCAAGCTGTTGAAGGCTACACCTTTGTGGGGTGGACCACAAACGACGTAACGGTAGCTAATGGCTCCTTTATCATGCCTTCCAAGGATGTGCTCTTTATTGGCAAATGGACTGCGAACAAGGCTGTCATTGAGTTTGATGCCAATGGTGGCGAGTCCGCTCCGGCTAGCATTGAAGGCGTAACGGATCAGGTCATCGAAAAAGCTTTCCCCATCGCTATCCCGAACAAGAGCGGGTATACCTTTGAGGGATGGAACACTGAGAAAGATGGCTCGGGAGCTAATGTAACACAGTATCCTGAGAAGTTCCCTGTTGGCACCACCACCTACTATGCTCAATGGCAGCGTAACACTCAAGCATTCGCTGTTACACCTTACGATGAGGTCTATGATGGTCGCTCCCATACTCCTGAGTTTACGGGTGAACTCATTAATGGGGAGCGTCTTCAGTACGCGGTTCAGAAGAGTTCTCTGACTCCTGGCGCCGGTGATGGAGAGCTGACTTGGCTCGAGGCGAATGATCCTTCACTTCCGACCCACGTTGACCAGAGCGCATCGGTACTGGTTCGCGTTGTGAATAGCGACGACAAGATCGTTTGGATGAGCGAAGCGACTGAAGTGAAGATCAAGCAGCGGCCTGTGCAGATGATCCTTCCCGATCAGGAGAAGACTTACGATGGAAATGCAAATCTGAATCCTAACGCGCGCCTCAACTTCGTTGCGGCCGAAAATCAGGGTGCCAATGCAGGCATTCTTTCTAGTGAGGATATTCAGGCCGAGCTCAATACGGATGGCACCATGAAAGTGACCTATGCGACTGCTTCTGTCCATGAAGGCATGCCATTGGTCGTCGAAGGCTCTCAGGATGGCTCCATCAAGAACGAGCTTGTGCATGTGACACCTATGGGTTCCACGAAGCTGAGCGATTATGCCCTTTCGTTCAAAGCAGGCAGGGGAACCATCAAGCCTTCTACCGAGATCGAGAAGGCCCTGACCGTCACGTTTGAGGGCGACAAAAAAATGTATGACGGCACCCCGTTGGTTATCAAAGAAGCAACGGTGCTGCCGGCTGGTGCAGACTACACAATTGAGTACGGCCTGAAGGACGTAGATGGCACCGTGCCTCAATGGGTGAGCGACCCGGCCGCCCTTCAGATAACCGATGCGGACACTATCGCCGTTGTTGCGCGTGTTTCTTCCCCGAACTATGAGGGAGAGAAAGATGTAGAAGCGACGTTTACGATTAATAAGCGTCACCTTAAGTTTGTGGGAGAGAGCAAAGAAGGACTGACGTACAACGGGTTTGAGTTCTCTTATGATGGAGTGCAGGTTGACGGCAACGGCTATGCACGCGGCCAGGACGCATCGGTGAAGTACTCTCTCAAGGGAACTAACGCGGGCACCTACACCGGAACTTTTGAGCCTGCCTTACCGGTTGACGTAAGGGTGTATGAGGGCACGAGGGATGTGACGAAGAACTACACCATCGAGTTTGTTCCTGGGAAAATGACTATCGAAAAGGCCTCGGGCAACCGTACGCTGGGAATCAATTTTGCCGACATCCAAGGTGCTCGCCTTGTATACGATGGAGCACCGCACTCGGTGATAGCAAAGGCTCTTCAGCCTGGCTCCATCATTGAGTACACGCTGACGCCCGATGTAGAGACGAGTTGGACGGCGGCGGCTCCCAGCTTTGAAAACGCAGGCATCTATACGGTGTGGGTGCGCGCTACCCATCCGAACTATCTCACCACTGAGGAAGTTCAAGGCACAGTGGTGATTGAGAAGAGGCCGGTCGCTATCACAGGTGAGAGCTTGCCCACTACGGTTTACGATGGTATGGAAAAGACCGTCGGAGCGAATGCCTATTCCGTCGAGCAGAAAAATGGCGACCGTGGATTGGTGAAGCATGCCCATGTGCTGGGTATCCACTATACGCTTTCTGGTAAGGACGCCGGAACCTACAAGGGTAGCTTCAAGGACTCCTACATCACAATCCAAACGGCTACTGGTGAAGTGTTGAACAGGAATTACGAAGTTGAGTTGCGCCGCGGCACTCTTGAAATTACCAAGCGACCTTACACGGTAACGACGGAGAGCGCTACGAAGTCTTATGATGGAACTGCGCTCACTAACAGCGAGGCTTTTGTTGGCGGTCTGGTCGAAGGCGAGACGGTGGATATTCGAACCACGGGATCCATCACCGAAGTTGGTACCGTATCCAACACATACACCTTGGCTTGGACGGGAACTGCCAAGGAGGATAACTACAAGTTTGGTGGCGAGACCTTGGGCGAACTTCAGGTTACCGCGGCCGATCAGAACGTCGAGGTCCGTGGCTACGTCGGCCCCTACGATGGCACCGATCATGGTGTGGTCGTCGATGCCCCCGAAGATGCAACGGTGACTTTCTCCACCGATAACGTCTATCGCAATGTGACCGATGGGGCGGTTGAGGTCGGGTACACCATCACCCGTCCGAATTACCAGACCATCACTGGCACTGCAATCGTTCAGATCACTCCGCGGCCGGTCACCGTTACGGTGAGCAACGCTTCCAAGTTCGCTGGCACCGCCGATCCGGCTATTACGGGCACGGTGGACGGTGTAGTTGCCGGGGAGAGCCTGGCGGTGACGTACTCTCGCGCCAATGCCGATGAGGGTGCTGGTATTTACCGCAACGTGTTGACAGCTTCTGTGGCCGCCAACCCGAATTACGCGGTCACGGTCATTCCGGGCGACTTCACCATCCTGCCGGCGATTGCCATTCCGGGCGAGCCGGAGGGCGGCAATCCGACCCCGACTCCCACGCCGACCCCAACGCCTACTCCCACCCCGGCCGTCCCAACCCCTACGCCTACCCAGGTCGTTGCGACCCCCACGCCGGCCGCGCCGACGCCGGCCGCTGCCACGCCGACCGTGGTCGTGCCCGCTCCTGCCGCTACCACTCCCGCTGCCGTTCCGGCTGCTACACCCGAGGTGATCGACGATGACGCCACGCCCCAGGCGGCCACCCCGCAGGAGCGTACGCCCCTGGCGGAAACCGAGGAGATCGCCGATGAGGAGACTCCCATGGGCGCCTTCGATGAGCCGCATTGCTGGGTGCATTGGGTGATGCTGCTCGGTATCGTTCTGACGGCCATCTACGCTGTGATCGTAGTGCGCCGCCGCCTCAGCCTGACCAACGACATCGACGACTACGAGAACCATATTCTCGGTCGCGTGAGTGATTCCGAATCGGTTCCCGCTCACGCTGCGAGTCAGCAGGCTCTGTAACCGTACACCGCGAGGGTGCGGGTGATACCGCTCGCGCCCCTCTTCTCAGGAAGGGATAGATTATGAGAAAGAGCAATTGGCTGGTAGCGGCCATCGCGGTCGTTGCTGCGGCTGCGCTTCTGTGGGCGTGGTTCGCTCTCGGGTTCAACCATGTGGACGGCCCGATTGACCTGGTGGTCGCTGCGCTGTGGTGGGTTGTGGTGGCTGGTGTGATCGGCGCCATCCTGTGGGCCGAGAACAAGCGTCGCACCAAGATGCGCCTGGCTTTCGTGGGCGATGGCGTTATCTATAACCCGGAAAGCGGTCTGGTGATGCCCGATCGCGGAGAGAGCGAGCTGGCGCTGCTGCAGCGCACCTTGGCTGGCATGACATTTCCCGATGAGATTGCCAAGCTAGAGGAGCGTAACCGTCCGGTGTTCCGCTGGGTCGTTCGCTCTCGCAGGTTCGACCGCAACGGCGAGGTGTGGGAGGGCGAGGTGATCGCCGCGTGCGATCCCAACGCCGAGGCCCGCGCCTTCGCCAGCCGCGAGGATCTGGCCGCCCTTATCGGCTGCGCGGCCTAGTAAGCGCGATCTAGCGAACGCAATCTAGCGAACGCGGCAACCGCGCTCAAAAGTCACGAAGGAGGCCTCCCTGTCGGAGGCCTCCTTTTTCGTTTGCGCTGGCGTGACTGCTGAACGGTTCCGGGACGGCTTGGGGGCGCTGCTGAGGCGGCCTAAAAACGGCTCGAAAAAGAATGGCCTGGTTCGAATTTGACGGTTTTGCGGAAGTACGATGCCTCTTGAGAGTATCGAGTTGGGAGGCGTTCGTGAAAGACGAGAGGCTTGAATTCAGCGATTGGCCCATGTTCGACCGCATTATGATGGACGACGAGTTGTGCCGCGAGATTTTGGAGGTGATACTGGGCCATTCTATTTCTCGAATCGAGTATGTGGTTGCGGAGTACGATGTGAGACCCTCGCTCTCACGGCACGGTGTGCGTCTCGACGCGTTCGCAAAAGCGGACAACGAGGTTTACGATATAGAGATGCAGACAACAAACAAGGGAGACCTCGGACGTCGGTTGAGGTATTACCAAAGTTCGATCGATACGGCTTCTCTGCGCCGCGGCGCCGGGTACGAAAGTCTTCCGATGTGCTTCATCATCTTCATCTGCAAACACGATGCTTTCGGTCGGGGATTGCCTGTGTACACTCTGGATGTAGTGTGCGCCGAAGCCGGGGAAAGGGTAACAGAACATGGATTCAAATGGATTGTTCTTTCGGCTTCCCATTGGAAGGAGATGCCTGATGGGAAGCTGAGGAACCTGCTACACTACGTCATGACTGGAAAGGTGGGAGATGACGATCTTTCTAAGAAGATCGACGCTGCCGTGTCGAGGGCGAACGACGACGAGGTGTGGCGAAGGGAGAAGATGGAATTGCTCACATGGGAAGAGGACATGGAGATCCAGAAGCGCATAGCCATCAGGGATGGCCTCGCTGAGGGCCGCGCGAAGGGCATCGAGGAGGGCCGCGCGAAGGGTCGTGCCGAGGGCATCGAGGAAGGCCGTGCGGAAGGCCGTGCGGAAGGCCGCGCAGAGGGCCGTGCGGAAGGCCGCGCAGAGGGCCGTGCGGAAGGCCGCGCAGAGGGCCTCGCAGAGGGCCGTGTCGAGGGAGAAGGCCGATTCGCGGCTTTGGTGGTTGCTCTGACAGAGGCTGGTCGCTCCGAAGACATACATCGCGCCGCTGTGGACGCAGGTGTTCGAGCGGAGTTACTGATGGAATTTAGCATAAGCTAAAAATGCCTGGGCAACGCTGCCACTTTGTAAATCGTTTCGCTACTGTCCCAGCGCGATTCTTATAGCCCACAGCGCAAGGAGATGGGCGGGGTAGTAAGCGTAAAAGAACCATTTCAAAGGTCGTCCGCGGTTGCCGTTATAGCCTAGGATGAGGGCGGTGGAAAGGCCGAATCCCACGGTGTAGTACCCCAAAACCCCCAAACTGAGGGCTGCGGGTTCGGCGAGCGCCCACGAAAGCGCTGGCAATCCCAACGCCAGGGCGGCGACAATCATAACGAGTGCTGCGCCGTTCGGCCGGTCGTGCCAATACCAGAACAGCATGATCATAAGGGGCCCGATGATACCCCAATCGCAGAGGCTGCTTGCGGCCACGCCGCCGAGAATCGCAAGCACGCGAAGAGGGAGGCTTGCCACGCAATCCATCGCCCAGAGCATGCCCAGTCCGATCAACAGGGTAATCAGCACATTTCCCGTTGCGCCGAACAGAAGGGAGAAGGGAATCTGCGAAATAGCGGCGAATACAGCGAGGCGTTCAGCGTAGCGGCGGATATTGGAGGTGTGACGATACCCTTCGCACAACAGATAGGCCATGATGGGGAAGGTGAGGCCTCCAAGGGAGTAAAGCGACACCATCATCCACCCAGGCAATGACTCCCCGAATATGTTTGCCACGTGGTTGCAGGTCATGCCAATAATGGCGGCGATTTTTAAAGTGAACGCGTCAATACCGGCGGCACGACTCACGGTAATCCTTTCGCGGAAGGAAGGGCGGATAGTTGAGCCATTATACCGTGCAAGATTCAAGGAAGTATCCGCTCATTTCTTGCGAGATTGGGCGCAGCCGCTTCCGTCCCCCGCTCTCCGTGCTAGCATGGCTCGCATGAACAGAACAGAAGCACTTCACATATTGGGCCTGGAAGATGACGCCACGGCCGATGACATCAAGGTCGCCTACCGCGAGACGGTGCAGATTCTCCATCCCGATAAGTTTGCCGGGAACGAGAAGCTGCAAAGCCGTGCCACCGAGCAGTTCAAGCGCCTGCAGGAGGCCTATGAGCTGCTGAGTTCCGGCACTGGCGGTTCCTCGCGCGCCGGTCGCCGGGGAGGTGCGGCCTCATCGGGTGCGTCGGCTTCGGGCACGGCGGCCCGCTCGTGGACGGAAACCGAAGGAGACGTGGAGGTAGAGTACGTCACCGAGGCCGAGATAAAGGCGCGCCTTGCCGGCATCGCCGCCGCCCGCGCCCAGCTGGTGGCTCAGCGCGATACGGTAACCGACGAGCGTCGAAACGGCCTGGTCATGGCAGCCATTGGCGCAGTGGCCGCATTCTTTACCATCCGCCGTCCCTTCGGTATCTTCGGGTTCATCGCCGCCATGGCAGTGCCTGCTACCATCTGGGGCATCGTGCAGGCCGTCGGCGCTCAGCGCAATCTGAATACGTTGAACGCGCATCTGGATCAGCTCACTGCCGAGCGCAAGGAGTACGAGGCGCTGCTGGACGAGTGACGTCCGCGGCCGCTGCGGTTTAACCCCTCCGCCCCGCGTTTCCTCGCGCTTTCCTGTTGTCGTCCCTGTGCCGTCTGCGGTAGCAATCTTCAATAGACCCCGTAAAGCGCTATAATTTCTGCGCTCTCAACCAACCAAGAAAGAAGATCTATGAAGCAAGAGAACATCCGAAACGTTGCCATTATCGCTCACGTCGACCATGGCAAGACCACGCTGGTCGACCGTCTGCTGTGGGCCTCTCATGTGTTCCGCGACAATCAGCAGGTGGAAGAGCGCGTGCTGGACTCCAACGACCAGGAGCGCGAGCGCGGCATTACTATTCTTTCCAAGAACATCTCCATCAACTACAAGGGCGTGAAAATCAACGTCATCGACACGCCGGGTCACGCCGATTTCGGCGGCGAGGTGGAGCGCGTGCTGAACATGGCCGACGGCGCCCTGCTCATCGTCGATGCCTACGAGGGTCCGAAGCCCCAGACTCGCTTTGTGCTGTCCCACGCCCTGGAGCGCGGGCTGCGCATCGTGGTGGTGGTGAACAAGATCGACCGTCCCAACGCCGACCCCGAGGGTGCGGTTGATAAGGTGTTCGACCTCATGGTTGAACTGGGTGCCACCGATGATCAACTAGACTTCCCTGTGGTGTACGCCTCGGCTGTGAACGGCTACGCCCGCATGACGCCCGATGATGGCAACATGGACATGGTGCCGCTGCTGGATACCATCGTGAGCGAGATTCCCGCGCCCGAGGTTGATATCGACGGTCCGGTGGCTCTGCAGGTGTGCACTGTGGACCACTCCAGCTACGAGGGCCGCATTGGTGTGGGTCGCCTGGTCAGCGGTACGCTGCACGAGAAGGAGCAGGTGCTCGTGGTTAAAGCTGACGGCACCGAGCGTCGCGCCCAAATTCGCAAGGTGTACACCTTCGAGAACCTCGGCAAGGCCGAAGTGACCGCTGCCGATGCGGGCGACATCGTGGCTGTTATCGGCATCGAGGATGCCGATATCGGCGATATCATCACCTGCCCCGAGAATCCCGTGGAAATGGCCCCCATCGCTGTGGAGGAGCCCACCATGGCCGTCGTCTTCGAAGCATCTACGAGCCCGCTTGTGGGCCGCGAAGGCGAGATCGTCGGTGGCCGCCAGCTGAAGGAGCGTCTCATGCGCGAGAAGGAGAGCAACATCTCCATGCGCATCAACGAGCTTGAGGACAAGTCGGGCATCGAGGTGGCCGGCCGCGGTGTGCTGCACCTGTCGGTGCTCATGGAGACCATGCGCCGTGAGGGCTTCGAGTTCCAGGTTGGTCGTCCGCGCGTGGTGTACAAGACCGCCGACGACGGCAGCAAGCTGGAGCCCATCGAGGAGGCCACGGTGGATGTGCCCAACGAGTACGCGGGCAAGGCCATCGAGGTCATGGGCACCGCCGGCGGCATCATGGAGGACATGTCCTCTGATGAGACCATGACGCACCTCACCTTCCGCATCCCCTCGCGCGGCACCATGGGTCTGAAAACCCGCATCCTGAATGCCACCCGCGGCGAGGCCATGCTGTTCCACCACTTCAAGGAATACGGCCCCTATTCCGGCGAGATGGCCGGTCGCAAGAACGGCGGCATGATTGCCATGTCCACTGGTAAGGCCGTGGCCTACGCCTTGGACACCTTGCAGGAGCGTGGTCGTTTGTTCGTGGGCCCGGGTGATGAGTGCTACGAGGGCATGATCGTGGGCGAGTCGGCCAAGGAAGGCGATATGGTGGTGAACGTCGAGAAGACGAAGAGCCTGGGCAACCAGCGCTCCAGCTCGGCTGACAAGGCCATCCAGCTGACGCCGCCCATCACCTTCACGCTGGAAGAGGCCCTGGAGTATATCGAAGACGACGAGCTGGTGGAGGTCACCCCGCAGTCTATCCGCCTGCGCAAGCGCCTGCTTTCCGCTACCGACCGTAAGAAGGCCGCGAAGAAATAACCTCGGCTTCCGATAGGAGCCACTTCGCGCAGAACGTGCTCCGTGCTCACGCCGCAGCGGATAGAGCCAGCACGACAAGCGGGCGTCTCTTGTGGAATATGAGCCATATTAAGCGATCCCCACGTTAATTCATCAGGGTTGACGTGGGGATTGTTCTATCTGTAATTGACGAACCGTGAATCAAAAGTGGGCAAATTGTGCGATGGTTGTTACCTTGCGCCCTCGCATGGGAAAATGCGTTTCGAAATCATCTGGAACTGTGCCCGAATACGCTCTTGAAACGAACTCGGCACATCCAGTCACCTAGAGGGAAGGTACGTATGAACAAGCTGTCCTTTACCAAGTCGCTCGCTGTGTTCGGCCTGGCTGCTGTGTGTGCCGTGGGCGTTGCTGGTTGCTCAGGTTCGGATAATGACGCGAACACGCCTGCTTACACCGGAGGCGTAGCCGCCACGGTGAACGGAACCGAGATTCAGGAAGATACCGTTACTGCTGCCATCGAGAATATCCGTACCTCGATGGGTCTCACCGACGAGCAGGCTTGGGGTGAGTGGCTGGCCGAAAACGACTATACGCCCGAGAGCGTGCGCCAGGAAATCATCGATGGTTATGTGGATGAGGAGCTGACGAAGCAGGGAAGCGAGAGTCTGGATATCCACGCTGACGAGGCGGAGGTGAACCAGTATGTCGACTCCATGCGCGGCAACTACGATTCCGACACAGCATGGCAGGATGCTCTGGCTTCGGTTGGCATGACCGAGGACCAGTACCGTGAGAACATTGCTCTCACCCTGGAGACCCAGCTGCTGAAGGCGAAGGTGGCCGAGGACGCTGCAGAGCCGACCGATGAGGATCTGCTTACCATGGCTCAGAATTATCTGACAAGCTATGATGGCGCGAAGAAGAGCTCGCACATTCTCTTCGATTCGAGCGACGAGGCGACGGCGAAGGAGGTTCTCGAGAAGATTAAAGCGGGCGAGCTTGATTTCGCCACGGCTGCTGCTGAGTATTCCAAGGATACCGGCACGTCGGGCGACGGCGGCAATGTGGGCTGGGACAAGCTGAACAATCTGGTGACCGAGTATACCGCTGCTTTGAAAGAGCTGAACAAGGACGAGGTTTCCGATCTGGTGACGAGCAGCTACGGCATCCATATCATCAAGTGCACTGACGTCTATACCGCTCCCGAGAAGTTGGAGAAGCTTTCCGACCTGCCCGAGGAGTTCCAGGAGTCGGTTCGTGCCATGTACAACACCCAGAACGAGTCTCAGGCGTACTACACCTGGCTGGATGGTCAGCGTGAAGCCGCCGATATTAAGGTGAACGATATGCCCGAGGGACTTCCGTACTTCGTCGATATGGCGAACTTCCCGAAGAAGGAGTCTGAAGGCGGCGATACGGGCATTACGGCCGTGGACGAGGATGGCAACCCGATCGACATCGAGGCCGTCGAGGGCGATGCCGAGGGCGCTGAGGGGTCTAACGACGGCGAGGCTCCCGTAGCCGAGGGCGTCGAGGCCGGCGCTGAGGGTGCTGAGGGCGCGGCCGATGCAGCTGCTCAGCAGGCGGAGAAAGACGCTGCTGAGGCTGACACGGCTGACCAGCAGCCTGCCGAAGGGGCAACTGAGTAGTCATTGCTTTCCAAGAAGCGATAACGCACTCGCGGCGTGTCTGCGGGTGCGTTTTTTGTTGCACCCGTGATGGTGAAAAAACTTCTTGAGTGTATCGGTGCGGTGCGCTATACTTCTTAAACGCTTCGCTTGTGCGAAGTTTAGGCTATGTGGAGAGGTGTCCGAGCTGGCCGAAGGAGCACGATTGGAAATCGTGTATGCGCCAAAAGCGTATCCGGGGTTCAAATCCCCGCCTCTCCGCCAGAGTTTATTCGCGAGCCGCTAAGGCTCGCTTCTTATAGCATCCCTTTTGTGGGTGCGGGAAAGTGCCATTAGGGCACCGCGTTCGTTTCAGGGACGCATCACCCCATGCGGAGGGGTGGCAGAGTGGTTGAATGCGGCGGTCTCGAAAACCGTTTCACCGGTAACCCCGGTGACGAGGGTTCGAATCCCTCCTCCTCCGCCATTTGATTTCCAATAACAGTAGACGTGCCTTGTGGGAGAAACCCAACAACGTTGGGATTCGAACCCTGCGAAGGCGAAACTGCCCAGTGGGCAGTTTCGGGCCGAGCGAAGCGAGGTCTTGCGAGTTCGCCGCAGGCGAAGGCGCGTCGAATCCCTCCTCCTCCGCCATTTGATTTCCAATAACAGTAGACGTGCCTTGTGGGAGAGTTTGTCGCAACTTCGCCTTATGAAGCTGTGCCGCTCGCTGGTTATGGCAACAAAATGAGCGGGTTGGTCATTTTTTCGAAACACGACCTTCCTTACAATAGAGAAAAAATAGCAGGCCCGTTCGAAGGAACCACCCATGCCGGTCATTGATGCCCATTCCCATATTTATCCCGAAAAGATCGCCGCAAAGGCATCTGATGCTGTGGGCGATTTCTACCACGTGGAGATGGCCGCGCCCGTGGCTTCGGCCGATGCGCTCATGGCGGCATGCGAGGGAACGCCCATTACGCACCATCTGGTGCATTCGGTGGCCACTACGCCGGGTCAGGTGGAGACCATCAACAACTTCATCGCCGACCAGTGCGCCCAGCATCCCGAGTTCATCGGCTTCGCCACGATGCACCAGGATTACGAGGATGTCGAGACCGAGATCGACCGTGCCATCAAACTGGGTCTGAAGGGCGTGAAGATTCATCCCGACACCCAGAAGGTAAACATGGACGACCCGCGGCTCATGCGGTTGTACGAGGTTATCGAGGGCCGCTTGCCCATCGTCATCCACACGGGCGACTACCGCTACGACTATTCGCATCCACGTCGGCTGAAGAGGATCCTGCGCACGTTTCCCAAGTTGGTAGTGGATGCGGCGCATTTCGGCGGTTGGTCGGTGTTCGATTACGCGCTGGAATATCTGGAAGACGAGAACTGCTATGTGGATACATCGAGCGCCCTGGAGTTTTTAGGCCCACGCCGTGCGGTGGAACTTGTGCACGCTTACGGCGTGGAACGCGTGATGTTCGGCAGCGACTTCCCCATGTGGAACCCTGCTACCGAGTACAACATGCTGGCCGCCATGCCCTTCACCGAGGAAGAATTCGAGGCTATCACGTGGCACAATGTCGAACACTTCATTGGCCAAAAAATCAAGTAGCTGCTGTTCAACTTAGACAGCACAAGAATCCCGACGCGCGCTACGGGGGAGGGAGTTGCGCGTCGGGACTCGTGTTATCGCAATGGGGTACGTATCGCTTAGACTTGCTCGGCTAGATACTTTCCAGTCAGATAGCCGTAAGTGAGGGCGGCAGCATGGCTGGCGCCGGACAAGGTAAAGGGGTAGTCCTCCACGAAGCGTCCGCCTTGCACGTTGCCAACGGCAAACAGGCCGGGAATGGGCTCCGAATCGTCGTTGAGCACGCGAGCATTGTCGTCGGTTACGAGGCCGCCCATGGTAACGAGCAATCGCATGCAGCTCACATCTTCCACCGACGTGTGCTTGAGCATATCGTAGGTGATCGCGTAGAAGGGAGGATCGACCACGGGGAACATCTTCTCTGCTGCCTTGCCGAAATCTTCATCGACTCCTTTTTCGCACAGCTCGTTGTAGCGCGCGACCGCTGCGGTTAAATTCTGGGTGGCATCTGCGCTGAGTTCCAGCTGAGAGGCGAGCTCTTCGAGTGAATCGGCTTGAGCTGAAAAACCCTCGCCGTCGCCATAGCTGCGGATATTTTCCATGACCATCTCGAGCATCGGGTACTGCTCGGGCCAGTGGCTGTCTATGATTTGGAAAACCTTGCTGCCTGGTTGGTTCTGCATGACCTTAGCGATATTGGTCATGCTGAGGTCTTCGTTGGTGAAGCGCTCGCCGTGCTCGTTGACCTGCAGGAAGAACTCCTGGCCGAACTGGAGAATATGAGCCATTACCGCATGGGGTCCCACGTCCAGGTGGCCGCCGACGTTCATGCCCATCTGCTGGCCGTCGCCGGTATCGGCGGGGTTGCCGTCGTGATCCGTCACCTCGTATGAGAACAGGAATTTGTCCTGGTTCTTCAGAATCCACGGAGCATACTGCCCCAGCATTTTCTCGTTGTGGGAATAGCCGCCCGTGGCGAGCACCACGCCCTTGGAGACACGATAGCGCGTGTAGCCCTCGCCCTCATCATTGCGGCAGATCACGGCGGTTATCTGGCCGTCAGCAGCCTCGAGCTTCACGGCTGGCGAATAGAATTGCACCTGCGCGTTGCCGGTGGCCACGGCTGTATCGACATTGGCCTGCAGAACGGGCGTATGGGTCTCGTCTCCTCCGCTGATGCAGCAGCATCCGGCAAAGAGGCGCTCGTGGTCGATGCCGAAGCGATAGATGCCGCTCGTGAGCGTATCGGCGCAGACGAACAACTGACTAGGATCTTCGGGAAGCTCGTCTTCCATGCCGAGCCACAGGAGTCCGTCGTATGCGGAGGTGTACCACTCGAAAGCCTCTCCGCAGTTCTTCAGCCACTTCGTGGTTATGCGATAGTCTGCGCGATGCGACATTTGCGTCATGAGCTCGTTGGCCACCTCGGTGGGGCTGATGTCCTCGATTCCGATGGAGCGCGTCTTCTCGGTGCCGAAGGCGGCGAACATGTTCGAGCGAGCACTGGGCTTGCTGCCCTTCTCGACGCCGACTACCTTGAGTCCTCCTTCAGCGGCAGAACGCAGGGCTCCTACCCCCGCCACGCCCAGGCCAACCACGCACACGTCGCAATCAACCGTCTCGATAATCTTGTCCTCGGGGATGTCAGTTTCCACCAGGGTGCCAGTGTCAGCGAGGGCGGTATTCTCGTCATCGAGATTATCCGACGGCCGCTTCGGGGCGCAACCGACGAGGCCGGTGCCGGCGGCCGAGGCGCCTGCCAGGCCGAGTGCTGCTAAAAAGCTTCGACGGCTGATTGTTCCCTTCTTCCCAAACTCCTTCATCGTCACGGTACCCTCCTTTTGTCGTATATCAGGACGGCACCTATATCACCGCATTCGGAAGTCGCGCAAAACAGGAGAAACGTATGAAATACAAGAAAAAGCACCCTATACGAAAAGTACGACAATCATCTGACCAGGTGATTTATTCCTTCGAGGTCGTTTCAACGAGTGAGATAAGCTCTTGGCGCGAATGGACGCCGCATTTGGTGTAGATGTGCTGCAGGTGAGATTTCACCGTGCTCTCGCTGATTACGAGCTTCTCTGCAATGTAGGGGGCGCTTCGTCCGACGATATAGAGATTGAACACATCGCGTTCGCGAGCAGTCAGGCCCATGCTGTCGCTGAATGATTCAAGGGGACGACCCGAGAGCGAGGTGAGCTTCGCGCCGCCGCTTGCGGACAACAGCAGCGACATGGTTCGATCCTCCAGAATCCAAATGGATGCCACGACGAGAAGAAGGGCCATGAAGAGCATGGCGACCCTGCTTGCGATGTGGGGTCCGAAAAAAGCGGAAGCCAGCAGGGGGAGGGACCCTAAAGTCCCCACACACCAGGCAGTGGCTAAGATTCTCACACGAGTACCAGGATACAGCCGCCCCAGGAGCAATCCCATGTAGAGGGCGCCGCATTCCAAAAGAGAGTATGCGATGCCGGCCAACACGTAGGCAAGGTAGGTGAGAGTCGATGAGAACAGCACTAAGATAAGAGCGGCCAGCGAAAGGGTCGCAACTACTTTCGTCCATACCGACAGATTGAAGTCTCGCCCGCGGTTAAAGAGCCAGAGCACGAGTGCGAGCGATATGGCGGTAATGATGAAGGGGAACATCTCGCCTTCTGCCTGCTGCAGGAAGACCGAGTACTGCAAGGATCCTACCACCAGTCCGATAACAAAAAAGCTGCAGAGGATTTTCGCCAACGAAGATGGCTCGAGGGTAAAAGACCGCTCGGCCTCCGATGAGGAAGGCGCGGGGCGCTGGATGAGGCAAAGTGCCACCGCAGAGGCTGCCACGCTCATGCCGGCGAGGGCTTGGCACCATGACGCAGACAGAAGCGAGGGGAGAATCGCCCCCGCCGATGCGAGCACCTCGACCTCTATCATCAGTTCGACAATGCCGATATCGCGCTGGGCGCAGACTGCCGCCAGCCAGCAGAAGAGAAGAACGGTTCCCCCGGCAGACATGAGGATGAGTCCGAAAATGGAGAGGGGCTCTCCTGTGCCTTGCACGGCCAAGCCCATTAGGCAGCACGAGGCGCTTGCTATGGCGAGGGGAACACTCGCAAGCGCGCGTCTCCCTCGGTTGCCCGCGATGATCAAAGCACAAGAAACGAGGGAGGCGACGGCTACGTCTACAATGGTCGCCGGCACGCTGCCTTGTCCCAGGGGAAGATACAAGGAAATCTCGCAGGGCGCCTCAAATGACTGGGCCGCCAGAAGGGCGGAGATGCCCGCCACAGCTATCAGGAGATTTCTGCCGAGCCACCGCCCGTGATTGCGCTGCAACGGTATGTCCCTTCTTGTTGTGGCCCTCGATCATACGGGGACATTATACATGGGGCCGTCGCTCGGTCGAAGGGCGGCCCGAAGACCGCCCGGATACGAAGCTCTCGGGGCCGCCCGCTACTCCTCTTCGTCGGGGCGGTCGATGGCCATGCAGATGCGGTCGATGCGCAGACGGTCCATGGCCAGAACCGTGAAAGTCACTTTGGTGCCGCGGTTCTCCAACACGGCTACATCGCCTTCGTCGGGGATGCGGTCGAACAGCTTCAGCAGCAGGCCGCCGGCAGTTTCCACCTCGTCGGCCTCCTCGGGTTCGAAGCCCAAAAGCTCCACTAAGTCGTTAATGGCCAGCGTGCCGTTGATCTGGTAGGTGCCGTCGGGCAGCTCTTCCACGTCGTCGTCGGTGTCGTGCACATACTCGTCGTCAATACGGCCCACGATTTGCTCCATGATATCGCTCATGGTAACGATGCCAGCCGTGCCGCCGTGCTCGTCCACCACCACACAGATCTTCGTGCAGCGCTCCTGCATGGTCTCCAGCAGTTTCGCGATGGGCACGCTCTCGGGCACGGCGGGCAGCTCGCGAATGTTCCACTCGGAAAGCGGCGTGTCAAGCGGCATGTCCACCAGGTCCTTGGTGTGCACGAAGCCCACCATGTGGTCCTTCGAGCCGTTGCACACGGGATAGCGGGAGTACTTGTACTGGCGGATGAGCTCAAGGTTCTCCTCCAGTGTATCCTCGGTATCCAGGCAGATCACGTCGGTGCGGGGGGTCATGATGCCCTCGGCGTCCTTGTCGCCTAGATCGAAGATGTTGTCCACGAACTCGTTCTGCTCGGGGTCGATGAGGCCGTTCTCCGTGGACTCGTCGATAAGCAGCTTGATCTCGTCGCCGGTGTACACCTCGTGCTCGTCGGCCGGGTCATGGCCGAACAGGCGCATCACGCCGTTGGTCACCCCGTTGAAGATGACCATGATGGGATAGGTGATGCGATAGAACACGCGCAGCGGAGCGGCGGTGAGCAGGGCATACCGCTCGGTGGAGAAAATGGCGAAGGATTTCGGGATGAGCTCGCCCACCACCACATGCAGGGCCGTCACGATGAAGAAACCCACGGCCACGCAGATGGGATGAATAGCGCCTTCGGGCAGGCCAAGCGCCAGCAGCGGGCCTTCCAAGACGGCCGATACGGCCGGCTCGCCCAGCCAGCCGATGGCCAGAGAGGCCAGGGTGATACCCAGCTGGCAGGCGGACAGGTACGCGTTGATATGCGTGGTCACGTCGCGAGCGGCCTCGGCACCGCGGCGCTTCTCGGCCACGGCCATATCGATCTGGCTGCGGCGCACGCGTACCAGCGCGAACTCGGCTACGACGAAAAACGCGTTCATCAGCAGGAAGAGCACAACGAGCAACAGGCAAACAACGGTTTGCATAGAATGAAACACCCCTTCGCGAAGCGGCGCGGCCGCCTCGTCTCGATGAAAATAAGTGAGACATATCCTAGGTGATTTTCGCCCTGCGCCGCCGCAGGTGATGAAACTGCCATCATATTATTACGAGTGGGTACCTCGCCGACACCACGTTCTGGCTCTCGCGTCTTTGCGACTGCCCTTGGGCTCAGGTCGCGCCGACGGACCGATTTCAACTCCGGCCATCCGCGGGAGAGCGGTCCTCTCTCGGCCCCCATCCTATCAGCCGCTTACCCGCGGTTTTCTGCCTGTTGCAGCCCGCTGCCGCCGTTCCTACGTGTTGCCGACGGTTTGACCGATGCATGGGGGCGGTCGCGAGCGGCGGTGGTAGAGTAGTCCAGTTTCTATTGAGCATAAGACGAGCGAGCCGCCCTGCGGGGAGAAGGGGCGGCCAGGCAAATGAGGTGTTGCGCATGAAATTGACCCGCAAGCAATGGATGATGCTGATCGTCCTGGTGTTCGGTGCGTTCGTGACAGTGCTGAACCAGACGCTGGTGACGCCGGCGCTTCCGTCCATTATGCAGGAGATGTCGGTCGATCAGTCCACGGCCCAGTGGCTCACTACGGGCTTCACGCTGGTGAACGCCATCATGATCCCCATTACGGCGTATCTGCAGGATCGGTTCTCCACGCGCCGCCTGTTCGTGTTCTCTATGGGCATGTTCGCTCTGGGCACGCTGCTGGCGGCTATCGGCTTGAACTTCCCCGTGCTGTTGGGCGGCCGCTTGGTGCAGGCGGCGGGCGCCGGCATCCTCATGCCGGTGACCATGACGGTGCTGATGCTGGTGTTCCCCGTGGATCGCCGCGGCTCGGCTATGGGCATCTTCGGCCTCGTTATCGCCTTCGCGCCGGCCATCGGCCCCACGGTGGCGGGCTTCGTCATCGACCAGGCTGACTGGCACATTCTGTTCTACATCATCTTCGGCTTGTCGCTCGTCATCATCGCGGCGTCGCTGTTCCTCGTGGACGACAAGGCGCCCGAGAACAAGGGCGACTCGGTGCTCGACCCGCTGTCGCTGGCCCTTTCCACCTTGGGCTTCGGCCTTATGCTGTACGGTTTCTCGGCACTGGGCTCGGCGGGTCTTACCCTGGTGCCGATGCTCACCACTGCCGTGGGCATCGTGGGCGTGGTGTGGTTCTTCATTCGCCAGACGCGCCTGCCTCACCCCATGCTGCGGGTCGATGTGCTGAAGAACCGCCGCTTCCTTGTGGGCACCATCATCGGCATGCTCGTGCAGGGCGCTCTGCTGGCGGCCGGCATTCTCATGCCCATCTACATTCAGTCGCTGCATGGGCTGTCGGCTACGGTGTCTGGCCTGGTGCTTATGCCCGGTGCCATCCTCATGGGCGTGATGAACCCCATCGCCGGCAAGTGGTTCGACCGCCACGGACCGCGCCGCATGGCCATCGTGGGCATGACCCTGCTGACGCTAACCACCTTCGCCTTCGCGCTGCTGAATACCGAGACGAGCATCGTGTACCTTACCGTGGTGTACACCATCCGCATGTTCTCTATGACGCTGGTGAACATGCCCATCACCACCTGGGGCATGAACGCGCTGGATAACAAGGTAATGAACCACGGCACCTCGGTGAACAACACCCTGCGCCAGGTGGCGGGCTCGCTCGGCACCGCCATCATTATTGCCGTGAGCACCCAGGTGCAGAGCATTGCCTCGCCGGGTTTGGGTGCTACCGAGGGCACCATGCTCGGCATTAACGCCGCCTTCCTCGTGTGCACGGCGCTGTGTCTGATCGGCCTGGTCATGACCATTGCGCTTGTGAAGGACAAGCCTGGCGAGGAGGCCGCGGTGGACGAGGGAAACACCCGCAAGTCGCTGCTGACCTCCATTATGAAGACCGATGTGTACTCGCTGCATCAGGATGCCACGGTGGAAGAGGCCATGCGCTTGTTCGTGGAGAAGAACATCTCGGCGGCGCCCATTGTGGACGAGGCGGGCGAGCCGGTGGGCTTCATTTCCGACGGCGACATTCTGAAGAGGCTGAGCCCGCGCAGCAATTCGTTCACCGACCCGGTGGTGCTTATCAACCGCACGGTTATGGACGACGAAAACTATGCCGAGAAGCTGGCGAAGGTCATGCAGATGCGCGCCAGCGAGATTGGCGCGGCGAACCCCATCTGCGTGAGCGTGCACGCCGATCTGACCAACGTGTGTCGCGTGCTGGCCGAGAACCATCTGAAGAAGGTGCCGGTGCTTGAGGACGGCCATATCGTGGGAGTCATCAACCGCAGCGACATCACACAGTACTCCATGGCCGCATACCTGTCCGACCATCCGGGCCGCGCCGTGTTCTGCGGCGACGAGCCGAGCGGCCAGATGGAGGCCGTGGTGGAATGCGATTGCGAGAAGGAATGCGCCGAGATGCGGGGCGGTATGCCTGCCGCGCGACCCGTTGAGCTGCAGCGGGGCGTGCGCTCTGAAGGCCGCGAGGGGTAGGGCCCGGCACGACGTTTCAGCGAGAAGCACCGAGCCGACCGGGCGCCGATGGGGAGGAATGGCGCCCGGCCGGCTCGGAACTCGAGAAAGCCAGCAGCCCCGGCGAGCGAGGGCAACGGGGCTGCTTGCGTGTGGGAAGTCGCGAGGCCGGCTTCCGTGCGATGCAAAGACGCCAGCTGCTCGGGGCTGCGGTTCGGCGTCGTTCGGGCATCTAGTATCTTCACCTTGATGGTATCCGTTTCGTTCCGCAGCCGTACCCGCGGATAGGAAAGCGTCGCCGATCTGCTATCCTATCGAAAACCCTTGGGGGTGCCGCCGGTTGCGCGCCCCGCCCGGGTACCTGCGCGCGGTCACCCGGCCCCGACCCTACGAGGAGGCCCCATGTTCGGAGACAACCTGGAGCGTATTGTCGCCGCTATCGAGAAGAACTACGAGGCGGACGAGATCTTCTTCACGAAGCCCGGCCGCCGCTTCCCCAGTCGCACGGCTATCAAGGGGCTTATCACCGAGCTGCGCCGCGTGCTGTTCCCCGGTTACTTCGGGCCTGAGATGCTGTCGGCATCCACCAGCCCCAGCTATTTCATCGGGCAAACCCTCATCGATATTGAGAGCGCGCTGCGCCAGCAGCTCATCTTGGCGCTCACCTACACCTCCGACGAGCGCGACGACCTTATCGGTAGTGGCAACCACCTGTGCGGCGGCTGCACCTCCGATTCTATCTGCCAGCAGACGGCCGACATTTGCACCAAGTTCTTTGACGCGTTGCCGGAAATTCAGCGCACCCTGCTCACTGACGTGCAGGCGCTCTACGATGGCGACCCGGCGGCGGGTTCCAAGGAAGAGGTCATCTTCACCTACCCGGGCCTGTACGCCATTTACGTGTACCGCATCGCGCACGTGCTCTATGAGCTGGGCGTGCCCATCATCCCGCGCGTGATGACCGAGATCGCCCATTCGTCCACCGGTATCGACATCGGCGCCGGCGCGATCATCGGCGATTACTTCTTCATCGATCACGGTACGGGCGTGGTGATCGGCGAGACCACCGTCATCGGCGAGCATGTGAAGCTGTACCAGGGCGTCACCCTGGGCGCGCTTTCCACCCGCGGCGGCCAGCGCCTGGCCGGCGTGAAGCGTCATCCCACCATCGAGGACGATGTGACCATCTACTCCAACGCCAGCGTGCTCGGCGGCGAGACGGTCATTGGCAAGGGCTCGGTTATCGCCGGCAGCACCTTCGTCACCTTCTCGGTGCCCCCGAATTCCCGTGTGTCGGTGAAGTCCCAGGAGATTTCCGTGCGTCAACCCGGCGAGCGCGACTAGGGGGCAGCCGTCCCTGTTGCCGTCGGCGGTTCGGTCGCGGAGGTGGACGGCAGACTAAACCCAATCTACACCCGGAGTTTTTTGAAGGCCCTGTGAACAGGGCCTTCTTAGGTGTTGACGGCATATTGTGGATGAATATCATCATCATTCCGCGTTCGAGGACGCGCTTGTGAAACCGACTTACCAAAGGAGGGTAAGACCATGAAGAAGAACCTCTGGATTGCCGCCATTGCTCTTGTTGCTGCTGCTATGGTGCTGCTGGGCGTGTGGCAGGCTCTGGGCCTGGGGAAGGCCGATGACGCCATCGTGGCCGCGGGCGCCATGGGCTGGCTTGCCCTCGCCCTGGGCGGCTTCGGCGCTCTGGCTGCCGCCGATCCCTTCCGCACCCGCGCGTAAAGCCACGGTGCCATAACGATGAGCGGCCGTCCTTCGGGACGGCCATTTTGCGTTAGGGGTGCGTCGGACCGCATCGCTCGCTTGCCCGTTGAGGTTGCGCCGTCCCTCAAAGAAAGACTAAGCTCCTGCCACGAGGCGACGTATGCCGGCCATGCTCGATATCTCGTCGAGGATGGCGATCAGCTCGGGGGCTTGGTAAAAATCGCCGCGGCGCATGTTCCCAAGGGGCTTCAGCACGCCGTACTCGCAGGCTCTGTTGATGATGGAGGTTGCCGCCCTGCGGGTTATCCTAAGCCCGTTCGCCACGTAGCCGGAGTTGACGACGGGCTGCTCTACGAGCAACGCGGGCAGGTCGAAAATGCGAGATCCTGAGCGCTCGTGCATGCGCGCCGTCCAGCTTTCTGTGAGATCTGCGATAGCTCGCGACGTCCTTTGTCCGACAACCAAAGCCAGGTCAATTGCGCTGCAGGCCTGCTCGATGATGGGTGCCGGGTCGCCCTGCTGGTAGTGTGAGAGCGCGCCCATGTAGTCGTCGATATCATGCAGCAGACCCGCCGATATGGGCACCGTTGCGTGAAGGAGGACGCCGTCGCCGCGCAGCATATGATGGAGAAGCGTTCGGCCTGTTCGCCCGTTCCCGTCGATGAAGGGATGTATGGTCTCGAACTGGGCGTGGGCGAGCGCGGCTTTGGCGATGGGGTCTATCTCCTCTGTCTTCGCGAAGGAGCAGAGATCGTTCAGGCATGCATCGATGCGCGCGGGCACGGGCGGCACGAATAGCGCGCCATGCGGGCTGTAGGGGGTGCCCCCGATCCACACCTGCTCATCGCGCAGCTCCCCCGCAAAATCGAAGGCGGCCTTCTTGAGCAGTTGGCGGTGGATCTGCCGAATGCCTTCAATCGTGAGGGTGCCCTCAAGATCGAGTGCGCATCGCATAGCATCGATATTCCCCGCAATGACGAGAGCGTTCGACGGCGCGGAGGATGACAGCTCGGCCAACGCTATATTCCGTGCGCTGGAGGTGAGGTTTTCGATCTGGGAGCTCGCCGCCGATTCGCTGCGCAACAAGAGGCTGGGAAGGTTGAAGGGCAGCGAATCCTGGCGCTCATCGAACCGGGCAAGACGCGTCCGAGTGTCAGCGAGGCGCTCAGTGAGCTCGGCCGAGAGCTTGGGGCGCATATGGCAAATTTCGGCGGGAACGGCCGCCTGGTACGTGGAGGTGATCTTCCTGCGCCGGGACTTCGGGATGAGGTGGGTATCCTCGTCGCGCAGATGCCATGGAGCCTCTTCGGTGGTTATAGCCGGCCAGTCGTTCATGGGGATCCTTTCGCTCCATTTCGCTTCCCCACTATACAATTAGCGGAAGTGAAATGCAATTCGCTTCCGCTCATTAAGATTTGGAGAAGCGAATAAGCAACAAATAAAACTTGGTTGCTGACATGGGCTGCTGGGAGTTTGCGAAGCGGACGCTCTTCTGCTCCTCCCCCTTTGGGATCGGTTCCTCTTCGCTCGTTTCCGCCTTTTCTTCGTAGTGCTGGGGATGGCGTTGAGTTGCGCGGTGCTCGGCTCTGTCTACTTCGGTGACTTGTGGCCCGGGGCAGTCCTGGCGCCGTTGTTTCTCGTGGCCCTCGGCGCGGTCATGCTTGCCATCACTGTATTGTGGATGAGTATGCTATACTGCTAGCATTACGGAAGGAGTAGCTATGCCGAACGCTCAAATGAACTTTCGGATCGATGCCGAGCTGAAGCGCCGTGGGGACGAGCGTTTCGCCCGGTTCGGGTGCACGCCGTCGGAGGCCATGCGGCGGCTCTACGAGTGCGCGGCCCGCTACGACAACGAGAGCGAAGGGCTGCTGCAGTCGCTTATCGGCACGGAGCCAAGCGCCGCCGTGAGCGAAGGCGAGAAGCGCGCCCAAGCTGTTACAGATTTTCTGGCATCGCTTCAAACCCAGCGAGAGGAGCTGGGGATCCCCCCTGAGCCTTCGCGGACGCTCACCGACGAAGATCTTGAGGAGCTTCTTTACGAAGCGAAAATAGAAAAGATGGTTGAACGGGGGCTTTGGTGATGGTTGGCGAGAACGCTATTGTCGTAGACAAAAACATCTGGCTTGATTTCTATCTGAAAGAACGTGCTCTCCATGAGGAGGCCGTCCGCTTCATTCGTACTGCGGAAGAATACGATGCCAACTTGGGAACGCCTGCCGATGCTGTCAACGAGGTTTTTTACATTGTCAGTAAATATCTGAAGCAAAAGGCCCGCGAAAACGATGGTGTAGTTGACGAGCGCACGGCACACGGCATAAACGACTTCGCCTGGAGCTGCGTGGACCATATGACCGATCTGGCGGTTTCAATCCCCCTGGACGACCGCACGGCGTGGCTGGCCCGACACTATCGCGATGTCACCTCCGACTACGAGGACGGCTCGGTGCTCGCTGCCTGCGAACTTTGCAAGGCACGTTACCTGGTCACTCATGACAGGAAGCTCGCTGCCCAAGCCAATATCGCTACGAAAACCGCTGCCGAAATGGCTGATCTCATAGTCCACGCCCACCGCTGTTAGGCTGGCCTTCTCCAGCAAAGACTAAACTCCTGCCACGAGGTGGCGTATGCCGGCCATGCTCGATATCTCATCGAGGATGGCGATCAGCTCGGGGGCATGAGCAAGGGTCGCCTTGGCGATGGGGCCTAGCTCCTCTACTTCCGCGAAGGCGCAAAGATCGTTCAGGCACGTATCGATGCGGCCGGGCACGGGAGGCGCGAACAACGCGCCGTGCGATAGGCGCCTTCGTCGCGCAGCTGCCACGGAACCTCTTCAGCGGTTATGGCCGGCCAGTCGTTCATGGGTATCCTTTCGCTCCTGTCGCATCGTCGGGCGCAAGCGAGATGTCGTCGACCGTTCAAAGGCGCCGTGCGGGGCGCATGTTACCAATTGGAAATACGGCGCGCGTTACCTTGTATCAGTTGATCCTCAACAGGAAAGAGAGAGCTATGGGGCGTTTAACGGTACAACCCGCGGCGAAAGCCGACGGGCGGATGGGAGCGTTCGTCGAGGCGTTCGCGCGTCGCGTCGAAGCCATGCCTCCGGGGCAGTGCCCGGTGGGAATGCTGCTGGGGCAGCTGCAGGCGAGCATGGTGCAGACGTGCGGCAAGTGCACGCCGTGCGCTCAGGGCATGCCGAAGATCGCGGCGCTGCTGCGCGACGTGGCCGAGTTCCGCGCCACCGAGGCGACGGTTGGCGAGATTCGCGCCAAGGCCGCGCTGCTGCGTGACACGGCCGACTGCGCGGTGGGCTGGCAGGCGGGCCAGATGGTGCTGGAGGGGCTCGACGCCTTCGGCGATGAGTTCGCCAGTCATGTGGAAGCGGGCACCTGTGCGCCCGGTACGCGCCAGACGGTGCCCTGCGTCACCCAGTGTCCGGCTCACGTGAACGTGCCGGCCTACATCGCGCTGGCCGAGGAGGGCCGCGCCGCCGAGGCCGTGAAGATGATTCGCAAGGACAATCCGTTCCCCACCGCTTGCGCGCTGGTGTGCGAGCATCCGTGCGAGGAGCGCTGCCGCCGCACCATGGTGGATGCGCCCGTGAACATTCGCGGTATTAAGAAGTACATCGTGGACACGGTGGCCGCCGACACGGTGGAGACCCCGCAGCCGCTGCCGGCGACGGGCAAGCGCGTCGCCGTGGTGGGCGCCGGCCCCTCGGGCCTCACCTGCGCCTACTTCCTGGCCCTGATGGGCCATGCGGTGACGGTGTTCGAGCGCCGCGACCGCTTGGGGGGCATGATGCGCTACGGCATTCCCTCGTACCGCCTGCCCCGCGAGCGCCTGGACGAGGATATTCGCGCGGTGCTCGCCGCCGGCGACATCGAGGTGCGCACGGGCTGCGACATCCAGACGGACGAGATGCGGGAGCTGACCGAGGAATACGACGCCGTGTATGTGGCCGTCGGCGCGCAAGGCGGCAAGACGCTTTCCATCGAAGGCGCCGACGCGACGGGCGTCATGAGCGCGGTAGATGTGCTGGAGGCCATCGGCGACGAGCGCTACCCCGACTTCACGGGCAAGAACGTGGTGGTCATCGGCGGCGGCAACGTGGCCATGGACTGCGCTCGCACGGCCATTCGCGCCCATGCGTCCTCGGTCACCGTGGCCTATCGCCGTCGGCTGGAGGACATGACCGCGCTGCCCTCCGAAGTGGAGGCTGCCATGGCCGAGGGCGTCGAGATGATGTGCCTGCAGGCGCCGGCCCGCATCGAGGTGGGCGAAGACGGCCAGGCCGTGGCCCTCATATGCCAGCCCCAGCGCATCGGCGCGGTGCGCGGCGGCCGCCCCGCTCCCGTGGCTGCCAGCAGGCCGGAAGTGCGGCTTGCGGCCGATCTGGTCATTATCGCCGTTGGTCAGGCCATCGAATGCGCGCCGTTCAGCGAGTTCGGCATGGAGCATGACCGGACGTACCTGTGCGCCGACGAGTACCTGCGGGCTCCGGGCTTCAGCAACGTCTTCGTGGGCGGCGACTGCCAGTGGGGCCCCAAGACCGTCATCATGGCCATCGCGGCGGGCAAGACGGCCGCGGCCAACATCGACCACGAGCTCGGGTTCCACCACGAGCTGGACTGCGGCGCCGCCGTGCCGCCGGCGCGTCCCAACGATCGGACGGCCTACGGTCGCGTGCAGGTGGCCGAGCGCCCGGCGTGCGAGCGCAAGCACGATTTCGAGGGCGTCGAGGTTCCGATGACCGACGAGGAGGCGGCTCAGGAGTGCCGCCGCTGCCTGCGGTGCGATGTGTACGGCATAGGCGCGCTGACCGGAAGGGGGCTTGAGGCATGGTAACCATCACGTTGAACGGCCAGGCTGTGGAGGTGGCCGAGGGCTCCACGCTGCTTAAGGCCGCCACGGCGGCGGGCGTTAACATTCCCACGCTGTGCTATTTGAAGGATCTGAACTGCATCGGCTCGTGCCGGGTGTGCCTGGTCGAGGTAGAGGGCCAGGGCCTGGTGGCGGCGTGCAACACCGCCGCGGCCGAGGGCATGGCGGTGCGCACCGACACCCCGCAGGTAGCTGCGGCGCGCCGGGCGAACCTGCAGGCCATCATGGACGACCATCGGGCCCTGTGCGCCACCTGCGTGCGCCAGGACACCTGCGCCCTGCGCTTCCTCTCCAGCACCTTCAACGTGCAGGATGCCGGCGAGGCCCTGCCCGTGCCGGAGCCGTGGGACGCCGATTTCCCGCTGCAGCGCGACAGCAGCAAGTGCATCAAGTGCATGCGCTGCGTGGCCATCTGCGACAAGGTGCAGCATTGCGGCGTGTGGGACTTCACGGGCGTAGGCCCTTCGATGAAGGTGATCGTGCGCGACAACCTGCCCATCGCCGATGCTGGCTGCGCATTGTGCGGCCAGTGCATCACCCACTGCCCGACCGGCGCGCTCACCGCCCGCGACGACGTGAGCCGCATCATGGACGCCATCCTGGACCCGGCTGTGGAAACCGTGGTGCAGGTGGCCCCGGCCGTGCGCTCCGCGTGGGGCGAGGGCGTGGGGCTTTCTCGCGACGAGGCCACGCCGGGACGCTTGGCTGCGGCCTTGCACGCGGTGGGCTTCGACAAGGTGTTCGACACCGACTTCGCGGCCGATCTCACCATTATGGAAGAGGGCAACGAGTTCGTGGAGTTCCTGGGATCCGACAAGCCGCGCCCCATGTTCACCAGCTGCTGCCCGGGCTGGGTGCGCTTCGTGAAGCTGCACTACCCCGAGTTCACCGCCCAGCTGTCCAGCGCCAAATCGCCCCATCAGATGCTGGGCGCCGTAGTGAAGAACACCCTGGCGGCCGAGGCCGATGAGGCGGGTAAGCGCCTGTTCGTCGTGTCCATCATGCCCTGCGTGGCGAAGAAGTACGAGTGCGACGTGCCCGAGCTGGCCACCGAGGCCGATGCCGACGTGGACGCTGTGCTCACGGTGCGCGAGTTCGACCGCCTGCTGCGCATGGTGGGCGTGAACTGCGCGGCCCTGCCCGAGACCCCCTTCGACAACCCGCTGGGGCTGTCCACCGGCGCGGCCACCATCTTCGGCCGCACCGGCGGCGTGATGGAGGCGGCCTTGCGTTCGGCGGCCTTCCTCATCACCGGCGAGAACCCCGATTTCAGCGTGTGCGACACCACTGACGCCACGCCGGAGACCCCGTGGATCTCCCGCGAGCTCGCGGTGGGCGACGCCACGGTGCGCATCGCCGTGGCCAGCGGTTTGGAGAACACGGCGAAGCTGCTGGATGCCCTGAAGTCCGGCGAGGCGGCCTTCGACTTCGTCGAGATCATGGCCTGCCCCGGCGGCTGCGTGGGCGGCGGCGGCCAGCCCATCTCGTTCAACTGCGAGCTGGCGAGCGACCGCGCGGGCGTGCTGAACCGCCTGGATGCCGGCGACGCCCTGCGCTACTCCCACGAAAACCCCGACATCGCGCAGCTATATGCCGACTGGATCGGCGAGCCGCTCTCCCACACGGCCCACGAATGGCTGCACACCGACCAGGAGACGTGGCAGATCTAGCACCGAGGGCGGCATACCCGCTCGAGGAGGGGCGGGACGGGGGAAAGACCTGCGTCCCGCCCCTCATTGTTTCCAGAAAGGAGGATGTCCCATGGCAGGAACCATATCGGCGCTCATCGATGGCCTGGCGGCTGGGCGCCCCCTTTCCGCCGACGAGTACGAGCAGCTCGTCGTCGCCCGCACGCCCGAGCTGGCCGCCGAGCTGGCCGGTCGGGCGTGCGAGGCGTGCGAGCGCGTGTACGGCGACGCGGTGTTCACCCGCGCGCTCATCGAGATCAGCAACGTGTGCCGCAACGACTGCTACTACTGCGGCATACGGCGCAGCAACCGGAGCTGCGCGCGTTACCGGATGAGCCCCGAGCAGGTTATGGCCAGCGCCCGGGAGGCCTGTCGCGCGGGCTTCCGCACCTTCGTGCTCCAAGGAGGGGAAAGTCCGGCCCTCACCGATGCGTGGCTGTGCTCGCTCGTGCGCGACTTGAAGGCGTCGTTTCCCGGCTGTGCGGTCACGCTGTCGGTAGGGGAGCGGTCCCGTGACAGCTACCGGCGCCTGAGGGAGGCGGGCGCCGACCGCTACCTGCTGCGCCATGAGACCGCCACGCCCGCGCATTACCGGCAGCTGCACCCCGCGGCCATGAGCTTCGACGCTCGCATGGAGTGCCTGCGAAACCTGCGCGAGCTCGGCTATGCCGTGGGCGCGGGCTTCATGGTGGGCTCGCCCTTCCAAACGCCGGCGCGCATTGCCGCCGATCTGAAGTTCATCGAGTACTTCAAGCCCGAGATGTGCGGTATCGGCCCCTTCGTTCCCCATCACGGGACTCCTTTCGCGAACGAAGAGGCCGGTACGGTAGATCTCACGTGCTACCTGCTCTCCCTGATTCGGCTCATGCAGCCCGCGGCGCTGCTGCCGGCCACCACGGCGTTGGAGGCGCTTAAGCCCGACGGCCGCGAGCGCGCCATCGGCGCCGGGGCCAACGTCGTCATGCCGAATGTGTCGCCCGCGGCGCTCCAGGGAAGCTACGAGCTGTACGACCGCAAGCCGGTGTCGGAGAAGACGGCATTCCAGAAATGGGCCGAGCTGGAGCGAAAACTCGCACCGCTGGGACGTCGCCTCGTCGTCGACCGGGGAGATGCGGCCGAGCCGAGTCCGAAGGAGGATCAACGTGGCTAGCTACGATGTGCGCTCGTCCCGCGCCGACGAGTTCATCAATCACGAGGAGATCATGGACACCTTGGCCTATGCCGAGGCCCATAAAGACGACGTGGAGCTGGCGCGCTCCATTCTGCAGAAGGCCCGGGCCAACCTGACGCCGGCCCACGACCACGGCACAACGCTCACCCATCGCGAGGCGAGCGTGCTTCTGGCGTGCGACGATGCCGCGGTGAACGCTGAGATACGCCAGCTCGCTCGCGATATCAAGCAGGCCTACTACGGCAATCGCGTGGTGCTGTTCGCCCCGCTCTACCTTTCCAACTACTGCGTGAACGGCTGCCTGTACTGTCCCTACCACGCGAAGAACCGCGAGATTCCGCGCCGCAAGCTCACCCAGGAGGAAATTCGCGCAGAGGTGATCGCTCTTCAGGACATGGGGCACAAGCGCCTTGCCGTCGAGGCCGGGGAGGACCCGCTGCACAACCCGCTGGACTACATACTGGAAAGCCTCGAGACCATCTACACCACGAAGCACGAAAACGGCGCCATCCGACGCGCCAACGTGAACATCGCCGCCACCACCGAGGACGCCTACCGCCAGCTGAAGGCAGCGGAGATCGGGACGTACATCCTGTTCCAGGAGACCTACCACCGCGCCCGCTACGAGGAGCTGCACCCTACGGGTCCCAAGGCCGATTACGCCTGGCACACCGAGGCTCACGATAGGGCCATGGCCGCCGGCATCGACGACGTGGGGCTGGGCGTGCTGTTCGGCCTGGAGGGCTACGCCTACGAGTTCGCCGGGCTGCTCATGCACGCCGAGCATCTGGAGGCGGTGTTCGGGGTGGGGCCGCACACTATCTCGGTGCCCCGCGTGAAGCCGGCCAGCGACATCGACCCTGATGCCTTCGACAACGGCATCCCCGACGAGATGTTCGAGAAGATCATCGCGCTCATCCGCATCGCGGTGCCCTACACCGGCATGATCTTCTCGACCCGCGAGGCGGCCGATCTGCGGGCGCGGGCGCTCAAGCTGGGCGTGTCGCAGATATCCGGCGGCAGCCGCACGAGCGTGGGCGGCTACGTCGACGAGGAGAGGCCGCGCGACACCGAGCAGTTCGACGTGTCCGACGACCGCACTTTGGACGAGGTAGTCGGCTGGCTCATGGACGAGGGCCATATCCCCAGCTTCTGCACGGCGTGCTACCGCGCGGGCCGCACAGGCGACCGGTTCATGGAATTCTGCAAGAGCGGCCAGATCAGCAGCTTCTGCGCGCCGAACGCCCTGATAACCTTGGCAGAGTACCTGGCCGACTACGCCAGCCCTGCCACGGCGGCCACGGGTTGGAAGACCATCGAGCGCGAGCTCGCGCTGCTTCCCGAGGGGCGCCGCGACGCCTGCGCCGCCTATGTCGCCCGCGTCCGCGCCGGCGAGCGCGACTTCCGGTTCTAAGAGGAGCTCCCATGTCCCTGAACGATACCCCTTCCGGCGAGCGCACGCATCTGGCGTTCTTCGGGGTGCGCAACGCGGGCAAGTCGAGCCTGGTGAACGCCTTGACGAACCAGACGGTCTCGGTGGTCTCGGACACGGCCGGCACCACCACCGATCCGGTGCGCAAGGCCATGGAGCTTCTGCCCGTAGGACCGGTGCTCGTGATCGACACCCCCGGCATCGACGACGAGGGCGATCTGGGAGGCCAGCGCGTGGCCCGGGCCGAGGCGGTGCTCGACACCGCCGATGTGGCCGTGCTGGTGGTGGACGCCACCCGCGGCATGACTGCCTTCGACGAGGATCTGGTGGCCGCCTTCCGGCAGAGGGGCATTCCCTATGTCGTCGCCGAGAACAAGGCCGACCTGCTGGGGGAGTCGCCCGCCCCGCTGGCCGCCACCATCGGCGACGACGGATCGGGCTGCCGCCGCGCGCGGCTGCGGCTGTCGGCGAAAACCGGCGCCGGCCTCGTCGACTTGAAGGGGCTCCTGTCCGCCCTTGTGGCCTGCACCAAAGACGAGCGGCGCCTTGTGGGCGACCTGCTCGTCCCGGGCGATGTCGTCGTGCTCGTCATCCCGCTGGACTCCGCCGCGCCGAAGGGGCGCCTCATCCTGCCGCAGCAGCAGGTAATCCGCGATGTGCTGGAGGCGGGGGCCTTCCCCTGCGCCACGGGGGTCGAGGCGCTGCCGATGCTGCTGGAATCCCTCGGCCGGCCGCCGCGCTTGGTGGTGACCGACTCGCAGGCCTTCGGACGGGTGGCCGAGCTTCTGCCTGAGAAAACGCCCCTGACCTCGTTTTCCATTCTCATGGCCCGCTACAAGGGCGACCTGGCCGCGCAGTTGGAGGCGGTGCGCGCCCTGGAGGGCCTCGCCGACGGCGATGAGGTGCTCATCGCCGAGGGGTGCACGCACCACCGCCAGTGCGAGGATATCGGCACGGTGAAGCTGCCCCGGTGGATACGCGAGATCAGCGGCGCCGACCCGCGGTTCGCCTTCACCTCGGGCCGCGACTTCCCCGAAGACCTCAGCCCTTACGCCGCTGTCGTCCACTGCGGAGGGTGCACCCTGAACGCCCGCGAGATGGCCGCCCGCATCCAACGTGCCCGCGAGCAGGGCGTGCCCATTACCAACTACGGCATGGTCATCGCCCGCGCCCACAACATTCTCGATCGCGCTTTGGCCCCGCTGCCGCGCTAGCGCTATAGGAACTTCGTCTCGTCAAGTTTGCGCAGGATCCAGGTGTTCAGGCGCACGACGGGGCGGCGCAGCACCAGGCCTAGCACCAGGCTCGGCACCAGGAAGGCAGCCAAGAACCCCATTTGCACGAGGTACTGGTTGCCGTAGATGCCGGCCATGGCGCCTTCCAGTGCGGGCATGGAATGGGCAAAGGGCAGCCACGGGTAAATCTCCTGGAATAGCGGGGCCGACAGCATCTGCACGGGCATGAGGCCGCCGGCGCCTGCCAGCTGCAGCACCAGCCCGATGATGGCGATGGCTTTGCCGATGTTTCCGAACGACACCGTGAGCGTGTACACCAGGCTCGTGAACACCACCGCCGCCAGGCAGCAGGCGAGCAGGTACAAAGCCAAATGCTCGCATTCCACGCCGAGGAAGAACACGTTGCCGAGCCCCACGATAAGGGCTTGCGCCAGCCCGATCAGGCCGAATACGCCGTAGCGACCGAGGTACAGCTCGGCCGGCCGCGGCGCGCGACCGAGCTTTTCCGTGAGTGCTTGCTGGCGCGCCGGCGAGACGGTCACGCTCATGAGCGCCACCATGAAGATGGCGCCGATCCACAGGCACAGCGAGGTGTAGAAGGGGCTCATGGCGCTGCCGTTGTTGGCCATGGGGTATACCGTGTGCTGCTCCAACTTCGTTGGTGCGGCGATGAACTGGGCGATGGCGGCCGGGTTGTTGCCGATAATGCGCCGCACCTCGTCGACGTCGCCGGTGTTCAGCGCCTGACGCAAATCGTCGCGGGCTTGGGCCAACTGGTCGGCAGCGGAGCGCAGGGTGTCGGCCGTCTTGCGCAGCGATTCCTCGGCCGCATGCAGACTCGTGCCGAGGGAGTCGGTGGAGTCACCGAGACTTTTGGCGGTGCTTTGCAGGGACGTTGCCAGCGTCGCGGTGTCGTCGCCGACCTTCTGCAGGCTGGCGGAAAGGCTTTCCAGCTCGCCTTTCAGCTGGTCGTTATAGGTGTTCTCCGAGGCGTGCAGCCCGGCCCGTGCCTTTCCGATGGTGTCGGTCACCTTCTGGTGGGCCGCGTCAAGCGAGGTGGCGTCTTTGTTGACGGTCCCCTCGGCGGCCTGCAAACTCGCTTCCAGCGTGCCCAGCTGCGCGATGACTCGGTCGAGGGCGGCCAGCGCCGGGCTGTCCGGGTCGGCTGCGGTCAGCGTGTCGCGCATCGACTGGTAGGCCTGCTGCAACGACTGCACGTCGTTTGCGCTGGCAGCTAGCACCTCGCGGGCCGCCGCCGGATCGCTCTTCATGGTGGTGAAGGCCGCGTCGGCCGCTTGGGCCACGGCATCGTAGCTCGCATCAGCGGCGTCGAGCGCTTTCTGCGCCGCGTCTGCCGCGCTGGCTAGGCCGTTCTGGGCGCTGGTCAGGCCGTCGCGCGCCTCGCTTACCAAGGGCGCGGTCGTATCGGGCGCGGTCGCGGCCTCTTTCAAGATGGAGCCGGTGGCAGCCACGAGCGCGTCGGTTGACCCTACCAGGTCGGCATAGGCTCCGGCCTGATCGGCCGCCGCCTTCACCTCGCCGATGGCTTCATCGAGCCGGTTGCCCAGGTTCTGCGCGTACGTGAGAATGCCCTCGCCGCTCATGAACGACGTGAGACTGTTCGTGGTGCCCAGCGCCACCGACGCCACCGTTTCCGTAAAGGTCTCGTCGATGGTCTCCTGCAGGGTGCTCGCGCCCGTGGATGTCACGCGCTGGGCGATGGCGTTCTCCTTCTCGTTGTCGTAGTAGATGATCTTCGGCTCGGCGATGTCGTTGGAGAACACGGTCATCAGGTCGGCCGAGAAGTCCTTCGGGATAACGAGCGCTGCGTAGTACTCGCCCGAGCGCACCCCTTCCACGGCCGCATCGGCGCTGACGAATTGCCAGTCGAACCGGTCGTTGGCCCGCAGCTTCGCGATAATTTGCTCGCCGGCGTTAATGCGTGTCGGCAGCAGGTCGGAGGCGTAGCCCTCGTCTTCCGAGGCCACTGCCACCTCGATATTGCCTGTGCTGTTGTAGGGGTCCCAGAAGCCCAAGGTGGTGAACCAGGCGTACATGGGTGGCACGAGCGCCAGCCCCACCACCACGATGGCGGCGATGACGTTCTTGAACAGGTTCCGCACGTCGCCGGAGAAGATTTCCCAGATCATCCTCATGCGGAATCACCGCCCGAATCGCCGCTGGCTCGTGTCTCCGTTGTGATTCCTGCTGCCTGGGAGACTTGCTTCTGCAGGTCGGCGGTACTCAGGTTCGCCAGAGCCAGCTGGCGGGTGAGGCTGGTGTCCAGGTAGCTGATGACAATGAGGTACGCGTCCACCGCGATGATGCCCGCCACCATGGCCATGAGCATCATCACGCGCGTGTTCACATCGGCGTGCACCAGCACCATAACGGCGAAGGTGACAAGCGGTTGCGCGATGAGCGCCGCCCATCCGATGCGGCGCAGTACGGGGTAGCGTCGACGGAAGCGCTCGGCTCGGGCGATGAGCGCCTGGCGGAACTCGTCGGTGTTCAACAGCGCGCGGACGAGGGTGCGCGTGCGGAAGCGCCCGCAGGTATTGGCGGCGGCCTTCGCGCTCGGCGTGACCGGCTCGGCCAGCAAGAGGTCGGTGGCACCCAGCTTCTCGTCGAACATGAGGTTCAGGTTGAAGTCGGAGCGACCTACCACCAGCCCGATGAAGAAGCCGATCGGCACGAACAAAAGCGCGAGCCAGAGCATATCGTGCAGGTAGTCCAGCCCGTAGAAGCCGCCGATGGCCTCGCGCATGGCGTCGATGGAGTAGGTGAAGGGCAGCATCGGGTGAATGAACTGGAAAAAGTCGGGCATCATCTCGATGGGGAACATGCCCGACGAGCCGGGAATTTGCACGATGAGCAGAATAACGGCCACGGCTTTCCCGATGTGGCGGAAGGCGTAGGATAGCGCGAACATGAGGTTCACGTCCACGAACACGGTCAGCAGCCCCGCGCCGATGAAGGCCGCCGGGCTCTCGCACTGGATGCCGAGGGCCAAATCGCCCGCACAGCACACAAGCCCCATGGCCAGGCCGCACACCACGTAGAAGAGCCAGCGCCCGAAGTAGGCCTGTACGGCGGTGAATTTCGGCAGGCCCTCCGGGTCCACGCGCAGTTTCACCATGGCCATGAGGATGAAGCCGGCCACCCACAGCGCCAGGTTTGTGAAGAAGGGGGCAACACCGCTGCCGTAGTTCTTCACGGGGTACACGAGCTGTGTGTCCAGCGCCACAGGTGCCGCCATGAAGCTGCCGATTTCAGTGGGGTCGGCTTTCAAGTATTCCGCCAGGTCCTTCACGGTCGCTGAGTTCTGCAGGGCCTTAAGATCGGTGAGCGAGCGGGCGAGGTTATCCTCCATGGTAGCCAGCGAGTCAGAAGTGGCCGACAGCGATGTCTGCGATGATTCCAGCGTGTCACCCAGTTCGGCGAGCAGCGATCGCGCCTGGGCAAGCGACGGCGAAAGCCCGCGCAGGGCCCCTTCCAGCGTGCCGCAGGCCTCTACGAGTGCATCGAGGCTGCCGCTCAGATCGGGCAGCACGCTGCTCTGGAAGGTGCTCGCCGTGGAACGCACGGTGTCGGCAGCCGAAGAGGCGGCCTGGTCGAGGGCGGTCGCCTCGCCCTCCAGCGCATCGGCTGTGGAAGAGAGGTCGTCGCTGGCGGTGCGCAGGGCGTCTGTGGTGGTGGTCAGGCGTTCGTTGGCCTTGCGCGCCTCGGCGAGCGCCTGGGCTACGGTGGCATCGGCGCCTGCCGCCCCTGCTTCCGCCGCTAGATTGTCTATGAGCGTCTTGTTGTCGGCAAGAAGCGCCTCGGCCGTAGTCAGGGCTGTCCGGGCGCCCGCTTCGGCGGCGGCTACGTCTCCGCCTACGGTGCCGATGGTCTGTTGCGCCCGCGTGGCGGCTGCCGAAAGCTGCAGTGCGCCGTCGGTGGCTTCCTGGGAAAGCGACGTGCCGTAGGTGTTTGCGGTGCTTCTCACGCTGGACAGCAGCTTCTTCGATTGGGCGATGGAGTCCAGCAGCCGCGGCACGCCGTCCTGCAGGCCGGCGAGTGTGTCGTCGGCGTGCTGCGCCGCCTCGCGGGTTTTGCCCACGGTGCCGATGAGCTTGTCCAAGGTGACACGTGTTTCAGCGATGGTGTCGTGTGCGCTCCGAATGCCGCGGGTCAGGCTGCTCTCGGCGGCGTCGCCCTTGCTTCGGGCTTCGGCCCCGGCGGTCTGGGTGGTTCCCACCACTTTTTCCGCCACAGTTTTCACGAAGTTCTCGTTGATAGACCGCTCTACGGCCGTGGCCGCCGCTTCGGTCACTTTCGGTGCAATAGACGACGGCTTTTCGTTCACGTAGTACTCCAGCGTGGGCTGGGTAAAGTTCCCCGTGAACACACTGGCGAAATCGGCGCTGAAGTCTTTAGGAATTACGAGCGCCGCCCAGTATTTCCCCTCGTACACGCCGTTCACGGCGCTTTCCGCGTCGGTGAACTCCCAGCCCATGTCGTGATTGTCGCGCAGCTGGCTCACCACGCTTTCGCCCACGTTCAGCTGCCCTGTCTCGGGGCTGTCGCAGCCGGTATCCTCGTTGGCCACGGCCACCAACATGCTGGCGGTGTTGCTGTAGGGATCCCAATTTGCCGCCACCACGTACCAGGCGTAGGCCGACGGCATCACGATCATGCCCAGCACAATGACCAGGGCCACAGGGTTGCGCAGCACACGTTTCACATCCCGCGCGAAAATGGCGAAAATGACGGAAAGATATGTTCGCGCCCGCTTCAGCATGGTGCTGTGCTCCGACTCCTTCCCTCGCGCTGTGTGGCTCGCCGGCCAGCCGAGCCGGCTTGCGACGATGTCTGGCTCGCCGGCCGGCCTGCGTCGGTCGTGGTGATGTCTGGCTCACCGGTCATTAAAGCTCGGCCGCGGCGATGAGAAAATTATCGATGCCCTCATCGAAAGCTTGGGCCGCGCTGCCAGTTTGTCGCTATGTTGTGGCTTGAGTCGCAAGGGCGTTGCTTTACACTACGGGCAAGCGACGATGCGCCAACGGAGGCGCCCGCGAATCCCTTGCCGCCGCCGATAAAGTTTCGGAACGGCCTGGGGAAAGCCGTGAGAAAGGAGGCCCTTGTGGCCGATCGCACTATTGAGAACGACAGCACCGAAGTTCCCGAGATTCCCGAGGAGCTCGAGCGTGTGCTCGTCTTCGCTCTGGACGAGGGCAAGGCGAAGCTGGAAGGCGGCGAGGATCTTATTCCCTTTACCGCGCTTATCGTGAAGGACAATTTGTTTTTGGAAACGCACCCGGGCGAGGATGCCGAGGAGTGCTTCGAGGCCGCTGAGGCCAACGTCCGCGGCGCCCGCGGGGCCGGCGGCTACGCCTTCTGCTACGACGGCTACATCGAGACCGACGACGGGGTGAAAGATGCTATCATCGCCGAGGGCGGCCAGCCCGGCGCCGACGAGGGCTATGCCGTGGCCTACCTGTACACAGCTGACGACGAGGGTGCCTATACTTTCGAGTCTGAGCCTGCCTACATCGGCGAGGCCCCGAACTTCATGGCCGCGTTGAAGGAGCCGGTGACCTACGCCGACGACGAGATCGACGAGAAGTTCGCCGACGCGGCCGATGGCGAGTGCTGCGGCGCCCACGACCATGCCGACGGCGCCTGCGGTTGCGGCTGCGCTGATCACGCCGAAGCCGAGTAGCTCTTCTATCCCCGCCGCGCTGCCGGGCTTCTGGTACGCCCGGGGTTTCCGGTGGCGCTCGCCGGTTTCACGGTGCCCACAGACTCCATCGGCTATCCCAGATTCCTGCAGACTTTCGTCGAGGGCTGCTGGTTTCTGGTGGTCCCTGTCGGACGTCGCCGACTCCCGCAGACGCCCACGGCCCTCTCGGGTTTTCGCCGGCCCCGCCGGCTCCCGTCGGGGGTGCTCGAATCTGAGCAAATCGGGCCCGAACGTGCAGCAATGCATGTTCGGGCCCGATTTGTACTGTTTTGCCGTTCTTGGTTGGCCCAAACCTAAACATATGACCGCGTTTCGCGCAGCGAACCTGGGCATATCGGTACTATTTCTGCATCGAAACATTTTTCGCATCGATTTGTTCAGGTCTTCTTCGGTCAGGTTCATCTGGGTGTTCCTCTGCGCTCTTCGGCCGAACCTCATCTAGGCGTTCCTCGGGCCTGCTTCGGCCAGACTCCAGCCACGCGTTTCTCAGCGCATCAAACCTTCCTTGCGCATCGCTTCTGCATCGATGGGCTTCGCGGGTGTGAATGAGTTGACGCGTGCCCCGGCAAAAGGGTGAGCCAGGCTAGAAGCGCAAAAAAATACCGGCAGGACCGATCACTGTCCCGCCGGCGTGCTCATCGTCGCGAGCAATCGACATCGCTCAAGGGGAGGCGCCACGCCGCACGTGGCGGGAAACGCCTGGATGCGAGCTGGTAAGGCAGCTGCATCCTTGGGCGAGGGTCGCTAAGCGAGCCCTCGCGAACCCCAGCGAAAATCGCGAAGAAAAGAAGTGGCGCGGTGAGGAGGGGTGCCTCACCGCGCCGGAGGAGGGGGTAGCGGCATCGAGTGCCGCATCTGCTTTCAAGGGGATTGAAGCAGAGCGATGGAAGCAGGGGAACTTCCAAATCGCTGATGCGAATAATAAAGCAAGACTTGTTTTCCCGTCTAGAATGTGTATCGCCTCTCCAAGAGAACGGCGCAATTTTGACGGTGAACTGTAATCAAAGGTAAACAAGTCACCGTTTGCCCCGCTCAGAGGGCCGCTCGCCCTTCGATCTCCCTTACGGGCGGTGCTGCTGCACTTCCTGTATCATAGAGGGGAAAATTTTCGCGGAAAGGATCTTCCCATGGCTGATATCGCCCTGCGCTTCTTCAAGGACATGCTGGTTGTCTCCTCGCCCGTGCAGGAGGTCTTGGGTCGCCAGGGCATTGCCGACGCGCGTGACCAGGCGCTTACAGTGCTGCTGGAGCCGGAGACCGTCGAGGACGTTTATCGCCTGGAAACCGTAGCCGGTCCGCAGATTTTGGTCACGCCTGTGGCTGACTTCACCCCGGCGCGCCTGACCGCCATCGGTATGGAGGGCAAGGGCGCCCAGCTTGCCCGCGCGGCCGTGGCCATTCCCCGCTCCTTCAAGCCCCAGCACCTGCTCGTGGAAATCGGCCCCTGCGGGCTTCCCCTCGATCCGTCATCGAAAGCGTCGCTCGTAGAGAACCGCGACCAGTACGCCCGCGCCGCCGAGCTCTTCCAGGCCGAGGAGTTCGACGCTTTCTTCCTAAGCGGCTTTGCCACTGTCGACGATGTGAAGTGTGCGCTCATGGGCGTGCGGAAGGTGAGCGACGCTCCCATCTTCGCGTCGGTGGATGTCACGGCCGACGGGGCCCTTGCCTCGGGTCGGGGCAGCTTGGCTGAGGCTGTGGCTGTGATGGCCGAGTTCGGCTCTGCTGTGGCCGGCTTTGCCACAGTAGCCGCTCCGGTGGATGCCGCCCGTCTGGCCGCCGAAGCCCGCGGCGCGCTGGCTTCCCAGGGGGCCGACCTGTGCTTGATGGCGTCTTTCGTCGTGGGAGAGCGCGACGGCCGCCAGCAAGGCCCCACGGCTGAGAACCCCTACTACGCACCCGACACTATGATGGGAGCCGCCGCAGCCGTGCGCGCCGAAGGCGTCCAGTTCCTGCGTGCCACCGGCGATGCTACTCCCGCCTATGCCGGCGTGCTCGCCGCCGCCGTGGCGGGCCAGGATGTGGTCGTGGCGTAGCGGCCTGCGAAGCTCGCAGTGCCGGGGTTTCCGTAGCCACTACGCCAAGTTACTTCATTCGCGAAACCTGAGCGCTTGCCGCGAAGATAACCTGCGTTAATGACAATCCGTCACCTCCTATTGAAAATATTTCTGTAGTTTTCAGCCTGTAAAAACACAAATTGTTCGGTTGAACTCGAGCGCTTTCGCGAGTACCATATGTATCCGCCAAATGAACCACTACACACAATATATAGTGGTTTGTGAGGTTGATAACCTGTGGAAAGCATGTGACCAAAACATTGCGAAACCACGGTTTACCCCTTAGGAGTTTCGGAAGTTCGGCGATGGGGAAAACATTGCCGGGCTTCTGCATGTTGTGGTTGGCACAGCGCGGAAACGCGACAGACGAAAGGAAGAAAGCGGTTATGGTCAAGACCATCATCAAGCGCGACGGGCGCACGGCGGAGTTCCATCCTCAGAAGATCGCCGATGCGGTGGAGAAGTCGTTCCAGGCTTGCGCGGCCATGCAGGATCGCGCCACCGCCGAGCAGATCGCCGCGACGGTCGTCGAGAAGCTTGAGAGCGGAGCCATCGAGGGCACGCCCACGGTTGAAGGCGTGCAGGACCTCGTAGAGGAGACCCTCATCGAGGCTGGCTTCGTGCAGACCGCCAAGGCCTACATTCTGTATCGTGCCGAGCGCAGCCGCGTGCGCGATGTGAATTCCCGCCTCATCCAGACGCTGAAGGACATCACCTTCTCGAAGGCCGCCGACTCCGATATGAAGCGCGAGAACGCCAACATCGACGCCGACACCGCTATGGGCACCATGCTGAAGTACGGCTCCGAGTCGGCCAAGCAGTTCTACGAGATGTGCGTCATCGACCCGCGTTACGCCAAGGCGCACCGCGAGGGCGACATCCACATCCACGACATGGACTTCTACACGCTGACCACCACCTGCTGCCAGATCGAGCTGCGGAAGCTCTTCAAGGGCGGCTTCTCCACCGGCCACGGCGTGCTGCGCGAGCCCAACGACATCTCCAGCTACGCGGCCCTTGCCTGCATCGCCATCCAGTCGAACCAGAACGACCAGCACGGCGGCCAGTCGGTGTGCGACTTCGACTACGGTCTGGCCGTGGGCGTACGCAAGACCTTCCGTCGCCTGTTCAAGAAGCATATCGCCGAGGGTATCGATCTGCTGACCGACATCGCCGACGACCGCGATTTCGCCGAGAACACGCTCGCCCGCATTGAGGCCGAGACCGGCGCCATCGCCTCGCTGGAGATGGACCCCTCCTTCCGCGCCGCTGTGGTGAGCGCGCTTGCGGAAGCCGGCGCCGACGAGGCCACGGCTGACCGCATCGTGGCCTATGCCGAGAAGAACGCCTCGCGCGACACCGACCGCCAGACCTTCCAGGCCATGGAGGCGCTGGTGCACAACTTGAACACCATGCACTCCCGCGCTGGCGCGCAGACGCCGTTCAGCTCGGTGAACTACGGCATGGACACCTCGCCTGAGGGCCGCATGGTCATTAAGAACATGCTGCTGGCTACCGAGGAGGGCCTGGGCTCTGGCGAGACGCCCATCTTTCCCGTGCAGATCTTCCGCGTGAAGGAGGGCGTGAACTACAACCCCGAGGATCCGAACTACGACCTGTTCAAGCTGGCCATGCACTGCTCGGCGAAGCGCCTGTTCCCGAACTTCAGCTTCCTGGACGCGCCGTTCAACGCGCAGTACTACAACGGCACCCCCGAGAGCGAGATTGCCTACATGGGCTGTCGCACCCGCGTGATGGGCAACGTGTACGACCCCGACCGCGAGATCACTCCTGGCCGTGGCAACCTGTCCTTCACCTCTATCAACCTGCCGCGCCTGGCCATCCGCGCTAAGGGCGACGTGGACCTGTTCTTCGACCTGCTCGATTCCAAGCTGCAGCTGGTGACCGGCCAGCTGGACGAGCGCTTCGAGATTCAGGCGCGCAAGAAGGTGTACAACGCACCGTTCCTCATGGGCCAGGGCGTGTGGATTGATTCCGAGAAGCTGAAGCCCACCGACGAGCAGCGCGAGGTGCTGAAGCACGGCACGCTGACCACTGGCTTCATCGGCTTGGCCGAGTGCCTGGTGGCGCTGACTGGCCAGCATCACGGCCAGTCGCCCGAGGCGCAGCGCCTGGGTCTGGAGATCGTGGGCCATATGCGCTCCTACTGCGACCGCGTGTCGAAGGAGCGCGGCATGAACTACACGCTCATCGCCACGCCTGCCGAGGGTCTGTCCGGCCGCTTCGTGCGCATCGACCGCGAGCGCTACGGCGTCATCCCCGGTGTGACCGACCGCGATTACTACACCAACGGCTTCCACGTGCCGGTGTACTTCGACATTTCCGCTTACGACAAGATCGCCCTGGAGGCGCCCTACCATGCACTCACCAACGGCGGCCACATCAGCTACATCGAGCTGGACGGCGACCCGTCTGACAACTTGGAGGCCTTCGAGAGCGTCATCCGCTACATGAAGGACTGCGGCATGGGCTACGGTTCGGTGAACCACCCCGTCGACCGCGACCCGGTGTGCGGCTACAACGGTATCATCGAGGACGTGTGCCCCAAGTGCGGCCGTACCGAGGACGAGCACAACCAGCCCTTCGAGCGTATCCGCCGCATCACGGGCTATCTGGTAGGCACGCTGGACCGCTTCAACGACGCCAAGCGCGCCGAGGAGAGCCAGCGCGTGAAGCACGACGTGCCCGCCGGCGAGTAACGCAGCGCGAGTACATCTATCTAAGAACGAGGGCCGCTCCTTGGGGCGGCCCTCGTTCTTGTCCGGGCGTAGGTTGTTTTCTTCGCTTTCTTGGCTAAAAGAAACGGGCCCTTCGCTTAGAAGGGCCCGAGGGGAGAAATGGGGAGCGGTAGGGAGGGAGACCGCTTCCCAGGGGGGAAACGCTTGGTTCAAGCGAGCGCGCGTCCGGTCAAATGGGAGTGCGTCCGCGTCCGCGCCTTAGCTCTGGGCGGCGTGGCGGCCGGCGTGGCGGCCGAAGGTCACCGAGCGGCCGGCGGCGTTGCCCGCGGCATTGCCGAGGTAGGTGTGGCCCAGATAGCAGCCGGAGTTATCGCCGGCGGCGTACAGGCCGGGGATGACCTCCAGGTTCTCGTCGAGCACCTGCATGTCCTCGTTGATCACAAGGCCGTCCATGGTGTGCGAGCCCTGCTGGGCGAAGCGGGCGGCGTAGAAGGGCGGCTCGTCGATCTTCGACATGCGGTAGGCCTTCTTGCCGAAGTCCTCGTCGACGCCCTTGTCGACCAGCTCGTTGTAGCGGGCCACGGTGGTGACGAGGTTGTCCGCCGGCACGCCGATCTTCTCGGCCAGCTCCTCGATGGTGTCAGCGCTGGCGATAAGGCCGCTCTCGATCTGCGGAGCCATGATCTCCTCCACCAGATCGACGGTGAACAGCGGGGCAACACCGTTGTCGTAGGGGAAGTAGCGGTGGGCGCCGTAGACGTTGAACTTCTCGGCATCTTCTTTCCAGGAGGCGTCGAACACCTGGATGGCGGTGTGACCCGGCTGGTAGTGCAGCGCGTGGCCCAAGGTGTCGAACTGGGAGGACTCGTTCATGAAGCGGTTGCCCTCCAAGTTCACGCGCAGGAAGGGCAGAGGGCCGGTCCAGAAGGTCTCCTGGGTGTCGTGGGCCTCGGCCACGGTCTTGTCCGGCGGCACGAGCCCCTGCTCCCAGGAGCTGACCGAATGGGCCGGGTCCATCATGGCGCCCGCCCACAGGCCGGCCTTGATGCCGTCGCCGTTGGTGCCGGGCCACGTGAAGTTGTAGACGGTCACTTTCTCGACGTCGGGCTGGATGGCGGCCATCATATCCGGGTTGCCCAGGTAACCGCCGCAGCACAGGATGACGCCCTTGGCGGCGTTGAAGCGCACGTAGTCGCCGTCGGCGTTCTGGCCGATGACGCCCACCACGCGGCCGTCCTCCTTGATGCACTTCACGAGCTTGGTCTCCCAACGGCAGTCGACGCCGATCTTCTCGGCGTAGGGGTTCAGCACGTACTGGCCGTTGTTGGCGGTACTGCCGGGCTCAGTGCCCTCCACGCCCCAGTCGACGGCCACAGCGCAGGAGAAGCTGCGCTCCTGGTCGGCCGGCGGGTTCACCAGCTGGTGCTTCATCTTGTAGCCGGCCTCCTCGATGCGGTCAGCGTACCAGTCCATTGTCTCGCCGGACTCGTCCACCCACAGCTTGAACAGGCGCTGGTTGGTGAAACCGGAGCCGTGCATCCACAGGAACTGGCCCATCTCCATGGGGTCGAGGGGCGAGTTGTTCTCCTTCTGGATGCGCGTGTTGAAAGCGGCCACGTCGTCGCGCACGCCGGAGCCGGAGTCCTTCGCGAACTGCTCGAGCATGACGGTCTTGGCGCCTTCCTCGGCCGCAGCGCACGCGGCGAATAGGCCAGCGGTGCCTCCGCCGCACACGACCACGTCGGCGTCCACCGTTTCCACGATGGTGTCCTCGGCGATCTCCGGCTCGGGGCCGAGCCAATCGGGGTTGGCCCCGTCGGCCTCGCCGCCGGTGACAGCCAGGTCGTCGCCCGCGGTTGGCGCGTTGGCATTGGTCTGCGGCGCGCAGGCGGCCAGCCCGGCCATACCCGCCAGGCCCATGGCCCCGACGCCGGCGCCCTTCAGGAAATTGCGGCGCGTGGTGCTGAATTCTTGAGTCATTCTGCATTCCCTCCTTGAATACCCGAAGCGCTCTCTCCGCGCTTCTATGACAAGGGGGATGCTAAGCCGCGATAGGGGGCCAATCGACCCGCACAATGCACCATTTCCCCTTCAAGGGCATCTGGTACAAAATGGGTAATATAGGTTTGAACTGGGAAAATGTCAGCTGTGAGCTTCCTACCGCCCAGACAACTCCGCGCTTTCCCGCTGCACCAAGGTGAGAAGCTCCTGCTTAGAATGCACGTCCAGCTTCTCGTAAACGTGGGCGATGTGCTTGCGCACGGTGTTGGTGCTGACGAATAGTTCCTCGCCGATGAACGTTGCGCTGCGGCCCTGGGCCATAAGGGCGAACACTTCTCGCTCGCGCGGGGTGAGGCCGTGCGCCTCGGCGAGGCGCTCGACGCTGCGGTCGATGAGTGAGCCGTGGGACTCCGCTGGGGTGCGGCCGATTTCGCGATTGATCTCGGCGGCCGTGTCACCCCAGAAGAACTGGTTCAGATGCGGCTCGGTAATAAGCCACAGCGCCGCGATGATGCAGGCGCCCGCCAGAAGCGATCCGAATAGCGACGCCTCTATCCCGAGGGGCGTGAACACCACATCCCCGGCGTTCAGGGCGATGCCGACCAGCGAGCTTACGCGTAGAAGCAGGTAGTAACCACCGAACAGGCGCAGGCGATTGGTGCAGGAGTAAGAGGCCATATCGGCAATGGCGAGGAAGGTGATGAACTCGAACAGGCTGAACGAGGTGGTGCAGACGGCCCGGGGCACAAAGGACGCTACACCGAGCAACGCCATGATGAAAAAGCCGATGAGAATGATGGAGTTGACGCTCTTGAAGGCGATAGCGTGCGAGGAGTCGCGGCTCACGAACGCGATGAGGCCGAAGAGCGCGGCGGCCACAAAGTGCGTGAGGAAAGTGAACGAGAGGAAGTCGCTCGGCGTGATGGAGCTGTAGAGTCCCAACGGGTTGAGAAACGAAATGCCCGCACAAATGGTGGCGATGCCCACCAGGATGGGCGCAGAGGGGGAGAAGGGGCGGCGGAAGCCGCCTGGCGTGCTGGCCTCCGGGCGCCGGTGCGCCAGAACCCGTCGCGCCGCCGCGATCAGGGCGATGCCGAGGGTGGCGATCAGGCCCGCGAGCACCCAGATGGCGGTGCTCGGCAGCGTGAAGAGGGGAGCAGCGGCAGACTGCAGCAACACGGCAACGAACACCAGCGCGGCGAGCTTCCAGGGCGGCGCGTCGGCGAGCATCTCTAAGTTCGTAACTTTCAGGGCGAGGGACGCCAGCGAGAGCAGGGTGAACCCGAGGAAGGTGAGAACTGCCAGTTCCCCGTCGGAAGAGACCGCCATGAGTAGCGCTCCTATCAGCGCTCCCACAACGACGCTGACGAGCACCAGCGGGCGGTCGATGATGGTGCCCAGGCGCGGACCGAAGATCAGCAAGCCGGCAGCGGCCACGGCCTGCACGGTGCACATCACGACGTAGCTGTTGACCGAGCCGCCGAGGGCGAGCACCTGGTAGCCCAGCAGCTCTTCGGTGGTGATGGCGCAGATGAGACTCGCGATAACGAGGCACGCGGGCAACGTGAAAAGCGGCTGCTTGGCCGCGGTGGCGCGCTGATCGGTCATGGCCTCCCCTGTCCCGGTGCGTAAGCGATCCCCCATAGTTTAAGGCATTTTGTTTCGAGCGGTTGCTCTTAATTGCAAAATATGTCGCAAAAGAGCGATAGATTTGCTTGAAAACGGTCGCAAAATCATCCTATAATCTTACAAAATATGTCGCAGATTGGTAGGAGTCCTTTATGACCTTGGCTCGCAGCGCCTATAAAAGTATGCTTCAGTGGAAAGAATCGCCGAACAAGAGGGCCCTTCTCGTAACAGGCGCACGGCAGGTGGGGAAAACCTATCTCATTCGCGAATTCGGGCAGAGCGCCTACGAGGTCTTCTTGGAGATCAACTTCATCGAGACTCCCAAAGCCAAGGCAATTTTCGAAGGAGATCTCGACGCCGATACGCTCATAGCGAATCTTACGGCTTTCACGAACGTGTCGCTTGTTTCTGGTCGAACCCTTGTCTTTTTCGATGAAATACAGGAATGCCCCCGTGCTCGTACTGCCATGAAGTTCTTCGTGGAAGATGGTCGGTTCGACTACATTGAGTCGGGATCGCTTCTGGGCGTCTCCTACAAGGAGGTTCCCTCGTATCCGGTAGGGTACGAGCAGCATCTCCGCATGTATCCGCTCACGTTGAAAGAGTTCTTTTGCGCCATCGGACAAAACGAGCAGACGCTGGCGTTGGTGCGCGAACGCGTGCAGAGCTGCGAGCCTGTTCCTGCGGCCATCCACGAGCGCCTTTTGCGGGCGTTTGCTCTCTATATGGTCGTGGGAGGCATGCCGGCGGCCGTTGAGCGGTTCAACGAGACTTCCGATCTGTCTCAGGTGATGGAGGTGCAACGGGATATCGTCGATCTGTATCGGCAGGACATCGCCCAATACGGAGATGATAAGCCGCATATCAAGATGATTTTCGATGCCATTCCCGAAGAGCTCGACAAGAAGAACAAGCGCTTCAAGCTCACCGATTTGGCAAAGACGGCTCGCATGGAACGCTATGCCAGCGACTTCATGTGGATTGCCGACGCGGGCGTGGGACTGCCCTGCTACAACGTTAAAGCACCGGAATTGCCCTTGTCCCTGAACACGCAGCGCAATCTGTTCAAGCTGTTCCTCTGCGACGTCGGGCTTTTATCTGCGCAGACGTCAGGAGATGTGCGATTCGACCTTCTGCAAGGGGACCTATCGGTGAACTGGGGCAGCATGCTGGAAAACGCTGTCGCCCAAGAGCTAACAGCCCACGGCTTCGACTTGCGCTACTTCGATAAGGCCAAGTACGGCGAGGTCGATTTCGTTATCGAGAAAGGTTCGGCCGTTTTTCCTATCGAGGCGAAGTCGGGGAAAGATTACGAGAAGCACAAAGCCCTCGATAACATCATGGCAGTAGGGGAGTGGGGTATCAAGGAGGCCGTTGTGCTCTGCCAAGGCAACATCCAAAAGCGGAACGGCGTCCTCTACCTTCCCTGGTATGCCGCGATGTTTTTGGAGAAAGACGCAGGTCCGCAAAAAATCGATCTGGCCGCTTTCCTCGGATGAAAGATAGAGGCCCTTCGCAAGGAAGGGCCGGGCGGGAAAGGAAGAGGCAGGGAGGTTTGCCTCGGCAGTCGGCGAAAACTTTACCTTCCCTTTACCGGTGGATTACCCGGGGCGCTCATGGGCGCTTCATACTGCGTGCTCGTTGAGATGTGCACGCGGCTGCTTCTGTGTGGCCGCGGTGATGCGACAAAGGAGACGCAGGTGGAAGAACTGTTGCAGATCGGGTTGGGACTCTTCGGCGGTCTGGCCTTGTTCCTGTACGGTATGAATCTCATGAGCAGCAACTTGCAGGAAGCCGCCGGCGAGCGCATGCGCGCCATTCTGGCCGCGGTGACGAAGAACCCGGTTGTCGGCGTTCTCGCTGGCGCGGTAGCCACAGCGGTGCTGCAAAGCTCCAGCGCCACGACAGTGATGGCCATCGGGTTTGTGGCTGCCGGGCTCATGGGCCTGCGCCAGGCCATTCCCATCATCATGGGCGCGAACATCGGCACCACCATCACGGCGCAGATCATCGCCTTCAAGCTGTCCGATTACGTGCTGGGTATTGTGCTGGTGGGCTTCATGCTCATGCAGTTGGCAAAGCAGGGGCAGCTGAAGTTCATTGGCACCGCCATCTTCGGCTTCGGCCTTCTGTTCCTCGGCATCGATACCATGGGCGCCGTTATGAAGCCGCTGGCGAACAACCCCGTGTTCACCGACATGATCGCCCAGGTAGCCGGCGTGCCCGTGCTCGGGGTGGTGGTCGGCACGGTGATGACGCTGGTGGTGCAGAGTTCGAGTGCCACCATTGCCGTGCTGCAGAATTTCGCCGCCACGCCCGGCCCCGACGGTGCCAGCATTATCGGGCTCGACGGTGCCATCCCCATCCTGCTCGGCGACAACCTGGGTACCACCATCACGGCGCTTTTGGCTGCCGTAGGCCAGTCGCGCGACGCGAAGCGCCTGGCGCTGTCTCACTGCATCTTCAACCTGTCGGGCTGCCTGCTGTTCGTTGGCCTGGTGGGTCCCTTTGCCAGCGTAGTGGCCGCCATTCCGCCGGCTGGCCCCGAGGTGGAGGTTATCGCCCGCCAAATCGCGAACGCCCATACGCTGTTCAACGTGACCATGACGGTGCTCTGGCTGCCCTGCGTGTCGCTCATGGTGCGCATCGTGATGGCGGTGCTGCCCGAACATCCGCGTCGTCCGCGCAATCCGCTGGCCGACGGCCCTCTAGCTCCCGAGGCGCCGCTCGCGCCCGATACGGTCGCGGCGTAGCAGGCTTCGGCCCACCAGCATACAGGTAAGGCTCCGCGTCAGGTTTTTGACGGCGCGGGGCCTTGCTCCGTCTTTCGCCTCGCCCTGCGCTACAATGCGCGCATACGCCTGAAAGGAGCACTATGGCCGACGCGCCTCTCATATATTATGTGGAAGACGACGGGAACATCCGCGATCTGACGAGCTACGCCTTGCGCCAGGCGGGCTTCGAAGTGCGGGCTTTCCCCGATGGCGAGGGCTTTGTGGAAGCTTGCCGTGCCGAGCCTCCGGCTGCTGCGCTGCTGGACATCATGCTGCCGGGCGAGGACGGCCTTTCGCTCGTGGCGCGCCTGCGGGGTGATGCGGCCACCGAGAATATTCCCGTGATGATGCTTACGGCCAAGGGCACCGAGTTCGATAAGGTAAGCGGGCTGGACGCCGGCGCTGACGACTATCTGGCCAAGCCCTTCGGCATGATGGAGCTGGTCTCGCGTGTGAATGCCTTGCTGCGCCGCGCGGCTCGGCCCGCTCGCGGTGCCGTCAGCAGCCCCGTTGTCGAATCCGGGCAACTCGTCTGCGGCCCCGTGGTGCTTACGCCCGAGGCCCGCACGGCCACCGCGGCTGGCGTGGAGCTCCCTCTTACGCGTAAGGAGTTCGATCTGTTGCGTGTGCTGCTGGAGAACAAGGGTCGCGTGCTTACCCGCGAGCAGTTGCTCGACCGGGTGTGGGGCGTGAGCTTCGTGGGCGAGACGCGCACGGTGGACATGCACGTGAAAACCTTGCGCAAGAAGCTCGCCGCGGCGGCTCCGGGTGCCGAAGAGACCGTGGGTACTGTGCGTGGGGTGGGCTACCGTCTGAGGGAGGTCTCGCTGTGAGCGCGGCGCCGACGTCGCATCGGCAGCGGGAGGAATCTGACGCTCCTGCTGCTTCGAGTCGTCCGTTCGCTTCAGAGGCGCTGGGCTCGCACCGGCAGCCGAGCGCATCGGGAGCGCCCAGCCTGTCGGGACGCATTTTCCGCAGCGTGCTGGTGTTCACCTTGGCGGGCATTGTCATGCTTACGCTTATGTTCGGCGGCATCTTCTACGCCACGCTGATGCACGTTCCCAATTCCGCTGCGGTAGTGGGTGACTTTCTCGGCGGAGACCTGGCCGTGTGCGTGATGGCCACGCTTATCGTAGGCACCGTGCTGGCCTTCGCCGTGTCGCGCGCTCTCACCTCGAGCATCATGCGGCCCTTAGACGAATTGGATCCGGCTGAGCCGTGGAAAGCCTCGGTGTACGCCGAGATGCAGCCGTTGCTCGCACGCATCGATTCCCAGCAGCGAACTTTGCGCGCCCAAAACGAGGAGCTGGCCCAAGCCGAGAGCATGCGACGCGATTTCTCGGCCAATGTGTCTCATGAGATGAAGACGCCCCTGCAGGTCATTTCCGGCTATGCTGAACTTATGGAAAACGGTTTGGTGCCCCCTGAGGACGTGCCGCACTTCGCGGGCCTTATCCATCAGGAGTCCCAGGCCATGCGCGCGCTCATCAACGATGTGCTCATCCTGTCGCGCTTGGACGAGTTGCCGCCCGATGCTGCGGCTGCTGCCCCGGTGGAAGTGCTCGGCGTAGCACGGCGGGCGGCTGATCGCTTGGCAAAGCTTGCTGAGGAGCGGGACGTTTCCGTGGAAGTGGCGGGCGCACCGACCACTGTGGCCGGCAACGAGGGCCTCATGGAGCAGATGCTCTACAACCTCATCGAGAATGCCATCCGCTACAACGAGCCCGGCGGCCACGTGCGCGTGGAGGTGAGCTCCGAAGCCGCTGCGTCTGCTGCGGGCGCAGGTGCGGTGGCCGAGGGAGGGGCACGCGGTGGTGCGGATGCGGCTTTGGCGGCGATTTCGGCGGCGGGTGAACCGAGCGGCAAGGAGGACGTTTCCCCAACGGTGGTCGTGCGGGTGGCCGACGACGGTCCGGGCATTCCCGAGGATCAACGAGAGAAGATCTTCGAGCGCTTCTACCGGCTGGAGAAGAGCCGTTCGAAGGAGACTGGGGGCACGGGCCTCGGCCTAGCTATCGTGAAGCATGGCGCTCAGCGCCACGGCGGCACCATCGAGGTGGGTGGCGAAGAGGGTCGCGGAGCCACCTTCACCCTGCGCTTTCCCGGCATCGCGCCCCTCGCATAGCGGGACAGCTTACCGGATAAAGTGTCCCAGCTTGGGATGGGCTACCGGGTAAGGTGTCCCACAACAACGACGATGCTTGGACAGCTGGGTCTTTCGCGGCTGAGCTGCCAGTTGGGCTACCAGTTCGAGGGTTTCTTCAGGTCGAAATCGGGGGAGCGCCACAGCACCACGTGGCCGGCGGCACGAGTGGCGGGCAGGTCGATGAGGCGCTGGTTCGAGGAACCGCACCATTTCAGCTCCAGCGACTTGCGCGATTCCACGAAGGGGCCGTCCACCAGCACGTCGATGGACTCCAGCAAGTCCCCCACGGCCAAGTCGTCCGCGATGCCCTCGGCGAGTGCGGCGTCTTCCAGACCTGCCTCCGCGCGCTGAGCGCGTTCGGCTCGCGCAGTTTCCGCACGTTTCAGCAGGTCGTCGTACAGGTATCCCGTGAATGACCAGATACCGTAGCCGCGTTTTTTCAGCTCGCGCGCCAGAACGGCGCAGGCCTGAGGTTGTTCGAAGGGCTCGCCGCCTGTCAGCGTCACGTCGTGCACGAGTCCGTTGGACTCGATGTCGGCCAAAAGATCGGCCAGGGCGGTTTCTGTACCGCCCTCGGCCGGCTGGCTTTCGGGGTTGTGGCAGCCGGGGCAGCCGTGGGAGCATCCCTGCACGAACACGGCATAGCGCAAGCCAGGGCCGTCCACGATGGAATCGGGTACGGTACCGAACAGGGAGATATGGGTGGGGACGCTCGTGGCGTCAAGTGTAGTCGTATTCATGGCGCGACATTCTAGCACCTTGGAGTGGGAAGTAGCACGTGGCAGGCCCCCCGTTGCCAGATCTCAACGATTCAAACCGCAAAAAGGCCGCATGCAGCTGGGAACCGCCGCTGTGACGATTGCGTAAGGTTGGCGGCTTGTTGACCGTGCGACCAATGGTTTGTGGCAAAATATGCCGATGTGCAAATTAGTCGCAGCTTAAACATGGTAGATACAAGGAGAAGCACATGGGACTCCTCTCAAGGTTCGAAGGCAAGATGGAAGACACCGTAGAAGGTGCCGCCGACCGCATGGGCGCGGCTCCGCTGTCTCCCGTGCAGATTGCCAAGAAGGCCGAGAAGCAGATGCGCCGCGAGAAGATGGTCGGTGCAGGCAAGCAGTACGCCCCCACGCTGTATACCGTGCTCGTGAATGCCGACGATGATCGGCGCCTTCTGGGCTACTACCCCACTCTCGCCGGCGAGACCGAAACCTATCTGTCCGCCAAGGCCGCCGAGCAGGGTCTCGTCATGGATGGCCAGCCGCTCGTGCGCTTCATCGTGGACGACGATCTGCGTCACGGCAAGTTCGATGTTATCGCCGAGATGGTGGCCTCGCCGCTCGTGGAGCAGCTGCGCCAAGAGGAGTATGCTCGCTACGGCATTTTGAATCAGGGCGCCGGTCGACCCGCTCCGGCTCCGGCCGGCGGTTACGGCTTCCAGCAGCCCGCTCCCGCTCCGGCCCCTGCCCCTCAGACCATGGACTTCAGCGCCCCGGCCGACGACGGCTACGACTACAACGACTACGTGGCCGATGACGAGCCGCGCCAGGCCTACATCTACGACATCACCAACGACCGCGCCTTTACGCTTCCCGGCGATGCCGAGACCATCGGCCGCGAGTCGAAGAACGACATCGTCATCCCCGACATTAACGTGTCGCGTGTGCATGCGGAAATCCGCCAGGACGAGTCGGGCGCGTGGATTCTCACCGATTTGGGCTCCACCAACGGCACCTTCGTGAACGGTCGCCAGATCAAATCGACGGCGCTCTCCGATGCCGACCGCATCATCGTGGGCACCACCAACCTCGAATTCCAGCTCATCTAACCGCCCCTGCGCGGTCATTCGAGCTAAGGAGGATATCTGGTGATCGATCTCGTTCTGCTTATCGCGCGCCTGTTGTTCGTGGCGCTGCTGTATCTGTTCCTGTTCGCCATTATGCGCACGGGCATCGGCATGGTGAAGGGCTCCCGCAAAAAGGAGCGCGCCTGGACGGTGTCGGTGGAGCGCGGCCCCAAAGAGCTGCGTGGCGTGTCCATTGCCGTGCACGGGCCCGTTATCGTGGGCCGCTCGCCGGGGGCCGATATCGTTATCGGCGCCGGCTACGTGTCCGGCCGCCATGCCCGCTTCCAGCTGATGGGCCAAAACCTGTTCGTGGAAGATTTGGGTTCGAAGAACGGCACGGCGGTGAATGGCCGTCCCATCCATGATCCCGTGGCGCTGCGCAACAAGGATCTCGTCACCATCGGTGACGTCGACATTCGCGTGAGGAACCAATAATGGCGCGCTCCAAGGGCCGCAAGAAGGCCAGCTCAACATTCGGCAGCCGCACTGACGTGGGCTGCGTGCGCGACCACAACGAGGACTCGCTCACGGTAGCGCCTCCGCTGTACGTGGTGTGCGACGGCATGGGAGGCCATGCTGCCGGCGAGGTGGCGTCCGAAATCGCCGTTGATGTCATCGCCCAGCGTGCGCCCGAGCATGCCGATGCGGCCGCTCTCGGTCAGGCTGTGGAAGAGGCGAACCTGGCCGTCATCAAGGCTGCCCGCGAGGGTGTGGGCCGAGCGGGTATGGGCTGCACCTGCACCGCCGCTATTCTGGAAAAGGAACGCCTGGTCATTGCTCAGGTAGGCGATTCGCGCGCCTATCTCCTGCACCAGGGAAAGCTCCAACAGCTTACCCGCGACCATTCGCTTGTGGCCGATCTGATAGAAGCGGGCCAAATTACCGAGGCCGAGGCGCGGGTGCATCCGCAGCGTTCGGTCATCACGCGCGCCCTGGGCAGCGACCCGCGCACCCAACCCGATCTGTTCGAGATCAACGTCGAGGCGGGCGATCGGCTGCTGCTGTGCTCCGATGGCCTGTCCACCATGTTGGAAGACGATCAGATCGAGAAGGTGCTCAAGAGCGCGACCGACCCGCAGCGTTGCGCCGCGCAGTTGGTGAACGAGGCCAACGGCTTGGGCGGCTATGACAATGTGACCGTTATCGTGGTGGATGTGACCGGCTTGGCCGAGCAGCGCCAGCGCAAGATGACGCGCCGCGCCCGCGCGACGGCCATCATGCTCGGCGTACTGCTGGTGGCGGTGCTGGCCGGATGCGTGTACGGTTTCAACTACCTGGCCACCAACTCCGCCTACCTGGTCGACCAGAATGGGAAGGTTGCCATTTATCAGGGCGTTCCCGGCGAGTTGTTCGGCTTTTCAGCGAGTAAGCTCGTGCGGACGACTGATGTGGCCGTAGGCGAACTGCAGCCCGGCACGGCCAACCGCCTGCGCGAGGAGGGCATCAAGGTGGACAACCTGGATGCCGCCGAGGCGCTGGTGAAGGAATACGAAGAGGAAATCGACGCGCGTCGTGCTGCCGAAGAGGCCGCTGCCGCTGAGGCGGCCGCTGCTGCGGCGGCTCAGCCGGCCGACCAGGCCACCGGCACCGCGGATCCTGCGGCCGGCGATGCTGCCGACCCGCAAACGGGTACCGGCGCCGATGCGACCTCCGATGCCGCGACCGCCTCGGGCAATGACGCCGCGGCCGCGCCGGCCCCGGGAACCCAAGGGGATGCGGCTTCGGCGCAGCCGACGAGGTGATGCGCCCGTGACTCGTCGTAACATAGAGCTTCTGCTTTTGGTCATCGCCTCGCCCATCGTCATCGTGCTGTTCGCGATGATGGTGGTCACGGGCGGCCAGGAGCTTTCCGTGAACACGCTGGGGGTGCCGCTCGGCATCTTCGCTGCCTTCATCGTGGCCCACCTGGCCGTGCGTTGGCTGGCCCCGGCGGCCGATCCGGCGCTTTTGCCCATCACGTTCGCGCTGTCGGGCATCGGCATCGCGTTTGTGACCCGTATCGCGCCCGGCCATGCCGTTGGCCAGGTAGTGTGGCTATTCATCGGCGTGGCCCTGCTCGTGATCACCTTGGCGCTTGTGCGCAACCTCGATAAGCTGGCCGGCTTCAAGTACACCCTGGTGATCGTCGGCATTCTGCTGCTTCTCTCGCCGATGATTCCCGTGATCGGCACCGAGATCAGCGGCGCGCGCCTGTGGCTGCAGTTCGGCGGCTTCACCTTCCAGCCGGGCGAAATTGCCAAGATTCTCATCGTGTTCTTTATTGCGGCCTACCTGGCGGCCAATCGCGAGATGCTGTCGGTGTTCACCCAGAAAGTGGGCCCCATCAACATGCCGAGCCTGCCGACGCTCGTGCCTCTCATCATCATGTGGGCGCTTGCCTTCGTGGTGGTCGTGCTCGAGAAGGACCTCGGCCTGGCGCTCGTGTTGTTCAGCGTGTTCGTCATCATGTTGTACGTGGCCACGGGCAAGAAGATGTACCTCGTGGTATCCATCGGCTTGGCTGTCATTGCGGCGGTGGCGCTCTACGGCATCATGGGCCACGTGCGCACGCGTGTGGAAATCTGGCTCGATCCCTTCGCCTATGCCCAGGAGGGCGGTTTCCAGCTCGTGCAGTCGCTGTTCTCCATTGCCGACGGCGACCTGTTCGGCACGGGTATCGGCCGTGGTATGGGCGGCGGCCCGGTGGCATCGGGCGGCATTCCCGTTGCGGAAAGCGACTTCATCTTCCCCGTTATTGCCGAGGAAACGGGTCTCATGGGCGCGGCGGGCATGCTGCTTCTGTATCTGTGCTTCGCCATCCGCGGCATCGTGACGGCGGCCCGCGCGAAGTCGGACGTCAGCTCGTTCACGGCCGTGGGCCTTACCTCTATCATCGTGCTGCAGGCGTTCATCATCGTCGGCGGTGTTACCCGTCTCATCCCCCTGACGGGCATCACGCTGCCCTTCGTCAGCCAGGGCGGCTCGTCGCTCATTGCCAGCTTCATCATTCTGGCCTGCCTGCTGCGCTGCGGCGACGAGGGCACGGGCGTGGGCGAGGAAATGCGCCAGACCGGGGCCATTGGTGCTCACGGCGGCGATGCCGTGCTCGGGCGCGTGGCGCTGGGCAAGCGTCTCACGGGTACGATGATCATCTTCTCGGCCCTGTTCGCGGTGCTGGTCGCCAACCTTACCTACCTCATGGTGTTCAAGGCACCGGAGTACCAGGCTATGCCCAACAACAACCACACTATTGCCCGCCAGGCGAAGATGGAGCGTGGCACCATCTCTACCGTCGACGGAGTAGTGCTGGCTCAGTCGGTGCTTCAGGAAGACGGCAGCTACAAGCGCGAGTATCCGGCTGGAACGCTTGCGGCCCACGTGGTGGGCTACTCGTCCCAGAAGTTCGGCACCGCCGGCATCGAGGCGGCTTACAACGACACGCTGCGCGGCGAGCAAAACTTCGCCAGCTTCACCGATGTGGTGAACTCGCTCGCGGGTATTCAGACTAAGGGCAACGACGTCACGCTCACCATCGACTCGCGCATCCAGGAGGCGGCACAGAACGCGCTTTCGGGCAAGGTGGGCGCCATTGTGGCAATGGACCCCGAAACCGGCGCCGTGTACGCGCTGGCCTCGTCGCCCACCTACGACGCGGCCGATTACGAGGAGCTGCTCACGGCGGCTGCCGACAACACCACCGATTCCTCCGAGCTGTACAACCGCGCCACCCAGGCGCTGTACGCTCCGGGCTCTACCTTCAAGATGGTCACCTTGGCCGCGGCCTTGCAGGATGGCATCGCCAAGGCCGATACCACCTATAACTCGCCTGGCGAGATGGATATCGGCAATGCGCCGGTGACCAACGTGAAGAAGCGCTCCTACGGCAAGATCACCCTGGCCCAGGCCATGTGGTATTCGTCGAACACTGTGTTCGGCCAGGTAGGCGTGCAGATGGGTGCCGATTTGCTCGTGAACATGGCGTGCAGTTTCGGCTTTAACGAGAACATCGACTTCGATTTGCCCCTGGCCATGTCGCTCATGCCGAACCCCGATGAGATGACCGAGTGGGAAACCGCTTGGGCCGCCTGCGGCGAGCCCGTAGGCGAGCACGAGAGTCCCGCCGGACCCCAGGCCACCGTCATGCAGATGTGCATGGTGGGCTGCGCCATCGCCAACGAGGGCTCGCTCATGAAGCCCTATCTGGTCGACGGCATCTACAACGCCAACGGCGAGCGCGCGCTCACGCCGCTGCCGAGCAAGCTGAAGCAGGCCATCGACAAGAAGACGGCCGAAGAGGAGATCGAGGTCATGAAGGGTGTCGTGACTGAGGGCACCGGTGGCAAGGCCGCTATCGACGGCGTGACGGTGGCTGGCAAGACCGGTACCCACGAGCGCGGCGATGGCGACGACGACAGCTGGTTCGTGGGGCTCGCCCCGGCTGACGACCCGAAGGTCGTGGTGGCCGTGGCCATTGAACGCGGCGAGTCGGGAGCAGGCGCGGCCGCCGCTCATGACGTTATGAAGACGGCTCTCGAAGTGACGGGGGCGCTATAGTAGAATGAAGGAACTTACGCGAGTCCGCAGACAATACGCAACGCAAACGCAGCACGTGGAACGTTAAGGAGCAATGACAGTGACCGGACAGGGAACAATGACGGGCAAGGTCTTCAATGGCCGTTATGAGATAAAGGATCGCATCGGTATCGGCGGCATGGCCGAGGTGTACCGTGCGCAGGACAGCACGCTTGGGCGTGTGGTGGCCGTGAAGGTGATGCTGCCGCAGTTCGCGGCCGACCCGTCCTTCACCCAGCGCTTCCGTCAGGAGGCCGCCGCCGCGGCGAATCTGCAGAGCCCCTACATCGTGAACGTGTACGACTGGGGCCATGACGACGACACCTACTTCATCGTCATGGAGTTCGTGCGCGGATCCGACCTGAAGACGGCCATCCAGCAGCGCGGCGCCATCAACCAGCGCAAGGCGGCCGAAATCGGTTCCCAGGTGTGCCAGGCTCTGTCGGTGGCCCACAACCAGGACATCATCCACCGCGACATCAAGCCGCAGAACATCATGGTGCAGCCTGATGGCAACGTGAAGGTGATGGACTTTGGCATTGCCCGCGCGAAGAACTCCGTGAACGACAAGACCTCTGCTGTGCTCGGCACGGCGCACTACATCTCGCCGGAGCAGGCCCAGGGCAAAGACCTTACCGCGGCGAGCGACATCTACTCCCTCGGCGTGGTGCTCTACGAGGCCGCCACGGGCAAGCTGCCCTTCGATGGCCCCGATGCCGTGTCGGTGGCCATGCAGCAGGTGAAAGACGAGCCTGCGCCGCCTTCTACCATCAACCCCGACATCGACCCCGATCTCGAGGACATCATCATGGTGGCTCTGGCGAAGAACCCCCAGGCGCGCTTCGCCACTGCCAATGACATGCGTCTCGCCTTGAACGACTATCTAGCCGGCCGTCCGGTCACGCTGCCGGGCGGTGCCGCCTTCACGAGCGCCCGCACCCAGATGATGGGTGCCGTGGGCGGTGTGAACACGGCGGCGGCCACGGCGGTTATGACGCCGGGCATCGAGGGCACCCAGGCCATGCCGGTCATGCACGGTGCCGGCACGGGTGCAGGAAGCCCGAGCGCTACGGGCAGCTTCCAGCCGACGAACTATCGCGATTCCCATACGGCCCCCAAGAGCAAGAAGCCGCTCATCGTCGCTTTGGTGGCGGTGCTGGCCGTCGCGCTCATTGCGGGCATTGCCTTCGCCTTTGCCGGGGGCGGTGCCGCCGGCGAGATGGTGGACGTACCCGACGTGACGGGCAAGACCCAGGCCGAGGCCCAAAGTATGCTCAGCCAAGCCGGATTCGACATCGGCGTGGTGAGCGAGGTGTTCGACGAGAACGTGGAGCCGGGGCTCGTGATCAGCCAGGATCCCACGGGCAAGGCCGAGAAGGGCTCGAAGGTGAACCTCGTGCTTTCCCAGGGCGACGAGACCGTCTCGGTGCCCGACTTCTACAAGATGACGCCGGACGAGGCCCAGGAGGCTGCCGCGAAGCTGGGGCTGACCGCCGTTGAGCGCGAGAGCGGCTACTCTGATTCGGTGGACGACGGCCTCATCATGGATCAGAGCCCGTCGGCTGGCTCATCGGTGCCGAAGGGCACCCAGATCGAGTACGTGGTATCGCGCGGCACCGAGCTGGTGCAGGCGCCCAACGTCATCGGCTCTACCGAGGACGAGGCCAAGAGCAAGCTGCAGGCCGAGGGCTTTGGCGTTGATGTGCGCTACGAGCACAGCGACAAGAGCGAGGGCACCGTTTTCAAGCAGGATCCGCTGAACGACAAGGTGAAGCCCGGTTCCACGGTGAAGATCACCGTGAGCGAGGGGCCGGATGAGGCCGAGGTGCCCAATGTGGTCGGCTCTTCCGAGAAGGATGCGAAGAGCGCGTTGAAGGGCGCTGGCTTCAAGGTGAGCACCAGCTCCGAGTACAACAGCAGCGTGCCCAAGGGCCAGGTTATCGACCAGAGCGTGACGGGCACCGCCGAGCCGGGCACGACCATCACCATCACGGTGAGCAAGGGTGCCGAGCCCACGCCCGAGCCGACGCCGGAGCCCACGCCCGAGCCCACGAACCCCGGTACCACCGATCCGGGTGCGACCGATCCCGGCGACGACGATCAGCCCGACCCGGACGACGGCGCCAACTAGCCCTTTCCGGCGGGATGGCTTACCAGGTAAGCTGTCCCAAATGGGACACGTTACCGGGTAAGGTGTCCCAGTTCTGCAACGATACGATGAAGACGAGCGGTCGCCTCCCGGCAAGGGGGCGGCCGCTTCTATAATGGGGGCATGGAGAAGATTCTGGGCATATTCAACTCGTTTGTTCATGAGGACTGGTTCACCACCTTGGTGGGCGCGGTCGTCATCTGCTTCGTCACCTTCGTGGTGTGCCGTATCACTGTGGCGTTTATGCGGCGGGTGCTGAACAAGACGTCGCTTCTGCCTTCGAGCTCCATCTTCATCAACCTGGTGCGCGCCGTGGTGTGGATCATCGGTATCGCAATCATGCTATCGGTGTGCTTCAACGTGAACGTGAGCGCCATGATCACGGGTCTTGGTGTTGTGGGTATCGCCATCTCGCTGGGCTTTCAGGACACACTGTCGAACCTCATCGGTGGTTTGCAGGTGAGCGTTTCCCGCAGCGTGGAACCGGGCGACAACATTCGCATGGGGCCGTCGGGCGTGAGCGGCGTGGTGCAGGACGTGGCCTGGCGCTACACCACCATTGTGGACAGCTCGGGCAACGAGATCAACATTCCCAACTCGGTGATGACTTCCACCGCCGTGGTAAAGATGTCGCCGCCGAGCTCGGTGAGCATCAACATGGTGGTCACCACCGACAGCGAGCGCTTGACGGCGGCTGCGCATCGCATCGAGGATGCAGCTGAGAAGGCCGTGTCAAGGGTGAGCAAGCTCAAGAAGGCCCCGAAGGTCAGCTTCAGCGCCATTACCGATCGCGGCTTCCAAGGCACGTTGAGTTTCACCATTGCCGATGCCTCCAAGGCTTCCGCCGCCACCGACGCCGCTATTCGCGCCGTGGCTCCCTATGTGCACAACCATTTGGTGGAAGAGGAAATGGACTCGCTCGACGCCGAAACATCGGCGGCTCCCAAAGCAGACGAAAAGCAGTAGCTGGGACAGCTTGTTAGGCAACAACCGAGACGCCTTGCCTGGTAGCGCGTCCCAGGTTGCGTTCAGGTGCTCAGAGCACAAAAATGCCCCGCCCCCGCCAGAGGATGAACCCACCTCAAAAGGTGGGTGCTCGCATCTGGGATCCTGGCTTTCGTATCAACGGACACGAATCTCCATTCCACCAGCTTCTAAAGCTCCCTCGTTAAAATACGTCGGTCCATCGCAATGTATGGCGGGAACAGGACTTGAGGTAAGTATACGACAACGGAAGCGAAGTGAAAGTCTTGACAAAAACTGTTACCAAGGCATTCTTCGCGGCAACGGATTAGCGCCAAGTAAATAGCTAACCAGCAGGGTCGCCTTTCCGCAGGGTACCATGGGTCTTCGCGGAAAGGAGGCGCCATGGCCACGTTCGAGGAATTCCTGAAGGTTGCGGAAATTTCCATCAAGGACAAGACGTCGCACAAGCGCATGAACGAGATCGTGCGCATCATGCGCGAGTACCGCGTGCTGCATGGGCTGACGCCCGAGCGTGCCGTAGAGGTGCTGCAGGCGCTCGGTCCCACCTACGTGAAGATCGGCCAGCTGGCCTCCAACCGCTCCGATTTGCTGCCAAAGGCCTACTGCGACGCCTTCGAGAAGCTGCGCGACGATGCGAACCCCATGCCGTTCGATCAGGTAGTTGAGCAGATTGATCGCGCCTACGGCAAGTCGTGGCACGAGGTGTTCGCCTCCATTGACCCGGTGCCCCTGGGTGCGGCCTCCATTGCGCAGGTGCACAAGGCCGAGCTTCTGGACGGCACTACCGTGGCCGTGAAGGTGCGCCGCCCGGGTGTGGCCGAGGATATGGCCGAGGACATCATGCTCATGAAGCACCTGTTGGCCTTGGGCGAGTTCGCCTCCAATTCCCATCGCGACATTCTGCTGTCGCTGGAGGGGTTCGTGGAGGAAATCGAGCGTACCACGGCCAACGAGGTGGATTTCACCTCCGAGTTGCACAACCTCGTGCGCTTCCACGGCGAGCTGGCCGACGAGGAGGGCGTCACCTCGCCGGTGGCCTATCCGGCCTACTCAACCGACTCGGTGCTGGTCATGGAATACGTTCGGGGCACCGAGATCTCGGACACGGCGGCTCTGCGCCAGGAGGGGATTGACGTGGATGCCCTGGCGCGGCGCGTATGCCAAAGCTATGTGACCCAGGTGCTCGACAACGGCTTCTTCCACGCCGACCCGCACCCGGGCAACATTCTTGTGCGCGACGGGGAAGTGGTGTGGATCGATCTGGGCATGGTGGGCTCGCTTACCTCGTCGGAGCGCATGCTGGTGGGCAAGGTGTTCACGGCCGTGGCCACCAATAGCGCCTACCTGCTGAAAGAGGCGGTTATGGGCCTGGTGCACGTGATAGGCCCGGTGGATCACGGCGCGCTGCTCGCAGCGCTCTCGCGGCTTCTGGCCGAGTACAGCACCGCCGAGATGAAGGACATCAACGTGGGCACAGTGATGACCGAGGTTATCGAGGTGCTGCGCGACCAGAACATGGTGATGACCTCGTCGGTGACCATGCTGGCCCGCGGGTTCGTGACCATTGAGGGCGTTATCGCGCAGATCTCGCCGAGCACGAGCGTGATCGAGATCGTTTCCAAGCATGTGATCGCCCAGCAGGGTGATCCGAAGTTCATCGCAACGCGGGCCATCGACCTGTTGGTGGCAAGCGCCGAATCGGCCGAGGCGTTGGCAAAGCTGCCCACGCAGTTGTCGAACACGCTTGAGATGGTGGATCGCGGGCAGATTAAGATCAACGGCGATATCGACGTATCGCCGAGCATCCTGGCCACGGCCTACGCCTCGGTGGGTCGCCTGTCGCTGGCGCTTCTGTCGGCGGGGCTGTTTTTGGGGTCTTCCATCCTGTGCACGACGAACATGCAACCCCAGCTGCTCGGCGTGCCCTTGCTCGGCGTGCTCGGCTACCTGGGCGCCTTCGTGCTGGGTGCCTACACGGTGTTCCGCATCATGGTGTCGCGCCACCGCCTGCTCAACAACGAGGAGCCGCGGTAGGGAGAGCGGGAAGCTGCAGAAAGCAGTGGGTTGGCATTTAACCGAATTAGAATATTTGGGAGATGATTGAGTTAAAAGATATGGTTAAATTTAACTCAATTGTCTCCATTTCATCCTTTGCTGTTAAAGCGCTAACCTAATAGAGCGCCTCAACAAGTCTGCAGGAGGAATGCTTCCTCATCAAGCTTGTAGAAAATCTTTCGTCCCACTTTCTCTTCTCGCAATATGCCAAGTTTCCTCAGCTCAGCGAGTCTCTTGTAAAGTGTCTGGCGAGAGAGTCGCTCAGTTTCGCAAAGCTCCTTCGCCGTGATGCCGTCGAACGTGAACAGGGTAGCGGTGATGAGCGATTCGACAATGCTGCGCAGCGGTTCGGGGATAGAGCCTGCTGAGCGATGGAGATATATGTCCATTTGCTCCTTCTTTTCCAAAAGAGCATCGCGCAGATTGCGCATCGCGTTAACGCATATCTCCGAAAAGGCAATGACAAACGGCGTGATATCTCCCTTGTTGAGGGGGTGCTCGCATTGGGAAAATGCCTGGTAGTATTTCTTGATCTCCTGTTTCACGGCATAGGAAATGCCAAGCCCTACGATAGGCTCGTACTCGCGGGAGATAAAGTAACTGCTGATAAAACGGTTCGTTCTCCCGTTACCGTCATAGAAGGGGTGTATATAGCCGAAGAGAAAGTGGAAAAGGGCAATGCGGACGAGCGCCTCCCTCGACTCGTCGTTGAGTGCGACGAGGGCGCGTTCCATTTCCTGTATGATGCGCGATTCCGGTTCAAGTCCGTCGTGAATGGGAATGCCTGCTTCGTTGACGACGTGCACCATTTTTGTCCGGAAATATGTTCCGTCAGGCATGTTTTCCGGGTCGGCGGCATGAACCTCTCGCAGCACAAGGTCGTCGTAGACGTCGCGTACATCGGAGGAGGTGCGCAGCGAGATGCTCGGCCGCGTCTGTAGGAGGGCGTACTTCTGGACGATGCCGAAGAACCTCCCGTGTCGATCGTTTTGCTTCAGGCGCTCGAGAACCTCGCCGATCTCACGGCGTGTTGAATGAACACCCTCGATTTCGTTTGTGAGCACGATTTCATCGATGAGACAGCTGTTGCGGTAGCTGTCGAGGGCGCGCTGGGGAAGGGCTGCTTCGAGCCGAAGAATTTCCTTGTCGATCTGGGCGGCCTGTAGGAGTGCTTCGTAAATTTCAGGCGCCATGTAAACGAAAGCGGGTTCGCCAGCGACAAGAGTGTCGAGATGCCACGTGCGCTCATCGTTGAACCGCTGGTCATACAGTTGAACAGGATCTTGCGCGGATCTATGAAAGGCTTTGCGGAGATCGAGGTAGGCCATGGCGCCTCCTTTGCAGTTAGCCATTTTTTCGAAGATGAAGCAATAGCAAGATTTTAACTGAATAAGAAAATAAAACTACTATTGAGTTAAAAATAGTAGGCAATTTTAACTTAATAGTGTTCTGCTATACCGATCTGGTTAAAAACTTGTCTCAATAGAGGCTCGGTTGAGGAATTCCCGGGAATAAGGGTGTCGAATCCGGGAAGAGGTTTTTCGCGCGGCGGTGAGGTAACGCGCCGTCTACAGGTTGTTGCGCGTTCGAGGGAGGAATGGCCGCATGATAAAATGACCCTGTGACTTATTTATTGTGAGTTGACGGGTAAGCGTTGGCTCCCATGACGCGAAAATCGCGAGCTGAAGGGGCTCGTGGTGGGAACGTGTCAGGGAAGTGAGACGCTGCGGTCGCGGCGCCGCGCCGAAAGGGCTCCCGTTGCTCGGATAAGGAGGTTCCTCATGTACCAGAAGATTCTCGTTCCCTACGATAAGTCCGAGCCGGCGCAGAACGCTTTGAGCGCGGCGCTCGATCTGGCGGCTGGGGTGCCGGATGCCCAGATCACCGTGCTGTCGGTTGTCGACTGGCACGATTTCAACGCTGAGACTTTCAAGATTGCCTCGCGCATGTCCGGCGTGATGGGCGATGCCATGGACATGAACGTTATGGCCGAGGTAGAAAGCGAGGCCATCAAGGCCGACACCGACGCCATCGCCGAGAGCATTGCGCCTCTGGTGGGCGACGCGCCGGGTGTGGGCATTGCCGTGGTGAACGGGTCGCCTCACGACTCCATCACCGCTTACGCCGACGAGGGCGGCTACGACTGCATCGTCATGGGCCACCGCGGCCTGGGCGCGGTGCGCGGCATGCTGGGCAGCGTGTGCTACTCGGTGCTGCACAAGACCAACGTGCCTGTGCTCATTGTGAAATAGCTTTCGCGCGAAATGGCTTGGAAAACGCGGTTTTGTTACCCGAGAGACCTTGAGAAGCGCTGCCGGTAATACACTTCCTGGGAAAACAGGTGCAAGGTAATACATCAGGCGTCCGAAACCCAGGGTATCGGTAACAAAACCGTCGATTCCAAGCCAGAATCGCGCTCATAAGGAAAGGACTCGGCATGGGCAGATCAGGCGGAGGTGGAGGCTTCTCGGGAGGCGGCGGTTTCGGCGGCGGCTTCGGAAGCGGCGGCGGGGGCTTCGGCGGAGGATTCTCCGGAGGCTCGGGCCGCGGCGGCCGCTCGTCCGGCGGCTTCGGTGGCCCCAGCTTTGGTGGCGGATTCGGGGGATACCCCGGTGGCTACTACGGCGGAGGCGGCAGCTTCTGGGGTGGCCTGCTCGGCGGTCTGATCGGTTCCAGCCGCAGTGGAGGCGGCGGTTCGGTTCCTCCGCAGATGCCGCCGTCGGGTGGCCCGCAGCAGCCGGGTTCCGGTGGCCCGAACACGCCGCAACCGGGTTCGGGCGGGAACGGCCCCGCAGCGCCTCAGGGAAAGTCCCCTAACAGCGGGTGCGGCACGGTGTTTGTCGTGGTAGCCGCGGTGCTGCTGGTTATCCTTCTCGTGGTAGCCCTCGGCGGCGGCAGCTGCTCGGGCGCGGGGGCGAGCGTTCCCGCGTCTACCGTAGAGCGTACGGCGCTGCCCGCGGGCAGCGCGAACGAGACCGGCTACTTCACCGACGAAGACGGCGACTGGATTCACAACCCGGCCACGTTGGAACGCGGCCTGCGCCACTTCTACGAGGAAACGGGCGTGCAGCCCTACGTGTACGTTTTGCCGAACGGCTCGGTGCGCTCATACGAGGAGCTGCAAGCCATTGCTGAGGAGAAGTACAACGAGCTGTTCACCGACCAGGCGCATTTCGTGCTGGTGTTCTGCGACGACGGCAACGGGCGCTTCAACGCCGCGTACTGGGCCGGCGCGCTGACCGGTTCGGTGCTCGACGACGAGGCCATTCAGATATTCAAGGCCTATCTCAGCCAGAACTACGACGATATGAGCCTCACCGAAGAGGAAATCTTCTCGGATGCCTTCGCAGATACGGCCGACCGTATCATGACGGTGACGCCTTCGCCGTTGCCGATCATTGCGGTGTGCGCAGCGGTGATAATTGTGGCCGTCGTGGTGTTCCTGATCGTGAGGAGCCGTCGCGCGGCCAAGCAGCGCGAGGCCGAGCGCATGGAGCAGATTCTGAACACGCCGTTGGAATCGCTCGCCGATGCCGAGCTGGCCGATTTGGAGAAGAAGTACGCTTCTCCGAGTGGGGAATCCGACGCGCCGCCGGTGCAGCCGACACGACCGCAATAGCATTCCGCGCCTGAGGGCGCCGACGCAAGCGGCCTCCTTGGCGAGGCCAACTGATCAGGGCCGTAAGGCCGTCCCGCCCCGGCAGGGGCGGCAACTGGGCCTGCGGGCCAGATAGGAGACCGACATGGGTATTCTCGATCGCTTCACCTCCATTGTGAAGGCGAACATCAACGAGCTTCTGGACAAGGCGGAAGACCCCCAGAAGATGGTCGACCAGTACCTGCGCGAGATGACCGAATCGCTGGCCGAGGTGCGCGAGGCCACCGCCGGCGTGATGGCCGAGGAGCGCCGCTGCAAGAAGCTGGTGGACGAGAACAACGCCGAGATGGAGAAGTACGAGGAGTTGGCTCGCAAGGCCCTGACTGCGGGTAACGAAGCCGACGCGCGTGTGTTCCTGGCGAAGAAGCAGGAGCTGGCCGGCCGCACCGAGGGGCTCGTGGTGGCCTACGAGGGCGCCAAGGCCAACGCCGACAAGATGCGCCAGATGCACGACAAGCTGGTTTCCGACATCGAGGAGCTGAACGCGCGCAAGGCCACCATCAAGGCCAAGGCCGCGGTGGCGAAGACCCAGAGCAAGGTGAACGAGATGACCTCGGCCGGTGACCGCGCCGAGGGCGCCCGCAGCGCCTTCGATCGCATGGAGGCCAAGGCCGACGAGATGCTCGACCGCGCCAACGCCGTGGCCGAGCTGTCCGAGAAGCCGGCCGACCCCACCGAGGACTTGGCCAAGAAGTACGCCGAGGCCGGCGCCACCGCCGCCGTAGACGACGACCTGGCCCGCCTCAAGAAGGAAATGGGCCTGGAGTAGCGCGTCTACCGCTTCGCGAGATAATCCCAAAATGCCTGGGCGGCTTCCGAGAGGGGGTCGCCCTTTCGTTTGACGGCGTAGGTGCCGAAGTGGGCATCGGGGCGTAAGGTGACCGGAATGAGCGGGTAGTCGGGAATGGGCTCGACGTTCTCATTGGGCGGAAGGCCGAACATAAGCGCTTCGTTTTGGACGGCGCTGCTAGTGAGCACATCGATATTCGATGAGGTCATGACAATGTTCGGGGCGATTCCGCACGCGGTGCAGGCGTCCATGAAGTAGCGGTGCAAATGATCGCGCTTGCCAAAGGTGACGAACGGCTCGCCATCCAGGTCGACCGCATCGAGGTGCGCACGCTTCACGAGGGGGTTCGTGAGGGGCACGTGCACGTAGGTTCCGGTTTCCACCAGCAGAAGGATGTCGAAATCGCCGAGGTATTCTGGAGTCGACCCCACGACGCCGATATCCGATTCTCCGGCCCGCACCATATCGAGAGCCACATCGGTCGGGGAGCTTTCCACCGACAGGAGCACGGTAGGATGGGTCTCGGCAAAACGATCGATGACGTCTTTCGGCAACGTGAGGGCGGCTCCCGGCACGAGCGACACCGCCAGCTGGGGAATGTCGGCACCGCCACGCTCTCCCAGATAGCGCCGCTCGAGGGCGCGGTAGGCTTCGACGACCGGCTGGGCGTCGGCCACGAGGGCACGACCCGCTTCGGTGGCCTCGAGCGCTCCGTCGCGGTTGACGATGAGCGCTTCCCCCAGTTCCTGCTCTAAATTGTGCACGGCCTTGCTGAGTGCTTGGCGCGTGATGAACAGCTCGTCGGCGGCCTTGGTGTAGCTGCGCAGGCGCACGACGGCTATGAAATAGTCCAACTGGCGAATGTCCACGGCTTCCCTCCCATGTCGCTGTGGCAGCGCGCCCGAGACCTGCGCGGTTCGGGGCGCCCTTCTTTATTACCGCAACCGCCCGACCTCTGGCAAGCAAAAAACGGTTGCGCGCAGGCAATCGGAAGATGCTTTGTCGGGAAGCGTTGCCCCGTTACCATCGGCAGTGTTCGCGGAAGAGCCCGTTGCAGGCTCGGGCGAACGGGAGGGCCCGCTGGTTGCGGGCAAAGCACAGGCTTGAGCGAGGGAACCGGGGCGCTAGGGCGGCCGCGGGCGTTCGAGCCGGAAATCTAGGAGGGAACTATGACCCAGAGCAACTTCTCACGTCGCGATTTCTTCAAGATGGGCGCTGTCGGCGCGGCCGGTGCCGCCGCCGCTGGTCTTGCTGGATGCGCGCCGTCGGGCGACAAGGCTGCCGGCGCTTCTACGGGCACCGATGCCGCAACCGGCGCCGAGGGAGCCGTCAGCACCGACGACGTCGTCATTACGCTGGGCGACAAAATGCCCACCTGGTCGTTCATGGTGCCGCCCGAGCCCATCGCCGCCGACCAGATCACCGAGAGCCACGACAACGACATCATCATCGTGGGCGCCGGCATGTCGGGTCTCACCACGGCGGTGGCGGCAGCCGAGAAGGGCGGCAAGGTGACGCTGTTCTCCGCTTCCAGCGGCCCTATCAGCCGCGGCGGTTCCAACTACGCCCGCAACTCCAAGGTGATGGAGGAGCTGGACGTGGAACCCTTCAACCCCGTGCCGTTCTACTACCATGAGATGCGCGCCGCCTCCTTCGCCGTCGATCAGCGCAAGTGGATGCGCGGCTACAACAACTCCGAGGAGGCCATGAACTGGATGATCGACATTGCGGCTGAGGCTGGGCTGTCTGTCATCTTGGAGCGCGACAACAACTTCGACCTTGGCCCCCACTACGCCCATGCGTTCTCGACGCTCGGCGACTCGGCCATGGTGTCCACCGGCCAGCAGGGTGCTGTGGAGGCGCTGGAGAAGAAGGCTCTCGAGTACGGCGTGGAGATCTTCTACGACCTGAAGGCCGAGCAGCTCATCCGCGAGGATGGCGGTCGCGTGACGGGCGTCGTCGCCTCGAAGATCAACGGTTCGGGCGAGGGCTACGTCCAGTTCAACGGCAAGTATATCGTGCTGGCCACGGGCGACTACTCGCTCGATAAGGAGATGCTGGCCTGCTACTGCCCCGAGGCGCTGGACGTGGTGGGCTTCGACCGCGTGGAGACCGACTACAACACCAGCTTCCAGATGGGCGGCATCTACGGTGGCGACGGTCAGAAGATGGGCCTGTGGATTGGCGCGGCGTGGCAGAAGGCCTCGGCAGCTCCCATGTACCAGGGCGGCTGGGGCGGCGGCCATGAGCCGCTCGGCTTCCACTGGGGCCTGAATGTGAACACGCGTGCCGAGCGCTATCAGCGCGAGGACGTGTCGGCTCCCTACACGGCGCACCACCTGCTGTCGCAGCCCGATAGGAAGGCCTATGGCATTTGGACGAAGAACTACCCCCAGACCATCATCGACCGCGGCCAGGAGTGGTACCTGTTCGGCAGCGACTACACCCTGCCGCCGAAGACCGCCGAGGAAATGATTGCCCTGTGGGATGCTGGCGTTGAGGAGGGCTCGTATTTCAAGGCCGACACCCTGGACGACCTGGCCGCCCAGCTGGAGCTGGATGCCGCCACGCTGAAGGAGACCGTGGCTCGCTACAACGAGCTGGTGGCTGCTGGCGAGGACACCGACTTCTACAAGGACCCCACCTATCTGGTGGAAATCGAGGAGACGGGCCCGTACTACGCTGCAGTGAACACCTGCACGTTCATGACCATCATGGGCGGCCTGCGCACGAGTGCCGACATGGAGGTCTGCGACGAGAATGACGAGCCGATTCCGGGCCTGTTCAACGTGGGTTGCATGATCGGCGACATGTACGCCAACGAGTACAACTTCGCCATTCCGGGCAACAGCTACGGCATCAACTGCCTGACCTTCGGCTACACCCTCGGCCACGAGCTGGCTGCCGGCAAGTTCGAGTAGCGGCAGTCAGGCGCCAACGCGGCTGCGCGCTTGCGAGTCAGCGCGTTGGTGCGCCGCCCCGGTGATACGTCGCCTCGGTGGTAAACCGATAGGGCGGCGATAAGGCCGCGGTGCGAATCACGCCCTCCCTCTGCGCGGACGTCCTTCGGGGCGTCCGCGCTTTTGCTTTTGGTGGGGGGGCAAATCAAGGGGTCTTCTCGCAAGTTGTTGCTATCGCGCCGAAAGCCTCCGAAAAGCGAAGGGGTATATTCAGTCTACTTGCGTCTGGAAGCGCCCCAGAGCTCTTCGCCTTCCTCGCAGCCAGGCAAAGGGACGTTTCTCGCGCGATCATGATATTATTGCGTCAACGCAATAATTAAGGGAAGGAGCCGGCCATGCTTTCAGTGGAGGGAGCTGCGCGGCAGTTGGGGGTAACTCCTGCGCGTGTACGGGCGCTTATCAAGGACGGACGGCTCTCTGCCGCGAAGAACGGTCGCGAATGGGTACTGCGCGAGGAGGATGTGCTGGCGCGTCTGATGGAAGCCCCCCGTGCGGGCAGGCCGCGTCGTGCTGCTGCAGAAGATCGGTTGCCCCGACGGCAAGAGGAGGGCAGGGCGCCATCCGCGGAGCGGGCCAACCGCGCCCATGAGCTCTACGACGAGTGTCGACGCATGTTCGCCCACCTCCCTTCGGAGGAGTTGATGGCCGCGGCTCGCAGCAAAGAGGAGGCGTCCTTCTATATGGCCGCCTTCGATTTCTTCTTGCAGCAGCGGCAGCGGGAGCTGGTAAAGCAGGGGGTTTTCTGATGCGGCCCGTTTACGCGGTGTTCGCGGGGGTGAATGGAGTGGGGAAATCGACGTTCTACCGGACGGGTCTGTGGCGCGAGGAGGGCATGCCGGATTCGATGGCGCGCGTGAACTCGGACGAGATCGTCGTGGCCCAAGGCGGCGATCCGACTTCGAGCGCTGATCAGCTGCGCGCAGGACGCGAGGCCGTTCGCCTTATCGAGGAACACTTCTTACACAAGCGCAGCTTCAACCAGGAGACCACGCTGACGGGCCATGCGGTGCTGCGCAATATGCGTCACGCCCACGATGCGGGCTATCGGGTCGTGCTGTACTACATCGGCGTTGACGCCCCTGCCGTGGCCATCGACCGCATCGCGCATCGCGTGGCGGTAGGCGGCCATGATATCGACGCTGTGGCGGTGCGCCGTCGCTACCGCGCCTCGCTGCGAAATTTCTCCCACGCGCTCGATGTGTGCGACGAGGTGACGGTGCTGGACAACACTGTTGAGTTCGTCGCCATTGCCCGTTGGAGGGCCGGCGTTCTCTCTTGGGTGGGAAACGTCGCGAAGCATGGGACGTGGCTGATGGGCGCGGTACGCGACGAAAGCCTCTGGAGGGCGTAGAGGGGCAGTGTTTCGGCTGTCCCCCTACATGCTCCATTCCAAAAGGCGGCTGAGGAAGCGGGAGAGTTCGGGGGTTTCGGGGTGGGCGAAGATGCGCTCGCTGGGGCCGTATTCCAGCAGGCGACCGCCGTAGAGGAATGCCACGTGGTCGCAGGCGTGGCGGGCGAAGCCCATCTCGTGGGTGACGATGATGAAGCGCGTGCCCTCTTCGGCCAGATCGCGCACGACATCGAGCACCTCGGTGGTGAACTCGGGATCTAGGGCGCTCGTGGGCTCGTCCAGCAAAAGCAGGCGCGGGCGTGCCGCCAGGGCGCGAGCGATGGCGACGCGCTGCTTCTGGCCGCCCGACAGCTGGGCCGGCCGCTTAGCGAGCGCGTCCTTGAGGCCGAGGCGTGCGAGCAGCTCGCGGGCGCGGTCGTCGGCCTCAGCGGCGGCAACCCCGTGGACGACTTGCAGGGGCAGGGCCACGTTCTCCAGCGCGCTCATGTGGTGGAACAGGCCGCTGTCTTGGAACACGAATCCGAGCGTGGTGCGGTAGGCCCGCAGGCTCCCTTCGTCGAAGCTGATGGGTTGACCGTCCACGGCCATGGTGCCCGAGGTGGGCGTCTCCAAGCCGCCGATGATGCGCAGCAGTGTGGACTTTCCGCCGCCCGACGGTCCGATGATGGCCAGGGCCGATACCTCCTCGTTGAAGGTGATGTCGCGCAGCACTTCCACGCCGTCGAAGGACTTGCACAGGTGATCGAGGCTAATGCGCATGGCCAATCTCCTGTCTCACGAGGTGGCTGCTCTGGCCCCGCGCACCGACCGCAGCCGCTCGGGCTGTTTCCCTAATGCGCATAGTCGAGCCTCTTCTCGAAGTGGCGGCTTATGGCCATGATGGGCAGCGTGAGCACCAGGTACAGCGCGCCCAGCAGCAGAAAGCCTCCGAAGAAGTTGTAGTTTGTGGCGGTGATCTCGCGGATGGTCTGGGTCAGCTCGATGACGGCGATGACCGATAGAAGCGACGAGTCCTTGATGATGGAGGCCACCTGCCCCGTGAGCGCCGGCAGCGTGCGGGCTACGAGCTGAGGTGCCACCACGTAACGCAGGGTTTGGGCGCGGGTGAAGCCTACGGCCCGGGCCGCCTCCAGCTGGCTGGCATCGATGGACAGCAGGCTGCCGCGCACGATTTCCGCGATATAGGCGCCCGAGAACAGCGACAAGATGACGATGCCCGCCAGCACGCGGTTGTCGATGCCCCAGGCCGTGCCGATGATGTAGTAGAAGAAGTACACCTGCACGATGAGCGGCGTGCCGCGAATGATCTTCACGTACAGGTCGCACAGGTAGCGCAGCGGCAGGAAGCGCGCGCCCTGGCCGGCGGCCACCAGCACGCCGAGCGCCAGGCTTATCACGAGTGAGGCCGCCGAGATGCCCACGGTCATGCAGAAGCCGTCCCATAAGCGCACGCGGTACTGAGCCACGAAGTCGAAGTTCAGCGAGATGCCGGCTACGGCCAGCGATGCCCACACCACGGCGATCACGGCCACACACACGGCCAGGTAATTCAGCGCGGCCTTCACGGGGCGCACGGGCGCGCCGGCGCGGGCGGTGAAGGGGCGGATGATGGCGGGCATGCGATTCATGAGGCCAGCTTACTCGAAGTCAAAGAACCACTTGAAACCGTACTCGTCGAAGGCCTTCTTCTCCTCGGCGAGGTACTTTTCGGTCAGGCGGTCGAACTCGCCGTCGGTTTTCGACTGGGCGATGAACTCGTTCAGCTGGTCGAGCAGCCCGGTGTCGCCCTTCTTCACGGCGATGCCCCACTCCTCGGCGTCCTGGAAGGGGATGAATACGGCCTCGGTGGTGTCGGGATTGGCCTGGTGATTGCGGTAGATGGTCAGCTGGTCGTACAGGAAGCCGTCGGCTTTGCCCTGTACCACCTCGGTCACGCACGCGCTCTCGTCGGCCAGGCGCACGATTTCCGCGTTGGTCAGGTTCTTCGTGGCGTACACATCACCGGTGGAGCCGGTCTTCACGGCCACTTTTTTGCCCGGCTGGTTCAAGTCGTCGATGGAGGCGATGCCGGAATCCGCGTTGGCCAGGATGGCCAGCTGGGCCATGGCGTAGGCGTCAGAAAAGTCCACCGACTGCTTCCGCTCGTCGGTGATGGTCATGGAGCTGATGACCAGGTCGGCCTTGCCCGATTGCAGCGAGGGGATAAGGCCGTCCCAGGCTGTGTTCTCAATCTGCACGTCGTAGCCGTAGGCCTCCCCGAAGTCGCGGATGAAGTCCACGGCGAGGCCCTCCGGGTTGCCGGCGTCGTCCTTTGTCTCGAAGGGCGGGTAGGCCAGCTCCATGGCCACCTTCAGCGTGGACCTCTCAGCGGGCGCGGCGCCGTCGGAGCCGGCGCCGGAATCGGCCGTGTCGCTCGATGCGCAACCGGCGAGCGCGCAGGAAAGCGCCAGCAGGGCGGCGGCCGCTACGGCAATGAGGGTGCGGCGCGTGCGGGCGCGGGCTGCGGAAACGCCGCGGGCGGCGCGGGCTGAGAGGACGGCCGGTGTGCCGGGGACGACTCCAGCCGCGGAGGCGCTGCGGGCAACCGGGGTGCCAGCCACGGAAGCGCCGCGGGTGGTGGAGGTGGTGCGAGTCATAGGTGCTCCTTACGCGTTGATGCGGGCGTTCACGTTCGCCTGCATGGCTTTCATGGTACGGCAGGTGACGGCCAGGCCCTCATCGCTGAGGCCATCCGTCAACGTTGCGATAAGTTCATGGGACACGGCCGCCATGGCGCCCTCCAGCGCACGGCCGGCGGCGGTCAGGCGCACTTCCTGCACACGGCCGTCGTGGGGGCTGCGCGCCTTTTCCACATAGCCGGCGTCGGCCAGCTTGCGCACGAGGGCCGTGACGGTGGAGGGATCCTTTCCGATGGCTTCGGCCAGGGCGGCCATGGGCATGGCGCCGTGGGCGAACAGCTGCATGAGGATGTCGCCGTGAGAGGGCACGATGCCGACGAGCCCTTCGCGGGCCAGCAGCTCCACCAGGTAGTGGTTGGCCGCGCCCAGGGTGCGGGCCATGAGGCTCACGATGGCGCTGTGCGCGTGCGGTGCGATGGGGCAGGGGGAGGTCTGTTCCACAGCGTTCTCCTAAGCGTTGGCCGGGCCCTTGCCGACCACAGCGCCAGCAGGGCAGACGTGGTAGCAGTTGCCGCACTCGTCGCAGCGCTCGCCGAGAATGCGGTAGGGGGTGCCGGCCTCGATGGCCTTGTGGGTGCAGGCCTCGGCGCAGGCACCGCATTCGATGCACGCGTCGGTGATGGAAAGCCCCGGCGCCTCGAAGGTTGCGCCTCCCCACGCGAAGCGCTCGCGCAGGATCTTGTGATCGCGGTGCACCATGTTGAAGTCGTAATCGTACAGCTCGCCCCACGCGGAGTGCAGCACGAGCACGCGCGTCTCGGGGTACTTGTTGATGTCGTACACTGCAACGGCGAACTGGGGACTCTCCGCCGCCTTCGCATCGACCTCTTCCTGGCTGAGCAGTCGCACGTCGCCCGAGACGCGCACCATGAAGCCGGGCTGGAAATGGGGCATGTTGTCGTCGTCCCACGTGCAGGGCGCGGCCGTCTTCTCGCCGCAGACGGACAGCTTGCCGCCTTCCACGAGCTGACGGTAGAAGGGCTTCACGTCCATGGTGCGCAGATAGAGGCCCTCGTCGTCGTAGGCGAAGAAGTGGGCGATGCGGGAGTCGACGCCGCCGCGGCCGTCCAGGGTGGCGAAGCTGCAGCAGCCGATCTGGTCGAAGAGGCCGTAGACCTCGGCGATGGTGAGCATGGGATTCCTTTCTCGGGGTTGCTAGTGCGCGGAAGCTTGCAGGGCGCGGTAGCGTTCGGCCAGCGCCTGGGCGTAGGCGGCCATGAGGTCGAGGCCGAACAGCTCGGTGCAGTCTTCCGAAACGTTCGACACGCTGTTGGCGTCGATGATGAAGTTGCCCTCGGCGGCCTCGATGACGTCGAAGCTGCCGAATTGGATGTCTAAGATACGGGCTGCTTCCAGCACGGCATCGGTAACCGCAGCGGGGCAGTCGGGGTAGAGCTCGTAGGTGGAGCCCTCGTGGTAGGAGGACAGCCCGCTGGCGGCTACCGACCGCTTCACCACGAGTGCGATGCGGCTGTCTACCACTTCGATGCGCGTGAGGAAGCCACCCGCTGCTTCGATGAAGGGTTCCACGATGAAGGAAAGGTCGGGCGCCGTGGCTAGGAACGCTTCGGCGTCGGCAGGGCTGTGCAGGACGGCCGTGTGGGTGGTGCGTCCACCGCAGTTCGGCTTCACAATGCAGGGGTAGGGCCACACGTCCGCTGCGCCGGCCAGCTCGTCGGGGGCGCCTTCGGCGATGATGGCGGGTACGGTAACGCCGGCCTTCCGCAACGTGTCGGCGGCAAGGCGCTTGTCTATTTCGAAACGATGGGCGCGCCCCGGGTTTACCAGGGGAATGCCCGCGACCTCAGCGGCGCCGATGATGCGTTCCATGGCTTCGTGGGCCCGGTGGTGCCCGCGGAACGGGGCGCTCGCGAACACGCGGCTGACTAGCAGGTCGCACGCGCAGGCGCGTTCCACGCAGTCGGGGTCTTCCATGTTGATCAGACATACGTGCTGCCAGGGCGCGCGGCCGCTATCGGCTTCGGGTGCGACGCTCTCGGCGCTGCGCGGCGTTTCGGCGAGGTCGCTCGCTTCCTCGATGCCGCGCGAAGTCGCAGCGCAGCTGCCCGCTTTAGTCTTGCTGCCAGTGTCGGTCTCGCCTGCAAGCGCCGCCTCCAGCTCGCGGCCGAGCTTCCAGTCGGACCATTCGTCCGATTCGTACAGAATGCCGATCACAGGGCGCTCCTCCTTTTCGTTTCGGCTACCGGGAGATCCTCCTGCTCGACCTCCACTAATCTTCGTGCCTTTAAAATACTTTGATGTCAAAGTATTGTCAAGCGCGAGCCTTCCTGCAACAAATCACACGATTGAGCGAGTTCTCTCCCTTCGAAAACTCGCTCAATCGTGTGATTCTGCGCAAAATAGCCCCCTTCGCTGTTCCAGCTCATCCTCCTTGGATGATCGGGCAGTGCGCTTCCCAAGTAAGGTGATCGCAAAGATCATCTATCGAAGGGTGGCAATATGAGTCTGTTCTACGCAATTGGCCGCAACGAGCAACGCGAGACGTGGCGTTGCACGGCAAGCGCAGCGACATTAGCCCTGAGGTTTCTGGTCGTTGCGGTCTTCATGCTTGGGGCAACTTTACTGCTCGGCTGCTCCTCGACTCAGGTCTCGGACAGTGCCCCCTTGGCGATCCCCCGAAGCGGTACGGGCGTAGAACCTTCGACAGACTCGGATGCGGAAACCGATGACACGATGAACAGCGTGTTAGTGGTGGCGTCCTCCTACAACCACGTTCCCTTCGAGTCAAAGACGGGGATGGAGCCGGAGGGATTTTCCATCGAGCTCGTGAAACTTATTGCTGAAGAGATGGGCATCGAAGTTCAGTTCACCGATCCTGTGCGCGACGCCAGCGCCTTGCCCGACCTACTGCCCGGTGCAGCGAGCGACGTAGCGGCGAAGGTGGCTGCGGGGGAGGCGACTGTGGGGCTTTCGAGCATTCGGGCGAGCGCCGCGCTAGAATCCTCGGTAGTGACGACCGATATCTACCTCCCGCTCGATCTCGCCTTGGTCGTTCGCGCCGACGGGGATGTCGGCGCGGTGGCGGACGTTCCGGCCGGTACGGTTGCGGTGCAGAGCGACGGCACGGCAGCGCAGTGGGCAGCCGAGAATCTCCCTCATGGAGAGATCGCGCTCTATGACGATCCCAACGAGGCTTTGTCGGCGCTCGTCTCGGGAAGTGTGGTTGCAAGTGTGGTTGACGAGCCAGTAGTTCAACGGTTTCGCCAGGTGAAAGCGCCGGGGCGACTGGAAGTGATCGCCTCCGCGCCGGTTGGGGACGGGTTTGTCATGGTGGTCGAAAACCGAGTTCAGGCCAACAAAGTCAACGCAGCGCTCGTGGCCCTTCGAAAGAGTGGTGCCTACGACGACCTTTGGGAGCGCTGGTTCGGAGAGCCCTCTCAGCGGGGCGATGCAGGCCCCTATACTCGCATGCCCGACGGTCAGGGAGATACGGCGTTCTCGAACAACTAGGGGCCGCGACAACGGGTTTGCTACGCGGCGTTTTCGGGTTCTTGGGCGAGATCGGTTCGTCTTCGGCTCGGGTGGCTCTGCGCTACAATGGCGGCAGGCGTCCTATCACGCTCTGTGGCTGCAGTGGTGCAGTCCCTGTTTCGGTTCGGAAGGAAAGCGCTATGGGCAGCAAGAAGCGGTCGGCGTGGAAAAAGCAGAAGGAAGAGTTCGCGGCTTCGCTGGGCGGCTCGGACAACCTGTTCCCCGACGACGATTCCCCGGATCACGACCCCTTCGCTCGCGAGTCGGCCGCGCGCGCCGCGCGAGACGAGGCCCACGAGGCTGTTCTGCGCCGTAAGGCCTGCGAGCGCAAGAACCGCTACGCGAGTCGCTACGAGGCCGAGCTCACCGCTGCCGAGTGCGCCGAGCACGGCGCTCCGCCCCTGCATGTGTACCACTGCCCCTACTGCCAGGGGTGGCACCTTACTTCGAAGCCGGAACGAACCTAGGCGCATTGGTGTTACGGGCGCGGCACGCCCGTCCAGTACTGCTCGTGGCGTCGCCTTTTCCTACGACTCGGGGAATGAGTACACGTAGCCGCCGTCGTAGAACTTACCGAGCAGGTAGAGGTTGCTGGCCGACTCGCTTGCCAGGTACACCTGTCCGTCGTGCTCGTCGATGCCTTCAGCCATGGGTGGCACCGTCAGCGTCTTCACGAGAGTTGCGTCATCCAGGAAATACAGCGGGCAGCGATGGCCTTCCACCAGGTAGCTGCCGCCCCGCTGGGCACGGGCCGGATCGTACACACGCACTTCGGCATCGCCCAGGCCCCAAGACAGGCTGAGCACGATGTTGCCGTCGGGCGTTACGCACAAGCCCTGCACGTTGCCGGGGATGGAGTACACCGCTGCAGGATGCTCGCCGAACCCGAACAGACCGTGGGTGTGGGGCGCGTAGGCGTACACGAGTGCCGGGTTCGTCTCGCCGGAGGGGCAGCGCAGCCAGTGGCTTTTCGGGGTGGGGTAAAGTCCGCGATGCTGGAACTCGCCGATGTAGAGCATTCCCTTCTGCACGTTCATGAATGCCGGCATGAGGGGCACCGCGCGGTGTCCGATAGACGAAAGGACGTCGCCGTCGGCAGCCGCTGCGAGGGCAGCGCGGTCGAGGGCTACGAATCCGTCGCGCACGGTGAGGAAGACGAAGGGCCCGGCGGCCGTGATGGCGGCACCATGGCCGTGATAGAGGGACCCGTTGGGAAGAAGCACCTCGTGGCGAAGCACGGTGCCATCCTCGCGCACCTGGAAGATGGGCGATGGCTTGCGGTTGGCCTGATAGCCGCTGAACAACCAGGTCTTCTCGTCATCCAGGTAGAAGAGGTCTTGGGGAACGAAGCCGTCATTGAGACCCGGAATCTTGAAGCGACGGGTGGCCTCGCTGTAAAACGGCTTGCAGGTGACGCGCACGCGCCGCCGCTTGGTGAGGATGCCGGCCATGGCCACCGCGGCCACGGCGGCCACGCCAACAGCAGCTGTCGCGATAGTGGGTAACAGAACAGACTTCTTCATGGCTTGCCTCCTGGGACAGGTGGGGCGGGTATGGTACCGGCACAGGTGCCAATCTGCGTAAACGCTGTGCGTGGGCGGCTTGCGTGCTGGCCTACGCAAACGCTGCCTGCTAACGTTGCGGGATGGCGACCTGCGTTGACGATGCGTGTTGATGCGCATGTACCGACGATGCGTGTCGGTTGCTTCGCTTTCCTCATTGTCGTGAGAATGTCCGTGAAGAGAGACCGAATCGCGATTCTTGTTACGCGCGGGAAAGCAACCTGAAGCCTGATGGGGGGATGGCGACCTGGTCAGATCGTCCATCGACTTGTATCGATGCAAGTTGACCCTCAATTTGACCGGGTCAGCTGTGCGAAACCTGATCAAATGGCCGGGTTTCGTACACCGCGCACCCGAAAACCCGGTCAAATCGTACGACAACTTGCATCGATGTAATTAACGGGTTGGTTTGTCCGGGAATGTCGAACGCGCTGCACCGAAAGACTGAGTGCTTGGTTGGGAAATGAACGAGATCGACGAGTCTCTTTTGCTGGCCTAACGAGCGTTTCGATAGGGTTATAGCTCAAAAAGTGTGCTTTTCTTGGCAAGCAATCGCGAGGTCGCTCCCGATAAAACGCCGGCCCAAGTTGTCTCCCCCCAACTTTTCGCTGGCTCAAAAAGTGTGCTCGTGTAGATATTGACGCACCT
>JBCLSG010000002.1:0-354808 GCA_041225375.1 Eggerthellaceae bacterium 24-137
GAACCATCGAGCGGGGGATCACCCGACCCCATTCCGAACTCGGCAGTTAAGCCCCGCATCGCCGAAAGTACTGCGGCGTCAGGCCGCGGGAGGACAGGACGTTCCGCTCGCAGGGGGCGCTTTTTTTGCGCTCCGTCCGCCCTAACGGGGCGGACGGTCTCGTCGATGCTGCGAGGCCCTGTCTCATTTCATATTCACCCTTGTTTTTGCCACGGCGCGGCTCGAAGGCCGCTTGGGCAAAAGGCGGGCGACTCTGAAACGCGATAGCGCCTCTGGCTGACTTCCTTGGGCGAACCGGTGAGTCGAAAGATTCTGTACTATAATTTGAGGCACCTGTTGAGGTGTCTTTTTTGTTTTTAGGAGGAGTGCATGATCGAGTTGGGCGATGAGAAGGTGCTCTATGCTTTCGATAAGGAGCTTGAGCCGGCGCTGACGGTGCCTTCGGGGACGACGGTGCGTATTCGCACGAAGGATTGCTTCGGCAACCAGGTGCAGCGGCCCGAAGACGAGCTCGATGAGATTGATTGGGACCATATCAATCCTGCAACGGGTCCTATCTTTGTCGAGGGAACGGTGGCTGGTGGCGCTCTGAAGGTGACTGTTGAGAACATCGAGTTCGATGGGCAGACCGCCTCGTGCACGGGCGAGGGAGAGGGCGTATGCGGCGATCGCTTCAGCGCCTGGAGCACGCATTTGTGCAAGATTGACGGAGACGAGCTTGTCTGGGATGAAGCCCTTCGCATTCCCCTGCGCCCAATGATCGGCGTTATCGGTGTGGCGCCGGCGGGCGAGGCCATCAACTGCGGCACACCGGGTTCTCATGGCGGCAATATGGACAACACCGCTATTACCAAGGGCGCAACGCTCTACTTCCCCGTATCCGTCGATGGCGCGCTGTTCGGGTGCGGCGATATGCATGCCGCCATGGGCGATGGTGAGATTAGCGTGTCGGGCGCCGAGGTGGCCGGTTGGGCTACGGTAAAGCTCACGGCCTTGCCCGAACTGAAAATCGCCGATCCTCTCATTGAAAATGCAACGCATTTCGGGATCATCGCTTCGGCGGAATCCTTGGATGCCGCCGCAGATCGTGCGGTGCATGAAATGGTCGACCTGATCTGCGACCGCACGGGGCGCGGTGCCGACGAGGTGGTCATGCTGCTGTCGCTCGTGGCTGACGTCCAGGTATGTCAGATGGTGGATCCAGAGAAGACTGTGCGTTTCATGGTGCCGAAGTACGTACTGGAGAGCCTGGGCTTCACTCTGTAATGTCATTCGTGCGCCGCATCTCTTATGGCCCCGACTCAAACGAGTTGGGGCCACTTCTTTCGAAATTATTCACTACTAAGAATAATAAGTCTTGTGCTCATATATCAAGAGCGGTATCATGAGCGTGCTCATTATTCATGAGTAAGGATAATAGAGACGGAGGAACCATGAAGGATATGACTCGCAGAATGTTCATCATGCTGTCGGCAATGATGATGGCAGCGACCCTCGGCATGGGCGGCTGTGCGAGTGTGAACAGCGACCAGGATGTGGCTGCGGGCGCCAACGAGCCTCGGGAGCAGGCTGCCCCCGAGGCATCTGGGAGCGAGCCTGCAGGTGAGCCGGTGGAACTGCAGGTCTTCGCCGCTAACTCACTAACCAAAGCCATGGATGAGGCCCAGGCTCTGTATTGCGAGCAGCATCCCGAGGTGACCTTTGCCCCCACTCAGTATGAGGGCTCTGGCACGTTGGTTGAGATGCTGGGTGCTGGTCAGTATGCCGACGTTCTCATCACGGCCTCTGCGGGCAAGATGGACGATGCCGTCGAGGCGGGCTACGTTAAGGAAAATACTCGCCAGACCATGTTCAACAATGATCTCGTGATCGTCACTAAGGAAGGCGGGGAGCTGGCGGGAAAGGACATCTCGCTTGAGAGCATCGCTGCGGGTGAGTATACCCTGGCTGTTGGCGACGAGAGCGTTCCGGCGGGCAACTACGCCTGCCAGGCCCTGACCACGGTCGGCGGCTATCTTGAGCCGGATGGCGCTACGGGACCGGACGCGTCGGGCAAGGGCGGCGAGTTTTCCGAGACGCTGAGACCCAAGGTGTCGCTCGGCGGCAAAGTGGGCGATGTGTGCAAATACGCGCAGGACGGACAGGTGGACATTGCCATGGTGTACACCTCCGATGTTTATCGCATGGGCGGCATGTCCATCTGCACGGTAGTGCCCGGGGACACTCACAGGCCGATCACATACCCAGGTGCGGTGTGCGCCGACAGCAAGCATGCCGAGGCGGCTCAGGCTTTTATCGATTGGTGCATGACCGATGAGGACTGTGCGCTGATTTGGGAAGAGTGGGGCTTCGAGCGCGCCTAAAGCGTCGATGTTCGTTCGGCTGTGCGGGAAAAGCGCTAAACTGATGGGCGGATTATTCCGCCCATCTTTTATGAGAGGGGATTCATGAGAAGGCGTCTTTGGGCGATGGTGCTTGTGCTGTTGGTGCTTGCTGTGCCAGTTGGGGTTGCGTGGGCCGATGGGCCGACATCTGCCTCCTTGGCAGAGGTCAAGGAGTCGGCAGAAGTTGAGGTGTCGGCTGACGGCGATGCGGCTCGCATGGAGGGATGTCCGTTCGCCGCTGAGGGGTTTGAGTGCTCGCGCACGGGCTCGGCCCGCAACATCGATGGACAATCTTATGGCTACACCTATCGTCTCAGCAATCCGAACCGCGTAGTCGTGGCCAACACTGCCGACTATGCGGTTATGTTCATACCCCGTGAAGTTGCCGATCAATTCGGTATCGAAAGCCCCGATGACGGGATCGTGAGCGATCTGTGGAGTCTCATGGCGGCCCTCGACGGCAATTTTTCTGCGGGCGTCGAGCCCCTGCGGGATCAGGTGGAACGATATACCTTCATCGGTGCCACAGACTCGGAGGGCGCCCCGTCTCTCACGGTGGGCGATGCAACGTTCACCTTTGCGCGGGAGATAGGTGAGGGGCGGTACTACGTGACCATCGAGGGCCCCAACGCCGCCTATGATGTGAAAGCCGAGTTGCGTCCAGCCCAGATGGACTCTTGCGTACTTGTGGCGGCTGACGAAGCCGTTGTACGGGGGGCGGAGGGGCCGCTCGAGCAGCTGGGCACGTTTCTGGCGACGATGGATTACTCGCCGTTGTGGGTGACGCTTAAGACCTGCGGGACGGCTATTGTGCTCGTGTTCTTCCTGGGACTGGCAGCCGCCTACTTCACGCTGCGCATTCCCAAGCGTGCTCAAGATGTCTTCGATACGGTGTTCACCATTCCCATGGTGCTGCCGCCGACCGTTTGCGGTTTTCTGCTGCTCATGTTGCTTGGGCGCAACACGGCTTTCGGGCGGTTCTTCCAGGATGTGGGTTTTCCGCTCGCTTTCAGCTGGCAGGCTACGGTGATCGCTGCAGTGGTGGTGGCCTTCCCGCTTATGTACCGCAGCGCCCGAGGTGCCTTCGAGAGCCTGGATCCGAATATGCTGGATGCGGCGCGTACGTTGGGATGGTCGAACGGGCGCATCTTTGCGCGCCTTATGCTGCCACTGGCGTGGTCGTCCATCGCGTCGGGGACGGTGCTCGCCTTCGCTCGCGCCCTGGGCGAGTTCGGCTGCACGTTGTTCCTGGCGGGCAACCAGCTGGGAAGCACGCGCACTATTCCCATCGCCATCTATTTCGAATGGATGAACGGCAATCAGGCGGCCACGTGGTTCTGGACCATCGTGCTTATGGTTTTCAGCTTCCTGGTGATCTTATTCATCAATCTGTGGAGTCGCCGCACCACGCGTTACCGCCAGCGCAGCGACTACGCGGGCCGCTCGCCCAAGCCCCGTCGTAACGGCACGCGCGGCGGTCGTCGCGGGCGCGGGGAGGCCGAAGCCAACGGATCGGGGCAAATCGAACCCGCGACAGGGGACGGATCGGAGTCGGTCGCGCGTGCGGCATTTAACAACTCTGTCGGGGAAGGAGCGGCGCGATGAGCCTGTCGGTGGACATTCGCAAGAACTACGGTGCGTTCACGCTGGATGTGGCCTTTGAGGCCGACAATGAGACACTGGGCTTTCTGGGAGCTTCCGGATGCGGCAAGAGCCTCACGCTTCGCTGCATTGCAGGTATCGAGACGCCGGATGAGGGTCGTATCGTCGTGAACGACCGGGTGTTCTTCGATTCCGAGGCCAGGGTGAATCTGACGCCCCAACAACGCAAGACGGCGCTCCTGTTTCAGAATTACATGCTGTTCCCGAACCTTACCGTGGCGGAGAACATCGGCGCTGGCATCGGGCGCGAGGTGGCCAAGGAGGAACGGGCCCAGATCATATCTAGAGAGCTTGAGCGTTTCGGCCTGCGCGGCTTCGGCCAGCGCTATCCGGCCCAGCTCTCGGGCGGCCAGCAGCAGCGTGTGGCCCTGGCTCGCATGTTGGCGGCGCGCCCCGGCATTCTTATGCTGGATGAGCCCTTCAGCGCCCTGGATGCGCATCTGAAGGGCGTGTTGGAGCAGAATCTCGTGAGTTTGTTCGAGGCTTACGAGGGCACGATTCTGTATGTGAGTCACGATATCGACGAGTCGCTGCGGTTCTGTGACCGTATCGCCGTGGTGGATGCCGGCCATATTGTGGAGTTGGGTGCGGGGGATGCGCTGGTGAACCATCCCCAGTCGGTGGCGGGGCTGAAGCTGTCGGGGTGCAAGAACGCCGTGCCTGTCGCACGGGTGGATGAGCATGTGGTGCATGCCCCGCGCTGGGGGGTCGATGTGGTCTGCACCGCTGCGGTTCCCGCCGATGTCAAGCACCTGGGCGTGCGCGCGTTCTACATCGAGCGCGCAGAGGGGCCGGGAGAGTACTGCTACCGAATGCGCGTGGACCGCACGAGCGATTCGCGCTTCGAGCGCACGGTGCTGCTGGCATTTCTCGATCGCGATCCGGCTGATGCCGCTGTGGCCTACGAGGACAACGAGATGAGCTACTTGCACCAGCATCTGTTCTGGCGTGTGAGCACACGCGAGTCCGACGTTCCGCTGCCCGAGGTGGGCGATGAGCTGTGGGTGCGCATACCGCCCGACAAAGTGTATCTGGTTACCCGATGACAAGGGGCGGTCGCGATGGCGGCCGCCTTTTTGATGCAGGATGAGGACTGGGACACCTTACCGGGTAGGCTGTCCCGCTGAGAAAGGTGGGACAGCCTACCCGGTAAGGTGTCCCAGTGTTTCCCCTGTTCACAAGTATCACTCACCCATGCTGCGTGAGGAATTTTCCCGTGACTGCGCTGTTTTTCAGACAGTCTGCGGGTAGGCTGTGCCCATGCTTTGGCCTATAGTTCTGCTCTGTGAGAGCCTCTATCCGTCGAGCGCCGCGCAAACGGCTGAAACGAGACAGGGGAGAGGCGTGGAGGAGAGTTGAATAGACGAGGGGAGGGGCGCATCCACGGGGATGCGAAGCGTATATGGCTGATTTTCAGACTATGACCGATAACCACAAGGATCCCGATCTCGATATCGTGACCGACGAGCATGGAGAGCTGCTCAACGACGCCTCTCTTCATGCCGATGATCTTCCGGCTGCCGTCGAGCTTACGTTCGACGAGAAGCTCGAGGCGCTCAATATGACCGTCATGCGCCATCCGCTGAATCGCGAGATTCTCTACAAAGCGCTCGCTTTCTGCATCGAGGAGCGTCCTCTGTGCGAGGCCGAAGATTTCATTGCCGCGCTTCCGCAGTTCGCCCTTGCCACCCAAAACCAATACTACATGCTCATGTCGCTTGTGCGCGCCTACGGCCTTCGACTCATCGAGCGCGACGTCGAGGGCAACGAGGTACTGCCCGAGCAGAAGGAGGGACTCAGCGAGGACGAGATTGACGACCTTGTCGCCGATATCTCCTTCGAGACCACCGAGGTGGGCGCGTATTTCGTCGACCACAACAAGCCTGCCGCACGGCTTGTGGATTTGCTCAACCTGGTTCCGGAGCGTGCGGATACCTATGCCGAATTGCTCGAGTACGTTGGGGAGGAGCCCCGCACCTATGGCCAGATCGAGGGTCTGCTGCGAGGACGCCCCGCGCTCGAGACGATCATCGACGGTCGTCGTGAAACGATGCAGCCGTCAGTATTCGTCGACAAGTTGGAACGCGCAGGCGCTCTGATTTGGAAGGAAGGTTGGACGCTGACCGAGGAGGGAAGGGACTTTCTAGAAGATCTGTTGGCAAACGGACAAGTACAGTAATCGTAAGAGGAGAGGAAACAATATGTCAAAGAGCAATTTGACACGCCGTAGCTTCGTCAAGGTGTCCGCGCTCGCGGGCGCGGCGGCGGCTGTGGGCGCCTCGATGGCCGGCTGCATGCAGGAGAGCGCGCCGGAAGAGGAGCTCGCGGGCACGGGCGGTCCTTCGAGCACCGAGGGCCTGACCAAGGTGCGCACGTCGTGCCACGGCTGCATTCAGATGTGCCCCGCCATCGCCTACATGAAAGACGGCGTCGTCGTGAAGCTGGAGGGCGACCCCGAGGCTCCCGTGAGCCGCGGCTCTCTGTGCATCAAGGGCCTGAACCAGTTGCACACCATGTACAGCCCCCGTCGCGTGCTGCACCCCCTTCGTCGTGCCGGCGAGCGTGGCGAGAACAAGTGGGAGGTCATCTCCTGGGACGAGGCCGTCACCGAGGCCGCGACCCACATCAAGGACGCTATCGACAAGTACGGCAACTACGCCTTCTTCAGCTCTGTTGGCGGCGGCGGTGCCTACTCGTTCATGGAGGCTATGACGCTGCCCCACGCCTTCGGCTCTCCTACGGTGTTCGAGCCCGGCTGCGCCCAGTGCTACCTGCCCCGTTGGGCCCTCTCGAAGCTCTTCTATGGCGGTGACGACCAGTCGGTGGCCGACAACGCCGTGCAGGAGATCTTCAAGGTGAACGACAATAAGACCGAGGTCGTCGTTATCTGGGGCGCCCAGCCCTCCGTTTCCGAGACCGCCGAGTCGGGCCGCGGCATGGCCGAGCTGCGCGCCGCCGGCGTGAAGACTGTGGTCGTGGACCCGAACTTCTCGCCCGACGCGGTGAAGGCCGACGTGTGGCTGCCGGTGCGTCCCGGCACCGATACGGGCCTTTTGCTCTCGTGGTTCCGCTATATCTTCGAGAACAAGCTCTATGACGAGGAGTTCACGAAGTACTGGACGAACCTGCCCTTCCTCATCGATATGGATGAGAAGTCTCCGCGCTATAAGCTGCCGGTGCTCGCTGCCGACGTCTTCCCGGACTTCAAGCAAACGACGCCCGAGAACACCCCGGCCTACGTGTGCTTCGACCTGAAGACCAACGCCGTGGCGCCCTTCGAGTACTCCGCTCCGGCCGACAGCGCCGTGGACCCCGAGATCTTCTGGGCTGGCGAGTTCAACGGCAAGCAGTACAAGACGGCCGGCCAGATCTACAAGGAGGAGGCCGAGCCCTGGACGCTCGAGCATACCGCTGAGAACTGCTGGGTGCCTGCCGATCGCATTGAGGCGGCTATCAAGCTGTATGTCGAGAACAACGGCGGTATCGTGAACGGCGTGGCCTCCGACATGACCGAGTCGGCCTCCCAGGTGCCGCTCGGCTGCATGGGCCTCGATTCCATCATGGGCCGCATTAACAAGCCCGGTGTCACCATGACCCAGAAGGGCGGCGGTTACTTCTCCACCATGACCGACACCGGTGAGGCGAAGTCTATCCGCCCCGTCACGTACAACAACGGCTTTGCCGGCATGTTCTCCGATATGTACGGTATCGGCGCTGTGGTCGGCATGTCCGACGCCGAGAACGAAGCCCGCATGAAGGCCATGGCCGAGCAGAATGGCGAGATGCAGAAGCGTCACAACCAGCTGCTCATCGACCGTCTGGGTATGAAGGATCACAAGGGCCTCTACGCCTGGTGCCATTCGCACATTCCCACGGTGCGCAACGCCATTGCCACCGGCGAGCCCTACAAGCCCCGCGTGTGGTTCGACATGTCCGGCAACAAGCTGGCTATGCTCGGCAACGCCAAGTCCTGGTACGACGTGTTCCCCGAGGTGGATTACGTTATCGGTCAGTATCCGATGCTCACCTCCTTCCACATTGAAGCTGCCGATCTGGTGTTCCCGCTGCGCGAGTGGCTCGAGGAGCCCATGGTGAACATGACCCAGCTGGATACCCAGTGGCTGCAGAATGAGTGCGTGCACATCGGCGAGACCGTGTCCCACTCCATCCCCGCGGCCCAGGTCGTGAACAAGTGCCGCGAGCTGTGGGGCGGCGAGATTCCCGGCGGTCTGATGCCCGGCCTGCTTGCCGACGCCACCGAGGCCGATGTGAAGAACACCGCCGCGACTACGCTGGGCGCTCCCGACTGGGAGACGCTGCAGGCAAACATCGACGAGTATGTGCCCTGCGTGACGCCTAACTACTGGAACTACAACCAGCACGAGCAGATTTGCGACGAGGACGGCCTGCCCATGGGCTTTGCCACCGAGTCTCGTAAGGTGGAGACTTACTGCCAGATTCTCATCAAGCTCGCCCGCACCGGTTACCCGTACTGCTATCCCGAGCCCCAGGAGGCCTGCGAGGACTACAGCCCCATCTGCTCCTACATCGAGCCGGCCGAGTCCCCCTACGAGGGCGCTCCGGGCTACGACGCCGAGTATCCGTTCGTGCTCACCTCCGGCCGCGTGCCCTACTTCCATCACGGCACCATGCGCCACGCCCCGTTCAGCCGTGAGCTGTTCCCCTGCGCCGAGATTCGCATCAATCCGGCCTCTGCCGCCGAGCTCGGTATCGAGCATATGGACTGGGTGAAGGTGACGAGCCGTCGCGGCGAGGTGCATGCTCGCGCCTATCTGACCGAGGGCGTTGCCCCCAAGACCGTGTGGATGGAGCGCTTCTGGAACCCCGAGTGCTACGACGCCTCCCAGGCCAACCCCACCGGCGGCTGGCGCGAGTGCAACGTGAACGTGCTCACCAAGAACGACGCCCCCTTCAACGAGGTGTACGGCTCTTACACCAACCGCGGCTTCACGGTGAAGATCGAGAAGTCCACCCGTCCGGAGAACATCTGGGTGGAGGCCGAGGAGTTCGAGCCCTTCATGCCGACCCAGGAAATGCTCGCTGAAGCTCAGACGAAGGATGTGTTCTAATGAAAAATACGCTTGTCATCGACTTGGACCGCTGCTCGGGCTGCGACTCCTGCGTGGCCGCCTGCAAGCACGAGAACCAGATCAACCTGGGCGTGGTGCGCAACCACGTGTCGGCCATAGGCCCCGTGGGCACCTTCCCCGACATCGAGATGTACTGGCTGCCCATGCAGTGCCAGCAGTGCGAGAACCCCGGCTGCATCGAGGTGTGCCCCACCGGCGCCTCCTACCGCGACGAGGAGACCGGCATCGTGCTGGTGAACGCCGAGGACTGCATCGGCTGCGAGAGCTGCCTGACGGGCTGCCCCTACAATGTGCGTCAGATGAACCCGAAGACCAATACCATCGAGAAGTGCACGCTGTGCTTCCAGCGCAAGAACGACGAGAACTGGGTGCCGGCCTGCGTGCACAACTGCTGCTGTGGCGCGCGCCTCTTCGGCGATCTGGACGATCCGGAGTCCGCGGCGAGCAAGGCCGTGGCCGCCGCCGGCGAGAACGCGCATTATCTGTGGGACCCGGCGAACCTCGCTCCCACGACGGTGTACATCCTCTCGGAGAAGACCGCCAAGTGGCAGGATGAGCCGGTTGAGGTTACCCGCTACGAGAAGCAGTAGCTCCTCTACGCCATCCGCGGGGGCGTCGTGCTGCCAGCCTCGCCGGCGCCCCTCATTCCCTACACCGCCCAGCCGCCTTCTCCCTCCCTGAACGGCGGCCGGGCGGTAGCCTCCTGCAGGATATGCAACGCCTGCAGGGCGGCTGAGGCATCCTTGCCGACCAGATGGCGCCGAGGATGTCTCCGTTGCCCTATCATATGAGGAGAGCAGAGAGCGAGGAGAGGGGAAGCCCATGGAAGAGAGCCGAAAGACGCCCGAGACGGCCGCATCCGCGTCGGCCGCCGAGATCACGGAGGAGATGATCGCAGCCTGCGAGGGCCGTGCCGCCTTCTACGACATGCTGGCCGCTATCTACTTTCGGCCGCTCACATCCGAGCAGATCGAGAACATCGCCGAAACGGATTGGTCCGAGTACGCTGATCTGAACGAGCTGTTCGCCGACGGCCTGAACGACATGACGCGCTATCTGCGCAAGCGCAACTCCGGTACCCGTCAGGAGCTGGCCGTGGACTTCACGAGCGCGTTCGCTGGCACCTCATCGTGGAAGGGCCGCTACGCGGTGCCCTACGAGAGCGTGCACACGAGCGAGGAGGGGCTGCTGTTCCAGGACGCCTATCACGAGGTGTTTCAGCTGTACAAGGCAAACCATGTGGCCAAGGCCGAGGGCTACGATTTCCCCCACGACCACCTGTCGTTCATGTGCGAGTTCCTCGTGGTGATATCGGGCCGCATCGCCGATGCCCTGCGCGCCTGCGACGACGCGGAGGCCCTGCGTCAGGTGAATGTGTCGCGGGCATTTCTGGCCGACCATATCTTGTCGTGGTTCGATACGTTCCAGGACTTGGCCCTGCTGCTTTTGGAGACGCGATTCTACCGCGGCATCCTGAAGGTGTCCAAGGCGTTTTTCCTGGAGGATGCCGAGCTTCTGGATTCTATGGCCGTTGAGCTCGAACAGCGGATGGAAGAGAGGTAGCCCTATGGATTTCGCAATCATCCTCGCTGTGTCGGTTGCCGCGGTGTTCGCCCTGCGCAATCCGTTGAAGGCCTGCCCTGTGGTGTTCTACGCGGCGGCCATTGCCGTAGACGTGCTGTACGTGTACGGGGTGTTCTTCGGACTGCCGCGCGCGGTATGGAGCCCGCTGTTCGTGCTCGTGCAGAAGTGCGAGCTGGCGCTTGCGCTGTTCGCTGTGGTCATGTTCATTGGCTGCTTGAACCAGTCGGGGCGTGCCTATCGGTGGCTGAAGCCCGTGCGCAGCGAGTTGTCCATCGTGGCATGGTTCCTCTCGCTCGGACACATGGCCGTTTACTTGGAGAGCTACTTGCCGCGCCTGCTCGGCGGCGGCGCTGTCTCGGGCAACGTCGTAGGCGCCTTTGTGCTGGCCGTCGTGCTTTTGGTGCTGCTCGTCGTGCTCGGCGTTACCTCCTTCGCCTTCGTGAAGAGGCAGATGTCCACGGCCTCGTGGAAGAAGGTGCAGAAGCTGGCCTACCCGTTCTTCGCGCTCGTGTACGTGCACCTGCTGCTCATGCTTCTTCCCTCGGCGCTTCATGGCGGTCTCGCCGCCCAGGCAGCTGTGGCCGTGTATTCGGTGGTGTTCGTGGGGTACGGGCTCTGCCGCGTCGGTCGCGCGCTGGCAGATCGCTCTGCAGCCGATGCTGCCCACCGCTGCTCGCCCACCTTCTCCGATGAGCTGAATGTGGTATCGTAGCGTGACGAAGAGAGGGGAGGGCGCCCTGCTGCGTGCGGGGAGCTTTTCCCGTTGAGGGGGAGGGTATGACCGCGACCAAGACGTTTTTGGCCAAACTTGTGCGAGCGTGGCCGGGGCTGCCCTACATGGCCCTCGGCGCGTGGCTCGCCGCGGTGTATGTTGCGAGTTCGGGTACGGCGTGGCTGTCGGATACCGAGATGAACGGCAGCAACCTGTCGACGCTTCACATCTCGGCGCTGCTTGGGGCCGGCGTCGTCATGCTGGCGGCGACTTTCGGGGCGCCGATGGTCAGGCAGTGGCTCGAGCGCCCGGTCGCAGCGCTTGCAGGGGGTGCGGTTGCCGCATTCGGAAGTGCCCTCGTTATTCTGGTGGGGCCGTACTACCTCTACCACGCGATGTCCGCCGAATGTGTTTTCGCTTTCTTTATCGGCGGAAGCGTGTTGTTCGGGATGGGGCTTGGAGTTATCGCCCTGCGCTGTGCCCAGCTCTATGGCGTGCTGGCCCCTCGTCAAGTCATCCTGTACGCGGCTTTCTCTCAGATGATCGTAGCGGTAGCGTTCTTCGTGGTGGTGGGCGCGCCCGACTGGGCGCCCGTGGGAGGCGGCCCCTCTTTGGCGGGGATATCTGCCTTCGTCGGGCTTCCCCTTGTGTCGGGAGTGCTGGCATCGCTCTCTCGCTTCGGGGATCGTTCCCCGGATGCGCCGCATATGGACGCGTCTCGCGCGGCGCTGCCCAAGTCGTTTTGGAAGTTTCTGGCTGTGGTATTCGTGTTCTCGTGCATTGTGTCGTCGGTGTACGCCTCGGTGGTGGCGGTCTCGCCCATCGGCACGACGCTAGACGGCTCGCGGCTCGTCATGTTGCTGCGCATGCTTCTGGCCGTGGCCCTGGCCTGCGTGGCCGCGGGCACGGAGGGGGAGCGGCTGAATTTCGGGAAGGCCTACTCCATCGTGATGGTGGCCTCGGTGGCGCTTGTGGCCTGCTTGCCGCTCGTGACGGTGGTGCACACGGTGCTTACCCAGATCGTGTCGCTGGCCAGCATTGTGTTCGAGCTGTTTCTGTGGTGCACGCTGGCTTTCATCGTGTTTCAGCGGCGCATTTCGGCAGTTATCGTGTTCGGCTACGGTTACGGCGCCTATCTGCTCGGAAGCGGCTTGGGCTGGCTGTTCGGCGTGCAGGCCCTGGGCTCGCTTTTCTCGGCCATCGGGGAATCGTTCGCCTACATGATCATGGCGCTTGTCGTGCTGGCGTGCGCCTTCATCATCTTCTCGGAGCGGGAGTTCGACCGGCTGTTCACACCCGATGAGGAGGGCGCGCCGAGCTTGGACGACCTCCTGAAGCAGGATCTTGCCCCCGATGCGGCCGACAACGGCGTCGGCGAGGGCGCCGTTCACAAGGGGCGCTTCGCTGCGGCCATCGAATCGCTGGCCGAAGGCTACCAGCTCTCGCCCCGCGAAACCGATGTGCTGCGCTGTTTAGCCATGGGTTACAACTCGTCCACTACGGCAAGCAAGCTGCACATTTCCTGGAATACCGTGCGCACCCATACGCGCAACATTTACGGAAAACTGGGCGTTCATTCCCATCAGGAGCTTATCGGCCTTGTGGATGAGGCCACGGCCGGGGAGTAAGAGGACCTCTTCCCTAGTTTTGCGCTTTATTCGCGCTCGTATATAATAGTGCGCCAAGAGACGAGGAAAGAGGGGGAAGCGTGAAAGACTCCCACGGACGCACTATCGATTACCTGCGCCTGTCGCTGACCGATCGGTGCAATTTTCGCTGTGTGTACTGCATGCCCGAAGACGGCGTGTGTCAGATGGCCCACGACGAGGTTTTGCGCATCGAGGAGATCGAGCGCTTGGTGCGTGTAGCTGCTGGCCTCGGCATCAAGAGCGTGCGGCTCACCGGCGGCGAGCCGCTGGTACGCAAGGGCGTGGTAGACCTCGTGGCCGCCATCACCGATATTCCCGGCATCGAGAACGTATCTATGACTACCAACGGCGTGCTGCTGCCCGCCATGGTGGACGACCTCGTGGCCGCGGGACTGTCGCGGGTGAACATTTCGCTGGATACGCTGGACGCCGAGCAATTTCGCGCCATCACGCGGGTGGGCCGTTTGGAGGACACGCTTGCCGGCATCGATGCAGCGCTTGAGGCGGGGCTTTCCCCCGTGAAGGTGAACGCCGTTACCGTGCGCAGTCTGAACCAGGATTTCCTCGCTTTCGCCAAGCTCTCGCTGGACCGCCCCCTGCACGTGCGCTTTATCGAGTACATGCCCGTGGGCAACGCCGAGGGCGAGGGGGGCACGGGCTGGGGTAAGGCCGACGTGATTTCCTCCGAGGAGCTGATCGACATCATCGGCGAGCAGGCCCGCGCCGCCGGGCTTCCGGCGCTGGTGCCTGCCGCGAAGGCGAGCAAACCTGTGGGCTGGGGCCCGGCACGCTACTTCGAGTTCCCGGGGGCTGCCGGCACCGTGGGCTTTATCAGCCCCTTGTCGCGCCACTTCTGCAGCGAGTGCAACCGTCTGCGGGTGACCGCCGACGGCAAGGTGCGCCCGTGCCTGTTCTCTGACGACGAGTACGACGTGCGGGGAGCCTTGCGCGCCGGCGACGACGAAGCGGCTCGTGAGGTGCTCCTGCGCGCCTTGGGAGCCAAGCCCGACGAGCATCATGACAAAGTGGGCACCGAGCGCAATATGAGCCAAATAGGAGGATAAGAGGCTCCGTTCTCTCTGCGGGACGAACGGGCCTGTGGAAGCCTCGCTGACTTTGCCGGTAAAGTGAGAAAGGTTAAGTTGTGACTGATGTTTTGACCCATATCGACGAAAACGGCGACGTGCGCATGGTGGACGTGTCGCAGAAAGCCGACACCGAGCGCGTGGCCGTGGCCGAGGGCTTCATCTCCATGAAGCCGGAGACGTTGGCTCTTATCGTGGAAGGCAAGGCCGCCAAGGGCGACGTGCTCGCCTGCGCGCGCGTGGCCGGCGTCATGGCGGCGAAGAAGACGAGTGACCTCATTCCCATGTGCCACCCGCTGAACATCACCAAGGCGAAGGTGGAGTGCGAGCCGGTGCGCGAAGGCGAGCGCGCTGACGGCCGCGTGGGCATTCACGTGACCGCCACCTGCGGCGTGACCGGCAAGACCGGTATCGAGATGGAGGCGCTTACGGCGGCAAGCGTGGCGTGCTTGACGGTATACGACATGTGCAAGGCGGCTGACCGCGGCATGGAGATTTCTGACGTGCGCCTGCTGAAGAAGGATGGCGGCAAGACCGGCCTCTGGCTGCGCGAGGAATAGCTGCCGCTCGACATTTGCAACGGGAAAGCCCCCGGCCTGGGAGGGAGAGGCCGGGGGCTTTGCGCGTTATCTGCGGCTTCGAGAGATTCGGGCCGCAGCGGGTATGGCGTAGGGATCGGACGCTCCTCCCGCAGAAGAGAGCGCCCGATGGAGATGGTAGGTTAGCCGAGGAACTTCGCCACGGACTTGCCGCACTCGCGGCCGAGCACCAGGGCGAAGGCCAAAGACACGCCCGGAATGGGGGTGATGTACTCGGTGCCGAAGCGGCGGCCGCAGTCGTTGCCGGCCATGTACAGGCCCGGGATGGGCTCGTAGTTGGCGTCGAGCGCGTTCTGCTCGCCATCGGTGATGATACCGCCCATGGTGACCATGGTCTCGCCGAGGACCGGGTCGAAGGTGCAGGCGTAGAAGGGGCCGTCCTTCACGGGGAAGAGCACTTCCTTGGCACGGCCAAACTCCTCGTCGGCGCCGGCCTCGCAGTAGCCGTTGTAACGCTCGATCTGCGCCACGAACTCGGTGGCGGCGTCCCCGGCGAGGCCGAGCTGGCCGGCCAGGCCCTCGAGGGTGTCGTCGGCGATGAACTCCACCTCGGTCATGGGGCCGTGACCGCCCTCTTCCTTGGTCTGCTCCGGCTCCTCGTAGGTGCCCTTGAACTTCGCGTAGGCCTTGTCGAGCGACTCGCGCAGCGAGGCAATGTTCTCCTCGGTGGCGTTGAAGCCGGCATGCTGGGGCAGTGTGTACTGGCGGTACTCGGTGAAGTTGTTGTCGCACACGGCGTACTTCGTCTTGCGGCTCATGAACGTGGTCTGATACCCGCGCTGCTCGCTGGTGGGGTAGAACTCGTTGCAGAAGCGCTTGCCCGACTCGTCGATCCACACGGCCTGGGGCAGGCAGTTCATCTTGCCGGGGACGGAGAGGCCCTTCATATTCATGCCGGGGATGGGCGTGGTCTCCAGGTGCGCGCCGGCCCAGTAGGCCATCTGCACGCCGCGGCCGTCGTTGGCCGACATGGAGTTCAGCTCCTCGCCCTCCACCAGCGCCTGGGCCATGTCGGGCATGAAGTAGGCCATCATGTCGGGGTTGCCGCCCATGCCGCCGCAGGCGCACACCACGGCCTTGCAGTTGATTTTCACATAGCCGTCGGCATCGGAAGCCACAAGGCCTGCCACGGCGCCGTCCTGCATGATGATGTACTCGGCGGTGGTGCCGAAGAAGAACTGGGCGCCCTTCTCCTCAGCTGCGGCCTGGTTGTACATCTGGATCTTGGTCTGGTTGCACTCGCCGTAGAAGGAGCACACGCTCGGCCAGAACTTGATGCCCGACAGCTCGGAGAGCTGGTGCTCGGTGGGCGGGAAGAAGGCCGTCGTCATGGTGGCGAAGTCCTCTTCGGTCAGACGGTCGAGGTACCAGTTGGAGTTGGCCTCGGAGTTCTGGGCGAACTTCATGACGAGGGCGGGGTTGGGCATGTTGCTGGTGATCTTCATGAAGTTCTGGTAGAACTCCACCGGATCGATGTGCGGCACGCCGCGCTCCTGCAGGATGGCCGCATTCAGCGAGGCGAACTCGTTGCCCACGGCGGCGTAGGTGTCCTCGGGCTGCTTTTCGATGAGGATGACGTTCTTACCCTGTTCGGCCAACTCGCGGCAGGCGGTGATGCCGGCGAAGCCGTGGCCGCAGACGACCACTTCGCAGTCCATCTCCTTGGCGAAGTCGGTCACTTCGGCCGGCGGGGTCATCCAGCTGGTGTCCTTCACGTTGTGAATGTGCACGTCGCTTACGCCGGCGCCCTGCGCGGCCGCCTCGGCGCCCTCTGCAGCGCTGCCCTCGGCGTTGTTGCTGGCCGCCGGCGAGCAACCGGCGAGCCCGGCCGCACCCGCGGCCATGGCGGCCACGGCGCCCATGCCGATGAACGAGCGGCGGGACATGCCCTTGATGTTCTCCTTGCTCATATTCCCTGTCCTCCCTTTATTGGATCGGGGTCGTTGATCCGCGGCACCCTCTGCACCGCGCTGGCCCCATGCTGGCACGCGGGGCGGCGTGCGGGAAATCGTCGGAACGGGGTATTTGTCGGAAAGTGCCCTCGCGGAATTGGGGTAGATGCACCTAAACCGCAGGTCAGAAGCAATTTGAAAGATAATGGAACGGCGGGGTTCCATAGCGCCAACATTGGGTATACTAGGCGGCGATCTGTTGCGACGCGAGCCGGGGAGGGTGACGTCCGTTGCATCTCAGTTCTTCCTTCAAATTGGAAACGCTTATGCTGGCGGCCTTCTTGGTCACCTTGCCCGTCTATGCTCCGAATCATCTGCTGTTCGAGACGAGCGTGTACGACACGGCTGCCTACATGGCGCCGTTCGCGAACATGCTTCTGGGCACGTCGGTAGTTGCGGGCCTTGCCGCAGCGTGGGCGTCGGCTCGGCCGGGCGGCGCCGCGCGCCTGCTCGGGCGCGGGTGGGTGTTCGCGGGGTCGGGGTGCTACCTGGCGGGCTACGTGCTGTTCATACTGGCTGCGGCAGTGCCGGGCTTCGGAGCTGCCGCCGAGGCGGTGGCCGCCGGCGCGCTTCTGGGTCTGGGCACCGTGGAGCTTGCGGTGTGCTGGGGCGCCTACATGGCCCAGTACGACCTGCGCCAGGCCCTTCTGTGGGTGGCGGTCATGGTGGGCCTGTCGGCGTTGCTGGAAATGCTGCTCGCCTCAGTGACCTTCGCCGTGGGGCTGCTCGTATTCTGCGTGCTGCTGCCGCTCGGCTGCTTTCTACCCTGTTGGAAGGCGCAGCGGGGGCGGCTTGCCGACCGCTTCGCCTCCGAGGGGGCCCGTGACGGCGCGCCGCTCACGGTGCGGCGCGGGCTGGCGGCCATGATGCGGCTTCTGGCCATGCCCTTCGCGGGTCTCATGGTGTTCGCCTTTCTCATGGGGGCGCGGAAGTTCATCTTGTTCGACGTGGTGCACATGGAGGTACTCGGCTGCGTGCTGGGCGCGCTCGTGGTGGTGCCGCTGTGCTTCGTGCGTTCGTCGCGGCCGCTTCTGCCGGTGATCTACCGCCTGGTGCTGCCGGCCTTCGCGCTGGCGCTCATCTTCCTAAACAGCTTCCCGGGCGGCAGCGTGCCCCTGTGGTTCGCAGCGTGGCTGTCCTACGCGTTCTTCGGGATGCTGGCCATTCTGGCCCTGGCGAGTCTGGCGGCGCTGGCCCACGGCGGCGAGCTGCCCTGCGGCTTCATCTTCGGCGTAGCGGTGGCGGCCTTCGCGGCGTTCTCCATCCTGGGGGTTGCGGCTGCTGCGACGCCGCCCTTCCAGGAGCAGGAGGGCGGCCCGGCGCTGCTGGTGGTAAGCACCCTGTTCTTCGTGGCGCTCATCGGCGAGGCGCTGGTTTCGCTGTGGCGCGCCTCGCGGGGCGCTGGCGACGTGCCGGCGACTGACGAGGGCGACGAGCTGCCCGGGCGCCCCGTGGCAGTGCCGCAGCCGTTGGATGTGGCGGCTCGCTGCGATGCTCTAGCCGACGACGCGTCGCTCACGCCCCGCGAGCGCGAGATACTGGGGTATCTGGGGCGCGGCCACGGCATCGCGTTCATCGCCGGCACGCTGGTTATATCGGAATCTACGGTGCGTACGCATGTGAAGGCCATCTACCGGAAGGTGGGGGTGGGCTCCCGCGAGGAGCTGCTCGCCCGGGTTGACGAGGGGTAGGGCAAGGGGCGGTGGGCCGTCCCGGCAGGAGTGCGGTCCCCGCGTGTTTCCTTCCGTAGAAAAAACGTGCAGCGCAAAGCAGGTATTTTCAGGGAAGCGGGCCTTGTGGTACCATGAGCCGCTGTTATATTCGTGTTTTCGAAGGGACGTATCCATGTCAGGGCATTCTAAGTGGGCAACCACCAAACACCGCAAGGCCGCGCAGGACGCTAAGCGCTCGGCTCTGTTCTCCAAGCTGGCTCGTAACATCACCGTGGCAGCCAAGGAGGGTGGCGACCCGAACCCCGACAACAACGCGTCGCTGGCCGCCGCCATCGAGAAGGCCAAGGGCTATTCCATGCCCAAGGACAAGATCAAGACGGCTATCGACAAGGCCTTCGGTTCCGGCAAGGATGCCGCCAACTACGAGACGGTCATCTACGAGGGCTACGGCCCGGCCGGCGTGGCGGTGCTGTGCGAGGCGCTGACCGACAACCGCAACCGCACCGCGGCTGACGTGCGCGCTGCCTTCTCCCATTCCGGCGGCAACCTGGGCACCTCGGGCTCGGTGGCCTTCCAGTTCGACCGCAAGGGCCAGATCGTGGTGTCCAAGGAAGTGGAGACCGGCGACAAGAAGAACCCCATCGCCCCCAACGGCGCCGCTGCCGACGAGGAAGAGTTCATGTTGGCCGTGGCCGAGGCCGGCGGCGACGACTACGAGGACGCCGACGAGGAGTGGATCGTCTACACCGCTCCGGGCGACCTCATGGCCGTGGTGAAGGCGCTGGAGGCTCAGGGCGTGGCCGTGAAGGGCGCCGAGATGACCATGATCGCCAACACCCCCTCCGAGGTGTCGGTGGCCGACGCGAAGAAGGTCATGCGTCTCATCGACAAGCTGGAGGATCTGGAGGATCTGCAGGCGGTGTACCACACCATGGACATCACCGACGAGATCGCCGAGGCGCTGGACGAGTAGCTTCTCCTCGCATATCGCGCATCTTCGAGGGCGTCGGGCTTAAGGCTCGGCGCCCTTTTTGCGCGCAGACGGCGATAGGCCTCGGCCCCGACGCTTTGGAGCCCTTCAGAGCGACGCTGGCGTCTTCCGCACCTTTCGGGGGCGCGGATGGCCCGCGCAACATTCCGGAAACATCGGGGCAGGGAAATCTGGTAGGGTGAATGCCAGGTAAGGGCGCGGGAGGTTTGCCGCCGAGCGCGGTGCCCGCCATTCGATAAGGGAGGCTCCATGGGTTTTCTCGAAGGTAAGACTGCCATCATCACCGGCGCTGGCTTCGCTGCGCTGAAGGACGGCTCGGCCGGCTCCATCGGCTACGGCATCGCCACCGCCTATGCCAAAGAGGGCGCGAACCTCGTTATCACTGGGCGCAACGTGCAGAAGCTGGAAACGGCCAAGGAGAAGCTGGAGGCCGAGTTTGGTATCAAGGTGCTTGTGGTAGCCGCCGACGTGAACGCCGGTGCCGACAACGCCGCCGTGGTGCAGAACGTGGTGGACCGGGCCATCGAGACCTTCGGCCGCATCGACGTGCTGGTGAACAACGCCCAAGCCTCTGCCTCCGGCGTGACCCTGGCCGATCACACCACCGATCAGTTTGATCTGGCTATTTACTCGGGTCTGTACGCCACTTTCTACTACATGCAGGCGTGCTACCCGCACCTGAAGGAAACCAAGGGTTCGGTCATCAACTTCGCCTCGGGCGCGGGCCTGTTCGGCAACTACGGTCAGTGCGCCTATGCGGCGGCCAAGGAGGGCATCCGCGGCCTCACACGTGTGGCCGCCACCGAGTGGGGCCCCGACGGCATCAACGTGAACGTGGTGTGCCCTCTGGCTTGGACGGCCGCCCTGGAGAACTTCCAGGAAGCCTACCCCGATGCCTTCGAGGCCAATGTGCACATGCCTCCCATGGGCCACTACGGCAACGTGGAAACCGAGATCGGGCGCGTGGTAGTGCAGCTGGCCAACCCCGACTTCAAGTTCATGAGCGGCGAGACCCTCACTCTAGAAGGCGGCATGGGCCTGCGCCCGTAGTGCGCCTCTGATTGATTTGCCGTTAGGCATCGTTCCCATTATCTGAATCCAGTGCGGCGCAAACGAGCTCGTAAGTCGAAAGGGACAGCCGCCCGAGCGGGGTATCCCTCAGGAGCTTGTCGCGCCGCACCTCAACAAGGGGCTCGACTTGCACCCAGGAGGGCCGACGAAGCCCGCAGAATTCCCAGTCCGAGATTTCGACGAAAGCGGACAGCTCGTAGTTTGCTGAAGCCGTTATCTTCGCGGTAATGACGCTCGCCTTCCCGGAGGCGTCCAAGATGACGACAGGTCGCACCTTGCCCACGCCCTTGTGGTCGGCGAACTCGACGTAGGCGAGCCAGATGTCGCGCGGTGCGGGGTCACACGAGGTCATCGTAGAGTCCCTCGTCCTCGGGGGAGTCCATCCAGGCCGGAAGGACGGTGACGCCGGTGACGGGGTCCGGCTGCAGCGTTTCCCGTCCGCTCAGGATGGGGGAGGGCTCGGGCCTCAGGTCGAAGGGAAGGCCACCCACTTCGACGGACTTGCGCATGAAGAGATTGAAGGCTTCGCTTAAGGTGAGGCCCCATCGGTCGTAGACGCGCCGGGTCTGACGCTTCAGCTCGTCGCTCGTACGAAACTTGATCTCAGCATCTTTCGTTGCAGTTGACATAGTTTACCTCCTAATTGTGGCCTCAATGTTACCACAATCGGGTATATAACTGAAGCAGAGGCAGTGCACGATGCTCTATTGAGAGTGGCCTGTCATACATCCCATCGGCTAAAAACCTTAGTGGTGTTGCCAATCTGTGCTAAACTTGCCGACATGCTGTTAACGAAGCGCACATACACTTGCCTGGGGGGGGGTCTCACCGCTAAGACGGCGTGAGCCCTCGCGCGCTAGCGCAGCATTCTCGCGAGCCATGTGCTCGCATCATCCAATTGACGACAACCGAATAGCGGACTTCTTTTGGGCGCTCGCTTGCGCTTGGGGCTGTTTCGCGGAGGGGTGGCTCCGATGGCTGAGACGTTAGGTAATGGGCTGCTCGGGGGTTCCGAAGGGTCTCTTGCTGACGAGCAGAATGCTTATCGGCAGGAGAAAGCCGCCGACTTCTTTCGGTGCGAGTTCGGGTCCTTCCGCTTCACGAGAGATGAGGCGGCATCCAACTTTAAGGAGCTGGCAGAGCGCTACTTCAACCGTAACTTCTGCACGCTTCCAAAGGCAGAGATCGATCTGATGATGTTCGAATTCCTGCTTGATGCTTACGTTCCAAATGGTTTCCCTGCTCTAGGAAAGGGCGAGAAGGGCGATGTGGAGAATGGCTTAGGGCCGAGGAGGAACGCTCCTAGCACCCTGACTCTTGCCATGCAGCTTGGAATAACTCCCGCGCGGGTGGAGGGTTATCTGGAGCGTCACGCGCTGAAGAGCGAACCCCCTTCCGAGGGATGCTGGTGGGAGTCGCTGGAGACCGCTTTGTGCAAATGCAACTACTTCGTAGAAGGCGACAAAGCGTACTTCACGCTGCCCGATCGGTATACGAAGCACGTTTTGACGGAGGCGCTGAACGGCGGTGGGTACTATTACGACTTCTCTTTCAATGCGAAGAACCTGATTGTCCCTTGCTCGACGCTCGTTGCCCTTGCGGTGAACTTGTATGTTTGCCAAAACGAGGACGACGAGGAAAAGCTCTCGCAAGTCAAGGACGTGTTGCGTGATCAAGCGCGAGAGGTCGGTGGCTTTGCGGGAGAGGATGCCGAGAAGAGGCTCGAATTGATTTTCGAAGAGGACGATTCGATCAAAGGCTGGGGGAGCGACCGGTTCATGGCGGTGGGAGATGTCATGTTCTCCCTTGTCGGTGTCGCTGAGACTGCGCTCAACCTCACCGGTATTTTCCCCAGTGGAGGGGCTATCACTTCGACGCTCGAAAAGATGTTCAAGGCCATTTCCGAAAACGTCAAACTGAAAAAGGAGAAGAAAGGAAGGTAGTTATGTTCTGTCCTAAGTGCGGGAATGAGATTGCGGAGGGGTCGGCCTTCTGCGGGAAGTGCGGGGCGCCGGTGGGCGCTCAGGCGGGCGGTGTAACGACGACCGCGAGCGCGCAGGGCGCGGCAACCGGCGGCGCGGGGACCGGGGTGCCGGCGGTGAAGAGGAACGGCGCCAAGATCGGCGCCATCGCGGCCGTTATCGTGGTCGCGGTGGTGATCGTCGCCGGGTTCGCGACGAACGGGTTCGGGCTCGCCGGCGTGCAGCCCAAGGAGGCGGTGGAGATTTCCGCCGCGAGCCAGGGTGCGGACGAGGCGCAGGACGCGAATGCGGCTGACGGCCAGGCTGCTGGCACTGGCGAGAGCGCAGGCGATGCGCAGGGCACGGGCGACGGCGCTGAGGGCGATTCCCAGGATGCGGTTGGGACCGCAGTGAAGTCGGCGGTGGAGGCCTACACGTGGGACGAGCTGTCGCAGATATCGGCCGAGATCGGCGCGGCCGGCGACGAGACGGCGGCCATCGAGGTGGCGAAGAAATACAACCTGTGCACGCCGGAGGGGAAACTGGACGGCACGCAGGTGAAGTCGGTGACGCTGGCCGATGGTGCCGAGACCTACGTGCAAATCGTGGGTTTTGCCCACGACGACAAGACGGAGGGCGGCAAGGCCGGCATCACGTTCATCTTCGGTGACTGCGTAGGTGAGGCGCCCATGAACCCGACCAGCACCAACGCTGGCGGCTGGGAGGCTTCGCAGATGCGCGCCTACCTGAACGGCGAGTGGCGCTCCCAGCTTCCCGCAGATCTCGACGCCGTCATCGTGCCGGTGGACAAGTTGACCAGTAACGAAGTAGGTGCTGCAGACGTTGCTGCAGTGTCTAAAACTACCGACTCTTTGTGGTTGTTCTCTGCTGCGGAGCTCTGTGGCGAAGTAGAAATATACGGATTGGACAGTCAGGCAAGCGTCCTCAACGCCGAAGGTCTTAAGTATAGGTTGTACAAGGATGTGTTGGTTGAATGCAATAATCTTAATGAGGTTCTGATAAAGAACTATCAAGGCGAGGAGGATAGATGGTGGGAGCGTTCTGTCCACCCAGATGGCTTTCTGTTCGTTCGTTCGGACGGAAACTTAAACGATTACGCACGCGTGAGCTCTGGCGGCCCTGCGGGCCTGGAGGGGGCGGAGAATATCTACGGCATTGTCCCGGGCTTCTGCATTTAACCAAAGGATATGCCAAGGGAGCCCCCTGTCGGAGTTGCTGCAACAAGGCTGGGAGAGGAAGGGAGTTGAGGAAAGGACTCGTATGGGATTTCTGGACAACGTGACCTCGGCGGTGAACCGGGGGACGGCGGCCGCGGGGCGCGGCGCCGACAAGATGAAGCTGAACGCGCGTATCGGCGAGCTGAACAAGCAGCGGCAGGGCCTGGCGGCACAGCTGGGGGCGAGCCTGTATGAGGCCACGCGGGGTGACGCGGCTCTTACGGCCGGGCGCGAGGCGCTCTACGAGGGGATCGCCCGCATCGACGCCGAGCGCGAGGGGTGCCAGCGGCAGATCGCGGCCATCGACGAGCAGGCGGCGGCCGCGGCGACGGCGGCCGCGGGCTTCACCTGCGCGGTGTGCGGGGCCCGCATGAGCGGCGCCGACCTGTTCTGCTCGGGCTGCGGCACGCCGGCCGACAGGGCCCGAGCCCAGGCGGCCCCGGTGCCGGCCGTACCCACCGGTCCCGCGTGCGCGAGCTGCGGGGCGCCGCTCGGCGAGGGCGATATGTTCTGCATGAGCTGCGGGGCGAAGGTAGTTCCCGTTGTTTCCGCTGATGCGGGCGTCGGCGAGTCCGAGCTGGTCGAGGTCGACGGCGACGGCAACGTGATCGTGGCGCCCGGCGGCGAGAGTGCCCCGAAGGGAGGGGAGTAGCCATGTTCTGCTCACAGTGCGGCAACCAGCTGCCCGACGGCAGCGCCTTCTGCGGTAAGTGCGGCGCCAAGTTGGGCGCTTCCACGGCATCGGCTTCAAAAGCGGCCCCAGGTACCCCGAAGGCGGGTTCAGCCAGCGCAGCCGCACCCGCGGCCAAGGCGCCCGCTCTGGCGGTGGCGGCCGCCGCGCTCGCGGCCGCGGCCGTCGTCCTCTCGCTGCTGCCGTGGCTCGAGGTCGACCCCATGGTGTCGGCCGCCTCGGGCTACGCGGGCGGCTTCGCCTCCCTGCTGGGGGCCAACGAGGGTTCCTTCTCCTTCGACGAGTCCTACGCTGTGTGGGCGCTGCCCTCCTTCGCTGGCGCCTTCGGCGACTACGCTTCGCTCTACGGGGCGCTCGGCGGCGAGGGCGCGGCCTCGGCCTCGGCCCTGGTGGGCGGCGCGGCCTGGGGGTACCTGCTGCTATGGCTCGCCGGCGCCGTCCTGCTTGTTCTGGGCGCGGTGAGCATCGCCCGGTCTGGCCGCAAGGGTGACCTTGTGGCCGGAGGCGTCGTCATGGCCGTCTGCGCCGCGGCGTTTTGCGGGCTGTCGGGGCTCTTGGACGGCATCGCCTCGGCCACGACGTTCCCGTTGCTGTGCCTGGCGGCCTCGATTGCCGCCACCGTGTGCGCCCTCGCAGTGCGGAAGGGTTAGGGCGAGTTTCCTCGCAGAGAGTCCTCCTGTTTCTCGGAGGGTACGACGCAGCAGACCGAATCCCGACTTGCAATCAGCAAACATATGTTCTATGATAAGCCCCACTTGATTTGGAAAGTGGGGCTTATCTTTTGGCTGGCGCACGCATCATACTGGGCATCGACCCGGGCCTGGCCCATACGGGCTGGGGGGTTATCGAGCAGTGCGGCTCGCGGCTGGGTTGCGTGGCCTATGGGTGCGTGGCCACGCCGTCGTCACAGCCTTTGGCCGAGCGTCTGCTGAAGATCCACCACCAGGTGGGCGCCGTGATCGAGCGGTTCCGCCCCACCTGCGTCGGTATTGAGACGGTGTGGTTCGGCAACAATGTGACGGCTGCCTTTGCTACGGGCCAGGCCCGCGGCGCGGCGCTGGTGGCCTGCGCCGAGATGGGGCTTTCCGTGGGCGAGTACTCGCCGAGCCAGATAAAGCTGGCTGTGGTGGGCGAGGGCACCGCTGAGAAGGAACAGGTGCAGTACATGGTGCGTCACCTGCTGGGCCTAAGCCGCGATCCGGAGCCCGACCACGCGGCTGACGCCTTGGCCGCGGCCATATGCCATACGACCCACGAGGGGAAGGTGTTTGCGTGATAGCGTTTCTGGATGGAGAAGTGGCGGCGGTACTGCCGCCGAGCACGGTGTACGTGGACGTGAACGGCGTGGGCTACGCCGTGGCCATGCCCGGGGGCGACTTGGGCAAGCTGGCGCAGGGGCAGCGAGTGCGCGTGCTCACCTATATGTCGGTGACCGACAACGGCATCGGGCTGTACGGCTTTCTCTCCGAGGAGGAGAAGGCGCTGTTCGAGAAGCTTATCGGCGTGTCGAAGGTGGGGCCGAAGATGGCCTTGTCGGCGCTTTCGGCCTTCACGCCCGCTGAGCTGGCCGATGCCATCGCCGCCCAGGACATCGCCCGGGTGTCGCACATTCCCGGCGTGGGGAAGAAGACGGCTGAACGCATCATCCTGGAATTGAAGGGCACGCTTGAGGCGGGCGCCGCATCGCTGTTCAGCCAAGATGCCGACGGAGGCGCCGCGGCGGCCAATGTGGCGCTCGCGGGCGCTACCGAGGCGCTGCTTTCCATGGGCTTCACCTCTGCCGAGGCCGAGGTGGCCCTGAAGGGCGCTCCCGAGGGCGCGGGCGAGGGTGCGCTGCTACAATACGCTCTGAAACGTTTGGGAAGTCGATAGCGATAGGCTGTTATGGCATTTGATCTGGACATAGAGGGCATCGGGTTTCTGGCCGATCGCGACGGGGCTGCCCCGCGCGGTCGCGCCGAGGGCGAGGGCGGCCCGCGGGCCGTGTCGCCCACCTTCACCGAGGACGACCTGGAGCTCGATTTCTCGCTGCGCCCGAAGCGGCTGGACGATTATCTGGGCCAGACCAAGGTGAAGGAGTCGCTCGGCATTATGATCGATGCGGCCCGCGCCCGGGGTGACGTGGCCGACCACATTCTGTTCTCGGGCCCTCCGGGCTTGGGCAAGACGACGCTCGCCACCGTGGTGGCCAACGAGCTGGGCGCCTCCATCCGCACCACCTCGGGTCCAGCCATCGCGCGCACGGGCGACTTGGCTGCCATCCTCACCAACCTCGAAGAGGGCGACGTGCTGTTCATCGACGAGATTCATCGGTTGAACCGCATGGTGGAAGAGGTTCTGTACCCGGCGCTGGAGGACTTCGAGCTGGACATCGTGGTGGGGAAGGGCCCGGCGGCCCGTTCCATCCGGCTCGATCTGCCGCGCTTCACTCTTATCGGCGCCACCACGCGCACGGGCCTTCTGACGGGGCCTTTGCGCGACCGCTTCGGCGTGGCCTTCCGCCTGCAGTACTACACCCCCGAGGAGCTCTCGCTTATCGTGAGTCGGTCGGCCTCCATCCTGAACGTGGCCATCGACGGTGAGGGCGCTTTGGAAATCGCCCGCCGCTCCCGCGGCACCCCGCGTCTGGCCAACCGCCTGCTAAAGCGCGTGCGCGACTGGGCCCAGGTGCGCGGCGACGGCTCCATTACGGAAGACGTGGCCGCCGAGGCGCTTACCTTCTTCGAGGTGGATCATCTGGGACTCGATGCGGTGGACAATCGCCTGCTGGAAGTGCTCTGCGTGCAGTTCGCCGGCCGCCCGGTGGGGCTGACCACCCTGGCCTCGGCCTTGGCGGAGGATCCCGACACCGTAGAGGATGTGTACGAGCCCTTCCTTATGCAGCAGGGCCTTATGATGCGTACCCCCAAGGGCCGCCAGGCCACGGCCGGCGCCTGGGAACATTTGGGCCTTGTGCCCCCCGAGTCGTAGGAGAAGCCATGTTCGAGCAAGATTACCTGATGCGTATCATCGCTCAGCTTTTGGGCGGCATCCGCCGTTCTATGGAGCGCGCCAGCGGCGAGGAAGACCCCGACGGCGCCGCTCGCATGCTGGATATGGCGGTGGGGGACGCTACCGACCTGGATGGCGAGGCCCTTCTGTCGCTGGCGCCTGAGTCGATGGCTACCATTCTGCAGGTCTCGGGGGTCGATCCGCACCTGACCGAGCATATCGCACGCAGCATGCTGCTCTCGTCGCGCTACTACCGCGAGGCGGGGAATGCCGAGATGGCCGACTTGCGGGAGAGCCAAGCTATGGCCCTTGCCGATGCCTATGGGCACGAGCTTTCCCTTGATGCGGTGAGCGACGAGGAACTTGAAGCTTTTCTTGAGGAGGCGGACGATTAAGGGAATTCCCCGCGAAAAACCGCGCAACTTAGCGTATAGTGATGAGGCGCTCCTAAATGGGGAGCTGGGTCCTCGGGCCCGTGTTACTATCCCCTCTCGTAAGACGGGAGGGAGGAAAGAGGAAAGCATCATGGCGGAAGGCACTGTCAAGTGGTTCAACCCCGAGAAGGGCTACGGCTTCATTTCTCAGAACGACGGCGAGGATCTGTTCGTTCACTTCTCTGAGATCAAGATGTCGGGCTTCAAGACCCTCAACGAGGGCGACGCCGTTACCTTCGAGGTTACCGAGGGCCAGAACGGCAAGCTGCAGGCGAGCAACGTGGAACGTCTCTAGCTTCTAGAAACTCCATTAACGCCGAAGGGCTCGGGAGCAATCCCGGGCCCTTCTTTTTGTCCTATAACTCCTACACGGTGCCGTCGGTGTTCCAGGCGAGGAAGGCCCAAGTGACGGTGCGAGCTTCGGCAAGGCGCCACGCTCCCTGGGCAACACCCTTGCAGTCGGGCTCGCCGGCATGCTCGTTGGGCACCAGGTTGGCGGTAATCCATTCCCGCAGGTTCGCGCGGGCCCGCTCGCGCTCGGGGCCTGTGGCCTGCACGGCCGAGGAGTCGTCGATCATGGCGGCCAGCTTATCGTAGGCGTCTTCAGGCGCGGTGAAGGTGTCCTCGCGGGTGCTCGAGATGTAGCGCACCTCGGCCTTAATGCCCTCGCCGGCCAGGATGTTGAAGGCGTACAGGTAGTCGCGCCCGAGTACCGAGGGCAGTCCGACGGCGGCCAGGATGCGCTCGTCCACGCGGGGGGAGGAGCCGGTGGCCAGCGTGATGCACACCCGCCGGCGCACCACCTCGGTGAGCCGCAGGAGCGAGTCGCGCAGATCGGCCGTGGCGATGGAGCGCGAGGCGAGGGCCACGTCGGTCATGCCCTCGCGCACACCGAAGGAGGCCCAGTCGTCTTCCCAACTCATGAGCTTGGGGAACACGGTGCGAATGCCCGTCTCATCTAGTCGCGCCTGCATCTGGTCGAGCATGCCCTGAGAGAAGTCGGCGGCCACTACCTTATGCCCGGCCGCGCCGAGGGGGAGGGCCAAAGCTCCGGTGCCACAGCCCATGTCGAAGACGGTTTCGCCCGGGCGGATGTCGGCATAGGTCAAGAACTGCTCCACATAGGGGCTGGGGGCGTCCTTGGTGGTGAAGGTGGCCGAGCGCTTGTCCCAGAAGGCGGAGTCGTCAGCGCGCCGTCGCAGCTTCTGGAGCTCTTTCCATTCTTCGTTCCAGTCCGTTGAGCCGAGCAGGGGTGTAAATTCACCTGAATCCATATGGGTCCTTCCAGCAAGAGACGGGTGCCCTATGGTTCCTTAGGGAAGTTCGCCGAAGCCCCGCCCGTCCAGCAGTATCCACCCATTATACTTCTCGGGACAAACCATGCGCTTTGCTGTTCTTCCAAGTGAGAAAGAGCGTAGAGGAAGTGTCCGGTGTTTCAACCGAGCGAGTTCCGCAGCGACTCGAACAGGACTAAATGTCCTGTTCGACAAAGCGAGGACTGTCTGAGCGAATTGGAATGCCGGGCACTTCCGAATGGCGAAGGGCCACAAGGGGAAGAGCAAAAACGACTTCGAGGAGAGCCCCATGCAGGTAGAGCTTCTGTACCATACGCCCGACCCCGAGCGCGCCATCGCCACCGCGGCGCGGCTGTGCTACGCGCCGGTGGGCGCGAGCGAGCTGATGGAGACCATGCCGCCCGAGCGCGTGAAGAGCGTGCTGTCCACCATTATGGGCTCGGGGCATTTCTCCACGCTTGAGCACGCGAGCTACACCTTCGCGGTGGACGGCGTGTCGCGCGCGCTCACCCATCAGCTGGTGCGCCACCGCATTGCCAGCTTCAACCAGCAGTCCCAGCGCTATGTGAAGTTCAAGGGCGAGATTCCCGTGGTGAAGCCGGAGAGCGTGGCTGCCGATGCTGAGACGAGCGCTCTGTTTGACGAGGCCATCGAGAAGGTGTGCGACGCCTACCGCGCACTCGTGGAGGCCGGCGTTCCCGCCGAGGATGCCCGCTACCTTCTGCCCAACGCCGCCGAGACGAAGATCGTCATCACCATGAACGTGCGCGAGCTGCTGCATTTCTTCGAGCTGCGCTGCTGCAACCGCGCCCAGTGGGAGATTCGCGAGATGGCGTGGAAGATGCTGGAGCTGGCGCGCCCCACGGCGCCCTACATTTTCGCTGACGCCGGCGCGCCCTGCGTGCACGGCACCTGCCCCGAGGGCAAGATGACCTGCGGTACGCCGTTTGAGCGCGTAGATCGCGCGACACTGGATCTGTAGGGGCGGCGGCGATATCCATGGCTAAGCAGAAGAGCGATCTGTCTCGCGCGTTTTCCGAAGACGGGGCCGTGAAGACCCACGTGGGCGGCCAGGCCCTCATCGAGGGCGTGATGATGCGCGGCAAGTACAACTGGGCCGTGGCCGTGCGCGAGCCGAACGGCTCCATCTACGTGGAAGAGCACGACCTGAAAAGCGGCCAGGACAAGAACGGCTGGATGTACTGGCCGCTCGTGCGCGGCTGCCGTGCGCTGGTGGAATCGCTCATGCTGGGCTTCAAAGCGCTTGAGATTGCCGCTTTGCACGCCTTCGGCGACGAGGAGGGCGAGCAGAAGGCCGTGGCCGAGGCCGACTTCGTGGAAGCCGAGGCCGAGCTGGAAGGTGTGGCGGGCGTGGCCGCGGAGGAGAAGCGCCGCGCCGCGCGCCAGGAAGAGGGCGTCGCCGAGGACGCGGTGGCCGAGGGTGACCGGTCAGCTGAGAGCCGTGATTTCAGCTGGAAGCGCGACTTCGGGCATCCCGACGAGATGGTGGACGGTCTGGGTGCCCAGCGCACCCTGGAGGTGGTAGGCGAGCCGGTTTGCGATCAGGCAGTCGGGGGTGTCACTGCCGATGCTGGCAGCAAGGACGAGGCTGCCGAGGAGGAATTCGGCCATCGCGAGATGGTGATCTCCATGGTGGTGGGGCTCGTGCTGGGCGTGGTGCTGTTCATCGTGGCGCCGGCGGCCGTGACCAACCTCATCGTGGGCGAGTACGACGAGCATACGCTGGCGTGGAACATCGTGGACGGCCTTCTGCGCGTGGCGGTGTTCGTGTTCTACATCTGGCTCATCGGCCGCATGGAGGACATCAAGCGCATGTTCATGTACCACGGCGCCGAACACAAGGCCATCCACTGCTTCGAGCACGGCCTTCCCATGACGCCGGAGAACGCCCGCCAGTTCCCGCGCCTGCACGTGCGCTGCGGCACGGCCTTCCTCATCATGGTCATGGTCATCGCCATTCTGGTGTACACCATCTTCCCCCTGAACGCCATCATCGCCGGGTTTGGGGTGCCCGACGGCCTGCCGAAGCTCGCGCTCGTCATCGTGGCGCGCATCGTGCTCATGCCGGTGATCGCGGGCATCTCCTACGAGATCACGGTGAAGTGGGCCGGCAGCCATCCGGACAACCCGCTCGTGAAGGTCATCCTGTGGCCGGGCATGCAGATGCAGTACCTGACCACCAACGAGCCCGACGACGCCCAGATGGAATGCGCCATTGCGGCTATGCAGACGGTGCTCGACCGCGAGGAGGCCGAGAAGGCGAAGGTGGCCGCCGCTGCATCGGCGGTATAACAGGGGTGTCGGGCCGGACGCCTTACCGGGTAGGCTGTCCCACGTGGGACAGCCTACCCGGTAAGGCGTCCCACTTTCCATAGGGCGCCGTTGTCGAAGAGCCGTGAGGTAATCGTTTTCGCAGCGAAACCACGAGTCATTGACTGAACGTTAGAATTCCCATCAGGCTATTTCGGCGCATTGCGCCAGATAGGAGCGTGGGAACGATGGAACCCCTTATCTCCGCAAAGGATATCAAGAAGAACTTCGGGGCCGTAGAGGCTCTCAAAGGCGTGTCGATTGACGTGGCCGAGGGCGAAAAGGTCGTTATTATCGGGCCGTCGGGCTCGGGTAAAAGCGTGCTCATCCGTTGCATGAACGCGCTGGAACGACCCGATTCCGGCGAGCTTTCCGTAGACGGCATGGACCTTATGGCCCGCAAGGTGGACAGCCGCGCTCTGGCGAGCCGCGTGGCCATGGTGTTTCAGGGCTACAACCTGTACCCGCACAAAACGGTGTTGGAGAACGTGACCTTCGCGCCCGAGAAGGTGCTGAAGGTGCCGAAGGCCGAGGCCGAGGAGCATGCGCGCGAGTATTTGGAGCGCGTGGGGCTCACGAGCAAGTTGGACAAGTACCCCGACCAGCTCTCTGGCGGCCAGCAGCAGCGCGTGGCCATCGCCCGGGCGCTGAACATGCACCCGAAGATCATGCTTCTGGATGAGCCGACGAGCGCGTTGGATCCCGAGATGGTGAACGAGGTGCTCGACGTCATCAAGTCGCTGGCCGAGACGAACATGACCATCGTGATGGTCACCCACGAGATGGGCCTGGCCCGCGATGCCGCCGATAAGGTGGTGTTCATGGAAAACGGCCTGGTGGTGGATTCGGGCACGCCCGACTACCTGTTCGGGTCTGACTCGAATGAGCGCGTGCAGGCCTTCCTCTCGAAGATACTGTGAGGAGGACGCTATGGGACGTATCTCCTCTTTCGATGCGCCGGCTGCCCGGCTGGCGCGTCCGCTGACGCGTCGCGCCTTCGTGCGCGCGGTAGGTGCTGCGGCCGGCGTGGCAGCTTTAGGCGCCGTGCTGCCGCTTTCGGGCTGCGCGCCGGCGGGCGACGTGCTGCGCGTGGGTACCAAGGTGGACGTGCCCGGCTTCGGCTTCCAGAACCCGGAGACGGGCAATGTGGAGGGTCTGGAGGTGGATGTGGCCCGCGAGCTAGCCGCCCGCATCAAGGGCGACGAGAACGCCCTGGAGCTTGTCGGCGTGAATGCCACCACGCGCGGGGCCATGCTGGACAACGGCGCGTTGGATGCGGCGCTCGCCACCTTCACCATCACCGACGATCGGCGCCGCAGCTACGACTTCTCGCGGCCCTATTACGTCGACTATATCGGCGTGCTGGTGAAAAAGGACGCGGGCATTGCGGATTTTGCCGATCTTGACGGCAAGACCGTCGGCGTAGCGCTTTCGGCTACCACGAAGGACAAGCTGCGCGAGGCGGCTGACGAGATCGGCATCACGCTGAACTTCGCCGAGTACGCCACCTATCCCGAGATCAAGATCGCGCTCGTGGTGGGTCGCGTGGATGCCTTCTCGGTGGATCGCTCCATCTTGCTGGGCTATCAGGACGATACGACGCAGCTTCTGGACACGCAGTTCGCGCCCCAGGAATACGGCGTTGCCACCGCTAAAGGCGGTTCGCTTACCGAGCCTGTCGACGAGGCCATCGCCGCCATGGAGGCCGACGGCACGCTGGCGGCCCTGAAGGAGCGCTGGGGCCTGTCGCTTACGACCGAGGCCGACGTGGAAGCCGAGCAGGCCGCCGGCGGCTCGGGCTTGGGCTCGGGCGACCCGGCTGACGATGCGGCAGCCGCCTCGGACGGGGGAGGTGCCCGATGACCGAGATCTTCGCGCCCTACAAATGGGAGGCGCTCTTCACGCGTTGGCCTGACATTTTGGCGGCCTTCGGCACCACCGTGGGCATCTCGGCTGGCGCGCTTGTGCTGGCGCTTCTGCTCGGGCTCGTCTTCAGCATGCTGTCCGTCTCCCGCCATGCTCCGCTGCGGGCGCTCGCCCGGGTGTACGTGGAAGTGGTTCAGAACGTGCCGCTGCTTTTGCAGGTGTTCGTGCTGTACGCGGTGTTTCCGCTGCTGGGCCTGTCGCTGGCGTCGTTCTGGATCGGCGTGATCGCCATCGGCGTGTACCACGGCGCCTATATGTCCGAGGTGGTGCGCAGCGGCATCGGCTCCATCCACCGCGGGCAGTTCGAGGCCGCCAAAAGCCAGGGCTTCACCTATGTGCAGACCATGATGCTCATCATCCTGCCCCAGGCCCTGCGCATCATCTTGCCGCCCTTGGCCGTGCAGGCGGCGAACCTGGTGAAGAACACGAGCGTGCTGGCGCTCATCGCCGGGGGCGAGCTCATGTACTTCTCGAACTCGTTCGCCGGCGACACGAGCTACTACGGGCCGGCCTATGTGGCAGCCGCTGTGCTGTACTTCGCCATCTGCTTCCCGCTCTCGCGGGCGGCAGTGTATCTGGAGCACCGCATGCGCAGCCATCGTCATGTGGTGACCGGCGATGCCACCGAGCAGCTGGCTGCCGATGCGGTGGAAACGACCCCGGGCACCCACGACATCACCGGGCGCGCGGCGGCCCAGGCCATGGCGGCGGGGGTGACCTTCATGGCAGAGGGCACGAGCTCGCTTGCGCCGCCGGTGAACGACAGGGGGCGCTACCTCACCTATGCCGAGCTGTACGGCATCGACCCCGGCCCGTGGCCTGACCCGCACCTGAGGGCGTCGGCTCAAACGCGCCGTGCGCACGGGCACATCAAGCGAGTGCGGTCGCGGGATCGTCGCCGTAACGGCGTGATGCGCTCGCGGCGGAAGGGAGGCCGGAAATGAGCGACATCCTGGCACTTTTGACGTGGGCGAACTTGCGCTTCCTGCTGGAGGGCTTGGGTCTCACGCTCATCATATCGGCGCTGTCTATCTCCTGCTCGGTGGTGCTCGGCGCGGTCATCTCCATCATGCGCGGTTCGCGGCTGCGGGTGGTGCGTGGTATTTCCATCGCCTATGTGGAGCTGTTCAAGAACACGCCGCTTCTTTTGTGGATCATGTTCACGTTCTTCGTGGCTCAGCTGCCGCCTTTGCCGGCGGCCGTGGTGGCTTTCACCTTGTTCACGGCGGCATCGGTGGCCGAGATCGTGCGCGGAGGGCTGGCAAGCGTGCCCGCGGGCCAGTACGAGGCGGCCCGTTCCCAGGGCTTCTCGGCGCCGCAGATGTACGTGCTCATCATCCTGCCCCAGGCCCTGCGCAACATGGTGCCGGCACTGCTGTCGCAGTTCGTGACTACCATCAAGGACACGTCGTATCTATGGGGTGCCATGGCCCTGCAGGAGTTGATGGGCCGCGGCATGATTCTCATGAACAGCTACAACTCCACGGTGCAGATCTTCGCCATCTTCGCCCTCATGGCGCTCATCTACTTCGCCGTGTGCTTCACGCTCTCGCAGTTTGTGCGCGCCTACCAGAAGCGCCTCAAGGGGGCCCGATAAAAATGGGACGCCTTACCGGGTAAGGCGTCCCATTTTCTACCTGGTAAGGCGTTCCGGGTGCAGATTGGTTGGTGGCAACTACCCCAAATACCCCAGATAGGGGAGATAGCCCTGGGCGGAGTCGGGGACAGCCAGGGTTACCTTCTGGCCGTAGGCGTCCACGGTGACCACGCCCGGATCGTCGTAGGTAGTGATGGTGGCATCGGTGCCGCCGTAGCTGATGGAGCTGGAGCCGGTCTCGGAGGCGCCCTCGGGCAGGGTCGTCACTTCCCAGCTGTCGATATCGAGTCCGGCGATGGCGGCGTCCACCTCGGCATCGGACATGCCGGTGGCAGCTGCGATTTTGTCGCGGTTGCCCTCGAGGGCGGCCTTGGCCTTGCTCTTCAGGCCCGAGGCGTCCAGTGCGGCGTTGGCAGCGGCGTTCTTACCGCCTTCCATCAAGCCGGCGAAGGGGTTCTCCATCGTGCTCAAGTTCGCGAAGGGGGAGCCGATGCCCAGCTGCGGCAGAATGCCGAAGACGGCAATGATAACGATAAAGGCGAAGATGAGGCCCAAAAGGCCCTTGATGGCTTTGGTCATGGGAGCCCTCCCGGTGGTCGCTTGGCGGACGCGTCGGCGCCGCATTTCCCGTCGTCGATGTGGCGCGGGCGGTTTCTCTCCTGCAAGGGGGCGCCGTCGGTGATGCGTTGGTGCTCGGTTTCGGCGAATCCTGTGCTGCGATTCGACGGTGCCGCCCGCTCATGGTAACCTGCCTCGCGCTCCTTCACAAATCCCCCGCAGCATCTTCAAAGGTTGCCGATCAGACTCCCAGGGAATGCCCATGCTCCTTAACGGAACCTGAAGCCGCGCCGCCTTCTCGCTTGCCGCGCCGCCGAAATCGTGTATCCTAGGCCCCGCGCAAAAACGCGGCCGCCATTCGGGCCGCCGATGCGCTTCGATTGAAACCCCGCGCACGTAAAACTTGAATGGGGCACCGTGCGAATGCAACGGCCCGCGCTTGCCGCGGCCACAAAGGAGGAGGAAGCCCGTGAAGCTGATCGTCACCGAGAAGAACGACGCGGCGGTGAAGATCGCCGACCTGTTGGGAGCTACCAAGCCCAAGGCCGACAAGGTGTTCAACACCCCCGTGTACCGGTTCGATGTGGACGGGGAGGAGTGGGTGACCATCGGCCTACGCGGTCACATTCTGGAACCCGATTTCACGCCCTCCCTGGTTTATAAGAAGCGCGGTGGCTGGTCTGGCGTGACCGCCGAGGGCGAGGCGCTGCCCGCCGAGCTGCCCGCGAGTCTGCCCACGCCCCCCTTCAAGAAAAAGAAGCCCTTCACCGCCGATGGCGTGGAGCTTAAGGGCTGGAAGATGGAGGCGCTGCCCTACCTCATTTACGCGCCCATCGAGAAGCTGCCCAAGGAGAAGGACATCATTCGCTCGCTGAAGAATTTGGCGAAGAAGGCCGACTCCATCGTCATCGCCACCGACTTCGACCGCGAGGGCGAGCTCATCGGATCGGACGCGCTGTCCTGCTGCCGCGAGGTGAACGAGACGGCGCCGGTGTCGCGCGCCCGCTACTCGGCCTTCACCAAGCCCGAGATCACCCACGCCTTCGCGAACCTGGTGCCCATGGACGACGATTTGGCCGCGGCCGGCGGATCGCGCCGCGATATCGACCTTATCTGGGGCGCGGTGCTCACGCGCTACCTCACTCTGGTGAAGTTCGCCGGTTACGGCAACGTGCGCTCGTCGGGCCGCGTGCAGACCCCCACCCTGGCCATCATCGTCGAGCGCGAGCGCGAGCGTATGGCGTTTGTGCCCGAGGACTACTGGGTCATCCGCGGCGCCTTCGATGCTGCTGCGATGAGCGGTCCCACCGCAGGCGACGGTCCCGAGGCCTTCGAGGCGCCCCATGCCACGGCCCGCTTCAAGGTGCAGGCCGAGGCCGATGCGGCCATGGCCCACGTGCACGGTGCCACGAGCGCGCGCGTGGTGTCGGTGGAGAAGAAGAAGCGCACCGTGGCCGCGCCCGTGCCCTTCAACACCACCTCGCTCATGGCGGCCGCATCCTCGGAGGGCATCAGCCCCGCCCGCTGCATGCGCATCGCCGAGAGCCTGTACATGGACGGCTACATCTCCTACCCCCGCGTGGACAACACGGTATACCCCGACTCGCTGGATTTGGCCGAGGTGGTGAACGCCATCGCGGCGAACCCGGCCTACGGGCCCTACTGCAAAGAGCTTTTGGCCGCCGGTCCCTTGAAGGCCACCCGCGGCAAGACCGAGACCACCGACCATCCGCCCATCTACCCCACGGCGGCGGCCACACCCGACGATCTGTCGGCATCCGACTACAAGCTGTACAACCTCATCGCCCGCCGCTTTTTGGCCACGCTCTCGGGTCCGGCCACGGTGGAGGGCACGAAGGTAACCCTCGATGTGGCCGGCGAGCCCTTCGTAGCCAAGGGCGACGTGCTGGCCACGCCGGGCTTCCGCGCCATCTACCCCTACGGCCTGAAGAAGGACGAGCAGCTTCCCTCGCTCGCCGAGGGCTCGACCATCGCCTTCAACGGCGCCACGTGCACGAAGAAGCAGACCGAGCCGCCCGCGCGCTATTCCCAGGGCAAGCTGGTGCAGGAAATGGAGAAGCTGGGCCTGGGCACCAAGTCCACCCGCGCCTCCATCATCGAGCGCCTGTACCAGGTGAAGTACGTGCAGAACGACCCTATTGAGCCCTCGCAGCTGGGCATTGCCGTTATCGAGGCGCTCGATAAGTTCGCCCCGCACATCACCCACGCGGAGATGACCGCCGAGTTGGAGCATTCCATGGACCGCATCGCCGAGGGCCAGGTGACCAAGGCCGAGGTGGTGGACAAGTCGCGCCAGCTTCTGTCCGAGCAGCTGGAGAGCCTCATGCCGCACTCCGAGGAGGTGGCCGAGGCCCTGTCCGACGCTGTGGCCGCCGATGCCTACGTGGGCCCGTGCCCCAAGTGCGGCAAGGACTTGCAGCTGCGCGCGAGCCACAAGACCAAGTCGATGTTCATCGGCTGCGCCGGCTGGCCCGACTGCGACGTGACCTATCCGCTGCCCAAGGGCAAGATAGAGGCCGTTCCCGAGAAGTGCCCCACCTGCGGCATGCCCCAGGTGAAGGTGACCGCCTTCCGCAGCAAACCGCGCGTGCAATGCATCGACCCGAATTGCGCTTCCAACCAGGAGCCCGAGGTGGTGGTGGGGAAGTGCCCCGTCTGCGCTGAGCGCGGGCTCGACAAGCAGCTCATCGCCCGTCGCAATCCGCGCACGCTGAAGCGCTCCATCACCTGCGAGAACTTCGACGAGTGCCAGACGCGATACCCGCTGCCCCAGTACGGCGACATCCTGGCCACCGACGAAGTGTGCGAGCACTGTGGCGCGCCTATGGTGGTGGTGAAGACGGCCCGCGGCCCCTGGAAGCTCTGTCCGAACTTCGACTGCCCCGGCAAGGAGGAAGAGGAGAAGGCCAAGGCGGAGAAGAAGGGCGCCAAGGGCGGCAGGAAGGCTGCTGCTAAGAAGAAGTAACTGGGGAAGCGCCCGGAGGCTGCTGCACGCAGCCCGCCGGGCGCTTTTCCCGCTGCGAACGCGGCGAGGGGACCTTCGGAAGCGCTCGGAAGTACCTGTCCACAGCCCGCTGAGCGCTTTATCCCCTTCCGAACGCGATTAAAGAAATAGCGGGAGGAACGCACATAAGATAGCCTCATCCCAGCACCTTTGCTGCTGACGTGGGGCTATTTCTTTACCAATCGCGTTCTCCAGGGGGCGCTCAGAGGTCTGCGGACAGGTACTTCCGAGCGCTTCTCGCGCGGTTGTCTTTGTCGGGTTCTACTGGGCGGTTTGCTCTATTTCGCGGTAGAGGTCGCGGCCCTTCGTGTCCACGGCCACGTAGGTGGGGAAGTCCTTCAGCTCGAGCTTGCGTAGGGCCTCGGTGCCGAGGTCATCCCAGCCGATCATCTCGCTCGCGGTGACGGCCTTTGCCAGAAGCGCGGCGATGCCTCCGACGGTGCAGAGGTAGATGCTGCCGGTGTCCTTGCAGGCCTGCACGACCTCGGGGCTGCGCTTGCCCTTGCCGATGGCGGCCACGATGCCGGCCGCAAACAGCTGGGGCGTGGCGAAGTCCATGCGGCTGGCGGTGGTGGGTCCGACCGACCCCAATGGGCGTCCCGCAGCGGCCGGGGTGGGGCCGGCGTAGAAGAGCGTGGCGCCTTCTAGGCCGAAGGGCAGGCGCCCGGTGTCGCTGAGGCACTGCAGAGCGCGCTCGTGGCCGGCATCGCGCATGGTGTACACGGGGCCTGAGAGCAGCACCTCGTCGCCGGCCTCCAGATTTGCGACATCTTCCCGCGAAAGCGGCAGGGTGAGGGACACGGTTTTCGCCATGGGGGCTCCTTACATAAGCTTCACGGAGGCGCTGCGCATGGCGCAGCAGCCCATGTTCACGGCTACGGGCAGGGCGGCGATGTGGCAGGGGGCCGTCTCCAGGTGCACTGCAAGCGCGGTAGGCGCGCCGCCCAGGGCCGCCGGTCCTATGCCGAGGGCGTTCACCTCGGCGAGCAGTTCCTCTTCGAAGGCGGCCGCCTCGGCGTTGGCTGCGGCGCTTCCCACCTCGCGCAGCAGCGCGTGCTTGGCGAGGCCGGCCACCTTGTCGAAGGTGGCGCCCACGCCCAGGCCGATGACGAGCGGCGGACAGGCGTTGGCCGCCTTCTCGCGCACGCAGTCGAGCACCACCTGTCGCACGCCAGCCGCCCCCGCCCCCGGCGGAAGCATGACCACGCGGGAGGCGTTGTCCGATCCGCCGCCCTTCAAGAGCACGTGCAGGGTTGCCTCTGCGCCAGGTACGAGTTTCAGCTCGCAGAACGCCGGCGTGTTGTCGCCGGTGTTCGCGCGGTCGAACAGGGCGTCGCGTACGAGCGACATGCGCAGCCGTCCGTCGGTGTAGGCGCGGGCTACGGCATCGTTCACGCCGCTGAAGATATTCCCGGGCACGGCCAGCTCTTCGCCCACCTCCAGGCACACCCACACGCTGCCGGTGTCTTGGCAGAGCGGCACTCCGTCGCCCGCGGCGATGCGCGCGTTCTCCAGAATGCGGTCGAGCACGCCGGCGGCGCGGCTTGCGGGCTCGACCTGGGTGCGGGCGCCTTCCGCGGCGCGGCGGAAATCGGGTCGCAGCGTGACGGCGCTGTGGCGGATGGCGGCATAGACCGCCTCGGCCACGGTATCGGCGGTGAGGGCTTGTGCGTTCATGGGCATCCTTTCGACGTCACCAGTGTAGCGCACCGCGCCCGCATTGCGGTCCGCTTGTGCGTGTAGCTTGTGCGCAATGACGCCGAGCGGAGTTCGTTGGGGTACAATGGGCAGGTTAGCGAGGAGATTCGTTCTAAGGATTCGGAACCTATGGATATCGCCGCCGAAGCGCTTGAGAAGCATGCGGAGTGGAAGGGCAAGCTCGCCTTCGACCCGAAGATGGATATCAGCACGCGCCACGACTTGGCTGTGGCCTACACGCCCGGCGTGGCCGAGCCCTGCAAGGTGATCGCCGAGAATCCGGAGGCGGCCTACGACTACACCCTGAAGAGCAACACCGTTGCCGTGGTGTCCGATGGCAGCGCGGTGCTGGGGCTCGGCAACATCGGGCCTGCGGCTGCTATGCCGGTTATGGAGGGCAAGGCCGTGCTGTTCAAGCAGTTCGGCGGCGTGGACGCCTTCCCCATCTGCCTGGACACTCAGGACGTCGACGAGATCGTCGAGACGGTCATCCGCATAGCTCCGGCCTTCGGCGGCATCAACCTGGAGGACATCGCCGCCCCCCGTTGCTTCGAGATCGAGGCGCGTCTGAACGACGCGCTGGACATTCCCGTCTTCCACGACGACCAGCACGGCACCGCCATCGTGGTGCTGTCGGCGCTTATCAACGCCCTGCGCCTGACCGGCAAGAACGCTGCCGATGTGCGTGTGGTGGTGAACGGCGCGGGCTCGGCGGGCATTGCCATCGCCAAGCTCATGCTGGCCTACGGTTTCGCCCATGTGACCATGTGCGATCGCTTTGGCATTGTGAGCTCGGCCTACGAGGGCTTGAACGACGCCCAGCGCGCCATGCTGGCGGTGACGAATCTGGATGACGCTCAGGGCACCCTGGCCGACGCCATGGCCGGGGCCGACATCGTGGTGGGCGTTTCAGCCCCCGGGGTCATTACCGGCGAGATGGTGGCCTCCATGGCCGACGACCCTATCGTATTCGCCATGGCCAACCCCACTCCCGAGATTTTCCCCGATGAGGCGAAGGCCGCCGGCGCGCGCGTGGTGGGCACGGGTCGCTCGGACTTCCCGAACCAGGTGAACAACGTTATCGCCTTCCCGGGTATCTTCAAGGGCGCGCTCGCGGCTCGCGCCGAGCGCATTACCGAGCCCATGAAGCTGGCCGCCGCTCAGGCGCTGGCCGACCTGGTGTCCGACGAGGAGCTGGCCGAAGACTTCATCATGCCCGACCCCTTCGATGCGCGCGTAGCCGACGCCGTGGCTGCGGCCGTGCGCGCCTGCGCCGAGGCCGAGCGCGCGGAGGGCTAGCTGTGACGCAGGAGCAGTCGGACAGCAAGCGGGGCCTCCTCGTCACCTTCGAGGGCGGCGACGGCGCGGGCAAATCCACCCAGATCCGCTTCCTCGCGCGGTTTTTGGAGGAGCGCGGGCATGAGGTGCTGCGTCTGCGTGAGCCCGGCGGTACAGCTGTGGGCGAGGCGCTGCGCCGGGTGGTGCTCGACCCGGCCCACGGGGCCATGAGCGATCGCGCCGAGCTGCTCATCTACGAGGCGGCTCGGGCGCAGATCGTCGACGAGGTGATAGCCCCGGCCCTCGCGCGCGGCGCGGTGGTGCTGTGCGACCGCTTCTACGATTCCACCGTTGCCTACCAGGGTGCGGGCCGCGGGCTCGACGGCTTTTTCATCGAGGCCGCCAACCGCTTCGCCTGCGACGGCCTTGTGCCCGACGCCACCATCCTTCTGGTGGCGCCCGAAGATGTGGTGCGCTCCCGCATGGGGCGTCGCAGCGGCGCCGACCGCCTGGAGCGGGCCGGAGACGAGTTCCACCGCCGTGTGGCCGCCGGCTTCGACGAGCTGGCCGCCGCCGACCCGGCCCGCGTGCGCCGGGTGTGCTCGCAGCAGCAGCGTACCGACACGTTCCGCGCCATCCTCAACGAGCTGGCGCCCCTTCTGCCCGAGGCGGCCGAAGCGCTTGCCGACGACGGAGGGCTGGAAGCGCTCGTGAATGAGGTGATGGCCGAGAAGCGGCGCGAGCGCGAGCGGGAGCGCAAGCGTGATCAGGCTCGCAAGCGCCGCCGCAGCGGCAAGGGCGACGCCAAGCGAGGCGCGTCCGGCAAAGGCGGCGCGGCCGGCAAGCGCTCGGGTGCGGACGGCGAGGCCAAGGGCGCCGGGGAGGCTGCCGGTGCCAAGAGCGGAAAGAACCGCAAGAAGGGCGATGCCCGCAAGGACGGCGGCCGTAAGGGGCGTCGTGGTGAGAAGGGCTCGAAGGGGGAGCGCCGTGGCTGATGCCTTCGAGAACATCTTAGGACAGCCGAAGGTGCGCGAGTTCCTGCGTGCCTCGGTGGTGTCCGAGCGGGTGACCCAAGCCTATCTGTTCGTGGGACCGGCCGGTTCCAACAAGACGCTCGCGGCTTACGCGCTCGCCCAAGCGCTCATGTGTCCCAAGGGCCCTAAGGGCCCGCGTGGCGGTATGTGCGGCGACTGCAATCGCTGCGATCGCGTGATGCGCCGCAAGCATCCCGACGTGCGCTACTTCGCGCCGGCTGGTGCGAACGGCTACCTGGTAGAGCAGGTGCGTGAGATTGTGGCCGACACCTCGCTCGCGCCCATTCAGGCCGACAAGAAGATCTACATCCTGGACCGCGTGGACCAGCTGGGCGCAAGCGCCGCCAACGCCTTTCTGAAGACGCTCGAGGAGCCCGAGTCCGATGTGGTGATGATTCTGCTCGGCCGCACCCGCGAGTCGGTGCTGCCCACCATTGTATCGCGCTGCCAGGTGGTGCCTTTCCGCCACATTCCCGCCTCGGAGGCAGCCGGCATTGTGTCCCAGAACACCGGCGCTGCGCCCGACCAGGCGCGCATGGCCATCGAGGCCTGCGGCGGTTCCATCACCGCAGCCGTGGCTTTCCTGCAGGCGCCGGGCAACGAGCGCCTGTCCTTCCGCAGCCGGCTTCTGGCGGCTCTCGCGCGGCTGGGGCGTGCCGACGACTGGGACATCGTGGAGATGGCCCGCGAGCTTCTGAAGGCGTCCCAGGCGCCCCTCGACGAGGTGCGTGCCTCCCAGGAGGCGGAGCTCGCTGAGAATGCCGATTTCCTTGCGAAGTCGGCTATCCGCCAGATCGAGGCGCGCAACAAGCGGGCGCTCTCGGCGAAGACCACCGAGTATCTGCGCCAGACCACCTCTATCGTGCGCTCGTGGTTGCGCGACGGCATGATGGTGGCTGCTGGCGCGCCTGAGCTTATCGTGAACACCGATGTGCGCGAGACGCTGATAGACCTGTTCTCGGGCGCCGATGCGGGCCGCCTGGCCGCGGCTGCCGCCAAGGTGGACGACTGCGAGCGGGCCCTTGCCTATAATGTATCCCCAGAAACGTGCATCGACGCGTTGCTGTTCGACGTAAGAGAGGTTCTTCATGGTTCGGGTCGCACCGATTAACTTGACCTTCAACCCCAAGACGCTGTGGTTCGATCCCGGCGATCTGGATATAGAGAAAGACATGCCCGTGGTGGTGCGCACCGCCCGCGGCACCGAGTTCGGCATCGCTGCCAGCGAGGTGATAGAGGTGCCCGAGGAGCAGGTACGCGCCCTGAAAAGCGCCCTGCGTCCCGTGGAACGTATCGCCACCGAGGAGGACGTGGAGCGCGCTCGCGAGATGGAGGAGAAGTCCCGCGAGGCGCTGCCCGTCTTCAAGGAGATGGCGCGCGAGGCCCACGAGGACATGCATCCCGTTTCGGTAGAGTTTCTGCTGGACGGCGACAAGGCCGTGTTCTACTTCGAGGCCGAGGAGCGCATCGACTTCCGCGAGTTGGTGCGCAAGCTGGCGAGCCGCTTCCATGTGCGCATCGATATGCGCCAGATCGGCGTGCGCGATGAGGCTCGCATGGTGGGCGGCATCGGCCACTGCGGTCAGGAGCTGTGCTGCAAGCGCTTGGGCGGCGAGTTCTGCCCGGTGTCCATTCGCATGGCGAAGGAGCAGGGGCTCTCGCTGAACCCGCAGAAGATCTCGGGCCTGTGCGGCCGCCTCATGTGCTGTCTGCGCTACGAGTTCGACGCCTACAAGGACTTCAAGGGCCGCGCGCCCAAGCTGAACGGCACGGTGACCACACCGGCGGGTCCGGCGAAGGTGATCGACCACGACGTGCCCCAGGAGATCATTACGCTGAAGGTGGAAGGCGAAAAACCGGTGAAGGTGCCGCTTTCCGCCTTTGATCCGGCTCCCGAGGGATCGAACCGCCCCAACACCGTGGGCGAGGAGGCCTGGGAGGAGGCCACGACTGAGCACAGCGGCGGCCTGGGCGAGTCGCTCATCTTCTCGACGAGTCAGTTCACCGGTTCCGACAAGCTGGCCGAGGGCGCGAAGGTGCGCCACACCGGCGGCGGCTCGTCGCGCAAGAGCTCGGCTTCGGGCGGAAGCTCGTCGCGCGGCCGGGGTGGTCAGGACGGCCGAAGCCGATCGAAGCGCTCGAGCCGTTCTGGTTCCGAGGGTTCTGCCGCCGTCCCTGCGCCCCGCAAGCGGCGTCGTTCCACGAAGCTCTCCTCGGGCGAGGACGGGCGCGCGCTTGAGCGCGTGTCCACGTCGCGGGATGAGAGTTCCGAAGGAACAAGCGCGCCCAAGCCGCGTCGTACGCGCCGGACGCGGGATGGCGCGGAGGCGCGCCGTGCCGGCGAGGGACGCGCCTCGCAGGGACAGGGTAGCTCCAAGAGCGGCAGGAACGGCAAGGGCGGCGCCTCCGGAGCGGGTGGCGCCAAGGGTGCGAGCGCTGCGAAGGGCGAGGCCAAGCCGCGCGGCGGCGCACGGCCGGGGCAGAAGTCGTCCGGGCTTGCCGGCGCGCGCGCCGAGGGCGTCGCGGGCGAGTCGGCCGAGGGCTCCCGCAAGCCCCGCCGACGTCGTCGCAGCCGCAAGCCCAAGGGCGAGGGCGGTGCGCCTGGTGCTGCCGGCGGATCTTCGGGCAACGCGCAGGGGGGAGCCGAGTAAATGAACGTGGATTATGCGCTTTTGACCGATCTGTACCAGATCACCATGGCCCAGGGTTACTGGGATGCGGGAAACACCGATGAGGAAGCCTGCTTCACCATGTACTTCCGCGACTATCCCTTCAAGGGGGGTTACGCGGTGGCCTGCGGCATGGCTCAGCTGGCCGACATGGTGGACCAGTTCCGCTTCAGCGACGACGACATTGCCTACCTGGCCGGCCTTGAGGCGCCAGGCGGCGGAGCGCTCTTCAACCCGCGCTTTCTGGACTACCTGCGCGATCTGCGCCTGACGGTGGACATCGATGCGGTGCCCGAGGGCACCATCGTGTTTCCCCACGAGCCCATCGTGCGCGTGACAGGGCCTATCATGCAGTGCCAGCTTATCGAGACGGCGCTTCTGAACATGGTGAACTTCCAGACGCTCATCGCCACCAAGGCGGCGCGCGTGGTACGGGCGGCCAAGGGGCGGCCCGTGGCCGAGTTCGGCCTGCGACGGGCCCAGGGCTTGGGAGGGGTGTGGGCGAGCCGCGCGGCGGTAGTGGGCGGATGCGCCTCCACCTCCGATGTGCTGGCCGGGCGCCTGTTCGACATTCCCGTATCGGGCACCCATGCCCATTCCTGGGTTATGTCCTTCGACGACGAGCTGACGGCCTTCCGCGAGTACGCGCGCATCTTCCCGAACAACTGCGTGCTTCTGGTGGACACCTACGATGTGGAGCAGGGCATTCGCAATGCTATCACCGTGGGGCTCGAGATGCGCGAGCGCGGCGAGCGCCTCGCGGGCATTCGCATCGACTCGGGCGACTTGTCGTGGCTCTCGAAGATGGCGCGGCGCATGCTGGATGCGGCGGGGCTTTCCGACTGCGGCATCGTGCTGTCGAACGATTTGGACGAGTACACCATCCAGTCGATGCTCGACGAGGGCGCCGAGGTGGCATCGTTCGGCGTGGGCACTAAGCTGGCGAGCGCCTATGACCAGCCCACCCTGGGCGGCGTGTACAAGCTGGCCGCCGTGCGGTCGCACGGCGGGGCGCCGTGGGAGATGCGCCTGAAGATATCCGAGTCGGCCGCTAAGCTGACCACTCCCGGCGTGCTGGACGTGCGTCGCTACTATCACGCCGACGGCCGCGTTGCCGGCGACATGGTATTCGACGTGAACTTCGAGCCCGATAGCCGCGAGGTGATCGTGGATCCCATGGACGACCTGCGTCAGAAGAAGCTGTCGGGCCTGCGTTTCGAGACGTTGCTCGCGCCCCTGTCTCGTGGCGGCAAAGTGGTGCTCGCGCCCCAGTTCCGCAACGCCATGGCTGCGCAAGCGCGAGCGGCCGCCGGCTTGGATACCCTGGACGAGACCCAGCTGCGCATGCTGAATCCCCACACCTACCCGGTGGGGCTGGAACTGGGATTGAACGACCGCCGCCGCGCGCTCGTGGCCGAGCTGCGCGGCATCGTGTAGAACCTGCGAGAGTGCGGGCTCGGGCCACATGGTCGGCGCTCACGCTTCCGTGCGAGGACGGCGGGAAGCCGTCGGAAAGGGGCTTTCATGGCCAACTGTCATCTGATCATCGACTCGTGCTGCGATCTGCCCGCGCGGCTCGTGCAGCGCGAGGGGGTCACGCTGATGAAGTTCCCCTACATGATGGACGGGGGTACTTTCGAGGACGACCTGTTCGAAAGCGCCTCGGCCGAGGACTTCTACAACGCCATGCGCAAGGGTTCCGAGCCGAGCACTGCGCAGGTGACCCTCCAGACGCTGACCGAGACCTTCACCGCTGCGGCGAAGGAGGGCACTCCCTGCGTGTACCTGGCGTTCTCGAGCGGGCTGTCGGCTACCTACGACGCGGCCTGCGTGGTGCGCGATCAGGTGCTGGCCGAGTATCCCGACTTCGAGTTCTACTTGGTGGACACCCATCTGGCCAGCGTGGCCGAGGGCCTGCTCGTGTACGGGGCCTTCGAGCAGCTGGAGAAGGGCATGAGCGCCGCCGAGCTGGCCGCCTGGGCCGAGGAAGCTCGTTGCTTCGTGAACGAGGAGTTCATGGTGGACGATTTGGGAGCCCTGCGCCGAGGCGGCCGTATTCCGGCCTCGGTGGCCGTGGCAGGCGCTGCGCTGGATGTGAAGCCGCTGCTCGTCATCGGCGAGGACGGCAAGTTGGCGCTGACCGGGGTGGCCCGCGGCCGCAAGAAGGGCATCAAGCAGCTGGTGGAGTACTACAAGAAGAACGCGGATCCGGCGGGTCCCACCCATGCGGCCGTTATCGGGCATGCCGACTGCCCCAAGGACGCGGCGCGCCTGAAGGAGTCTCTGCTGAAGGAGGATCCGAACCTGCTCATTCTGGAATGCAGCATCGGCCCGGTCATTGGCAGCCATGTGGGTCCCGAGATGCTGGCCGTGGTGTTCTGGGGCCATGATAAGCGTGACAACCTGTCGGTAGCCGACCGCATTGCCCGCAAGGTGAAGGGAGAGAAGTAATGGCGACCTCGTACGCCTACGTGGGCGCCCCCACGTTTATCGCCGCGGTGGAGGGGCGCTTGGCCGATGCCGGCTTCGTGCGCGCATCCGACTCTGCCTCGGCCGATATCGTGCTGACTTTCTGCACGTCGGCCTCGGCGTTAGAGGATCTGTATTTCGGCGACGACGGGCTGGTGACGAGCGTGGCGCCGGGCTGCACGCTGGTGGACTTGTCTGCCACTACGCCGAACTTCGCCCGTGAGATAAACGCTGTGGCCACGGTGAACGATTTGGTGATGGTGGAGGCCCCGCTCACGGTGCGCTCGCTCGTGGCGCCTGAGGCCTTCGCGCAGGAGAACCTTCTGGGCCCGGTGGCATCTGAATCAGAGCTGACCGCGGAGGTGCGCGGGCTTCTGAGCGCCATCTTCGACGAGGTGGTGGAGGTGGGGGCACCCGGTCGTGCTCAGCTGATGCGCAACACGCATACGCTGCCTTTGGCGGCTGCGCTTGTGAGCGCCATCGAGGCCACGGCCTTGGACGATGCGTCGGCGCGCTCGGTGGGCGCTCTTGATGCCGATCAGGTGCCGCTTTTCAGCCCGGTGAGCGCCGATCCGGTGGTGCAGGCGGTGCGCCAGGGTCGTTTCACAGGCGCCTATACCGCCGAGATGCTTCTGTCCGAGCTTTCCGCGGCACTCATGGCTGCCGACGACGCCGAGGTGATCCTTCCGGGCGTGGAGGCCGTCATGCACCTGCTGGAGCTTCTGGCCGTCATCGGCGGTGCCGACATGGCGCCGGCAGCGCTTGCGCTCGTATATCGCGATGAGGAGGCTGGTGCTGCGGCCGGGCTCGACTGGACCCGTGCCGAGCAGGCCTATGGCGGCGGCTGCGACCATGACCACGATCATGACGACGATGATGACTGGGGCGGCTACGACGATGCCGACTGGAACGACCCATCGGACTACGATGGTCTCGGCTACTCTGCCAACTAGGAGAGCTGCGGCCGCCCTTGCGGTGCCGAGGGTACTGGAGGCCTGATTCGCTGTTTCGCTTCCGAAGGCCATCGTTTTGTGCAGCAAACGCCGCGAAATAGACTTCTATGTCAGAGGAGTCTCATGAAAAGTTTTCTGTGGTAAACCATGACCAGGCGTTATAACGCTCTCTTGTAGACAGATTGGCTTTACGGTTGGAGACTGGAATTTGGGAAAGTCTATCTCGCGGCGTTTGCTGCGCAGATTGAGGGGTTAGAGATGCAAGAACTGAAGTCGGCCGGACAAGACGCTCCGCAACCCCTTTGCACATTGCCATTGTCGTGCGACTTGTGCCCCCGGCGCTGCGGGGCGAATCGTATGGCGGGAAAGCGCGGGGCATGTGGGGTCGACGGGCGGCTCATGGTGGCCCGGGCGGCTCTGCACTTCTGGGAGGAACCGCCGATTTCCGGCAACGACGGCAGTGGTACGATTTTCTTCTCGGGGTGCCCCCTGCGCTGTGTGTATTGCCAGAACGCCGACATCGCCCTGGGCGAGCATGCCCGCGAGATTACCGTGGAGCGCCTTGCCGCTATCATGGGCGAACTTGAGGAGACGGGCGCCCTGAACATCAACTGCGTGACGCCCACCCACTACGCGCCCCAGATCCGTACTGCGGTGGCGGCAGCCCGGGCGGCGGGCATGACGCTGCCGGTGCTGTGGAACACAGGCGGCTATGAGACGGTGGAGGCCGTGCGAGGGAACATCGGCACGGTGGACGCCTACCTGACCGATTTCAAGTATGCTGACGCCGCCCTCGCCCGGCGCTACTCCCATGCGGCCGATTATCCCAAGGTGGCTCTGGCGGCACTTGAGGCTATGGTGCAGGCGGTTGGCGAGCCACGTTACGATGTCTATCGCGGCCAGGAACGCCTGGTGGCTGGCGTAGTGGTGCGCCATCTGATGTTGCCCGGCGCGTTGGAGGACTCGAAGGCCGTGGTTCGTCTTGTGCATGAGCGCTTCGGCAGCGCAGTGCGCCTGTCGCTCATGAACCAGTACACGCCTGTGCTGGCAAGTGAGGCCGAGGCGGGGAGCGCCCGTGCGGCTGCGACGCTTTCGGCGTGCCCCGAGTTGGCACGCACGGTGCCCGATGCCGAGTATGAGGAGCTGCTTGATTTCGCTGACGCGCTCGGTGTGGAGGACTATTTCTGGCAGGAAGGCGGTGCTGCTGCCGAGAGCTTCATCCCCGCTTTCGACTTCACCGGCGTGTAGGCGCCTGTCCCGGCTCGAAAGGCATACGGCGGAAATGAGGCGACGAGTCGAAGGCGGCAGAAGGGGAGGCGGGAGAGGCTGCAAATGGGGCAGCTATCGACCGCGGTTGACCGCTGGGTGAACAAACGGGGTCGTGAGTGCTTTAGAGGACGCCATGGTGTAGCATGGACGGAGCCTTCGCCTGCGAACTGCTGCGGGCGGACCTGATGTTCGAGAGGAGACATTGTGGTCAAGATCGTCACCGATTCCGTTGCGTCCATTCCCGCCGAGGTAGTGCGGGCGCGCGATATCGAGGTGGTGTCGCTGTATGTGAACCGCGAGGGGCGCGAGTATCGCGAGGCCGACATGGACGTGGAGGCCTTCTACGAGGATATCGCGGACATGATCGACAATCCGCCCACATCGAGCCAGCCGTCCCAGCATGCGTTGGAGACGGTATTCGAGCGTGCTGCCGAGGCCCGCGACGAGGTGCTCGGCGTGTTCATGTCCTCGAAGATGTCGGGCACCTTCGAGGGCGCCGTGCGCGCGGCCCGGGCCGTGAAGGAGCGCTTCGAGCACTTCCATTGCACGCTCGTGGACTCCACTTCGAACTGCGGCGACGAGATGTTCGCCGTGCTGGATGCCGCCGATGCACGCGATGCGGGAGCCACGCTCGAGGAGTGCACCCGCGCGGCTACCGACGCCGTGGCGGCCTCGCGTTTCATCTTCGCGCCGGAGAGCTTGGCGTTCCTGAAGGCCGGCGGCCGCATCGGTGGCGCCTCGGCGCTGCTCGGCGGTTTGCTGCAGATATCGCCCGTGCTCACGGTGGCCGATTGGGAGACGGCGACGCTCGCGAAGGTGCGCACGTGGAAGAAGACCCTCGCGCGCATGGTCGACACGTTCAAGGACGATATCGATGCTTGCGGCTTGAAACGCGTGGTGGTGCACTACATCGGTTCTGCCGCGCCCGCCTTGGCCTGGGCCCGCGATGCAGTGGAGCCGGTGGCGGGACGCGCGGTTGAGGTGCTGCCCGTAAGCCCGGTCATTGGCGTGCACGTGGGGCCGGCCGTGGGGCTGGCCTACGAGTGCGACCGCCCGGTGCCCGGCAAGCTGACGGCTCCGGCAAGCGAGCTCGTGTTCAGTCTTTAGTTCGCAGGGCAGCGGAGGTCTCCTGCAGCTCGGTGAGGTTTTTCCAGAAGCGCTTCGGCATGAATTGACGACGCAGTTCGGGGTTGTAACGGGCGTCCACCGACACGCTGCGGTAGAAGGCGCGCCAGGCTTCGGCGTAAAGCGCTTCATCTGCGCTGCTACGGGGCAGGGCGCATTGCAAGTCGCCGTTGCCGCTGGTGTTTACCAGGTACCAGTCGCCCCCGTCGTAGACGCCGGCCAGCTCGTGCGCCTCGTCGTAGATGATGAAGGGCGCATCGTTCATGCGCTCGACGAAATGAGCCATGATAAGCGGTACCACCGAGCCCTTCGGGTTTACCCGTGCGAACCACAAATCAGTTCCTTCGCCGCGCAGGTGCTGGAAGCGTGCGAACTGCCGGATGTGCTCGCATTCCTGGCTGACGGCGCGCGCTATGCGGAAGAGCTGCTCCACGGCTGGGTGCGTGATATCTGAGAAGGCGCGCCCGCGCTGTTTGGGGCAGGGGCCCATGCCGCCACGTCCCTTGCAGTTGCCCCGCTTGCGGCAGTGCTCGCAGTTGCGGCGCTTCTGCTCGTCCATGGCATAGCGCACGAAGCGGAAGACCGCGGTGCCCGCATCGGCATCGTCGGCGCAGGCGGCCCGCTTCACGGCGAGGGTGGCTGACCAGCCGCAGGCTCGCTTGATGCCGCGCAGCACGCGCTCGGCCTTGATCGGATCGGTCTCGATGTGGGCCACGCGCTGTCCGAGACGTGGTTGCAGGCGCGCAGCGGGGGCCATATCGGTGGGCTTCTCGTGTCGCTCGTAGGAGGCGAAGATAGCGGTGAGGAGCCCCTCCAGGGAGCCGTCGTAGGCATACGCCACCTCGTCGTATATGTCGAGAGCTGGGGGGTGCCCCGGCGCGGTAGCTGCTTTCGAGAATGCCACGGGCTGCCCTATGCTACCGAACGGAGCGCCGTGTCGCCCGAGGTTGCCGTCATTTCTTCCAGAGCCTTGCGCTGGGCAGCGAAGGCCGCGTCGAGAGCGGCACGGTTCGCGGGAGCGGCCTCGGGCAGTACCGGTGGCTCCTCAATCGATTCGAAGAGGCTCATCTGGCCGGCCGTCGTCTTGTCGGCGCGCCGCCCGTGGCGGCCGCCCTCAATGGGGGCCGCCAGCCGCGCATGCAGGGCATCGCGCGAGAAGTCGATTCCAGCGCCGCCCCAGGCGCCGTTCATGGTGATGAAGTAGCGGGCGCGCTTGTACGCAATGCCGAGCTTTCTCAACTCCGTCTCGCCGAGGGTGGACTGCCGCCGTGCCCGGCAGATGAGCTTGGCCCCGCGCACGCCGATGCCGGGCACTCGCAGCAGTGCCTCCAAGGGCGCGGTGTTCACCTCTACAGGGAAGAAGTCCAGGTGGTTCAAGGCCCAGTTCGCCTTCGGATCTACGTCGGGCTCCAGGAAGGGGTGCTCCGCATCGATGATCTCTTCCACGCTGAAACCGTAGAAGCGCATGAGCCAGTCGGCCTGGTACAGGCGGTGCTCGCGGTTCAGCTGCACCGCGTCGGTGGCGGGCAGGAGGGGGTGGGCCACTGCGGGCAGGTACGCGCTGAAGAACACGCGCTTGAGCGACAGCTGCTGGTAGAGGGCCGCTGACAGGTTCAGGATCTGCTGATCGCTCTCGGGCGTGGCGCCGATGATCATCTGGGTGGACTGGCCGGCTGGCGCGAAGGCCTGGGTCTTACGCGCGATTTTCTTTGTGCGGTACACCGTGGTGCGCTTCTTCGCCAGCGACCGCGATTCCGCATCTTCGGCAATGGAATCGTGGATGTGTCGCATGGGAGCCAGGATGGAGCGGCGTGATTTGCCGGGGGCCAGAAGCTGCAGGCTCTGGCCGCTTGGTAGCTCCATGTTCACCGAGAGACGGTCGGCCAAACGGCCCAGGGCGTCGATGAGCTCGACGGAAGTGCCGGGAATGGCCTTCGCGTGGATGTAGCCGCGGAAGCCGTATTCCTCGCGCAGGATGCGCAGAGCCTCCACCATGAGCTCGGTGGTGGTATCGGCGCTGCCTGCCACGCCCGACGACAGGAAGAGCCCCTCGATATAGTTGCGCCGGTAGAAGCCGATGGTGAGGTCGGCCAATTCGCGCGGGGTGAAGGCCGCCCGGCGCATGGCGGCGTTGCTGACCCGGTTCACGCAGTAGCAGCAGTCGTGGACGCAGGCATTGGTCATGAGCACCTTCAGCAGCGTGACGCAACGACCGTCGGGAGTGAACGAGTGGCAGCAGCCGGCTTGGCGCGCCGCTCCCAGCTGCCCCTTCTTCCCGTCGCGCTGAACGCCCGAGGAGGTGCAGGCCACGTCGTACTTCGCCGCATCGGCGAGCACTTCCAGTTTCTCGATGACGTTCACCGTCCTGCTCCTTCCAACCCTCGGCTCATACAAGCACACTTGTTCGCCCGAATGAATGTACGCTATACTACCCGAATAGATGTTCGGGTGTCAAGCAACGCGTCGTTGCGGCGCTCCGGCAGCCCGGCCGTTGGAGCCTGCACTCGCGCTCGCAGCCGTTTTCGCCTGCCTTGCGGAAACGGGTGGGGAATCGGGTATCATGTTCCCTATGGAAAGTATGAGGGTGAACCTCATGGGACGAAAGGGCGGCCATGGAGGCTTACAAGCGCGAGTTCATTGAGTTCATGGTGGAAAGCGATGTGCTGAAGTTCGGCGACTTCACGCTGAAGAGCGGACGCAAGTCGCCCTTCTTCATGAACGCGGGCGCGTATGTGACCGGCGAGCAGCTCCACCGTCTGGGCCTGTACTACGCTCAGGCCATCAACGACAACTTCGGGCTCGATTTCGATGTGGTGTTCGGGCCGGCCTACAAGGGCATTCCGCTGGCGGTGGTCACGGCCATGGCGCTGCAGGAGCTCTACGGCAAGGAAGTGAAGTACTGCTGCAACCGCAAGGAAGTGAAGGATCACGGCGCCGACGCGGGCAACTTGCTGGGCGCCGAGCTGCATGATGGCGACAAGGTCATCATGGTGGAGGACGTGACCACCTCGGGCAAGTCTATCGACGAGACCTATCCCATCCTGAAGGCGGCGGCCGATGTGGACGTGCGCGGGCTTATCGTGTCTTTGAATCGTATGGAAGTGGGGAAGGGCGGCGTCACCACGGCCCAGAAGGAGATCGAGGCCAAGTACGGCTTCCCGGTGGCCTCCATCGTGTCCATGGCCGAGGTGAAGGAGTGCCTGCATAACCATGAGGTAGCCGGGCGCGTAGTCATCGACGATGGCATCGCGGCGGCTATCGACGCCTACTACGAGCAGTGGGGCGCCAAGGAGTAGCGAGGGCATTCTGCGCCGTGCCGCGGGCCGCCGGCTGGTTGGTGGCGGGCATCTGCGGTCGGCCTCCCGCCAGGTGCGGGCACGCCGCGCCGCCGACCTGTGGGCATGCGGTGCGCGACCTTTTCTAAACGGAATGGTTGTCGTACAATACGCAGATGCGAGTGGGCGTGCAGCCCTTCGCGAACGCCTTGCCGGCGTGGCTCAACGGTAGAGCAACTGATTTGTAATCAGTGGGTTGCGGGTTCGATTCCTGTCGCCGGCTCCACGAATGCAAGCGGATCGGGAACATCCCGATCCGCTTTCTCGTTGTTGGGGTGAATGCGCGATAAGCCTTCACAGCGGTCGTGCTAGAATGGCTGGCGAACTATGAAGGGAAGGATTCCGAGCACCCATGGCAACCTACATCGCCCACTACCAGTCGCCCAAGGGCTCCCACGATAGGGAGCGCGGTCTGTTCGAGTTCGAGAGCGACGCGCGGGCCAACACCAAGGCCAACGCTCACGATGCGCGCCTGCGCATGCTGGAGTTGTTCGGGGCCGGCGCGGTGTCGTGGATCATCGAGAAGGTGGAGCGCAAGGGAGCTGCCCCGGCCGAGAAGCAGGAGAAGACCACCGACGGCCAGCTGGCGCTCGATTTTCGTCCCCCCAAGCCCGAGCGCAAGCGCAAGCATTCGAAAGGATATTGGTGATATGAAGAAGAAGCATGTGAAGTTCCTGAAGCAGCTGCTGGAGACGCCCTCGCCCACCGGCTTCGAGGAACCGGCGGCGGCGCTCGTGCGCGAGCGTCTGTCGGATGTGGCCGACGAGGTGACCACCGACACCATGGGTTCGGTGCGTGCGGTGCTCTCGGGCACCGACGCGGCGGCGCCGACGCTTATGTTGGCGGCTCATATGGATGAGATCGGCCTCATGGTCACCTACATCTCCGACGAGGGCTTCCTCTCGGTGGCCTCCCTCGGCGGCGTGGACGCGGCCATTCTGCCCGGCATGCGCGTGGACGTGCACACCGAGACTGGCGTGCTGCGCGGTATCGTGGGTCGCAAGCCCATCCACCTCATCGAGCCCGACGAGCGCAAGAACGTCACGCCGCTTTCGGGCCTCGTGATTGATTTGGGGATGAAGCCCAAGCGCGTGAAGAAGCTCGTGCGCGTAGGTGACCCCATCACCTTCGGCGTGGGCTTCGAGCGCTTCGGCGACGGCATGGCCGTGTCGAAGTGCTTCGACGACAAGTGCGGCGTGTGGATCGCCTGCCGCGTGATGGAGGAGCTGGCGAAGGCCGGCGGCGCCCCGGGCGATTTTGTCGCTGCGGCCACCACCCAGGAGGAGATCGGTACCCGCGGCGCCATGACGAGCGCGCATGCCGTGAATCCGGATGTGGCCCTGGCCTTCGACGTGACCCATGCCACCGACTACCCGGGTATCGACAAGACCAAATACGGCAAGATCGTCTGCGGAGCGGGCCCGGTCATCGCCCGCGGCCCGAACATCAATCCCATTGTCTTCGAGCGTCTGGTAGCCGCCGCGAAGGCCGAGGGCATCCCGTACCAGCTGGAGGCCGAGCCCTCCGTGACCGGCACCGACGCCCGCGCCATCCAGGTGGCGCGCGACGGCATTCCCACGGGTCTCATCTCGGTGCCGCTGCGCTACATGCACACGCCCACCGAGGTGGTGTGCCTGGCCGATCTGGAGGCTACGGTGCGCCTCATCGTGCGCTTCGCCCGCGATCTGGGCCCCGACGCGAGCTTCGTGCCGGGCCTGGGCGGCGTCTCCCGCGGTGGCGATGCGGCCCTCGAGAGCGCGGCGACTGCCGACGCGCCGGCCGAGGAGGCGTGAGTACGGTGCCCAAGCGCGACGAGAAGCTCATCGCGAAGAACCGCCGGGCCCTTCACGACTACGAGATCTTGGAGACCTACGAGGCCGGCATCGAGCTGACGGGCACCGAGGTGCGCTCGCTGCGGGAGAACCACTGCCAGCTCACCGATTGCTTCGCGCTCATCCGCGACGGCCAGGTGTGGCTGAACAACGTGCACATCCCGCCGTATGCCAACGGTTCCATCTTCAATCCCGACCCCGACCGCAAGCGCCGTCTGCTCCTGCACAAGAAGCAGATTCGCTATTTGGACGCGAAGGTGGCCGAGAAAGGGCTCGCCATCGTGCCGTTGAAGATGTACTTCAACACCGATGGCCGTGTGAAGGTGGAGCTGGCGCTCGCCCGCGGCAAGAAGCTCTACGACAAGCGCGCCTCCATGCGGGAGCGCGACGTGAAGCGCGAGATCGACCGCGCCATGAAAGCGCGTTCACGTTAGGGAAACGAAAGCGCCGCCCGCGCCGCACGAATGCCGACGGGTGGCATCATGAAATCGCGGGCCTTGCCGGCGCCGCAGAAGGACACGACGGAAAAGGAGCGCTGCCATGGGTCTGGACGAAGAACTCGAGAGCATGGAAGACCTCGGCGAGACCGATGCCGAGTGGACCGACCAGGAGACCGAGCTTGAGGACGTGGAAGGCGACGAGGACGAGATCTTCGGCGAGGATGCCGCGGAAAGCGACGTCGAGCACGCCTACGACAGCTTCATGACCGACAACGAGACCGACTACGACGGCTGGGATGCCGACGAGGTGGAAGAAGCGGTGGAGGCCGACGAGGAGGCCGACATCCTGCACTCCGAGGGCTATCACATCGAGGAGGAGCCCGAAGAGGAGAGCGAGATTATCGAGATGGAGATCGAGGACGGCGACGTGCACGCCGTCATCGTGGACGAGTTCGACAACGAGATCGGCTTCGTGCTTCTGGACGAGGACGGCAACGAAGTGGAGTACTACTACGTCGACGAGGACGACGATAACGACGGTGTGCGCGTGGAGCGCACCTCCGACGGCGACGAGTTCGACTTGGGCATCAGCCGCGAGGGCGTGGCGGCGGCCACCAAGGACGTGAACGCCATCTACAAAGACGGCGTGGCCGTGGCGGCCGAGCTGAAGGGCACCTTCGACGAGATCGCAGACTCGTTGAACTTCCTCAAGAAAAGGTAACGGCGACACGTCGCTGTCAAATCGGCAACCGAGGGCGCGTGCGAGCGCGCGGGTGAGGCCTGGGGCCTACCATGGACGGGAGCGATCGGGCTGATCGCTCCCGTTTTCATTTCCGAGACTTAGGAGTTGAATATGTGCACAGGAGTTCGCTTCTCGGATGCCAAGGGCAATATGTATCTGGGCCGCAACCTCGATTGGTGCGAGTCCTACGGCGAGAAGGTCGTCGTCACCCCGCGTGGCGCGCGTATCCCCTCGCCCTTCCTCGGCACCATCGAGCCGAAGCACGCCTGCATCGGCACGGCCATCGTGGTGAACGGCGCCCCCTGCTACTACGATTGCGGTAACGAGGTCGGGCTGGCCGTGGCGGGCTTGAACTTCCCGGGATACGCCTCCTTCGCCGAGGGCCCGGCCGACGGCGCGGTGAACGTGGCCGTCTATGAGTTCCCGATGTGGGTGGCCTCGCAGTTCGAGACCGTCGCCCAGGTGCGCGAGGCGCTGAAGAACGTGACGCTTGTGGCCAAGGCGCCCAGCGACGGCTACGCCGTGGCCCAGCTGCACTGGATCATCGGCGATGCCAAGGAGTCCATCATCGTGGAGTGCCAGGCCGATGGCATGCACGTGTACGACGACGGCCTGGACGTGCTGACCAACCAGCCGCCCTTCCCGTGGCATGCTGAGAACGTGCGCAACTACATGCACGTGAGCAACGAGCATCCCGAGCCGGTGACCTGGACCCGCGACACGCTGAAGGCTTTCGGCACCGGCGCCGGCATGATGGGCTTCCCGGGCGGTTACGACCCGGCCAGCCGCTTTGTGCGCGCCGCCTACCTGAACGCCAACTATCCTGCCGAGGAGGGCGAGGCTGCGAACGTGACACGCCTGTTCCGCACCTTGGAGGGCTGCTCGATGTGCAAGGGCGGCGGCAAGATGACCGACGGCCGCTACGAGTACACTATGTTCAGCGACTGCTACTCAGCGCTCACGCACACCTACTACTGGTGCACTTACGACGAGCCGTCGCGCCAGTGCGCGTGCCTGGACGACTACGAGCTAGACGGCTCCGAGCTCATCGTCATCCCGCAGTAGCAGCGTCATCCCGTAGCAAGCAAGTCGGCGGGTGCGGGGCCTGATGCGCCTGCACCCGCCTCGTTTCGATGGGGCGGCGGTCTCTCGCGCCGACCGCTTGCGCGGGTGCGTGCCCTTGACAGGCGCGGCGCGGCCGTTACAATGGACGAACCCTTAAAGGGGGCGACTGGTTTCGACATGGTAAGTCCGAAACGAGGAGCAGGTCGTGGTCTCCTCGCCACGTTAAACAGGGGTAACGTCAAGTTAATTGGCAAAAACACTTCTAAGACCGGCTACTACATGCCGGCCGCCATGGCTGCCTAGCAGCAGTTTTGGTGATCGCCGACCCCGGTGTTTCCCCGAACCGGGCAAGGCGTCAACGTAAGGGGAATGCCCTGCGGCACGTAGTTGGTATGGCCGTGGGAAAGACTGAACCGACTAGGAGCGGCCACGTTGGTTGGCGAACCGATCCGCTCCGAACCCCGATCGCCAACTAAGCTTGTAGAGCCTCGTGGACGATTTAGTATGGACCGGAGTTCGATTCTCCGCGCCTCCACCAATCGATCCGGCCCGAACCCGCTCGGCGGGGGAGGGCCTGAAGCCCCGCGCCGCCCACCTGCCGGCGCGGGGCTTTTCCTTTGGGACGGCTCGGTGCGCAAATCTTAAGGAAACCAGTCATGTTCTGGGATTACTCCTGAAACTCGCGTAAGTTGTGTGGACGGGGCGTGGTGAATGCGCCGCCCCGTGCTGCAACGCGGCATTCGTATGTGAAAGTAACGCCGAGGCCCGTGATGCCCGTTCTCGCGCGCGGGAGAGTGTCGTATAATTCTCCCAAAAGAGAAGGGCCGCACGGTCCGCGATACCGACGAGCGATTCCACGGAAGCACGATATATGGCCAAGCACAATCAGGGAAAACACGGAAAACCGAATACGCAGCAGTCCCCCGATGCCTCGGCACCCCAGCCGTCGGGCCCCGCAAGCGCCCGCGGCGGAAAGATAGAGGTGCCGCGCGGTCGGGCCGTCGCGCCGCAGGTTCAGCCGACGACGGCGATGCCCGTTCAGGCCGGCGCGCCGCGTCGGCCCCAAGCCGCTGCCGCGATGCCGCCGCAGGGCCCTCCGCCCTCGGCTTATCGCGGTCCGCAGTTCGCCGAGGCGGGCGAGGGCGGCTTCGTGCCGGGCTACCAGGTGAACCCGAATCCACCCGGCTCCGGCAAACGCCGCGGCCTCAAGGTGTTCGGCATCGCCATGGCCTCGCTGCTCGGCGTCATCGCCGTCATCTACTTTGCCGGCGTGTTCATCTTCATGGGCCGCTTCTTCCCCCATACCTCCATTCTCGATATGGACATCTCGGGCATGACCCCCGAGGAGGTGCACGAGATGCTCGACGGCGTTTTGGGGGACTACACCTTCAAGGTGGAGGGCTACGGGCTCGATCTCACGTTGGCCGCCAAGGATATGGGCATGAGCTTGGACAGCCAGGCCATTGCCGACAACCTGCTCTCGCAGATGGATCCGTGGGCGTGGCCCTACGAGGTGTTCCAGACCCACGACGACACCCAGGATCTGGTGTCCACCTTCGAGGAAACGGCACTGGCCGACACCATCCAGGCTGCCGTGGACGAGATCAACAGCAAGGGCGAGGCGCCGAAGAACGCCAGTCTGGCTTTCGACGAGGCTGCCAAGGCTTTCAAGATCGTGCCGGAGCAGGATGGAAACACCCTTTTGGCTGGCGAGGTGCTCGAGCAGGTGACGGCGGGCACGGTGAACTTCGCTCCGAAGGTGAGGCTGACCGATGCGGTGCTGGCCAAGCCCACCATCACCGAGAACGATCCTGACTTGGCCGTCGCTCGCGAGCAGGCCAACACCTACATGGATGGTGCGCTCACCCTCACTATGGCGGGCAAGGAGGTGCTCGCCATCGACGAGGAGGCCATTGCCGAGCATGTGAAGGTGGCCGACGATCTCTCGGTGACGTTCGATGCCGAGCCTTTGGTGACCATGGTGCAGGAGAAGGTGAACGCCATGGACACCGTGGGTGCCACGCGCACCTACACGCGTCCGGACGGCAAGGAGTTCACCGTGAAGGGCGGCGATTACGGCTGGATCACCGATAGCCAGGCCACAGCCGAGCAAGTCAAGGAGGCCCTGGGGGCGGGCAAGGGCGGCACCATCGAGATCGTGATGAAGCAGAACGCCGCGGCGAGCCCCGACGAGAACGGCCGCGACTTCGGCAACCGCTTCATCGATGTGGACCTGAAGAAGCAGCGAGCCATCCTGTACGATGAGGACGGCGAGGTACTGTGGAAGAGCGATATCGTGAGCGGTCTTCCCAAGGACGGTCGCGATACGCCCGAGGGTACCTACTACATCAAGACCAACGACGGCAAGTCGGTGTTGCGCGGCTACAAGCCCGATGGCACCAAAGACTACGAGACTGAGGTTCAGTACTGGATGCCCTTCAAGGACAACTCCATCGGTTTCCACGATGCCGGCTGGCAGGAGAAGTTCGGCGGGAAATGGTACAAGGAGCACGGCAGTCACGGCTGCATCAACCTGCCGCCCGAGAAGGCCAAGGAGCTCCACGAGGTGCTGAAGGTCGGCGACGTGGTCGTCGTACACAGTTAGGCGCGTCCCATGACCGACCCCTCCGCCTCCGTTGTCGCCGCCGGGTTCGACAATCGCCCCATCGGTGTGTTCGACTCCGGCTACGGCGGCCTGACCGTAGCCCGTGCCCTGCAGAAGCGCCTGCCCGAGGAGAGCCTCGTGTACTTCGGCGACTCGGCGCGATGCCCCTACGGCCCGCGCAACCAGGCCGAGGTGGACCGCTTTGTGCAGCAGATCTGCACCTGGTTGCTCGGACGCGACGTGAAGATGATCGTCATCGCCTGCAATACGGCCACCGCGGCCGGCCTGTCCCACGCTCAACGCGTTTTCCCCGTGCCGGTGGTGGGCGTGGTGGAACCCGGTGCCCGAGCGGCGGCCCACACCACGCTCAACCGCCGCGTGGGGGTTATCGCCACGAAGGGCACGGTGGACTCCAATGCCTACTCGGACGCCATCCGTCATATCGATGCGGGCATCACCGTGTTCTCCACGGCTACACCGCGGTTCGTGGAAATCGCCGAGCTGGGGCTGAAGATGGCCGAAGGGCCCATCGAAGATTACCTGTCCGATGCCTCGAAGGTCTACATTCGCCCCGAGTTCGAGGAGATCGCCCGTGAGTATCTGGAACCTCTGCGCCGTTGCGAAATAGACACGCTCGTGCTGGGCTGCACTCACTATCCGCTTCTGAAAGCGCTCATCGGGGGTGTGGTGGGGCGTCCCGTGACGCTGGTGTCCTCGGCCGACGAGACCGCTCGTGACGTGGACCACATCCTGCGCCGCCGCCGTGCCTTTGCCCGCCCCGGCAATGTGCCGACCCACGCCTTTTTCACCACCGGGGTCGATACCGAGGAGTTCCGCCGCTTCGGCGGCCGCGTGCTCGCCCGTCCCATGGATGTGGTGGAGCATGTCGACCTGCCGGAACTGACCGTTTCCTAAAGGCCGCCCGCGCGGTCATCGGAAGGAGAGCCATGAAGACCGTCGTCATCGCCACGAACAACGCCCACAAGGTATCCGAGATTTGCTCGGCGCTCGATTTCGAGGGCTGGGAGTTCAAGACCCTGGCCGAGGCTGGCCTTATGTCCGACCCCGAGGAGGACGCCGACACCTTCGAGGGCAATGCGCGCATCAAGGCCCGCGCTGCCAGGGCCGCGGCCGAGGAGGCGGGGCTTTCCGTTGCGGTGCTCGCCGACGACTCGGGTCTGGCCGTGGACGCCCTGGACGGCGCGCCCGGTGTGTACTCGTCGCGCTATGCCGGCGCCGACGGTGACGATGCGGCCAACAACGCCAAGCTTTTGACCGAGATGGCCGAGGTGCCCGACGGCGAGCGCGCGGCTCGATTCGTGTGCACCCTTGTGTTCATCGATGAGGACGGTGCCGAGACGGTGGCGCGCGGCACCATCGAGGGGGCCATCGGGCGCGAGGAGCGTGGACGCGAGGGCTTCGGCTATGACCCGTTGTTCATGCCCGAGGCTTTCGGTGGCACCCGCTCGCTGGCCGAGGTGTCCCAAGCCGAGAAGAATGGCATCTCGCACCGCGGCAACGCTCTGCGACAGCTGCGCGACGAGCTTTCCTAAGGCTTCCGCCAACTGGCTGGTTGCCGGCACGCCGCCGTCTCGAGACAAGAGGCCGCCGAGCCTTTCCACCTGGGGCGTGAGGGAGGAAACGGGGGGTCGTTCGCGGGAATCTGGCGATGCGCTCTTGACTTGTAGCCTACTCCATATGGTCTAATTGACGCGCAGTCTGCGAGAGTGGCTGAGTGCAGCTCCTGCGTTGAAAGGGACCAAATGAAGATCGCGGAAGTCAGCAAGCGATACGGTGTTTCTACCGATACGCTGCGCTATTACGAGCGCATCGGCCTGTTGCGCCATGTGCCTCGCAACAGCAGCGGTATCCGCGATTACGACGAGGCCAGCTGCAATGCCGTGGAGTTCGTGAAGTGTATGCGCGATGCGGGCATGTCCATCGAGTCGCTCGTGGAGTACATGGAGCTCATCGAGCAGGGCGACGCCACCCGGGCGGCGCGCAAGGAACTTCTGGCACGGCAGAGCATCGCCATCCGCGAGCGTATTGCCGATTTGGAGCGAGCGCTGGAGCGCCTGCAGTACAAGATCGACCACTACGACGAGATCATGGCCGACAGCGAGCGCGCCTTGCAGCTGGGGGAGTAGGCGCCACGTCCGTCGGGCAGCACCGCAAGCATTGAGGGGCAGCGGGCGTGCGTCCGCTGCCCCTTCCTTTTTTGCCGCGAATCTTCCGTGGCGGTTTTCCCATGCTGGACATGGAGTTGGCTTCAACCTTTATCATGGACGGTGAGAGGGGCCGACTGTACGTTCGGCCCGCAAGGTTTTCGGAGAAAGGTCCGTCTGTGGATTTCGCCCGCTCTGATTCCCCGCTCGGGTTCGCCCGTCCCGATCACGACCGCGCCGCCCGGCAGGGTGCCGGCGAGGTGATCTTCGGCGAGGGAAAGACCGCCGCCCAGATCGTTGCCATTGCCGCATCTCTGATGGAGGGCGGCCAGCCCCGTGTGCTCGCCACGCGGGTCGATGCCGAGAAGGCAGCCGAGATGGCGGCGCGGTGGGAGGCAGCCGAGGCGGCCCGATGCGGCGATGGCATGGCCCGCTCGTCGCTGGCCGCGGCGGTGCGCGCCCGGCCGGTGCCGCTCACATTCTACGAAGAGGCGCGGCTGCTCGTGTTCGGCGATATGCCCGCGCCCGACGGCGACGGGGTGGTGACCATTGCCGCCGCCGGTACGAGTGACGTGCCCGTTGCCGAGGAGGCGGCGCTTACGGCCGAGTTCCTCGGCAACGAGGTAGTGCGCCTGTACGACGTGGGCGTGGCCGGCATCCACCGGCTGCTCGACTGCGAGGACGAGCTCGCGCGCTCGCGCGTGGTGGTGGCCGTGGCCGGCATGGAGGGCGCCCTTGCCAGCGTCGTGGGCGGCTTGGTGTCGTGCCCGGTCATCGCAGTGCCCACCTCGGTGGGCTACGGAGCCTCCTTCGGGGGCATCGCGGCGCTGCTCGCCATGCTGAACTCGTGCGCGAGCGGCGTGTCGGTGGTCAACATCGACAACGGCTTCGGCGCGGCCTTCCAGGCGAGCGCCATCAACCATCTGAATTCCCGCCGGGCTTAAGGACGCGAAAGGCGCGAACATGACGAAGCTTCTGTATCTGGAATGCACCTCGGGCATCAGCGGCGATATGGTCGCGGCGGCCCTGCTGGATGCCGGCGCGAGCGAGGAGGCGGTGCGCCGCGCCTTGGACAGCCTGGACGTGGAGGGCTTTTCCGTTGAGATCACGCGCGTGCGGAAGTCGGGTTTGGACGTGTGCGACTTCAATGTGGTGCTGGATGTCGCCCATGAGAACCATGATCACGATATGGCCTACCTGCACGGGCGTGACCACGCTCGCGTCCAAGACCATGGGCATGCGTGCGAGCGAGGACGCGACCACGAGCACGGGCACGGGCATGACCACGACCACGTCCACGGGCATGGAGACGACGCGAGACATTCTCACGGCAACGGCCACTCCCATGGCGAGCACCACCACCGGGGCCCGTGCGAGATCGCGGCGCTCATCGACGGGGCGGCCATGACCGAGGGCGCCAAGACCATCGCGCACGCGGTGTTCGGTTATGTGGCCGCCGCCGAGGCGCGGGCCCACGGGGTGCCGGTAGAGGAGGTGCACTTCCACGAGGTGGGCGCGGTGGACTCCATTGCCGACATCGTGGCTATCGCCGTGGCTGCCGACGACCTGGCCTGCGATGGCGTGGTGGTGGCCGACCTACCCTGCGGCTATGGTACCGTGCGCTGCCAGCATGGCCTCATTCCCGTACCGGCTCCGGCCACGGCCTTCATTGCCGAGGCGGCCGGTTTGCCTCTCGCACCGATAGACGTAGAAGGGGAGCTTGTCACTCCCACAGGGGCTGCCGTGGCTGCTGCTCTGCGCACCCACGATGCGCTGCCTGAGCGCTTTGCCATTCGGGCCATAGGTGCAGGCGCTGGCAAGCGGGCCTACGATACGCCGGGCATTCTGCGCGCCATGATCATCGAGCCGCTCGCGTAAAAGCTATTGCTTTAGTACTCTACTGTGATAAAGTATAGAAACCGGCAGGGAACTCTGTCGATAATTCGCCGTTTGCCGTCTCGGGTCATCGAGAGGGGAGAAGGCGAGTACCATGACAAGTTCAGTAACCGAATGCAAGTGAGGACAGGCTTTGAACGCAGTGACACCATCGGGCTTCCGCGACGTGCTCGCCGAGGAGGCGCTTGCCCGCGAGGTCATCACCCGCGCGGTGGCCGACCTGTTCGCATCGCGCGGCTACGCGCCCATCGAAACTCCCACGCTGGAGGTTATGGACGTCATGCGCGCCGGCGGACGGATGCCCGCATCCCCTTTCAAGTTCTTCGACTCTCACGACGACCTGCTGGCCATGCGCCCCGATGTGACCCTCCAGATCGCCCGAGCCTGCGCCACGCGTCTGCCGGTCGACGGGGAGCCTTTGCGCTTCCGCTACACCCAGCGGGTGTTCCGCGAGGCCGAGACCGAGAACCAGGCGCTCGCCCGCGAGCTCACCCAGTGCGGCGTGGAGTGCATCGGCGTGACGGGTCCGGCGGCAGATGCCGAGATCGTGACGCTGTTCTCCGAGGCGCTCGCCTTGGCCGGGGTGCACGATTTCACCCTGGGGCTCGCCACCGTGGGCGTGTTGCGGGCGCTGCTGGAGCGCTCGGGGGCATCCGAACCGTGGAAGGCCGCGGTGCTCGATGCCTACCATGATTCCGACTTTGTGGCTCTGGACCGTCTGTGCGATGCCGCTGTGGGGCGCGGTCCGGAAGATGGTGCCGATCTGCCCGATGCGGGTGCGGCCGCTCCGGCCTACGCCGACGCCATCGCGCGTCTTGCGCGTATTCGCGGCGCCCAGGAGGCTATCGATGAGGTGCGGGCCCTGGCCTCGCCTCTGGGCTGCACGGCCGATCTGGACGACTTCCAGGCTACTTACGACCTGCTCGCCCAGGCGGGGCTCGCCGAGCGTATTCTTGTGGACTTCTCGGTAGTGAGCTCGTTTAACTACTACACTGGCGTCGTCTTCGAGGCTGCGAGCCCCTATCTGGGATCGCCCCTGGGCTCGGGCGGTCGCTACGACCGCATGATCGGGGCTTTCGGCGCCGACCGGCCGGCCGCGGGCTTCGCTTTCTACCTGGAGCAGGCCATGGCGGCCGCATCGGCCGAGGAGTCGGCTCCGGGCGAGCGTCCGTTGCGCATCGCCGTGCCGAAGGGCTCGCTCAACGCCGAGGCCATTGCATGTTTGGAAGAGGCCGGCTTGGACGTGACGGGTCTGGCCAGCCCCGGCCGCTCGCTTGTCATATCCAACCCGGGCGTCGACTACATCATCGTGCGTCCCTCCGACGCTCCCGTCTTCGTGGCCCTGGGCGCGGCCGATTGCGGCATCTGCGGCAAGGACTCGCTTCTGGAAGTGGGAGCCGACGTGGTGGAGCTGGTGGATCTGCGCTTCGGCGGCTGCCGCTTCGTGGTGGCCGAGTCCGCCGGCACCGCCGACGCCATCGAGGAGCGCTACCGCAAGCTCGGGAGCATGCGCATCGCCACGAAGTACCCTTCCATCACCCGCGCTCACTTCGCCAAGACGGGCACTCAGGTGGAAATCGTGTACCTGCACGGCAATGTAGAGCTGGCCCCCATGGTGGGCTTGGCCGAGCGCATCGTTGATATCACGGCCACCGGCACCACGCTCGCCGAGAACAACCTCAGTATTGTGGAGGAGGTTCTGGCCTCCACGGCGCGTTTCTTCGCCAACGGCTGCGCCCTGCGCACCGACGACCGCATCGTTGGCTTGGCTCGCAAGCTGGCCGAAGCCGCCCCGACCCATACCTACGCGCCTATTCCCGGTGCCGTAAATCCCGTCCGATAAGTTTCGAAGGAGATACCCATGACCATGCGACGCATCGATCTTCAGCCCCTGGAGCCCTTCACTGCCGACTTCATCGATCGCACCGGCGCCTTCAACCCCGGCGCGCTTACGGCCGCCACCGCCATCATCGAGGAGGTGCGGGAAGGGGGAGATGCGGCTCTGCGCGCACTCACCGAGAAGTTCGACGGCGTGGCCATCGACGATTTCCGCGTGCCCGAGAGCGCCATCGAGGCGGCGCTTGCCGAGGTGGACCCCGACACCATCGACGCGCTCAATCACGCCGCAGCCCAGATCCGCGACTTCCACGAGCGCCAGAAGCAGCAGAGCTGGTTCTTCGCTCGCGAGGACGGAGCCATCGTGGGGTCGAAGGTGACGCCGCTCGAGTCGGTGGGCATCTACGTGCCGGGCGGGCGCGCCCTGTATCCCTCTACGGTGCTTATGAACGCCTTGCCCGCCCAGGTGGCCGGCGTGGAGCGCATCGTGTGCGTGACGCCGCCCACCAAGGACGGCACGCTGGACGCCACGGTGCTCGCGGCCTGCAAGGTGGCCGGTGTGACCGAGATCTACACCGTCGGCGGCGCCCAGGCCGTGGCGGCGCTGGCCTACGGCACCGAGACCATCCGCCCCGTGGCGAAGATCACCGGTCCGGGCAACGCCTTTGTGGCCGCGGCGAAGAAGCTCGTGTCGGGCGATGTGGGCATCGACATGATCGCCGGCCCCTCCGAGGTGTGCGTGGTGGCCGACGAGACGGCCGATCCCGCCATGGTGGCCATCGATCTGATGGCCCAGGCCGAGCATGACCCCTTGGCCGCTTGCTACCTGGTCACTTTCTCGGATGCCTATGCCGACGAGGTGGAGGCCGCTATCGCCGACCACATGCAGCGCACCACCCGCGCCGACATCACCCGCGCCTCCCTGGACGACCACGGCCTCATCGTGGTGTGCACCTCCATGGAACAGGCCCTGGAGGCAGTGAACGTTATCGCGCCGGAGCACTTGGAGATGCACGTGGCCCACGCCATGGAGTATCTGGGCTCCATCCGCAACGCCGGCGCCATCTTCCTGGGCGAGTGGACGCCCGAGGCTGTGGGCGATTACGTGGCCGGTCCCAACCACACGCTGCCCACCGGCGGCACGGCCCGCTACTCGTCGCCGCTTTCGGTGGACGACTACGTGAAGAAGTCCTCCATCATCCAGTACACCCCCGCGGCCCTGAAGCATGACGCGAAGGCCGTGGTGCAGATCGCTACCCACGAGGGGCTGTGGGCCCATGCCCAATCGGTGGCCCTGCGCCTGCGCGCGTTGCTCGATGCCGAGCAGGCAAGCGTGGCCGGCACCTCCGCTGCCAAGGTGGATGCGGGTGCGGCTGAGGATGCGCGCGATGAATAGGGTGCGTGCGTCGGCCCCGCAGCTTGAGGGGCTTGTTCCCTACGACCCGAAGTACCTGCCGGCCCGGGCATTTTTGTCGGCCAACGAGAACCCGCGCGATGTGGACGCCGAGGTGCGCGAGCGCGTTGCCCGCCGCATTGCGAGCGTGCCTTTCAACCGCTACCCGGATCCCCTCGCCAATGGCCTGCGCGACATGATCGCCGAGGCCAACGGGCTCGACCGCTCCTGCGTGCTTCTGGGCAACGGCGGCGACGAGCTTCTGTTCGATCTGGCGCTTGCGTGGGGCGGCCCGGGGCGCACCTGCCTGAACTTCCCGCCCACCTTCTCGGTGTATGCGGCTAACGCGCGGCTCACGAACACCACGGTGGTCGACATCGCGCGGCGCGATGACTTCTCCATCGACGAGGAGGCCACCTTCGAACGCCTGGCTGTGGGCGATATCGACTACGTGGTGGTGGCGAGCCCCAACAACCCCACGGGCCTGCGCGCCCCCCAGGACTTCCTGGAGCGGCTGCTTAATGCCACCGATGCGCTCGTGATGGTGGACGAGGCCTACTTCGAGTTCTCGCGCTCCACGGTGCGCCCGCTCTTGGCGACCCACGAGAACCTGGTCATCCTGCGTACGTTCTCGAAAGCGTTCTCGCTGGCGGGTGTGCGCCTCGGCTATATTCTGGCGAACCCCGGCGTCATCAACGAGTTCGTGAAGGTTCGTCAGCCCTACTCGGTGGACGCGGTATCTCAGGCTGTGGGCGAGGTGGTCTACGAAATGCGCGCCCGCTTCGAGCCGGGCATCCGCGAGATCATCGAGGAGCGCGGGCGCGTGACGGAGGCCCTGCGCACCACGGCGGGCGTTCGGCCCTACCCCTCCGATTCCAATTGGATTTTGTTCTCGCTTGAGGACGCGAGCGCAGCCTGGGCCTACCTGTACGAGAACGGCGTGCTCGTACGCGATTTTTCGACCACACCGCTTCTGGAGGGCTGCCTGCGCGTGACCATCGGCACGCCCGAGCAAAACGATGAGTTCATCCGCCTGCTGAGGGCCTTTGTGGCCGAGCGCGGATCCGAGCGCGCCCGCGCGGCGCGTGCCTGAGTGGAAGGAGTCCTTGTGAGCAGGGAAGCGAGCATCTGCCGCACCACCGCGGAGACTGATATCGCGGTGGCGGTGAACCTGGACGGCTGCGGTCGCGCCGAGGTGGACACGGGCATCGGGTTTTTCGACCACATGCTCACCGCGCTGGCGCGTCATGGGCGGCTCGACCTGAACGTGCGCGTGAGGGGCGATGTGGAGGTGGACGGGCATCACACCGTGGAGGATACGGGCATCGTGATCGGCCAGGCCATCGCCAGCGCGCTCGGCGATAAAGCGGGCATAACCCGCTTCGGCAGCGCGTTTGTGCCCATGGACGAGGCGCTGGTGCTGGCGGCTCTGGATATCTCGGGTCGCGGCCAGCTGCATTGGGCGGTGGAGGTGCCCTTCGGTATGGTGGGCGGCTTCGATACCCAGCTTGCGCGGGAGTTCTTCATCGCGCTGACGGCTAATGCCGGCATCACGCTGCACGTGCGCCAGCAGGCCGGCGACAACGTGCACCATATCTTCGAGGCCGCGTTCAAGGCCGTAGGCCGCGCTCTGCGCGAGGCTGTGGCGGTTGACCCGGCTCTGGCCGGGGAAGTGCCCTCGACCAAGGGCTGTCTGTAGGAGCGTGCATGGCTATCGTCGTTGTTGATTATCACAAGGGAAACCTGCTCTCGGTGGAGCGGGGGCTTGCCGCGGTTGGGGCCGAGGTTGTCGTGAGCGATGCGCCGGAGATGGTGCGCGCGGCCGATGCCGTGGTGCTGCCGGGCGTGGGCGCCTTCGCCGATGCGGCCGCCGCCATGGACGAGTTGGGTTTGGCCGCTGCGGTGCGCGCGGCTGTGGAAGGTGGCGCGCCGTTCCTCGGTATCTGCCTGGGAATGCACCTCATGTTCGAGCACGGCGTGGAGCACGCGCCCGAGGATGGCCCGCTGCCCGCGGGGCTTGGGTTCATTCCCGGTACCGTGGGGGCCATGCCGCGCGCCGATGCGGCCGGGCGGACCTACAAGGTGCCCCACGTGGGGTGGAACTCGGTAGAGTTCGCCGAGCCGAACCCGCTGTTCGACGGCATCGCCCCCGGCGAGTTCTTCTACTTCACCCACAGCTTCATCGCGCCTCCGAGCGAGGCCACCATTGCCGAGACCGTGCACTCGGTGGAATTCCCCTGCGCCGTGCAGGTGCCGGGGCTTCCCGTATGGGGCGTGCAGTTCCATCCCGAGAAAAGCTCGGATGCCGGCGCGCGCATGCTCGCCAACTTCGTAACCGCCGTGGGACGCCTTACCCGGTAGACTGTCCCGATTGGGACACCTTACCGGGTAAGGTGTCCCACTTTCAGAAGGAGGAACCATGTACCTCTTGCCCGCTATCGATATTCTGGACGGGCGCGCCGTGCGCCTGGCTCGGGGCGACTACGATGCCGTCACCGTGTACAACGACAAGCCGGAGCTGCAGGCGCAGCTGTTCGAGGAGGACGGCGCCGAGTGGATTCACGTGGTGGACCTGAACGGGGCGAAGTCGGGCAATCCCGACAACATCGACGTGGTGCGCCGCATCCTGGCCGCCACCAAGCTGAAGGTGGAGGTGGGCGGCGGCGTGCGCAGCCTGGACGTGGCCGACCGCCTGCTGGATGCCGGCGCGACCCGTGTCATTTTGGGCACGGCGCTCGTACGCGATCCCGACTTTGCCCAGGCGGCTATCGAGAAGTTCGGTTCGGACGCGCTGGTGGCCGGCATCGACGCCAAGGGCGGGGAGGTGGCCGTGGCTGGCTGGACCGAGGGTTCGGGCGTACCTGCCGCCGACCTGGCGGAGCGCATGGCACGCCTCGGCTACGAGCATATCGTGTACACCGATATCGCCCGCGACGGCATGCAGACCGGCATTGAGAACAGCGCCTACGCGAAGATGGCCGCCGCCTTCGGCAACCCCGTCATCGTGTCGGGCGGCATCTCGTCGGCAGCTGACATCCTGGCGCTCTCACCCATTGCCGACGCGGTGGAGGGCGTTATCGCCGGCCGCGCCATCTACGAGGGCACCTTGAGCGTCGCCGATGGCGTGGCCGCCTGTCAGGGCACCTATCAGCTGAGCGACCAGCTGGAAGAGGAATCGCGCCCCCTGACCATCGAAGACTTGGAGCAGTAGCAAGGAAGAGCAGCCCGCGCGATGGCGGGTGCCTTGACCGAGCGAGTTTTGCAGACGAGCAAACAGCAGGAAGGCAAGCAAGGAAGAGCAGTCGGCGAGACAGACGGTGTTGTGACCGAGCGAGTTCCGCAGCGAACGAAACAGGACTAAATGTCCTGTTTCGCAGAGCGAGGACTGTCTGAGCGAATCACAATACCGGCTGGCTCGCCGACGGACAGGTTGAAGAAGATATGCTGACAAAACGAGTGATTCCCTGCCTGGACGTGAAGGACGGGCGCGTGGTGAAGGGCGTGAACTTCGTGGGCCTGCGTGATGCGGGCGACCCCATTGAGCTGGCCCGTGCTTACGATGAGCAGAAAGCCGACGAGGTCATCTTCCTCGACATCACGGCCACGAGCGACGACCGCGCCACTACGGTGGAGCTCGCGAGCCATGCCGCCGCCGAGCTGCACCTGCCCTACTGTGTGGGCGGGGGCTTTCGCAGCGTGGCCGATATACGGAAGATGATCGCCGCGGGAGCCGACAAGGTGTCGGTGAACTCGGCGGCCGTGGCGAACCCCGAGCTCATCACCCAGGCCGCGCGGGCCTTCGGCACCCAGGCCATTCTCGTGGCCATCGACGCGAAGGCGGTGCCGGGCAATCCCAACAAGTGGGAGGTCTACGTGGCCGGCGGCCGCAAGAACACGGGGATAGACGCCATCGAGTGGGCGCGCGAGGCGGCTCGGCGCGGGGCGGGTGAGATCCTGCTCACCTCCATGGACCGCGACGGCAGCCGCGACGGCTTCGACTGTCACCTCACACGTTCCGTGGCCCGCGCTGTGGACATCCCCGTCATCGCGAGCGGCGGCGTGGGGAAGCTCGAGCACTTTGCCGAGGGCATCATCGAGGGCGAGGCCGACGCGGTGCTCGCCGCGAGCGTCTTCCACTTCGGCGAGCTTACTGTGCGCCAGGTGAAGGAGTCCATGCGCGCCGCCGGTATTCCCGTGCGGCTGTAAGGAGGACGAGGGTGAACCTTCCCGATTTGAAATATAACGACGCCGGTCTTGTTCCCTGTATTGTGCAGGACGCTGATACAGGCGAGGTGCTCATGATGGCGTGGATGAGCGCTGAGTCGCTTGCGCTCACGCTGGAGCGGGGCGAGACGGTGTTCTGGAGCCGCAGCCGCCAGGAGCTGTGGCACAAGGGCGCCACGAGCGGCAACATCCAGAAGCTGGTGGACCTGCGCTACGATTGCGACGCCGATACCCTGCTCGCCCTCGTGCACCCGGCCGGTCCCGCGTGCCATACCGGCGCGCGCACCTGCTTTTACCGCTCGCTGCTGGAAGAGTAGCGGGAAGGGGGATCAGCGGGCTGCAGTCGCCCCCCATCCGGCCCCCGGCCCCTTCAAAGTCGCTGCACCCGCCCTCCTGAGCGCTCTCGGGTTTTTCTTGTGTGCGCAGGGCAGTTGCGGTACTATGATTCCAGCTCTGAATCTCAAGCGCGAACGAGCGCATGACTTCCTTCCCAATGTTCCGTATATCATCTCTCAACGTTCTCACGGTATGGGCTTTTCGGTGCGCACCGCTCTCGATTTGGACGCCAATCCCTTAGTTCCCGAAAACCTCAATGAAGGAGGATGAACGTGAAGTTCTTTCTGGACACCGCCGACCTCGCCGAGATCGAGGAGGCCGCCAGCTGGGGTGCCCTGGCCGGCGTGACCACCAACCCCACCCTGTACTCGCGCATTGGCGGGAAGTTGGACGACTTCCACGCCCACATCAAGCGCATCTGCGACATCGTGGGGCCCAACTGCCCGGTGTCCGCCGAGTCGGTGGCCATGACCCGCGACGAGATTGTGCGCGACGGCCGCGAGCTGGCCGAGATCGCCCCCAACGTCGTGGTGAAGATCCCCACCATGGTGGAGGGTCTGGCCGCCACGCGCGAGCTGGCCGATGCGGGCATTCCCGTGAACATGACGCTCTGCTTCACGGTGCCCCAGGCCATCCTGGCCGCCCGTGCCGGCGCCCGCTATATCTCGCCGTTCGTGGGTCGCTTCGACGACATTTCCGAGGACGGTCTGGCCCAGCTGGACGACGTGGTGACCGCCATCGGCAACTACGACTTCACCGCCGATACCGTGAACGGCGAGAAGATCGAGATCATCGCTGCGTCCATCCGCAGCGCCAACCATGTGACCCAGGCGGCTCTCATGGGCGCTGACATTGCCACCGTGCCCTTCGGCATTCTGAAGAAGTGCGTGCAGCATCCGCTGACTGACCGCGGCCTGGAGTCGTTCCTTAAGGACTGGGAGAAGGTTCAGAACGCATGAGTGATGCCGAGGAGAACCAGATGACCATCGCCGACGCGCTGGAGGAGCCGGTCGAGAAGCCTCGGGCGCGTCGTACGCGTAAGAAGGCCTCGGAGGGGGCAGGCGACGATACGGCCGCTGAGACCCCCGCGAAGAAGCCGACGCGTCGTCGTGCGGCCAAGGCTAAGGCCGAGGCTGACGCGATCGAGACCGAAGGCGCCGCGACCGAGGGCGCCGCAGCTATTGAGGAAGATGCCCCCAAGCCTCGCCGTACCCGCAAGAAGGCCGACGATACCGCGACGCAGGCCGCCGAGGGCGCCGAGAACGCTTCTGAGGCCAAGCCGCGCCGCACCCGTAAGAAGGCCGAGTCCGACGCCGATGACGCGAAGGCCGTCGATGCCTCCCAGGCCGACGAGGCCGGGGAGGCCGCCTCGAAGAAGGACGGCGAGCGGAAGACCGCCGTGGTGCGCAAGCGCACCCGCGGCGAGGGCGACTCCCGCGCCGAGCAGCGTCGCCAGAACAGCCAGGGCAGCCAGAACGCTCAGAACAACGGCGGCCAGGGCAAGGGCAAGAAGAACAACCAGAACAACCATGACCGCAGCAATCGTCGCCAGCGCCACGAGAACCGCAATCGCGAGCCGCAGCCTTCCGTGACCAAGGAGGAATTGGCCGAGCTGAAAGTGGCGGACCTGCGCGCAAAGGCCGTCGAGCTGGGCCTCGACGCCGCAGGCCTGAAGAAGGCCGAGTTGGTGGACGCGGTCTACGATGCCACCTGCAAGGCCGAGGGCTTCACCGAGGTCACCGGCGTGCTCGACATCATGGGCGACGGCTACGGCTTCCTGCGCACCTCCGGCTACCTGCCCGGCGAGAACGACATCTACGTGGGGCTCGCCACCATCCGCAAGAACGGCCTGCGCAAGGGCGACATGGTCTCGGGCATCACGCGCCCGGCGCGCCCCAACGACAAGTTCGCCGCCCTGCAGAAGGTAACCGCCGTGAACGGCCGCGCACCTGAGCTCATGGCGCTGCGCCCGAAGTTCTCCGAGCTCACACCCATCTTCCCCGACGAGCGTCTGTGGATGGAGCACGGCAAGACCACCACCACGGCCCGCGTCATCGACCTGACGGCGCCCATCGGCAAGGGCCAGCGCGGTCTCATCGTGTCGCCGCCGAAGGCCGGCAAGACCACGGTGCTGAAGGATATCGCGGCGGCCATCACCGCCAACAACCCTGAAGTGCACCTCATGTACCTGGGTATCGACGAGCGCCCCGAAGAAGCCACCGACATGGAGCGCTCCATCCACGGCGAGGTGGTGTCATCCACCTTCGACATGCCCTCCGAGAACCACATTCAGGTGGCCGAGCTCGTCATCGAGCGCGCGAAGCGCTTGGTGGAGGAGGGGAAGGACGTGGTGATCCTGCTGGATTCCATCACGCGCCTGGCCCGTGCCTACAACCTGGCCCAGCCCGCTAGCGGCCGTATTCTGTCAGGCGGTGTGGATTCCACGGCCCTCTACCCGCCCAAGCGCTTCCTCGGCGCCGCTCGCAACATCGAGAACGGCGGCAGTCTCACCATTCTGGCCTCGGCCCTCATCGAGACGGGCTCCAAGATGGATGAGGTGATCTTCGAGGAGTTCAAGGGCACCGGCAACATGGAGCTGAAGCTCGACCGCAACCTGGCCGATCGCCGCATCTTCCCGGCCATCGACCCCATCTCGTCGGGCACCCGCAAGGAGGAGCTGCTGCTCGAGCCCCAGGAGGCGCCGCTCATCTGGGCCGTGCGCCGGATCCTGTCCAACACGAATTCCACCGAGCGTGCCATGGATATGCTCATCAAGTCGCTGAAGCAGACGAACTCCAACCAGGAGTTCTTGCTGCGCACGGCGAAGAAGGCGCAGACCCAGGGCCGTATGGACGAGAATATGGAACTCTAGCATGACCGATCAGAACTCTTGGTCCCAGAACGCTTGGGGCACGGGCGCGCCGCAAGGGCCGTCTCAGGGCGGTGCCCCCGCAGCACAGCCCGCCGCTTCTCAGGGTGCCGGCGCTTTTGGTGCCGCGCCGCAGCCGCAATCGCAACCTGCGACCTATGGCTCCGCACAGTCCCAGGGCGCTTACGGCTGTGGGCAGCCCCAGGCTGCCTACGGCGCTCCCGTCCAGCCGGCCTATGCGGCTCCTGCGCCCGCACCTGCCCAGCCGGTGAAGCGACGTGGCTGGATCGTGGCCCTGGTGGCTGTTATCGCCTTCTTCGTGCTGGGGCTCGTTTCCATCGGCTCGTGCACATCGGTGATGACGGCTCCGATGGGGGCCTTCTCCGCCGCGTCGCCCTCGTGGACCGAGACGGTGACGGGCGATACCGTGGGCATTATCAATATCGACGGCACCATCCAGTACGACGGCACCACCTCAAGCCCCGAGGGCCTGAAGGCCCAGCTGGACGCCGCTGAGAAGAACCCGCATATCAAGGCCGTGGTGCTGCGCGTGAACTCCGGCGGCGGCGTGGCCACGGCCGGCGAGGAGATGAGCCGCTACGTGCGCGAGTTCTCCAAGCCGGTGGTGGTGTCCTGCGCCTCGCTGGATGCGAGCGCCGCCTACATGATCTCGTCCCAGGCCGACTACATCTATGCGGCCGAGACCTCGGCGGTGGGCTCTATCGGCGTCATTATGTCGGTAACCGATCTCTCGGGCCTCTACGAGAAGCTCGGCATTTCCGTGGACAACATCACCTCGGCCGATGCCAAGGACGCTGGCGGCGGCAACCGCCCCCTCACCGAGGAGGAGCGCGCCTGGTTCCAGGCTCAGGTCGACCAGATCAACGACGTGTTCATCCGCACGGTGGCAGAAGGGCGCCATATGAGCGAGGAAGAGGTGCGCGCTCTGGCCAACGGGCTGACCTACACCGGCATCGACGCTGCGGCCAACGGCCTCATCGACGAGACCGGCACGCTGGAGATGGCTGTGTCCAAGGCCTGCGAGCTGGCTGGCATCGCAGACGCAGATACCGTGTACTTGCAGTCGAGTTCGAGCGATCTGTCGCGCCTTCTGGATATCATGGGCGAGCAGAACGACGATGTGACGACCCGTGCGTTGAAGGAGTTGGAAGACCGTGTCGGACTTGAATAGCAGAACCCGTGTGGAATGGCCCGCCCGCGCTGTGGTGACGGCCGGCATGCCCTACGGCAACAAGCCCTTGCATTTCGGCCATATCGGCGGCGTGTTCGTACCCGCCGATGCTTTCGCCCGCTTCCTGCGCGACCGCATCGGCGCCGAGAATGTGCGCTTCGTGTCGGGTACCGACTGCTTTGGCAGCCCCATCAACGAAGGTTACCGCAAGCTGGTGGAGGCCGGCGAGTTCGAAGGCACCATCGCCGACTACGTCCTCGCGAACCACGAGCGCCAGAAGGCTACGCTCGAAGCCTTCCAGGTGAGCCTGGACATCTACGAGGGCAGCGGCATCGGGCACGCGGGCGACGTGCACCAGATGATCTCCGACCAGTTCATCGAGCGGCTGCACGAGAGCGGCCATTTGAAGCTCGATTCCACCCTGCAGTTCTACGACGCCGAGGCCGGCACCTTCTTGAACGGCCGCCAGGTGCAGGGGCGCTGTCCCGTGCAGGGCTGCAAGTCCGAGCACGCCTACGCCGACGAGTGCGACCTGGGCCATCAGTACGCACCGGTGGATCTCATCGCGCCGGTGTCCACGCTCACGGGCACCAAGCCCGAGATGCGCCCGGTGGAAAACTGGTATTTTGACCTGCCTGCCTTCGAGGGCTTCCTGAAGGAGCACGTGCGCGCCCTGGGGGCTGACGACGAGGTGCGCCCCGTGGTCACGAAGGCCATCGCCGAGTTTCTGGCGCCGCCCGTGATCTTCGTGAAGAACGAGCACTTGGAAGAGTACGAGGCTATGGCCCCAAGCCTGCCGCCCCACGAGTTCCGTCCCGCCGAGGGCAACAAGCAGTCTTTCGAGATTGAATTCGCCACCATCGGCGAGCGCGACGCGGCTCGCGATGCGCTGGCTGCGGCTGGTCTGCGCTTCCGCACCTCGAAGACGCTCGTGCCCTTCCGTATCACGGGCAACATCGAGTGGGGCGTGCGCGCGCCTGTCATCGACGACGTGGAGGGGCTCACCGTGTGGTGCTGGCCCGAATCGTTGTGGGCGCCCATCTCGTTCACCATCACCATCAACGACGAGCGGGGGCTGCCGCGCACGAGCTGGCGTGACTTCTGGTGCTCCGACGACGCGCGGGTCTACCAGTTCATCGGCCAGGACAACCTGTACTTCTACGGCGTGGCCCAGCCGGCGCTGTGGGAAGCGCTGCGCCCGGGCGGCCTGTTCGTGGAGGGTCCCGATTCCCAGATGCGCCAGACCACGCTCGTGGCGAACCACCACATGCTGTTCGGAAAGAAGAAGGCGTCCTCGTCGGGTTCGGTGAAGCCGCCCACGGGCGAGGAGCTTCTGGAGCACTACACCCCCGAGCAGCTGCGCGCGCACTTTTTGGCTCTCGGGCTCGACCAGAAGTCGGTCGGCTTCTCCCCGAAGCCCTTCGATCCCGACCCGGCCAAGCGCGACGACCCGCGCGTGGCCGATCCGGCCTTGAAGGAGGGAGCGCTGCTGACCAACGTGTTCAACCGCCTGGCCCGCAGCTGCTTCTACGAGGCGCAGAAGAACTTCGACGGCTGCATGCCCTTAGGTGCGGTAACGCCCGAGGTGCGCCGCCGCGCCTTCGAGGCGCTGCTCGACTACGAGGAGCGTATGCACAAGGTGGAGCTGCACCGCGTGATGTCGGTGTGCGACGAGTTTATCCGCTGGTCGAACAAGTGGTGGGCCGAGCGAATCAAGGCCGCCGACGAGGCCGACGACGCCGTGGCGCGCCGCCAGGTGCTCGTGGATTCGTTTTACCTGCTGCGCATGGCCACGCTGCTGATGCATCCCATCGTACCGGTGGGCTGCGAGAAGATCTGCGACTATCTGAGCTTCGACTTCGACGAGTTCTTCAGCTGGAACTATGATTTCGACTCCAACGACGAGCTGTGCCCGGCCATCGAGATAGACGCCGGCGCCCACCGCGTGCACGAGCTGCCCCCGCGCTTCGACTTCTTTCGCAAGCACGAGAGCCAGTACAAGTAGGGTCTGGCCTAAGTCGGGGAATCGGCTTTTGCGCAGGGCGCGTATAAGGCGCGTCGGCGCGAGAAGATGAGCTAACACGAGGGAGTCCGCCTTGCGGGCTCCCTCTTTGCATACGGCGCAGTACGGACGGCCTCGGCATTGTAACCGCACCGTTCGGGGCGCAGCGCTTTGCCATGCGTCCCGAACGGTGCGGGTGCGGCTTGCCCGCGGGCTGCGCATGCCGAAGCGCGCAGCGATGCGGACGCCTACTTTTTGAAATAGGCGTCCAGGCCGTTGGCGATGCCGGTGACGATCTTCTTCTGGTAGGAGGCCTTCTGCATCTTGCGGTCCTCGGTGGGGTTGCTCATGAATCCCATCTCCACAATGGTCACCGGCACTTTGCACCAGTTGATGCCGCTCATGGTGTCAGTGCGCCACACGCCGCGGTTCTTCGCCCCCGTGGTCTTGCACATATGCTTCAGAACCTGCTTGGAGAAGGCGTAGCTGCGGCTGCGGTTCTTCTTGCCCATATACTTGTTCTTGGATGTGGGCGCGATAGTGAGGGCACCTTTTGCGCTGGAACTGGTCGACGAGTTGGCGTGGATGCGGATGAACGCGTCAGCTTTGGCGCGGTTGGCGATCTTCGCCCGCTCGGCGTTGGAGATGCGCACATTGTGCTTGGTGCGCACCATGATGACCTTGTAGCCGCGCTTCACCAACTCCTTCTGCAGCCGCTTGGCCACCTGGAGGGTCAGCTTGTACTCGGGCACGCGGGTGACGCAGCCGGTCGTGCCCCAGGTTACCTTCATCTTGCGCTGCTTGGCTCTCGGGCCGATGGGCTCGGTGCTGCTCATACCGGTCTTCTGATGGCCGGCATCGATGACGATGACCTTCTGCTTCGCCTTCTTCTTCGCGGTCGTCTTCTCGGCGGCGTCTTTCGTCGCGGCGCTCTTATCGGCAGCGAAAGCCATAGGCGTGCCGATCAGGCCGCAAGCGAGCACGGCGGCAAGCGCGGTGGCGAGTATTCTCTTCATAGCGGCCTCTCTCGTGGTTGGCAAAGCGGCTCTATTGTACCTCTTTACCGTGGACGGTGGTCGCCTTGCGCCTTGCCAGGGGAATGGCGCGATGATATTATGACCGAATTGGTTCAGGTATCTGAAAGCCGCCTGAAAACCGCAGGCAGAGGGGAAGAGAGGGGCCGCATGCCCGGTCTCGAAATCTATCATCTGGGGGGGGGGTCTCTCCCTGTAGCCGCCCGTCCGGGCGCTTCCCCCGCCATGCCGCTGGCCGCGTAGCCGCGGCCCGAACCCATCCCACAACCGAAGAGGCGCGCGCGAGGCACGGCCCGGGGCCGCCGGCCGCGTGCGCGCTGCCACGCCCGGCGCCCGCGCTGTCCGACCGCGCGACCGGCCGGTGTGCATCCGCTGCTCGCGGTGGGATGCCAGGGAGATGCAGTCCCCGAATGCGGGGCTGCGGGAAATCACGACGAGATCTAAGGAGAAGGACATGAGAAAGATGCTCAAGAAGTCGGCGTGCCTGCTGACGGCGGTGGCGCTGTCGGCGACGATGGTGGCGCTGCCCGCCGCGGCCGAGGAGGCCCACGCCGCAGAGAGGCCCTACATGAAGACGCTGAAGCTCAAGTGGGACCTGAAGAAGAACAAGGCCGTGAAGAGCAAAGAGAAGTTCGTCGGTCTCGGCAACAAGAACCTCAAGATAACGGTGAAGAACTACAAGACCACCAAGCTGAAGAACGGCAAGAAGAAGACCACCTTCACCATCGTCTACAATCGCAGTTTCAAGCCTACGAAGAAGCAGGTTCACAAGATGTGCGATAGCTACGAAGTGGACTGGCTGGGGGATTACTATTTCAGCGTCGCCGACTACTCCACAGGCTTGAGTTTGGAGGAAGGCAGTGACTTGTCCAAAGAGCTTGGCGTGACGGTCAAGAACTCTGGCTGGAAATACTCCGGCACGAAGAAGTACAAGGACAACGACGGCTGCTGGGTGCGATATCCCTCGAAGATCTCGATAAAGGTCTCGATCACGTACCCCGCCGACTACAAGGGCCTTTGCCTGGGTGTCGGCGCTCACAACTATCTCTATCAGGAGGGGTCGCCTATCAGCAAGGTCAACCAGGCGTATTTCAACGGCAAGAGGCCTTTCGGCAAAACCTATATGTACAAGAAGGGCAAGACCAACTCTCATTGGATGCGGATTAAATAGCACGTAAGCGCAGGTGGCCGCCCCGTAGGTTCGGGGCGGCCTTTTCTTGGGAAGGAGATGATCTGGTTGGAGCATCGAGGGAAACTGCTTGGAGTATGCTTTCAGGGGCTGCTGGTGCTCATGCTTGCCGGCATCGCCGTCTTGGTGGCTGCTTCGCTGACGGCTTCGCCAGCCTATGCGGCTACAACGCAGGCTGAGGTGAAAACCACGAGCGATGGGCTGAACTACTGTGTCGGCGACTTCATTCGCAAAACGGATTTCGGCATGCCTGGAGCGGTGTATACGGGCACTATTCAAGAACGGCAAAAGGAACTTGAGGCGGAGTGGAAGTCCGCATCTGATGGTACTGGGACGAGTGTTGCTGAAATTATCGCTCCCGCATACGGCGTGACGTTTACTGTCGAGGAGCGCCGAACGGCAACGGCGAATGGATCAGGCGAAGTGACGCAGGGCAAGCGAGAAGCTTATCTTAATTGCGGTCATGGTGTTTATGTGGTTGGAGATGTGGATGATGGGGAGAGTGGCAAACAGTTGGTGATTCCCAACACCATTGAAGGCCTGCCGGTGGTTTATGCCAACGTCCGCGGCGATTCGGGCGTCGATATCAGCCGATGTGAATCATTGCGGCATTTCACTTTGCGTGGTGGTAGTGCAGTATTGGGAGCCAAGAATGCCAAGTCGCTCGTATCGATCACCATCAATTCATTTGAATTCAAGCGGGTAGAATCGATAGATCTCTCCCCGGCCCAAAACGCGCAAGAAATAGTGTTTAGGCGCTGCCCTGCGAACTTCGCGTTGCCGCTTGACGAGCTTCGTTCGCTCTCTGTGTCGTCAGATGGCGATAGCGGTGCCGAGCATCTAGATCTTGCCGGAGCCGCCAAACTCAAAAAGCTTTACGTTGCCATCGGCTCCCTCAGCAATGGCTCACTGAACCTTGATGGCTGTACGTCGTTAGAGGATGTTCAGCTGAGCACCAACTGCCTAACATCGTTCGATGTTTCCAAGTTCCCGGCTCTGAAAACATTGGACGTTGAATACAACTACATCAGTGATCTTACGCAGCTGAAGGCGTGGGGCGCTCAGGCGGGGCATACGCTGAACGTCGAGGGCCAGCTAACGCCGGAACACACAATTTCGCCAAGCGAAGTTACTCTGAGCGGCACGTCGTTCGTTTACGATGGAACGGCAAAGCGCCCGACTGTGACGATTCCTGGTTTGGAGCCGGGCTTTGACTATCGAGTGGACTATCGCGACAACGTTCAAGCCGGGACGGCCACCGTTTACGTGACGGGCCTTCGCGACTATCGAGGCTCTCTTGTTTCCAAGACCTTTACCATTGTGAACCAGAGTTCCAATGCCGGCACCGTTGCGAAGCCCAAGCCTGCTCCGATTCCTTCCGCCAAGCCTGCTCCGACCTCTCTTGCCAAGGCTTCCGTGGCAGTGAAGTCGAAGACGTGGACAGGGAAGACGCTGAAGCCCGCGGCGCCGGTGGTGAAGCTCGGCGGCAAGACGCTGAGGGCCGGCACCGACTACACCTGGGCCTGCAAGGGCGGCAAGGCCTCGGGCTCCTACAAGGTGACCGTCACCGGCAAGGGCGCCTACGCGGGCACCGCGACCGCCACGTTCAAGATCCTGCCCAAGGGGACGAGCGTCTCGAAGCTCTCCAAGGCCAAGAGGGCGTTCACGGTGAAGTGGAAGTCCCCCTCGAAGGCCGCCCTCAAGCAGGTCACGGGCTACCAGGTGAGGTGGTCCACCAGCAAGAAGTTCACCGCCAAGACCACGAAGACGAAGACCGTGAAGGCGGCCTCCGCGGCTGGCAAGAAGCGCACCCTCAAGGTGGCCAAGCTGAAGGCCAAGAAGACCTACTACGTCCAGGTGCGCACTTACAAGAAGGTCGGCAAGGCCACCTACTACTCCGCATGGTCGAAGGCCAAGGCGGTGAAGACCAAGTAGTAACAGCACGCTTCGTATCGCGCTTGTTCCGAAAAAACCTTGAATTCCCTGCGTAGAGCTGCACAACCGCTTGCATTTGCTGGCGGTTGTGCTATTTTAGACAGGCTGCTCTCGCAGGCGTGCGGGTGCAGCGGCAACTATCACACATGCTCGGGCGACCGGCACCGCGAGTGGCCACCGGAAAAGGCTGCGGTTGAGCTGGGGTGACCTCGGGCAGAGGACTAACGAATGGAGTGATCATGACGAAAGTCAGCATTACCACGCTGCTCGACGCCGGCGCGCACTTCGGGCATCAGACCCGCCGCTGGAACCCCAAGATGAAGCCGTACATCTTCGGCAATCGCGGTGATATCTACATCATCGACCTGAAGCAGACCCTCTACGGTCTGGACTCTGCCTACACCTTCGTGAGCAACCTCACCCGCAAGGGCGGCACCGTGCTGTTCGTGGGCACCAAGAAGCAGGCCCAGGAGGCTGTGTCCGAGGCTGCCAACCGCTGCGGGATGCCCTACGTGAACGCCCGCTGGCTCGGTGGTATGCTCACCAACTTCGCCACCATCCGCACCCGCGTGAAGCGTATGGAGGAGCTGGAGGCCATGGACGCCGACGGCCGCATGGCGCTGCTGCCGAAGAAGGAGCAGATCCTGCTGCACAAGGAGCTCGCCAAGCTGCAGACCAACCTGAACGGCATCCGCAACATGAAGAAGGTGCCCGACGCCATCTTCGTGATCGACACCAACCGCGAGGGTATCGCTCTGCACGAGGCCCATCGTCTGGAGATTCCCGTCGTGGGCACGCTGGACACCAACTGCGATCCGGACGACGTGGATTACGGCATTCCGGCTAACGACGATGCCATCCGCTCGGTGCGCCTGCTGTGCGATTTCCTGGCCGATGCCGTTATCGCCGGCACCGGCGCTGACGTGACCGCCGCCGAGATGGCCGGCGAGGCCGCTGCTGCCGACGCCGTGGCCGAGGTGGCCGTGGAGGCCGCGGCCGACGTGGCCGAGGGTGCGGGCGCCGAGGTTGTCGCCGATGTGGCCGCCGACGCCGCTGCCGAGTAACCCGATCCGTTAAGAACCACCGTTTCCCCAAAGGAGGATTCATGGCTGACATCACCGCTTCCATGGTGAAGGAGCTCCGCGAGATGACCGGCGCGGGCATGATGGAGTGCAAGAAGGCTCTGGCCGAGGCCGAGGGCGACATGGAGAAGGCCGTCGACGTGCTGCGCACCCGCGGTCTGGCCGCTGTGGCCAAGAAGGCCGGCCGTGCCACCAACGAGGGCACCGTCATGGCCATCGTGGACGACGCCTGCACCACCGGCGCCGTGGTCGAGCTGAACTGCGAGACCGACTTCGTGGGCATGAACGAGAAGTTCAAGGCCTATGCCGAGAAGATCGCCAAGGCCGCCCTGGCTTCCAAGGCTGCCGACGTGGATGCTCTGAAGGCCGCTTCCATCGACGGCGAGACCGTCGAGGAGATCGTGACCGACTGCATCCACGTGATGGGCGAGAACGCTCAGCTGGCCCGCGTGGCCGTGGTGGAGGCCCCGGCTGTGGCCGCCTACATCCACGGCGGCGGCAAGATCGGCGTTCTGGTGACCTTCAACGTCGAGGGCATCGATCCGGCATCCGAGGATTTCCAGAAGTGCGGCCGCGACATCGCCATGCAGGTGGCTGCTCTGAACCCGGTGTCTGCCACTCGCGAGGACGTGCCCGCCGACGTGGCTGCCCACGAGATGGAGATCTACAAGGCCCAGGCCGCCGAGTCCGGCAAGCCGGAGGCCATCCAGGAGAAGATCGCCGAGGGTCGCATGGACAAGTTCTACAAGGAGAACTGCCTCGCCGAGCAGGACTTCGTGAAGAACCCCGACCTCACGGTGTCTCAGTACGCCGACGAGTGCGCCAAGGCCATGGGCGGCACGATCGCCATCACCGGCTTCGTGCGCTTCGCTCTGGGCGAATAGTCGCTGGTACGCGATAGATTATGCGAGGGGCGGTCCTACGGGGCCGCCCTTTTCGTTGGGGCGCGTTACCGAAGCGTTCTGCAAACCTCATGAAAGACCGCATGCATGTGCGGCTTTTTTTCTATAATGGTAAGACTTATAGGAACATACGACATGACTTCGGGACGCCCTTCGGCGTTCCGACAAAAGGACTAGAAATGAACCAGGAAGTCATTATCGTTCGGGGCAACCATGCCCTTTCCGGCGACGTGACCGTTTCGGGTGCGAAGAACTCGGCCCTGAAGCTCATGGCTGCCTCGCTGCTCGGCCGGGGCACTACGGTGATACACAATGTGCCGGTTATCTCCGATATCGAAATCATGGGAGAGGTGCTCGAGCGCTTGGGTGCCTCTGTTGTGCGCGAGGGGCACACGCTGCGCATCGACACTGCGTCGGTCGATTCCTGTGAGACCCCTTACGAGCTCGTTTCGAAGATGCGCGCTTCCATCTCGGTGCTCGGCCCGCTCATCGGCCGCTTCGGTGAGGCGCGTGTGGCCATGCCCGGCGGCTGTCAGATCGGTGCGCGCAAGATCGACATGCACTTGGTGGGCCTCGAGGCCCTCGGCGTGCACTTCGACGTGGACCACGGCGTGCTGCACGCCAGTACGCCCGAGGGCATGCGCGGCACCCATGTGTACCTGGAGTTTCCCTCGGTCGGCGCGACCGAGAACATGCTCATGGCGGCTGTGACCGCCGAGGGGCATACGGCCATCGAGAACGCCGCCTGCGAGCCGGAGATCGAGGACTTGGCCAACATGTTGAACGCCATGGGAGCGAAGGTGTCGGGTGCCGGCACCTCGCTCATCGAGATCGAGGGCGTGCCGCTCGAGGCCCTGCATTCCTGCGAGCATACCTGCGTGGGGGATCGCATTGAGGCGGGCACTTTTTTGGTAGGCGGCGCGCTGACCGGCGGCCCGGTCACGGTGCACGGCATTGATCCCGCCTTCCTGCGCATGGCCGTCATGAAACTGCGGGCCATGGGCTGCGATGTGGAAACCGGCGAGGACTGGCTGCGTGTGAGCCGCTCTGGCCCCCTGCATGCGGTGGATATCCAGACGTTACCGCATCCGGGCTTTCCCACCGACTTGCAGGCTCAGTTCATGCTGCTGGCTGCTTTGGCCGATGATGTGTCGGTTATCACCGAGAACGTGTTCGAGAACCGCTTTATGTTCGCGGCCGAGCTGATGCGCATGGGGGCTGATGTGACCTTGGACGAGCACCACGCCATCGTGCGCGGTGTGGACGAGCTGGAGGGGGCCCCTGTGTCTTCCACCGATTTGCGGGCCGGGGCTGCGCTGGTGCTTGCCGGCATCGTGGCCGACGGGGAGACCCGGGTGTATCACTTGGAGCACATCGATCGCGGTTACGAGGACTACGTGGGCAAGCTCGCCTCCCTGGGGGCCGATATCCGCCGTGTGGCGACCACGTCGTCTGATTGCTAGGGGAGCGGCATGGGTTTTCGCAAGAAGGGTTTCTCCGCATCCCAGACTAAGCGTACTTCGCGGCGTATGGGCGATTCCATGATCGGCTCCCATGTGGAGCGCCCCTCGGCTTCCCGCGGTCGTCATGCCGCGGGCCGTACCGATGCGGGCACCTCGCGGGTTGACTTTTCCGACAGCCGCCGTTCGCGGCGGGCTACCCGCGGTTACGTGGATCAGGTGGATCCACAGGCGAAAAGCGGCGAGAGCGATGCCGATTTCGCGCGTCGCACGAGTCGGCGCGGATACGTGGAGCAGATTCAGTCTCAGGCGCGCAAGCGGCGCATCGCTGTTGCCGTCGTGGTTGCCGTGGCCGTAATCGCCGTGGCCGCAGTTGCCGGCGTATCGGCCTACTTCTTCTTCTCCGACTCCCAGTTATCGCTCGGCGACTCCAACGCCAAGGAGGCCCTTGCGGCCCCTGCCGAGGGCGAGCCTTATTACGCGCTGTGCACGGCATCGTTGGGGACGGCCACCGAGCCGGACGCGGCGGCGGGCGAGGCCTATATGGTGGTGCGTATCGACGAGGCGGCCCGCGTGCTCACGTTCGTGTCGGTGCCCCCGCAGATCATGGTGCAACTCTCCGACGGGCAGGTGCATCCTTTGAGCGATGCTCGATCAGTTGGCGGCGATGCCGAGCTGATAGATCAGGTGGAGAAGCTGCTCGAGGTCGAGATCGCCCACTTCGCGCGCACCGATGCCGCGGGCTTGGAGCGTCTCGTCGATCTGGTGGGGGGCGTGCCGGTGGCCGTTCCCGAGGAGGTGGACGACCCGCGGGCCGGCATCACGGTGCTGAAAGCCGGCGACCAGGTGCTTAATGCCGAGCAGTCCCTGGTGCTGCTGCGCGCCTCGAACTTCACCGCCGGGCTTGAGATGCAGGCGAAGAACCGGGCGGCCTTTACGGTGAACCTGGCCGGCCGCGCCACGTCGGGCGAGGGGCTGAGCTTCGCGAGTCTTATCGGCGACGGCGCCTCGGCGGTGAGCACCGATTGGTCGAGTGCCCAGCTGATCGCCTTGGGCGATGCGTTGAAGCCCCTGACCGAGGCCACGGTATACGCCTCGGTGGTACCAGGGCGCCTGACCGAGAGCGATGGGACGATCTCCTACGAGGTGGCCGGCGAAGAGCTGGCGAGCATGATGGAGGCCGTGCGTGCCGGCAACGCGCCGGAGGCCGCTGAGGGAAACATCGCTGGCGTCGATCGGGCGACGGTGACCGTGGAGGTGCGCAACGGCTCGGGCATCCAAGGCGCCGCGGCGCGGTGCGGCGAGCTGCTGACGTCCGACGGCTACCAGGTGGATGGCGTGGGCAACGTGGACGACGGCACCACCTATCCGGAGACCCTTGTCATCTACCGGGAAGAAGAGAATGAGCTGGCGGCCAAGGCTGTCGTGAACGATCTGTCGGCCGGTCGTGTGGTGAACGGCGGCGACTTCTACACCTTCAACACCGACGTTCTCGTGATTATCGGCCAGGATTGGATTTCCGCTGGCTAGGCTGTGCTATGATGCCCCGAGATATGCGAGCAACTTCTTTGAAAGGGAGTGTCTTATGGTTGAGAAGTCCGATGTGGCTGCCGTGCTTGAGCTGATTCGTCCGAGCCTGCAGGCTGATGGCGGCGACGTGCAGCTGGTCGACGTGTCCGAGGACGGCGTGGTCACCGTGGAGCTGCAGGGTGCATGCAAGGGTTGCCCTATGTCCCAGATGACGCTGGCCAACGGTGTTGAGCGCATCCTGAAGGAGCGCGTGCCGGGCGTGACCTCCGTGGTGCCGGCTCAGTAAGCGGGATTCGGAATTCGAAAGACGAGCGGGCTCTGCGGAGCCCGCTTTTTTACGAGAGAGGCTGGTTATGGAAGGGTGTTGGAGCCGTCGAGGCTGCGATGAGGAGATGCAGGGCCGCTGTCCCCACAATGTGCCCGGGGAGCCGTGTCCGGCTGACTGCCATTATGCTGCCTGCCATCGACCGACTCACGTGGTGTGCGACGACTTCGGTGTGCTTTTAAACCCTCAGCGCGACTACGAGGCGGCTGTCAAGCAGGTGTGCCGCTTCTGCGAGCACTTCCTCGTGAACGGCCCGGATATCGATCCCGATGCGCCGAACGGTCGCGAGAAGTTCAGCGGACGCAACCGCTTTATCTTGTAGGTCGCGGACGGTCTGGCCGAGCTGCGGAGTGTGTCGCGCTTACGCTTCGAGCCTTGGGACGATGTGCGTGAGAGGCCCGCGCTTCAGCGGACTCCGGGACCGTAGGTGCCGGCTTTTGCGTTGCCGGCGTGTGCGCCGGGGGTCTCTTCCCGATGGAGCATGCAGTTCTGGTGGCAGGTGCCTTGCGTTGCCGGCGCGTGCGCCGGGTAACAGACGTTTGGCATGCCTCATGGCATTCGCGCGCTCTGCTACAATGGGCGAAAGAGGTCGGCGCGAGACGGACGGAAGGCGGTGAGCGTGCGATGAGGACAACCTTGACGTGCCCGGCGTGCGGGGCGTCCGATATGGATGTGCGCGCCTATGAGTCCATGATGGTGCTTCGTCCCGATCTGGCGCTCTTCACGCTCTCGTGCCCCCATTGCGCCGCCCGCATCTCCGCTATTCACCCCATTCCTCCTGCCTTGCGCGAGGAAGTTCAGTTCGCTGCGATAGAGCTGGGCGCTGGTATGGGCGCCCATGAGGGGAACGTGTAATGCTCAACGATATCTACCAGAATCTAGACCCCATTGCGTTCTCGCTGGGGCCGCTCGTGGTTCGCTGGTACGGCCTGGCCTATGTGCTCGGGTTCGCACTGGCGGCTTTCGTCATTTATCGGGTGGCGCGACGCTGGAAGCTGGGCATGACCGAGGACGACCTGCTCACGCTTATGGTGTGCGCGATTGTCGGCGTGGTGCTGGGGGCGCGTGTGGGCTACGTGGTCTTCTACGGCGACGGGTACTACTTTCAGCATCCGTTGGAGATATTCGCCTTCAATCAGGGCGGTATGAGCTTCCACGGGGGGCTCGTGGGGCTGCTTGTTGGCGGGGCCGTGGCGGCGCGCCTCACGCGCATTCCCTATCTGACTTTGGCCGACTTGGGCTCCATCGCTGCTCCGCTGGGGCTGTTCTTCGGCCGCTGCGCCAACTTCGTGAACGGCGAGCTGTGGGGCGCACCCACCGATGGCCCGTGGGGGGTGGTGTTCGGCGGCGCGGCCGGTATGATGCCGCGGCATCCCAGCCAGCTTTACGAGGCCGTGCTCGAGGGCCTCGTCATCTTCTGCGTGCTGTTCGCCCTCTCCCGTAAGCTGCCTCCGCGGCCGCGGGGCACCTTCGTGGGCTGCTTTCTGGTGCTGTACGGCGTGTTCCGTTTTCTCATCGAGTTCGTACGCGAGCCCGACGCGCAGTTGGGATACTTGTGGGGCGGGTGGCTCACCATGGGCCAGGTGCTCTCGGCGCCCCTCATCGTGGGCGGCATTGCTGTGCTTGTATGGGCGTGGAGGCGTCAGCTTCCGCAAGCGGGTCCGCATCGTGTCTCCAACGGCCAGGAAACTGTCGAAAAGCGATCGGATATCTAGAGGAATGCACGTGCCGGCTTCTTGCCGGAACGTGCCGCGTCGCCTCGTATGTCGAGGAGCCTTCAGGAGCCAGTGTGCTGGCCCAGCAGGTGCTCGCCGGCTTCTTGCTGGAGCGAGCTGCGTTGTCATCGTTGATTGGTCAGATCGGGCCTCTGCTTGCGTCGATGCAAGTAGAGGCCCGATCTGCACTGTTTTGCTTGGCTCGTTTGTTCCAAACCTGGTCATTTGACCGGGTGTGGAGGAGCGGACCCGGTCAAATCGGCTGCTATCTTTGCATCGATGCAGCTTTTGGCTCGATTTGACCAGTTCGCCCGCTTGGGAAAGCCGGGAATGCGCCACAGGGGGGGGTACCCAGAGTTCTGTCACGGGGGCTTACCCGGAGTTCTGCAACAGGAGGGGGGCTTGCCCGGAGTTCTCCTCGACATCCTCGTCAAGGTCTTTCCTGGAATGTCCTGGAGTATGGCCCAAGAGGAGATATAACGTCCTGTTGTCGATTACGTGGTAAAAGAGGCCTCACGGAGGTGTTCCCGTACAATGGTCGACAGCTGCAGGATGGCTCACGGAGCCGTGCAGCCGTTTCAGAGACAGAATTTTAGAGATACGAGGTGCAACATGGATGTGAAGTTCTTCAAGTGCATGCATTGCGGCAATATCGCCGTAAAGGTGTTCGACGCTGGTGTGCCGCTGGTGTGCTGCGGCGAGAAGATGGTGGAGCTGGTGGCCGACTCCCAGGACGCCGCGCTCGAGAAGCACGTGCCTGCCGTTGAGGTTGAGGGCGACAAGGTGATCGTGAACGTGGGTTCGGTGGACCATCCCATGACCGAGGAGCACTGGATCCAGTTCATCTGCCTGGTGACCGACAAGGGCTACCAGATCAAGCCGCTGACCCCGGCCGATGCCCCCCATGCCGAGTTCGTGGTGCCGGAAGGCGAGAAGCCGGTGCGCGTGTACGAGCACTGCAACCTGCACGGCCTGTGGGTGACGGAGCTGTAAGGAACCCTGCTTGTCCTGTCGCGACTAGGGGGTAGGGGCGAGGCGGGGGCGAGGGTCCGCGCGGAGTTCCGCAGCGACTGGGAATGCCCAGTGGGCATTCCCACCAAGCGAGGACTGTCTGAGCACGGCGCCCTTGCCGCCGCCTCGCCCCGGAGGGCGTACGTCCCGCCGCCGTTCCCCGATGAATCTTGAAAGACCCGTGTAACGCGGGTCTTTCTTATTGCATTACGAGGAAACGGTGCTAATATAAACAAGCTTGTCTCTGGCTTGGTCGGAAACCAAGCCATATTCGGAATCCTTGGTCGGAAACCAAGGGAAGATAGGAGAACCCATGAAGCAGGACATTCATCCGGAGTACGTGGACTGCGTTGTGAAGTGCAGCTGCGGCAACACCTTCACCACCCGCTCCACTAAGCCCGAGCTGAAGATCGACATCTGCAACGCGTGCCACCCCTTCTACACTGGCACCCAGAAGCTGATCGATACCGGCGGACGCGTGCAGCGCTTCGCCGACCGCTTCGGCGCCGCTAAGGACGTCGTTGCCGAGCGCGAGGCCGCCAAGAAGGCCGAGCGCGCTGCTCAGATCGCCGAGCGCGAGGCCGCCAAGAAGGCCGAGCGCGAGGCCAAGGCCGCTGCTAAGGCCGAGCGTGCCGCCGCTTATGCCGCCAAAGCTGCCGAGGAGGCCGCCCGTGCCGAGGCTGTGGCCGAGGTTCAGGCTGCCGGCGATGCCGCTGCCGAGGCCACCGCTGAGGAGGCTCCCGGCGTGGAGCTGACCGAGGCCGAGGTCACCGAGGCCGTGGAGGCTGCCGAGTAGCTCCTGCTTCTCGCCTGCGAAGACCCGTCGCGTCCGCGGCGGGTCTTTTCTTTTGCAGACTGGTAAATTCGGCGTAGGGCCGCCCGCGCCGCGAACTATAATGGTCAAAATTGAACGGCGAGGCGAGGAGCGCGACGTGGTAACCACCCCAGAGCAGGATTTCGTACTGAAGACCGTCGAGAGCCGAGATGTGCACTTCGTGCGCTTCTGGTTCACCGATGTGCTAGGGAATATGAAGTCGTTCGCGGTGGTGCCCGGCGAGCTGGAAAGTGCTTTCGAGGACGGCATGGGTTTCGATGCCAGCTGCATCGAGGGCTTCTCGGCTGCGAGCGAGTCCGACATGCTGGCCTTTCCCGACCCCTCTACCTTCCAGGTGCTGCCGTGGCGACCGCAGGCGAACGCCGTGGCCCGTATGATCTGCAACATCCGTACTCCCGAGGGCGCTCCCTACGAGGGCGACTCGCGCCAGGTGCTCGACCGCATGGTGCGCAAGGCGTCGGACGCGGGCTACTCGTTCATCGTGGGGCCTGAGCTGGAATACTTCTACTTCAAGGACGCCCAGGGCACCGACGTGCTCGACCATGGCAGCTACTTCGATCTCACCTCGCTTGATTCGGCGAGCGACTTGCGTCGTGACACGGTGCTCACCCTCGAGAAGATGGGCATTCCCGTGGAGTACTCGCACCATGAGAAGGGCCCCTCCCAGCACGAGATAGACCTGCGCTACGCCGATGCGCTCTCCATGGCCGACGCAGTGATGACCTACAAGCAGGTGGTGAAGGAAATCGCCATGAAGCACGGGGTGTACGCCTCGTTCATGCCCAAGCCCATGGCTGACGCTCCGGGCAACGGCATGCACGTGCACCAGAGCCTGCTGGATTTAGATGGCAACAACGTGTTTTTTGATGAGAACGATCCCTCTGGATACAACTTGTCGAATACGGCGAAGAGCTACATCGCCGGCCTGCTTAAGTACGCGCCGGAATACACCTTGGTCACGAACCAGTATGTGAACTCTTATAAGCGCCTGCAGCCCGGTGGTGAGGCGCCTACCTGTATCAGCTGGGGCGCGCGCAACCGGTCCACTCTCGTGCGCATTCCGGGATACCGGCCCAAAAGCGAGTCGGCCTGCCGGGTGGAGCTGCGCAGCCCCGATCCAGCGGCGAACCCGTATCTAGCCTTCGCCGTCATGCTGGCCGCAGGCTTAGCAGGTATCCAAGAGGGTCTTGAGCTGCAGCCGCCGGCAGACGATGCGGCGCCCATAGGCTGCACGCGCCACGAGCATCGCGCCCGCGGTATTGCCACGTTGCCGGAGACGCTGGGCGAGGCGGTGGATCTGTTCGCAGGAAGCGAGCTTATGCGCGAGACGCTTGGGGAGCACATCCACGACTATCTGGTGCGCGCCAAACGTGCGGAATGGGAGGCTTACCAGAGCATCGTGACGCCGTGGGAGCTCGAGCGAAATTTGGCGGTGTTGTAGCATGCAGCGCAAGACGGTCATCTTCATTGCTGACAGCCTGGATAACGCCCATAAGTTCCAGCAGGTGCTCTCGAAACTCGATGTAGATGTGGCAGCGGGCTCGTCGGCCCAGTTCAAGAAGCTGCTCTCTGCCCATCCCGCCCACGACCTGGTTATCTACGAGGCGCGTGGCGACAATTTGGGCGCTATGGGGTCGGTGGAATCGACCCTTACGGAAGAAGGCTCGTGCGCGATGCTCGTCATCGTGAACGAGGATCAGCTGGCGGAGTTCCGCCTGCCCGTGTCGTGTAAGGCCGACTTCGTGGTGCATGGCGCCTCGGCGGCCGAGTGCACCCAGCGCATCCGGCAGCTCCTGTGGCCCGGCAACGAGGGATCGTCCGCCGACTATATCTCGGTGGATAACATGACGGTGAATCTGGCCACCTACCAGGTTAAGGTCGGCGGCGAGCCGGTGGACCTCACCTATTTGGAGTACGCGCTTTTGGCCTTCCTCGTCACGCATCCCGGACGCACCTACTCGCGCGACGCGCTGCTGCGCCGCGTGTGGGGATTCGACTACTATGGCGGCAGCCGTACCGTTGACGTGCACGTGCGCCGCGTACGCGCCAAGCTCGGCCCTGAATTGGCCCAGCGCCTGGAAACGGTGCGCGGCGTCGGCTATCTGTGGAATATGTAAGTAACGAGTCCTGTGCGAGCATAGAGGAGGCGGTGAGCGTTTCGACCGAGCGAGTTCCGCAGCGACCGAAACAGCTCAGCGGGCTGTTTCGCAAAGCGAGGACTGTCTGAGCGAATCGGAATGGTCGCCGCTTCCGACGGGCGGAGAGCCGCCGGCACGTACTTTGGCTATGCGCAGGTAAGCTAGTACTCGAAGGAGTTCTCATGTCGAAGAAGATCGCAGTTATTGACGGCAACTCGCTGATGCACCGTGCCTACCACGCCGTGCAGACGCCCATGACCGCCAAGGACGGCACGCCCACCAACGCCGTGTTCGGCTTCCTCTCTATGCTGTGCAAATTCATCGAGATCGCCGAGCCCGACGCCATCGTGTGCGCCTTCGATGCCGGCAAGCCAACCCACCGCATCGAGGCGTTGGCTCAGTACAAGGCCCAGCGCCCTCCCATGGACAACGAGCTGCGCGTGCAGTTCCCTGTGATGGAGGAGCTTCTGGCCGCCATGGCGGTGCCCGTCGTGAAGGTGCCGGGCTGGGAGGGCGACGACATCTTGGGCACCATCGCCGCGCGCGACGAGGAGCTGGGCTACGAGACGCTGCTCGTGACCGGCGACAAGGATGCCTACCAGCTGGCCGGCGAGCTCACGCGCATCGTGACCACCAAAAAAGGCATCACCGACATCACGGTGAACGGGCCGGCCGAGGTGGAGGAGCGCTATGGCGTGACGCCGGCGCAGTTCATCGACTATCTGGGCCTCATGGGCGACAGCTCCGATAACATTCCCGGCGTGCCCGGCATCGGCCCGAAAACGGCCACGAAACTTCTGCAGGCCTACGGCTCCATCGAGGGCATTTACGAGCACATCGGCGAGCTGAAGGGCAAGCAGAAGGAGAATTTGGAGAACAACCGCGAGACGGCCTTCCTCTCGCGCGAGATCGCCACCATCGTGCGCGACTTGGATTTCCCGCTCGATCTGGAAAACGTGTCCTTCCCGGCTTTCGATGCGGCTGATGTGGAGGAGGCTTTCGGCAAGTACCAGCTGGCGAGCCCTTTGGCCCGGGTGCTCTCGTTCATCGACGCCGAGGCGCCCTCGCGCGCGTTCGAGTTCGCGCTTGCGCCCGTCTGCCGTGGAGCCGAAGGCGTAAGCGAGATCGCACGGGCCTGCGCGGCCGATGAGATGATCGGCGTGGCCTTTGTGGATCCCGAGCAGGTTTCCCTGTTCAACGACGGCGCGACGGCGGCCTTCGTGACCGAGAAGGCCTGCGTTCTAGCCGAGGGAGACGAGGCGCTCGATCTGTTCGCTTCCATCGTGCGCGACGGTGTCTTCTGCGCGCTGGACGTGAAGGCTGACGTGCACCGGGTATACCCGGCCGACACGGCCCAGGCGGCGCTGGTGAGCGATGCCGAGGTGCTTGCCATGCGCGGCTTCGATCTGGGGGTGGCGGGCTATGTGTTGAACTCATCCACGAGTGCCTATACCTTCGACTCGCTTATGGAGTCGATGGCCGGCGCCACGCTTCCCGAGGCGGAGACCGATGCTGATCGGGCGGCAGTGCGCGCCACGGCGGCGCGCCTGCTGCGCGATCTTCTGGAGGAAGCTTTGCGGAAGGACGAGACCTGGGGCGCCTTCGCCGATATCGACCTGCCGCTCGTGGGCGTGCTTACCTGTATGGAGCGCGTGGGCGCAGCCATCGATGTGCCGCGCCTTACCGAGCTGGGGGAGCGCGCTCAGGCCGAGGTAGACGAGCTGACGGCGCAGATCTACGAGCTGGCCGGTGAGGCCTTCAACCTGAGCAGTCCTAAGCAGCTGGCGCATATCCTGTTCGAGGTGCTCGAGCTGCCGGCCAAGAAGAAGAACCAGCGCGGCTACTCTACCGACGCGAAGGTGCTCAAGGAGCTCTCGGCCATCCACCCGCTGCCCGATCTCATTCTGCGCTACCGCGAGTTCGCGAAGATCAAGAGCACCTACATTGACGCTCTGCCCCGCATGCGTGCCCAAGACGGTCGCGTGCACACGCAGTTCAACGAGACCGTCACCACTACAGGACGCCTGTCCTCTTCGGACCCCAATCTGCAGAACATCCCGGTGCGCACCGATTTCGGTCGCCAGATTCGCAGTTGCTTCGTGCCGCTGCGCGAGGGCGAGCTGTTCCTCTCGGCGGACTATTCCCAGATCGAGCTGCGCCTGCTCGCACATTTGTCCGGCGACGAGCACCTTGTGGCCGCCTTCAACTCCGGTGCGGACTTCCACGCCTCTACGGCGGCTCGCGTCTTCGGACTGCCGGTAGAGGCCGTGACGCCTGAGATGCGCAGTCGCGCCAAGGCCGTGAACTTCGGTATTGTCTACGGCCAGCAGGCTTTCGGCCTGGCCCAGACCCTCGATATTCCCGTGGCCGAGGCCCGCGAGATGATCGACCGCTACTTCGAGGCCTATCCGGGCGTGCGTGGCTATCTGGACGAAACGGTGGCCGAGGCCAAGGAATGCGGCTATGCCGAGACCATGCTCGGGCGTAAGCGCCATATTCCGGAGCTGAAGAGCTCCAACGGTCAGCAGCGGGCTTTTGGCGAGCGCACGGCGATGAATCACCCCATGCAGGGCAGCGCCGCCGACATCATCAAGATGGCTATGAACGAGGTCCAGCGCCGCCTGCTCGCGGAGGGCTTCGCAGCCCAGCTGATGATCCAGGTGCACGATGAGCTGGACTTCTCGGTTCCCGAGGCCGAGCTTGAGCGTCTGGCCGCTATGGTGAAGGAAGTTATGGAGGGCGTTGTCGACCTGAAGGTGCCCCTCATCGCCGACGTCAGCTGGGGCCCCACCTGGGCCGAAGCACACTAGAAAGACAACCATGCATCGGACGGGCGGGAAGGGGATATCCCCTTCCCGCCCGTCCGTCCGAGGAGTCTCTACACCGTCTTCCAGAAGTCCTGGATGAGTTCCTGGCGGTTGGCGTGTCCCGTTTTCTGCAGAATGTTGTGGACGTGCACCTTCACCGTAGAGGGGGCGAGCGACATGGACGAGGCGATGTTCTGGTTGTCCTGGTCGCGCAGGATGTAGTCGAGTACTTCCTGCTCGCGGGCGGTCAGCTGGTGGCGCCGCGCGTACATGAGCAGATCCTCGGCTGTCTGGCGATAGCGTTGGGTGTCATCTACTACCGGCGAGGTGTTGGAGTGGATATCCAGCTGGCGCATGGCGAAGTGGCACGTCATGCCCGCGCAGATGAGCATGAGGAGATTCTCGGCGTAATTGCGCTCGGCTGACAGGGTGAAGGGGCCGAGGGTGATGGTGTCGGTAGATAGCACGAGGAAGAACATCACGTCCTCGAAGACCATGAGCACGCCGAGGAGCGCGAGGGCAATGCAGTGGGGCAGGTAACGCGCGAGCCTCTGGCGCTCCACCTCGTCGCGGGTGCGCAGATAGTACACGCCGCCGTAGAGCAGAATCCAGAACATGAAGCAGGCGCGGCAGTTATAGAAGCAGAAGCGCAGCACCTTGCTTTCGCCGGAGACGGCGAGAAGCACGAAGGATATGAGACAGAACGCGATGAGGGGCGTCAGGCGCACCACGCGGTTGCGTTCGCCGATGTACTCGCACACCATGAGCCAGAACGCACTGAGGAAGCCCGCGCCGGTGACGAGGGTGTAGATAGAGCGAAAGAACAGATACTCGGGGGAGAGGTCGGGGCTCATGGCCCGCGCGGCATAATCGTCTTGCAGGATGGATGCTACATCGAGGAAATAGAAGAGGAACGCAACGCAGGCGAAAAACATCGTGCGGCGATGCGTCACCAGATAGGAGGAGAGGCAAACTGCCGCCGTGAGCACCGAGACGAGAATGACCAAAAGCGTCTCGTAGAAGATGACAAGTCCCATAGATCCCTTCGTTCGGCCAGCCAAAGATCAGAGCAATTGCCCGCTCATTATATACCAATTCGCCACCAGGCCGAGAACGCGGCGAAAACCGCATCTTGTTTTGAGCGCGCAAATCAACGGTACGGTAACAGCGCACAAATAGACTGACTTCAAGTCAAGAAGTTGTGAAGGAGAGATGTGGATTTGACCTGCGGTTTATGGAGGTTGTAGGAGCGGATTTCTCCACATAGTCTCAACATACACGTCCGGCTACACCTGGTTTAGACCTTTCGCAAATGGCGACCTTCCCGCACATTGGAATCATCAACATCGCCTGTGAGCGATGGCCGTGGAGGGAAACCACGGCAGCCGGCACACGACGGGCGCCCGATGGCGCCAGATCGGAGAGTCACATGCAAGGAGTAAACGTCAAGAGCGAGATCGGCAACCTCAAGAAGGTTATCCTCCATCGCCCGGGGAACGAGCTTCTGAACCTCACCCCGAACACGCTGGAGGAGCTGCTGTTCGACGACATCCCGTTCTTGGAGGTTGCCCAGGCCGAGCACGATGCCTTTGCTGACATCCTGCGCAACGAGGGCGTCGAGGTCGTCTACCTCGAGGATCTCATGGCCGAGGCCCTGGACACCGACCCGTCCCTGCGCGAGAAGTTCCTCGACCAGTGGATCTACGAGGCGGGCATCCGCACCGATCTGTACACTCAGATCATCAAGGATTACATCAACTCCGAGTACGCGGGCACCAAGGACATGGTCATGAAGACCATGGCCGGCATCAACCTGCAGGAGCTGCCGCAGCAGCACACCAACCTTCTGGTGGATATGGTGTCCGACCGCACGAAGCTCGTGTGCGCTCCGATGCCCAACCTGTACTTCACCCGCGACCCGTTCAACATGATCGGCAACGGCGTGGGCATCAACCGCATGTACAGCCAGACTCGTAACCGCGAGACCATCTACGGCGACTACATCTTTAACTATCATCCGGACTTCAAGGATGTGCCGCAGTACTACAGCCGCGAGAACACCTTCCACATCGAGGGCGGCGACGTGCTGAACATCAACGAGCACGTGCTGGCCATCGGCATCTCCCAGCGCACCGAGCCTGACGCCATCGACCAGCTGGCTCACAACGTGTTCAGCGATCCCACGTCCACCATCGACACCATCCTGGCGTTCAACATCCCGGTTTCCCGCGCCTTCATGCACCTGGACACCGTGTTCACCCAGATCGACTACGACAAGTTCACCATCCATCCCGGCATCATGGGCCCGCTGACCGTGTTCGAGATCAAGCCCGACGGCAACGGTGGCACGGTCATCCGCGAGCGCGATGAGGACCTGGAGTCCATCCTGACCGACTACGTCGGCCAGCCCGTGCAGCTGATCCCCTGCGGCGGCGGCGACCGCATCGCGGCCGAGCGCGAGCAGTGGAACGACGGCTCCAACACCCTGTGCGTGCGCCCCGGCACGGTCGTCGTGTACCAGCGCAACAACGTCACCAACGACGTGCTGTACAAGAACGGCATCAACTGCCTGGTCATGCCCTCCGCGGAGCTGTCCCGCGGCCGCGGCGGCCCGCGCTGCATGTCCATGCCGGCCTGGCGCGAGGCGCTGTAAGGCGGCTTAGAGTCGCAAAGAGTCACGGTGGGGCGAACGATCGCCCCACCCCATTTACTACTCATCGGGCGACCGTATTCAGGGAGGGGTCGGTCGCCACTCCCATAAGGAGATTCTCATGGCAGAGACAAAGAAGAAGAAGCGCGCAAGCCTTTCTTCGTTTACTATTTTGCTGATCATCCTCGTGGTGCTCGCCGTCGTTACCGTCATCATGTCCGCGTGCGGCGTGGAGGGTGTCGAGGGCGCTACGCTCTCCGGGGTGCTCACCGCTCCGGTGTTCGGCTTCCAGGATGCCATTGGCGTGTGCCTGTTCGTTATGATCCTCGGCGGCTTCCTCGGTATTGTGACCGAGACCGGCGCGTTGGACGCCGGCATCGCCGCCCTCGTGCACAAGCTGAAGGGCAACGAGCTCGTGCTCATTCCGATCCTGATGGCGATCTTCTCCATCGGCGGCTCCACCTATGGCATGTGCGAGGAGACGGTCCCGTTCTACCTGCTGCTCGCCGCCACCATGGTGGCCGCCGGCTTCGACAGCCTGACCGGCGCGGCCGTGGTCCTTCTGGGCGCCGGCTGCGGCGTTCTGGGCTCCACGGTGAACCCGTTCGCCGTGGGCGTGGCCGTTGACGCGCTCTCCGGTGTGGGCATTGCTGTGAACCAGGGCATCATCATCGTGCTCGGCCTCATCCTCTGGATCGTGACCCTCGTCATCTCCATTATCTTCGTGATGCGCTATGCCAAGAAGGTCATGCAGGACAAGGGCTCTACGTTCCTGTCCCTGCAGGAGCAGCAGGCCATGATGGACGAGTGGGGCATGAAGGAGTCCGAGGAAGAGGCCGCCGACGGCCAGGCCGCGGCTACCCCGAAGATGACTGGCCGCCAGAAGGCGTCCCTCATCGTGTTCGCCCTCACCTTCGTCATCATGATCGTGTCCTTCATTCCGTGGGAGGACCTTGGCTTCAACGGGTTTGTGGCCGGTTCGTCCTACGAGGAAGTGACCACCACCGTGGCCGGTGACGAGGTCATCGCTGCCTATGACGAGGCCAACGGTACTACCACCGAGGTCGCTGCTCCCTTCGAGGCCACGTCCGTCTCCGAGGAAGAGGTCACCCCGGCCTGGTCCTCGTTCCTGACCGGCGTGCCGCTGGGCCAGTGGTACTTCGACGAGGCCTCCACCTGGTTCCTGCTCATGGCGCTCATCATCGGCGTCATCGGCGGCGTGTCCGAGAGCCGCTTCGTGAAGGCCTTCATCAACGGCGCCGCCGACATGATGTCGGTCGTGCTCATCATCGCGCTGGCCCGCTCCATCACCGTGCTCATGGCCCAGACCGGCCTTGACATGTGGATCCTGAACAACGCCGCTAATGCGCTGGCGGGCATGTCGGCTGTGATCTTCGCGCCGCTGTCGTTCCTGCTGTACGTGGTGCTGTCGTTCCTCATCCCGTCCTCTTCCGGCATGGCCACCGTGTCCATGCCCATCATGGGCGGCCTGGCCAGCCAGCTGAACTTCTCGGTCGAGACCATGGTCATGATCTACTCCGCCGGCAACGGTCTTGTGAACCTGTTCACGCCGACCTCCGGCGCCATCATGGGCGGTCTGGCCCTAGCCAAGATCGAGTACTCCACCTGGCTCAAGTTCGGCGCGAAGCTGTTCGTGGTCCTGGGCATCGTGTGCATGGTCATCTTGACCGCCGCCATGCTCATCCTTCCGGGAGCCGCTGCCTAAGGGCATTTCGCTTCCAACCTGGTGATAACAGCCTGCCGGCTGTCATCCTTCCGAAAGGGCGCCCACCCTCCCGTGGGCGCCCTTTTCACTTTGGTCGTGGGTTCTCGTAAGCCTCCGAAGACAGGCCCGCTCTGTGCTATGATGAGATATCCCTGAAAGGAGTAGGCTATGAGCGAGAGAACGAGAGACGAAATTGCTTTCAGCGTCTACTTGTTACATGCGCTTGCCGCCGCGTGGCATAAGTCGGTTCCCGATACCTTTCGCCTGCTTCAGGAGTCTGAGATTATGCGCGACTACATTATTCCGTGCTACGACGCCCTCCATTGCCTGGGCGAGGAGTATCTCGTTGATGATATTACGGGTTTTGCTCGTGAAAAGGGCTATGCGGTATGAGGCTCTATCATGGATCGAACATGATAGTCGCTTGTCCCGACGTCTCGCAATCTCGCAACCGACTTGACTTCGGCCGGGGCTTTTACCTGACGTCGGTGAGAGGGCAGGCGGAGGTATGAGCCCCTCGCAAGGCGATGCGTGCAGGTGGGATGCCTCTCGTCAACGTATACGATTTTGACGAGAGCGTTGCGAACGCCAGCGTGCTCGTTTTTGAGCAGAATGACCAGGAATGGGTTGAGTTTGTCTGTTCCTGTCGTCGCGGGGAGTCCCGGGATAGGGGCTTCGACCTCATAGCGGGCGGTGTGGCCGACGACCAGGTTTATCGAGCAGTTGATCTTTACTACAAAGGGATCTGGACACTAGATCGCACTATTGAGGAGTTGAGCTTTTACGATCGCAACGACCAATACTGCTTCAAATCTCAGTCCTTTCTAGATCATTCGCTTGCATTTGTAGAGGCTTATGAGGTGAAACAATGAGCAGCGAGCCCTTAAGCGCAGATGTTCTCGAGGAGACGTTGAAGCGCAATCAGGATACGGAGATCGTGACGCTTTTGGCCGAGCAGCTTGGCGTCGATGCGGAAGAGGCGCTTGCGATCTATTATTCAAGTAGGCTGTCGGAGCAGGTAAACGAAGGGGCGTACGGGATCCAGTACCTCGATCCCGCATATCTTGTAGAGGATCTTCTCGAAAACGAGCCGGAGTTGTTTGCCTGAGGGTCTCCTTTCGACAAGGCGAGTTCATCTGCGGTTCGGATGTCTTTCAGAGCGCTTTCTACGGTAGATGCAGATGGCTTTGCAGCCACTTGACGAGATAGGGCCGATCGTTGTTTGCGGGAGCCTCGAACCATTCTTTGCAAAGCTTGTAGGCGACGCCGTTAATGAAAAGAGGGGTAACGTAGTAGCGTGAACGGTCGTGAGGGGCGTTGGCGAGAACGAGCAGAGGGTAGTTGATGCCGAACACCTGCTTGCTGTAGTCTTTGGTTTCCATGAGCCTCACCTCTTCCAGCGAGATAGTGCCGCTTTCCAGCACAGCTCTCAAGTCGTCGTTCGCAAGCTGTCCGACCTTTTTGCCGCGGAATCGTGGCGGTTCCTCATCGTCGGGGATGGGCGACGGATAAAAGTCTTGCGGAGCGCGCTGCGGGGCATGATTGCGTGAAGGAGAAACGTTTGTTGAGGAGGGGCTATCCCATCTGATATCAAGGCCTTCCAGTGCTTGAGAAACCGCTTCGGGAGCGTAGTTGTTCTGAAGGTGGACCTGAAGGGCGTGCCGTATGACCTTCTGTGCGCTATCGGAGTGGAAGAACTCGGATAGCGCCTCATTGACAAGGGCAGCGCCTTTTTCGGACGTGAGCATGGATCTTAAGTGCCGAACTTGGGACTCGATGGTTTGCTGGGCGAGCCTCGTTTCGATGTAGGGGCAGATGTTCGATTCGCTGAAGATGCCCTTCTCGAGTTGGTTTAAAAGAGCGGCTCCTTGGGTGCAACTCTTCTCGATAGGTATGCTTTCGACGAGGAGGGGATTGTCGGCGTTGGAGGGGTCGTCGTAGTAAAGCTGAATAACATTGGCGATCAAGAGCCCGATGTTGAGTCTGAGAAGTCTCATGTAAGAGAAAAGCTGGTCAACATTTCTCGTAGTCGTTCCCGCCGAGGGCTTCTTAAGCTCAACGACAAAGAGGGGGGTGTGATCTTTGCAAATGATGAGATCCGGTCGCACCGAGCGCGCCGATCCTACGGGAATAGTGTGCTGAGATATGATCTCGCCGAGCCTTCGCGACCATCCCAATCTTTCAAATACGTTTTCCATTTCGATTTGGAACTCGCGCTCGGACGCGCCCGCTTTGCGATACTTGTCCGTGAGAAAAGCCATTTCTTCCCAGTTTTGCCGGGCGGCACTCGTGGCGGGATTAGGGTTTGCCTGCTCGTCGTACTCTGTCTCCCTGATTTCTTGCGAGGAGGGCAAGCCCTGTTTGAAGGCGAGGGGGTTTAAAATTTTGGTGGCGTAGTAAATTGAGAGAACGGCTGATTTTTTCGAGTAGCCGTTTCCTGCGACATCATCGACAATGTAGGCATATTCGGGGAAAAGCAGATACACCTTGCGTCGAAAACAGATATCGGAAATTGCCTGTTTTGCCTCTCTGCTCGTGTCGCACTCCGTTTTCTCGGAGATTTCTTTGGATGTCGAGAGGATGATGTCTATAAATTGCCGATTGTGGCAAAGGAGGTTCAGCTGGGTTTCATAGCGGTCAAGAAAGGCCGCTCCTCCGAGAAGCTCTTGCTCATATCGGTTCATCGCTGCAGCTCCGTTTCGTTTCGCCTGATTGTCACAGGCGCTATTATAAGGCTTGTGCAAACACTGCACGATCATGTGTCTGTCGTACGAGCTGGCGCCGCGCAGGGGGGGGCGGCGTGATTCGGGGCGGATTTAGCATATGTAGAACGTCGGTGAACGGTGGGAAAATGGGGAAGAAAATCATTGACGCGGGTGGGTCACGCTGGTAAGATATCGCCTTGCGTTTAGTCACATTCAAGGAGATACATACATGTACGCAATCGTGAAAACGGGCGGCAAGCAGTACAAGGTCGCCCCCGGAGACAAGATCAACATCGAGAAGCTCGACGCGGAGCCCGGCGACAAGGTGGAGCTCGAGGCCATCTGCGTGGTGGACGGCGACAAGGTGGAGGCCGATCCGGCCAAGGCCGCCAAGACCAAGGTGGTTGCCACTGTCCTGGAGCAGTTCAAGGGCGACAAGCAGTTGGTCTTCAAGTTCAAGAAGCGCAAGAACTACAAGAAGCTGCGCGGTCATCGTCAGAACCTGACTCGCGTGAAGATCGAATCCGTCGGTACGGCCAAGGCCGAGTAAACGGGTTAGGAGGAACATCTCATGGCACACAAGAAAGGCTTGGGCTCTACCCGTAACGGTCGTGACTCCCACGCACAGCGACTCGGCGTGAAGAAGTTCGCCGGCGAGCGCGTTCGCACCGGCAACATCATCGTTCGCCAGCGCGGCACTCACTTCCACCCTGGCGAGAACGTGGGCCGCGGCAAGGACGACACCCTGTTCGCCCTGTGCGACGGCACCCTGAAGTTCACCCGTGGCGTGAAGCGCAAGATCCACGTGATCCCTGCGGAGCAGACCGCCTAAACGCTTAGCTTCAACGACTGCGTAACATCAAGCGCTCAAGCAATGCCCTCTGAGAGATCAGGGGGCATTGTTGTATTCGGTAAGAAAACATGTGTGGGACGGTGGCGGGAGGAGGTGCCCGTCGACCTCTGATCGCCCCCTGGAGAACGCGGCTGTTGGGAAATAGCTTCCACTTCAGCAGCAGCGATGCTGGGAGGATACCGGCTTGTGTGCGTTCCTTCCGCTATTTCCTTTGCCGCGTTCGGAGGGGGATTAAGCGATCAGCGGGCGGCGGGCACCTCCTCCCGCCACCGTCCGAGAGGAATTCTGGGCAGAGTGTGCGATAATCTGCACACTGACCGATAAGGAAGGCTCCTATGTTCATCGATAAAGTTCGTATCAATGTGAAGGGTGGCAACGGCGGCGCCGGCTGCATGTCGTTCCGCCGCGAGGCCCATGTGCCCAAGGGTGGCCCCGACGGCGGCGACGGCGGCCATGGCGGCAACGTGGTGGTGCAGGCCGACGCTGGCGTGTCCTCGCTCATCGAGTACCGCTTCAAGCACCATTTCAAGGCCGAGCGCGGTACTCATGGCAAGGGCAGCCGTATGCACGGCGCTACCGGTGAGGACCTGGTGCTGAAGGTGCCCGTGGGCACCGTGGTGCGCGAGTACTTTGAAGACGAGCGCGAAGTGGGCGAGATGATAGCCGATCTGACCCATGACGGTGAGAGCGTGGTGGTGGCTCGCGGCGGTATGGGCGGTCGTGGCAACATCCACTTTGTCACGAGTACCCGCCGCGCGCCGGCTTTCGCCGAGTTGGGCGAGCCGTCGGAGGAGCGCTGGATCGAGCTCGAGATGAAGCTCATGGCCGATGCGGCGCTCGTGGGCATGCCGAGTGCGGGAAAGAGCTCGCTCATCGCGAAGATGAGCGCGGCGCGTCCGAAGATCGCTGACTATCCCTTCACCACATTGGTGCCGAATTTGGGCGTGGCCACTTCGGGGGATCTGTCCTTCGTCGTGGCGGACATCCCCGGGCTCATCGAGGGTGCCTCGGAGGGTCGTGGGCTGGGACATGAGTTTCTGCGCCATATCGAGCGCACGGCCCTCATCGTGCAGATTGTGGACCTCACCGGAGACTGGGAGGGGCGCGATCCTCTGGAGGACTACGAGATCATCAAGCGCGAGCTGGCCGAGTACGCGCATGATCTGGCCGAGCGCCCGCGTATCGTGGTGGCCAACAAGATAGACGTGCCCGGCACTGAGGAGGTCTGCGAGAAGCTGGCCGAGCGGGTGCGCGAGGACTCCATTGCCGCGGCCGGCGGCAACGAGTTCGTGGAAAGCCCCATCGATCCGAAGCTGTACCGCATCAGCGCGCTGACGGGTGCGGGGGTGGACTCCTTGAAGGCCGCCATTGCCACGAAGGTGCACGATCTGCGCGAGGCAGCCCGCGCGGCAGCTGACGCCGAGGTGCAGTACGAGCACGTGTGGGAGCTGCGCCGCGAAGCCCGCGAGAAGCGCTTCGACATTGTGCCCGAGGGCGATGGCGCCTGGCGTGTACGTGGCGTTCAGGTGGAGCGCATGGTGGTGCAGACCGATTGGGAGAACGAAGAGGCCATCGCCTTCTTCCAGCACCGCTTCAAGCGCATGGGCGTGGACACGGCCCTGGAGAAAGCCGGCGCCCGCGACGGCGACGAGGTGCACATCCTGGGCTTCTCCTTCGCCTTCGAGTCGCCCACGGCGGCCTCGGAGGACATCTACCAGGAGTTGGACATCTGATGGGCGCGGCGGCAAGCGCGCGCAAGCGCCTGGTGGTGAAGATCGGCTCGGCTACGCTGACCACCTCTGAGAGTTCCATCGACTACGGCTTCCTGAACGACCTGGCGCGACAGATCGCGCAGGTGCGCGCCGACGGCTGGGATGTGGTGATCGTCACCTCGGCGGCCATCGCTTGCGGTCTGGAGGCCTTGGGAATTGCCAAGCGCCCCTCCGACATGCCGAGCTTGCAGGCGGCGGCCTCGGTGGGGCAGAGCGCCCTTTCCACCGCCTACGCCGAGGCCTTCGGGGCCGAGGACATGTTGACGAGCGTGGTTCTGCTTACGCGTCGCGACACGGCCGACCGCTCGGCCTACCTGCACGCCCGCGACACGCTGCGCCGCCTGCTGGAGCTCTCGGTGGTGCCCATTGTGAACGAGAACGACACGGTGAGCGTCGAGCAGATCCGCTTCGGCGACAACGACACCCTGGCGGCGCTCGTGGCTTGTCTGATTGATGCCGACCTCATGGTCATCCTGTCGGATATCGACGGCTTGTACACGGCCAACCCCCAGATAGACCCGACCGCTGAGCTCATCCCTGTGGTGGACCGCGTGGGTCGCGAGATCCTGGCGGCAGCTGGTGGCGCGGTGTCGGGAGTGGGCAGCGGCGGCATGATCACAAAAATCAAGGCCGCACGCGTGCTCATGGCCGCGGGTATTCCCATGGTCATCTGCCAGGGGCGTCGAGCCAACTGCGTGGTAGACGCTGCGGCCGGCACCGGCGTGGGCACGCTGTTCACCGCCCCCGACAGACCCCATGAGATTACGCCGAAGAAGCTCTGGATCGCCCTGGGGGATGCGGTTCACGGCACCCTGGTGGTAGACGAGGGAGCCCACGCGGCGCTCGTGGAACGCGGCAAGTCGCTTTTGCCCGTGGGCATCCGCGCCGTGGAGGGCCGTTTCGACTACGACGACATTGTGGACGTGGCCGACAGCTCGGGTCATGTGTTCGCTCGCGGCCGCGTGACTGCTGGCAGCGATCTTCTGGCGCTTGCGGCGGGGAAGAGCCGCGAGGAACTGGCGGCCAACGCCATCCTGTCGGTTTTGGCGGACAAGTCGGTCATTCACCGTGACGACCTGGTACTGTTCGAGTAGACCGACTGAGGCAATGTGATAAGGTGGGGCGGCGTGAAGCCCTCGCGCGCAGATTCCGCAGACTCGGAAAAGGAGGGGTAAAATTCCCACCCCTCTTTTTCCGAAAGCGAGGACTTGCTTGAGCACGTGGGCTTCGCGTCGCCCCACCCTGGAAGAGTTGCGAGAAAGGGAGCTTCATGACTCTGCGCGATGAGATAACGCTGTTGGCGACGGAGGCGAAGGCGGCGAGCGCGAAGTTGGCGGTGACGACCGCCGAGGAGCGTAACGGGGCGCTCGTGGCCATGGCGGCCGCCCTGCGCGCTCATGCGGCCGACATCGTGGCGGCCAACGAGGGCGACATGGAAGCGGCTCGGGCGGCTGGTACCTCCGAGGCACTGCTCGATCGGCTCATGCTGGATGAGGCCCGCGTGAACGCCATGGCTGACGCTTTGGACGACCTGCGCACGCTGCCTGACCCGCTCGGCGTGGTATCGCTGGAATCCGAGCTCTACAACGGCATACAGCTGCGGCGTGTGAGCGTGCCTTTGGGTGTGGTGGCCATGGTGTACGAAGCTCGTCCGAATGTGACGGCCGACGCTGCCGGCGTGTGCGTGAAGTCGGGCAACGCCTGCGTGCTGCGCGGTGGCAGTCTGGCAGCCCGCTCCAACGAGGCCATCGCCGACATTCTGGCGTCTGCCGCCGTTGAGGCGGGGCTGCCCGAAGGCTCTATCTGCGCCATCACCACCACCGACCGCGCCGCCACCGACGTGCTCATGGAACTGCACGGCCTGGTGGATGTGCTCATTCCCCGCGGGGGCGCGGGTCTTATCCGCCACTGCGTGGAACATGCGAAGGTGCCGGTCATCGAGACGGGCACGGGCAACTGCCACGTGTACGTGCACGCCTCGGCCGACCCCGCATGGGCCCATGACATCATCATGAACGCGAAATGCCGTCGCCTGGGCGTGTGCAATGCTGCCGAGACCCTGCTCGTGGACAAGGGCATCGCGCCGACGGTACTGCCGCCTATTCTGCGCGATCTGCTGGATGCGGGCATCACCGTGCATGGCGATGAGGCTGTGGTCGCTGTGGCCGCGGCGGCGGGACTTCCCGTGGCCGAGGGTGCCGACGAGGCCGAGCCTGCGGTGGTGCCTGCCACTGAAGAGGACTGGGCCACCGAGTACTTGGGGCCGCATCTAGCCGTGCATGTGGTGGACGGCCCCCAGGAGGCTATCGCTCATGTGAACCGCTACGGTACAAAGCACTCGGAGTCCATTGTCGCCACCGACGAGGCGGTCATCGACGACTTCCTGGCCCAGGTTGATGCGGCGGCGGTGTACGCCAACGCTTCCACGGCCTTTACCGATGGCGGTCAGTTCGGGCTGGGCGCCGAGATCGGCATCTCGACTCAGAAGATCCATGCTCGCGGCCCCTTCGCCGCTGATGCGCTCACCTCCTACAAGTACGTGCTGCGCGGTGCGGGCCAGGTAAGGGCCTAGGGCTATGGGCCACGTCCGTTCCAACGAGTGGGTGCCCGAGGAAGAGAAGGGCGGCCGCATCGGCATTCTGGGGGGCACCTTCGATCCGGTGCATATAGGGCACCTTGCCTGCGCCGAGGCGGTTGGCGCCGCGCTAGGGCTTTCCCGGGTGGTGCTCATGCCAGCGGGGGAACCCTCTTTCAAGCGGGGAGCCACAGGGGCGAGCGCCGAGGATCGTCTGTCCATGGTGGATTTGGCCGTGGCCGACAATCCACGCCTGGCTTACAGCGGGTTGGAAGTGGCCCGTGCGGGCGTGACCTATACGGCCGATACTCTGCGCGAGCTGCGTCGCCGCCTGCCCATCGGCTGCGAGGTGGTGTTCATCCTGGGGGCCGACAGTTTTCTTACGCTCGATCGGTGGCATGACCATGCCGATCTGGGAGGGCTTGCCACGTTCGCCGTGGCCGGGCGCCCCGGCTTCACGGTGGGAAAGGCCGACTTGGACCGGGTGCGGCGGGCCTGCGATATCGATCCGGTGCTGGTGACCGTGCCAGCGCTCGATGTCGCCTCGCGTACGATTCGGGAACGCATGGCCGCCGGTGAGCCAGTGCGTTATCTGATACCCGATGCGGTAGAGCAGTTCATCGGTCGCCGCGGCCTCTACGGCGCGGCCGAAGGGAAGGAGGGCACGGTGGGCTCTCGCAAGCGGGCCTTCAAGGCCGAGGAGAACGACGACCCCTTCTTCGCTGCTCGGCGCGAGGAGTTGCAGGGTCGCGTGGGGCCGCGGCGCTTCCGCCACAGCTTGGGCGTGTCAGACACGGCCGGCGAACTCGCACACATCTACGGGGCCGACGAGGCCGAGGCGCGCCTGGCGGGGCTATTGCACGACTGGGACAAGGGGCTCGACGATCCGGGCATTCTGGCCCGCGCCGACGAGCTGGGCATGGAGCTTTCCGACGAGCTGCGATCTATGCCGCGCGTGCTTCACGGTCTGACCGCCGCCCGGGCGCTTGCTCGCGACTTCCCGGAGCTTTCGCCTGAGCTTCTGCAGGCTGTCGAGCGGCACACGCTGGGAGCGGTCGACATGAGCCCCATGGATATGATCGTCTATATCGCCGACGCCCTGGAGCCCGGGCGCGAGGGAAAACGGGTGGAGAAGCTGCGCGCCCTCATTGGGAAGGCGAGCCTGCGCGAGTTGTTCGTGGCGGTATACGCCTATTGGGTGGAGCTCATGATGGAGCGCAAGAGCCACATCTACTCGAAGACCGTAGATATCTGGAACGCCTATATGCCGCCGGCCCGGCCCTTCATCGCTGCCGGTGCCGACGACCCGATGCCCTATGGCCGTGCCTAGGGGAGTGCAAGGCTCCTCCACAACCTTGTGCTAAGGTGTGCAATTCGAAACATAGGTTCCTAAGGAATGTGGGAGGATAGATATGACCGACGCCGTTGCCGAGCAGGCTGCTTTCTCGCGAAAGTGCGCTATCATCGCCGCTCAGGCCGCCGACGAGAAAAAGGCCACCGACATCATGGTGCAGGAGGTGCGCGAGCTGATCGGGGTGACCGACTACTTCATCATCGTTACGGCCGCCAACTCGCGCCAGGTTGATGCCATCATCGACGAGATCGAGGACAAGCTGCGCGAGGATGCGGGCATCAAGCCGAGCCATCGCGAGGTGTCGCCGGATGGCAGCTGGTCGCTGCTGGATTACGGCAACATCGTCGTGCACGTGTTCATGCCCGAGACCCGTGAGTACTATCGCCTGGAGGCGCTGTGGAACGATGCGCCCACTATCGACCTGGCTGCCGAGGCGGGGCTTACCGACCTTCAGTACTCCGATCGCATCGCCAAGATGATCGGCAAAGCCACAGCCTAGCCACTTTTTCTCTTAAAACGAAAGGACCCTTCGGGGTCCTTTTTTGTTGGTGGCGATGGAGATGGGGGCTTGCTCCCAGAGATGGCCGCCGTCTCGGGAGATTCGGCGCCCCGAACCGTGGAGAAGTCGTGGTGCGTTTCCATTCGAGCTGCTGCGGGATGAGCCGGCCTCACCTGCGGATGGCACGTATGGCGCGGGAGAGGGGATCGATGCGGCCTGTCGGCAACCTGCAGCTAGCCTGATGGTTTGGATGGCGGCGGTCTCGAGCTTCCCGTTCGAACCTGCGTCTCGGCTGAAGATGTGCTCGTGGGGGAAGATCGGAGGGGCTGGGGGAAGGACGCTGCAATCTCGAGGGGAGGAACTTGCGGCCTGATGGCTCGTGCGGCTGATGCTGCGGAAAGCTGCGCCTCCTCTTTTGCTGCCTCGCGTTTCCACCTGCTGCTTGCCGCAGGGGTTCCGTCGGCCTAGGGTGGCGGCGCAATCTGTCGGATACAGGAAAGGAATCCCTATGACTCGCTTCATGTATCAAAGCGCCTGCCGCGGGCAGCGTCCGTCTCGCGTCCAGGCCCTGCGTTATCACAGCCGCGCTTCTCGGGTGGCGTTGTTGGCTCGCGAACGCCGCCGGCCGCGCTTTCTCGTGGCCCCTGCGGGATTTGGCAAGGCGATGCTCGCGGCCGAATATGCCGAGACGATGTTCGGTTTTCGCCACGTGTTCTGGGTGAACGGTGCTTCTCCGTGCTTTCTGCGCGATGTGGACGGAGGTACGATGACGGCTGATCTTGCCGAGGTCGACGAGCAGGCCGCGCTGGTCGTTTTCGCCGATGTGCCCTTGCTCGATGAGGAGCGTGCCGAGGCTTTCGCTGCGCTGATCGACAGAGTGGCGGCTGCAGGTATCGAGGTGATCGTGACGACCACGCCGGGCTGCGACAGTTTCAGCGTTCTTGTGCGGAATGCCGTTGTAGTGAGAGGCTCCCAGCTTCTGCTCGATGAGGGCGAAGCGCCGGACGTGCCGGGTGCCGGCGACGCGGCTGCGCGGGTGGCGTGCCTTGCCTGGGCGGCAGAGGGGCAATCGGCGCTGGCGGAAGGGTGCGCGCACGAGGAGATGCCGGCCGACCTGAGGGCGGCTTTGTGGGCGATGCTCGTGATGGGGCGCGGATGTCGAGGGGACATGCGGGCGCTGTTGGGAGCGGATCGGGGCGATGAGGCGTGGGATTATCTGGAGGATGCGTATCCGTTTCTCGGCATTGACGGGGAGGAGGGGGTGTTCCGCACTGTTTCGCTCGATCTCGGGGTGGTCGTTCGTTCTTTCGCGGGCGCCATGGAATCGATGGCCCGCGCCGTGGGATGCGGCCGTCGGGGAGATCTGGCGTGCTTGCTCGCTGATAGGATTCTGCGAGTCGGCGAGGGTGCTCGGGCGGCTCAGCTGGTCGGTGCCGTGGCACCGCGAGCGGCGGTAGGCGCGTGGCTGGGACGATGCGGGTGGGAGCTCGTGCGGCAGGGCGCAGCGGCCGAGGTGTGCCGGCTCTACGATGTCGCCTGCCGCACGAAGCTAGTCGATCGAGCGGCGGTGAACGCGATGGTGGCCTGCGCCCATGCTCAGCTGGGTCATCGCACGCAAGCGCTCGGAAGCGCTCGCAAGGTGCTGTCGGCCACGCTTGCTCCCGACTCGTTGAAGGCAACGGCGGCGTTGTGCACTCTGCGCCAAGGGACTGCCGAAGCGCGGCGCCGGGCGACCGAGACGCTCGTGCCGTGGTTGGAGGGCCGCATCGCCGCTGCGGGGGCCGATGAGGAGCCGGCTTCTTCCGATGCGCTTCTCGCCTTGTTGGTAGAGTTGGCATTGCTCGAGGACGGGCGGCAGGCGCTGCGCCTGTGCTGCCAGCGGATCGTGGATATGTCGCAGGCGACGCGGGCCGATGAGATGGAAGGGTATTTGCTGGCGATTGCGTGGGCTGTCGACGCTGCGGCGGCATGCGGTGCGGTGGAGTCGAACGTTGCAGCGGACGACAAGGTGTCCTTTGCGGTGCGTTGGGCGTTGGGCGCGGTGCGGGACCGCATGGCCGAGGAGCGTCCTCTCGGCTATGGTGGCGAGGAGGCTGTCCTGGCGCTCGACCGCGTGGGGGCGGCTCTGGAGGAAGCTGGTCTTCCGCGGCCGGCGCCCGCACTGGTCGATGCGGCATGCGCTGCGAGGGCGGCGCGCGACCGTGCAGCACGGGATGCGGATGCGGCGGCATCTCCGGAGCTTCCGGTGGCCACAGGCGGACGCCCGATGCGTCGGTCGGCAGCTGCGCCGGCTCTGCTGCAGCCGACCGCGCCTCTTCTGGAGGTGCGCCTGTTCGGCGGCGTGCGCGCCTTCATCGGCGGCCGAGAGGTGTCCCCGAAGCTGCTCGCCAGCCGGCGATCTCGCGCCCTGCTCTCCCTGCTGGTGCTCCATCGGGGCTGCGAGCTTGCCCGCGAGGATCTGGTGGCCATGCTATGGCCCCGCGCCGATGTGCGCACGGGTCGCAAGAGCTTCTACCGGCTATGGCAGAACCTGCAATCGGTCCTGTCGGTCGACGGCGCGTGCCCTTATCTCGTGCGTGATCGTTACGGATGCCGTCTCGATACGGCCCTGTTCGCAAGCGATGTGATGGAGTTCGAGGATCTGGTACGCCAGTTGCTGTTCGGCACGACGATTATCACGACGGGCTGGGAGCGGGCCTACGATCAGGTGAGGACGATGTTTTCCGGCGAGCTTGCCCCCTCCGAGGTTGGCAATGAGGTTATCGACGGGTTTCGCGAGCGCTTTTCGATGGAGCTGACGGACGGCTTGGTGGCGGCTTCGGGTCGTCTTCGGGCCGCAGGCGAGCTTCAGGGTGCCCTGTGGTTCGCCCGCGCCGCGCTTGAGCGCGATGCGGGGCGCGAGGATGCCTATGCGGCACTGATGGAAGCGCAGTTGGTAGCCGGGCAACGCAGCGGAGCGGTGGCGACCTATCATGCCTGCCGCCGCTATTTGGCTGATTCTCTCGGCTTGGATCCCTCCCGCCATTTAGGAGCGCTGTATCAGCGGGTAATCGACGAGAGTCCGTCGCTTTTGGTATGAGGCGGCGCGCTCCAGATGTTACGAGGATGATGCCTGACATATTGTCGAGAACCAGTATCATGGACATAGCCGTTTCTTGAGGAGACGGCTCATCATCTACTGGCGTTCGGCGGCCGATTGAGGGGGTATGCCGAACCAATTGCGAAAGGGGGTGTGCCATGGAGGCTTTCGCTGATGTGGCGTTGCTGTCGCGTATCCAATTCGCGCTGACGGTGGCCTACCACTTCTTGTTCGTGCCTTTGTCCATCGGACTCGGGCTCATTCTGGCCATCAACGAGACGCGCTACTATCGCACCCGTAAACCTGAGGACGCTGCGGCGACGAAGTTCTGGGTGAAAGTGTTTACCGCAACCTTTGCCATCGGTGTTGCCACGGGCATCACCATGGAGTTCTCCTTCGGGACGAACTGGGCGAACTACTCGCGGTTCGTGGGCGACATCTTCGGCGCGCCTTTGGCCGCCGAGGCGCTGTTCGCCTTCTTCCTGGAGTCCATCTTCCTGGGAGTGCTGCTGTTCGGGCGCAAGCGCGTGAGCCCGCGGTTCTACATGGTGTCTGCCTGGCTCGTGTGGGCGGGCTCCTGCCTGAGCGCGCTGTGGATCCTCATCGCGAATTCGTGGATGCAGACGCCGGCCGGCGGCGAGCTGAACGCCGATGGCACCGAGGCGGTTATCACCGACTTCTTCGCCGCGGCTTTCAACCCGTCCATCTTCGCGCGTTACACCCACACCGTGGATGCGCTGCTCATCATGGGTGCTTTCGTGGCCATGGCCGTGGCCGGCTGGTACATGCTGAAGGGCCGGCACAAGGACTTCGCTATGAAGACCATGCGCATCGCTGCGGTGGTGGGCATTGTCACGTCCTGCGCCATGATCGTGTTCGCCCATGCTTCGGCCGTGGTGGTGTGGGAGGAGCAGCCCACCAAGTTGGCCATGATGGAGGGTATGTACGACTCCGAGGTGCCCCCGCTCTATGCTGTGGGCGTCGTCGATGAGGAGGCTCAGGAGGTTATCGCTCCCTTTGCCATTCCCGGTGGCACGAGTTTTCTGGCCACGGGCAACTTCGACACGGAGTACCCGGGCTTAAACGAACTCGCCCAGACCGAGGAGTACGGCGACATGGTGGTTGAGGACATGCCCGTCGGGCTTGTGTTCCAGAGCTATCACATCATGGTGGCCATGTACGGTCTCATTATGCTGACGAGCATCCTCGTGCTGGTGTTCACGTTCAAAGGCGGCCGCATTGCGCGCATGCGGTGGCTCCAGTGGGCGGCGGTACTGTCGCCCATCTGGCCGTTTATTGCCATCCAGACCGGCTGGATCACCGCCGAGGTGGGTCGTCAGCCTTGGGTGGTGTACCCGAGCGTGACTGGGCCCGACGGCGTGTCGCTGCTCACGGCCGACGGCATATCCATGTCGGTGTCGGCGCCCGAGCTGTGGCTGACGCTGGGCCTGTTCGTGCTCGTGTACGCGGTGCTGCTCGTGGGCTGGGCCCGCGTGATCGGCCGCTTCATCAAGGAGGGCCCCGTGGCCGATGGCGACACGGCGCTCGATCGTCAGCTGGGCGATGCCGCCGCCGTCGGCGTTGGGACGTCTGCGGCGACCGCCGCCGTTGCAGTTGCGGCGACCGACGGCGAGGGCGACGCGGTGATCGTCGTGGCCGAGGCAGACGATGCCCCTGCCGGCAGCGCATCCGCGAAGGGAGGTGAGTAGCCATGTTCGAGTTTCTGAGCGTTCTGTGGTTCTTCCTCATCTTCGTGCTCATCGCCGGCTACTTCGTACTGGACGGATTCGATCTGGGCATCGGCGTGCTGTCGCCCTTCATCGCGAAGAACGACGAGGAGCGCGCCGTGCTGCGTCGGGCCATAGGTCCGGTGTGGGACGGCAACGAGGTATGGCTGCTCACGGCTGGAGGTGCCCTGTTCGCGGCGTTCCCAAATGCCTACGCCACCACCTTCTCCGGCTTCTACCTGGCTGTGATGCTCGTGCTGTTCGGGCTCATCGTGCGCGCGGTCTCCTTCGAGTTCCGCGCCGGCGACCCGGGTTGGGCGAAGCTGTGGGACGGCTGCTTCTTCGTGGGCTCGCTTCTGCCGGCACTGCTTTTGGGTGTGGCCGTGGGCAACATCTTCGCGGGGATTCCCATGGACGCGATCGGCGACTACGCCGGCGTGCCCCTGCTGGGGCTCATAACGCCCTTCACCTTGGCAACGGGGCTGCTCGGTTTGGTTATGTTCCTGGCTGCCGGTGCCTCGTGGGCGGCGTTGAAGGCCCCGCTGCCGAGCGCGCTGCGCGACCGTGCCGTGCGGCTGCGCGCCCCTTTGCAGGTAATCGCGCTTGTGCTGTTCGCCGTGGTGTCGGTGCTCGCGCTGGCTATCGTGGGCTCTGAGATGGATCCGATCCTGGCGGTGCCGCGCGTGCTGTTCGCAGTGCTCGTGGCGGCGGGTCTCGTGTACGCCATCGTTGCTGGACGCTCCCAGACGGGCGATATGCGGGCGTTCCTCGCCCAGTCGGGTGCCATGATCGCGCTGGTGGCGCTTCTGGCCTGCTCGATGTTCCCCGTGCTCGTGAACGCCACGCCCGACTCGGTGGGTCCGGCCATCACCTTGGCCAACGCCGCCTCCTCGGAGCTGTCGCTTACCTGGATGACCATCATCCTGTGTATTGGACTGCCGCTTGTGCTGGCGTACCACGTCATCGTGTACCGCACCTTCCGCGGTCGCGTGAGACCGGAGGATCTGACGCACTATTAAATCGGTGCAACTCGAGGTTTTTGGTTCCGGGCAGATGCATTGCGGGATGCTCGGGGCTGCCGAAGGGGCCGGAGCGAACAGCTTCGGCCCTCTTTTTTTCGCCCGGCGCCCTTGGTCGGAAGTTCGGCGTCGCATTGGATTCGCGTAAAGAGAATCGCGCGGTTTTGCTCATTTTCTCCCGCTGTTAGACGGCGGGAGCCGGCGCGAGTTCCAAACGACAAGCGTTGCGGGGTTAAAGCTGGGCGGCAAACTCTCGATTTCGGAGAATTCGTACGGGGCAAGGGCTTCGAGGGGCGGCATCGGGATTTTCCGTTGCTTAACAACGGAAGAAAACCAGCAAAACCGGGGCCGTGCATCTGAGGTTCTTCCGTTTGGGGACATTCGGTGAGTTTGGAGCTGTTCCCATTCAATGCTCCGGACATGGAGTCGGTTCGAAGGATTTCCATGCAAAAGCATTGCTTTCACTATAATGTATTACTATCATACATTAATATATCAGTGCTGAGTTTGGATACGCGGTGTCGGGCTTCAGGGGGGGGCGTGGCGCGGTCGAGACGCGTAGTTGCGAAGGGGAGGGGCGCTTATGCGGTCAGTGTATTTGAGTCATGATACCGCCCTGCGGTTTTGGAGAGAGTGGTCGATCGACCGGGCTATTCCGTTGCGTGATTTTCATAAACGTGCTGCGCGCACCACGCGCGACCTGCCAGCTCGCACATTCCCATCCTCGTCGGTCATAAGGTCGTCGCTTGCGACCCGATCTTCAATTGTCGAGCTGCTGGGTCTCATACTTCGTGAGACGCCCGACGGGGCGCCGGTCCGGGCGCTCCGTGCTATTTTGGACGGCAGTGCGATCTTTGGGAACCCTGCGGATTCGTCGACGGCGTTCGCTCCATTTGAGGCGCCTCTATCGCCTCGTGGTCTCGAAGGAGGAAAGGAGCTTGGCACTCCCGTGCATATCGTAGGCCCCCGCAAGCCGGGAATTGGTCGCATGCGGAGCATTGTGTATCACCACAGCTCGGCTGTCTACCCGCGTGATTCGTTTCTGGAGGTTGCTTCCGGGGTGTACGTGAGTGCTCCGGAGTTGGTGTTTGTCCAGATGGCCGAGAGCCTGTCGTTCGGCGCGCTGCTGGCGCTAGGCTACGAGCTGTGCGGCTGTTATTCCGCATCGAGCGTGCATGCCTCGGTTCGTCATCCCCTGTGCTCCGCCGAGCGCTTGAGGGCCTACGCGTCCCGGCTTTCGGACGCCAAGGGGGTGAGATTGGCCCGTAAGGTGTCGCGGCAGGTGAAGCCGAGGTCGGCATCTCCCGCGGAGACCGAGCTTGCCGCTGTGGTGTCGACATCGCGGGTGTTCGGCGGTCTCGGTTTGGACAAAGTGGCACTCAACGAGCCGGTTGCGCTTCCGCGATCGGGGCAGCGCATCGCACATGCGGATACGCTGATCTGCGATGTTGTCTGGCCAGACGAGCGCATCGTCTTGGAATACGACAGCAGCGCTCACCATACCGATGCCGCACAGATTGCCCGGGATGCTCGTCGTCGGGGAGGCTTGGCGGCTGCGGGGTTTTCTGTGCGGTCGGTGACGGCATCGCAGTTTGCCGAGGCGTTGGGGTTTCAGGAGATGGTGAGGCAGGCGTTTCGCGAATCCGGGAGGTATGTGCGAAAGCTCGACGCGAAGCAGATGGCGCGGCATATGCGTCTGCGGTACGAGCTGCGAAAGTGGCGTGGCTGACTGCTCCGAGTGCCCGGCGCTATCGGCGCGTCGGCATTTTTCTTGGCGCCTGACAACATTTGGTGGGTGCGAGCCGCTCGAGTGGGGGGGCAGCGGCTTTGGGGCCGCTTCGGATGGTCGCGCCGCGTGTCACTTGCTCGAGAGTGGCTTTGGCAGCAGCCTTGGGTCTGCTTCGCGTGCTTTCGCAGCGGCTTTGGCGGGTGCGAGCCGCTCGGGGGCTTTCGTGGTGATTTTTTGGGGGCGGCGCGCAGAGGAATCCGATATGTTTGTCGTTGAAACCACCGATGCCTCGTTTTTTTGCCATGAAAATGCAGTTGTTAGAGTGCGCTCGTCGGGTCCGTCTTGTGCCGCTTCCGTTGGGGAACGGATCTCGTGCGAATGAGAGTGAAAGCGCCTGCTCAGAGAAAGGGTTGAGGGAGTAGACCAGTAACTGCTGGAGAATTGGCCGGCAGCGAGAGGCCCTGCATTGCTTGATCGAGTCTAACAGCGGGATTATCCGACCAAAAAGGGACAGGAAGTCTCTTCTGGCGGTTTGGCTTCGATGCGCATCGTGGTAGGGTGAGAAGTCGGATGTCGCCGCCGACGATGCGCGATCTGCTCGAATGCGCGTCGTTTCGAATGGGTATCGAAAGCGCCCCAGAGGGACGCGGAAAGGGGTGCGGTATGGCTGCTGAGCTCGACGAGGTACTCGCTGAGCGGGCGATGAAGAACGTGACGGCGCAGGCCGAGATGGCCTCGCTGCGCATAACCGAGGCGGTGCCGGGGCGTGTGGCCTTCGCCATCGACGTGCCCGCGACGGCGGCGAACTACCATGGTTCGGTGCACGGCGGCTTCTTGGCAACGCTTCTGGAGGTGGCAGCCGGCATGGTGGCCACGACTCTCGACATGAACAACGTGGCGCTCACCAGTGCGGTGAACTTCATCAAGCGCGCGCCGGTGGGACCGCTTGCGGTGCGCGGTGAGGCGACTCATGTGGGCCGCAGCACTATGGTGACCCGCTGCCGTGTGGAGACGTGCGAGGGCAAGCTTCTGACCGAGGCCACCTTCACGCTGTTCGTGCTACCGCCTGAGGAGTAGGACCCGCATCACCACCTGCCGCTTCGGTCCGCGGCTTTTCGCGCGGCTCGGGCGTGGTGGGATTTCGGTTACCTGCAAACCCTGTGGAATTCCCTGGGCTATCTGCCCCTTGTGATAGAGTGAAACAGATTTGCGCGAAGGAGCTCCGTCGGCTTGCCGAGGGGAGCGGACTTCTTCGAGAACCGAACACGCTATCGCAGAGAAAGAAGACGTTAGCTATGGGATTTCTCTCCAAACTGCTTACGATGGGCGAGGGCAAGCAGCTCAAGCGCTACCAGGCGAAAGTCGAGAAGATCAACGCGCTGGAACCTGAGTTTCAGGCGCTGACCGACGAGGAGCTGGCTGCCAAGACCGTGGAGTTCCGCGAGCGTTACGCCGCCGGCGAGACGCTGGACGACCTGCTGCCCGAGGCTTTCGCGGCTGTGCGCGAGGCGAGCGTGCGCACCATCGGGCTGCGCCACTTCGATGTGCAGCTTATCGGCGGCATGGCCTTGAACGAGGGGCAGATCGCCGAGATGAAGACCGGCGAGGGCAAGACGCTCGTGTCCACGTTGGCCGGCTACTTGAACGCCATTCCCGGTCACAATGTGCACATCGTGACCGTGAACGACTACCTGGCCCGGCGCGACTGCGAGTGGATGGGGCGCATCTACCGGTTCCTCGGCATGAAGACGGGCCTCATCCAGAACGGCATGTCGCCGGCGGCGAAGAAGCCTGCCTACGAGGCCGACATCACCTACGGCACCAACTCCGAGTTCGGCTTCGACTACCTGCGCGACAACATGGTCACGCGCGGCACCTCCCGGGTGCAGCGCGGTCACCACTTCGCCATCGTCGACGAGGTGGACTCCATTCTCATCGACGAGGCCCGCACCCCGCTTATCATCTCGGGCGCCGGCACCCAGGCGGCAGACACCTACAAGAAGTTCGCCCGCGTGATGCCCGGCCTTCAGAAGGGCGTCGACTTCGACATGGACGAGGCCAAGCGCACCATCAACGCCACCGAGAGCGGCCTGGAGAAGATCGAGGCTATGCTCGGCATTGAGAACATCTACGCCGATCCGTCCGGTCAGCTGGCGAACCACCTGCAGCAGGCCCTGAAGGCGCAGTTTTTGTTCCACCGCGACGTGGACTATGTGGTGATGGACGGCGAGGTGAAGATCGTCGACGAGTTCACCGGTCGTATCATGGAGGGCCGTCGTTATTCCGAGGGTCTGCACCAGGCGCTCGAGGCCAAAGAGCGCGTCATCGTGCGCGAGGAGAACCAGACGCTCGCCACCATCACGCTGCAGAACTACTTCCGCCTCTACGACAAGCTGTCGGGCATGACCGGTACCGCCATGACCGAGGACGCCGAGTTCCGTCAGATCTACAAGCTGCCCGTTATGGCCATCCCGCCGAACCGCCCGGTTATCCGCAAGGATGAGAACGACCTGGTGTACCGCACTGTGGACGGCAAGTTCAACGCCGTGGCCGATGACATCGCGGCGCGCCATGCCGCTGGGCAGCCCTGCCTCATCGGCACCGTGTCCATCGAGAACTCCGAGAAGCTCTCGCGCCTGCTCGACAAGCGCGGCATTCCGCATGAGACCCTGAATGCGAAGCACCACGAGCGCGAGGCCCATATCGTGGCTCAGGCCGGACGCCTGGGCGCGGTGACCATCGCCACCAACATGGCCGGCCGTGGTACCGACATCCGCCTCGGCGGCGACCCCGAGGTGCTCGCCGAGGACCTGCTGCGCCAGCGCGGCTTCAACCCCGACGCGGTGCCGGGCGACGACGAGGATGCCGGCCGCGTGCCCTCGGCCGATGACCGTGCGGCCGCTCTGGCCGAGGCCGAGGCCGTCTGCGATGAAGAGCAGAAAGCTGTGCGCGCCGCCGGTGGACTCTGCGTCATCGGCACCGAGCGCCATGAATCGCGCCGTATCGATAACCAGCTGCGCGGCCGTTCCGGCCGTCAGGGCGATCCGGGCGTGACCCAGTTCTACCTGTCGCTGGAAGACGACCTCATGCGTCTGTTCGGCGGCTCGAAGATGGATTCCATCGCGCACATGATGGAGAAGACCAACCAGGAAGACGACATGCCCATCCAGGCCGGCATGGTATCGAAGTCCATCGAGAGCGCCCAGCGCCAGGTGGAATCGATGCACTTCGCCGCTCGTAAGAACGTGCTGGAATACGACGACGTGATGAACCTTCAGCGCAAGGCCATCTACGAGGAGCGCAACGCCATTCTGGACGGCAAGTCCATGACCGACCGCATCCCCGGCATCATCCGCGATGCGGTGGACGCCATTGTGGGGGAGTGCTGTCCCGATCGCACCGCCTCCGACGACTGGGATATGAAGGCCATCGACCTGTGGGCGGCTAACATGACCGGCTGCTCCGACTTCTCGGTGGAGAAGGTGAACCACGAGGACGACCCGGAGGCTGTGGCCGAGGCGCTCTACGAGTTCCTCGACTGGATTTACGAGCAGAAGGCCGACCAGCTCGGTCCCGACCTGATGGGCAATCTCTCTGCCCAGGTCATGCTGCGCATCATCGACACGCGCTGGATGGCGCACCTCCAGGAGATGGATTATCTGAAGACCGGCATCGGGCTGCGCGCTTTCGGTCAGCGCGACCCGCTCGTCGAGTACAAAAACGAGGCCTACAACGCCTTCCAGTCCATGACCAACTCCATGTACGACGACTATCTGCGCACGCTGCTGCGCCTTGAGATTGCCGCGAAGCCGGCTGCCGGCGCCGGCAAGCCCGGTGCGGCCGCGTCGCCTTTGGACGAGGCCGACGACCCGCTTGAGCGCAAGATGAGCTACTCCTCGCCGGAGGAGGCCCTGGCCTCGTCGGGCGTGCGCGGCCGTCACGCCGCGGCCAACATGCCCGGCCAGCCTCCTAAGCCCGCGCCAAGCAAGCCGCAGACCTTCGTGAAGGACAAGGAAGACCCCTACGCCAACGTGGGTCGCAACGATCCTTGCCCCTGCGGCTCCGGTAAGAAGTTCAAGAAGTGCCATGGCCAGAATCTCTGACATCCGCTCGACTGTGGTTGAGTGAAGCGGAAACGGCGGGTGCCTTGACCGAGCGAGTTTCGCAGCGACGAGAACAGGACTAAACGTCCTGTTCTCCAAAGCGAGGACTGTCTGAGCGAATCAAGGTGCCCGGCGGTTCCGCCCCCGGAGAGTTTCGAGGAGATGTAGGCAAGGCATGGAAATAAAAGACATTCAGAAAGATATCGAGAAGGCGGCCGCCCGGGTGGACGACGCCTTCTCCTTCCTGCGCATCGAGGAGAAGCGCGCCGAGTTGGCGGATTTGGACGAGCAGGCGGCCGCGCCCGATTTCTGGAACGATGCAGATGCTGCCCAGGCTGTGAGCAAGAAGGCGGCGAACCTGCGCGCCACGGTGGAGGACTACGAGCGCGCCTGCGGCCTTCTGGACGATGCTGCCACGGCCGTGGAGCTGGCCGGCGACGATGCGGCTTTCGCCGAGGAGGCGGCCCAGGCATCGGCCGCGCTCACCGCCCTGCTCGATCAGCTGGAAATCGAGTCCTGGTTCGCCGGCGAGTTCGACGCAGGCGACGCCATCCTCACCGTGAACCCGGGCCAGGGCGGCCTTGAGGCCCAGGACTGGACCGAGATGCTCTACCAGATGTACGTCCACTACGCTGAGGACAAGGGCTGGAAGGTAACGGTGCTCGATTTGGTGCCCGGCGAAGGTATCGGGCTCGACAAGGCCACCATCCAGATCGAGGGGCGCTACGCCTACGGGATGCTCCGCAGCGAGATCGGCATCCACCGCTTGGTGCGCATCAGCCCCACCGATGCCAAGAAGCGCCGCCAGACCACCTTCGCCAGCGTAGAGGTACTGCCCGTGCTCACCGACGACATCGAGGTGGATTTGAACCCGGCCGACGTGCGCGTGGACGTGTACCGCTCGAGCGGCCCGGGCGGCCAGTGCGTGAACACCACCGACTCGGCCGTGCGGCTCACCCACGAGCCCACGGGCATCGTGGTCACCTGCCAGAACGAGAAGAGCCAGCTCCAGAACAAGGAGGCCGCCTTCCGCGTGCTGAAGGCGAAGCTCTACGAGCTGGAGGAGCGCAAGCGTCAAGAGGAGCTCGACGAGCTGCGCGGCGCGCGCATGGACAACTCCTTCGGCAGCCAGATCCGCAACTACGTGCTGTTTCCCTACCAGCTGGTGAAGGACTTGCGCAGCGGCGTTGAGACGGGAAATGTCGACGCTGTCCTCGGCGGCGCCTTGGAACCCTTTATCATCGGTTATCATACGTGGAGAGTATCGAACCAGTAGCTCAGAAAGGTTGCCTCATGGATACGGCGCAGCTGGTGGCGAAGGCCACCGACATCCGCAGGGATATTCTGACCATGATCACCGAGGCGGGCAGCGGGCACCCGGGCGGGTCGCTCTCGTGCACCGACATTCTCACGGCGCTCTACTTCGGCGGCGTGATGGACTACGACGCCGCCGACCCGAAGAAGGCCGGTCGCGACCGCTTCATCCTGGCCAAGGGCCATGCGGCGCCGGCGCTGTACGCCACGCTGGCCCACGCGGGCTATTTCCCCGTTGACGAGCTGAACAGCCTGCGCAAGCTGGGCACGCGCCTGCAGGGGCATCCCGATTCCAACCTGCTGCCCGGCGTGGAGGTGTCCACTGGCTCGCTCGGCCAAGGGCTCTCGGTAGCCGCCGGCTTGGCGGCCGGCCTGCGCCTGGCCGGCGAGGACGGCGTGGTGTTCACCGTGCTCGGCGACGGCGAGTGCGAGGAGGGCCAGGTGTGGGAGGCCGCCATGTTCGCCGCCCACCAGAAGCTCGGCCGCCTCGTGGCTGTCGTGGACAACAACGAGCTGCAGATCGACGGCTGCATCCACGACGTGTGCGACCCCGGTGATCTGGGCGAGAAGTTCGCCGCCTTCGGGTGGGATGTGGTGCGCGTGGACGGCCATGACGTGGCCGCGCTCGTGGAGCTGCTGGGTCGCTTGAAGGCCGCCGCCGAGCCGACGGCGGCGCCGGTGGCCGTGATTGCCAAGACGGTGAAGGGCAAGGGCGTCTCCTTCATGGAGAACCAGGCCGGCTGGCACGGCAAGGCCCCCAAGCCCGAGGAATTGGAGACTGCCCTGGCGGAGCTGTCCGCCTGCGCCGAATAGGAGGCTCGTCATGGTGAAACTCGCAAGCGCCGAAGTCGCTGCCCAGAAGAAGGCCACCCGCGCCGCCCTCGGCGCCACCCTGGCTGAGCTTGCCGATGCGGGCGTGCCCGTCGTGGCGGTGGACGCCGATCTGACCGGTTCCACGACCATGAAGAAGCTTGCCGATGCGGGGTATGCCGATCGGCTGTTCAACTGCGGCATCGCCGAGCAGAATATGGTGGACGTGGCCGCGGGCCTCTCGCTTGCCGGCAACATCGCCTTTACCGGCTCCTTCGCCGTGTTCGGTACCGGCCGTGCCTACGACCAGATCCGCAACACCGTGTGCTATTCGAACCTGAACGTGAAGATCACTCCCACCCATGCCGGCATCTCGGTGGGGCCCGACGGCGGCAGCCACCAGATGCTGGAGGATGTGGCCCTCATGCGGGGGCTTCCCGGTATGCGCGTGCTTGTGCCCGCCGATTATGCTGCCGCTCGCGCCGCCATTAAGCTGGCTGCGGCCACGCCCGGCCCCGTCTACGTGCGCATGGGCCGCGCGGCGGTGCCCTGCGTCTACGACGACGAGGTGGAACTCGAGATCGGTTCCGCCTACGTGCTGCGCGAGGGCGCCGATGCGACCATCGTGGCCAACGGCGTGGAGATCCGCGAGGCGCTGGCGGCAGCTGAGCAGCTGGCGGCCGAGGGCATCTCCGCCGAGGTCATCGACGCCTTCTCGGTCAAGCCGCTCGATGAGGACACCATCGCGGCCTCCCTTGGGAAGACGGGCTGCGCGGTGGTGGCCGAGGAGCATTCGGTCATGGGCGGACTTGGCGCGGCCGTGTGCGATCTGGCCTGCCGCGCGTGCCCGGTGCCGGTGGAGCTGGTGGGCGTGCGCGACCGTTTCGGCAAGTCCGGCGAGTTCGAGGAGCTGTTCGCGTACTTCTCCATCGACGCCGCCGCCATTGTCGATGCTGTGAAAAAGGCCATCGCCCGCAAGGGTGTCTGCTAAACTTATTCGGTCTCAGTACAGTCAACACGAACGGAGCAAGCTGTGACGAATGAACCGAACCAGGCCGCTCCTGGTCGCACCGGCCGTCACGCCGGCATGTCCGGGCAGGGGAATCCCCGTGCCCGCGCCGGGGCATCTCGCGCCGGTCACGCGCCTGCGGCGTCGATGACCTCGCAGTTGTCCCAGTCGCTTCCCATGCTCGAAGTGGACGATATGGCCGCCCCTATGGGCGCGCCGGTCATCACCTTCGACCACGTCACCAAGACCTACCCGGCCCAGCCGAGCAAGCCGGCCCTGCACGACGTTACCCTGCAGATCTTCGCCGGAGAGTTCATCTTCCTCGTGGGTCATTCCGGAAGCGGCAAATCTACCTTCATCCGCCTGCTTACCCGCGAGATCAAGCCCACTTCGGGCAAGATCTACGTGGCCGATGAGGATCTGACCACCATGCGCAACTGGCGCGTGCCCTACCTGCGCCGCAACATCGGCTGCGTGTTCCAGGACTTCAAGCTCCTGCCGAACAAGACGGTGTTCGAAAACGTTGCCTTCGCCTTGGAGGTAATCGGGAAGAGCCGGCATGTCATCAAGACCCAGGTGCCCGAAGTGCTGCGCCTGGTGGGTCTGTCGGACAAGCTGAACAGCTATCCCGACCAGCTCTCCGGCGGCCAGCAGCAGCGCGTGTCCATCGCGCGTGCCATCGTGAACCGCCCGCCGCTGCTCATCTGCGACGAGCCCACGGGAAACCTGGACCCGCAGACGTCCCGCGGCATCATGGATCTGCTCGAGCGCATTAACCGCACGGGCACCACGGTGCTCGTGGCCACCCACGACCGCGAGATGGTGGACAACATGCGTCGCCGCGTTATCGCGCTCGACCGCGGTCATCTGACCCGCGACCAGGACCGGGGGGTGTACGGTTTCGATGTCTAGTCTGTTCTATTTCTTCAAGGAGTCGCTCCAGGGCTTCGCGCGCAACCTGTCCACGACGCTCGGCTCCATTGTCACGATCTTCCTGTCGCTGCTCATTATCGGCGTGTTCCTCGTGGGCGGTACCATTGTGGAACGTCTCGTATCCTCCATCGAGGATGAGGTGTCCATTACCGCCTACATCGCCGACGATGCGCCTCAGGAGTCCATCGATGCCGTTATGAACACCATCAAGGGCATGAGCGGCGTGGAGAGCGTCGGCTTCACCACCAAGGAGCAGGCCCTCGAGAAGTTCAAGGAGTCGATGACCACTAACCCGGAGATCATCGAGCAGCTGGACGGCACGAACCCGCTGCCGGCCTCTATCGATGTGAGCCTGTCCGACCCGCAGAAGGTGGACGAGATCGCGAGCGCCATCGAGGGCGACGAGACGTTCAAGTCTATTTGCGACGAGCCGGACGATCCGGCCGACTCGCTGAAGTACGGCCAGAAGACGGTCGATCGCCTGTTCTCGGTCACGAAGTACGTGCGCTACCTCGGCGTGGCCCTCGTGCTGCTGCTCGTGTTCATCGCGCTCGTGTTCATCAACAACACCATTCGCCTGGCTATCATGGCCCGACGCAAGGAGATCGCCATCATGCGCCTGGTGGGTGCGTCGAACGGCTTCATCCGCGGGCCCTTCCTCATGGAGGGCGCCCTGCACGCCATTATCGGCTCGCTTTTGGCGGTCGGCGTGCTGCAGCTTCTGCGCATGTACGCCATGCCGAAGCTCCAAAGTGCGCTGTCGTTCCTGTCGCTTGATGTGAGCGGCAACACCTACCTGATGATCTACGTGGTGCTGGTGGTGGCCGGCTTGGTCATCGGCCTTCTGGGTTCGGCCTTCGCCATGCGGCGTTATTTGAAAGTGTAGAACCTCGGTCGCACCGCGGGTTCGCAGCGCGGCCCTCGGGGGTGTTTCCCCGGGGGCCGCGCTTCAGTATATGAAGAGAGGGGTGCCACGCTGTGGGGGCCAATGCAAGGCACAACACGCCCAATGCCCGGGTCCGCGGGGAGCGCCGGGTTGAGCGTGCTTCCAATCACCTGTTGTTCCGCCTGTTCGTCACCGTCATCTTGCTGGCCGTCGCCTTCTGCGTCGGGTTCGGCCTGCGCAGCCAGACCGAGTTGATGGATCGGTGGGGCATTCCAGTGACCGACGAGGAGAGCGAGGCGCTGGCGAGTGCGGCGAACCGCGAATCCTACGACACGTCCATCACCGCCCGCGTGCGCGAGGTGGAGCAGATTCTGTCCACCTACAGCTTGGACGAGATCAATCTGACCGAGGCGACGTACACCATGCTCGCCGATTTGATGAAGTCCACGGGCGATTCCTATGCGGCCTACTACAACCCCGATCTGTATAACAGCTACATTAAGGAGAGCACCGACCGCAGCTATGCCGGCATCGGCGTGGTGTTCGCCGACTACAACGGCCGCGCCTACGTGGCCGACGTGTTCGAGGGCTCCGAGGCCGAGGCCAAGGGCGTCCAGCAGGGCGACTTCCTCATGACCATCGACGGCACCGATGTGTCCACCTGGTCGATGACCGAGGTGGTGAACGCGCTCGCGAAGGACGAGGGCGACAACGTGTCCATTACCTGGATGCGTCCTTCGAGCCTGGATGCTCAGACCGGGGACCAGTTCACCACCGCGCTCGTGTGCAAGGTGTACGAGGAGGCCAATCTCACCACCGATCTGACGCGCAAGGTGGGGGTCATCAAGCTGCGCCAGATCACGAGTAACGCCGCCGAGCTCGTACAGCAGGCGGTGGAATCGCTCACGGCTCAGGGAGCCACGGCCTTCGTGCTCGATTTGCGCGACAACCCCGGCGGCTATCTCACCCAGGCGGTGGATATCGCGAGCCTGTTCGTGCAGAGCGGCGTGCTCGTAGAGGTGCAGAACAACGAGGGCGAGCCGACGGAGAAGAGCGCCGCGGGCGTGATCATCACCGAGGCGCCCATGGTGGTGCTCGTGAACAAGTACACTGCCGCGGCTGCCGAGGTGCTCGCCGCCGCCCTGCTGGACAACCAGCGGGCCACCGTGGTGGGTGAGACCACCTTAGGCAAAGGCTCGGTTCAGGTGGTGCGCGAGCTGGATTTCGGCGGGGCGGTGCGCTATACGGCGGCCTACTACCTCACGCCGCGCGGCCACGCCATCGACGGCGTGGGCATCGTGCCGCAGGTAGCGGTGGCCTCGGGCGATCCGGATGGTACCGACGAGCAGATGGCCCTGGCGGTGGATACCGCTCGCAGCCTCGCGAAGAAGGCGAAGTAGGCGCGCTATGGCGAAGGGGAGACGGGCGGTGCGCCGCAAGGCGAAGGCGAACCCGACGGGCGTGTTCGTATCGAGGGCCGAGGGCTACGGGTTCGTGGCCACGGCCGAGGGCGAATACTTTGTCTCTCCGAGTGCCCGGGGCGGCGCTTTCGACGGCGACTTGGTAGAGGTGGCGCCCACCTCGCGCAAGGGGGCTCAAAAAGGCGCCCGGGGCCGCGATGCGGCGGCGGGCGACGGTGCGGGGCTGCCCGCTGCGCGTGTGCTGCGGGTGATCGACCGGGCGCACGACACCGTGGTGGGCCGCTACGAGGTGGCCGAGCCCTTCGGCGTGGTGGTACCGGCCGACCCGCGCATTCCCTACGACGTGTTCACCCTGCGCGCCGATTATCCCGATGTGCCCGACGGCGCGCTCGTGCGCGTGCGCATCACGCAGTTTCCTACCCGCAAGAGCGCGGCCTGCGGCCAGATCGAGGAGGTCATCGCCGATACGGCCGACGAGGTGCGTGTGGGAGTCGATCTCATCGTGGCGCGCCACAAGCTGGAGACCGTCTTTTCGGAAGGAGCGCTTGCCGAGGCGGCCGCGGCCTCATTGGATGCGGAAGGCGCGCTCGCCGCAGGCTATCGCGACCTGACAGAGCGCTTCGTGTTTACCATCGACCCGGCCGACGCCAAGGACTTCGACGACGCGCTGTCGCTGGACTATCTGGAAGACGAGAAGCTGTGGCGGCTCGGCGTGCACATCGCCGATGTGTCTCATTACGTGCCGTGGAACTCCTCGGTGGATTTGGACGCGCGCCGCCGCGCCACGAGCGTGTATCTGGCCGACCGGGTGATTCCCATGCTGCCACCGGCCCTCTCTGACGAGCTGTGCTCGCTTAAGCCCGGTGAGGTGCGCCGCTCCATGACGGCCGACCTGTACCTGAACGACGACGCCGAGTTCGTGCGGGCCGATTTCTACCCGGCGCTCATCCGCTCGGACGCGCGGCTGTCCTATGGCGAGGCCGATGCCATTCTCGTGGACTACAAGGAGGCCATCGCCGCAGGGGGCGATCTGGCGTGGCGGCTCGTGCAGTGCTCGCGGCTGGCAGGCCTGCGTGAGGCGGCCCGCGAGCGCGCCGGCGGTATCGACTTCGCCACGACCGAGGCCAAGGTGGCCTTGGATGCGGAAGGCCGACCGGTGGATATTGTGCTGCGCCGCAAGACCGATGCCACGCGCCTGATTGAAGAGGCCATGATCCTGGCGAACGAAAGTGTGGCGGGATACTTGGAGGCGCGCCGTTTTCCCTGTCTGTACCGCGTGCACGAGGCGCCCGCCGCCGACGCGCTCGGCTCGCTCATTCCCGTGTTCCAGGAGTTTCCGTGGTTCACGCGCCCCATGGAGGCGCGCCTCGTGGCGGGAGACGCCGGCGTGATCCAGGAGATACTGGCGGCCAGCGCGCCGCGCAGCGAGGGGGAACTGGTGAGCTCGCTTCTGCTGCGGGCTATGAAGCGCGCCGTGTACAAGCCGGAGAATCTGGGCCACTACGGCCTGGCGAGTGAGGTGTATTGCCACTTCACGAGTCCTATCCGGCGATATCCCGACCTGGTGGTGCACCGCATGTTGCGCGCGGCCCTCACGCGGCGCCCCGAGAAGTTCGACCAGGAGGTGGCGGCGCTGCCCTGGATTGCCGAGCATGCAAGCGACATGGAGCGCGTGGCCGATACCGCGGCGTGCCAGTCCCAGGAATTGAAGATGGTAGAGTACCTGAGCGCGTTTGTCGGCCAGTCGTTCTCCGCCGTAGTGAGCGGGGTGGCTGCCTATGGGCTCTACGTGCGGCTCGATTGCACCGCCGAGGGCATTCTGCCTGTCAGGGCGTTGGGCGAGGAGTACTTCGCCTTCGATCCGGTGCGCTACACGCTCATCGGCGAGGAGACCGGGCGCGTCTTCCGCCTGGGCCAGCGCGTGCCCGTGGTGCTGAAGAGCGCCGATGTGCCTACCAGCTCGCTGGAGTTCGCTCTGGCGGGTGCCTGATCGGCCGGTAAGGGGGAGGGGACGGCATGGTAAGCGCCTATATTGCATGGTACTTGTTTCTTGCCGGTGCGGGAGGCGGCGCGTTTCTCTTGGGGTCGACGGTTGATTTGACGCTGCGCTTCTTTCCGAATGCCTGTCGCGGCTGGTTTTCGCGCGTGAGCGCCGTGACCGACGCTGGCCTTGTCCTCGGTCCGGCGCTCGTGTTGGCGAGCGCGGTTTTTCTCGTGCTCGACCTCGGGGTTCCCGATCGGGCGTTACGGCTGTTTGCCGCATCGACCCCGAGCCTTTTGTCGCTGGGAGCCTGGGCCATCCTCTTGTTCTGCACGACGGCGCTCGCGGCTCTTGTCCTCGGGTTTCTCGCCGGCGACGAGACCGATCCGGAGACAAGCGGGCTACGCGTGGTTCTGCGCGTGGTAGAGTTTGCGTGCAGTCTGATCGCGACGGGGCTCGCGCTCTTCGTAGTGGGATATGCAGGTGCCTTCCTGGCGTCTTACCCGTCCCTGCCGTTTCTGCACACCCTCTGGGTTCCAGCTCTGTTCGTTGCATCGGCTTTGGCTACTGGCTTGGGCGCCCTCATCGTCGTGGCTCTCTTTCGCCAAGCGGTGTCGGGGATGGTTGACGGTGTGGGCGCCCTTCTTCCCCTTGACGCCCTTCTCGTCGCTGTCGAGTTGGCGGCGCTGATCGGGCTTGTTGCGTCGTCGCTTCTCCGGGGAGACGCGCCTGAGGCTGCGGCGTTGCAGCTGCTGACCGGCCCGCTTGCCGCGGCTTTTTGGGGAGGTGTGGTGGTGCTGGGGCTCATCGTGCCCCTTTCGGTCGATTTCATCTGCCGTTCTTCGTGCCGGCTCATGCCCGCCGCGGTGGGCGCTGCCTGCACGCTGATCGGCGGCATCACGCTGCGTTTCGTGTTGCTCATGGCTACCCAGCGTTTCAACCTCGTTTTCATGAGCGCGCTTGTCTTCTGGCAGTAAGTGGCTTGCTATTGTCGTTGTCTGCTGTGATACTATGACAATATCGCTAAGATAAAGGAGCTGTGACATGGAAGTCCGAGAGCAAGCCTCCGTACCCGGAACCTCCGCTGTGGTGGGCGAGCCGTCCCGCGAGTTCAAGATCAACGAGAAAAGCGTCGTTCCCATCTGGATTCAGATTCGGAAGCGGCTGGTTTACCTCATCTCCTCGGGCAAGTTCGAGCGCGGCGAGCGATTGCCCTCGGTGCGCGAGCTGTCCGTAAGCCTTGGTGTGAACTACAACACGGTGAACAAGGTGTACCAGGATCTTGAGCGCGATGGCTACATCTACAGCCAGCGAGGGCGGGGCACCTACGTGTCAGACCTCAAGGGAGTGAAGCTGTCTGCGGTGGACGAGGATGTGGAGGCACTGGCTATCGATTTCGTGCAGCAGGCGCTTACCAAGGGCATGACGTCGGAAGATATCCATGACTTGGTCTCAGAGCAGCTGATTCTGCTCGGCGGCACATTGTAGGCGCGAGGGGGGAGGCGGTATGAGAAGCAAGGCCGGACAGACGCGGGAGGCCAGCCGCATGCCTGAGCGCGCCAGCGTGCTGGCCGGCTCTATGGCGGCGCCGACGGCGAAGAAGACATCGCGCAACAGCGTCTATGTGTTCTCGGTGGCGCTCTTCGCCATTGTGGCGGGACTGTTCGCGTTTTTGACGTGGTCTCTCTCAGAGGCGGTCGCTCTCATCGGCGGCGTAGCGGTTGGCCTGGTGGCGGCGAGTACGGTGCGCATCGCGCCCCAGTGGGAGCGCGTGGTCATTCTGCGTTTGGGGCGGTTTCATCGCATTGCAGGCCCAGGTGCCTACCTCGTTATTCCTGTGGTGGAGAGCGTGGCCGCTCGGGTTGATCAGCGCATGATCACCACGCCGTTCTCCGCCGAGGAGGCGCTCACGGCCGATCTGGTGCCCTTGGGCATCGATGCGGTGCTGTTCTGGATGGTGTGGGATCCCAAAGACGCTTGCGTTGAGGTGGAGGACTACTCCTCGGCGGTGTGGTGGGCCGCGCAAACGGCCCTGCGTGATGCTGTGGGCCGTATCAATTTGGCCGAGGTGGCCACGCGACGCGAGCAGCTGGACAACGAGGTGAAGGAGATTCTGGAGGAGAAGACCCGTTCTTGGGGGATCACCGTAGTGTCGGTGGAAATTCGCGACATCGCCGTGCCGTCGGATTTGCAGGATGCGCTGTCCAAGGAAGCTCAGGCCGAGCGCGAGCGCAACTCGCGGCTGCTGCTGGCCGAGATCGAGAAGGATATCTCTGAGATGTTCGTGGAGGCGGCCGCCGTGTACGAGCAGAGCGACAAGGCCCTCCAGCTGCGCACTATGAACCTCATCTACGAGTCGGTGAAGGAGAAAGGCGGCCTGGTCATCGCCCCTTCCGCATTCGGAGAGGCTTTCAACAATATCGACAGCTTCCTGAAATAAGTGTCGAAACTATCCTTGAAATAGGATAGTTTTGGTGATTGATTGTCATAGTTGAGTAGTGTACCCTGACAATAGGCATTTTGAGAGATGCCGGGGGAATGTCCTCTGCAGAGGGCAGGGGAGTCTCCTTATTCGAGAAGGGGGTACACCATGAGCGGAAACGGCCTGAACATCAGCCGTCGAGGGTTCGTGGCAGGGGCTGGCGCAGCCGCCCTGACAGCCGGACTGACTGGATGCGCGGCATCGGGTTCGGCGGAGAAGGAGGGAACCGATCTGGCGAGCACCGCGTCCGAGAAAGTCGCCTACGATCCGAACGCCGGGGAGTGGATTCCCACATGCTGCAACATGTGTTTCTGCAACTGTTCCATCAAGGCCCATGTGATCGACGGGGTGGTCGTTGAACTGACGGGTAATCCAGACAGTCCTATCGGCAACGGCCATATTTGCGGCAAGGGTGCGTCGGGCATCATGCAGCTCTACGACCCCAATCGCATCACCAAGCCCATGAAGCGCACCAATCCCGAGAAGGGCATCGGCATCGATCCGGGTTGGGAAGAGATTTCCTGGGACGAGGCCTTCACCATCATGGACGAGAAGTTCAGTGCCGCGGCCGCCGAATACCCCGGCGCCATCGGCAGCGCATCGATGGTGGCGAGTCAGGCCGGATCGCTGGTAAAGGGCATGGCGCTGGGCGCCTTGTACGGCGCTTACGAGCCCGCAAATGCCATTGCCGACATTTGCGGTGCCGGCGTGCACCAGGTGAGCTATATTCACACCGGCGCCGGCAATGCGATGCCTGACTACAAGTACTGCAACTACATCATCCAGTTCGGCACCAATGCCGGCACGGCTACCCGTCATGGCTTCAACATGACGGCGGGCCTGTTCTCGCAGCGTCGTGCTGAGGGCCTACGTCTGGTGAACTTCGATCCCCATATGAGCGCCTCGGGCGAGCAGGCCGATATGTGGGTGCCTATCGCGCCGAGCACCGACGCCGCGGCGGCTCTGTCCATCGCCTATGTACTCGTGCACGAGCTCGATCTCATCGACCGTCCCTACCTGGCCCAACGCACCAACGGCCCGGCACTTGTGAGCGACGAGACTCAGCGTATTCTGCGCGATCCGAAGTCGAACAAGGCCCTGTATATGGATGCCGACAACAAGGCCAAGCCCTACGACGAGTGCGTAGATCCGCAGCTGGAGGGCACGTTCAAAGTGGACGGCAAGCCGTGTACCACCGCATTCACGCTGTATCGCTCCCATCTTGAGAAGTACACGCCTGAGTGGCAGGAGACGGTCACTACGGTGCCGGCGGCCACTATCCGCCAAGTCGCTAAGGAGTTCGGCGAGGCGGCCTGCATCGGCGAGACCATCGAGATTGATGGTGTCACTCTGCCCTATCGTCCCGCCTGCGTCGATCTGTTCTCGGGGCTCACGCGCCACAAGCACGCCTTTCATGCCTGCTGGTCCGTCATTTCTCTGAATCTGCTGGTGGGCGCGGCCAACTCCGTGGGCGGCCTCATCGGCTTCGACCCGGCTTGCAATGGCTGGACTGATGCCGAGCAGCCCGCTGTTCAGTGGCGCCCGACCATCTGGGAGGAAGACGGCTTTATCAACGACGTGTCTCTCATGCTGGCCTATCCGGGTTCTTACTATGAGAAGATCCGCAATGGTGACTATGCGCCGAAGGATATGTCTATGCTGGCCCTCCAGCCCATTGGCGAGGATGCTCATTTCTATAACGTAGCTCAGGCGAATCCGGATATGTACCATACCCAGCCCGTGAAGGTCATGTTCGCCTACGGTTGCAATCCCATCAAATGGTGGGGTAACCATGACGAGCAGATCAAAGTGTTCAAGGATTTCGATTACGTCATTGGCGTTGATTTGTTCCTGAACGATTCCTCGTACTTCTACGATCTGTTTTTGCCCGAGGCCTCCTACCTGGAGCGCATCGACCCGATGCCGCACTTCTTCCTGAACCATCGGGTTATCGGCGGTGTTGATATTCCGTGGGCCTATCCGGTGTGGCAGAAAGTGGTGGAGCCCAAGGACGGCATCATGTCCATCTTCGAGATCATGGGCGAGCTGGCTGACCGCAAGGGCATGAATGAAGCTTATATCGGTCTTCTGAACTCGGTGTATCGCGTCAACCCTGAGTTCTCCATTCCGCTGGATCAGAAGTTTGACATGGAGGGCTTCGCCGACTCGGTAACTCGCAGCGTGCTCGACGATAAGGTCAACTATGCCTGGCTGAAGGAACATGGCGTCTACACGCATCCGCGCGATGTGGACGAGATGTACATTTGGGCTAATGACGCCCCGGGTAAGGTGCCGTTGTACTGGGATTTCATGTTCGAGGCCAAGGAGAAGGTCGAAAAGGCTGTCGAGGGCCTGGGCATCTACTGGGAGACCGATGATTACCAGCCCTTCCCCGATTGGAAGCCCGCCACTGAGTGGGAGGTGGAGGACGAAGCATTCGATTTGTTCCCCATTTATTACACCGATGCCATCAATACTGATTCTTGGGCGTTGGAGAACCCCTATATCGACGAGATTAACGGGGCGAATCCTTATGCCTACGCCATTGAGATGAATGCAGCGACGGCTCGGGAGAAGGGGTTGGCCGATGGCGATGCAGTGCGCCTGACCAGCCAGCATGATTCCTTTGTCGAGGGTGTTATCGCCACCTCCGAGAAGATCCATCCCGCCTGCCTGTCGGTTATCGCTGGCACTTGGGGCTCCGCTTCGGAGTTCCAGCCGGCCATCAAAGGCAAGGGCACGGCCATCGCGCATTTGGTTCCTGGTCAGGATCCGAAGCGCTTGGACCACATCTGCTCCGCTCTCGATCAGACGGTGCGTGTTAAGATCGAGAAGATTTCCTAGGAGGGGGACTTACCATGACATACGGAATGCTTATTGATCTGAAGAAGTGCATCGGCTGCCATGCCTGCGCCACAGCCTGTAAGGAGGCTCACGGCACGCCTCCGGGAGTGACCCGCTCGCATGTGGAGCGGGAGGTGGAAGGCACCTACCCTGCTGTGCGCCTAACCGCAGTGCCCATGCTCTGCATGCATTGCGCGGACGCTCCATGCGTGGAGGTGTGTCCCACGAGCGCCTCCTTCAAGCGCGAGGACGGCATCGTGTCAGTGAATAAGGACGAGTGCATCGGCTGCAAGTCCTGTATGACTGCCTGTCCTTACGGCGCTCGATATTATCGTGAGGATGAGAACGGGTATTTTGGCGAGACGCTGAACGAATACGAAGAGGTAATGTACCCGACGATGCCCGCAGGCACGGTGGACAAGTGCACGTTCTGTGCGGATCGCATTGATGCTGCCGATGGGCGTGTTCAGGCCTGCGTGGCCGCATGCCCCGCTGGCGCGCGTCTCTTTGGCGAGCTGGACGATATCCGCTCCCAGGCCGAGGCGGCCGACGGCTATCAGCTGCTGCCCGAGGAGGGCACGAACCCGTCGGTGTGGTACCTGCCGTTCAAGGTGAACGAGTAAGAGCGTTGGCGTTGCGCGGCGGCTTGGCGGCCAGGCTGGCGCCGACCGGCCGTCGCGCAATCTGACAAATAGCCCTCCCTGGGAAAACGGCCGTCCCGGCGTGCAGCCGGGGCGGCCGGTTGGCGATATAATGGCGCAATGATATTCGGAGCAGGTCACGAGGAGGGCACTGTGGAACCATCGACTCATGCCGTGGGGAAGGGCGATTCCGCCGCGGCCTCCTACAGCCACGAGCTCGTGTGCCGCTTCGAGGAGGAAGTGGGATCGTTCCGCATCGACTCGGTTATCGAGGAAGTGGTCTTCTCCATTGTGGTGAACAGCGAGCTGTATCGGGATGTCGCGTGCTCCCCGTGGCATATCCGCGAGCTGGTGGTCGGCAGCTTGTTCACGGCCGGCCGCATCGACGGAGCCGACGATATCGTATCGCTTGAAGTGGATGATGCCGCGGGTAAGGTGCTGGTCGAGCTCGCCTGCACCCGCGATCCTGAGGGCTCTGTCATCGATCGGGTGCTGTGCCCGGTGCCTACATCTGCCGAGCCCGTTCTCGAGTCCGTTCTCACGGCGCGCGAGGTGTCTGAGCGCATCGAGTTCCTTGAGGGCGGCTCGCGCCTCTTCCATCGCACCGGCGGCGTTCACAGCGCCGTCATGGTAGACGAGAAGGGTGAGCTCGTGGCGTGGTTCGAGGATATAGGCCGTCACAACGCCCTGGACAAGCTCATCGGCTGGTGTGTGCTGACCGGCACCGATGCCTCCGATAAGATTCTTCTGTTCTCGGGGCGCGTGCCGCGCGAAATTATCGCCCGGGCGATTCGAGCGGGGTTCCCCATCGTCATCTCGCCGGGCGCGCCGACGAACCTGTCGATCAGACTCGCGTGCGACCACGGCGTCACGCTGATCGGGTTTGCCAAAGACGGTCGGTTCAACGTCTACACGCACTCCGCCCGCATTCGCTAGCATCCAGCCAAACGACGTCGGCCCCGCAGATCGATTGGTTCGTTCGCTAGCCCATCCAGGCGCTGACGATGGGCACCCAGCCCATGATGAGGATGATGACCACGAGCACCGGCACGCCGAAGCGCATCCACGGGCGCAGCCAGGCGGGGAACTTGAGGCCTGTGCCCTCGTTGGCCTCGGCGAGGAAGTTCTTCCAGCCCCAGCCGTGACGGCTCACGCAGAACATCACGTAGACGAGCGAGCCCAAGGGCATGATGTTGCTGGACACGAGGAAGTCCTCCACGGTCTGGATGTCGCCAACGCCGGGCATGATTACATCCGACAGCACGTTGAAGCCGAGCGCACAGGGCAAGCTCAAAAGCGGGATGGCGATGAGGTTCACCACAGTGGCCCGCTTGCGCGACCAGCCCCACTGGTCCATGGAAAAGCGCAGGATGCCCTCGAACACCGCGATAACGGTGGAGAGCGCCGCGAAGCTCATGAACACGAAGAAGAGCGTTCCCCACACCTGCCCAAGCCACATCTGCTCGAACACGCTCGGCAGGGTGATGAACACAAGGCCGGGGCCTGCATCGGGGGCCACGCCGAAGGCGAAGCAGGCGGGGAAGATGATAAGGCCCGTAGCCAGCGCCACGCCGGTGTCCAGCGCGCCGATGGTGGCCGCCTCGCCCATGAGCGAGCGATGCTTGTCGATGTAGCTGCCGAAGATGGTCATGGACCCCATGCCGATGGACAGCGTGAAGAACGCCTGGCCCATGGCCGCATAGGCCGCCTCGAAGAAGGTGTCGGGCGTGGCGAAGATCTTCGAGAAATCGGGCAGCAAGTAGAAGGCCACGCCGTCGCCGGCGCCGGGCAGCGTGAGCGCACGCACCACAAGAACACCCAGAATAGCCAGAAGCGCCAGCATCATCACCTTCGTGACGCGCTCGACGCCCTTCTGCACGCCCATGGAACAGATGAGGATGGCGATGACGCACACGAGCACCATCCAGAACACCACTTCCACAGGGTTGGCCAGCATGGCATCGAAGACCGCCTGGGTTTTCGCGGCATCGGCGCCGGCTAGCTCGCCGGAGGCCATCTTCGGCACGTAGGCGAGCATCCAGCCGGCCACGGTGGTGTAGAACATCATGAGCAGGTAGCAGCCCGCGCCGCCGACCCACTTGTACTTGTGCCAGTGGGTGCCCGCCGGTTCCAGCACGTTGAAGGCCCGGGCGATGGATCGCTGCGAGCCGCGGCCCACGGCGAACTCCATGACCAAGATGGGCAGTCCCAGCACCAAAAGGAAGATCAGGTACAGGATGAGGAACGCTGCGCCGCCGTACTCGCCGGTAATGTAGGGGAAGCGCCACACGTTGCCGAGGCCGATGGCGCAGCCAGCCGAGATGAGGATGAAGCCGAGGCGGCTGCCGAATCGCTCGCGTTCCATGAGGTCTCCTTCGGGGTGCGGCCGCTTGCGGGAAAGCGATCGCTGTCGGGGCCGGCAGTGCGAGGCCGGCGCGGGGTCGGATGAGCCGGGCGTGATCCCTGGTGGGAGCCCGGCAATGGGTCAGCCTCGCTATGCTACCAGAAGAAAAGGCCCCGGAGCCTGACAATTGCCAAGCTCTGGGGCCTTGCTCGCGGGTTGAAGATCCGCTGTGGGCGCGAGTTGCCTACTTCGCGGCGTCCTTCGCCTTGTCGGCGGCATCGGCAGCGGCGTCCTTCGCCTTCTCGGCGGCGTCGCTGGCGGCCTTCTTGGCCTCTTCGGCCTTTTCGGCGGCTGCATCTTTCAGATCGCTGGCCTTCTCAGTGGCCGCGTCTTTGATGTCGCCCGCTTTGTCGGCCACGGCGTCTTTGATGTCACCGGCTTTGTCAACAGCGGCGTCCTTCAGATCGCCGGCCTTCTCGGCCAGGTCGTGGGCGCCCTCGGTGAACGCGTCCTTGATGTCCTCGCCGGCATCCTTCATTTTGTCGATGAAGCTCATGGTGTATCTCCCTTCGGGAATGGTGAACTAACCTGATGCTCATCATAGGGAAGCTGCCCGCGGCCGCCCGGCCGGGCGCGCGGTTGATGCCGCGCCATTGATGACCCGTTGCGTGCGTGTTGGAAATGAGCGAAAACGTGCCAGATTCAGGTGCCTGTGCCGCCTGGGCGCGCGAATGTCGTACACTATAGAGGAAAACTGACGAGCACGATTGCGCGGCCGTGGGTATATGGTTGCGCAGCGGGCAGAGGCGCGCAAGGCGCCGAGGACGCACGAAGGAGGCCCCATGGGCTTGTTCGACCGCATCAGCGACGGCCTGTCCCGGTCGCGCGATAAATTCAAGGAGTCGATGAACGTCCTGTTGGACCGCGGGCCCGACTTGGACGAGGAGTTCTGGGAGGGCCTGGAGGAGACGCTCATCCTGTCGGACGTGGGCGGTGCCGCCGCGGCCGACATCGTGGAGCGGCTGCGCGATCAGGCCACGCGCCGCGCGCTGCCTGACGCCTACGCGGTGCTCGACCTGCTGAACGACGAGATCGCCGCTACCTTCACCGAGGGCGGCGATGACATTTTGGGCGGAGATGCGGCGGTGGTGCTGTTCGTGGGCATCAACGGCACGGGCAAGACCACCACCGTGGGCAAGCTCGCCAAGGCCGCTACCGACGCGGGCCGCAAGGTCATTCTAGGCTCGGCCGACACCTTCCGCGCCGCCGCCATCGAGCAGCTGGAGGTGTGGGCGCGCCGCTCGGGCGTGGAAATGGTCACCCGCGAGCGCGGCGCCGACCCGGCGAGCGTGTGCTACGACACTCTGGAGCGCGCCGAGGCCGAGGGCGCCGATCTGGTGCTCATCGACACGGCCGGGCGCCTGCACACCTCCGCCGACCTTATGCGCGAGCTGGAGAAGGTGGTGAACGTGGTGCGCAAGCGCTCGAAGCTGCCGGTTCACACGGTGCTCGTCATCGACGCCACCACGGGTCAGAACGGCCTGCAGCAGGCCCGCGAGTTCAACCGCGCGCTCGATTTGGACGCGCTCATCGTGACGAAGCTCGACGGCACGGCCAAGGGCGGCATTGCTGCGGCCGTGAGCCACGAGCTGGGATTGCCCATCGTGAAGATCGGGGTGGGCGAGGGCATCGACGACTTGCGCGACTTTGACGCCCATGAGTTCGCCGCGGCCCTGGTGGGCACCTTCGACGAGCGTTTCGACGCCGACGAGGACGGCCTGCGCGGCGAGAACGCCAAGGAGGCCGCCGTGACTGCCGGCGAGCGCCGACGCGACGTGCTGGAGGGCGCGCCGGTCGCCGCCGAATCCGAGGCTGCTGAAGAGGCTGGAGGTGCGCCCGAGTTCGTGGAGGAGGCTGAGCTCGCGGAAGCTGCCGTGGCGGCTGCCGAGCCGGTGCTGGATGTCCAGGGTGACGTGGAAGAGGCCTTCGCCGATGCGGCCGAGGAAGCCGTCGTCGAGCCGGCCGACGCCGACATGCTCGATGCGGCGCTCGGTCACCGCACCCACGAGACCATCGTGGCGGAAACCGAGGAGGACACGCCCACCGGCCTCAAGGCCGCCGAGCTGGCCGAGCTCGACCGCAACGCCGAGGCCGAGGCCGCCGGTGACGAGGGGGCCGAGGACGATGCGCCCTTCACCGACGACGAGCTGGCCGAGCTGGCCATGGCCGCCGCCGACGAGGGCGAGCCTGCCGTCGAGCCCGCGCCGGCCGCCGAGCCCGAAAAGAAAAGCTTCTGGAAGCGCCTGTTTGACTAGATAAGGAACCCCCATGCTCGAGAATCTCTCCGAACGCCTTCAGGGCATCTTCTCCGGCCTGCGCAGCAAGGGCCGCCTGACCGAGGACGACATCAACGCCGCCATGCGCGAGATCCGCCTGGCGCTGCTGGAGGCCGACGTCAACTTCAAAGTGGTGAAGAACTTCGTCGCTCGCACCAAGGAGCGCTGCCTTACCTCTGAGGTGCTCGACTCACTCACGCCGGCGCAGAACGTGGTGAAGATCGTGCTCGACGAGCTTACCGAGCTGCTCGGCCGCACCGATTCGCGCCTGGTGCTGGGCAGCCGCATTCCCAACGTCATCATGCTCGTGGGCCTGCAGGGCTCCGGCAAAACCACGGCCGCGGCCAAGCTCGCCTACCGCCTGAAACAGGAAAACCACTCGCCGCTGCTCATCGCCGGCGACGTGTACCGCCCCGCTGCCGCCGACCAGCTGCAGACCTTGGGCGACGAGATCGGCGTGCGCGTATACCGCGGCGACGGGCGCGACCCGGTGGCCATCGCGCGCGAGGGCATTCAGGATGCCATCGACAACCTGCGCGACGTGGTCATCATCGACACCGCCGGCCGCCTGCATGTGGACGAGGACATGATGGCCGAGGCCCAGGCCATCAAGGAGGCGGTGAAGCCCGACCAGATTCTCATGGTGGTGGACGCCATGACCGGCCAGGATGTGGTGAACGTGGTGGAGGCCTTCGCGAGCGCGGTGGACTTCGACGGCGTGATCATGTCGAAGATGGACGGCGACGCCCGCGGCGGCGGCGCGCTCTCTATCCGCGAGGTCACCGGCAAGCCCATCAAGTTCATCTCCTCGGGCGAGAAACCCGATTCGCTGGAGCAGTTCCACCCCGACCGCATGGCCAAGCGCATCCTTGGCATGGGAGATGTGGTGTCCCTCATCGAGCATGCCGTGCGCGTGCAGCAGGAGGAGGAAGAGGAGCTGGAGGCCGAGCGCATGATGCGCGGCCACATCACCCTGGACGACTTCGTGATGATGAATGCCCAGATGCGCAAGATGGGCGGCGTGCAGAAGCTGGTCTCGGCCCTGCCCGGCGGCGACAAGGCGCTCGCATCCGGCCAGGTGGACGAGGGGGCGCTCGATGCCATGGAGGTCATCATCAACTCCATGACCAAGGAGGAGCGCGCCAAACCCGAACTCTTAAACGGCAGCCGTCGCGCGCGCATCGCCAAGGGCGCAGGCGTCACGGTGACCGACGTGAACCAGATGATGAAGAAGTTCAACGAGACCAAGAAGATGGTGAAGCAGGCCACCGCCGGCATGGATGCCCAGATGGGCCGTGGCAAGAAGGGGAAGAAGGGCAAAGGCCGCCGCCGGCGCGGCTTGGGCATTCCCGGCATGGGCGGCATGTCCATGAAGGACCTGAAGAAGATCCAGGACATGATGGGCCAGTAGAAAAGGGCGGCAGCCATATGGTTGCCGCCTTTGCACATCGGGGCTCCTGCGTGTCTTACGAAGGCCCATGAGCGGCTCTTGCGGGGGTGATTGCTGGTCTTGCGAAGGGCCAGGATGCTTTGCTACAATAAGGCCAGCGGATGCCCGTGTACGGAGATGCGGGCAGCGCCGTTTGTGTTTCAGCTGACCGTAAGCTAACTAGCGCTTACGGTCAGCCTTCGTTTCTGGGCGCGAGCCCTGTGCTTCGGGCATGGCCTTCACCACCGCCGTTGCCAATCCCACCACCGAAGCAGCAAGTTTGAGCAGCTGGATAATAAAGTCCATGGGCAAATCACCTCCTTCCACACGAGAAGGCGCTGCCAGCAAACGGGGCTTATTCCGCTGACCTGCTATCAATATATCACTATTGTGCAAGTATTTGTGCGAGTTTTCATGACTCGTTCCACTGTTTTCAATTTCCGAATCGGCCATTCGGCATACGAATACGGAATTCGTAACACTCTAGGGAGTTTCTCTGATATATTACCAATCGAGAATTCGTAACACCGCAGGGCAGCGGTGCGCCGGGAAGCCGCTGTAGCGCGCTGCACGGTCATCGTGGTGCGCCGCGCAGCCGCTGCAGCACGCTGCGCGGTTGCCAGAGCGCGACGCTGCGGGGAACGCATCGAGAGGAGATGGCATGGGCCTTACTCGGAGGAGCTTCGTGAAGAGTGCCGCGGCTGCGGCTGGGACGGTTGCGTGGGCCGGCCTTCTTTCCGCTTGCAGCGGGGGAGACGGTGAGGTGGCGGCCGGTGCCGGGATGCACACCGCCGATGGAGCGGCTGGTGCTGACGCAGCGGCCGCGAGTACGAGTTCCGGCGGCGCGAGCCAGGTGGTCATTACCATGACGCCTTCCTCCGAGCCGGCGGCCGGCTTCAACCCGCTTGTAGGCTGGGGCGCGGGCGAGCACGTGCACGAGCCGCTCATTCAGTCCACTCTCATCGTCACGGACAACAACCTGGAGTTTGTGAACGACCTTGCTACCGAATACTCCTGCTCCGAGGATGGCCTTACCTGGACGTTTTCCATCCGCGACGACGTGAAGTTCACCGACGGCGTGCCGCTGACGGCCGAGGATGTCGCCTTCACCATCAATGGCATCGCGAACGGGGAGGGCGCCGAGGCCGATCTGTCCATGGTGGAGGAGGCCCGCGCCCTTAATGCCACGACCTGCGAGATCGCCATGAAACGCCCCAACAATGCGCTTCTGTACACGCTGGCTGTGGTGGGCATCGTGCCGGCCCATGCCTACGGGGCCGACTATGGCGAGCACCCTATTGGCAGCGGGCGCTATATGCTGGAGCAGTGGGATCGCGGCCAGCAGGTTATTCTGAAGGCCAATCCCGACTACTACGGCGAGAAGCCGCTCATGGACCGCGTGGTGGTGCTGTTTATGGAGGAAGATGCGTCGCTGGCCGCGGCGAGCTCGGGGGTGGCCGATGTGGCCTACACCTCGGCGGCCCTGGCAGGGGCGGTGCCCGCGGGCTATACCCTGCTGAATTGCGCGTCGGTGGATTCCCGCGGCATCTCGCTGCCGTGCAATCCCGCCGGCACCGATGTGGTGGTGGAAGGCGACATGGTGTATGTCGGCGGTAATGACGTGACCTGCGATATTGCCGTGCGTCGAGCGCTTAACTGCGGTGTTGACCGCGAGGCCATGATCGAGCGCGTGCTGGCCGGCTTTGGGCACGCCGCCTACTCTGTGGGCGACGGCATGCCCTGGTCGAGCGAGGCCATGCGCGTGGAAACCGATGTTGCGGCTGCTGAGCGCTTGCTTGACGAGGCCGGTTGGGTTCGCGGCGACGACGGCATGCGCTCCCGCGACGGCGTGCCTTGCGCCTTTGACTTGTACTACGCCGCGGGCGATTCCACTCGTCAGGCCCTGGCCTACGACTTCGCCGACCAGTGCGCAGCCCTCGGCATTGCCGTCACGCCCAAGGGCGCGAGCTGGGATGACATCTACACGCGCCAGTACGCCGATCCGGTGTTGTGGGGCTGGGGCTCCAACTCGCCGGTGGAGCTGTACGAGCTGACCTATTCTACGGGCTGGGGCAACTACGCCCAGTACATGAACGACGAGGTAGACGCCAACCTGGAAGCCGCTCAGGCGGCGCGCACGGTGGAGGAGTCCTACCCCTTCTACCAGGCGGCTCAGTGGGATGCGGCGACGGGCACGGGCGTGGCGCCCGAGGGCGCGGCCACGTGGGTGTGGCTCGCCAATGTGGACCACCTGTACTTCGAGCGCGAGGGGCTTAAGGTGGCCGAGCAGAAGCCGCATCCCCACGGCCATGGGTGGTCGCTCGTGAACAATATCGATCGCTGGTCGTGGAGCTAGGGAATGACGGTGCGCACCGACCGCGAGCTTCGGGTAATGCTCAGTCGCTCAGACAGTCCTCGCTCGGCGGAAATGCCCACTGGGCATTTCCGTTCGCTGCGGAACTCGCTTGGTGAGCACCACCCGAAGCTCACCTCGACGGGGCAATTCCAGGCACCTGTCGCAACCTCGCTGACTTCCTTGGGCGAACATGTGAGTTCTGGAATATATAATGATTAAATACATTTTGGAAAATATCGGGCGGTTCGTGCTGCTTATGGCGGCGGTGGCGGTGGTAACGTTCGCACTGGTGAGCCTGTCGCCAGTGGACCCGCTCCAGGCCAACGTGGGCCAGGCGGCATTGCTGTCCATGAGCGAGGAAAAGCGGGCGGCACTGGCTGCTTACTGGGGAGCGGACACGCCGATGCACGAACGTTTTTTCGCGTGGCTAGCCGGTCTTCTTCAGGGAGATATGGGTACCTCGCTGCGCTATAACGCACCGGTGGCCGATGTTATCACCGCACGTGCGGGCAACTCTCTCGCCCTTATGGGGGTGGCCTGGGTGGTGTCGGGCGTGCTCGGCTTCGCTTTAGGCGTGGCCGCCGCCCTGGCTGAGGGACGTCTGCTCGACCGCGTTGTGCGCGGATACTGCTTTGTGCTGGCGGCGTCGCCCACGTTCTGGGTGGGCCTTCTGCTGCTCATGGTGTTCTCGGTGTGGTTCGGGTGGTTCCCCCTGGGCTTTTCGGTGCCAGTGGGTATGTCCGCCGCCGATGTGACCTTCGCCGATGCGCTGCATCATATGGCTCTGCCTGCCATCACACTGTCGGTGGTGGGGGTGGCAAACGTCGCCCTGCACACGCGCGCCAAGGCTGTAGATGTGCTGGCCAGCGACTACGTGCGCTTCGCCCGGGCGCGGGGCGCCAGCCGCACGGGTGCCATGATGCGCCATGGGCTGCGCAATCTGGCGCTGCCGGCCATTACCCTGCAGTTCGCCCAGATAGCGGAGATTTTCGGCGGCTCAGTGCTCGTGGAGGAGGTGTTCAGCTATCCCGGCCTCGGCCAGGCGGCTGTGACGGCCGGTCTCGGGGGCGACGTGGCGCTGCTCGCCGGCATCGCGCTCGTGTCGGCGGCGCTCGTGTTCGCGGGGAACCTGGCCGCGAACCTCATCTACGGATTGGTGGACCCCCGTTTGCGTCCGGTGCGCCGACGTGTGCCGGGTGACCTCGGATGTGCGGAAGGAGGCTCCCGATGACCGATGCCGCACTCGCGGCCCTCGATGGGGCCGGAACGGCCGGAGGGGCTCTCGGTGCCACGTCGGATGCCCCTGTGCTCTCGGCGCCCCGCGCGCGTCGTCTTCCGAACCGCCGCCGCGCATTCGCGCTGGTCGTTGCGGCTGTGGTGCTGCTTCTGGCTGTAGTGGTCGCGGGCCGCATCGTGGAACCTGCGGCACAGTCCGTCGACTTCGCGGCCAAGAACCTCGCGCCCTCGCTTTCGCACCCCTTCGGCACCGATTGGATGGGTCGCGACATGCTCTGCCGCACGCTGGCCGGCCTTTCCACGAGTGTGCTCGTAGGCTTGGGCGCCGCCGCGGCCTCGGCACTCATTGCGCTCGCTTTAGCCGCCGCTGCGGCCCTCGGTCCGCGCTGGGCCGACCATGCCGTCGGCTGGCTTACCGATCTTATGATGGGCATTCCGCATATCGTGCTGCTCATCCTCATCTCCTACGCCTTGGGAAAGGGGTTCTGGGGCGTGACCATCGGCGTGGCGCTTACCCACTGGCCGAGCCTTGCCCGCGTGCTGCGGGCCGAGATTCTGCAATGCAAGTCGGCCGACTTCGTCACGGCCGCCGCGCGCCTCGGCGCGGGCCGCGCGTCCATCGCCCTGCGCCACATGCTGCCCCATGTGCTTCCGCAGTTCGTGGTAGGGCTTGTGCTGCTGTTTCCCCATGCCATCCTCCACGAGGCCGCCATCACCTTCCTCGGCTTTGGGCTGCCGCCCGAGATGCCCGCCATCGGCGTCATCCTGTCGGAGTCCATGGGGTACCTCTCGGCCGGTCTCTGGTGGCTCGCGGTGTTCCCGGGGCTCGCGCTTGTGGGCTGCGTCATACTGTTCGATGTGGTGGGGGAAGGTCTGCGCAAGCTCGTGGAACCGGCCCACGCCCAGGAATAGGAGGGGTTGTGGAAGAGAATCGCATCGCGTCCGACGCCGCCCGCGTGCCCGAGGCGAGGGTCGCTGAAGGGGTGCCCGGCGCCCACGAGTCGCTCGACCATGGCGCGTCTCCGGTGCACCACCATCACTCCCATGCGGCCGATTCGCGTCACGCCCACGGCCACCATCTGCTCACGGTAGAGGATCTGTCGGTGTCGTTTCGCATGTACGACGAGCATACAGATGACGGGGAAAGCGGGGGAGACGGGGAAAGCGTCGATGGCGACGCCGTTGCCTGGGCTGCTGGGCGTGACGCCGCTGGTTGCGATGTCCTCGCCGGCCGCGGCGTCGCCGGCCGTCGCCCGCGCACGCGCGCCCAGAGCCGGCTGCGGCGCTATGTTGATGCGCCCCAGCGCGAGGTCGAGGTCATTCATTCCTTGAGCCTCTCGGTGCACGAGGGCGAGATCGTGGCTGTGGTGGGCGCGTCGGGGTCGGGCAAGACCCTTCTCGCTGATGCGGTGCTGGGCCTGTTCGAGCCCAATGCCCTCGTGCGCGGCCGCATTTGGTTCGACGGTGCGCCCATGGATGCTGCGACGCTGGCGGCCGAGCGCGGGCACGGCATTGCGCTCGTGCCTCAGTCGGTGGCGAGCCTGGATCCGCTCATGCGGGTGGGCCGTCAGGTGGAAGGCGCCGCCTGCGGTCGCGGTGCCGCGCGCCGTGCCGATGCCGCCCGTCGACGCGCACGACGTCGAGAACTCTTCGCCCGCTACGGCCTTTCCGAGGATGTGGCGCGCCTGTACCCCCATGAGCTGTCCGGCGGTATGGCGCGCCGTGTGCTTCTGTGCTGCGCGCTTATGGAGTCGCCCAAGCTCATCATTGCCGACGAGCCCACGCCCGGCCTCGATCTGCCGCTGGCGGTGGCGGCGCTGGCCGACCTTCGCGCCTTCGCCGATGCTGGCGGCGGGGTGGTGCTCATCACCCACGATATCGAGTTGGCGCTCACCGTGGCCGATCGCGTGGCGGTCTTCCGCGATGGCACCGTGGTGGAGGAGACTGCCGTGGCCTCCTTCGCCGATCCCGCTCTGCTCGCGCACCCTTTTAGCCGCGAACTCTGGCACGCGCTGCCCGAGCACGGCTTCATGGTGCCCGGCACGGGGGTCGGCGACGCGCTTTGCGGTGAAGACGGCGGCTGTGTTCCGGCGGCTGCGCCCGACCCTGCGGGTTCCGCTCCGACGACTATGGCCGACTCCGCGGGCCGCGGTCCGCATGATGAAAGCGGGGCACATCCATGCTAGAGGCTCGCGACCTAACGGCGTCTTTCGACGGCCATATCCTCTTCGAACGCCTGACCCTGACGGTGGCGCCGGGCGAGCGCGTGCAGATAGCCGCTCCGTCGGGTGCCGGCAAAACCACGCTTTGCCGCCTGCTAGCAGGTTATGCGGAGCCTCAGGGCGGTCAGGTGCTCGTCGATGGCGCGCCGCTGCCCCGGCACGGCACATGTCCGGTGCAGCTTATCGGCCAGCATCCCGAGCGCGCGTTGGATCCGCGTCTGCGTATGGAGGCGAGCCTCGACGAGGCCCGCGGCAGCCGGCTTGGGCGCGCGGGGCGTGCGCCCCTGAGGAGGGGAGCGGAGGCGCCTGGCGACGAGGCGCGTCTGCTGGACGGTGCGACGATGGCCGACGACGAGGCGCGTCTGCTGGAGGAGCTCGGCATTCGGAGGCAGTGGCTCACCCGCTATCCCCGCGAGCTCTCCGGCGGTGAGCTGCAGCGCTTCTGCATCGCCCGTGCCCTGCTGGCGCGCCCTCGCTACCTCATTGCTGACGAGGTATCCACGATGCTCGACGCGGTCACCCAGGCCCGTATCTGGTCGGTGCTGCTCGCCGAGGCCGAGCGGCGGAACATGGGCCTCGTGTTCGTGTCCCATTCCCCGGCTCTGGCCGCCCGCATCGCCACCCGCGTCGTGGAGCTGCGGGTGCCGCCGGCACCGTCCGTGGATAGTTCGTGGACGAACGCTTGTCAAACGGGCCGTTAAGCCGTAATATAAGCAACTGCTGTTTTCGCCGCACTGTGCGAGCAGTGCTTGCGTATAGAGAAGTATCAGTGTAGAAGGAGTTCCATTTCATGGCAGTCAAGATTCGCCTCGCCCGTCACGGCGCCAAGAAGCGTCCGTACTACCGCATCGTCGCCGCCGATTCTCGCGCCCCGCGCGACGGCCGCTTCATCGAGGAGGTGGGCCGCTACAACCCCTGCTGCCATCCGCACCTCATCAAGTTCGACATGGAGAAGATGGAGAAGTGGCTGGCCAACGGCGCCCAGCCCACCGATACGGTGGAGCGCCTGTACAAGGCTGCCCGCGAGAACGCCTAATCGTCATGGCCGATCTGACTGAGGATCTGGCCGGACTGGTCGATTCCATCGTCCGCCCGCTCGTCGACGAGAGCGACGAGCTGGAAGTGACGTCCGTCGAGGCCGAGGACGGCAGCGTTGTCGTCGAGATTCGGGTCGCCGAGGGCGACGCCGGCAAGGTCATCGGGCGTCAGGGCCGCGTGATCAAGGCTATTCGCACCCTCGCCCGCGCGGCTGCGTCGCGCTCGGGCAAGTTGGTCGATGTGGAGCTCATCGATTAAATGCGCGGTTGGATCGATATCGCCTATCTGGCGAAAACGAAAAATCTGAATGGAGGGCTCGTCGCACGTGGTGCGTCGGGCCTTCCCGCTTTGCTGTACCCGGGTCTGGAAGTAGCCTTGGTGCCGCCGGTGCTGGATGCCCCGCGCCGCGTGCACGTTGAGAGGGCCGATGAGCTGGCCGACAACGAGGCGCTCGTCACCTTCGCCGAGGTGGCTGACCTTACCTGCGCCGAGATGCTGGCTGGCTGCCGGTGCCTCGTGCACGAAGCCGATGTAGATCTGGACCTGCTGGAGGAGCCCGAGGGCCTGCCCGACTGGGATGGCTGGCGCGTAGAGGATGCGCGGGCCGGCTTGGTGGGCGAGGTGGCCGCGGTGGACGACCGGGCCATGCAGCCTTTGCTGGTGGTGCGTCGCCCCGACGGCAGCGAAGCTCTGGTGCCGCTCGTCGACGAGTTCGTAGAAGCGGTGGACGAGGATGCGCGCCTCATTCGCCTTAGGTGCCCCGACGGCCTGCTGGATCTGTAGCGGCCTGCTGCACCCGCTCCACCCGACCGCCGCGACGAACGGACCTGTCATGCTCATCGAAACCCTCTCGACGTTTCCCCATATGTACGACTCGGTCATGGGCGAGTCCATGATGAAGCGCGCCCAGGAGAAGGGCATTCTGGATTTCCGCGCCTACGACCTGCGCGATTGGACCCACGACCGTCACCGCACTACCGACGACGACCCTTACGGCGGCGGCGCCGGCCTCGTCATGAAGTGCGAGCCCATCTTCGAGGCCGTGGAGGACATTCTGGGACGCGACGTAGTGGAAGCGAAACTTGCCGCAGCCATGGGCGAGCCCGGCGGGGTTTCGGGTGGTGCTCACCAAGCGAGTTCCGCAGCAAACGCGATCAGCCCAGTGGGCTGTCGCGCCGAGCGAGGACTGTCTGAGCGACTGAGCGCTACCCGAAATCCCGTCCCAGGGGGAGTCGGAAGCAAGGACTGTCTGAGCGAATCAGGGTATCCGGCGGCTTCGCCCCAGGGGGATCAGCAGCAACACCGCCCCAAGATCGTCTTCCTTGCGCCGCAGGGGCGCACCTTCGACGACGCCTACGCCAGCGAGCTGGCGTGCGAGGATCATCTGCTGTTCGTGTGCGGCCACTACGAGGGCATCGACGAGCGCGTGTACTCTCTGGCCGATCACGTTATCTCGCTCGGCGACTACGTGCTCACCTCCGGCGAGCTGGCCAGCATGGTGGTCATCGACGCTGTGGTGCGCAAGCTGCCGGGTGTGCTGGGCGCGGCGGATGGCCCGGTGGACGAGTCATTCACGAGCGGGCTTTTGGAGTACCCGCAGTACACGCGTCCGGCGACGTTCCGCGGCATGGAGGTGCCGGCGGTGCTTCTGTCGGGCAACCATGCGGCAGTGGCCCGCTGGCGCCGCGAGCAGAGCCTGGCACGCACGGCCGACGCGCGCCCCGACCTGCTGGCGGCCTTCGAGGAGGCCGGGCTTCTTACGGCCGCTGACCAGAAATTTCTGTTGTCTCGCGAACCAGGCGAGCGCGGCGCTTCCGAAGCGCTATGATGGCAGTTCACGGTATTTTTCGGCTGTAGGGAAGGGTTCGTATTTCGATGCATGGGCGCACACAGGCTTCTCAATCCGAAGGTATTCTGCACACGCTTCTCAGCATCATCGTCCTCGTTGCCCTCGTGCTCGGCCTGACCTGGGGCTTGCGCACCTTCGTTTTCCAGGCCTACGAGATTCCCTCCGGCTCCATGGAGACCACCATCATGCCCGGCGATATGGTGCTCTCCGAGAAGATCACTTACTACAGCCGCACGCCCGCCGCTGGCGACATCGTCACCTTCGAGGATCCCGACCCCGAGCATGCGGGCCGTATCCTCATTAAGCGCGTTATCGCCGTGGGCGGGCAGACGGTTGATTTGCGCGACGGCCGCGTCTACGTCGACGACGTGCTGCAGGATGAGCCTTACACCCATGGAGAGCCCTCGCTGCCTCTGCACAGCTACCTGTTCGAGGAGATCACCTACCCCTACACCGTGCCCCCCGGAGGGCTGTGGGTGATGGGCGACCATCGCACCAATTCCCAGGATTCCCGCTATTTCGGCGCCATCGGGGAATCGAGCGTAACTGGCAAGGCGCTGTTCATCTACTGGCCGCTGACTCAGATCGGCCTTCTGTAGGGCTTTTTGCCCGAGCCGTTGTCAGCGCTACCCATATTCCGTATCCGACCGAAGAAGGAGAGCCATGAGAGAGGACGCCGCAGCTGCCGTGGATGCTGAGAAGCTGCCCCCCACGTTCCAAGACGTCATCATGAACCTGCAGCGCTACTGGGCGAGCACCGGTTGCGTGGTCTTGCAGCCCTACGACAACGAGGTGGGCGCTGGCACCAACGCCCCGGCTACGACGCTGCGCTCGCTGGGCCCGGACACCTGGCGCACCTGCTATGTGCAGGGTTGCCGCCGTCCCACCGACGGCCGCTACGGAGAGAACCCCAATCGCGGGCAGTTCTACTACCAGTTCCAGGTGCTCATCAAGCCTTCGCCCGACAACATCCAGGAGCTGTACCTGGGCAGTCTCGAGGCTATCGGCATCGACGTGGCGGCCCACGACGTGCGCTTCGTGGAAGACGACTGGGAGAGCCCCACGCTCGGCGCTTGGGGCCTGGGCTGGGAGATCTGGATTGACGGCATGGAGGTCACCCAGTTCACCTACTTCCAGCAGGTAGGCGGCTTCGAGTGCAACCCTGTGCCCGTGGAGATCGCCTACGGCCTGGAGCGTCTGACCATGTTCGTCCAGGGCGTGGACAACATGTACGACATCGTGTGGGCCCGCGGCGACGACGGCGTGGAGTTCACCTACGGCGACGTGTACCTGGAAAACGAGCGCGAGTACTCGAAGTTCAACTTCGAGGTGGCTGACACCGACTTTTTGTTCCAGGAGTTCGCCGACCGCGAGGTGGAGTGCCTGCGCACCCTGAAGGCCGCGCTCCCGCTGCCGGCTTACGACTCGGTGCTGAAGTGCTGCCACGCCTTCAACCTGCTGGACGCCCGCGGCGTCATCTCGGCCACCGAGCGCATGGCCTACATTCTGCGCGTGCGCACGCTGGCCAAGGCGTGCTGCGCCTCGTACATGAAGAACGTGGTGGGGATGGACGTGGATACGTCCGATCTGGATGCCCTGCTCGCTGACGTACCCGACCCGCTCGCGAAGCCCGCGCTCGAGAAGCCGGCGAATGTGATGCCGATGCATCCTGAGGCGCCTGCCGGCGGCGGCTGCCCCGGCGCGGCCGCTGCGGCCGATCATTCCGAGCGCGCCTTCGAGTTCGTGACCATCGCCGAGAGTTCCGACGCGTCCGAGAAGGAGGCCTAAGATGACGAATACCGCGACTCTCGCCTTCGAGATCGGCACCGAGGAGATTCCCGCCTTCGATTTGAAGCGCGCCACCGAGCAGCTGGCCGAGCTGGTGCCCGCGGCGCTCGATGCCGTGCGCATTCCCCACGGCGAGGTGGCCATCTACACCACCCCGCGGCGTTTGGTGGCCGTGGTGGCCGACGTGGCGGCCCAGACCGAGGCCCTGGAAGAGGTCTTCCGCGGGCCTGCGGCCTCCATCGCCTTCGACGAGACCGGTGCCCCCACTAAGGCCGCTATCGGGTTCGCCCGCGGCAAGGGGCTCGACGTGGACGCGCTCGAGCGTCGCGACGAGAACGGAGTCGAGTACGTTTACGCCGTGCGCAACGTGCCCGCCGCCCGCACCGCCGAGCTTCTGCCCGAGGTGCTCGGCGGCGTGATCGACGCCATCAACTGGCCGAAGAGCTGCCGCTGGGGCACTACGAGCGAGATGTTCTCGCGCCCGGTGCGCTGGATAGTGGCGCTTTTGGGCGACGAGGTGGTGCCCGTGCGCTACGCGGGGCTCGAAGCGGGCAACAAGACCCGCGGCCACCGTTTCCTGGCTCCCGGCCCGCACGAGGTTTCCTCGGCCGACGAGCTTCTGCCGGTGATCCGCGGTGCCTTCGTGGTGCCCACCCAGGCCGAGCGCGAGCAGGTCATCCGCGAGGGCGTGGCCGCCATCGAGGCCGCCACGGGCTATACCGCCGATCTGCCGGCCAAGACCCTCACCGAGGTCATCAACCTCTCCGAGTTCCCCACGCCCATGGTGGGCACCTTCGACGCCGACTTCCTCAAGGTTCCCGAGGAGATCATCGTCGACGCCATGCTCATGCACCAGCGCTACTTCCCGCTCTACGACGCTGACGGCAAGCTCACGAACCAGTTCATCATCGTGTCCAACGGCGACCCGGCCCATGAGGCCACCATCGTCGACGGCAACGAGCGCGTGGTGGCCGCCCGCCTCTACGACGCGAAGTTCTTCTACGACGAGGACCTGAAGATTCCCCTGGCCGACTTCGTCGACCGCCTGGACGAGGTGGTGTTCCAGGAGGCACTCGGCACCATGCGCGACAAGACCGCCCGTGTGGTGAAGCTGTCGGCCCGCATCACGTCGGCCGCCGGCATCGAGGCCGCCGAGATGCGCGACATCGCGCGCGCCGCCTACCTGGCCAAGGCCGACCTGGTCACGGGCGCGGTGGTGGAGTTCACGAGCGTCCAGGGCATTATGGGCAGCTACTACGCCACGGCTGCCGGCGAGCCCGAGCGCGTGGCCCGCGCCATCGCCGAGCACTACCGCCCGCGTTTCTCCGGCGACGCCATTCCCACCGATGTGATCGGCCAGGTGGTGGCGTTGTCCGACAAGATCGACACCATCTGCGGCCTGTTCGCCGTGGGTCAGTCTCCCACCGGCTCCTCCGACCCGTTCGCTCTGCGCCGCGCCGCGCTGGGCGTGCTGGCCATCTTGGAGGAGACGGGGCTGCCCATCAGCCTGGTGGAGACTATCGACGCCGCGCTCATCATCTACCGCGAGGCCGGGCTTGAGTTCGACAACGCCGCTGTGCGTCGCGAGATCATCGATTTCTTCATCACCCGCGAGAAGGTGGCTCTGCGCGATGCCGGCGTGAAGGCCGACACCATCGACGCGGTGCTGGCCTGCGGAATCGAGGAGCCCATGGTGCTGGCCGCCCGCGCCCGCGCCCTGGAGGCCGCCCGCACGCATGACCCGGAGGTGTTCGCCGACCTGGCCACCGCCTTTGCCCGCGCCAACAACCTGCGCGAGATCGGCCTGGGCACCGGCTACAAGACCGCCGAACTCAGCGAGGTGGAGACCGCGCTATCTGAGGCCGTGGAGGGTGCCGAGGAGGCCGTGGCGGCCGCCCTGCGCGAGGATCGCTTCGCCGACGCGCTCGTGGCGCTCGCCGCCCTGCGTGCTCCGGTGGATACCTTCTTCGAGACCACCATGGTCATGGACGACGATCCCGAGGTGCGCGCGAACCGTCTGAAGCTGCTGAACCGCTTCGCCAACGTGTTCGCCCACGTGGCCGACTTCGGCCAGATGGCCAAGAAGTAATGTTGTTCCGCTTGCGCGGCGGCCGCATCTTTGCCGGCCGTCGAGCGGGCTGATCTGTCAATGCCGAGGTTCCGCCCGATATTTCCTGTCGGCCGGAACCTCGCTGGTTTTCCGGGCTTTCCGGTGGAAGGGGTGCCGAATGCATAATCACACGCCTGCCGAGCGCGCCGCCCGCGTGCCCACCATTCACGTCGTGTCCGACTCCATCGGCGAGACTGCCCAGGTGGTGGCCCGGGCCGCTGCGGCCCAGTTCGGGGTGACCAACCCGCGTCTTGAGGTGTTCTCGAAGATCAAGAGCTATCAGGAGGTGCACGACTACCTGGTCGATCATGTGGCCTACCACCAGCGCACGTACGGCGACGACCGCATCCTCGTGTTCTACACCATCGTGGATGCGGGCATTCGCCGCGAGCTGGCCGCCTTCACCGAGCGGCATCCCAACATCCTGGCGGTAGACGTCATGACGAGCGCGGTGGACGCCATCGCCGAGATGAGCGGCATGGAGCCGGTGAACGAACCCGGCGCTCTGCGTGTGGTGGACAGCAACTACTTCCGCCGCATCGGTGCCATCGAGTTCACCATCGCCCATGACGACGGCCGTGCGCCCGAGGACCTCACGCAGGCCGATATCGTGCTTCTGGGCGTATCGCGCTCGTCGAAGACGCCGCTGTCGATCTATCTGGCCCAGCAGGGCTACAAGGTGGCCAACGTGCCGCTCGATCCGTCCACTGAGCCGCCGGCCCAACTGTTCGAGGTGGAGCGCACGCGTCTGTTCGGCCTGATGATCAGCCCGGAGGTGCTCATCGGCATTCGCCAGAAGCGCATCAAGAAGGCTGCGGGGAAGACCGGCGGCGGCCAGTTCGCCATGCTCTCGAAGAACTACGCCGACCCGGAGTACATCTACCGCGACCTGGAGGCGTCTCGTGCGCTCATGCGCCGACTCGGGTGCATCGTGATCCATACCGAGGGCCGCGCCGTAGAGGAGACCGCTCAGGAGATCCTGCGCTACTTCGAGCGCAGCCATCCTGTAACCGACGAGGCTCTGGGCTAAGGGAATGGCGGGGGCGGCTCGCGGGCGCGCTGCGAGTGCAGGCGTGCGGCCGGCGGCGGTTGCGAGTGCGGGGGATTTCCGCATACGCTCACGGAAGGTGTGAATGCCGCTGTGCCCGGCGGGGGGGGGGGTGTGACCCCGAGCGACCGTAACAGAGCAGGTTACAGGTGCCGCTCGGGAGATTTTGCGGTACAGCGGCAGCCCATCGGCCAACGGGGGAGCCATCAGCGGGGAAATAGCCTATAATCAGGGAAGTTCATTTTATGAGCGCGTCGGAGTCGCCGGCATGGCCGTGCGGATGCCCGGTGCGCGACACCATCTCGGGAAACTGGTCGCGGTGGATCGCTGCCGGGCGAGGGGTGTTGCGGCATCGGGAGCCGCGGGGGCCGTCGGTTTGCTCGGGCGAAACGGTAAGCCGCACGCGTATCGTGCACAGCTTAAGGAGAAGTAAGGTGACAGAAGCAGTGAAGCGCGTCTACGCCTTTGGCAAGGACGCCAACGGGAACAACGTGACCGAGGGCAACACCGATATGAAATGGGTGCTCGGCGGCAAGGGCGCGAACCTCGCCGAGATGGCCAACATCGGCCTGCCGGTGCCTCCGGGATTCACCATCACCTGCCAGACCTGCATGGAGTACGCCAACGCCGACAACACCTGGCCCGAAGGCGCGCTCGATACCATCGCCGAGTACCGCGCTGACCTGGAGGAGCGCATGGGCAAGCGTCTCGGCGACGCCGAGGATCCGCTGCTCGTGTCCGTCCGTTCCGGCGCCCCCTTCTCCATGCCGGGCATGATGGACACCGTGCTGAACCTGGGTCTGAACGACGAGTCCATCAACGGCCTCATCAAGCAGACCGAGAACCCGCGCTTCGCTTGGGACTCCTACCGCCGCTTCATCCAGATGTTCTCCAACGTGGTTATGGGTCTCGACGGCGACCTGTTCGAGAACGCCATCGTGGCTATGAAGAACGACCGCGGCGCGGCCTCCGACACCGACCTGACCGCTGAGGATTTGCAGGAGCTCGTCGCCGAGTTCAAGGCCATCTTCACCGACAACGTCGACGGCGAGGCCTATCCCTCCCTCGTGGTGGATGGCGCCGTTGCCTTCCCGCAGGACCCCATGGTGCAGCTGCAGCTGGCCATCGAGGCCGTGTTCGGCTCCTGGAACAACCCGCGTGCGGTCCTCTACCGCCAGACCAACAAGATCGCCGACGACCTGGGCACGGCCGTGAACGTGCAGTCCATGGTGTTCGGCAACAAGGGCAACACCAGCGCCACTGGCGTGGCCTTCACGCGCAACCCCGCCAACGGCGCCAAGGAGTTCTACGGCGACTATCTCGTGAACGCCCAGGGCGAGGACGTGGTGGCCGGCATCCGCAACACGAGCCCCATCGCTGAGCTGAAGGAAGTGGAGGGTCTGGAAGAGGCCGGCGCCCAGCTCGAGGAGATCTTCGAGGTGCTGGAGAACCACTTCCGTGACATGTGCGACATTGAGTTCACCATCGAGCAGGGCAAGCTCTGGATGCTCCAGACCCGCGCCGGCAAGCGTACCGCCGCCGCCGCGCTCGGCATCGCCATCGCTATGGAGAAGGAGGGCCTCATCACCAAGGAAGAGGCCGTTATGCGCGTGGCTCCCGACCAGCTGGACCAGCTGCTGCACCCGCAGTTCGACAAGGACGCCACCTACGACGTGGTGGCCCGCGGCCTGAACGCCAGCCCGGGCGCCGCGGTGGGCGAGGCCGTGTTCTCTGCCGCCGACGCCGTGGCCGCCGCCGAGGCCGGCCGCAAGTGCGTGCTCGTGCGCTGGGAGACCAACCCCGACGACCTGGCCGGCATGATCGCCGCCGAGGGCATCCTCACCTCTCACGGTGGCAAGACCAGCCACGCGGCCGTTATCGCCCGCGGCATGGGCGCGCCGTGCGTGTGCGGCGTTGAGGCGCTGAAGATTGACGCCGCCAAGAAGGAAGCCGCCATCGCCGGCACCGACATCGTCATCCGCGAGGGCGACCTGATCTCCATCGACGGCACCACCGGTATTGTGGTGCTGGGCGCGGTTGATCTGGTGATGCCCGAGCTCACCGGCGATTTGGACACCATTTTGGAGTGGGCCGACGAGTTCCGCACTCTGGGCGTGCGTGCCAATGCCGACAATCCCGAGGATGCCGAGCTGTCCCGTGACTTCGGCGCCGAGGGCATCGGACTCTGCCGTACCGAGCACATGTTCCTGGGCGATCGCAAGCAGATCATCCAGACCTTCATCCTGAACGACGACGAGCTCATCCGCGAGAAGGCCGTGGCCGACCTCTACGAGGCTCAGGTGGGCGACTTCTACGGCATGTTCAAGGCCATGGACGGCCTGCCGGTGATCGTGCGTCTGCTGGATCCGCCGCTGCACGAGTTCCTGGAGAGCCCGCGCGAGCTGGAGGTGGAGATCGCGAAGCTGGAGGCCACCGGCGCTTCGGCCGACGTCATCGCCGAGAAGCGCGCGCTGCTGGAGAAGATCGACGGCTTCGCCGAGCAGAATCCGATGCTGGGCATGCGCGGCTGTCGTCTGGGCATCGTGTATCCCATCCTGCCCGAGATGCAGGTGCGCGCCATCGCCACTGCGGCGGCGCAGCTGAAGAAGGAGGGCCTGGATCCGAAGCCCGAGATCATGATCCCGCTTGTGTCGGTGCTGCCCGAGCTGGCGAAGCTGCGCGGCGTGGCCGAGGCCGTCATCGCCGAGGTGTCCGCCGCCGAGGGCGTGGAGCTGTCCATCCCCGTGGGCACCATGATCGAGCTGCCGCGAGCGGCTGTGACTGCCAACGAGATTGCCACTGAGGCTGACTTCTTCTCCTTCGGCACCAACGACCTCACCCAGACCACCTTCGGCTTCAGCCGCGACGACGTGGAGGGCGAGTTCGTGCCGCAGTACCTGGAGGAGCACCTGCTGCCCTACAACCCCTTCGCTACCATCGATCCGGGTGTGGCGAAGCTGGTGCAGATGGGCGTTGAGCTGGGCCATGAGGGCAATCCCGATATCGTCTGCGGCGTGTGCGGCGAGCACGGCGGCGATCCGGAGTCCATCCACACGTTCAACCGCATCGGCCTGAACTATGTGAGCTGCTCTCCCTACCGCGTGCCGGTGGCCCGTCTGGCCGCCGCCCAGGCTGCCATTCAGCAGCGCTAGGCATCGCGCAAATTCGCCCCTTACGGGCGCGGGAGGCTCCGGCTTCCCGCGCCTTTTGCGTAAGAGGTGTTGCGGATGCGGCGCGAGGTTGCTAAAATGAGCGCCAACGGAAGCCCGGTTCCTTAGCGGGCAGTGCCGTTTTTGCTGTGAGGCTCGGACGCCGGTACGTCCGAGCCTTCTTTATCAGCAAGCGTGCGTTTCTGCTCGGTGCTCTGGGTACAGAGTTTCACCACCGCGGTCGCCAACCCTGTGAAAGCGGTCAGCAGCTGAACAACGAGAAGTGCTATCTCCATAGGCCATCACCTCCTGCCTTGTTGGGCGAGCCAATAGATGCAGAAGGCACTGCCAGCACACGGGTCTTACACCGTTGACGGGAACAAAGTAACGTATTACAAATAGCACAGTAAGTCTTGACTTTACCGATAGCATATCTGAACTGGGAAAAGGATTTTGTATGTCGCTGCATCTGGAGAATCTTCCGCGAACGATTTACGTAGAGCGGGTGGCGGGGGAGGCGTTGGCGGAACCCGGGCGAGAGGCCTTTGCGGATACGGTGGCACCGCAGGTGGCGATGATCGACCAGCGGGCGCTGCCAGGCGAGCTTGAGTGGATCCGCACTGACGATTGGCGCCAGGTGGTTGACGCGGTGAAGGCGCTCGCCGTGCGCGGTGCTCCGGCCATCGGGGTGGCGGGGGCTGCGGCGGTCATGCTCGCGGCCTTCGAGCTGGCGGATGATTGCGGCTTGGTACTGGTTGCAGGCGCCCGTGCCACTGCAGGGGATGAGGCGGTCCCCGGCGACGGGATGGACGGTTCGGTATCGACGGCCCTTTTCGCGGCGCGGCTGAGGAAGGCGGCGGCGGTGGTGGCCGCGGCGCGCCCCACGGCGGTCAATCTATCCTGGGCAGTCAGCAAGGCCCTTGAGACGGCCTCAGAGGCGCTCAAGGCGGGCGCTACGCCCCGACAGGTGGCCGAGGGGCTATACGAGCTCACCGAGGCTCTCATTGCCGAGGATGAGGCGGCTAACCGCGCTATCGGCGCCCATGGCGCGGCGCTGCTGCGCGATTTGTCACGCGCGAAGGGGCATTCGCTGAACCTGCTCACCCACTGCAATGCCGGCAGCCTTGCCACAGCCTTCTACGGCACGGCGCTCGGCGTGGTGTACGCTGCCGCCGAGGAAGGGCTCGTGGAGCGCGTGTACGCCGACGAGACGCGGCCGGTGGGCCAAGGTGCGCGCCTGACGGTATGGGAGCTTGCACAGGCCGGGGTGCCCGCGACGCTCATCTGCGACAACATGGCTGCGAGCCTCATGGCTGCGGGCCGTATCGATGCGGTGGTGGTGGGCGCCGACCGCATTGCGGCCAACGGTGATACCGCCAATAAGATAGGCACGCTGGGCGTGGCGGTGCTCGCGCATCATTTCGGCATTCCGTTCTTCGTGGCCGCGCCGGAGAGCACGCGCGATGTGGCGTGCGCCACCGGTGCCGGCATTCCCATCGAGGAGCGTGACGGTGCTGAGGTGCTTGCGCAGCCCATCTCCGGCGTGGAGGTGTTCAACCCCGCCTTCGATGTGACACCGGGCGCTCTCATTGACGCCATCATCACCGAGAAGGGCATTTGGAGACCCTGACCTATTACACCCTATATTCCTAACAACATTATATGTTATAGTTCGCCTAGAGAGATTATAGGATAGAGGGTTGCCGCCGTGGCAGCCGACTAGGGAACAAGGGAAGGATAGCGGCATGATTACTTTGGCGGCCGCCTCCCAAAAGGGAGGCGTGGCGAAGACGACCACCAACTTGGCCATCGGGGCGAAGCTCACGCAGGACGGGGCGCGGGTGCTCTATATCGATCTCGACCCGCAGATGAACCTCTCCACCACGTTGAAGGCCGCTACGGCCGGCGTCGCCTCGTCGCTCGATGTGCTCACCGGCGACGCCACGATCGCCGAGGCCGCGCAGCTTATCGACGGGTATGCAGTGGTACCGGCGAGCCGCCTGAACGGCAAAGCCGACGATCTCATGTCCAGCGTAGGGAAGGATTATCGCCTGCGCAAGGCTCTCGCCGCCGTGGCCGATAGCTACGATTTCGCCATTCTGGACACGCCCCCGGCGTTGGGTACGCTCACGGTGAACGCGCTCACAGCATCGGATTGGGTGGTCATCCCGGCTCAGGCCGATGCCTATTCGCTCGATGGCGTGACCGATTTGGCGGCCACTATCGAGGCTATCCGCGAGTATACGAACCCTGATTTGAAGATCGCCGGCATCCTGCTTACGCGCTACAACCCGCGCACGTCTATCTCGCGTATTATCCACGAGGATGCTGAGGCCATGGCTGCCGAGCTGGACACTAAGGTCTTCCGCGCATGGATTCGCGAGGCGACGGTTATCAAGGAGGCACAGGCGGTGAAGCAGTCGCTGTTCGAATATGCGCCGTCGGCGAAGGTGGCCTACGATTACCGATTCTTCATCGAGGAGCTCATGGAGGGCGTCAATGGCTAAGAAGGATCTGCGGGCTCAGATGGAGGCGGCCCGGGCGGCCGCGGCGTTCATCGGGGCGGCCCAGGAAGCAGAAGGCGCAAAGCCGGAACCGTCGAATCATCCTGACGCTGAGCTATCGATTGTCGAATCGGAGCGGGAAGAGGGCGCGCTTTTGGGGGCGTCCTCTAAGGAGGCGGCTGAAACCGTCGATGGCACCGAGACGGATGTGGACGTGCAGGAGGTGGCCGATGCTCCTGTCGCCGCGAAGGCGACGGCTTCCGGCAACCGCACGGGAAAGCGAGCTCCGCGTCAAGTGAAGAGCGCGGCCTCCGACGTGACGCTGCCCGCCGCCGTGCCGGATTTCTTCGCCGATGCGATGATGGGCGAGGGCGGCGTGGTGGCTGCCCAGTCCCAAGATGTCGGCCAGGGTGTGTCGGCCGATCCTGCCTCGTTGGGCGAGGGGGCCATTGTTGAAAGCGCTGAGGTGACGGTTTCCGAACCAGCTGCAGTGCCGGCGAAGCCCAAGCGGGCGCGCAAGCCGCGCAAGAAGGCCGTTGAGATAGAAGAGGCCGCAGAGCCGGGTTCGAACCGCATGACAGCCCAGGTGCTCGTGCCCATGACCGCTGAACAGCGCGAGCACGCCGACCTACTGGCTCAGGTGAAGAAGATCACGCGGGCCGAGGTGATGCGCCAGGCCCTCGACGAGTACTGGGATAATCACAAGTCGGAGCTTCAACAGGCTGTGGCGGCCTACGAGCAGCTCATTCGCAAGCTGATGAAATAGCCGGTGTAACTGCCCGCGTATAGCCCGTATCGACGGCGTCCGGAGCCTTCCGGACGCCGTTGTCACGTTACGGCCCGAAACGGACGCATGTCGGTCTCTCACTGAGAGAGGGCGACGGTTCGGAGGAGCGGGCGGCCACGCTTCTGGCGGGAATGCCCTGTCGCTAGAACCCCCGAAGTGGCACACCCTACCGGGTAAGGTGTCCCGTTGGGAAGAGGGAGCGGGTCGGGGGAGTGGGACGGCTTACCGGGTAAGGTGTCCCACTTCGGTGGGGGATGACCGTTCGGCGGGGAAATTTGCGCTATATGTGTCAATGTGAAAAAAGTTGTCGAAAAACTTTCTTTGTTACCAAATTGTCATGAGATATATAGACCTAATCATATAATGATTAGGTCTATATATACTATAGGGATAGAGTGAAATTAGAAAACTGAGAATACATAGTCATATAGAAATATAGTGATATAAATTGGAGAGCAATAAAGGTGGACTGAACTGGTCATTTGTATCAAATTCGTATATGTATACATGAATATATTATTAAGAAACAAAAGAATATAATCATTATATCAATATTGATTTTCAGTCAATTTTCAAGTTTGAGTGAATTTCTCACGATTTCGCTATAACTGAACTTGCGGAAAGTCAAGAGAAAAATCGGCGAAAATAACCAGATGTCAACAACAAAAGGCCAGTATAAAGGCCAATAACGTTATCGTCCCGACTTTACATCGTTGCCGATTTGTAGATAATTATTCATGAACAAAAACCCTCTTTGGCATTGCTATGCCCAAAAGACGGGGCGAGTAGTTTTGAGAGAAGTAGAAAACGCTGTTTTAACAGGGAAAACAGCAGAGCGAATAGCCGATCGTGCACGTGCACAAGCGTGACGACCCGGCAGGAGAGAGAACGAGCGAAACATGAGCAACGAGCGAATCGAAACTCAGGAGTCGAGCGATATGAACGAGCGTAAGGGCCTGAAGGGCGCCCCGGCCGCATGGCTGAGCTGGGCGCGCCGTACGATGGGCCGCAAGGCGGAGAGCGCCGAGACCCAGGCTGATGCCCAGGTTGAGGCGGCTGTCGAGATGGAGACGGAGGCTGCCGTCGAGGCGGAAGCTGCGGTTATGGCCGAGGTGCCGGTTGCATCCGGCAATGCCCAGGTCGAAGCCGTCGTGGCCGATGATGCCGTCGAGGCTGAGGGCCAGGCTGCGGCCGAGGCCTCCGAGACTCCGGCTGAAGCTGCCATCGAGACCCAGGCCGAGGCTGTGACCGCTGAGGCCGAGAACACCGCGGCTGCCGAGGCCGATGGTGCCATCGAGGCTGAGGGCCAGGTTGTGGCCGACGTTGCCATCGATGCCATCGAAGCCAATGATTCTGCCGAGGCCCAGGCTGCTGCCGCTGACGTCGCCACTCTCTCCGACGACGCCGCTGCTGCCGACCAGGCCGACTTTGCCGCTGCCGCCGAGGCTGACGCCGCCGAGGCCGACGACATGGCTGCCAAGCGCGCTGCTCTCTCCGCGGCCAAGGCCGCCGCTGCCGCCAAGGTCGCTGCTGCCCGGGCCGCTGCCGCCGAGGCCAACACCGCGGCCGATAACGCCCCCAAGGCTCCGGCCCAGTTCGACAACTACGACTTCAACGTGGCCGGCGCCTACGCTCCCAACGGTGTTGTGAGCCGTAACGCCCCGCGTCAGCTGAACCCCTTCGGCAAGGTTATCGCCTGCGTGCTGTCGGTGCTCGTGGCGCTTACTACGTGGAACTCGTACTCCATCGAGGTTGCTCGCGAGATGATCATCGGCGACGATGCCACGCCTATGGCCTCTACCGCCGGCGGCGACGAGCTGCTGGACGATGTGGACAACGACGACACCACCCAGGCCGCCAACAAGGATGGCGACGCAGAAGGCGACAACCCCGATGGCGATGAGGCCGCCGAGGGCGATAGTGCCGAGGGCGACGATGCCGCGGCCGCTGACCGGGAGGTCAGCGAGGAAGATATGCAGGCATATCTTCCCAAGGAGCTCGTCGATGCCGACAAGGTTCTGCCGCAGCTGTCCGACGACGCTCAGGACAAGAAGGCCGACGACACGCTGAACCGCGCGACCACGAGCGAGGACGACCTGAAGGCCGCCTTCGCCGATCGCTTCCAGTTCGCGCTCGGCACGGCCGGCGCGGTGCGCGGCACCGACGGCGTGCTGCACATTGGCGGCTCCAAGGTGGCGCTGCATCCCAGCTTCGGGAACCTGGCCGTATCGCTGGCCGGTGGCTATCTCGGCGGTGCCGAGGCCGGCGATGTGGTGGCGCTCACTTTCAACGCTCCTTATATGTATCAGAACGCCAAGGGCGATTACGTGCGTACCAACTCCGAGGAGGAGTGGAAGGCCGCCGGCGGTGCCGAGGCCAACATGCGTGCCGTGGTGGCTTGCAGCGAGCTGCCCCAGGGCTGGACGGTGTACACCGAGCACATGGGTCAGTATCAGGAGCGCACTGCTAAGGAACTCAAGCGCGGTCTGTCGGGCACCATCGTGCTGCGCTACGAGGGCGCTCAGGACAAGAACGGTATCACCGAGCGCGCTACGCGCGGTCGCCTGGATGCTGCCACGCCGCTGCCTCAGCTGACGGCTCGCGTGACCGAGAGCGTGCCGGCCGCTGAGAAGCTGGCCGTGCAGGCAGGCTACATGGTGAACTCCTACTCGGCGCCCGACGCCGAGGCAGGGGAGGGCGATGCCGCCGACGCACCTACTAATAATGATAGTGCTGCCGACAACGATGCCTCTCATAATAATGAGGGTGACAACGCCGCCGAGCCCGCGCCCGAGCCGAAGGACGCCGTGCGCTATGTTTCCGTCGAGAACGCTGCCGCCACCGTGGAGCTTGCGAATGTGGAGCCCCAGTCGGTGCTCGCCACGTCCGTGACGCCCCAGGGCGCGCCGACGCTTCAGGGCGAGCGCGGTTTCGCCGCCTACCTTATTAAGGTGTCTGCCGCCAAGGGCGCCCTCATCGACGAGAGCCACGTGCTGCGCGTGAGCGATGCGCCCGACACCGCCGCCGGCGCGGGCATGCTGGACGCCGAGGGCATCGTGGCCTTCGATGCCACGGGCCTGACCGCTCAAGATCTTGCCGCCATCGATCCTGCCGATGGTGCCACTCTGGCTGCCGCGGGCGTGTCTACGGCCGACGTGAAGAAGGCGGCCGACGGCGTGGCCGAGATCACCTTCAAGGATCTGGCCGCGAGCGATAAGGAGAACGCGCCCACTACCGCCGAGCTCATCAAGGAGAAGGCGAAGCTGCCGGGTGCGGCCACGCTCTCCTTCGATGCGGTGGAGAAGAAGGCCGCCGGCGAGCGCGTGCTGTACGTGGCCGTGCCCTACGCCGCCTCTGCGCTGACCGTGACCGAGGACGGCGCGGGCTACAACCCGGAGGCCATCGACTTCGCGCTTACCTCTACTATATATAGTAAGGCGGTTCAGGAAGAGAAGGTGGAAGGCGCTGCGGCCGTGAACGACACGCTGGCCGATGAGAAGCTGACCGTGGAAGTTGCCGCGGGCACCCAGGAGGTCACCTTCCCGAAGCCGGCCGAGCCTGCCGAGCCCGAGCCGACCGAGCCTGAGCCGAACGAGCCCGAGCCCACCGAGCCCTCCGACGAGGAGCAGCCCGCCGACGAGCCGGAGGGGCCGGCCGAGGAGGAGCCCGCCGACGAGGAGCAGCCCACCGACGAGCCCGAGGCGCCGGCCGAGGAGGAGCCGGCCGAGGAGACCGGCATTAACGACTACGAGAACGACGTGGTCACCGACGCCGAGCGCATCGTGGAGGGCGCCGGCGTGGATTCCATTCAGGAGCTGGCCGATACCGCCGAGCGCGCGAACCGCGACGAGCTCACCATCGCCGATGACGGCTTCGAGAACTACGACGTGGTCGAGGTAGCCGTGGCGCTCATGACGCTCTCGGCGGCCGACAGCGGCATCTCGCTGTTCAGCCTGCCGGCCCGTAACGGCACCCTGAACGAGTCGAACTTCAACCCGACGCTCGTGGCCCAGGACATGGGCACCCCGCTCGGCAAGGACGAGGTGACCGGCGCCGACACCTACCTCATCAACGACAAGAACAACCCGAAGCTGACGTTGTCGTGCTTGTTCTCCGGTCAGACCGGATACATGGGCGGCCTGAGCCTCTATGGCGAGGACTTCTACGGCACGTGTGAAATCGATGAGGCAACCGGCGCCTACACCTACAAGCGCAGCGAGGGCAATCCCGATCTGCCTACCGACATTACCACGGCCGCCGCGGCGGTGAAGTATGCCGAGGACGACGGCATGACGCCCTTGAAGAAGGAAGACGGCAGCCTGGTCTACCCCGAGGAGGGTTCAGCCGACGAGAACGTGCGGAACTACTGGAAGCTCATCGACTACAACGAGCAGAAGGACGCCCTCGGCTACGAGGCCATGCGCACCGAGTTCGAGCTGCGCGTGCCCTACCTGTACAAGAACGCTCAGGGCGGTCTGGTGGGCACCTACAGCTACACCGAGTGGCGCGGCAACAAGAAGGCCGACGGCACTTTCGACCGTGGCGGCTACGCGGCCGACGGCAACCCGGCTGATAAGACGAACTACCCCTTCATCTCCGTGAACTTCGGTGATAACTGGAACAGCTACGGCAGCAACTGGTCGGTGTACCTGCGTGTACCTGGCACCGCCAACGACCGCATCTGCCTGGACGAGTACCTTTACGCACGGAGCGATCAGAAGACCCTTGACAAGTTGGTGGAGGGTATCCCGGCGCTCGAGGGCCTGAACTTCAGCCAGGGCCTTTCCGGTGAGCTCATCTTCGTGTGGCATGGCACCGCCGATGGCTCCACAAACTCCGGTTACGCTGAGAAGCTCATGGTGGGTAACCACCTGTCCCGTGCGCCGAACGTGAACGTGAAAATGGTTGGCGACATCCCCGAGAACGCCGGCGGCACCATCGAGTACGGCGGCCGTGCCCGCGTGTTCACCGACGTGCAGACCAAGGGCAACAAGTACTACTACCCACGCGAGGGCATCGGCCAGACCTATCAGGCCACCATGGGCGTGGGCTATGCCGGCTCGGTGCGCAAGGTGACCCTGCTGAAGACGAACCTGACGTGGGAGTCCACCTACGAGCCCATCTCCAACAACGTGCTCTACGACCGCTACAACTACATGGTGTACAAGGTGACCACCACCAACACCTCCACGGGTACTGCCGAGATTGACGCGCTGGAGTACTTCATCCGCGTGCACAACACCGAGCACAACAACAACACTGGCCTTACCAAGCAGGACCACATGCAGTGGCTGTGGCAGGATGGCAAGCCGGTGCTGAACCCGCTGTACCCGAACCCGCTTCTCGATGGCCTGGCGGGCCGAAGCGGCATGCCCCTGGCCGATACGCCGACCACGAAGGATCTGGAGTACGTGGGCGTGCCGAACAAGGGCGGTGTGCTTATCTACAACACCACCGACTGGCTGCCCCAGGACTACAAAGATCTGGACAAGACGCTCTTCAGCAACCTGGACCAGATTATGGCCCGCGCTGCTGGCCGTCCCAAGACGCTGGAGACGACCACCTCAGCCGACGGCAAGACCACGTTCACTACTATTAAATACGACGACTCCGGCGATGCCTCGGTGAGCATCGAGCCCGACTACGATACGGACGGCAACGCCATCATCAACACGCAGTCGATGCCGTACCGCCAGAACGACCAGCCCGGTTACGTGAACTTCACCGTTATCGACGAGGACGGCGGCCTGCTGCAGCCGAACAAGAAGGTGACCGCCGACACCAACCGCGGTCAGTACTCCTTCATCGTGGCCATTCCCTATACCACCAACATTCCCGAGACCGACGGCGGCATGGGTCGCGGCCACTACGTGGACTTCGGCCCGAAGACCACCATCTACTTCGGTAAGCTGGGCCAGGGCATGGCCGCCAAGGAGAAGGACTACTCCTGGTCCGACTCCGTGTCGAAGTTCTCCTATCCCTTCGGCATTCCCGAGGCCACGATGACCGGCGAGAAGCTGGCGCTGGACTACTACACGGGCTCCACTGCCAACCCGACGCGACTGCAGACGCCCAACAAGGTGATGTCCACCAAGTTCAGCTACCTGGGCTACCCGGTTACCTATGAGATCGGCAGCTTCACCTCCAAGGGCAACATGCCGCTGTATGGCGAGGATGCTCAGGCCAAGCACGCCGGCCCGGTGATTCTGGACACCCTGCCCGACTACTTCCGCCTGTACAACCTGGAGTTCGAGATCGACTCGGCCACCGAGGTGCCGGCCGACGACAAAGACAAGGCTCTGGAAACCTGGTTCGACACCGATCCGGCTGACTTCAAGGACGATTTCGGCAGCGACCCCACGGCTCCCAAGTCGAGTGCCGTGGTTCAGTTCCAGGTGTCCACCCCTGCCGAGAAGAACCCCAACGATCCCGATGCCGTGGAGGGCGACGACTATTGGTGGGTGAACCTGGGCACGCCTCAGTATGTGCGCACCGAGCCCTACACCGTGACCAAGGACGGCGCCGAGGTTACCCGCTACAAGCACATCTACCGCCTCGGCGGCGAGGACAAAGCCACGAGCCTCGCGGCGCTGCTGGCCGAGCGCCGGATCAGCCCGCTGCCGGGCCTGACCGACCTGACCGTGGTAGACCAGTCTGACGTGAAGAACTTCACGGGTGGCATCCGCATGGTGATGAAGACCCCGGTGAAGGCGAACATCGAGGTGCCGGTGACCATCCGCGTGACCGGTACCATGACGCTGCCTCTGGCTGACTACCGTAATGCGGTGGAGGTGCAGTACGGCAAGCGCACGTGGAACCACCCGGCTCAGAAGTACGCCTCCTCGGTGGAGACCTCCGAGCGCTCTCAGGCCGCCTTCACCGCGGCCCTGTCGCCCACGCCCCAGGTGAGCGCCACTGCCGTGGCCATGGCTGCCACCCTCTACGACGAGAAGTCGGCCATTGCCGCCACCGATGCGGCCAAGCAGCCCATCCTGTCGCGCACTGGCTCGGGCTGGCGCTTCCAGGTGAACAACAACTCCGTCTCCAAGATGGAGCCCGCCTCCTTCACCGTGGGCAACACCTACGGCTCCGATGAGGCCGCCGGCTTCACTACTGAGCGCATAGGCATCAACCAGGCACTGCTAGACAACTCGGTGCTCAACAAGATCGATATCTCCTATCGCGTGAAGGAGGGTGCGCTCTACACTACCAAGCACGCCATCTACACGCTGAACCCCGACACCTCCAAGGGCGAGAAAAGCCTTGCCGACCTGTTGGCGGCACGCCAGGCCTACACGTATAAGGGCCAGGAGATTTGGAAGAAGAACGCCAATGGCGAGTACCTGGATGTGAAAGGCAACGTCATCGCCGATCAGACCGAGACCGATATGGCTTCCTGGACCAAGAACGGCGTGGTGCTCATTCCCGAGGATTGGCGGGATCCGCTGCTGGGCGAGGGCTATTTCATGGCCATGACGCTGTCCTTTGAGGAGATCAAGGGCAAGACCGATATCGGCGCCCGCAAGATGTACGTCGAAGTGCAGGGTTCCGCCGAGGACCTGGCCAAGATGGAGATGACCGGCACGCTGACCACCAACTACGAGCAGCTGGCCGCCGCCATGTCTGGCCGCAACGTGCTGGCCAAGGCCACGGCCTCCTTCACGTCGCGCAAGGCGCCCTACGTCCTGGGAGTGACCACCACCGGTATGCGCGAGAGCAAGGTGCCCGGTGACCCCAACGCGTTCGTGGGCAACCTGGAGTACGAGCGCGACAACGACGGCAACATCTACTACAAGGATGCTGCGGGCAACAAGGGCATCATCAAGAACGGCCAGTTCACCTATGGCAAGGTGAACTACGTGGTGAAGACCAAGCCCTTCAACGCGACCACCATGCCGCCCTGCTACACCAACAGCGCGGGCGTGCAGGGCGTGCTGCGCGGCGGCCAGTTCGTCTACGAGGACGCCAACGGCGAGGAGCAGACTGCCGCGGCGCCGTTCTACGAGATTGAATCGGTCACGGCGGGCGAGAAGCGCTACTCCGATGGCACCCACGAGGGCATCATCAAGGACGGCAAGTTCATCTACACCGAGACCATCCAGGAGAAAGTGAACGAGGACGCCGCCTTCGAGCCGGTCACGTCGCTCACGGCCGATGGCAAGAAGCTGTCGGTGAAGATGGTGGAAGACGAGGACGGCAATAAGGTTCCCGCCCAGGACGAGAACAAAAACATCCTCTACGAGGACGGCGCGGGCCGCGTGGGCTACATCGACAGCACCACCAACGAGTTTATCTTCGGCACCGATCTGACTGACCGCACGCCGGTGGTGGCCGTGCAGGACAAGGATACCGCCGGCAACCTGCTGTGCGTGGATAAGTCCGGCAACCAGGGCTACCTGAAGGACGGCAAGTTCATCTACACGGTGACGGAAGGCGAGGAGGGCAACCAGACCACCGTCACCCACGAGAAGAACGCCACCTTCAACGCCACGGGCAACAAGGTGACCGTGGACGGGACGGAATACGACGAGTACGAGCGTCCCGACGGTCAGACAGGCTACATCGCCGACGGCTGGTTCATCTACGAGCGCGATGTGGACGTGGAGCGCAGCGTTGATGCCAAGGAGTATCTGACCCTGCGCCGCGACGGCAACAACAAGGTGCTCTACCGCGGTACCGATGACGCGGGCAAGCCTGTGGAGGGCGTGAAGGACGGCAGCAACTTCTCCTATACCGCCGCCCAGAACGACGTGAAGACCCGTCCCGCCGACGGCACCGAGAAGCCTGTGGTGGAGAAGGACGACGCCCAGAACGACAAGAAGTTCGAGGGTTACATCGGCGACCCCGGCAGTGGCTGGCGCATCACCGTGTCCAACGAGTCGGCCTATGATATCGGTAACGCCGTGATCAAGGCCGGCGTGGTGCTGCAGGGTTCGAATGGCACGGGCAAGCCCGTGGATACCACCGACACCAACGATATGAAGATTCCCTACATGAACGCCGGTCACACCGACTTCGAGGCCTCGCACATCGCCCTTTCCCCGGCGCTGTGGCAGACCAAGAACATGACGGTGTACGAGTCGAACACCTGCCCGACGGCCCACGTGCACACAGCCGACTGCCCCGATGCGAACGCCGTGCAGAAGGACGTGCGCCGCGGCGGCATTCCGGACGACTTGGTATTGGAGGTGTACAACACCTCCAACACTGCCCCCATCCAGGCGCCTGTGAGGCTGACCATTCCCGGCGAGGCCTTCCGCGCCATGCTGGACCTGTTCACGGCTGAAGATTGCGACGCGTGGCGCACCGCCAACCCGGCCGACGCCAAGCTGGACGACACCGCTGTCATCGCGAAGCTGAAGGAAGAGTACAACCAGGCCTACTGGGAGAGATACGGCCTTTCCAAGGCCGAGGACGGCACTATTGTGGTGACCTTGGCTGACTGCTCGGTGTGGAAGGCCGGCGGCGGGAAGTACTACCTGCGCGGCCTGGAGCAGCACTTCGTGAACTTCGGCGCGGGCCTTTCCCAGAAAGACGGCGCCTACCTTGATATCTACGGCACCGTGGTGAACAAGGCCGAGATGGAAATCGGCGGCATCTTCTCTACCGACTATGCGAACCCCAAGTGGGACACTGCGGTGGATTCCAAGGGCGTGCTGAACGGCGCCCCGTATCCGGCCGACGGCACCCCGCTTGTGAAGGCCTTCTCGGATATGCGCGGCGAGAAGGAGAAGGATTCCAACACGAACTACCTGACGAGCGACGGCTACTCCAGCCCGCTTCTGGGCTATCGCGCCGGCATCCGCACGAAATCGCAGACCGGTACCGATGACCCGGTGTGGTCGGAGGACGCAAACCATAACCGCTTGGCGGTGCCTAAGCGTAAGGCCTACTATGACTATGAGGACTCGGGCTACCGCATCAACCTGGCCAACGACACGAAGTATGCCATCGCGCTCGGTGCCGTGATGACCGTGGAGTCCTTGCCGGCCGACAAGTTGAAAGACGTGCGCGACAAGGATGCGGTGGAGCAGCTCGTCGACTTCGAGACTCACTCCATCAAGCTGTCGCCCGAGCTGTTCAAGAAGGGCAGCGTGCTGGAGGACGAGAAGCAGGCATCCCATGCTGGCCAGATGATCGACGCGAAGATCAAGTACTACGACATCAAAGACGCCAACAAGGTTACCCTGAAGGAGATCAGCCTGCACGAGCTGGTGGAGTACATCTATCAGTCGCGCATTACGGTGACCAAGCCCGGCGACCCCAACTGGAAGGGCTACACCGAGGGCACGTTTGCCGCGGGCAGCGTGGGCGAGCCGAGCTGGTTCACCAAGGAAGTGACCGACGCGGACGGCAACAAGACCACCAAGCGCGTGGTGCGCTACGAGGATGGTAACTGGGTCATCGACTGGGATCTGTGGGACTGCGGCTACCTGGTGAGTGTGGAGCTGGACTACGGCCAGTTCAACAACTGGGTGAACGAGAAAACCAACGCCTTCGTGGAGCTGCGCGGCCGCACCTCCAGCTTGGGCGACTTCCAGATGAACACCACCTTCAAGACCAAGCAGGCCATTGAGGAGTGGACCCGTTCCTGGACGAGCGCCGTTACCCTGACGAGCGTTCTGGCACCTATCCGCCCGACCATGAACATGGGTGCCTACGGTGCCGACCAGAACGTGAACGCCGAGGGCGAGGAGAACGTGACCATCGTTCCCGGCAAGGTGAACACCTACGGCGCCATCAACACCATTCACATGAACAAGACGACGTTGTACAACTCGGGCACCTACCGCGAGCAGACCAACTTCAACGCCAACTACTACAAGCAGTACCCCATCACCTCGTCGGAGGTGCGCGATACCAAGCCGGTGGCCTACCGTAACGAGCAGAACTCCGGCTACCGCGCCGTGGTGACCAACGATTCCGACCATGCCATGAAGCACGGCGCGAAGCTGACCATCGGCAACCTGACGCCCCGTTGGGACCAGGCCGAGTGGGGAAGCGACGGCGCGGGCCACAAGAAGGGCGACAAGCCCGGCGAGGCCCTCGATCAGACGCTCGGCTATCACACCACGCATATGACGCTGTCGGCCGGCCTTATCGCCAGCTCCGAGATTGATTACGTGACCATCCGCTCGGTGCCGGCCTACACTCGCTACACTTCCGGCGGCTCCTTCGCCGTGGGCGCTGCGGCCAGCCAGATCGCCGGCAAGCCCAATGTGCTGGGTCATGCCGCCCAGGCGATTGAGACCGTGTACACCTGGGATCAGATCAAGGCCAACTGGATGGGCACCAATACCAACGGCGAATGGAACGGCGAGAACATCAACATTCCCGCCAGCGCCTGGCTCGGCGGCGACGCCTACTACTTCGAGGTGCACTTCAAGAAGGTGAACGCGCACCTGAAGGTGACCGACAACGCCTACGTGGACCTGTTCGGCTACGGCATTGACTCGCCGAACGTGAACAACGCTACCGACCCCTACTACGCCGAGTCCGACGACGCCTATACCTATGGCGACAGCTACAACATTGTTCATGTGGGCCAGACCCACGGCTGGGGCTGCACGGGCGGCGGCAGGCCGGGTACCTCCTCGAGCCGTGTCGACCGCCAGTTCCTCGGCCGCTATGCCTACGTGGGCAACTACTACGTGGTCATCGACGCCGACTCCGAGCTGAAGGCGCTCTACCCGAACGAGAAGTGGTCGACCATCTCTGGTTCCACCAACGGCGCCACCGCCGCTAACGCCGGCGTGAACGCCGACGGCGTGCGCACCTACGCCCAGGACAAGGCGAACCTGTACGCCATCGGCGGTCAGCCCGACATCGACCTGGAGGCCCACACCTATTTCAAGGCCGTGGAGCCGGCCGCAGGGGAGACCTACGAGGAAGCCGCCAAGAAGTCGGTGGCCGAGATGGCCTCCACCACCAACGTGACCGGTATGGCTTCCCAGACCAAGGCCTGGTGGGGCGAGGACGGCGCGGCCTACCGCTTCAACGTGTCCAACGGCGCCCGCACCATGTTCGAGAGCGAGCTGCAGATCGGTACCAAGGGCACCAAGTATTGGGTGAACTCCGACAACTCCGACATCACCTACGGCCGCATCACGCCCCAGGGCACCGAGGTGTCATGGGAGCTGGTACCCGGCACCGACGATGTGGAGGACTACGAGAACGCCGTGCGCGGCTTCCAGACCAAGAACATCATGATCTCGAAGGCGCTGCGCAAGAACTCCGACATCAAGGAAGTGGAGATCACCTTCTACGAGAAGGTGACGAGCGGCCTGCCGCTCAGCAAGGCTCCGATTAAGACCGTGGTGACGCTGCCGTATTCCTACCTGACCGGCCAGCGCGACAGCGCAGGCAAGCCCGTTGGCGATCCGGATTACGATTCCGCCAAGGCCACGAAGGCCTACGAGGACAACGGGGCCCTCATCATCCCCTGGACTGAGTGGCGCGAGGGTTACGTGCTGAACGTGGTCGTGCGCTTCAACCAGGTGAAACCCTCCACGGGCCTGGCCGCCGACGGCACCACCAAGAGCTACGACGCCTTCGTCGATTTGTGGGGCGAGGCCGATAATGTGCGCGACATGCCGCTTTCCGCTTGGTTCGGCTGCACCTACGACCACCAGGGCTGGCACTACGACCGCGACGAGCCGACGCGCCCCTACGGTACCAACCGCGCCGGCTACACGCTGGGCTCTTGGCCGAATGTGTGGGCTCCCACCTCGTGGAATGCCTCGGGCTACGGCAGCGGCTACACCCGCGTGGGCGACTGGGTGCAGTTCATGACCTATCCCGGTTCCTGGATTAACAACTGGTGCCGCGCCAACGCCGCGAACTACTCTGAGATTACGCGCCTCTACAACTCCTACATGCCGCAGTTCAAGCGCTGCGTGGCCAGCTGGGAAAAATACTGGAAGGGTGCCAACGCCTATCATAACGGCGCTGCTACGGCCTGGATCATGGGTCGTCCCTACGAGGTGAACGAGGCCATTAAGCCTGAGACCTTCATGCGCTCCGAGGATGTGACGAGCGAGTACGGCTACGACGACCACACCGACACCACCGCCCAGGAGAAGGCCCTCGGCGGCACGCTGAAGCGTGCCGGCACCACCACCGGCTACTACGAGGAGGACGGCTCCGGCTACCGCTTCACGCTGTCCAACAACTCCGCTACCGACAAGGCCGCCACCGACTTCACCGACAAGTCCGGTAATCTGACGAGCAAGAACGGCCACTTCCGCATGCGCAAGGCCTACTTCGCCACCTCGAAGATTCCCTTCGTGAACAACAAGGACGACGAGGAGGTGAAGGCCGGTAAGAAGGATCCGGCCCTCGTGAACTACTTCACGAAGAAGATCGCCTTCTCCAAGGAGCTCTTCGATGTGACCCAGGTGAAGGACGTGACCCTGTACTGGCGCGCCTACGACAAGGATGCGAAGCAGGAGGCCGCCGCCGACGACAAGCTGATGCTGTCCGGCGCCGACCTGCATGTGCTGGCCACGGCGAAGACCGACGCCGACCTGGCCGCTCACACCTTCCAGACGGTGGCGCTGCCGAACGGCAAGGGCAACCTGTTCGATCATGTGGCCTTCAACGCGGGCGCGCTGGAGGTGACCGATGCTGATGGCGAGGTGCTCATCTACCGCCAGGACGACGGCGATGTTATCTTCACGAGCGCGCTGTGGAACAACGAGTACTACCGCAACCTGGAGATGCACCTGCGCGACTTCGCGGCCCTGACCACGAACGACGACCGCGCCTTCATCGAGTACTGGGGCGAGGGCACCTACCGCTGGACCAACTGGGATCTGCGCGCCACGTTCCGCACCGACTGGATTACCAGCTGGTGGAACTCGAACAACCGGGGCAACGACACCAATTCCACGTCCACCACCATCATCGATGGCGACCCGGGCTATGCCGACCGCGGCAAGACCGGCCCATTCACCACTACGGCCGCCCTGTACAACAAGGCGTTCCAGAACTACACCTACAGCGCCACGAGCTACACCTATTACAGCAACGGCACCGTGGGTACGTCGGGCTACTCCATTCCCGCCTACAACACCTTCAGCGATTACCTGGGCAAGTACACCTACTGGAACCCCTCGAGCAACCGCTACCTGGATGCCAGCTTCACCAAGCTTGCCGGTGCCGGCGGTAACGCGCCCTATACCTACACGACGAGCGCGCGCCTGAACATCGCGCTGCCGCCGGTGCGCCCGGTGGTGGCCCTGTACACCTACAAGGATGCCGACGTGTACAACAAGGCCTTCGGCGCCCTGGACAAGTACGAGACCCACAACTCGCCCACGACGCTTACCGGCGGTCTGACCTCCTCGCTGGTGAAGACCGACGTGGCCGAGGGCACCCTGGGCAACTCCACCACGCTGGGCAGCAGCCACAAGGTGTATCGCAGCTATACGTGGAACACCCAGCCGCGCGCCTACTGGCAGGACGAGGCCGTGGGCTATCGCGCGCTTCTGTCCAACAAGTCGCGCTACGCCATGACCCACGGTGCGAAGGTGACCTTGGGCCCCATCGCGCCGCATTCCGCGGCCGAAGCGCCCGCCCTTCAGCAGAACCTGGGCTTCCGCACCACGCGCTTGTCGCTGTCCCGCGCGCTGTTCGATGCGGGTCTGGAGCCGGTTGTCGACAAGGACGGCAAGCCGGTGATGGAGAACGGCAAGCAGAAGTACGCCAGCTCCATCAAGTCCATCACGCTGACCTGGTACCCGTCCGACGGCAAGGCCCTGTCCTATGTGGGCGGCGCCTCGCAGAACGTGAGCGCGCTGGCCACGCTGGAGTCGCGCACGTTCACCGCCGAGCAGGTGGCCGCCTGGTTCGAGCGCGGCGTGGATATCGTCTACGAGTACGAGAAGGATACCGACGGCAATGTGGTAAAGGACGCCGACGGCAACCCCGTGATCGCCACCGACGAGGGGGGCAACCCCGTGGTGGCCGAGGAGCGCCCCATCGCCGCCGAGGGCTCCGCGCCCTCCGATGCCGCCGCCTATGGCTTGGAGAAGAGCGCCAACGGCGACATCCTCGTGTCCTCCACCAAGTGGACCGCCGGCGACCTGTATCAGGTGACCATCGACTACGGCTACTACAAGAACGATCTGACGCGCGAGGAGGCCAAGGGCGCCGACTACAGGGCCATCAACGGCAGCGAGCCCTATGTGGACTTCTTCGGCTACACCATCGACTCGCCCGACGTGACGAAGCGCAAGAGCTACACCGATACCTGGTGCGTGAACCACGGCTGGGAGCAGGGCGACGGTGGTTCTGTGGTGCAGTGGTGGGATTGGTACTACGACCAGGTGCGCATGCCCTCGCTGTTCCACACCACCTACGGCAACGCGAACTGGAACAACCTGTTCGTGGGGAACAACCAGGGTACCGAGGGCAGCACGCGTACCAACGAGTATGCGGTGAACACCTTCAGCGAGCTGACGCGCTCCACCGACTACGGCGACCTGTACGCGCATATGCCGGCCTCCAGCCAGAAGGTAACGGCGAAGTCCTACTTCGTGGACAACGCGAGCGCCATGGGCTCGATCGCTCTGAACACGCCGAGCGTCACGAACCCGTGGGGCAACACGGCCAATATGGACGGTGCCGCGCCCAACGGCAAGCTGAACGACACCACGGCGGCCTGGCTGCGCTACTACGGCGCGGGCTGGCGCTTCACCTTCACGAACTACGCCAACCCCACCAAGGTGACCGGCGATCAGCAGACGAGCAGCGTGTGGAACCCCGACGCGAACGTGTACGACCGCGACTACGAGATGTTCGACAGCTATATGAACGTGGGCGTCATGCCGAGCGAAGATGTGCCCGAGGGTGAGACGGACGACTACGATACCACCCTGCGCACCTTCGATGCGGAATTCGTCACGCTGTCGAAGGGCCTGCTGGATGCTGCCACGTGGACGAAGCTTGCGGCCCGCGCCGACGGGCGTCCCGGCAACGCCGTGAAGTCCATCGCCGTGACCGCCGTGCCGGCTGATGCCACGACGGTGAGCGCCGGCGCCGTGGACAACAACGACGGCACGTTCACCTACACCTTTACCATCGACGAGGCCGTGGCGGCCGGTGCCGCCTTCGATGCGGCCGGCAACCTGGTGCTGCCGAGCAGCCTGTGGGACGAGGGCTACTTCAATAACCTGCGCGTGGACGTGGCCCACTTTAACAAGGGCGTGACCGAGGCCGCCAACGCCGCCATCGACGTTCTGGGCCGCACCGATGTGGCCAGCAAGAACATCACGCTGACCGCTACCTTCAACACCGATTACGCCGGTGCGGGCGCGCTGGACGGCGCGGTGAAGACCGGCACGTGGGACCACGTGGACAAGGTGACCGATGCGGCAGGGGAGTACGGCCAGTACGGCCACTGGGCTCACCTGCAGTACAACGGCAGCTCGGGCTACGTGTACCTGAGGAACGCCTCGGCGGCCACGGCTGCCACGGCGCCCTTGTACGCCAACGCCCCGGTGATGGACTACAAGACCCTCGGCTCTGCCCGCTACACGGGTCGCCTGACCAACCAGAACCGTTCCAACGGCATGAACATCTCGGATGCCGCCACCCTGGTGGCCGAGGTGGATCCGACCAAGCCGCGCATCGGCGCCTACACCTTCCTGTACGCCGATAACGCAGGCGAGGTGAACAGCGCCATGGAGTGGAGCGACGACGCGAAGCCGAATACGCCCATCGACACCCTCATGGGCACGGCGAACTCCGGCTGGCGCTTCCCGCTGACCAACGACTCCGCCTACGCCATGGACTCGGCGCGCGTGACCCTGGGCACCGCATATGTGGCCGAGGGCGCCGCCTCCGATAACAAGGGCACCGGCTGGAGCGCCACCGGTTCCACGGGCAACGTGGTGGGCGGCGTGTCCAACTACGACGGCGGCGATACGAGCGGCAACCAGGCTGTCTACGGCGAGCTCGTCGACGGCCAGTGGCGCGGTTTCGATGCCCAGACGCTGTACGTGAACGGCCCGGCGCTGGCCGCCTTCCTGGCCGGCAAGATGGCCGAGAAGACCGGCCCCGCCCGTCCGGCGGGTATTGCCGGCTACGAGCAGCAGTCCGACCACATCGCGCCGACGGCCAACCTTTCGGCCCTGAACAAACTTTCCGAGGCCGAGGTGAAGGAGATGCTGGCCGGCTACACCGTGGACATCTACGCGGTGGGTCGTTCCGACACCACCTACTCGCGCACCACTTCGGTGAACCGCATGCAGGGCGACGGCTCCTTCGCCCGCGAGACCATCACGGTGGCCACGGTGCCCGACGCGCCCATCCACGAGCTGGGCGGCGCGGCCGACAAGACGGCCTTCTACACCGATGACGACGGCAACGCCACCACCGAGCAGGTGTACACCCGCGCCGACGGCACCTCCAAGTACGCCCCGCTTTCCCTAGCCGACTACGTGAAGCGCGACGGCGACAACTGGGTCATCTCGGTGCCGAGCGCCGCGTGGCTCAACCACAGCGAGGCCTGCACCCACAAGAACGGCGTGGATCACGATGCCGACGACAACTCCGGCAAGGACGGGTGCACCGACGAGCTGTACGTCACCCGCGTGGTGTTCCACCTGCCCGGCTTCGCCTCCCAGGTGACTCAGACCGATCCTAAGGCTGCCGATGCCGCCGTGGTGGAGATGCACGGCGTGCCTACCCGCGCGACCGTGATGGCCCTGAGTGCCGAGTTCTCCGCCGAGTACGACACCGAGACCTGGAACCGCAACAAGTACACCCGCACCATTGACGGCGACTACGCCAAGATGAACCCGCTGACGGCCGAGCCCGAGATCCAGACCTACTTCAACTGGATCGGCGGCAAGACCGGCGAGAACAACATCGAGGTTGACCAGACCACCCATCGTCCGCTGACCCACACCGTAGACGCGAACGGCAACTGGCATACGAGCAACGCCATCGACGGCATTCTGAACCGCACCATCACCAACGTGCCCTACCGTTGGGGCGAGGGCGACTTCAGCTACCTCGACTTCGGCAGCGGCGCGGGAGCGGGCCAGAAGGTGGGCCAGATTCACGCTACTTCGGCCTTCACCGACGCCGTGGATACACCCGACAAGACGAGCGCCAACCCGCGCGAGGACGCCTTCTACGAGTACATCCTCACGAACCGCTCCAAGTCGACGGCTGAGAACGGATACCTTGACTTGTCCATTGATGACGTGGCCAATCGCAAGGTGACCGTGAACGCCAACGGCGTGGCCGTGCCCGACAACAGCAGCGTGTACCAGCTGGCTCGCGGCTTCATCGCCGACGAGCTGCAGATCGACGGCTACTACCGCTATCGCGCGAACGACGCCACCCGCGCCAAGCAGCCCGCCACCCAGGACGCCACGGGCATGAAGTGGACCAACCGCGCCGGTACCGTGAGCCGCCTGTGGCTGTACGGCTGCGGCACCGTGGTGCCCCATGTTGCCAAGGAGGAGTACACCTCCGGCGGCGTGAAGTACCGCCGCACCATGGACCCGGCCACGGGCGAGATCGTGGTGGAGAACCTCTCCACCCACGCCAAGACCGTGACCGCGCCGGTGGCCACCATCGTCATGGACGATGCCACCATCGAGCTTTTGGCGAAGAACGGCACCGACACCATCCGCTTCACCGAACTGACCGACAGCGGCAGCGCCGATCGCATCTACACGAACGGTGCCTCCAAAGACGAGGCCATCGCCCATATCCCGCTGACCGAGGCGGGGCTGCAGGCTCTCATCAATGCGAAAGCCAACATCACCCTGCGCGACGAGGAGGCTGGCGGCTTCGAGGCCATCGGCAACGTGCGCTTCCTGTACAACACCATGAACGCCGAGCTGTACGAGACCTATCCGGAAGACGGCCTGAACAAGAAGAACGTGGGCATGAACACCACGCTCACCGCCCGTATCTACGGCGATGTGCGCACCCATGGCACGCCTTCGACGATAGCCAACACGGCGCTGAACACTTCCTACGACAACCGCACGTCCTCCACGATGTACTACTTCCCGCTGTCGAGCTTCTACGGCAACATCGACCGCTCCTCGAAGAAGACCCTCGTGGTGGACAAGTACCTGGGCGCTTCCGAGGCCACGGCCTTCAAGGCTGCCGGCACGCGCCCGAACCCGGGCAGCGCGGCCAGCTCCACCACGCCCGAGTGGGTCGATAACGGCACCACCAACGGCACCGGCAACGGCTCGCTCGGCTCGGGCAACTCCGCCACGGTGACCGTGGCCAACAAGGCCGACGGCGCCGGCTACACCTTCACGCTGCGCAATGCCACCCGCGCCCGCTCCGACGCGGCCACGCTGTCCATGCGCATCGAGAGCGTGTCCATGAAGGCGAAGTCGATGCTCACCCCCGGCTACGCCGAGGCCAACAGCGGCACCTCCGCCGATTTGGACACCAACAACTTCTACGCCTACCGCGGCGTGGTGCGCGGCTTCAAGACCGCCCAGCTGGATATCAACACGGCGCTGAAGACCATGGGTCACCTCACGAGCGTTGATCTGACCTTCTACCAGCCCAATGGCGAGAAGTTCATCATCAAGGTGCCGGCCTCCTCGCCGCTTCTGGGGAACGCCGGTGTTGCCACCACGCTGAACTTCCACAACGTGTGGGGCGGCAAGGTTCTCAACACCATCGCGAACGATGCCAACCAGACCATCACCTTCACCAAGCTGGTGAACACCCAGAACAACTACGGCTACAACGCCTCGCAGACGGTGCCCACCATCGCCGGTTCCAATACGGCCTACAGCGCTTCGAACTACACCGGCGCCATCTATCAGAACACTACGGCCTACACCATCGACGACTGCTACCTGTACCAGGTCGATTTCCAGTACGCGTCGCTGGAACCGTCGTGGCGCCCGGGCACGCAGAACTCCAACGGGGTTGAGGATGGCGCCACGCCGGCCACCTCCGGTGCGTCGTGGAACAGCAGCGCCAAGGTGCCCTCCACCTCGGCTAACAACGCCTACACCGACCCGACCGACGCGGCCGGCGAGCTGAAGGTGACCGCCACGGGCAAGACCGACTGGTACAACTCCGTGGGCAACACCGCCGCCTTCAACAACAGCTGGTCGAGCACGGGCCTGTTCGTCAACGGCACCGACAAGACGTTCACGCCCTGCGTGAACAACTACCGCACCTATTACTCCACGAGCTCCAACGGCACGTGCAACTACAACTGGTACTATCCGCACAACCAGACTCTGCACGCGCGCCTGTTCCTGAAGCAGAAGGGCGCCTTCGACACCCGCGGCGTGCGCACGGCCGATTGGCAGGACAACTCCAAGATCAACGAGTCTGGCGCCGACGAGGCTCAGAAGTCTTCGGGCTCGTACCTCTACGACACGGTGCGCAAATGCGCCGCGCTGTCGGTGGCCCGCCCGTACATGGAAGTGCACTCCTATGTGCGCTACGGCGACGTGAACAACTACACCGGCAAGACGGTGAGCGACTCCACCTCCTACGCCTCCGACGGCACCCGCACCGAGGTGAGCGTGCCCTACGCGAAGACCTTCAACTACTGGGCCACGCTGAAGAACGAGGCGGCTGTCTCCAAGTTGGACGACACCGACGTGAACATCACGTTCCCCATCGAGTGGGAGACCTTCCAGGCTAGCAAGAAGGGCGTCGTGAGCAGCGATGGCCAGACGAGCGCGTACACGGGCTTCCACCCGGTGAACTATGAGATCTCCAAGAACTATATGGCCTGCTTCCCCGATGAGAAGATCGGCAAGATTCGCATCTTCGGCTACTCGCCCTACCAGATCGCCACGAAGGTGAAGCAGAGCGCTACCACTAAGGTGGTGCTGTGGCCCTACTACACCGAGCAGAACGGCGTGAAGAAGCTCGCCGGCTTCGAGCTGGAGTACGCCACGGGCACCAATACCGCGAACCGCTCGCTGCAGGCCCGCGGAGCGACCTCCTTCAACAACAACGCCCTGACCCAGGCCACGCTGGAAGCCCATGGCTTCGAGGTGGTCGGCGGCCGCGTGCGCATTCCGCTCGCCGACGACGGCTCCTTCTACATGACCGAGCAGCAGGTGTACGACATGGGCATCGAGGTGCCCACGATGTTCCAGCTGTACTCGTGGAAGGACATGGCCGAGGATATGTCGAACCCGGACGGCAAGGGTGCCTCCATCGACAAGCAGACCGTGTTCATCCAGGGTTACACTGACAGCTACTTCGAGACTCAGCGCACCATAAACATTGCAACATATAATCATTTAGACTGCTTCCGTGAGGCACCCCTGGCTCTTCCCGACGTGTCGGGCGGCAAGTGGGGCAATGGCGACACCATCATCAACAACACGTATGACAAATACACCACCAGCCGCATCGACCGCTCGCTCATCTTCGTGTCCAAGATGTTCTTCGACGCCGTGTCGCGCTCGGCTTACGCCGACGTGGACTCCGGCGAGACCGTGGAGGACAAGAACGACGAGAACGAGGTGAAGGATCCGGCCGAGCAAGCTGTGGGCAAGCGCTTCGAGCTTTCGGCTGACCCGTCAGCCGACGGCGTCACCTTCTACAAGCGCGTGGTGGACGGATCGACGGTGACCTACGAGCCCGTGGCGGCGGCCGACGCGCTTTCCGTGCAAAACGGCGGCAACGGCGTGCTCGGCACCCAGCTCTACGTGCAGAAGGGCACCGATACCGAGGGCAACCCCGCCTACGTGCCCATGACCGTGGAGGAGAACGACGATCCGGACAACGCCGGCGTGAAGCTGCTCACCTATTGGTTCGGCGGCGACATCTTCACCACGGCCCCCGAGAACGAGAAGGCCACGGCGAAGTGGATCCTGCGCAACGGCGGCTACACCATCAAGAAGGCCTACGAGCACTCCAACGACAGCTACGAGCCTTTGGACGGCACCGAGGACACCGATGAGATCGATCTGTACGAGTTGAAGCTCGACAGCTCGGGCACGCCGGTGACCGATGCCGATGGCAACCCGGTTTACGAGAAGGTCACGGGCACCCCGCAGGACGGCGTGCAGTACTTCAAGCTCGTTCCGGGCGTAGCGGCGGGCTACGTTATCCGCTGCGAGGTGGACGAGAGCACCATCGACTCGGGCAAGCCCGTGGTGATGGTGTACATCTCCTTGGGCGTGGAAGAGGTTGTGAATCCCTTCGAACTTGTCGTGGGCAAGAAGCTTGACGAGGCCCGCACCATCATGGCGGCTTACGGCTACGACATTCCCGATGCCAACGTCACCGAGGTGTACAGCGATCTGGCCGAGGGGCTCATCATCTCCTCGGAGAGCGCCGAGGCGCCTACCTACGACGATAAGGGTAATATCACCAAGAACGGCACGGCCAAGGTGGTGGTCTCCAAGGGTCACGGCGTTGTAAACCAGCTGAAGCCGCAGACCTCCACCGACGGCGCTGGCAACACCACCACGACCTACTTGACCGAGGCCGAGGCCCGCGCTCTGCTGGAGCGTGAAGGCTATGCGGTGGACGAGAATACCGTCTACGAGCACCGCAACGAGGTGGACAAGGACGACGTCTACGACGCCGAGGTAACCCGCGGTCCCTGGAAGCAGGAGGCTGTGGAGGGCGTGCTGAAGCCTGAGTACCGACCGGGCTACGTGCCGGCCGAGGGCGAGACCGTGCCGCCGGCGACCGACGACAACAAGTGGGAGGTGCGTCCGGTTCCGGCCGCCGAGTACAAGGGCACCGTGAAGCTGCACGTGTCCCTCGGCCCCACCGAGAGCTACGAGCAGGATCGCCACCTGGGCGCCGACTACACCGGCCTTACCCTGGAGCAGGCTACCGCGAAGCTCGAGGAGAACGGCTACGCCTACGATCTGGAAAACAAGCTGGAGCACGAGTACAGCGACACGGTGGCTAAGGAGCTCGTGATTCGCGCTACAGCCGAGACGCGTCCCTACACGCGTCCCGGCACTCCCGGCGTGCTTACCGATGAGGCGGCGGGGCAGTATCCGAACTACGACGGCTCCTATCCCACCGGCGCCGAGGGCGAGCCTGATCTTGACGACGACAGCCTGTGGGTGACCAAGCCCACCCAGGATGTGGAGTACAAGGCTCTCGTGAAGATCGTCGTGTCCAACGGCAAGAGCCCGCAGACCATTCGTGCCGAGCTGTTCACGAGCATGGTGGGCAAGACCGAAGAAGAGGCGCGCGAGGCTCTGACCGAGGCGGGCTATCAGGTGGACGAGCAGTCCGATCGCCAGCCTTCCGAGGACCTGCCTCTGGGCGCGGTGGTGTGCGTGGGCCTCGTGAAGGTGAACGACGACAACACCGAGGAGATCATCACCGGCGACGACGCGTCGCTCGATATCACGCGGGTGCGCCTTGTGGTGTCCTCCGGCCCCATGGAGGAGGGCAACGCCCCCACCACCGTGGTGAAGCATGCCACCAGCCCCAGCTGGTCGGTGAAGGACGCGCTGACCACGAAGAAGGACGCCTACGGCACCGATACCGCCTACGACGAGCGCCTGACGACGGGCGAGTACGCCGCCATGGATCTCATGAAGGGCACCGCCCAGGCCAACCGCTTCTCCAACTGGTCTAACGGCTCCGGCGACGGCCATGGGCATGCGGGCCACTCCAGCTGCTGGGGCTCCTCGCTCGACGAGACCTCGGGAGATTTGGCCATCGGCTACAAGTCCCAGGGCTCGTTCCTCGTGGACTTCCGTCAGGTGGATACCACGCCCCAGGAGAATCTGGGCAACATTACCTATCGTCCGCCCAACCGCACCTCCACCAACGGCATGCCCTACGACAACAATGCCCGTGCGGGCATCTCGTCGGTGGCGCCGGAGGGCACGTGGTTCATGGAGCAGGGCAGCTCGAACTTCTACAACGTGCGCTGCCCCTACTATCACCACTTCGGGTATTACGCCTACTACGATAAGAACTCCCGCTGGGTGTACGGCTCGGGTTCCTATGACAACACCACCTACCGCGATCGCGCTGGGTCCATCATCGACCAGGCGCACAACCACAGTACCTACTACCACTATTACGACTACTGCTACGAGTGGGCCAACGGAAGCCCGCGCTTCAACTCCGTGGGCAGCTACACCTACAACACCGGTGCGCATCTGGAGATGCGCCAGAAGGTGGTGGGCGAGGGCTTCGATGCCTACTACGTGAAAATCAAGCAGCAGGCGTTGCCCTATATCGACAAGGTGACCGTGAACTTCACCGACGGCAAGTCCTTCACCGTGGACGGCAAGACCATCCGCGCCGAGTACTACGACTCGCTGAACAACGACGGTACCATCAAGAAGGGCACCTCCGTCCAGACCGACGAGAACGGCAACTACTACTTCCGCCTGAACCTCATGAAGGTCGTCGATGCCAGCGGCAAGCCGGTTGATCTGGCTGCCAATCCTACAGCTGCCTACGACAAGCACGTGGCCGACTTCGGCGCCGATTCCACCTACGCCTACCGTGACACCTTCAACGACTACACCCGCGACGTGCCCGCCTTCAAGGTGAGCGAGATCGTCTACGACGTGACCATCAACCAGGGCACGCTGCAGGAGAGCGGCTCGGGCAAGGGTCTGCCGAAGGTGCCCGACTACGGCCAGTGGTTCGCCGAGAGCATCGCTGCGGGCTCGGCCGACTGGGCCAAGAACATGTCCTTCGAGCTGACCGGTCGCTTCATCCGCACCGACCAGGGCACCTCGGCCACTGCATCGAACCGTGTGACCTCGCAGACCACGGTGAATATGACCATCGGCGGCGAGTACTCCGGCGACAAGTACGTGCACGCGGCCGCTACCCGCTACGACTCGCCCGACCAGCGTGCCGATACTGATCGCTGGCATCCCAGCGGCACTCTCACCGGCGGCAACTACCGCACCATCTACAATGAGGTGGATACCGGCGGCGCGGCCGAGTCGCTGAACGTGTACTATGACGAGACCGACCGCGGCTCCTGGGGCTACAAGACCTTCCATCGTTCCGGCTCCTGCTGCTACGGCCATACCTACTACGGCAGCCACTATCACTACTACGGTTTCGACGAGGGCAAGATGCGCCATCTGCGCACCTCCTCCTCGATGATTCCCTACGAGAGCCGCAACTACGTGCAGAAGTCCATCGTGCGCGATGCGGGATCCATCGGCTGGGCCGGCAACACCAACGTATCGAACAACCACTCCGACCAGCGCATCTTTGCCGATGACGAGGGCTACTTCATGAGCCTGTACCGCTGGTCGCCCGGTGGCGATTCCACGGGCTACAGCAGCACCGACACCAACCAGGACACGGCCAACTACGGGGCCTCCTACACCCATGACTACCGTCCGTGGGGCCACTACATCACGGCGGCCGACAACATCCGCGTGAACGACTCGCTGCCCACCATCTACCCCGATCAGGACATCGAGTACTACGGCTTCTTGGGCACGGGTCTGAAGTTCTTCCGCACGAGCAACGCCAACAAGGCCAAGGCGGAAAGCTCCATCACCTCTATGACCGCCTCGAACGTGTGGGCGCACCTGAACCCGGTGACGAACTACGCCCGCGCCGAGCGCGAGGCCAACATGGACAAGGTGTCCATCACCCTGCGCACCACGGCTTGGGAGAAGAACGCGAACTGGTCGGAGGCCAACGCCAAGACCGACAACGGCTGGACGAAGAAGTCCGGCGCGCTGTACCAGTTCACCACGGCCGACGGGAACACCACCACCCATACGGTGAACCGCACCATCCGTATCCGCGAGTACAACATGTACCGGGTGGATCCGGTCATCCTGCCGGCCGACTACAAGGCCCGTGAGACCGATTCCATCTACTACACCGCCGAGGGTGTGAAGGTGACTGACGCCAAGAAGGGCGACGTGGTGTACAAGGAGACCATGATCGACCAGAACCTGGCCGACATCACCGGCGCCAACGCCGGTAAGGGCGAGTCGGTGAACGAGCCGAACTCGCCGGGTCTGACCTACCTGTTCACCAAGGGCCTGAACAAGGACGGCGACGCCGTTATCTACTTCAAGCGCCCCTACGATTACACGCCCGACTTCATGGATGCCGTGAACTGGACGCGCGCGCCCGAGTACACGCATCAGAAGAAGGTGGTGAACGGCAACACCAAGACCTTCAACGTGTTCTCGCTGAAGAAGACCACCGACAACCCCGATGGCTACTACACCGACCACCAGCCGCTGACCCTGAACCTGCCCGACGGCGAGTTCGTGACGAGCTACACGCTGGATTTGGGCCCCTACGGCGGCGACGCCGACTCCACGGCCGAGACCGCCCGCGCCTACGACGGCGACGCCGGCAGCGGCCAGGCCGTGTCCGACTACGAGGTGCTGGGCCGTCCCTACATCTACAAGGGCCAGGCCAACAAGTTGTACACGGCCGGCTCCACCGAGCAGGAGAAGCGCTTCGCGGGCTACATCGACAACGCCCTTTCCACGGCGCACGTCGACTACAACCGCTACTACGCGCCCAACACGTTCCTGACGAGCATCAATAAGAGCAGCTGGCTGTACAACAACTGGCGTATCGTGAACAGCTACGAGCGTCAGTACAACAATCCCGGCTCCTACGCCAACAGCTGGGTGCTGTCCAACTCCGCCATGGACACCGCCTGGATGGTGGGCTACAAGGTGCGCTACGGCTACAACTCCGGCATCCAGACTGAGAACAACGGCGCGCTTACCGACAACACCGAGAACCCCGACGGCTCCGGCGTGCTCACCCCGCGTGCCGTGGTGAAGAACGCCTCGGGCCAGTGGGTCGACAACAACCAGGTCATCACCCGCACGAACACCTTCGGCTACAACTCCTCGTCGGCCAACGCGCTGCCCGAGGGCGTGTGGGCCGGCAACGGCACCTACTCGGTTACTAATTACACCGACGGCTACGGCCACGTGACCACGCCCAACGTCATTCTGTGGAACTCCGACACCAAGCGCGTCTACGACTTCGGCGACGAGCGCGTGGAGGATTTCGTCAACGGCGCGAAGGTGACGCGCACCGATAGCGACAACATCACGCCCACCAAGGCCACCTACGAGGTGCGCTTCCAGAACTCCTTCGACGGCAACACCGCGAGTTCGGTGGACAACCTGCGCGCGGCGCACCTGTCCCGCGTGAAGCTGAAGAGCGCCTTCGACGAGAACGTGGATGCCGCCGCGAAGAAGGTGTTCCGCCTGCAGAACGTGTACGTGCCGGCCTACCTGGTGAACGATAGCGACAACAAGTGCGCCGACCACGAGCGGGGCACCTGCATTAGCTACCAGTACACCCCGCATGTGAAGGTGGGGGATGAGTACGTCGTCTACACTGGCACCCGCAAGCTTGTGGACGGCAAGCAGGTGGTCGACGGCGGTGAGCACGATGACAAGCAGATCTACCTGACCATCACCGGCGACACCTACACCAAGGACGACTCCGCCTATATTGAGGCTCTGGCCTGCGGCGGCCAGGACGATGAGGACTGCACCTGCGTGGAGTGCGACGGCGGCTGGTTCAACGCCACCGACTTCACCTTCACCTACATCGATGCCGCCGGCACCGAGCAGAAGGCCTCGGTTACCTGGGCCGAGCTGAAGGAAGCCGGCCGCGTGAGCGGTCCGTGGAAGATTGACGACGACAAGGCCAACGAGGCCTCGGGCAAGAACACCGCCCGCCTCGTGTACAACGCGAACGGCGAGCCCATCTACGACGCCGACGGCGACTACGTTATCGACTTCGAGAGCTTCTTCCGCGACTACGAGCTGCCCAGCGCGCCCGACCCCGATGAGGGCGACGGCGACGAGAATACCGGCGGTGAGGGCACGGGCGACGGGAACGGCGGCGAGATCACCGGGGGCGAAGGCGCTGGTGAGGCGTCTGCCCTGGCCGATGCCCCCGAGACGATCACGGGCAATGCCGATAAAAACATTATATCTTATAGCACTTATAAGGCTACCGAGGCGACCAACACCATCAAGGGCTTTGCCAACGCCGATGCGGCCGTGGAGCCCTACGACAGCAGCGAGATAGACCAGACCTACGCCAAGCCGCTGTTCACCTCGCTGCAGGTCACGTTCGAAGCCGCCAACGCCAATCGCCGCTTCGACAACACCTTGCTGGACGCCGGCCAGTGGCTGACCCGCAAGAGCCAGATGAACGTGGGCACCACGGCGGCCACAGCCTCGCAGAGCAACGTGCGCGTGAACTACGCCTTCAAGTACGAGGGTGTGTACGCCGACCGCCCCGTGGCTCTGTTCCACAGCGCCAAGGCCGCTACCAACCAGGCCCTCACGAAGGACAACGTGCTTGCTGCCGAGGGCGATGGCGCGAACAAGCTGAACGCCGGCAACTGGGATTACAACTCCACGCCCACCTTTGGCAAGCAGGGGAGTGCGTTTGCTGGCACCGACTCGCGTCACAAGCTGACCGTGGAACTGAAGGCGAAGGACCCGAACACCGAGGGGCTGACCGCCTTCGTGGACAGCAACGCCTCCTACCGCGTATCCCACAAGATCGGCACTATGGACACCTCCTACGTGCGCGGCCGCAAGATCGAGCCCGTGGTGGACTACGGCACCGCCAGCACCGATAACGGCGACGGCACCACCACGACCAAGGTGCGCAAGAAGGACACCGTGTTCGCCTACGATGCTGACGAGCGCTCTTCCACGAGCATCTTCAGCTACGAGCCCACCACCACTGCCAACGACATTCCCGACGGCGCCCTGTACGCGGGCGACTACGTGGAGTACACGCTGTTCGTGGGCGCCAACCTGAAGTCGCTGCTGCCCCTGCAGCACGTGGACGCGCGTTTCGCCGTGAACCGCGGCCAGCGCATCGTGGGCTGGGAAGTGGTGACCGACGACGTGACCGTGGACGGCACCACCTCCAAGAAGCAGCTGAACTTCGTGGGGGCCAACGACACCATCGGCGTGACCGGTGAGTTCGGCGCCGATGCACCGCTTGTGAACACGGCCAACCCGCCGAAGGACGATTCCTATAAGGACACCCTGCTCGGTGCCAACGCAGCCCGCGTGACGGCGAAGCTGCTCGGCGAGCCCAACGCGGCCGGGGCCGATGTGGTGACCATGGCCAACGCGCCCGCTTCTACCGACCTGACCATCATGGCCCACGACGACGTGACCGTGCCCGACCCCGAGCCTGCACCGGGCGAGGGCGACAACGCCGGCGGCTCCGAGGGCGGCGCCGGCACCGACACTGAGGCGGCTCCCACTTCCGTGGCGCCGGCTTCCCCGGTTGCCGTGTCCGAGACTCTGGCCCGCGCGACGCAGCCCGATATGGCTGGCGAGCACTACGCCGCCAATCGTGCGCTTGTGTTCTCGGTGGGCTCGTCCACCCAGCAGATGCTGCCGGGCGAAGGCGTGTACATTCGCGTCATCACCCAGATGACCGACGAGCTGGAGGCCGATACCAACTACAACCAGACCGACAACGCGGCCTTCAACAACGACGCTGAGAAGCCGTCCTACGCGGCCGATCAGGTGCAGGCCACCTACAGCGTGACGGCCGCCCCGCGTCACGGCTACACCCAGTACCGGGTGGAGCAGTCTGACAACACCGGCGAGGACGTGTACAAGACCGTGGACGACGAGGCGCTCGATCCCATCGACCACCGTCATCCCACCACGGTGACTGCCAATCTGACCGACCGCGACCAGTACGGCTCGCTCGTGGAGTCGAAGGTGCGCTTCTACAAGAACGGCAACACCGATTCCAAGGGCACGGGCACCCATGCCCTCGTGCGCACCCTGACGCTTGACGGCAACGACCTGGTGACGGCCACGGCCACCAACCGCGACCAGTACGACCAGCTCACTGCCACGCCGAATGCCCGCTACAGCGCGGCCGGCGACACGAAGAGCACCACGAGTGCGCGCATGACGTCGATAGCCGACAACCATCAGAACGATGTTCAGATCAATGCCGCTTTCACGAACGTGTCTGAGACGCGCCGCACCACGGCGAACCAGGACGGTAACCCGCTGAAGGTAACCGTGTCTAACTTGAAGAACCCGACGTTCCACACCAACGACATCCGCACTACGGTGCGCTTCACCTCCGGCTACGACGCCGTGGAGCAGCGCCCGACGGGCCGCCAGATCTTCGAGGTGTACGGCAACAACATCGCCTACCCGAAGAACATGCCCGTCAACGAGACTATGGCCGACGCCAGCAAGAACGTGATGGGCGAGGCCATCAACCCCACCCAGACCTTTGCCACCAACGGCGACAACCGCACCGTGCTGAACAGCGCGTCCACGAGTAACTACAAGGATGCCGGCAAGGCCGATTCGGTGGTGAACGGTCGCGCGAACATCAAGATCGAGTACTACGTGCCGCTGAACAGCCAGGCTGATATCGAGAAGGTCCAGGGCATCGCTGCCAAGTACCCTGATGCCGTTGAGTTCTCCTACCAGAAGAACGTGGCCGAGGACGGTACTGTCACTCCGGGCTCCGAGGTTATCGTGGGCGCCTGGATGGCCGAGGACCAGGATCGCCAGGCTCTGCGCGAGTACATGGAGGGCCGTTCCCACTACGTGAACGGCACCGTGAACGCTTTCTCGGGCCTGACTGTTGACGGCACCACCTACGACACGCGCGGCGTGTACAACATCAACCTGTTCCGCGAGGCTCAGGCCATGCGCTGGACCTACTTCGACGTGCCCGCCACCTCCGACGGCCTTTCGGCTTTCGCGCTGGACAACGTGGTGCTCGACGGTGTGGCCCGCTTCAACGACACCCGTACCCTCACCGGCCAGTGGACCGATATCGCCAACTACTACGATGGCGACCTGGCCGTGGACGTGGCCTACACCCACCGCCATAACGAGACCAAGACTCCGCTCGACTTCCAGGGCCCGCTGTACACCAACGCCGAGCATCTGGCCGCCGGCTTCGGCCAGGCCGCCAAGGATGCCGTGAAGCATGGCGAGTGGCGCACCCACCAGAACGAGTGGGATGCCACTGATAAGATTCGCGTGTTCCGCAAGAGCCCCAACGTGCAGTTCCAAAACCAGGTGTTCCAAACCCGGGAGGAGGCGACGGCCGTCTACGACGAGAACGCCGCCCAGAAGACCGGCTACGTGGCCGGAGAGACCTTCTGGTACCGCGATACCCTGGTGAACGCCAAGATGGCCGCCGTGGCCACGGCTCCCGTGGCCCAGCCCTACGGTTCCTATCCGTGGGCCCAGCGCGCCGAGGACGGTGCCTATTACAGCACCAACCAGGGACGCCACAGCACGAGTTCTCAGATGCGCTTCACCTTCACGGTGTACAGCACCACTACGTTGAGCTTCCAGTGGTGGGTCGGCTCCGAGAGCAACTACGACCGTATCAACTGGGCTCTGTACAAGGACGGCGTGCACCAGTACTCCACCTGGTCGGGCAACAACCCCTCCTGGCACAACTGGTCCTACACCGTGGCGCCGGGCAACTGGACCATCGAGTTCTGGTACTCCAAAGACGGCTCGGTGAACAGCAACGGCGACACTGCCTACGTGCGTAACCTGCAGGTGGCTGACGCGCTGAACATCGCCGCCGGTGACATCGCCACGGACGACAAGAACGACCTGCGCGTGCTGAAAACCCAGGAGGAGGGCGCCGGCGAGGGCGAGATCTACAACCCGGTGTTCTACGAGCGCATCCCGCTGGACTACCTGGGCCAGGCCGCCCAGCATGCTTACAGCGATCCTAGCGAGGTTGCGTCGAACCTGGGCGCGCGCATTACCGAGGACTACCTGGAGCGCGTGCTGAACGCTAAGGACGCTAACGACAAGGCTTTGGGCGTTGCCTGGTACGACCGCTTCGGCAACGATGTGACCGAGATGCGTACCCGCGGCCTGAAGCTGAAGGCAACGCTGGTGGGCACTCAGACCGAGGCCCTCGACTACGGCGGATCGATGAACTACACCTCTCAGGAGCTGGGCCTGTGCACCAATGGGGGCATCAACAACCCCTGCGTGGACGGCGGTTCCGGCAAGTACACCTGGGGCAAGACCTACAACGACATTGACCCGCGCGGGCGCAACGTGTCCAACAAGACCACCTTCGGCTTGTTCAAGATCGAATGGGTAGTCGACCCCGACTATACCGATGATGCCACGAAGCGCACCTACATTACCGACCCGGCTGACAGCCGTTTCCTGGACGAGAACGAACTGAATACCGGCTCTCAACTGACCGACGGCACGCTGACGCTTCCCGACGGTACCAAGGCGAAGACCGACAACCATCAAGCTCTGCGCCCGGTGGACCGCCCCGACTACACCTCTGCCGTGGTAGAGGTGGGCGACACCGTGGCTATCGCCTTCCCAGTGCGCGCCGCCGAGGAGAACCTGCCCCAGGTGTACAAGAACCTGGACGACTCCACCACGACGGCCACCAACGCCGACGGCTCTACCAACACCACGGGCCTGAAACCCGCCTTCCTGCCGCGTCTGGGCGAGTACTACTTCTCCAGCTACCACCTGCATTGCGGCCATGCCGGCTGCGCTGCGGGCGGCTTCTTCACCAACCCCGGTGTGGGTCAGAGCGACTTCGGCCTGTCCAATGCCGTGACCGGCGTGAACCAGGTGCAGACCCAGAACGTGCTCATGGATATGGACTCGCTGCTGCACGAGGCCGCCTTCACGGCCGATAAGCCGAAGCACGTTGACACCTACGAGATGTTCAACCACGCCTACACCTTCATTCCGGGCACGTCCTCCAACGTGCTGCGCCCGAATGGCGGCTACATCGGCGAGTCGGTGAGCTCCACGGAGAACTGGGAGCGCTCCAACGACTACGGCTCCTCGGGCTCCAACGGCCAGTTCATGGACGCCGACGTGATGACTGCGAACAACAAGCAGAAGGTGAGCTACTTGCTCACGGGCACGCCCACGGCTGCGGGCAACACCGTGTCCGACGCCAAGAACGGCCTGCCGAACCAGTTCTCCTACGTCACCCCCGACTACTGGACCATCTCCGGCAACACCACCACCGGCAAGGTGGCCCGCGACTACTTCACCTTCGTGACCTCGAGCCGCATCGCCGATGCCCTGGCCACAGCCACGGGCAAGCGCGCCGCCACTCAGGGCCAGACGGTGAACGTCGACCGCGAGGCCGCCGGCCAGGTGTCGGCCACCCCGCTTGTGTGGTCGCAGACGCGCCTGCATATGCAGAAGGCGTGGCTGACTACCACCTCCGAGATGGTGAGCGAGTTCGACAACGCTTACGGCGCCGGCGAGGCGGGCAACGCTACCGACGACTACCAGGCGGCCCGCCGCTACAGCGGCGCCACCACGCTGACCACCTCCTCGTCGGGCTCGGCCGCCCGCAACACCGTGTTCAAGACGGCGGCGGACGTGAACTACACCGACCCGAACAAGAACATCTACGACAACGGCCAGAACAACCTGACCCACTGGCAGCTGAACGTCGACCCCGAGGTTGAGTTCGGCCAGTACGAGGATGCCCTGGAGATGGGGCAGACCTATGTGAGCCAGCTCACGGCCTACAACTACGGCGACCGCAACCTGGACGGCGTGGAGTTCACCTACATCATGCCGCGCGGCGTGGAGCCCGTGGTTGACGAGAACGGCAAGGTGCAGCTGTCTGCCGAGCTGCTGAAGAGCGTGAACGGCGTGTCCAACGGCCGCGGCAACGCCGCCAACGACGGCGCGCCCTACGTGAACGAGACCTACGAGACCATCGACGAGAATCTCGTCGACGTGGAGATCGTGCAGACGCCCTACAGCAAGTACATGGGCTACGACGCGCCGAGCGCCATTCAGGATCCGGCCGAGTACCGTGAGGGCAACGTGATGACCGCCGATGTTGACTATTCCGCCAACATCGACCGCTCCACCTACACGAGCGTGGGCTCCGTGGCCGACAGCGATGCTGAGCCCGTGGTGGATCGCTCCAAGATGACCGGCGCTGCCTATACGCAGTCGAGCCAGCCCTGGGTGCTGAAGATCACCGTGAAGCAGGATCTGGGCAAGTGGTTCGGTCGCGCCATCGACAACGGCACCGTGAAGGACGGCAAGCGCGTCGGCAACCTGACCGACCCCGATCCGACTTCCATGGCCGACTGCTACACCATGGGCGGCTACAAGCTGCGCGTGAACCTGGAGAGCCACATCTTCGGCAACAACGAGGACGAGGCCTGGTATGACCGCCTGCTCACGGCCCCGTGGGACGACGAGGACAACCTGGACGCGAACTTGGACGGCGCCACCCCGGGCAGCCCCGCCGTGGCCGACGATCCCGCCACCGAAAAGGATGAGACCGCTCCCGCCGTGGCTGACAAGAAGCCGTTCAATGCGAGCGCTTACTACCAGATCTACGACGTGGATGTGTACGAGGGCAACGCCGCCCTGCGCAGCCGCCGCCAGAACGTGCAGCCTTACGGCATGGACTACAGCTGGACGCTCATCGCCCGCGGCCGCTACGGCGTGCATGCGCCGCTCTACGGCCAGTTCTACGGTTCGCCGAACTTCCCGGCCGTGAACGGCTACACCACCATGACCAACACCGTTTCCACCGATCCGTCGCTGGCGGCCAACGACACCCAGCGCGCCCTGGCGGCCATGGGCTTGAAGGTGGCCAACGTGGCAAGCGGCAACTACAACGACGCTCTGAAGCGCCCCATCGCTGAGGACGGCACCAAGGGCGCTGCCCAGCCGCTGTACGCGGCTACGGGTACCCATGCCGTGATGCGCAAGCCGCTCGTGCGCGTGTGGAACACCGTGAGCGATTATGTGGCCGAGCCCGGCCGCACCTCGAACGCCGTGGAGGCCGTGAACGAAACCTACTACGTTGATACCGAGGCCGACCGCCGTCAGATCAACGTGCACATCGAGAACCGCTACTGGCTGAACGACCAGCCCTACTACTGGCAGTACAACAACGTGGGCAACGTGCACAACGGTGCCGAGTACAACTCCAAGTACCACAACAACTACGCGGTGGACGGCGGCTCCAAGGGCTCGCTCACGCTGCCCGTGCTGACCGTGGTGCTGCCCTACGGCGTGGCGCCCTATTCCAAGACCACCGGCCAGCCCTATTCCATCAAGGGCACGAACAAGGGCCTCGACCTGCCTGATTGGACCTTGGCCACCGACGACTGGGATATGTCCTACGTGGTGGGCGCTGATGCCGACAACTACGACAAGCTGGGCAACGCCACCCGCTACTACTACGAGTACGTGCCCGCAGTGAAGGCCGTCTACACCGCTCTGACCGTGACGGCCGCTGCCGATGTGGACGGTAAGGACCTCTACGTCAGCGCCACCCCGAACGATGTGGACTCCTTCAAGAAGGTGGCCGACGCCGACCGCGCCGCCACCATCGCGGACGCCATCGCCGGCACTCAGGTCGTCTACGAGCAGACCGTGGCCCCGGTACCGGCCGAGTACAAGGAACTGGCCGCGGCCGATGTGGCCTCCTTCAACGGCCAGATGTACGTGACGGCCGCATCCGCGCCCTCCATTCCCGACACGGACGGCGACGGCTACGTGCCTTTCGATGGCAATGCCGAGACCGGTTACATGCAGCTGGATTCGGTGAACGCCAACATGTCCAAGGCGTGGAAGGAAGCCAACTGGGATGCGACCTACTCCTTCGAGCCGGTGACCGCCGACAACGGCTCGGTCGAGTGGCGCTACGTGCTGCGCTTCGAGCCGAAGGCCACGGGCTACAACGATGCTCGCGACCTCATCACCCAGATCGTCTCGGGCGGCATGGACACGTTCAAGTTCAACGTGCTCACCTACGACGAGCCGAAAATGGGTCTCGATCCGTCCTCTATGACCAAGAGCTATGAGAACATCCGTGCATTCGTGACCTCGAAGGTGGATGGCGCGAAGTTCCTCACCGACGAGAACATCACCGTGGCCAACGCCGGCGCCGCCGACCGCATCACGCAGTCCACCGGCATGCTGACGGGCAACACCACGCTCGTGGCCGCCACGGCTGACAATCCGTTCACCGTGGGCGCCGAGGCGCAGCTCACGCGCGACAAGAAGCTGACCTGGCTGGCCTACCGCGCCAACCACGGCAACTGGACCACGGTGAACGGCACCACCTACAACAACATCGCCAAGGCCACCGGTTACTACAAGACCGACAAGCGCCTCGATGCCACCGAGTCCACGTACTACACCTACGCGGCGCAGAACGCCTCGGGTAGCGAGTACTCGGCCCTGCCGCATACCGAGGGCTTCATCCCGGCGAAGTACATCAAGACCGGCGACCCGAAGACCGGTGCGAACGTGGCCGAGAAGGTGCCCTACAATTACCTGGCCGGCTTCAACGGCACCTACACCGAGAAGTACGGCACCATCCGCATCCCCAACGCGCTCGGCGGCCTGGCCGTGGCCGGTTTGCCGCTCGTGGGTACCGACACGGTGACCAAGGACGCCTCGGGCGAGGCGTTGGAGACGCCGCTGACCCAGGGCAAGGGCCTCACGGTGGGCGACTACGACTTTGCCGCCAACGCCTACGGCCTGTCGGCGGCTACCACCAACGCCCTGAACGGCCATCGCGACAACGGCTCCGGTACGCTGGTGCCCGATACTGCTTCCTCCCATAGCGAGAAGTTCACGAATCGCCGCACGAACACGACGCTCACTCATGACGATGCGGGCGTGTACTCCACGGTGAAGCTGCGCACCAAGGTGCCCACGCTGAACGCGAGCTACGAGGTGGAGGCCAACCCCGGCGACCGTCCGTCCGATGCTACGCCGCCGGTGGACTACGCCAACGACGGCATTCCGGGCACCTCGTCCACAGGTATGGGCGCCGGCGACGGTTCCATCCTGTCGGTCGACGGCTCGGTTATCACCGCGCCGCGCACCTGGTGGGAGAACGACGTGATGTTTACCGACCGCGTGCTGCGCGACACCGAGGGCAACGAGCGCATCAAGGTGGTGGAGACCGACGATCATGGCGTGATCACCACCGAGATGATCCAGCGCGACGATAACGGCAATCCCAAGAGCTACGCCAAGCGCGTGAAGAACGGCAACATCGTCACGCTGACGCTGAAGACCTACAACGCCGACGGCACCGTGAAGTGGTCGCTGAAGAAGACCTTCACCCTGTCTCTTCTGACCGGCGAGCTGGACCAGACCGTGGCCGACCTGTACGCGGGTGACTGCGACGGTACCGGCGATAATGCCGGCAAGCTGGTGCTGACCGAGAACTACAAGCGCACCAAGAAGGTGACCACGAGCCTCATCGACGATAAGGATCGCACCTGGGACGACGCCGCGGGCCAGACCTTCTATACCCGCGACTACAAGTACTCGCCGGCCGACGCCTCCTACGATGGCGTACGCTACGTGCTGCGCGGTACCGAGTACAAGCCCGTCTCCGAGGTGACCGACCTGGATTCCACCGAAACCCAGTACATGCGTGAGGACGTGTACACGGCCCTGCCGCGTACCGAGGAGGCTATCGACGCCGAGTACCTGAAGGGCACCAAGCTGTTCGTGGGCGAGGGCGACGCCTTTGTGGGCGTGCGTCTGAACAAGAAGAAGCCCGTGACCGAGGACGCCGAGGATCCCTACAGCTACTTCGACTACCGTATCGGCGCCATCCCCGAGCCGGAGAGCGCTTTCGGCACCGATTTCTACACCTACAACACTTCCAAGAAGACCTACGAGAAGAAGGATCTGTCCTCCGAGACCCAGCTGGAGTTCTACGCCACCGATGCCGCTCCCGACATTTTCGTGAAGCAGATCGTGCGCGGTCAGGTGACCTACGTGAACGCGAAGCTGCGTGCTCTGCCGCGCGGCACCTTCGACGACTACCGCTATACCGTGAAGGGCAACGACACCGAGCATGAGCTTGATAGCTCCACGGTGTTCTACCTGCGTACCGTGACCATGGTGCCCGATCCCGACTGGAAGCCCACCGATCCCGACGACGGCAAGAAGCCTGAGGGCGGCGACGGCAGCACCGGCGGCACCGAGGGCGGCGACGGCAGCACCGGCGGCACCGAGGGCGGCGACAACGCCGGCGACGGCTCCGAGGGAGGCGATGGCACCACTGAGGAGGCGCCGCTGATCCCGCAGTACAGCTGGTCACCCATCTCGCTGAACTCCACCAACCTGGATTCCTATCTGAGCGCCACCGGCGACGATCAGCTCTACCGCAAGGAGGGCAGCGCCGGCACTGACGCCGACTACGTGGAGGCCACGCTCGTCAAGAAGCCCGTGGAGCCCGCGAAGAAGTACACCTACACCATGGCCGGCCTCGGACGCCTGGCCCAGATCGGCAGCAACTATTACACCTACACCGAGGTGCAGAAGAATAAGGTGGACGAGAACGGCAAGCCGGTGCTCGATGCCAACAAGAAGCCGGTGAAGGAGACCGACTACTACCATTACGTGGCCCAGGCCAAGGCTCCGGATGCGGCAGCCATCGAGGCCGATCTGTCTCGCTACGAGGCGACGGGCGACACCTTCTACACCTTCAGCGACCCCGAGCCCGGCGAGTCCACCGGTACGTGGAACGTGGTGCGCGATGGCGTGGTGGTGTCCGAGAAGTCGGTGCGCTACGACCTGAAGAAGGGCACTGATAAGCTCGGCGACTACATGGAGGCCGAGGCCAACCAGCTCTACGTGGCCGTGGAGACCGACGCCTACGGCACCGTGTACGTGCCCGTGGAGATCATCCGCGTGAAGGAGGAGGCGCCCGAGAAGGAGCCCGACGCCTACGACCTGTACGAGTACAGCCGCGACGAGACGGTGAGCGACATCCGCACGTCCACGAGCCGTAACGTGATCTTCCACATCCCGCTGAAGGATCCGGGCATTCCCTACAAGACCGACAGCTCGGGCAACTGGATGCTGCGCTTGAAGGGTACGGACATCCTGGAGAGCGAGATCACGACGCCGGTGGACTACAACGCCGACGGCACGCCGAATTTGGGCGAGTACGACGAGGGCGAGAACGCCGGCCAGTACGAGATCATTCCCTATACCTTCAACAACTACCGTGTGGACGGCCGTACGCTCGCCTGGGTGGCCACTGGCGACAACGATCCGTACTTCAAGCATAACGAGATCGCCTACGACCCGGCGTTCCTGGATTCGTTCGGCATGGCCAACAACTGGATCGAGCACGACACGCTGTTCCTGCCCTCCGGCGAGAACGACGCGTGGCAGTACAACGAGACCCCGTGGTTCGCGGCCACTATTCTGAACTCGGCCGACAATCTGGATCCGTCCGAGTACACCGACTTGGTGGAGGCCCAGGGCAACCTGAAGCACGCCAAGCTCGTGTACGCCCTGCACCTGCCGAGCCAGGTGACCTTCTACGACGACCGCATGCTGACCGACGACAAGGATCTGGCCGGTTGGGATGAGGCGAAACAGACCTCTACCTCGACCAACTACAAGTGGATCGGCGACTACACCGACGACGACTACGCCTTCTACGTGGAGCGCACCTACAAGGACCGCCACGCCGAGGTGGCCAACCCGGCTGCCGGCGACTACGTGGTGGATTCCGTGGCCCATAAGATCGAGCGGTGGGTGACGGTGGCCGAGAACCATGGCCACGCGAACGCTCCCAAGACCAAGGCCGATCTGGCCGCTGGCGAGTACGTGGCCGACGCGAACGGCAACAAGGTCATGGTGGAGGTGCCCGATCCGGCTCCGACCACCCGTGCCACTCAGAAGCCCAAGGAGGAGGCCGACACCGCCGCTGGCGAGTACGTGGCCAACGCCGCGGGTGACAAGCTCGTGGCCAAGACCTGGGCTGACAAGACCCTGGGCGAGGGCGTTATGCGCATCGAGCGCCTGACTCCGCGCCAGCTGCTGGAGAAGGGCTGGACGGTGAAGGCCACCTACCAGTCCAATTATGGTGACGACACCTTCGCCACGAGCGGCGCCACGGCCGGCCGCGGCGGAGCCGACAACGCCCACTACGGCAAGGCCGACTTGGACGACCCGAGCGATACGCTGGAGAGCCGCGGCCTGGTGCACGACCTTTTGGCCGGTGAGTCCGAGGACAACCAGGGTGTGGGCAACCTGACCACGCTGAAGGATCACTCCCACGACCGCGAGGTGGTCGTGTTCGAGCTGGCCGCTCCCGACGACGCCACCGACAACGAGTTCGCCGAGTTCGACAGCTTGCTGAACGCCTTCTACGCCGGCGCGCACGCCGACGGCTACCTGGGCTACGGCGACTCCATCACGCTGAAGGTAAAGACGCGCCTGGACAACCTGGGCAGCGTGGATACTGCCATGGACGATAGCCTCTACGAGGACGGCAACCTGGTCAGCTACAAGAAGCAGATGGAGACCGTTGCCTCGTGGAAGGGCGACGACTCGCAGGTGTACGCCACGGCGCACGAGACCAAGCTGAACTGGCTGTCCGACGACCCGGCCGACGGTGCCTGGGACCACATCTACGACGACGGGTTCAACGGCAAGGACGAGGACGGCAACGACCTCAACAGCGGCGAGAACACCGGCTTCGGCAAAGACGAGAACGGCAATCCCATCGATCCTGGCAGCGCTGGCGGCTCGACGGCCACCAAGCCGAAGCTGGAGGAGATCGCCAAGACCCTCATCGGCACGTCGTTCCACGGCCAGTCGGTGAACCGCTTCTTCCGCGCGGGCACCAAGGCCGAGGACAACCAGTACGAGAACATCAACTACGACCGCGACAAGGACCTGGACGACCTGTACGTGACGGCCAACTCCGGCTGGTTCCACGTGCGCAAGCCCTCCGTGTCGGTGCGCGGCGACACCGAGAAGCTGCGCAGCCTGCTGTACAACTCCGACATGAACGTGTACACCGGCCAGGACGTGCAGCTGCGCGGCTCCAACGGCTTCTACCTCACCCAGGCCGTGAACACCGGCGGTGCGGTGAACTCGTTCGTGGTCGACTGGCAGGTGCCCTTCTGGGCCACCGCCGGCGTGACCGCGGCCGACAACGCCATGACCGTGCACAACGCGCCCTTCGAGTCTACCGCCTATTCGGTGGGACGCCTGAGCTCGGTGTTCGAGCGCGTGTCCACTGGCGTGTGGGAGGTGCCGGGTGCCAAGTACGGCCTGAGCTACAAGTACAAGGGCACGCCCATTACCCTGAGCGCCGACGGCACCTACTCGGTGAACACCACCGGCAAGGACGAGAACGGCGAGGACATCACCATTAGCGCCGTCTATCATCAGGACCGCAACGGCAACATGGCCGATGAGAAGGGCGTGGTCTGCAACGACTTCACCGTGGAGCGCACGGCCCAAAACGACGCCGCCCGCACCGAGAAGCAGCTGCGTCTGTTCATGTTCGCTCGCATCGTGTCTACCGACCGTACCGAGCGCGCCAACGCCTACAACGAGCAGAACGGCTCTTCCTACATCGACCATGAGAACTTCGCCCTGTCCGGCAGCGATGCCGACCGCGACTACTGGTACGGCGAGGACGAGATCGACGAGGTGTTCGGCGATTCCACCGACTACAACACCGCCGACGAGCAGCGCTGGATCCAGATCGGCGACGAGAACGGCTACGCCATCTCCGACAAGAAGAACGTCACCATCGACGACAGCTTCCTGGACAAGTACCAGGACTGCCAGGTGCGCCAGATCCGCTGGGTCGTGAAGGCCGTGCCGGTGGACGAGGCGACGGGCAAGGCCCGTGTGGACGACGACACCCTGTCCCACAAGGTGGCCGTGCCCCACGGCTTCCGCCTCGATGTGGACGCCGTGCCCGATTCCGACGAGAAGCTCTACGACCAGAACGGCAAGGAGGTCGTCACCAAGGGCAAGCAGGAGGCCGACGAGTTCGACCCGCTGCGCCTGAACGCCGGCTGGGGCTACAAGAAGAACAACAAGGGCCAGGTGCAGATCCTGGATGCGGCGGGCAACTACTACCCGGACACCACGGTGAGCCTGCACTCCGGCATCACTGACAACGCTCCCTGCGTTGATTTCGCTACCTCGCTTCTGAACACGCCCACCGTGGGCCAGGCCTCTCAGAACCCGCCGGACAACGACGGACCCTCGGCTGAGGCCGATCCGTCGGTGCATGTGAACCACTTCGTCTCCGCCACGCCGCGTTACGACGACACGAAGTTCGTGGAAACCGAGCGCAGCCGCGCCGGCTTCATCCGCACGCCCGAGTCGCCGGTGCTGGCCTTGGAGATCATCCAGGGCTACTTCTCCGGCTCCGGCTCTACCGGCTTCAAGTGGGTCACCGGCGCCTCCACCATCGACAAGGGCTCCTCGCGCATGATGCGCTACAAGATCGTCCTGTCGAACCTGTCCGACCAGCAGATGGCCGCCCTGAACTACAAGGGCTACGAGCAGGACTACTGCGCCAACCCGCAGATCTCCCAGATCCTGCCCTATGTGGAGGGTTTCGGCGCAGCTCAGGACATGACCGACGACAAGCTGAAGTACGTGGCCTACGACGACCTGTTTACCACCGACGACGACGGCAACCAGACCTACAAGAAGGATTACTCCTACTTCAACTGGGACTACGTGTCCACCAAGGTCGGCAACAAGCCGCACTCCAATATCGACACGAAGAAGCCTATCTGGACCTACTACGTGGCCGACATGACCGACTACCTGGAGGTTGACGAGGTCGTGCGCTCCAACGCGTCGTCTATGCCGCGCATGAACGATCCGAAGATCGGCAGCGCCTTCCTCTTGGCGGATAAGGCCGCTTCGGTGGATGTGGGCTCCAACTTCAACCGCAAGATGCTCAACTGGCGCTTCAGTGGTCAGAAGAACGAGAAGAAGCTGGAAGACGGCACTACTATCACCGAGTACGACCGCGGCATCCTGGCCCCCGGCCAGGGCATCGTGATCGAGCTCATCATGCCGGTCCAGAAGGAATCCTCCGACCTTCTGTCCGAGGACCTGCTGACCACGGCTGGCTATGGCTACAAGCCCGGCTCCTTCATGCCCTACACGCCCGCTACCTCCGACAACGACGGCTCAACCCGCGGTCTGGTTTCCGACACCCGCGACGTGAACCTGGACGGTCAGACCTCGCAGTCCATGGTCATGATGCAGCTGAAGGCGCTGGAGTTCACCGGCGAGCAGAACCTGTCCAATACCAAGACCGCCTCTACTCAGATGGAGGACTTGGCCACTTACGCCACCAACGGCGCGGCGGCCGTGCCCGAGGGCACCGAGTACAGCTATTACGCCAGCGCGGTGAACCCCGAGGCCGATGAGTCGAAGGCGCGTAACTTCAACAACATCGCGCTCTACGACATCCTGCCGTTCGAGGGCGACAACCAGATCTGGACCAACGACAATGCCGAGCCCATCAGCCGCGGTTCCCAGTGGAGCGGCTGGCTGAAGGACCTGGATTCCATCCAGGTGCGCAAGTTCTCGGCGGCCGATACCACGATGCCCGCTACCGGCCAGCCCCTCGTGGACGGCACCGACATGAACATCTGGGTTGGTCCCTATGAGGAGGATCCGGTCACCGGCCGCATCACTCTGGCCGACGAGAGCGACCTGTTCTGGATGTACCGCTACGGCGACAAGACGGTCTACGGCCCCGACTACCCGCGCGACGAGAACGGCAACCCGCTCGACCCGGCTACCGATAAAGACGGCAATCCGCTTATCCCGGGCACCAATCCCGACGATTGGGATCGCATCACTGACAGCTCCTACTACCGCTTCGAGGAGCTGCGCCTCGGCAAGTACGATGACGAGCTGGGCAAGCTGGTCGTCTCGGCCGACGAGATGAAGCGCCAGTACAAGATGGTGAAGCTGGCCGACTTGAAGGAGTTTGTGGAGGAGTATCCCGAGATGGAGGAGGAGCTCACCCGTGGCCTGCGCGCCATCTGGGCCCAGCCCATCAGCGACTCCTTTATCCCGCGCAAGGGCTACGTGCGCCTCATGTACGACCTGAAGGCCCCGCTGAACCTGCCGAAGTTCCTCGGCACCAAGACGGGCGACCCGGCCATCGACCTGCGCGCGCTTTTGAGCCAGAGCGAGTACGACAAGCTCTCCGATGCCGACAAGGCCCTCTACAACAAGCAGCGCGCCCGCGCGACCGAGATGCGTTCTGCTATTCAGTGGAACACCTTCTACTGCCGCGTGAACATCAACGACTCCGGCGACATCTCCGGCGCCTACCACGTGGAGGACCAGCGTGCCGGTACCTTCATCGACGCTCCCGATGAGCGCGGTTATATCGGCGACTACGTGTGGCTTGACTCCGACTGGTCCGGCACACCCGAGGACGACGTGCTCGACCTGAATGGCAATGAGGTCGAGAAGGACGCCAACGGCAACGTGCTGAACTCCGCCTACCAGACCTCGCTCAATGGCCGCAAGCTGTTGCGCGGCGTGAAGGTGGACGAGAACGGCAACCCCGAGTACGTCACCGTGCGCGAGCCGAAGTACGACGAGAACGACGAGCCGGTGCTCGATGAGGACGGCAACCAGGTTTACGAAGAGAAGCAGCTGCTGAAGCGCTTCGACAACACCGGTGTGGTGGATGAGAACGGCAAGTCCGACGGCAGCCGCCTGAAGGATCTCGACTACGACCTGGAGAAGGAAGACCCGGGCATCAACGGCGTGAAGGTGGAGCTGCTGAACGAGTACGGTAACCCCGTCAACCGCGACGGCGAGGTGTCCATGCTCGTGAACAACGACAAGACAGGCCGCCAGGACCGCTGGGTGCGTTGCGACGATCGCACGGGCAAGCCCGAGTTCGACGCCTATGGCAACTACATCTCGGCCGACTCCGGTGCGCCGTACGTCTTCTACACCGAGACCGACTACTACGGCAACCCCGGCTACTACGTGTTCAGTAACCTGGAGCCGGGCAAGTACCGCCTGCGCTACACCTTCCCGGAGGAGTACTACAACTTCTCGCCCACGCAGAAATCCATCGGCCAGACCGACCTGTACGTCAATGACGAGGACAAGGATCTGACCGTGGAGCGCATCGAGGCCGACCATGCCAACGGTGTGGACGCCGCGCTCGTGGTGACCACCTCCACCATCGAGGTGGAGCCGGTGGCCTATGATAGGCAGAATGCCGGTACCGACGCCTACGACAAGTCGGTTCACGAGGCCTACGACAAGAAGGCCACCTCGCTGAAGCTCGGCATCGCCCAGGGCGTCACCTTCGAGGGCGTCACCTACCGCGACGACATCCTGGCCGACGGCACGCCCGAGGAGGATATCCAGATCAACTCGCTGCTCGATTCCGTGGGCGTGGGCACCGGCGCCACCGCCGAGGAGCAGATGGCCGGCGCCGACGCTGTGCCCGAGAAGCGCCTCGAGGGCATTCGCGTGAACGTGTACGAGTACGACAAGGCCAAGGGTTCCATTTCCTCGAAGCTGGCCACCGACGCCGACGGCAACGCCGCCACGCTCGTGACCGACGAGACCGGCTTCTTCCGCTTCCGCCTGAAGGCCGGCAAGAGCTACATCATCAAGACCTCCGAGACCGTGGCCAACCGTCTCATCAAGCCCACTCTGAACACGTGGACCAACGATGCGGCGGCCTACCAGCGCGACGGCTTCTACTACCACGACTCCAACGTGCTCGTGGCCGACAACGACCTGCGCTACGTGTCGGGTTCCGCCCGCACCTACCCGCTCACGGCCACACTGCCGCTGGATGCCGACGGCAAGATCATCTATCAGGATCCCAACAACAAGTGGCTCGGCTACGAGCGCCAGGACAAGCTGGCCCTGGGCTACGTTGACGGCACCAAGGGCTATCTGGGCAACAACGTGTGGAACGATGCCAACTACGACGGCGTGCAGCAGGCCGATGAGCAGGGCGTCGGCCAGGGCAAGGACAACAACGGCGTGAAGGTGAAGCTGGAGACCTGGTACTACGCACCCACGAGCGCCTCGGTGAAGTACGTCCAGAAGATGGACGCCAACGGCAACCCGGCCTGGCAGACCAACAGCGCCGGCGTGCCCGTTATCGATCCCGACACCGGCACCAAGGTGCCGCTCATGGAGTGGACCATGGTGGACGAGGGCGACTTCGCCTGGCAGCTGTATCCCGGCGAGGCCCTGCGCGAGGCCTACACGGGCGATGCGGCCGCGGCGGGCACCTACCTGTTCCGCGACGTGTCCTCCTACGTGGTTGACCCGCGTGATACCCGCAATCTGGAGAACGATTACAAGACCAAGCGTTTGGCCGGCTACCGCCTGCGCATCGACCAGGAGGACCTGAACGCGCTCGACGACGACTACGCCATCACCGTGCGTAACGCCTTCATGACCGACAACCAGGGCAACCTCGGCCAGTCGGTGGACTCCGACTCCGATCTGATGACCAAGCCGGTGACCACCACCGTGCTGCGCCAGTCGAACCAGACTGACACGGGCTTTAAGGACATCACCGAGTACTTCGTGAAGTCGGGCGACGCTTTCGTGCCCGTCACCGGCTCCACCGACCCGGATGAGCCCCGCTATACCAAGGTGGCCGACGGCTCGACCGATGTGTACGTGCTGGTGGAGGACGCGCCTACTGCGCCGGTTGCTCCCACTCCCGACCCGGATGCTACCGACGAGAACCTGTTCGACGGCACCCAGTTCGCCGGCGGCGGCAACAGCGCCGATGCGACTACGCTGACCTACTACCTGAACGAGCAGCGCGAGGAGGGCTGGCTGCCCGAGCCGGGTTCCTTCTCCGACGGCTACATCGTGCTCGCCTCCATCGGCCAGCACTCCGCCACCGGTCGCCTCATCGACCGTACGAGCGGCAGGCCCCTGGAGAATTCCGTGGAGCTGAAGCCGTTCGTCAAGGATGCCGAGCTGAACGAGAACACCCCGGTGGAGATCACCTACACCACGGTCTACCGCAACGAGACCGACTCCACCCAGCGCATCACCATCACTGACCCCTATCCGGAGGGCAAGGGCCTCACGGCTACGACCGACGTGGTCTGCGTGGGCACCTCCATCAAGAAGGGCGACGACGTGCTGTCGGTGTCGGTGGACGCGAATGCGACCAACGCCGACGGCGCCCGCGTGGTGCGCTTCGGCAGCGATGCCGTAAACGGCGCCGGCGAGTTCACCGACCGTATCGTGCTCGCCCCCGGCGAGTCGGTCACCGCGACGGCCACCTATCGCTTCCGCACCGTGAAGACCGTGGCGCACCAGGCGACCATCGGCGGTACCGAGGACGGCGAGGTGGAGACCAACACCGTGGCCCACAAGGTCAAGCGCGACCTGGAGGCCCTGAAGCCGGTGCTGCCCCTGCTGAAGAGCTCCATGCTCAAGGACGAGGTGCGCATCGAGTACGACGAGAACGGCAAAGAGAAGGATCGCGTGACGCCCACCCGCGTGGTGCCCGACTGCACGGGCAAGACTTATGCTGAGGCGTGTGCCGCCATCGAGGATGCGGGCCTGTCTGTCGGTCGCGTGATCTTCCGCAAAACTCTCACCCCCGGCACGAGCGCCGGGCACGTGGTGTCCCAGGTGCCCGTGGCTGCCCAGGGCATGGTGAAGCACGACAACAGCCCGGTCGACCTCATCTTCGAGGGTGCGTTGGTGGACCTGAAACCTGCGTGGGCGAGCAATGGCCTGGAGACCTCCGGCAAGACCTCGAAGAGCGATACCGACGCGACGAAGATGGTCTACGGGCAGGAGAAGTACGACGAGGACAAGGTGGCCACGGGCCTGTACCTGCCGCTGACCTCCCTCGGCGGCAAGGCGGTGAACCGCTATGAGGACACCGAGGCCGTGGAGGAGGCTCTGAACGAGCTGTGGACCGCCGCCACCACCTTGAAGCGCCAGATTCCGGCCGAGCCGAAGGCCCCGCCGACGCCTGACGAGTTGTCGCGCCAGAACGCCAAGTACGACGAGAAGAACTTCTACGCGGCTGTGAAGGTGGTGGATCCGGACAAGCCGACCGACGACGAGCGCAAGCGCGCCCAGGAGGCCGCCGACAAGGCGTGGTCGGCCGACTGGCAGGAGTTCATGACCACTTGGTACAAGGTTCTGGGCTTCGGCTATCCCGACGCTAACGGCGAGATCGTGATCGGACAGCTGAACGAGTCGGCTGAGAACGTCATGACCCAGCCCTATGTGAAGCACGGTATCGTGCTGACCGACACCACTGATGACGAGGGCACCGTGAGCGCCATCAAGTCGGAGCTGGGCGAGTGGCTGGCTTACAAGGCCGCCTATAACGGCGATCAGACCTACACCTACTCGGTGGTCAACGACAGCGGGTCGGTGTCCCTGAAGAAGCCGGGTGACGAGGGCTTCGCCGCCGGCGACTTCCCGGGCTACAAGGCCATCTACGAGCACCTGAAGAGCGACTACGATGCCAAGCGCAACCGCTACCTGGAGGCGCTGGCCATCTACGAGACCCTGAACGACGAGTACGCCACTTACAAGGGCAAGTACAAGACCTATCTGGCCGAGAAGCTCGAGTACGAGTCCGAGGAGGACTATGGCTCCGGCAAGATGCTGTTCGGCGACTTGAATACCGTTTACGACCTGGGCGATGCCGCGCGTCTGTACAACTGGGACGCCGGCCTGGTCATGGTGCCGCGCTCCAGCATCTCCGGCAAGGTGTGGGACGACTCGTTCTATGAGACCGACGAGAACACCCATGACGCGGCTGCCCGCGACAAGGCCTACAACGGCATCCAGGACGATGGCGAGCCGGGCCTGGCCAACCAGGCCGTGTACCTGACTCAGTGGTACTACCTGCCCTTCGCCGATCTGAACGGCAACCAGGGCGGCAACACCGACGACGAGACGCCCGCCTTCCGATTCACCCGTCGCGACGACGTGCTGACCATGGAGGGCGACGAGCTCGCCGCCGTGGCGGCCGAGGCCGGCGTGCCCGAGGAGGCCATTAAGAGCGGCGACTTCGAGGTAGCCTCCGATGGCTCCGGCTTCTGGGTGCGCAACCTCGACTTCGGCACCGACAAGCTGACGAGCCGCACCGAGAAGCAGCCGGTCATCGATCCGGATACCGGCGAGCAGGCCACCGACCCGGTGACCGGCCTGCCGGCCGAGCAGGACGTGGCCGTGCCGCGTTCCGCCGGCGCGTGGAACGTCGAGGGCAAGCGCGGCGTCATCGCCGTGAAGACCGGCGACGTTATCTACACTACCGAGACCGAGACGGCTGAGGACGGCACCGAGACCGAGGTGGTGCGCGCCGACGACAGCGAGCTGGGCGTGTACACCTTCGACAACCTGCCGGCGGCCTACACCTCTGCCGACGGCGGCCACTACCTGGCCAGCTACCGTGTGGAGGTGGGCGAGCGCCTGTTCACGTCCGAGGACGACAGCACCACCGCCGACGACGAGCAGTGGCTGCTCACGCGCTACCATAAGGTGGACGAGGGCGCCGAGGATCCCACTGCCGTCGACTCCGACGCCGAGGGCGCCCTGGGTAAGAACGGCGGCATCGCCATCACCGCCCAGGACACCACGGTGACCCTGGACGGTAAGTCTCACGACGGCGTGCGCGCACACACCGGCCACATCATCCTGGCCGGCGCTGCCACGAACGTGAAGTACTCCAATATCGATCCGGACACCACGGCCATCGACCTGCAGGCTTCGAAGGTGACCGTCCCAGCCGCCGACGTGATCGCGGGGCTGACCTTCGGCGATGCCTCCGCGGCGAGCAAGACCACGACCGACGGCACCGAGGTGCTGGTGGAGTGCGACCGCTACATCACCTACGACTGGCTGAGCTACCGCCCGCAGCGCGACGAAGAGGGCAACCCCATCGTCGACGAGGAGACCGGCCGTGCCGTGCCGGCTGTGGTTCCCGGCGGCGATGCCGGCGAGATCAAGCCGCCGACGCAGAAGATCTCCGGTGTGGTGTTCAACGACGCCGACAACGACGGCCTGAACGGCACCGTGGGTGCCGGCGAGGCCGACGAGGTGGCCGATGCGCCGGTGAAGGGCGTCCAGCTGACCCTGGAACGCTACTACACCCTGGCCGAGGATGCCGACGCCGACGACGCGGCTGTGGTCGCGGGCGGCTGGCATGCCGACCCGACCTGGTCGACCGCCGAGGCCGAGGACGCCTATAAGGCCGATCGCACGGTGGGTCTTGCCGGCGACAACCACTACGGCGCCTGGGAGGCCCCCGAAGAGGGCGAGGGCGACGTGTGGTACCACCAGGTGACCAACCCCGACGATCCGGATCTGGTGACCTATGTGGCCTACACCGAGGCCGAGCTGGAGAAGCTGTTCGACGGTGGCGCCGTGAGCGCGTGGGTGTACGACCAGAAGGTGGCGCCCGCCGTGGGCGTGGCCGGCGTCTACGAGCCCATCGAGCTGGTGCACTACGCCAACGGCGTCATCTGCCCGCGCATCGAGGTAGAGACCTACTACAAGCAGGTAGCCGGTGCCGATGGCGCCGATCCGACCTATGTTGCTTACACCGAGGCCGAGCTGGCTGCCCAGTTCACCGACAAGGTGACCGAGGTGGAGGCCTGGGCGCTCGTGAGCGAGGCCGTCACCGACGAGGACGGCACCGTGCTCGTGCCGGCCGAGTACGCGCCGGTGACCCTCGTGCGCAACGACTACGGCATCCCGGTGCCGATCAAGAGCGAGATCGACGGCACCCACAACGCGGTGACCTTGGCCGACGGCTCCTACGAGTTCACCAACTTGAAGACCCAGGGCTGGCTGCCGTTCAAGGACGGCGTGGCCGTGCCCGACGGCACCGAGGGCGCCGAGAAGAAGCTCGTGGTGTTCGGCTACCGCGTGCGCGTGACCGAGGAAGATTGGTGGAACCGCTACTGGGGTACCGCGAAGTACCTCCAGGGTTCCTCCTACGCCGAGGACGCCGAGGATTGGAAGATCGACTCCGACCTGGTGCATGCCGACGGCTACCTCATGAGCGGCACCGCCGCCGAGGGCGACCCGTCCGAGTACACCGTGCTTCTGGACGTGCGCGCCGGCGATTCCCCGTCGGTGAACCTCACCAAGGCGCTGAACCCGAACAACCCGAACCAGAACTCCATCGACCGCTACGGCGAGAACGACCGCTACGAGGGCGACGCGCCTGAGACGGTGCTGACCACCAACGCCGTGGCTGCCGCCAACGGCACTGTGGTTCCGGCTGCCGAGGACGGCGAGGACGCCGTGTCCTTCCGCCCGGTGCTCACCTACGACCTGGCCCGCGGTGCCGACCGCGCCGGCAACGACGCCGGCCTGCGCGTGCCCGTGCAGCAGAAGATCGGCGGCCGCGTGTTCCACGACGCCGACTACGATGGCACGCTGAACCGCACCCGCCAGATGAACACCCTGCCCACGGTTGACAAGCCGCTGGCGGGCGACGACGCCGATGCGGGCGAGGACAAGCCGGCCGAGACTGCTGGCGACACCGGCATCGCCGGCAAGCGCGTCATCCTGAAGCAGTGGTACTGGGCCCCGGTGACCGAAGAGGTGACCGAGGAGGTCGACGGTGAGGAAGTTACCACCACCGTCACCACCTGGAAGTGGATCCAGAACAAGAACTTCGGCAACGACGCCTACACCGTGGCCGAGGCCTCGGTGACCTACGACGCCGACGGCGCGGTGGCCGACGTGGCCGATGAGGCCTACGCCGAGGATCTGACCACCATCATCCCGAACGCCACCTTCGACGCGAAGGTGGGCGGCGTGTGGCTGCTCACCGACCGCGACGAGGTGGACGAGGACACGAATACCGTGCTGAAGACGGCCGGCGACTACCTGTTCGACCGCCTGCCCGCCCGCTACGTGGAGGCGCGTCACGGCGACCTGTACGACGAGCCCGAGTTCGATAACGAGGATCCGATCCTCACGGCTCCGAGCACGCTTGCCGAGCCGGCTGCCGAGTACCTGGCCGGCTACACCGTAGAGGTGCTGGGCGGCACTGTGGATACCGACGACGCTGATGCCATCCCGGGCCTGCCGGCGACCTTGCTGCAGACCGACGACGCCGACGACACCTTGAACTCCAAGGCGGTGAGCGCGCTTGCCGCTCAGGCCTCCGACGAGCAGAACTTCGCCGACTACGAGGACGGCAACTACCCGGTGCGCATGAACGAGCTGACCGTTCAGGTGACCGACGGTGCCGGCGAGACGGTGAAGGCTACCATGGACGGCAAGATCATCCTGGCCGCCCAGGCGGCTGCCCAGCCGACTGACGACGAGTCGCAGGCCACGCGCAATGCCGCTTCCGGCGCCCGCGCCGACGCCTCGGCCGCCACGAGCCGCGGCACGCAGCCCCAGTACTACCTGAGCCAGACCCGTCTGGCCGAGGCCGCCGAGGGCAACACCGAGCTTCTGGCCGGCTCTGCCGCCAGCGCCACCGTGGCGCCGCGCGATTCCGAGGGCAAGCCCGTCGACCAGACCGTGTTCTACGACTGGTCGGTCGGCCGCGACGAGGTGCGCATGCACGCCGGCTTCGGCGAGTACGGCCACACCACCATCTCTGGCAAGGTGTGGCGCGATCATAACTTCGACGGCATCCTGAACGCCGGCGAGGAAGTGATCGGCGGCCGCGAGCTGTTCATCACCCAGTGGTTCTACGTGGATGATGCCGCGCTTATCGCCGCTCTGGAGGCCGACACCGAGAACTTCGTGGTGGACAAGATCGACAACGTGATCACGCGCAACGCCGACAAGACGCCGGCCGAGACCGTGAAGGCCGCGTGGGTCCATGCCAAGACCAAGGCCGAGAAGGCTGCCGACAAGGCCGCCGCCGAGGCCGACGGCTCCACGAGCGCCATCGATCCCACGGTGTCCCGCTCTACCTTCGAGCGTCCCACGGCTGTCACCGACGCGGCCACCGGCGTGTACAAGTTCGAGCAGCTGCCCTCCTTCGTGTACCTGGGCGGCAGCTTCACCGCCGCCGACGAGGGCGACGAGAATACTCCGGCCACGGGTGCCTCCAACGACATCGAGGTCATCCAGCCCAACGACACCACCGACACCCTCGAGGCGAACGCGGTGGCGCTCGACAAGCTGTACCTGGCCTCCTACCGCATCACCATGGGCGAGGTGGCGCCCGACTACGGCCTGACCACCCCGCACGTGGGTGTGAACGTGGGCGACAAGACCCTGGGCGACCTGTCCACCATCACGGTACCGGGCGCCGACGGCAACCCGCTGCCGGGCGAGGAAGCCGACTCCGACGCCTTCCGTCCGAACCCCTCGGGCGACCGCGTCATCCAGATCGTCGACGAGTACTTCGACAACTCCTGGGATGGCGAGGCCACCTTCGACGAGTACGAGCAGAATACCGACAAGAACTACGGCAGCGACAAGCGCGACGAGGCCAACGAGAACAAGAACGACGCCAGCTTCTGGCGCACCGACGGCTATGTGATCGTGGCCGCCCGCGGTGCCGACGCCAACCGCTACCAGGACGGCGACGTGGCGCGCGATGCGACCAGCTACCAGTACGAGCAGATCTACAACGGCGTGCGCTACGACGTGCCGCGCCCGATGTTCGCCCAGCGCGGCGGCTCGGCCGGCCTGGTGAAGATTCCGCGCACGAGCCTGACGGGCCGCGTGTGGGACGACACCGGCATCTACAACGCCAACGGCACCTACGACCTGTCTACCGGTTACAACGGCGTGCAGGACGAGGGCGAGCGCGGCCTTGCGGGCCAGATCGTGTACTTGACCCAGTGGTACTGGCAGCCCGCTACCGAGACGGCCGACACCGTGACCGGCAAGGGCGCCTGGGTGCAGAACACCGCCTTCGGCGCCGACACCTACACCTCCAACAAGTACAGCCGCGCCGACGGCGAGGATGTGGCGCCCATCGTCTACGACGGCAATGCCGCCGACAACACGCCGCTTGAGGCCGTGTACGCCGATGCGGCCGGCAACACGCTGAAGGCCGACGGCACTCCCTACACCGCCGCCGACGCCGAGGCGACGCTGGTGCCGGGCGCCCTGCGCGTGGCCACCAACGCTGACGGCCAGTGGCTCGTGGAGAACCTGCCCACGGTGTACGTGAGCGACGACGACAAGTACTACCTGGCCTCCTACCGTGTGGAGCTGGCCGATTTGTACCGCGAGGCCTCCAACAAGGTGGACGGCACGGTGAACCAGTGGGTGCTCACCCGCTACCACCACGACGGCGTGGCCGAGAACGACGCCAACTGCACCACCATCAACGGCAACAAGTCGGTCACCGACGATTCCGACGTGGCCGCCACCGCCTTCGACGCCGATCATCGCGGCACCGTGGGCGGCATGGTCATCGGCAGCCGTGTGGCCGCCGACACGACCGGTGTTGCCTCCGACGGCACGAACCTGGACGGCACGGCCGCTACCCGCACCACCCGCAGCCACGACGGTCAGATCATCCTGGCCTGGGCCGCTCAGGACACTTCCAAGGACGAGAACGGCAAGTACACCCATAAGGACGCCAACGCGTTCGTGGAGCTGCCGGCCGGCGAGGGCATGGGCGCGGGCGCGGAGATTTACGACTGGATCGCCGACCCCGAGACCATGACCGTGGATGTGCTGGACGAGGCCACGGGCCTGCCCACCGGCGAGACCACCGAGGTGGTGCGCCCGGTCGAGGCCGGCGACGTGGGCCAGGTAGAGGCCCCGCGCCAGGCTGTGGCCGGTTACCTGTGGAACGACAAGGACAACGACGGCATCCAGGATGCGGATGAGACCCCCGAGGCCGGCCGCAAGCTGGCCCTGGAGCGCTTCACCGTCACCGCTGTCCAGCAGGCCGACGGCTCCTTCGCGGTGCCCGCCGATGCCGCCTGGACGCGCGACGAGACCTGGGCTGCCAACTGGGCCGCCTACGACGCCGACCCGACGGTGGGCCTTGCGGCCCCCGATGCGGCCCAGAACGGAAGCCGCACCACCGAGACCGGCGCCGATGGCCGCTACAGCTTCGGCGAGCTGCCGAGCCACGTGTTCCATCCCGCCCGCACGGTGGAAGGGGAGAATGGCCCGGTGACCGAGCCGGCCACCGTGACCATCTACGGCTACCGGGCCCGTCTCATCGACGTTCCCTTCTGGGAGCGCACCATCGGCGCGGCCAAGTACCGCCAGGGCGACGACTACGCGGTGGATTCCGACCTCATCTACGAGGACGGCTACCTGTGCGCGCCGGGCGAGTACGACGTGCTGCTGAACGTGGTGACCGACGAGTCGCCGCGGGTGAACCACCTGGGCGCCCCCGCCTCCTTCGCCGCCAGCCAGAACAGCGCCGACCGCAACGCGGCCGCGCTCTACGGCAAGCTCGTGGAGGCCGGCAACGCCGATGCCAAGCTCAAGCTGCCCGTGGCCGTGGCCACGCGCACCGGCGAGCCGGTGGCGGGCACGGTGACCGACGCTTCCGGCTACACCGTGTCCGAGAACAACATCTATACCTACGATTTGGGTCTGGGCGCCGACCGCACCTCCCGCGATGCGGGCCTGCGCACCCCGACCTCCAACAAGATCGCCGGCGCGGTGTTCAACGACACCGACTACGACGGTACCTTGAACCGCATCGAGACGGTGGAAGACGAGACGGGCACCACCGACACCGTGGTGGCCGAGCCCGGCTTCGTCGGCAAGCGCGTCATCCTGCGCCAGTGGTTCTGGGCTCCGGTGGACGCCGACGGCAACGTGGTGGACGCCTCCGCGGCCGTGCGCTACGAGTGGAAGCTGAACGAGAAATTCGGCAGCGACTATTACACCCGCGCCGCCAACGGCGCCGCGGCCTCCGTCACGGCTCCGGCCGACCAGCTGTTCACCATGCCGAACACCACCTTCGACCCGCTGCTGGGCGGCGTGTGGACCACCACGGCCGACGACACCTTCGATACGGCCGACCCGACCGTGCAGCTCACCCGTGCCGGCGACTACCTGTTCGACCGTCTGCCGGCCCGCTACGTGGCCGAGCGCGCCGAGGTGAACGGCGTGAAGATGCCGGCCCGCGAGTACCTGGCGGGCTACACCGTGGAGGTGCTGGGCAGCACTGACAACGGCGAGTCCATGAACGGCATGCCGGCCACTCGCCAGCAGGTGGCCAAGACCGGTCGCGAGGGCTCTTCCATCGACGGTGTGACCGACCCGGTGAACTCCCAGGCGATCTCCGCTAAGGCTGCCGCAGACGATGCCGTTCTGGCCGCCATCTACGGCGCGGGCAACTACCCGCTGCGCTGGAACGAGCTGACCTGCCAGGCCGAGGCCGCCACCACGAACGCCGACGGCACCGCGGGCAGCATCTCGCGGGCCACCCTGGACGGCCGCATCGTGCTGGCCGCCCCCACCACGGCCAACGCAAAGGGCGACGGCGCCCCGGCCCAGCCTTCCGGCGCCACCCAGGGCCAGTACACGGTGAAGGCCACCGGCAAGGCCACGGGTGCCGAGAACGCCGCCGATGTGGAGGTGAGCTTCGACTTCTCCGTCGGCCGCGACGAGATGAGCCTGAACGCCGGCTTCGGCCTGTTCGGCACCACCTCCATCACTGGCAAGGTGTGGCAGGACGAGGACTTCAACGGCATCATGGAGGGCGACGAGGCCGGCCTGGCCGACATGAGCCTGACGCTGACCCAGTGGTACTACGTGGCCGGCACCATGGAAGGGGAGGGCGACGCCGCCCGCTTCGTGCCGAATGCCGGCGAAGTGGTGCCCGCGAACGCCGACGTGCGTCCCGTGAAGGGCGATGGCTCGAAGGCCGATGCCGTGGTGGGCGCCTGGGTGCGCGTCGACAGCTTCAACGGAAGCGGCTCGATGACCGAGCAGACCTCCGGCGATGCTGCCACCTTGGGCGACTACGCCTTTGCGGGTCTGCCGAGCTTCGTGTACGCCCAGGACGACGCCATCCACCAGCCCGGCGAGCTGGCCCAGAAGAACCGTCCCCTGGAGAACGCGCACGCCGTGAAGACCGACAAACTGTACCTGGTGAGCTACCGCTTGGTGCTCTCCGAGATCGCGCCTTCCTTCAGTCTGACGAAGGCCCACGTGGGCGTGAACATCGAGAGCGATAAGGTGGATGCCTCCGGCAACCTGACCACCAAGAGCGACGCGGCCGCTCATCCGGGCGCGAGCGATGGCAACGGTACCGGCACCGACGGCCGCGAGGATATCGACTCCGATGCCGTGCGAAACCCCGATAGCGAGATCGAGATCCGCGAGGAGTACTTCGACGGCGTGCTGGCTGCCTGGCGCACCGACGGCTACGTGCTCGTGAGTGATCACGCCAACCGCGGAGTGGACGGCGACGACGGCCACCAGTACGAGCAGAACTACGGCTCCGGCGCCACGGGTTCCGTTACCTATGATGTGCCCGATCCCATGGGCGTCCAGCGCGGCGGCGACGCCGGCCTGTACGCTGTGCCGCGCGCCGACATCACCGGCCGCATCTGGGACGACGCCACGAAATACGGCGCGGGTGCTCCGGAGACCTACAACGGCATCCAGGACGAGGGCGAGTTGGGTCTGGCCGACGAGGCTGTGCTCGTGACCCAGTGGTACTACGATCCGAGCCGTGTGAACGACGAGGACGGCGGCAGCCACTGGTTCCAGAACAAGCAGTTCGGTCTGGACCGCTACACCTCCAACCGCGACGGTGCCTATGCCTACCATGACGTGACCATCGCCAAGGCCGGTAAGGCCGCCGACGGCACCGAGACGGCGTTGACGCCCATCCTGTTCAACGGCAACACCGACGAGCCGCTGTCCTACGTGTACCTCGACAAGGGCAAGAGCCCCGTGGACGCCAAGGGCCGCCTGTACACCGCCGGTGAAGAGCCCTTCGATGAGAAGGTCGTGCGCCTCGACGGCGTGCTGGCCACCACCACGGGTGGCATGCGCACGGCCACCGGCGAGAACGGCGAGGAGGTGGAAGACGCCGAGCAGCTGGGCCTCTACCACTTCGCCAACCTGCCCACCGCCTACGTGACCGACAACGACGAGTACTTCCTGGCCGCCTACCGCGTGGAGCTGGCCGATGTGGAGCACACGAACAACGACGACGGCACCGACAACCAGTGGCTGCTGACTCGCTACTACCAGGGCACCGACCGCCTGGCCGATTCCGATGCGCTCGACACCCTCGACAAGGGTCCGGCGCGCGGCACGAAGATCCTCGGCAGCTACGCCAACGACGGTGACAATAAATATGACGATGGAGCGGGCCTCGTGTGGACCCAACGCGCCAACGACGGCCAGGTCATTCTGGCCGGCACCCGCACGCCCGGCGCGGGCCTCATCACCGGCGGTGCTACTTCCGGCGCCAAGTCGGTGGTCACCGTGCCCGCGGGCGACGCCATGGACACCACCGAGGGCGTGGCCTACGACTGGGCGCGCACCGCTCGCCCGACCGACACCCCGGCGGCCACCATCGACGAGAACGGCACGACCCGCGTGGCCGGCGGCGATGTGGGCGAGGTGAAGGCTCCGGTTGAGGAGATCTCGGGTCGCATCTGGTACGACGATGACAACGACGGTCTGCTGGCCGAGGCTACCGACAGTAAGCCCGGCGAGGGCGCCGACACCCCGGCTCGCGGCATCCAGGTGACCTTGGAGCGCTACTACCACATCGTGGATGTGACCGCGACCGATCCGGATGCGGTGGATCCCGAGAACCTCACGTGGGTGCGCGACGATTACGAGCACCGACTGGAGGGCAAGACCGAGTGGGCCTCCAAGGATCAGTGGGAGGGCTACGACGCCGATCCGACCGCCGGTTTGTACACGATCGAAAAACCCAAGGACGGCGTGGCCCGCACCGTGGTGACCGATGAGAACGGCGTCTACCGCTTCCCGAAGCTGAAGACCCACGGCCGCTACACCGATGCCAACGGCAACGATCACCTGGTCATCTACGCCTACCGGGTGCGCGTGACCGATCAGCGTTGGTGGGACCGCTACTTCGGCACCGCCAAGATGCAGGTGTCCGGCTTCAACGGTACCGACTACGACCACGACTCCGACCTGAACGTGGAGACGGGCTACCTCATGGGCGACGACGAGTACGACGTGCTGCTCCAGGTGTCCAACGGCGCCGAGAAGAACGCCAACTCGCCGATCTCCAACGGCCGTGTGGCCCCCAACTCCAAGAACCCGAACAACGGCGAGGACGAGGCGGCCTCCAGCTCCGATGTGAAGAGCGCCGGCCGTATGTACGACCTTGCCTGGGGCATCAACCGCATCCACAACGACGGCGGCCTGCGCGTGCCCATCACCCAGAAGATCGCGGGCCTTCTGTGGCGCGACTCCGACGACGCCTTCACGGCGCCGGCCGCGGCCACCGACTACAACGGCATTCGCGATGAGGGCGAGCCGGGTCTGGCTGGCAAGCGCGTCATCCTGAAGCAGTGGTACTGGGCTCCGGTGAACGCCGATGGCGCCGAGGTGGCTGCCGAGGATGCCGACCACTACGAGTGGATTCAGAACAAGAGCTTCGGCAACGACCTGTACACCCAGGCCGAGACCGGCTCCGATGCCGCGGCCGGCGAGGGCGTGGCCACCGACACCCTGGCCACCATTCCCGGTTCCACCTGGGATGCCACCGAGGGCGGCATCTGGGTGGTCACCTCCGATGGCAAGTCCAAGGTCGACAACGGCGACGGCACCACCTCCGAGACGGTGGATGCCGAGAAGGTGGGCCGCTACCTGTTCGACAACCTGCCGACCCGCTTTGTGAAGGCCCATGTGGGCAACAAGCTGGGTACCGAGTACCTGGCCGGCTACACCGTGGAGGTGCTCGGCAACGTGAACGGCGCCAGCGTGGCCGCCGACGAGCGTGCCCAGGCCGTGACCGGCCTGCCCGCCACCCTGGTGCAGCAGCGCCCGACCGCCGATACGCGCGACGACGACGTGGTGAACAGCCAGGCCGCCTCCCAGACGGTCTCGGCCACCGTCGACAAGAACGGCAAGGCCACCGGCAACTACCGCCTGGCATGGGACGAGGCCACCGAGCAGAGCGCCTACGGCGCCGATGCCGACGGCAACGCCTTCACTAAGCACACCCTGGGCGGCAAGATCGTGCTGGCCGGCGTGGCCGAGGAGAACAGCCCCGCTGCCTCCACGGTGACGGCCACCACGTCTGGCAACGCCGCCAAGCCGGGCGCGAAGGTGTCCTTCGACTGGAACATCGGCCGCGACGAGCTGAACCTCGACGGCGGCTTCGGCGCCTTCGAGACCGGCAAGATCACCGGTACCGTGTTCCAGGACAAGAACGTGGACGGCTTCTACAGCGAGAAGGACATCCACGACCGCCTGACCCAGGACAAGCCCGTGGCAGGGGAGACCCTGCAGCTGGCCCAGTGGTTCTTCGTGCCCGCCGGCGACAAGCTGGCCGACGGCCGCGATACCGCCGAGGCCCTGAAGGCGGCCGGCTTCGCGTTCGACGAGTCGGCTACCGACGAGGGCACCTGGTTCAAGTCGAAGAACTTCACCTACCGCACCCATGTGGACGAGCTGCCGGAGATCGACGTGACCGATACCGCTGGCAACACCGCCAAGAAGACCGCCGACCTGGATCCGCGCATCACCGTGGACGCGGCCGGCTACTTCGAGGGCGCGGTATCCGGTGCTGACGGCACCTACCTGTTCGAGGAACTGGTGAGCTACGTCTATGTGGACGAGCTGGCCGGCGAGGGCGACACAAAGGTGCTCTCCGACGTGCAGCCCTACTTCCCGAACCGCAAGCACGTGAACCTGCCGGTGGGCGAGGTGGCCGTGTCTGGCGCCGCGACTGTTAGCGAGACCGATGGCGACGACACCACCGAGGGCGGCAACGGCGACGGCAACACCGATGCCGATGGCGGCAACAACGAGGGCGGCTCCGGTGGCAACACCGAGGGCAACCAGCCCGAGATGGGCGAGGGCGTGACCTCCGATGTGGTGGATACCGAGGCCGATCCGCTGGCCCTGGCCGCAGCCCAGGTCACGCGCGACCATATCTACATGACCGCCTACCGCGTCTCCTTGGACGAGGTGGAGCCCGACTACGCGCTCACCTTCCCGCAGGAGTCCCTGAACAACGTGGCCGAGAACGTGGCCAAGAACCTCGGCATCGACAACGACTCGGATGCCCTGCGCACCGAGGGCAACACCGTGGAGCTGTTCGAGGAAGTGCGCGGCGAGGTCAACGACAAGATGACGAAGGTGACGGTGAAGAATGCCGACGGCACCACCTCCACAGTGCGTACCGACGGCTACGTCATCGTGGCGGCCGAGCTGACCGACAAGCGCAACACCGTGGCCGGCGGCCAGTACCAGACCGGCGATGTGGCCGGCAAGGACAACGGCACCGTCGTCTTCTACAACGGCAAGTTCTATGACGTGCCCCGCTGCGCTGACGAGCCGCTGCGCGGCGGCGATGCGGGCCTCGTGGAGCTGCTGAAGGCCAACATCTCGGGCCGCGTGTGGGACGACCGCAACTACGACGGCCTGCAGGCGACCAAGACCGAGAAGGGCGAGGACGGCAAGGACGTCACCGTGGTGGATACCGTGGCCGAGCCCGGCATCCCGAACGAGGAGCTGCGCCTGAGCCAGTGGATGTACGTGCCGGTGAACAAGTGGGCCAGCTTCGCTCGGGATCACACCGATCTCGTGGCGGCTTCCTTCGGTCTGACCGAGGGTATCGGCACCGACACCAACGGCAACGGCAAGCTCGATAAGGAAGAGATCGTCGACGCCGACGGCAAGCCGGTCACGGCCATCACCCAGGGCGTGTGGATCCGCAACACCAAGTTCGGCGAGGAGCGCTACACGGCCCTGACCACCGTCGGCGAGGACGGCAAGACGGTACATAAACCTTATATGACCGATTCCCGCTACCTGGGCAACGGCATCGTGGCCGTGGATACGAGCGACGGCACCAAGACGGTTTCGGGCGAAGTGATCGAGCAGGGCGTGTACCTCTTCGACAAGCTGCCCACCGTGGCCGTGGTGCAGAACGTGCGCTCCGACGAGTTCTACCTGGCCGCCTACCGCGTGGAGATCCCGGCCATGGAGAACACCAAGGCCCTGGATACCGTGGACGGCTCGGCCAACGACACCTGGCTGCTCACCCGTTACCGCGCTACCCAGGAGATTGGCACCTCTGACTTGGCTTCCTCGAAGCTCGATTCCGACGTGCGCGATCTGGATGGCCGCAACGGTTATAAGGACGGCGCCTACGAGAAGGGCGAGGGTTCTATCGGCATCGCCGGCGGCTACATCGTCTCCCAGCAGAACGACGAGCGCGACACGAACGACAAGCTGGCCGAGCGCCAGAACAAGGGCCAGGTCATTCTGGCTACGCTGGTAACCGAAGAGAACCCGGGCAACGACAACACCACCGAGGATGTCGACCAGGACAACAACATGTGGGGCAACAAGGTCGAGTACGACTGGATGCTGGAGCTTCCCGACGGCACCGCCATGCACCACGGCGGCGACGTGGGCGAGGTGCGCCCGCCGTACCAGACCATCACGGGCCGCGTGTGGAAGGACGAGAACAACGACGGCAAGCAGGGCGATTACACCGATGCCGTGACCGGCACGACCCAGCCCGAGCCCGGTGTGAACGATGTGCGCGTGTCGCTCGAGCGCTACTACATGGTGGCCGACGAGGCTGGCGCCGCCTGGACATGGGACGACCAGTGGGCCACCCAGCGTCCCGCCGATTACACCGACAAGGTGCAGGCTGCCTCCTCGCCCATGACCCCGGCTGTGGCCAAGAACTGGGCGAAGGGTACCGACGGCACCTGGACCTACGACGCGATGCCCTACGCCAACGTGCAGACGGCCCGCGTGAACGGTGTTGACGGCACCTACCGCTTCGAGAACCTGAAGAGCTCCGACCGCCGTTGGATGAAGGACGGCCGCTTCGTCGAGGCCGGCACCGAGGGCGCCGTGGAGAAGATCGTCATCTACGGCTACAAGGTGCGCCTGACCGACGACGAGTTCCGTGCTCGCCATAGGCTGGCCGCCAACTGGCACGAGGGCGACGACTATCGCATCGACTCCGACCTGAACTACGCCGACGGCTACCTCATGGCCGCGGACGAGTACGCCGTGCTCCTGAACGTGGAGGACGACGGCGACTACGTGGCTGGCAAAGAGAACGCCGACAACGCCAAGCGGAAGGTGGAGGTTTCCGTGGGCTCGCAGCGCGCCAACGTGGTGTCGGCCGCGAACTCCCAGAACCCGAACCAGAACACCCTCGACCGCTACGGCCGCGCGCCTGTGGCCGTGACCGTCAAGGAGCCGGCGACCCTGCGCTACGACCTGGCCAAGGGCGCTGACCGCGCTTCCAACGACGCGGGCGTTATGGACATTCCGAAGCATCACATCTCCGGCTACCTGTGGCACGATGCCAACTACGACGGCATCTACAACTTCAAGGGTAACGACGCCAAGTTCACCGTGGACGGCACCGAGTACAAAGAGCGCGGCATCGTGGGCAAGAAGGTCGTGCTGAAGCAGTGGTACTTCGTGCCCGCGACCGATGGCGACGGCAAGGCTACCGGCAACGGCGGCGAGTGGGTCCAGGTGAAGAACTTCACCAACGTGGACCTGCCGGCCGGCGACGGCTCCGGCGACAACACTGGCAACGGCGACAATACCGGCAATGGTGACAACACCGGCAACGGCGACGGCACCGTGGCGGCGCTGGTGGCCCGTGTGCTGGCCGTGGCTGCTACCGCCGCGACTGGCGAGGTGGAGTGTTCCACCCTCACCGAGGCCGCTGAGAACCCCGGCACCGACGATGGCCACTACGACGGCTGGTACTGCTTCGACAACCTGCCGGTCTACGTGGCCGTGGACGGCGTGGAGTATCTGGCCGGCTACACCGTGGAGGTGGCGGGCGGTACCGCTGCCGACGCACTGGCCGTGCCCGTGACCAAGGTGGAGGAGCTCTCCGTCACCGGACAGATCACGCCCGCGACGAGCGAGAGCGATCGCGAGAAGATGGCCCACGAGTCGGCCTCCCACATCGTGGGCGACCAGCTGCTGGCTACTTCCGCGGTCACCTATACCGATGACGCGGCCACCCATGCCGCTGCGGATACCTATGCCAACGAGAACTACCCGCTCGGCTGGCAGAGCCTGACCGGCCAGGCACCGACCATGTTCCAGAACGATGAGACGACGGCCACGAACGTGTCCAACTCCACGCTCGACGGCATGATCGTGCTGGCGGGCAACACCACCAGCTACACCCAGGACGACAACTACAAGGTCGACCAGGTGCGCGACGGCGTGGCGGTGTCCTTCGACATGGCCACCGGTCGCGACGAGGAGCGCCTCTCCGGCGGCTTCGGCTACTTCGGCGTGACCGAGGTGTCCGGTGCTGTGTGGTTCGACGCCGACTTCGACGGCGTGAACGAGGTGGGCGCTACGGCCACCGACGGCGATTACGCCATCGAGGGCCAGGAGGTGCGCCTCACCCAGTGGTTCTACCTGGCCGGTACCGGTACGGTGGAGAAGGTGACCGAGGGCGAGGGCGACGACGAGCGCACTTACGACAAGGTGACCTTCACTGCCAACGCGAAGGTGAACAACAAGGGCCAGGTCCTGCGTCCCGCCAAGACGTTCACGGGCGAGGAGTACTACGGGATCGAGCTTGTGCGCGACGCCGACGATAAGGTCGTGGGCGCCTGGATCAAGAACCCGGCCTTCGGCGATGAGGTCGTCGACGAGGAGAACGGTGGCGCGGTGACGGGTCACACCGGCTTCTACACTATGAAGACCGATGCTGCGGGCGCCTTCGCCTTTACCGACCAGAACACCAAGGGCCTTCTGCCCTACGTGCAGTTCGACGCCGAGGGCAACCCGCTCGCGGCCGGCGATCCTGCTGCGACCGACGACATGCTGGCCATCGCGTCCTACCGCGTGACCGAGCCCAACCTGCCCGCGGGCTGCGTGCTCACGGTGTTCCACAACACCGATACCGCCTCCTCGCCGGTGTGGGCCACCGATGCCGACTCCGACGCCAAGCGCGACGTGAAGCGCTCGGCTGTGGTGGACGGCTACGACACGCCCATCGTGACGAGCTACCCGCAGTTCACGGCTGCCGGCGAGCAGGCCGACAACGGCTTTGCGACCGACATGGGCTTCATCCTGACGGCCGATGCCAGCAAGCGCGCCGACAACACCGCCTTCACCAACACGCCGTACCGTACGGTTGTGGGCGGGGTGGACTACGACGTGGCCTACCAGGTTGAGAAACGCCAGCATGTGAACACCGGTCTGTTCAAGGTGCCCACCTCCCAGATCACGGGCATTGTGTGGGACGACACCGAGAACGACGACAACACCGCGCCCAACGGCGTGCGCGATACCGACGAGAAGGGCATCCCCGGCCAGACGGTGCTGGCTACCCAGTGGTACTACGTGCCTGCCACCGCCGCCGCGTTCAAGCAGATCGACACCTCTAAGGGTGCCGGTGTGGTCGAGTGGGTGGCCGCTGACGGCACCAAGACCGTGGCCGCCGAGGGCAGCACGGCTCCGGCCGGCTGCGTGGGCGCCTGGGTGCAGAACATCGGCTTCGGTTCCGACTGGGTGACCACCAAGCTGGTTATCCCGCCGACCGAGCTGGGCGGCGACCCGCTGCCCCCCGTGCGCGTGCCCGTGGTGACCGGTGGCGAGAACCGTGCCGACAAGCACGACAAGCCCGCCGTGGTGGCTGTGAACACCTATGCGGCCGGCGCTGCCACGAAGGTGGCCGCCGACGGCAGCGCGGTGGCCGTGGCCGACGGCGAGTACGTCTTCGACAACCTGCCCACCGCCGTGGTGAAGTACAACACCGAGAACGGTACCGACGAGTACTTCCTGGCCGCCTACCGCGTTGAGCTGGCTGCCACGAAGAACTACCTGAAGGACGGCTACGAGAAGGACGTCCAGGACCCGTGGCACCTCACGAGCGACAACGAGGGCACCGACCTGGCGGTCGACTCCAATGCCGTGGCCGGCAAGGTGGACGACTTCAAGCCCGCCAACAAGGGCATTGCCGGCAACGCCGACGAGCTGGATATCACCGGCTCCGACGTGAAGGCGCTCTACCACAGCTACCCGATCATCAACCGCTACAACGCGGACGGCTCGGTGCGCGCCAACGACGGCCAGGTCATTCTGGCCCAGGCGGCCGGTGCCGATGCCAAGGGCCTGGCGGCCAGCTTCTCCGATGTCCCGGTGAACAACGCCATGGACACCGCGGCCGGCGCCACCTACCAGTGGACTCATCCGCTTGTCACCGAAGTGGCTGGCGACGTGGGCGAGGTGGCTCCCGCCTACCGCACCATCGGCGGCTACGTCTGGAAGGACAACGACCTGAAGGACGGCATCTACAACCTGGAGCCGGGCACCTACGAGGATCCCATCAACCCCGGTGAGACCATCGAGCTGAAGGAGCCCGAGGAGGGTCGCGTGGGCACGCGCATCTTCCTGCGCCAGTGGTACTACGATCCGGAGAACCTGAACACCGCCTCCGCCTACGGCGGTGCGCCCGGCTGCCACTGGTTCCCGGTGCCTCCGGCCGGCCAGACTCAGTTCGGTGTCGACCGCGACGACTACGATGCCTTCGCCACCCGCATGGTGCGTACCCAGTCCAAGGCTGCCAGCGGCAAGAAGGCCGACGGCTGGTACGAGTTCGACGAGCTGCCCGTGCGCGTGTTCGTGAACGGCAAGGAGTACATGGCCGGCTACACCGTGGCCATCTACGGCAACCCGGACTACAAGCCGCAGGACAAGGAAGTGCAGACCGCCGACTACCTGACCAAGAACCCGAGCTACGTGGCCGACGAGTGGAACTCCAAGGGCGAGTCGAACGTGCGTGCCGGCCTGCAGCGCGAGTACCACTACGGCGTGGAGACCTTCCCGATCCGCCGCACCCAGGAGTACAGCGCCGACGGCAACATCCACGTGATGGACTCCATCATGGTGCTGGCCGGCGCGGTGACCACTGACGCGGACGGCGACCGTGCGGGCCGCGCGGGCACCCAGTACAAGGTGTCCTCGGCCTCTCAGAACTATCCCGAGGATCAGGACATCAGCTTCGACCTGACTTTCGGCAAGAACGAGACCCGCATGAACGGCGGCTACATCGTGCCGCCCTCCGCTCCCATCGAGGGCTACATCTGGGAGGATGCCAACTACGACGGCATCCGCCAGGAGGGTGTCTACGATGAGCAGATGAACCTGATCTCCGGCGAGAAGGGCATCGGCGGCGTGAAGCTGCGCATCACCAAGTACTACCTGGACGACAAGGATAAGACCGGCGGCCCGGAGGGCACCTGGAAGCGCACCTACTCGCTGAAGACCGAGGTGGGCACCGACGGCAAGGAGCAGGTGGTCATGGGCGCGGACGGCAAGCCCGTGCGCATCCTGGACAACCCCTATCCGACCACGTCCTCCTTCGGCACCGATCCCGAGGAGAACCTCGAGCTCGGCCAGTACCGTTCGGTGGACGTGCCGACGAGCTGGAAGAAGCCCGATGCGGCTTACATCGGCGAGGAGAGCGACCGCGAGTACCTGGCCGGCTACACCGTGGGCGTCGTCAACACCGCTCTCGCCGACCCGACCGAGATCGTGGCCAACTCTCATCTCGAGGGCTACACCCTGACCCGCTCGCATGTGGCAGCTGACATGGACGAGGATAACTACAACCTCGAATCCGACGTCTTCCGCTACAGCACGAAGAGCGGTCTGACTGCGGCCGACTGCACTATGGAGGCCCTGGCGCTCGTCAACCGCTTCATCGACCAGCAGGATCCGGCTGTCGATGGCGGCGCGCGCGTGCCGGCCAACCGTGCCGACGGTATGGTCATCGTGGCCCACGAGAAGAGCTCGGGCTCGAAGAACGACAAGACCCTGAAGACCTACAACGGGGTGACCTACGACACCAATACGAACGTCCAGCGTCAGCAGGGCGGCAATGCCGGCTTCGTGAAGATTCCCGAGACCACCATCGAGGGCATCGTGTGGGATGACTCCTACAGCGACGAGTGGGCCGACAAGGATCCGGTGCGCGATCGCGCCGAGCACCTGCGCTCCTACGACGGCATCTTCCAGTCCGCCTTCGAGGCGGGCCTGTCCGGCCGCACCGTGGCGCTCACCCAATGGAAGTATGTGCCGGGTGCCGATGGCGCCGCGGGCACCTGGGTGCGCTCCGAGGCCTTCGACGGCGATGTGACCGGCTGGAAGACGGTGACCGATCCTGACACGAATGAAACCACCATCGAGCCGGTAATTTCCTATGGCGCCGGCGCCAACGGCGACGGCGTGCGCACGGTGACGACGGGCGCGACCGGCTACAACAAGCTGGGCCAGGTGGTGACCAACCTGAATGCGGGCCACTACGGATTCGCCGGCGTGCCGAGCGCCGTGGTGAACGCCGGTGCCGAGAAGAGCTCCATTGAACTGGCGGTGCGTCTGGCCGACAAGCAGTTCGTCGACGCCGGCCAGGCCGAGAACTTCCCGGCCGGTTCCGCCCCGCTCTACAGCGACACCTACTCGCTGGCGAGCTATCAGGTGGAGATCGACGGCTTGGGTGGCGGCGCCACCGACGCCGACGGCAAGGGCGACAGCTGGATGCTCACTCGCTACCATGTGGGCGACGACATCACGGTGGACTCCGACGCCGAGAACCTCGACCGCATCGGCGTGGCCGCCGTGGCCGGTGGCGCGGGCCGTATCGTGACCGACCGCACGAGCGTGGTGGCTACCGACAACACCGTCGTGGAGGGCACCCGCACGGCCACGGGCAACGTGGGCAACACCAACGGCGGCCGCATCGTGGTGGCCAGCGAGGGCGTGAACGAGGGCGAGGGCAAGACCAAGCTCGCCTACACCTCCGACTACGCCACGGTGCCCATGGCCCAGCTGCTGCGCTCCGACGATGCGAGCGCACCGGCTCTTGCCGGCGCGGCGGCCTACGACTGGCTGACCGTGGACACGGACGAGGAGCTCGTGAACCAGTGGACCGCCCCGAACGGCAACATCATCAAGGAGTTCGCTCCCTACAACGTGCCGGTGGCCGGCGGCCATGTGGGCGCGGTGCATCCCACGCGCCAGTCCATCAGCGGCCTTCTGTGGAACGACGTGAACAACGACGGCATCCAGCAGCGCGACGAGGCGCCGGTCGACGGCTACGAGGTGACGCTGGAGCGCTACTACTTCGACGGCACCGCGTGGGTGCGCGACACCTCCAAGTGGGCCGAGGGCGGCACCGCCGATGAGGCCGTGACCGTCACGGGCCGCACCCTCATGGAGCGCGGCACCTCCAAGGGCGTGCTCGACTGCGAGCTCGGCGAGGAAGTGGTGAACGAGGCCGGTTCCGACAACCTGTACCGCTCCGGTACCTACCGCTTCGACAATCTGGAGACCTCGGGCCTGCGCACCGTGAACGGCACGGACACGTGGGTGGTCTACGGCTACAAGGTGCGCGTCACCGAGGAGTCGGTGACCGAGGAAGCCGACTTCAAGGCCAAGCTGCACGTGAAGGGCACCGTGGAGAACCCGGTGGACTACGAGCACGACTCCGACCTGGCGACCGACAACTACCTGACCGACAACGCGGCCAGCGAGATGATCGTGCTGCTGGAGACGGTGGATGTGAACGGCCAGACCCCCGATGGGCTCACCTCGCATCCCTCCAACATCGTGTACGCCCCGGCCTCCCACAATGCCGATCAGACGCCGCACTACGAGCGCGACGATGAGGGCAACATCGTGGTGGACGAGACCACCGGCGAGCCGGTCACCGTGGCCGTGAAGACCAACGACAAGGGGCTTGTGGCCTACGACCTCATGATGGGCGCGAGCCGCGACCACAACGACGGCGGCATCATCGTTCCGCCCACCTACGCCATCGACGGCTTCGTGTGGGAGGACGCCGACTACGACGGCATGTACAACTACAACACCGAGGTGCGCACCACGCTCACCAAGGACGGAAAGAAGGTGACCGAGGACTTCATCGAGTACGGCTACAACGGCAAGCAGGTCGTGCTGAAGCAGTGGACCTACGACGCCGCCAGCAAGACCTGGACCCAGAACAGGAGCTTCGGCAACGACCAGAACGTCATGGCCGAGACGAACGACACCGGCGAGGTCCAGAAGACCACGCTGAAGGCGGGCGCTGACGCCAAGCTCACCCAGACGGTGCCGAACTCCACCTACCTGGGCGGCGGCAAGCTGGCCGTGATGACCGACTACAAGGCCGACCTCATCCCCGAGGGCAAGCTCGGCGATAAGAAGAACGGCGTTTCGGGCTACTACATCTTCGACAAGCTGCCCACGGCCTACCGCCAGTGGAACGCGACGACGGGCAAGTACGACTACACGCTGGTGTCCTACACGGTGGAAGTGAACGGCGAGAACACGGCCGAGGGCATGAGCTCGCTGCTCGTGACCTCCTTCGAGGCCAACACCACCGCCCACGACGTCGTGAACTCCCGCGTGCAGCCCATGGTGACCGCCGAGGACAAGGCCGCCAGCAACCCCGACGACAAGATGGAGGAGGTCTGGAACCGCTACGAGACCAACTTCTACCCGATCTTCCTCGATGAGGAGAATCTGCAGACCGGCGCCGAGACGCACCACGGCGATGCCTGCGGCATCACCGATTACGAGTGCACGTCGGTGGAGGGCGAGATTTCCAAGAACAACGCCGCCTACCGCGTGGTGCTGGCCGGTGTGGCCGACGAGGGCACGCTGGGCCGCCAGGGCGTGAGCGTCCCCGGCTTCAAGGCTGTGGAAGACGATGTCGAGGTGGATGTGGATGCCGCCTACGACTTCGCCATCGGCCAGAACCAGGATGCCATGAACGCCGGCTTCGTACCGCCCGACCGCTCCAGCTTGGTGGGCCAGGCCTGGTACGACGAGGACTACGATGGCGTGAACAACTCCGGCACCACCGACGACCGCTTCGATACCGAGGACCGCGACGAGACCGAGGAAGGCGTGGAGAACCTGCGCGTCATCCTGACCCAGTACTACTTCGTGCCCACCTACGACAACTTCGGCCACCAGCTTCTGGAGGACGAGGACGGCAACGTCTTCTACCTCGACCGCAACAAGACGAGCACCGACTATCCCAACGGCGAGCTGCGTCTGGTGGAGGCCAAGGGCGGCAACATCGTCGTGGGCGCCGGCGAGAAGGTGTACCTGGTGCGCTCCGGCCGTACCTACGACTACGACGCCCTGTACGCCGCCGGCGTGCGCGAGCTGAAGGACTCCGGCTACTGGGTGGAGAACACCAACTTCAAGGGCGGCCGCACCTACACCGACGATGTCGATGACGGAACCGGCGAGCCCGGCGATGGCGACGGCACCGACGTGCCCGGAACCGGCGAGGGTGACGGCGATACCAGCGAGCCCGGCGAGGGCGACAACAAGCCCGGCACTGGCGAGGGCGACGGCAACGGCGACGGTAACGATGGCGATACCGGCGACGGCGACGGCGACGGTACCGTTACCGAGCCCGGCAATACCGGCGACGGCAGCACCGAGGACGATGCCTCCGAGGGCACCGAGGTGGCTATCACCCGCGTGGCGGCGGGCGAGGAGCTGCGCGTCTTCGCCGCTCCGGTGGCCCAGCCGACGGCCCAGGCCGACACCACCACGGTGGTGAACCCGGGTGACGGCACCTGCACGGGCGACCATACCGACCTTGTGGTCACGGGCAACAAGAACGGCACCCACAACGTCGTTTGCAACGCCTGCGGCTTCGAGGTGACCAACGAGGAGTGCTCCGACGGCGACGGCGACAGCATGTGCGACGTCTGCGGCGAGTGCATGCACGTGCGCACCACCGCCACCGACAACGGTGACCGTACCCACAAGCGCACCTGCGACGTTTGCGGTACCGTGACCGTGCCCTCCGAGGCGCACACCGACACCAACGCCGACGGCAAGTGCGACGGCTGCGGCGCCGATGTGTGCAAGCACGCCGACGTCACTTACACCGACAACTTCGACAACACCCACAAGAAGGTCTGCGCTGTCTGCAAGGACGAGCTGGCCGCCTCCGAGGCGCATGTGGATGTGAAGATCGAGGAGAACGGCCGTACCGACGGCAAGTGCGACCTGTGCGGCGGCATCATCATCGACGACCACCAGCTGTGGACCCTCACCAACGGCGAGGGCATCTACGAGTTCGACAACCTGCCGGGCTATGTGCTGGTGGGCGACAAGGTGAGCGGCACCGACGAGAACGGCACCACCACCCCGGCCCGCCCGGGCGCCAACATCAAGTACGTGTACCAGCCCTACGGCGTGGCCAACGCCAACGGCACGTCGCTGTCCACCTCCGACTTGAAGGTGCTGTGGAACCGCGTTGTCACGGTGAAGATGATCCAGTCGCTGTCGGCTGAGGACATCATGTCGCTGTCGGCGGCCCAGAAGGCGACCATCGAGGCCGACGCCACGCTCAAGAAGGCCCTGGAGGCTCGCCTCGAGGCCCTCGGCAACCCCGAGTTCACCATGGCCACTCCATACCTGACCGGCTACTCCATCAAGGTAGTGGACGACTCCGGCGAGTACGTGGCCAGCCGCTTCCACGTGGCCGGCGCGGGCACCGGCGACAACTCCGACCTCACCTCCTTCGAATCGTCGCTGACCGACAACGTGAACGACGACGACAAGTCCAACGAGGTGTACGCCGTGGTGGCCGAGAAGATCGCCGAGGATGCCGATATGGACGGCGGTATCCTGTCGGCGGCCTACGCGGTGCGCTACCTGAAGACCAACTACGACCTGGCCAACCGCATGTACTACAAGCGTGCCTTCGACGCCGGCCTCACCAAGCGCCTGCCGGTGCTCATCGACGGCGACGTGTGGAACGACGTGGACTCCGACGGCAAGATGGGCGCCGAGGAAGAGGGCATCGAGGGTGCCGTCATCCGCCTGGTGCGCTACTGGTACGACGACTCCGGCATGGGCTACTGGGAGCCGAAGCCCGGCGATTCCGCCGGCGACGGCAGCTTCGAGAGCTCCGGGCTGGACAAGGAGACCTACGACGCTATCGTGGCCATGGCCGACCCGTTCAAGATGCCCGACAACGCGCCGGATATGAGCGAGGCCGAGCAGAAGCAGGCGGCCGACGACATGATCGCCTGGATCCGCCAGCTGCTGGCCGACGTGAAGGCGCTGCCGGCCGGCGACGAGCAGACCGCCGAGGTGCGCCTGGCCCTGGCGAAGCTGAACGTGCTGTACCAGAACCATACGGCCTTCATCACCGGCTACATGGAGGAGGTGACGGGTACCGACGGCGCCGCTGCCGACGAGCTCGTGATCTTTACCGCCTACAGCGATGTCCAGCGCGACCTGTCGCTCATGCTGGATGCCGAGACGCCGGAAGAGGAGAAGGGCGTGTGGAGGCGCGACTACACCTTCACCCAGAAGGATCTCTACGATCTGATGGGCAAGCACGACCTGTCCAAGGACGGGCTGGGCGAGCACACCTACCTGCCGCTGTCTCCCGATGACGTGCTGGAGGTGGCCGACGACGACGAGAAGTACTTCGACCAGAATGGCTACGAGTACGTGCCCGGCGCCGGCTTCGCCACCACCGACGAGAACGGCCACTGGGAGTTCATGGCCTTCGGCACCGGCACCCACCAGGCCACGTCCGATTCGGCTGCCTTCAAGGTGCTGTTCGCCTACCGCGCCGAGGTGGTGAGCTATCCGGAGCCCGAGGCATTCGCGCCGACGCTCCAGCATGTGGAGGACACCATCGACGACACCATCAATTCCGACTTCGACGACGAGACCGAGGCCCTGCGCCCGAACATCGCCGACGCGGCCGGCAACAAGGGCGACTACACGCTGCCCTCGCACCTCACGGAGGCCGGGCGCAAGGCCGGCGACCTGCTGGTGCTCACGACTCTGGCCGACGCCACCGAGTCCGATTCCTCCAAGACCGTAGGCGCCTACGCCACCTTCGACTCGCAGGTCAACCGCGATCCGTCGTCCTGCAGCCATGAGGATGCCGACGGCGACGGCTTCTGCGACAAGTGCAAGGACTGCGTGCACGTGAAGGTGGACGGTTTCTGCACCGAGGAGAACTGCAGCCACGCGAGCGACTGCTGCCCGGTGCCCTCCGCCACCGACTGCGAGCACGTGGACGAGGTGGATACCGAGGGCAACGCCGGCGCTGACGGTATCTGCGACAAGTGCGCCGCCTGCCTGCACCAGAAGCAGGACGGCTACTGCATCGAGAGCAGCTGCCAGCACGTGGGCGAGTGCCTGCGCCACGATGGCACCGACGAGACCGAGAAGACCCAGATCTTCATGAACGGCATGCCGGTGACCTTCGCCGTGGCCTCGCCCTCCGACTGGAGCGAGGACATGGTGAGCGAGATCAAGACCTGGCTGGAGACGGCCACGGCCGAGGATCTCGAGAACATGAGCGCGACCTTCCACGATGCCATCTTCGGCAAGCACATGACCGACGAGCACGGCAACAAGCTGTACAACAAGGTGGTGGGCGAGGACGCCAACGGCACGCCGAAGACCGAGCAGACCACCGACCCGGGTACCGAGGAGAACCCGAACGCGCCGATCTACGACGGCTCGGGCGTGCCGGAGCTGTTCGAGGCCTACCAGAACCGCCTGGCGGAGCTGGAGGGCGACAATATGTGGTCCGACATCAACTGGTTCAGCTCGCTGCACCACAACTACGGCCTGTTCCGCATCGCCCAGGCGCACATCGCCGGCATCGTGTGGCAAGACGACAACTACAACGGCATCCAGGATGCCGGCGAGACCGGCCGCATTGCGGGCGTGCCCGTGAGCCTGAAGCGCTACTGGTACTCCTCCGACGGCTGGAAGCTTGACGAGACGTTCAAGAAGACGGTGACTTCGGGCTCCGACGGCAGCTGGATCTTCGACGATCTGGACGTGGCCGGCAAGCGCGTGGTGAACGGCAAGGAGACCACGGTGCTCTACGGCTTCGAGGTGACCGTGGACGACCTGCCGGCCGGCTACGGCGTGACCCACATGAACAAGGGCGCCCACGACACCGACTCCGACCTGAACGAGGACACCAAGCTGATCGACCCGGCCAAGCCCTACGGCGGTCTCATTGTGCTGGCCGAGCCCTCCGATCGCTCCGATCTGGTGGGCAACGGCGCGGCGTACCTGGCCGGCCCCAACGGCACCACCTGGGTGATCTCGCTCAGCGAGGACTCCGACTACAACGACACGGGTCTGGTGCCCTACGCCACGGCCACCATCGCCGGTGTCGCCTTCAACGACCCCGAGGCCGACGGCCTGAAGGATACGACGGCCCAGCCGGTGCCCGGCATGAAGGTGTACCTGGAGCGCAAGACCGTGAACTCCGCGGCCATCGGCTTCAACGGCGCCTCCTACACGCCCACGGCGCTGGCGGCGGTGTCGGGCCAGAAGGTGAAGTCGGAGGACGGCTGGACCGAGGTGGCCTCGCAGGAGACCGACGTCAACGGCGCCTACCGCTTCGAGGGCCTGCCCATGGTGGACGGCAACGACACCCCCTATATCTACCGGGTGCGTTCCACGATGCCCGAGGGCGGCAAGTTCGTGCCGATCAACGTCGGCAAGGACGACAACAACGACTCCGACTGGGGCGAGGCGATCGGCCAGGTGGTCGGTACCGGTACCGTGGGCATCACGCCGGCCATGGCCGTGCTCGGCAGCTTCACCGCCGTGCGCACCACGCCCAACGCCTACGGCCACAAGTTCAACCTGCTGGCGGCCTACGACTGGACGCCCGAGGTCGGCCGCTCGGTGGATCTGGGCATGACCGGCGTCGACCCGAACGGCACCACCGATCCCGACGGCTGGCGGACCCTTGTGTTCGAGACGCCGTGGGGCACCAAGGTCTTCTACGTGAAGCTCCCGCAGACCGGCGACGAGCTGATGCTGTGGATGTTCGGCCTGGCTCTCGTGGCCGCCGGTGCCCTGCTGCTGGCCCTGCTGGCCCGCCGCAAGGAGGAAGAGGAGGAAGCCGCCCAGGCCTAGCCCGCCGCCCGAATAACCGGGCGCCTGGGCACCCCTCTGACGAAGTGGGACACCTTACCGGGTAAGGTGTCCCACTTTTTTTGCGGGAGGGGGTGGGACGGCCTACCGGGTAAAGTGTCCCAGTACGGTGTCCCGCGCAGCGGGTGGGGTCAGCGCGGCACGATTTGTGCAGTTGCCCAACGGTTAATGCACTGACCTTTCAACTTGGCTATAATGGGGAACCATGTTTTCTCGCGAGCACATACTGTCGGCGTTCTCCGCAGCGGCGCCCATTATGCTGGGCTATGTTGCCATCGGCCTGCCCTGCGGCATCCTGTCGAACACCATCGGCTTGAACCCGCTGCAGGTATTCCTGCTGTGTGCGCTGCTGTATTCGGGCGCGGGCCAGTTCATGATCTGCAATATGTTCCTGGCCGGATCGTCCATCGGCTCCATCGCCGCCAGCGTGTCGCTTGTGAACACCCGCCAGATGCTCTATGCTGCCTCGTTCGCCCCGGCTTGCGAGCGCACGCCGCGCTGGCTGGCGGCTCTGTTCGCCGCCTCGGTGACCGACGAGTCCTACGGCGTGAACACCCAGCGCTTCTCTGAGGGAAACTGGTCGGTGGACCGTGCGCTCATGGTGAACCTGTTCTCCCAGAGCTCGTGGACCATCTCGAACGTTATCGGCTGCGCGGTGGGTGCGGCGGTCGATATCCCTGTGAACATCGCGGCCTTCGCCATGACGGCCATCTTCATCTGCCTGCTTGTGACCCAGAAGTTCACGTCGGCTAACGTGGTGGCCATGGCCGTGGCCGCCCTCGGCGTGTACGTATGCAAGGCCTGCGGGCTTGCCGGCCCCGCCATTCTCATCGGCGCGGTGGCGGGCGTGGTGTGCGCCATGGCCTTCGCGCTCACGGTGGGGAAGGGGAGGGGTGCCCGATGAGCTGGAGCGAGTTCTGGATCGTGCTCGTGGGCTGCGTGCTCGCTATGTGGGCGTGCCGTATCGTGCCGCTGTTCTTGCTGAAGGGCAAGTCGCTTCCCGAGAATCTGGAACGGGCCTTGGGCTTCATCCCGCCTGCGGCCTTCGCGGCGCTTGTGGCCAACGACCTTCTGAACCCCGGCATGTTCGACGCCGGCATATGGCCGGCCGCCATTCCGCTCGTGGCTGCCGTGGCCGCGGCTATCGTGGCGGCCAAGAGCAAGTCGCTTCTGTGGACGGCTGTGGCCGGCGTGGGCGTGTACGCGGCTCTGGCCTTCTTCGCGGTGTAGGCGGAGGCGATGAAGGGCCTCGCGCGCATCGAACACGCCGTCCGTCCCGGTCGTCTTGGCGCCGGGGGCACGAACGGGGGTGTGCCGTGGGCGTGATTCGCTTTCTCGGGCAGCACAAGGGCGCGGTGGCGCTCGTCATGTTGTTGCTGGCGCTGAAGGCCGTGTGCGACCTGGCGCTGCCGGTATTCACCTCGCAGATTGTGGACGTGGGTATCGCCCAGTCGGGCGTGGAGGATGTGGAAGCCCTCGAGGGTTACCGCGCCGCCGGCGTTGATCTGTTCCCCATGCAGATGTCCTACCTGGTGCGCATCGGCCTTTTGATGCTGGTCGTGGCGGCCTGTGCCATGGTGCTCGATGTGGCCGTGAGCTTCGTGGCCTCGCGTACCGGAGCGGCCATCGGGCGCGATTTGCGCAGTCGGCTGTTCTCCCGCATCGTGGCCTTCTCCGACGCCGAGATCAACCGCTTCTCGGCCGCGTCGCTTATCACCCGCGGCACCAACGACGTGGTGCTCATCCAGAACGTGTGCACCATGATGCTGCGCATGGTGCTCTACGCGCCTATTCTCGCCATCGGCGGCGTGGTCATGGTTATGGTCACGAACCCGCAGTTGGGCTGGATCGTGGTGGTGGCCGTAGCGCTCGTGTTCACGGTTATCGCGGTGCTGTTTCGTTTCACCTTGCCTCGCTTCAAGATCATGCAGAAGCTCATCGACCGCGTGAACCTGGTGGCCCGTGAGATGCTCACGGGCCTTGCCGTGGTGCGTGCCTTCAATCGCGATGCCTACGAGGAGGAGCGCTTCGATGACGCCTCGCGGCGTCTTATGCGCACTCAGCTGTTCACCAACCGCGCCATGGCGTTCATGATGCCCACTATGATGCTCGTGATGAATCTCACCTCAGTGGTCATCGTGTGGTTCGGTTCCGGCGCGGTGGCTGCGGGCAGCCTGCAGACGGGCGACCTCATCGCGTTCATCACCTATGCCATGGTCATCATCATGGGATGCCTCATGATGGGCATGATCTCCATCATGCTGCCGCGCGCCGACGTGGCCGCTCAGCGCGTGCGCGAGGTGCTGGCCTGCGAGCCCACCGTGCGCGACCCGGAAGAGGTCAGCGGCCTCGAAGACGGTTGCGGCGATTCCCCGGACGCCCCCTCGCGCGCAGATTCCGCAGCGAACGGAACAGCCCAGTGGGCTGTTCCGCCGAGCGAGGACTTGCCTGAGCACGTGGGGGCGTCCGGGGAATCGCCCGGGACGGTGCCCCCGGCTGCGGCCGTTCCTGTGTCGCTCTCCGGTTCCGATGCGCCTGCGCAAGGGGCGCGCATCGAGTTTCAGCACGTGTCGTTCCGCTACGAGGGCGATGCCGCCGACGTGCTGCACGACGTGTCGTTTGCGGCTGAGCCGGGGCAGGTGGTGGCCATCGTGGGTTCCACCGGCTCGGGAAAGTCCACGGTGGTGAAGCTTATCGAGCGCTTCCACGACGTGTGCGAGGGTGCCGTGCTGGTGGACGGCGTGGACGTGCGCGCGTGGCGCCAGGCCGACCTGCGTGCTCAGTTGGGTTACGTGCCCCAGAAGGCCTTCCTGTTCGCGGGCACCGTGGCCAGCAACATCGCCTACGGTGACGAAGGGGCCACCGACGATGATATCCGCGCGGCCCTGGCCGCAGCCGAGGCTCTCTCCTTCGTTGAGGAGCGGGAGGAAGGGCTTGCCGCCCCCATCGCCCAGGGCGGCTCCAACGTGTCGGGAGGCCAGCGTCAGCGCCTGGCCATGGCCCGGGCCCTTGTGCGCCGACCGCGCGCCTACCTGTTCGACGACTCGTTCTCAGCCCTCGATTACGCCACCGATGCCTGCGTGCGCGCGGCCCTGGCCGCCTACGCCGCCGGCTCCACCCAGATCATCGTGGCCCAGCGCATCTCCACGGTGCTCGCGGCCGATCGCATCGTGGTGCTCGACGAGGGCCGCGTGGCCGGCGTGGGCACTCACGGCGAGCTCATGGAAAGCTGTGCCGCCTATCGCGAGATCGCTCTCTCGCAGCTGACCGAAGAGGAACTCGGCCTGTCATGCGGGCCGGCTTTCGCGGGCGGGGAAGGGAATGCGGCTGGAATTGCGGCGGGAGCCGCGGGCGACGCTCCTGCGCATCCGGCGGGAGCCGCGGGCGACGTTCCTGCGCATCTGGCGCCAGCCCACGGGGAAGGGGGCGCGCAATGAGCGGACATCCCTCCTTCATTCCCAAGGGCGGTCCGGGCGGTGCTCGCCGAGGCCCCGGCGGTCCGGGCGGTCACGGGCCCGCCGGCCGCATGATGGGAGGCGAGAAGCCCCTTGCCTTCGGCGCTACCATGCGGCGCATGCTCGCCTTCATGGGTCAGTTCAAGGGTCGCCTCTTGCTGGTGCTCGTCTTCGCCATTGCGTCCACCGCTTTTTCCATTGTGGGACCGAAGGTGCTCTCCGAGGCTACCACCGTGCTCTTCGACGGCACCGTAGCCGCCGCAGCTGGCACGGGCTCCATCGATTTCGACGCCATCGGGCGCATTCTCCTGACCGCTCTGGCGTTGTACCTGGTCTCGGCGGCATGCTCGTGGGTGCAGTCGTGGGTGATGAGCTACATCTCCCAGCAGACCTGCTACCGTCTGCGCGATGCCATCGCCCGCAAGATCGAGCGCGTGCCCTTCGGGTACTTCGAAAAAAACTCTACGGGCGACACGCTCTCGCGCATCACCAACGACGTGGACACGCTGGGCCAGAGCCTGAACCAGGGCGTCACCCAGATGGTCACCTCGTCGGTCACCGTGGTGGGCGTGCTCGCCATGATGCTGTCCATCAACGTGGTCATGACGCTTGTGGCGCTCGTAATGATTCCGGTGTCCATGGCTCTCGTCATGGTGGTGGTGCGTCTGTCCCAGAAGCACTTCGTGGCCCAGCAGCGCCTGCTTGGTGCATTGAACGGCCAGGTGGAGGAGACGTGCTCGGGGCATGCGGTGGTGCGTGCATTCGGGCGCGAGGGCGCCACGGTGGAGGCCTACGAGCGCGACAACGCGGCGCTGTATGCTGCTGGTTGGAGGTCGCAGTTCCTCTCGGGGCTTATGATGCCGCTGCTCGGCTTCGTGGGGAATCTGGGATATGTGGCCGTGGCGGTGTCGGGAGCGTTCTTCGCCGTGACGGGTGCCATCACCGTGGGTGATATCCAGGCGTTCATCCAGTACGTGAAGAACTTCACCCAGCCTATTACCCAGCTGGCCCAGGTATCCAACGTGCTCCAGTCGCTGGCCGCGGCCGCCGAGCGCATCTTCGCCTTCCTCGACCTTCCCGAGATGGAGGAGAAGGGCGGCGTCGGTACGGTCGAGGGAGAGCCGGCTGCCAGGGGCGAATCTGCGGTTGTGGCGAGAGCCGAGGGGGTCCCCGGCGCGGCTGCGGGGGAACGCGGCTGCGAATCCGATAGGCCAGCGGGGGTAGCCGAGGGCGCCCCCGGTGCGGTTGCGGGAAGTGCCGAAAGCGGGAGCGGAACGGTTGCGGCGAATCTGTCCTGCGATGTGGAATTCGACCATGTGCGCTTCGGCTACACGCCCGATGCTCCGGTCATCCGCGACTTCTCGGCTCGCGCGGCCGCAGGGCAGACGGTGGCTATCGTAGGCCCCACGGGTGCGGGGAAGACTACGCTTGTGAAGTTGCTCATGCGCTTCTACGACGTGGATGCGGGCGCCATCCGCATCGGAGGTGCCGATATACGCGATATGCCTCGCGCTGCGGTGCGCGACCAGTTTGCCATGGTGCTGCAGGATACGTGGCTGTTTGCGGGCACGGTGCGCGATAATATCCGCTACGGGCGTCTTGACGCCACCGACGCCGAGGTGGAGGCCGCGGCCCGCGAGGCCTGTGCCGATCACTTCATCCGCACGCTGCCGGGCGGCTACGATTTCGAGATCAACGAGGATGGCACGAACGTGAGCCAGGGTCAGCGTCAGCTGCTCACCATTGCCCGCGCGCTCTTGGCCGATCGCCGGATGCTCATTCTCGATGAGGCTACCTCTTCGGTGGACACGCGCACCGAGCTGCGCATCCAGGAGGCCATGGACCGTCTCATGGAGGGCCGAACCTCTTTCGTGATCGCGCATCGCCTGTCTACCATCCGCCGCGCCGATCTCATTCTGGTGCTGCGCGACGGTGATATCGTGGAGCAGGGGTCCCACGACGAGCTTCTGGCGGCGGGCGGCTTCTATGCCGATCTGTACGCATCTCAATTCGCTGCTTGCAACGACCGTTTCGAGGACTAGGCGGTCTGCCCCGAACTTTCCGCGTGCCGCCTCCGGCCACCGTTTCCGAACCGCTTGGATCTACCGCCCCGAACCGCTTGATAGCCGCCCTCGAGCCGTTCGCTCGTCATCGCCTGCGGTTCCCGTGCTGCCGCCCCGAACCGTTTTCAAGCCGCCGTCCGACCGCCCCGAAAGCACCAGGAAGGTAAAGGTTCTCTGTTGTTGGGCGACCGCCGTCCGCGTTCTGTCGTGCCATGGGCTATGATGACCTTTCGAATAGATTCGCATCTGATGTCGATACGTCGAAGGATCGTCGAGTGATCATGCCCATACTGCCGAAACCCTCTGTGCTCGTACCTAACGAGCAGTGCGGCTGCGGCGCGGCTGCCCATCTTCCCGCGGGCATTTGCCGCATTACCCCCAACGCCCTGGGTGCCGAGCGCCTGCTTCCCCCAGAGCCCGTGCGCAACGGTTCGGGGAAGGTTCAAGTGGCCGCTTTCGATTTCGACGGCACTTGCATTCGCGGTAATTCCCCCGTGCTGCTCGTGCGCCACCTGGCTCGTCGGCGCATGTTGAAGCCGTCGGTGGTGGCTCGCATTATGGGGTGGGGCGCCTGCTACAAGGCTCGGCTGCCCCAGAACGAGAGCTGGGTGCGCGGTTTGGTGTTCCGCGCCTTTGTGGGGCGTCCCGCCGGCGAGGTGAATGAGTTTCTGCGCGATTTCTACGACCGTTTCATCGATGAGCGCTTCAGGCCCGATGCCGAGGCCGCCATGCGTGCCCACGAGGAGGCCGGGCACGCGGTGGTATGCGTGTCGGCCACCTTCGAGCCCATCGTGGCCGCCGCTATGCAGCGACGTCCCATCCAATATGCCATCGCCACGCGCATGAAGGTTGATTTCCAAGGCAACTATACCGATAAGGTGGAGGGGCTGCCCATTGAGGGTCCCCAGAAAGTGGAGGTGCTCTCGCAGTTCTGCGACGAGCGCTTCGGTGCGGGCCAGTGGGAACTCGGCTGGGCCTATGGAGACCATCATTCCGATCGTGCGCTGCTGGCCGCGGCCGAGCATCCGTGTGCGGTCACACCCGACCGTCCGCTGACGCGCACGGCCAACGCTGAGGGCTACGATATCCTGGATTGGTAATTTCCATCTGTACAAGCGCACTTTTGTTCGATAAAATGGCTTCGACACACGATATCGGGTCTCGTGCCCGCAGCTTATGAGAGGTAACGCCATGTTTGAGAGAAACGACGCGAGTATGTCTTCTCGCGATGACAATGCTCCTGGTTTGCCCAACGATTACCTGGCCCGCGCCACGGCCGCCTGCGAGGCGGGCGACGCGAAGCTCGGGCTGCATCTGTATCTGGCGGCTTTCGAGCAGGCGGCCGAGGCGAGCGATGTGCCCTCTGAGGACGCTATCATGGGATTGAAGCAGGCCTGGCGCGTGGCCTGCTCCATCAAGGAGCGCTCGCTGGCCGAGTACATCTTCGAGCGGCTGGAGCCCTATCTGTCCACCGATGAGGTGCAGGCATGTACCGCCCAGCTTCAGGGGCTTGCCTTCGACCGCTTGGCCGAGTTCGGCTTTTCTCGCGATGATCTGGAGGAAATGTCCGAGGCGATTACCCAGGGCGCTATGGATATGCTGGTGGCGCCGCCCATGATAGTGCCCGCTTCCGGCGCGCCGCGGCCGCCCGCGGCCACCGCCGAGGATCGGCCTTCGGCTTCGGCGGAGGTGCCGAATGTTCTGGCCGCCCTTTCCGCCGGTTCGGCTGCGGGAGAGCCCGCGCCGCAGCCGGTCGATATCTTCACTTACGATACCGCGGCCGGCTATGCCACGGTTATCGAGCGCATGCGCGCTCTCGGCATCGGACTTGCGGGCAATCCTGAGTTCGAGGAGTTCGTGGCCACGCTGAACGCCCGTCATGGGTTCGACGCCATGCCCATGGCCGATACGCTGCTGTTCTGCTCCGGCGCTCGCGAGGATGCGAGCCGCTTTATGATGGCTACCGTCGGCGAGCTGGGCCTTCCTGCCGTGCGCATGCGCATGGAGGAGAGCTTTCAGGGCATGTCCATGCTCTCGGTGAGCGCCCAGGCCTCCGATCCCGACCGTCTGGCCGCTCTGCGTCGCGGCTTCGAGGGCGGCGGCGTGCTCGTACTCGAGGATATCGATCTGTGGGGCGCTCCTTTGGCCGATACCACCGACGACATGACCGGTCTGTTCATGGCCGCTATGTCGCGCGGTGCCCGCGAGGCGGTGGGTCTCATTCGCCAAGCCGTCGAGAACCCCGATGTGTACGTGCTCGCTTCCGCGGCGGCCCCCGAGGCCATCGATCCGTTCTTCTGCGATCTGCTGTATCCCATGACCTGCATCGATATCGCCTACCCCACCGACGAGGAACGCGACGATATCTGGATGGATCTGGCTCGCGCCCACCCGTCGCTCCGTGCCCTGAACCGCGACGAGCTCGTGCGCCTGTCGACCAACATGCCTCGCTATGACATTTACATGGCTGTACGCGAGGCTTTGGAAGAGGCCTACAAGCAGGGGCTCGTGGAGCGCCGCTACCAGCCGGTCACGCGCGAGAACCTCTTCGACAAGATGGCCGCCTACCAGCCGCTGGACTCGGCTGAGTACGCCGCGCTGGAAAACGCCGTCATATCCGATTTCGCCGCCGGTCTGGACGAGCTGGAGAACCTGCTGTAGCGCAGCCTCTGCGCGATAGGGGTTCACGGCAGGTACGAGAAAGGGTTGTGGTGGGAAAAACAGTTCAGCCAGCATGGCCCGAGGGCGCCGAGCCGCTGGACGGGTTCGTGACCCGTATGCTGGCCACGGGCGATGAGCTGTACCGCGAGTTGCCCTGGCGCCATGTGGACGACCCCTATGCGGTGCTCGTTTCGGAAATCATGCTGCAGCAGACCCAGGTAGCTCGCGTGGGCCGGTTCTGGGATCGGTTTCTGTCGGCCTTCCCCACGATAGATGCTCTGGCCGCGGGCGCCGTGCCCGATGTGCTGGAGTTGTGGCAGGGCCTCGGCTATAACCGACGTGCCCTGGCCCTGAAACGCACGGCTGACACCTGCGCTGCAACAGGGGAGGGACGTCTTCCCGACACCTACGAGGGGCTGCTCGCGCTACCCGGCATCGGGCCGGCCACGGCGGCCGGCGTCATGGCCTTCGCGTACCAGAAGCCCGGTATCTACGTGGAGACGAACGTACGCGCTGTTTTTCTGCACGAGCTGTTTCCTGGCCGCGATGCGGTGCCCGACCGCGAGCTCGCGCCCCTCGTGGCGGCCGCCGCATTCCACCCGGCGGCTGCGGCCGACCCCCGGCGGTGGTACTACGGCCTGCTCGACTACGGTGCCCACTTGAAGGCGACGGGCGAGAACCCCACGCGCCGTTCCGCTTCCTACAATCGCCAGTCGGCTTTTGAAGGTTCGCGCCGCCAGAAGCGCGCCTGGATCGTGCGCCGTGTGCTGGCCGATCCCGGGGGCGTTGCCTCCGCCGTTGTCGCCCGCGAGCTGTCCGAAGCTGAGCGCGCTGCCGGCCGCGACGGGGTCGACGAGGAGCTGTTTGCCTCCATCGTCAACGATCTCGTGTCCGAGGGTTTCTTCCGTCGAGACGACGGCCTTCTCGTTCCGTAGCTGTGGTACACTCGCTCTCATCCGCAGGGGAGTAGCCGGCGCCCGTGGGCGTGGCCGTACCAACAGACTGCCCGCAGGGGCTGGTGCGATCTTCAATGGCAAGACGTGCGGTGCCGCCGAGTGCCGCACCGTTTGAGCGTCGGCGCGAAGCCGGCGCTTTTTTCATGGCCGAAAGGAGCTGTTTGTGGGCGTCATCGAATTGATTCTCACCGGTGTGGGGCTTTCTATGGACGCGTTCGCCGTAGCAGTGTGCAAGGGTCTCGGCATGCGGCGGGTGAACTGGGGTCACGCGCTCATCATCGCGCTGTTCTTCGGTGGATTCCAGGCGCTTATGCCGCTTGTCGGCTGGGCGGTGGGAGGCCTGTTCTCTGGTTACATCTCGGCGGTGGACCACTGGATCGCTTTCGGGCTTCTGGCCTTCATTGGCGGCAAGATGCTATGGGATGCTTTCCATGAGGACGACGCCTCATGTGCCTGTGGTCGTGACTGCGACCGCTGCCCCAAGCGCAACACCCCCGCCTGTGACGACCCCGACGCGGCCCTTTCGCTCGATGCCTCTGCGTCGGCTGCGTCCGCTGCAGCTACGACCTCGCCAGCCTCGGCCGCAGCTTCATCGGTGCCGACCGCAGCCACGCCGGCCCCGGCGTCGACTGCTGCTGCTCCGGTCTCGGCCGCGCCTGCCGCCTCGCTTCCGGCTCCGGTCGCGCCTGCCGCCTCGGCCCCGGCCGCGGCCGCCGCTTCGGCATCAGCCGCTCCTGCCGCATCGGTTCCGGCTCCGGTCGCGCCTGCCGCCTCTGCTTCGCCCACACCTGCCGCCCCTGGCTCGACCGTCCCTTCCGAGCCTCTCGATTACCGCGAGTTGATTATGCTCGCTGTGGCTACGAGCATCGACGCGCTTGCTGTGGGCATCACCTTCGCGTTCCTCGGCGTGAACATCTGGCTGGCTGTCGCCGTTATCGGCGTTACCACCTTCATTCTGTCTTTTGCGGGTGTGGTCCTCGGCAACCAGTTCGGCGCCCGGTTTGAGAAGCCTGCCACTATCGCCGGCGGTGTCGTCCTCATCTTTCTCGGCATCAAGATCCTCGCAGAGCACCTTCTCGGCTAAACCGTCCTGGGTTGCGCCTTGGTGCGAGCTTATCCGATTCGACACGAAGATTCTTATAGGCGCCAGCGTTCGTTCAAGTTGTACTTCGGCCCATGTTGCCAATCTGTATCAGCATCTCACTCCATGCGATCATGCTCGCGACCGTGCCCGCGACCCGCACGTCGACCCATGCGTCGACCTACGTCAGCGCCCCGCACGTCGACTCATGCCACCGTCCCATGTCAGCGCCCCGTGCGTCGGCCCATGCCACCGTCTCATGTCAGCGACCTGCACGTCGACTGATGCTGCGCCCCATGTCCCGCGACCCATGCGTCGACCCATGTCACCGTCTCGTGTCAGCGACCCATGTGTCGACCTATGTCAGCGACCCGCAAGTCGACTGATGCTGCGACCCACGCCGCCGCCCCACGCGTCGACTCACGTCGCTGTCCGGACCAGCGTCCCACACCATTGATCCATACCATCGTAAGTTGGAAGCCGATCTGATTTGATGCATCGTTGGGGCCCGGTCATTTGACTGGCTTTCGCGCATCGTGACTTCGAAAACCCGGCCAGATCGACTTTCGGCTCGCACCGATGCGGACAATTCCGCGATCTGACCGGGTGCGCCGCTGGAAACACGGTCATCTGACCGGGTTTTACGCATCGTGATCCCGAAAATCCGGTCAGATCGGCCCTCAACTTGCGCCGATGCGGGCAACCCCGCGATATGACCGGGTGTGCTGTCAAAAACCCGGTCACATGACCAGGTTCATTACATCGGCGGTCCGCAGGGCCGGTCAAATCGGCTGTTAAAGTGCGCCGAAGCAAGTTTCTTTGGGATCTGTCCAGATGCTCTAGCGCAAATCTGGTCATCTGATCGGGTCGCAAGGTGGTTCTTCGATCTCATTGGGCCTGCGCACCTCATAGCCTTCTGGACCTGCCGGCTGTTCCTTCGCTCTCTCGGGTTGGCAGGCGTGCTTGTGTGGTTCAGGGGTTCTAAGCGCTTCCACAAGTTTCTCGGGCCGCGAGGTACTCTGGTTTGCTGCCGAACTCTCTGCGGTTCTTTACCGCCATCGACGGGAGTTCGGTTCAGGAAGAAGAAGCTGCTTTCTCAACTCTGCATGGCGCTTCATCCACCCCTCATTGCGGACGAAGCTGCGCTCTCCGAGGGTCAGGCGAATTTGCTCTGAAACGTTGCCGAAGAGCTGATCGTTGCGCAAAATTTCGCGAGTGACGACGATTACGGAGAATCCCAGCGCTTCCAGATCGTTGCGCCGTTTCGAATCGAGAGCGGCCTGATCGGGTGCCTGGTGATAGGCGCTGCTATCGTATTCAACGATAAGCCGTGCATCTTCCCAGAAAAGATCAGGATGGAATCGCTGCTGGGAGACAATCTTTCTTTGGGACATGGAAGGAAATAGCGAGCTATTTGAGGTGGGCTTGCGAAAACCAAGGCCGCCCTCCCTTTTCGGTAGACAGAGAAGAAGGTAGAGGGCAGTTTCCGCGGGAGATCCCAGATCATCGATGGCAAGATCGAGAGCGCGTCGGGCGCGGGCGGCGCCTGGGATGTCCTGCGATTTCTGCAGGAAAGCACTCATGGCGCGTGTTGTCGTTATGGGCGTGGCGTCGATGATGGAGCCAGTGGGAGAAGGGGCGAATCGATAGCGTCCGGCCAGGGCACACGCAAGTTCAGTCAATTGGACGAGCGGTAGATCTGGGGACAGCTGGGTGAGGCATAGGGCTGGAGAGGACACACCCAAGGTTGTCTCGACGTGTTGCTGGAAGCAGTCTGTCGGAAGATCGGTCGTTTCCGGCAGTTTGGCCGATAGATTCCAGAGCGCCGACGGGCGGCGAACCTGCTTGCATACGCGAAAGGATGCATCGCGTAGGTTGCGTCGATACGAGATATCGGGCACGACAAGGGAAACTGGTTTTGTGAGGAATGGGCATCGGCGCGCTAGGGCCGCGATGTCGGCGCTGTGCAGGACGCTCCAGCGCGGTTCTTCAGCTGCGAACAGCGACGCGCGGCCGAAACTGCTTTGAGCGACAGCTGCCAGAGCTTCTAGGGCAGAGTATGTTGCAAGGTAAATTGTCATGGCGGCAAGGTAACATGTTCCGCTGAAAAAGAGAAGCAAAAAATTTAATAAAATACCAGTTCATGAAGCATTTTTGAATATGGGAAACCTTGACGGTTCAGGGGTGATTGTAAGGAGACTTCGGGGAAAAGCACTCGATGGGATTTCGAGGGGGCGTGTATCTGGGTGTATCGAGAAGTGTGTGCGGTGGCGCGGGGCGGCTCCAGACTTCTTCTGTTTCTGCTGCATTTTATAGGGGGGTGCCTATATTGATTTGTAAGCGAGGGCGTTTCGGCCTAAGTGCGATCAGCAATGTTGCCAACGTGCGACTGTTGGCTGTGTGATGATTTAGGTTGCGACGGGGAACGCGCCTGGTCGATCGCAGTGTTTGAGTTAATGCAGATTTGCGTGCGTTTTGTTCGGGTGCACTGTCGGAAATCTGGCCATTTGACCGGATCTCATGCACCGTGATCCCGAAAACCCGGTCAGATCGGCTTTCGGCTTGCATCGATGCAGGCAATCCCGCGATCTGACCAGGTGCGCCGTCGGAAACCCGGCCATCTGACCGGGTTCTGTGCACCAATGGGCTGTGGATCCGGTCAGATTGGCTCTCAGCTTGCGCCGATGCAGGCAATCCCGCGATCTGATCGCGTGTACTGCCAAAAATCCGGTCGTCTGACCGGGTGTGCTGCCAAAACCCCGGCCATCTGACCGGGTATGCTGCCAAAACCCGGCCATCTGTTCGGCTGTGTCGGCAAACCTGGTCATTTGACCGGGCTGTGCGGCCGATTCACCGGCGCCATTCGCCTGGGTCGGTAGCCGGGTAGCCGGGGGGCGACGGCGCGCTCGGTGGGAAAACGCTTATCATGGTCGGCGACGTATTCCGCACGATAAGATTGGCGCCCCATGAGCTACGACAATTCCATCGCCTTCCTCGGACCGGCCGGCACCTATTCCAACGAGGCTGCCCTGCGTTTCGCCGCGCGACTCGGTATCGAGGAGCCGCAGCTGGTGGAGTGCACCTCCTTCGACGAGGTGTTCGACTGTGTGGACGGGGGTGCCACGCGCTTTGGCGTGGTGGGGAAGGAGAACTCGCTCGAAGGCCCCGTCACGGCCACGCTCGATAACTTCGCCTTCCGCACTGACGCGGTTATTCTGGCCGAGGAGGTCGTGAACGTGAGCCATTGCCTGGTGGCGCATCCCGACGCGACCCTCGACGACATCGTGCGCGTGGCCTCGCACCCCCAGGGCATCGCGCAGTGCCGCCGCTTCTTGGCCGCTGATCTGCCCGGGCGCTCCACGCTGGCGGTGTCGTCCACGGCGGAGAGCGCGCGCATGGCCGCGTCCGATCCCACCTGCGCGGGCATCTCGAACGCGCTGGCTGCTGAGCTGCACGGGGCGCAGGTATTGCGTCGCAACATTCAGGACAATCCCGAGAACCAGACGGCGTTCGCGCTGGTGGGACGCTTGTCCGATGCCGAGCTCATCACGGGTGCGCGTTACAAGACTTCGCTGGCGCTCTTCTTGCGGGCCGACAAGCCCGGCGCCCTCCAGATGATCCTGTCGGAGTTCACCTACGCCGGCATCAACCTCACCATGCTGCAGTCGCGGCCGACCAAAAAGCAGCTTGGCGACTACATGTTCTTCGTGGAGTTAGACGGCTCCATCCACGATATCGACGTGCAGACGGCTCTCGACTGCCTGCGCATGAAGCTGCGCGAGGTGAAGGTGCTCGGCAGTTATCCTGTGGAGTAGGGAAGCGCCCCGGCCGCTCTCTCGTCTGGGATTCAGCCGCAATCGCGGGGCATCGTCCCGGCCGCTCTCTCGTCCGGGATTCAGCCGCAAGCGTGGGGCATCGCCCTGGCCGCACGGCTGCGGTCGAAATTTTACCGAGGGCGTAGGCATAGCACCCGCCGCGTCACTCGCGCTCTCCCATCCGGAACCCACCCGCAAGCGCGGGGGATCGCGCCGGCCGTGCGGCAGTGGCTCGGAACTCGCCGAAGGCACCGATAGCACGCCGCCCACCCGGCTGCGGGCCGGGGTTCGCCGAAGGCCCAATCTCGCTGCGGCCTCGACCCGCGCCCGTGCGGGCGTTCCCGATCTGTTGACGGCTGGGAGCGAACTCGTTGCGTGAACTTCAAATGCAGTATCCCGATTCGTGGGAGAATTCCTCCGGCGTGTCTACCGCGTGGCCGACCTGATGACCATGAGGTTTGCCGCTGTGCGGGGTTTCTTCGCGTTATCCCTGTTGACGATGTGCCATTTTGTTACCCGCAACCCTGCGCGTAACATTTTCAGGCCGCTGGTAGATTGTTTTCGCATCTATCCAGGTTCCATGGAGCATCTGTGACGGGATTAAGGATACCCTAGCTTCTGCATGTAAGAGAGACGAGACACCTATGAGGAGGTGTACGCATGGAAAATCAGGCAACGATGTCAGAGTTCGACAGCATCCTTGCCTCGCGTGGCGTGTCCCGCCGCAGCTTCATGAAGCTGTGCGCCGGTATCGCCGCCGCAGCCGGTTTGTCCCAGCTCGCGGTCCCGCGCGTGGCAAGTGCGCTCGAGGAGTCTGTTATCGGCGCGACGTCCGGTGACCTGTATCCGGTCATCTGGATCGAGGGCGCGTCCTGCACGGGCTGCACGGAGTCCTTCGCCCAGGTGGAGACTCCCGATGTGGCGTCCGTGGTGCTCGACTTGATCTCCCTGAACTACTCGGAGACGCTGTCGGCTGCCGCGGGTCATTCCGTGGAAGAGGCCAAGGCCCAGACCATTGCGGCCGGCAACTACATCCTTATCTACGAGGGTGCCGTGCTTGAGGCCTTCGACGGCAACGCCCTGCGCGTAGCCGGCGAGACGGGCATCACTGCGCTGGTTGAGGCCGCCGAGAGCGCCAACGCTGTCGTGGCGGTGGGTTCCTGCGCCGTCAACGGCGGCTGGATGGCCGCTGCCCCCAACCCGGCTCAGGCCCTGGGTGTCCAGCAGTACCTGCAGAAGGTCGGCGTGGAGACTCCGGTCGTGAACGTGCCCGGTTGCCCGGTGAACCCCGAGTGGGTCATGTCGGTGCTGGTGGACGTCGTGGTCATGAAGGACATGGACCTGCTGCTGAACCGTCTGAACGACTTCAACATGCCGGGCGATCTGTTCAACCAGACCATCCACGACAACTGCGAGCGTCGCGGCCACTTCGAGAACGGCGAGTTCGTCTACGAGTTCGGTTCCGAGGAAGAGGCGCTCGGCTACTGCCTGTACCCCGTGGGCTGCAAGGGCCCCCAGACGCGTTCGGTCTGCGGCGTCACGCTGTGGAACAACCGTCGCAGCTGGTGCGTGCAGTCCGGTGCTCCCTGCATCGGCTGCTGCGAGGCCAACCCGCACAACCCCGGCGACAACTGGGTGGAAGTGAACACCCCCTTCTACAAGCGCATGCGCGATCTGCGCGTGGGTCCGTTCGACCTGCAGCCGACCACCATCGGCGTGGCCGTCACGGGTCTTGTGGCCGCGGCGCTTGTGGTGCACGGCTTCGGCATGAAGGCCTCCGGCCGTATGGACGGCGGCGCGCCCTTCGAGAAGATCCGCAAGTGGGATGCCAAGCATCCCGAGAAGGAAGTCGGCACCTACGCCGACCCGGTTACCGGCGGCCCGGTCCTCGACGAGGAGCTGCTGCACAAGAACGCCGATCCCCGCAACAACAACTAGAAGGAGGTGAGCTGACTTGACACGTTCCGTTATTGATCCGATTACCCGTATCGAGGGCCATCTCCGCGTCGAGATGGAAGTGGAGAACGGCGTCGTTGCCGACGCGTGGGTTTCCGGCGGTTGCTTCCGCGGCATGGAGCTCGTCGTGCAGAACCGTACTCCCGAGGACGCTGCCCAGATCGTCGAGCGCATCTGCGGCGTGTGCCCCGTGTCCCACGCCCATGCGTCGTCCATCGCCGGCGACAAGGCCTACGGTATCACGATCTCGAACAATGCTCGCATCATCCGCAACCTGCTGGAGGGCGCGCAGTTTCTGCACAGCCACATCCTGTGGCTCTACAACCTGGCGGCTCTCGACTACGTGAACCCGCTGAACGCGCTGCAGGCCAATGTTGACGAGGCCTATCGCGTGGCCCTGGAGAACGGCCTGGCGCTGCACTCCGACCTGAACCAGCTCTACGATAAGCTGGGCGCCTTTGCGGCCAACGGCCAGCTGTCCATCTTCTCGGGCAACTGGTTCGATGCCGACAACGGTGAGGCCTACAAGCTCACCCCCGAGCTCGACCTCATCCTCACCTCCCATTACCTGGAGGCCCTGAAGATGCAGGCCCGCGCCTCCGAGATGGCGGCGCTGCTCGGCGGCAAGATGCCCCACGTCATGACCTCCATCCCCGGCGGCAACATGTGGGTGCCCACCGAGAGCAAGCTGGACGACCTTCTGGCCATGGCCATCGAGGTGCGCGACTGGGTGAACGACACCGTGCTCGCCGACACCGTGGCGCTGGCCGGCCCCTACGCCGAGGCGCTGACCTTCGGCAAGGGCTGCGGCCGCTACATCGCCTGGGGTGTGTTCGAGGGCAACGGCTGGCCCTACGGCGACGACTACATCGAGCAGATGAAGAACCGCTACCTGCCCATGGGCGTGCTGAACGAGAACTTCGACGTGACCGACGTCGAGGAGAGCAAGATTCAGGAGTACATGGGTCATTCCTGGTACCAGGGCGACGACACCTACACCTCGCCCTACTTCACCACCGACCCGGCCTACACCGACTACAACGTGGACGACCGTTACACTTGGGTGAAGTGCCCCACCTACGACGGCAAGCCGATGGAGGCGGGCTCCATGTCCCGTATCTTTGCGGCTTATGTGCGCGGCGTGCCTTTCATCAAGGAGAACGTCGACGCGGTGCTCGGCATCCTGGGCGCGCAGCCCGGCGACCTGTCGGCCTTCCAGTCCACGCTCGGCCGTACCGCTATTCGCCAGATCGAGACCATGTACGTGGCCGACCTCATGGTGGAGTGGGTCAACGAGCTCATGGAGGCCATCAAGGGCGGCGACTCCGAGTACTTCCGCGCTCCCGAGCGCACCACCGGCGAGGGTTCCGGCTTCTGGGAGGCCCCGCGCGGCGCGCTGTACCACTCGGAGAAGGTCAAGGACGGCAAGATCGAGGGCTACCAGATCATCATTCCGTCTACCTGGAACCTTGCTCCCATCAACTCTCAGGGCGAGCACGGCCCGCTCGAGCAGGCGCTCATCGGCGTGCCGGTGGCCGACATCGAGAAGCCGATCAACGCCCTGCGCACGGTCCACTCCTTCGACCCCTGCACTGCCTGCGCCGTGCATGTGACCGATCGCGCGACCGGCAAGCACTTCGAGACCGTCACCAGCCCTTGGGGGGTGAAGTAAGATGGCCCATCTCGCACACTACAAAGAGGCCCATCCTCTCGTGTTCGTGGTGACCCACTGGATCAACCTGATCGCTATGATCATGCTCATCCTGTCGGGTATCATCATCCACTTCCCGGTGCTGCCCTACCTCACGGGCATTTCCCGCGGCTGCCACCTGTTCTTCGGCTTCGTGCTGTTCATCAACTGCGTGGCCCGCGTGATCATGGCCTTCTTCGTGAAGACCTCGCCCACCGGCGGCACCCGCCAGCAGGTGACCGACTTCAAGACCTGGCTGCCCCAGAAGGACAACCGTCATCAGGCCCTGGAGTGGATCAAGTACTACCTGTTCCTGAAGAAGGACCATCCGCTGGGCGCCAAGCTGGGCGTACCGCAGAAGATCAGCTACCTGCTGATCCCGGTTCTCATCGTGCTGATGTTCTGGACCGGTCTGTGCCTGTGGGGCGTGACCATGAACGTGCCCGTGTTCGCCGCGACGACGAACCTCGTGGGCGGTCTCATGTCCATGCGCATCATCCACTACTTCGGCATGTACGTGTTCATCATTTTCATGTTCATCCACATCTATCTGGCGAACGTGGAGGGCTTCGAGCCCACCAAGCTCATGTTCATTCACAAGGAGCATGGCGGACTCGTGTACGACCCTGACCTGCACAACATCGTTGGCGAGGACAACGACCTGCACTAGGGCGTCAGACGCAGACACGTTTGGAAAGGGCGATCTCTCCGGAGGTCGCCCTTTCTTTATCGCCACTCGACTCGGTTGGACCACGGGGCTCGTCTCGGTCGGAGCCGCCGGGTATTCCGATTCGCTCGGACAGTCCTCGCTTTGGAGAACAGTCCACTGGACTGTTCTCGTCGCTGCGGAACTCGCTCGGTCGGAACGCCCGGCATCTCCTCTACGCTCTTCCTTGGTTGACTGATGATTCCAGTCCGTCAACAAGGGTGAGCAAAGATGTCGGGGTTGCGCTATGATGATGGGTACCCTTTTGCCCGATCGGAACAAGCGGAAAGGACCCGTTTCCGTGCGGAACGTGTTGAAGATACTGAGGCGCGATCTGCTGCGCCTTTTGAAGACGCCGCCAGCACTTGTAGTTATCGTGGCGCTCATGGTGCTGCCGTCGGTGTACACCTGGTACAACGTCATCGGTTTTTGGAACCCCTACGACAACACCGGCAACCTCACGGTGTGCGTAGTGAATCAGGATGCTGGTGGCTCGTCGGAGTTGACGGGCGAGTTGAACGTAGGCGACCGCATCGTGGATCAGCTGCATGAAAACACGCAGTTGAAATGGGAGTTCACCGACTACGACAGCGCCATGGACCAGGTGCACCAGGGAAGCGCCTATGCGGCCTTCGTGATCCCCGAGAACTTTACCGCCGATCTGCTGACGCTGACCACGGGCGACTTCACCCAGCCCAAGCTACAGTACTACGTGAATGAGAAGGCCGGCCCCGTATCGCCGAAGATCACCGACACGGGTGCCTCCACGCTCGACGAGACCATCAACGCCACCTTCGTGTCCACGGTGAGCGATGTGGCTGTGAAGACCATCGACGAGACGCTGGGCGACTCGAAGGAAGCTCTCAGCAACACGCGGTCGGCAGCTGCCGAGAAGATAGCCGGAGCACTGTCTACTTTGGGGGAGGTGCGCTCGTCGCTGGCGAAGCTCAACGAGGGCACCGACGAGGCCGCTGCCAAGTCGCGTGAGGCTCGCGAGTCGCTGGCGAAAGCCCGCAGCGGCGTGGACTCGGCCCAGAAGGGGCTTGCCGAGGTGGCCGAGCAGAGTGCCAGCATGCAGGCGTCGCTGACCCAGTTCTCTACCCTTACCATGCCCCTGCTGAACACGAGCCTGCAGGCTGTGAACGACTCGTCGGCCAAGGCTGCAGCTGCCGCCTCGGCGCTCATGCGCACGACCGGGCAGGCCCAGGGCTCCATCCAGGCGGCGCTCAGCCAGGGTCAGGCCGCCGTGAACGAGGGCTCCGCCACCACCGCGTCGCTGCGGGCGCTTGCGGCCCAGCTGCCAGAGGGCAGCGACGTGCGCAAGGGTATCGAGGATGCGGCCGACACCGCCGAGGAACGCACCAAGGCTGCCCAGGCCACGCTGGATGCCCTCTCGGGCGCCAACGATCGCACCGTGAGCACGGTGGGTCAACTGGCCGATGCGGCCACGGCGCTGGACGAGGCGGTCCAGGGTGCCACCGGCTCGGCTTCCGAGTGGTCGAACGACCTGTACGGCACCACCATTCCCACGCTGAACGACGCGCTCGGCTCGCTGGCCTCTACGGCCGCATCGCTTCAGGGCGCGCTCGACACCCAGAAGATCCTCGTCGACCAGACCTCGCTCATCATCGACCAGCTGGATGCCACCCTCGCCACTGCCAAGGAAACGGTGAGCCAGACCGACGCCCTGTTCGCCGGCTTGGAGGAGGAGCTTGAGCGGGTGCACGACGACGTGCTCGTGTTCGGTCAGTCCGGCGTGCTCGGCAAGCTGCTGAACAGCTCGCTCGATGCTGACAAGATCGCCTCGTTCATGGCGTCGCCCACCGAGGTGGTCACCGAGCAGCTCTACCCGCTGAACGCCTACGGCAGCGCCATGGCGCCCCTGTTCATGAATCTCACGTTCTGGATCGGCGCCTTCATGCTCGTGGTCATTCTGCGCCAGGAGGTGGACGACGAGGGCATTCCGAACCTCACCTTGGGCCAGCGCTACTGGGGTCGATTCCTGTTCTTGGCCGTGCTAGCCGTGGCCCAGGCCCTTATCTGCTGCGCCGGCGTGCTCGCCATCGGCGTGCAGACGGTAAGCGCCCCGGCTCTGTTCGTGGCGGCTGCCACGGCGTCGCTCGCGTACCTCAGCATCATCTTCTCGCTGTCGGTGGTCTTGCAGCATATCGGCAAGGGCATCTGCATCGTGCTCGTGTTCGCTCAGATCCCGGGCGCCACGGGCCTGTATCCCATCGAGATGACCTCCGGGTTCTTCCAGGCCATCTACCCGCTGTTCCCCTTCACCTACGGCATCGGCGCCATGCGCGAGGCCATCTGCGGCTTTTACGGCACCCAGTACGAAGCGGCTCTCGGCATGCTCGTGTTGTTCTTCATCGTGGGCATGGCCTTCGGGCTTCTGGTGCGCCCGCTCATGGCGAACGTGAACCGCATGGTGGCGCGCCAGGTGCGCGAGGGCGGCATCTTCAACGGCGAGAACGTGGAAGTGCCCATGCGGCCCTACCGACTCTCGCAGATCATGCGGGTGCTGTCGGACAAGGGCTCCTACGAGTCGGACCTGAAACGCCGCTACGCGCGCTTCAGCCGCTGGTACCCGCGCCTTATGCGGGGGGCGGTGGTGCTCGGCGTGGTGGTGCCCGTGGCTCTGGCCGTGGTGTTCGCGCTCACGCCGGCCGAGAAGGTGTGGGTCCTCACGGGCGCGCTTCTGTGGCTCATTCTCATCTTCGTGGCCCTCGTGGTGGTGGAGAGCCTGCGCTACAGCTTCGAGCGCCAGCTGAAGCTGGGCGACATGTCGGACGCACATCTCATCAAGCTGGCTGAGGCCACCCGCACGGTGCAGGCCGCTGCGGCAGGGGAGGGCACGATTGTGGGCACTGTCGGCGATTTCGGCGAAGCGGTCGAGGGCCGTGCGGAAAATGTCCGCCCCGCGGCGCCGGACGATTCGGGAAGTCCCGGGGGCTCAGGCGGTGCGGCCGCCGATGCCGGTGATGCGTCCGATGCCGGTGATGCCGTTGCGGAAGAGGCCGAGAGCGCCGAGGGCGCGGCTGCGAGGTACAGCGACCATGGGTAATATCGTCAAGCTCTTCCGCGCCGATGTGCGCCGGCTGTTCGCGAACGTTATGAGCATCATCATCACGGTGGGCCTCGTGGTCATGCCGTCTATCTTCGCGTGGTACAACATCATCGCCTGCTGGAGCGTGTTCGACAACACCGGCAACCTTACCGTGGCCGTGGCCAACACCGACGAGGGCTACCAAAGCGACCTGGTGCCCTTGCGGGTGAACGTGGGCGACCAGGTGATCAGCGCGCTGCGGGCCAACGATCAGATCGATTGGGTGTTCACCGATGAAGAGGACGCCGTCGACGGCGCGCGCTCGGGCCGCTACTACGCTGCCGTGGTCATTCCGAAAGACTTCAGCCGCGACATGCTCACCTTCTACTCGAAGGACATGGAGCACGCCGACATCGTCTACTACACGAACGAGAAGAAGAGCGCCATTGCGCCCAAGATTACCGACAAGGGCGCCGACTCAGTGTCCTACCAGGTGAACTCAGTGTTCGCGGAAACGCTGTCGGAGGTATCGCTGTCGCTGGCCGAGGCGTTGTCGTCCTACGCCGAGGACAGCGACTGGGATGGCCGCATCGCGCTTTTGGCCGATCATGTGCGCGATATGGCCGCCTCGGTGGAGGAGGCCACCTCGGTGCTCGGGCTGTACGGGTCGCTCGCCCGTGCCTGCGAGAATTTGGCAACCGACTCTGCGGCCCTTACCACCAAGGCGGTGGCCGCGGCCGATGGCACCCTGAAGGCCGCTACCGAGGACGCTGGCGCGGTGCCCGCCACGGTGAGCACGCTGAAGGATTCGGGCGCGGGGCTTGCCGATGCCCTGAAGAAGTCGGCTGCCGGGTTCGAAACGGTGACCCAGAAGATGGACGCGCTCTTCGACACGGCCTCATCGGATGTGGCCGCCACCACGGCCGATTTGCGCACCCAGGCCGATGCGCTCGCCCAGCACGCCGAGCGCTACCGTGCGCTGGCGAAGAGCGTGGAGTCGCTTGCTGCGGCGCTTCCCGAGGCGATGCGGCCGAATGCCACGGCTCTGGTCAAGCAGATGAACAGCACCGCCGAGTTGCTGGAATCTATGGCGAAGAACCTGCGCTCGGCCGCCGATAAGCTGGATGCGGGCGATGCCGACATCCAGGGCGACCGCAAGGAGGCCGATGCGCGTGCCCAGGAGGCCAAGAGCGCCATCGAGACCATCCGCACGGACTTCGAGGACAATATCCGCCCCGGGCTCGAGAAGCTGGTGGACAAGGCGACGAAGGTGGCGAGCCGTGCCGGGGGCGTGAGCGGCACGCTTCAGGATATCGGCTCGGAGCTGTCCGGCTCGGCCTCGTCGGCCGGCCAGGTGATGGGCTCGGCTGCCGAGAAGATCGACGATGCCACCGCCAAGCTGAAGGGCGTCTCCGATGAACTCACCTCCATGGCCGAGCAGATCGATGCTGCCCTGGCGTCGGGTGACCGCGGGGCCTTGTCCGACGTGCTGTCGGCCGACGTATCGCTGCTTTCCAAGGCCATCGCCGCGCCGGTGGGGCTCGACCGCATCGCTGTGTTCCCGGTAGAGAACTTCGGCAGCGCCATGGCACCTCTCTACACCACGCTCGCCCTGTTCATCGGCTCGCTGCTCATTCTGGTGGTGATCAAGCCCACGGTATCGCGGCGCGAGGTGCGCGATGCGAAGCTCGTGGCCGCGAAGCCCCGCCAGCTGTTCCTCGGCCGCTTCGGGGTGATGGCCCTCGTCTCGCTGGCCCAGTCGACGCTCATGGCCGCCGGCAACATGTTCTTCCTCAAGGTGCAGGTGACTTCGCCAGTGGAGTTTTTCCTGTGCTTCTGGCTGGCGGGCCTCGTCTTCACCTTCCTCATTTACGCGCTTGTGTTCTCGTTCGCCAATTTGGGCAAGGCCATCGCCGTGCTGCTGCTCATCGTGCAGGTGACCGGTTGCGGCGGGTCGTTCCCCCTGCAGCTTCTGCCCGAGTTCATCCAGCAGCTGAGCCCGTGGCTGCCCGCCACCCACGTGGTGAACGCCATGCGCGCGGCCATGATGGGCGGTTGGGGCAACGACTTCTGGGTGCAGATGGGCGATCTGGCGCTGTTCCTGATTCCCGCCGCCCTTCTGGGGCTCGTTTTGCGCAAACCGCTGGCCAAGTTCATGAACTGGTACGTGGAACAGGTAGAATCATCCAAACTGGTTGGATGACAAGGAGCGTGCCATGGCGGCGTTGACCGATGAGCAGATTGCAGAAGAGGAGAAGTTTCTCGCGGGACTGCCCCGCCTGAACCTGGGGGCGTTGTTCCTGGCGCCCGTGTGGGGGCCGGCCCACGGGATGTGGGCGGCGTTCCTGTTCTTCGTGGCGTGGCTGTTCACCGACAACGTGATCTACGCGGCAACGGTGGAGCCTACGGTTATGAATGTTGGACTGGCGGTGCTCATGACCGTGGTGCTCGTGGGTGCCACCGTGGTGTTCGCCATCGTGGCCCAGCCCTTTGCGGCGCACCGGGCCGAGGCGCTCGGCGTGAGCCGTGAGACCTACCTGCGTCGCCAGCGCGTTTGGGCGGTGGTCGGCATTGTTGCGGCTGTGCTTGTGGTGGCGTTCGCCACCTGGTACAACCTGGAGATGCGCGCAGCGGTGGAAGCGGCTGCGAACCTGCCCGGGAGCGCCCAGTGAGCGCCGGCGTTGTGTCCTTCGACCTCCCCGAGCCCGATCCTTCGCGTACGGCGGCGGTCTTCTTCGTGGGCAACCGCCTCATGATGGACGACGGTGTGGCTCCGGCGGCTTATGACGCGCTGCTCGAGGCGTACGACGTGCCCGACAACGTGCAGCTGATGGACGTGGGCTGCATGGCGCTCGATATGCTCGGCTATGTGGACCGGTGCGACCTCATTCTCACGGTGGACGCTGTGGACGGCACGGGGGATGCGCCGGGCACCGTGTACCGCTTCGAGCCCGACGCCATGGCCCGCCATGCGGGGCCGGAGGCGTCGCTGCACGATCTGAAGCTCGTGGATCTGTTCGATGCCGCGTCGCTCATGGGGTACGAGGCCGAGGGCTTCTGCTTGGGCATGCAGGTGGGCAACCCGTCGCCCTCGGAGTTCTACGTGGGTCTCACCCCGGAATGCGAGGCCGCCCTGCCCCTGCTCGTGGAAACCGTGGCCGCCGAGCTCGCCCGCCGCGGCTTCCCCCTCACCCGCAAGGCCTAACCGGGACACTTTACCCGGTAAGCTGTCCCGCTGGGACACCTTACCTGGTAAGCCGTCCCAGTTTCCGGTTTGTGGAGCGCGCTGCTAGGCCCAAAGCCCCCGGGTGGGGCACAGATCGCCTACGATGCAGTCGGCGCAGCGAGGGTTGCGGGCACGGCAGAACTCTCGGCCGAAATGCACCCACTGGTGGTTGATGAACAGCCACTGGGGCTGCGGGTACACCTTCAGCAGGATGTCCTCCACCTTCTGGGGCGTGTCGGCCGAAGGGCCGGCCAGCTTCAGCCGGTGCGCGATGCGGAACACGTGGGTGTCCACAGCGATGCCCTGGGGGTCTTTGAAGGCCTCGCACATCACGCAGTTCGCCGTCTTGCGGCCCACGCCGGGCAGCTTCTGCAGTGCGTCCACGTCGGCCGGGATCTCGCCGCCGAAATCGGCCACCACCATCTGGGCGAGGGCCACGAGGTTTCTCGCCTTGGAACGGAAGAACCCGAGTGAGCGAATGATTTCCGCCACCTCGTCGGGAGAGGCCGCCGCCAGAGCCGCCGGGGTGGGGTAGGCCGCAAACAGCGCCGGGGTGGTCTTGTTCACGGCGGCATCGGTGCACTGGGCTGACAGTACCACGGCCACGGTGAGCTCGAAGGGGGTCGTGTAGTCCAGCGATGCCTCGCCGGGCCCGTAATGGGCGAACATGCGCTCCTCGATGGCGGCCGCGCGCTCCTTCTTGCTTGCGAGGGATTCCCGTGCCATGACGACTCCTTGCTGTTTACGCGCCGTTGGGCGCGGGGTGTTTTGCTTGCGCTAAACTTATACCAAATTCGTGCCGCCTCGCAAGGCGGCTTTTGCCGTTTGTCATCCATTGACCAAAAGGGGTCTGCTGTGCTCATCGATTCGCTTGCCTTCACGCTGGAAAAGTCGGGCTGCCTGGATGCGTTCTGGGGGAAACTCGACGCGGGTGCCGATGCCACGCTGGGCGTGGCAGCCTCGGCGCGGCCCTTCCTCGTGGCGGCACGGTTTGCCCATGCGCCCCAGACGACGCTTGTGGTGGTGGCCGGCGAGGATGCTGCGGTGGCCTTCGCCCGCCAGGTGGCAGCCTTTTTGGGGGAGGAGCGCGTGCTGCGCTTCCCCGAGCGCGCCGACGTTCCCTTCGCTCCCAAAAAGCCCGACGCCCGCGTGATCGCGCGACGCATGGAGGCGGCCTGGGCGCTTCAGTCGGGCCGTCCTGTCGTGGTGGTGGCGAGCGCCCGGGCGCTTTTGCGCCTCATGGCGCCCCCGGCGGCCATGGCGGCGCGCCCGCTTTCGCTTTCCGCCGGCGCCGAGCTGGAGGATATGGGCATCCCCGGCGTGGCCGAGCTGGACGATCTGCCCCGGGCGCTCGCGGCGGCCGGCTACGCCGACACCGGCGAGCTGGACGGCCCGGGCACCTTCGCGCACCGCGGCGGCACGCTGGACGTGTTCCCCGGCAACTTGGACTTCCCGGTGCGCCTCGACTTCTTCGGCGACGAGCTGGAGGAGATCCGCCGCATCGTGCCGGCCACGGGGCAGACCATTTCCTCGCTGACGGCGGTGGAGATATACCCGGTTTCGGAGTTTCCCACTTCGCCCCGGGCGCTCGCCGACGCGCGGCGCGCCCTGGAGAAGCCGGCGCTCACGAACCCGGCCTTGCGCGACGTGCTGGAGAAGATGGAGGGCGGCCTCATCTTCGAGGGGGCCGACGTGATCCTGCCCTACTTGTACAAGCAGCCGGTGACGCTGGGCGCCTACGCGGGGGCGGGCACGCTCACCGCGCTCATCGAGCCGCGCTCGCTCTTCGACGACGCGGCCCATGCGGCCGAGGACTTGTCCGAGCGCGCCCGAGGCACGAACATCGCGCTGGCGGGCCTGTACGCGAGCCCGGCGGCCATGGACTTCGGTGGCGAGGTGCGCGCTACTTACGTGTCCATCATGCGGGTGGGCGGCGAGATAGACGACGAGCTGCCGGTGAAGCGTGTGGATGTGGCCGGCGTGCCCGACAAGATATTCGGGAAGCTGAAGAGCCTCACGACCGACCGCTACACGGTGGTGTTCAGCGCCCCGAACTACCGCGCGCGGGAGACCATGCGCCACGCTTTCGTGGACCACGGCATCCCCATCCAGATTGTGAAGCCGGAGAATCTCGAAAGCGAGGACTGCCCGAGCACGGAGTGTTCCGCCCCTCCCGCGCCGGAGGACTCCCGAATTGCTGTCGACGCCGACACGCCCGGGCAGGCCAAGCGCCGCCTGCGGCGGGGCGTGGTGAACATCGTGGACAACGACATCCCGCTCGGCATGATCATCCCCAAGGCGCATCTGGCCCTCGTGAGTGCGGCCGACACCCAAGGGTCGCGGGCCGCCAGCCGCGCGGCGCGCGTGTCGGTTGACGTCACCGAGGTCACCTTCCCCTTCAAGCCCGGCGACTACGTGGTGCACGCCGCCCACGGCATCGCGTTTTTCCGCGACCTGGTGCGCCGCGAGGTGGACGGTACCGAGCGCGACTACCTGCAGCTGGAATACGCCGAAGGTGACAAGCTCTTCGTGCCCGTGGAGCAGCTCGACCGCGTCACGCGCTACGTGGGGCCCGAAGGCGCGAGCCCCCGCCTTACGCGTCTGAACACGAGCGACTGGTCCCGCGCGCTCGCGAAGGCCCGCAAGGCCACCAAGAAGCTCGCCTTCGACCTGGTGGACGTGTACGCGCGCCGGGCGGCCACTCAGGGCTTCCGCTTCAGTCCCGATACCCCCTGGCAGCGCGAGATGGAAGAGGCCTTCCCGTACCAGGAGACCCGCGACCAGCTGGCCGCCATCGCCGATGTGAAGGCCGATATGGAATCGGCCCGGCCCATGGACCGCCTCATCTGCGGAGACGTGGGCTTTGGCAAGACCGAGGTGGCTCTGCGCGCTGCGTTCAAGGCCACTCAGGACGGCAAGCAGGTGATGGTGCTGTGTCCCACCACCATTCTGGCCCAGCAGCACTACACCTCCTTCAAGGATCGCTTCGAGCCCTTCGGCGTGACCGTGGAGGTGCTCTCGCGCTTCCGCACGAACGAGCAGCAGGCGCGGGCTCTCGAGGGCTTCGCGTCGGGCGACGTGCAGGTGCTCGTGGGCACCCACCGTCTGCTGTCGCGCGATGTGAACCCGCACGATCTGGGGCTCGTCATCATAGACGAGGAGCAGCGCTTCGGCGTGCAGCACAAGGAGCAGCTGAAGAACCTGCGCGAGTCCATCGACGTGCTCACGCTGTCGGCCACGCCCATTCCGCGCACCATGCAGATGTCGCTGTCGGGTGTGCGCGACATGTCGCTCATCCTCACGCCGCCCGACGAGCGGCGCCCGGTGGAGGTGCACGTGGGGGAGTGGGACCCCGATGTGGTGTCGGCGGCCATCCGCTACGAGCTGGCGCGCGGCGGCCAGGTGTACTACGTGAGCAACCGCGTGCGCTCCATCGACGAGGCGGTCGACCGCGTGCACGCCGCGGCCGGCGAGGCGCGGGTGGGCGTGGCCCACGGGCAGATGACCAAAGAGGAGCTGGAGCGCGTGATGGAGGAGTTTGCCGCCGGCGAGCTGGATGTGCTCGTGGCTACCACCATCATCGAGAGCGGCATCGACAACCCGCACACCAACACGCTCATCATCGAGGACGCCCAGCGCTTGGGCCTCGCGCAGATGTACCAGCTGAAGGGGCGCGTGGGCCGCTCGTCGGTGCAGGCCTTCGCCTACTTCATGTTCCCCGAGAACGTGCCGCTGACCGAGGAGGCCGCCGCGCGCCTGACGGCCATCAACGAGCATCAGGACTTGGGCAGCGGCATGCGCATCGCTATGCGCGATTTGGAGATTCGCGGCGCGGGCAGCATGCTGGGTGCCGAGCAGTCGGGCAACATGTCGGCCGTGGGCTTCGACCTGTTCGCCCAGATGCTGTCCCAGGCGGTGAACGACACGCGCGAGAAGGGCGAGGCCACAGGAGATTTGCCCCCGGCGCTGTCGGACATCACCGTGAACATCCCGGGCCATGCCTACCTGCCCGAGGAGTACATTCCCGACGCCGACGCGCGCGTGCTGTGGTACCGCAAGCTGGCCGCGGCGGCCACGGTGGACGCGGTGGCGGCCCTGCGCGAGGAGATGGAGGCGAAGGCCCCCGAGATGCCGCCGGCCGCGGCAAACCTGTTCGCGCGGGCACACCTGAAGGCCTTCGCCAACGAGCACGGCATCAAGCTGATATCGGTGGTGGCGGGACGTCTGGTGGTGGAGCCCATCGATGTGCCCGACGCCAAGATGAAGCCGCTGCGCCGCGCCGGTGGCCGCTACAATCCCGACAAGCGCAAGCTCGCGCTGCCGCTGCGCTACTTCAACCTGGAGGAGCAGGACAACCTCATGGGCCCCATCGCGGGCTTTCTGGCCGAGCTCACCGGCGACGACCGCGCCGAAGAGAACGAGGGCGAGGCTGCGGAGGAAGCCGCGGCGGGCGGCGCGGGCGCTGGTGTCGCGGGAGGCCCCGGTGCCGCGGCGACCCATGGCGAGGGCACTCGTGCGGGAGCTGCTGCAGGCGGCAGCGCGACGTCCGCCCGCGCGGCGGCCGGCGCCCCTGCATCGCCGCGTAGCGGTGCTTCCGCAAGCGGCTCGTCTCCGTCTGCCGCGCGTGGCGGCAAGCTCACGGCCCGCGGCGAGCGCCGTGCGAGCAACCTCGCCAAGGGCGACGCCGCCCGCGACCGCCTGGCCGCCAAGCGCGCCGCCCGCGACCGCCTGGCCGCCAAGCGCGCCGCCCGCGCCGCCAAGCGCCAGGAGGAGTAGTTCCGGCCAAGCGGGTGCCCGTGGTGACAAGCGCCCGCGCGTGGCCTATGATATCGGGACGCAGGGTACGTAGGTAAGTTCAGAGGAGGGCTGCCCTTATGGGCCCATCGGGACGTTTCTGGCGCGGCGTCGTCTTTGCGCTTACGGGTGCGACGCTGTGGGGATTCTCCGGCGCATGCATTCAGTTTCTCGCCGAGAACTACGACATCAGCTCGGCTTTCATCTCGGCTGTGCGTGCTGTGGTGGCGGCCGTGCTGTTCGCGGCTTTCGCGCTGGTCACCCGCCGCGAGGCGCTTCTGTCGCTGGTGGGCAGCGCCGCCGCACGCCCCACGCTCGTCCTGTTCGGCGTGGGACTCTATTTGTCCCAGATCACCTACGCCGTATCCGTGGCCCTCACCAATGCCGGCACCGCCACGGTGCTCCAGGCCACCTGCTCGGTGTTCGTTATGCTCTTCACCTGCCTGAGGGCGCGCCATCTTCCGCGCGCGACCGACTTCGCCGGCCTCGTCTGCGCGTTGGTCGCGGCGACGCTCATCGCCACCCAGGGCGATTGGGGCGTTATCGTACTGCCCGTGGCCGGCCTGGTGTGGGGCATCGTCAACGCGCTTTCCGAGGCGCTCTACATCATGGCGCCCCAGCGGCTCTACGACCACTGGGATCGTCTGGCCATCATCGCCTGCGGCATGGTCATCGGAGGTGTCGTCGCCCTCGTGGTTTGGCTGGCGGGCGAGGGTGTAGTGGCCCTGCTCAATGTTGGAGCCGCCCCTACGGGATCCGCTTCGGCCGCAGGCGTTCCGGCGATTCTCGGCGACATCTTCGGCACGGGCGGCGGTCTTACCCCGCAGCTCGACGCGGTCGGCTGGATCGCCCTTGTCGGCGGCGTGGGCGTGCTCGGCACGTTCACCGCTTTCGGCCTGTTCCTCTACGGCGTGTCGCTCGTAGGCTCGGTCAAGGGCAGCCTACTTGGCGTGGCCGAACCCGCCGGTGCCATGGTCATCGCGGCGCTCTGGCTGCAGACGCCGTTTTCCGTCGCCGATTGGACGGGTCTTCTCCTCATGGCCGCTATGATCGTTCTCGTGTCCCTGTCGGGCGCACAAAAGGAGCGCTCGTGAGATCCTGCGTGCGGAAAATCACGGACCTGTCTCATCTCGATCAGATCAGTCGATGGATGTACGGCTGGTGGGGTCGGGAAGAGGGCTATTCCCACGATGAGGTGCGAAACTGCATGGCGCGCAGTTTTCAGGACGAGGGCCTTCCGCAAACCTACGGTCTGTTCGTCGACGACGCGCTCGTGGGCATCTATCAGTTTGTGCTCGCGGATTTGTTCGTGCGTCCCGATTTGTATCCATGGCTCGCCAACGTGTACGTTTCGCCGGATCTGCGCGGCCGGGGGTTCGGCGACGAGCTGATGCGGAGCGTGATGTCTTGCGCGCGGGCGGCGCTTCCGTTTGACGAGCTGTACCTGTATACCACCCATCGAGGATTCTACGAACGATACGGGTGGAGCTACATGGGGGATGTCGACACCTTTCTCGCGCAACATGTTCAGCGCCTGTATCGTCTCAGCGTGAGGTAACATTCCCTGAGGTGTTCGAAAAGCTCGGGGTTCCATTGGGCTCTTCTGCGGAGGGCTCGCTCCTTCGAGCCCGTCTCTCTTAGAAAGGTTCACCTTGCGACCCTCTACGACTTTGCGCGCTTGCCGCGAACATGCGCTAGAGCCACGGCTCCTGCGGAAACGGCAGCGAGGGCGCCGGCGGACAGGAGCACATCCAGGAGGGGATCGCCGGTCTGGGGTACAGATCCGCGGGGCTTGATCGTCGTCCGCGAAGCGGTAGACGCCGACGACGGCGAAGAAGCTCCATTGCCGGCTCCGGTGACAGTTGCCGCGCCGTCGCCGTGCATATCGAGGAACGTCGGTGTGCCGTTGTTGTGAGCGCTCGGCGTGTTGGTGTCGGTGTCGGGGTTGGATGCGTCATCTGCATCGGTGCCGTCTGGCTTGTCCGAAGCAGCGCCCGAACCGTCCCCCGAAGCGTCGTCTGAGCCGTCGTCGGGTGTATCGGGCGTCTCAGGCTTTTCCTCGTCGGGCAGATCGGTCACCGTGGCACCCGGTTCGGCTGCGGCAGCTGCACGGGCCGCTTTGGCGCTCTCGTAGTACACCGTCTCGCCGTCGTTCTCCACTTTCGCCTGCGCTTCGGAGGCAGCCTCCTTGGCCGGCAGCACGGCGAACTTGCCCGCCGCTTCCTTTTGGTCGTGCACCAGCTCGGCATACTTGGCGGCCACGTAGGGGGCCACGTCCACGTTGTAGGAGCCGCCCTTCAGCTTCACGGCCGCCGGCTTTTCGGTGCTGCCGGTTACCTCGATGAGGGCGGGCGCGGTGCCGGCGGGCGTAACGGCGTTGGGGGCGCTTACCTGGCCCGCGCCGGTCACGATGAAGGTGCCCCAGGTTGCGGTAATGCCGGGCGCTTTGGCGAAGGCGATGTCGTGGTCGGCCAAATCGAGCGTCACGGTGCGCCCGTCGCTCAGGCTGATGGAAGGGGCGTCCTCCAAATCGGCTGCCAAGGTTACCGTGCCGCCGTCCTCGGCCTCGTCGAGGGCGCGTTGCAGCACGGCGAAGCGGACGGAGTTCGTCATGGCCTGCCAGCCGGCGCTGTTATCGCGCACCGTGAAATCGGTCGGGGTGTTGTTGTAGGCGAAGGCATCGCGCAGCGGAGCGTCTATCTTGTCGAGGGGCGTGGTCGATACGTTGTTCTCCACGGTGATGCCCTCTGCGACAGAGGCGGGGAGCGAGTCTAAGGGCGCGTTCTGCAGATTGCCTACGATGCCGCCCCCGAACTGGGAGGATGCCAACGTCTCGGCTGTGTTGGTGTTGCCGCTTGCAATGCCCGCATTGTAGAAGCACCCTACGATGCCGCCAGCATCATTGCCTCCGTGGATGGCGCCGCTATTCTCGTTGTCGGTCACCGGAACCGGGCTTGAGGCCGGATAGGCAGCTGCCGCGCCGTCGTAGCGCACCCAGCCCACGATGCCGCCGCTGCCGTAGCCGTCGGTGTCTTCGCAGGTCACCGTAGCGCTGTTGGTGCAGTGGTGAATGGCCCCGTAATTCTTTTGCTCGCCGACGATGCCTCCGACCGAGTAATGCTCGGCCTCCACGGCTCCCTGGTTGTCGCAATTCGACACAAAGGCCGAGCACAGACCCGCGATGCCGCCCACAGCCTGGGTGCCTTTGATGGTGCCGATGTTTGTGCAGCCCTCGATGACCATCTCGGCTGTGTCGGTGGTGTAGTAGGCAGCACCCACAATGCCGCCCACGTTGCCCACGCCGGTCATCGCCGTGACCGAGGCGCTGTTGGTGCAGTTGGAAACAGTTCCCGAAAGCGTCATGCGGCCCACCACGCCGCCTACGCCGGCATGTGCGCTCACCGTGCCCGATACCGAAACGCCGTCCACGGTGCCGTTGTCTATGAACAGGCCCACCGCACTGCCGGCAAGCTCGCTGCCGGGCACGTCGAGGGCCACGCCGTCCAGCGTCACGTTGCGTACCGTGCCGCCCTTCACGATGCCGAAGAGTCCCACAGCATAATCGGCATCAGGGCTCGTTGTGATAGAAAGCCCGCTTACTTTATGGCCATCGCCATCGAAGGTGCCGCAAAACGGGGTGCTGCCCGATGCGACGCCGCTGCCCTTGCGCGTGCCGGCACCGATGGGGATCCACTCCACATGAGCCAGGTCGATATCTTCGGCCAGCTTTACCGTCTTGCCGGAGAAGTCGTCGCCGGCGTTTACGGCGTCGCGGAAGCGGCAGAGCTGGTTGGCGTCGGCGATGAGATAGGGGTCGGTCGCGCTGCCCGTACCGCTTTGGAACGTGGGGCCGCTCGCCCCCCAAGCTGTCGGCGCCAGGAAAATGAGGGCCAGCAGTGCGAAGGCCACAACGGCCCAGCGCAGCGAAACCACGGCGCGGGGAAAGTACTTGGCAGTGAGGGGGTGAACGGAAGCGGCGGACGACATGGCGATCTCCTCGGTATGCGATGCGACGGTTTGCTCAACAGGCCCAGTGTAGGAAGCGTGCCCGCACGCACGGGGGGCGCGGGAAAAGCGATTTGATGCCAGGGTCAAACTGTCACGAAGCGTTGGATGCCTGTTCGCAAACGGTTTCTAACGGCCGCCGTCCGTTGCCGCGGCACCGTTGGCCTTACGTGCGGAAAAGCTGACCTCCATTGGCAATAATTCCTGACCAAAGGGCTTGCGGGGGGGGGGCGCTCATTTGATACCCTCGGCATAACGTCAAGAGAGAGGCGTCGGCCCGGGGCAATGGGCCGCGTCATCGCACGAGAGAAGGACGGGACGAATATGGGATTTCGATATCTGCAGAAAAGCTTGGACAGCGCATGGGCTATCGTCGGTATCTTTGCCACAGCTCTTGTTCTGTCGCTGGCATTCGGCATGTTGGCGGCAAAGCCGGCATATGGTGAAGTTCTCGAGGACGGTACTGAGGTTTACACGGTAACGTTTGGCGACACGGGAATTACGAAAAAGGTAAAGGAAGGCGAGCCTTTGGGCTCACTTCCTCAGATGGCTAAGACCAAGAAGTTCGGCGATAATCCCGTTCCCGCCACCTTTGCAGGATGGCTGGAGGACGAAGGGGCTGATTGCAAACTGGTGTCTCAGAGTGACGCCAAGGGGTATTCGGAGTGGTTCTATACGTCGAGCGATGAGGTGTACTCCGATATGAAATTGACAGCGGTGTACACGCTGCCGGAGTATCGCGTCCATTTTTCCTGGATTTGGCCCAATAGCAGAACAACTGGGACAAGCGCGATGGTACTGGCGGGATCGAAGCTGTCGGATATAGACTACTTTACGAGAAACGAGGGTAACAAGAAGCGCCATATCTTCACCGGCGTCTGGGTGAATAGCTCCACAGGTAAAAAGGTTTCCAGCTCAACTCGTGTCACGAGCGAACTTTATCTCAACACTTATCTTGACAGCAAATACATCTCTGAGGCGACCATTGTCGTTCCGGCGAAGACGTATACCGGCAAAGCGTTGAAGCCGAAGCCGAAAGTGAAGATGGGAAAGAAAACTCTGAAGCTCGGGCGCGACTACACCGTTAAGTACTCCAGCAACGTGAAGACCGGTGCCGGCAAGATTAAGATTACCGGCAAGGGAAAATACAAAGGATCGAAGACGGTAGAGTTCTCTATCGTTCCGAAAAAGACTTCCATCACGAAGGTTACGGCACTTAAGAAGGGTTTCAAGGTCACTTGGAAAAAGCAATCGCAACAGGCAAATGGTTACATCGTCTTTTACAAATATGCAGGTGAGAAGTACTGGCGTCTCGGAAAAGAGATTCACGGCGCAAGCAAAACATCGTGCACGATAAACAAACTCAAAGGTGGAAAGAAGTGCTTCGTGCGCGTCATGCCCGTCAAATGGGTCAAACAGAAGCTTTCCGCGAACAGCAAGGAGAAAGGCTGGTTCTGGTACGGAAACAACTGGTCTAAATCAAAATCTGTCAAGACGAAGAAGTAGCAGCAATTATCTCGGCGCAATGAGCTTGTGTCCGAGTAAGGCATGTGGCAGGTTGAAAAGGTGTCTGTACCAGTTGACCGCTGGGGACACCGAAGATGATGGAGGAAAAGTTGATGTGCGCATTGAAACGCACGATTGTCTATCTGTTCGGGGCTATTTTGGCGTTGACCTTGCTTCCGGCAGGCGCTTTCGCCGCCGAGACGGCGACTTCTGCGGCAGGACGCACAGGCAAGGTGCTCGCATCTCCGATTTCGCTGGGAGGGGATCATTCGGTTGCCATAAAGAACAACGGAACTCTTTGGGTGTGGGGGTCTGAAGGGTTGTACGACGGGCAGCTTGGCACTGGCAAGGTAACCGGAAGGCTCAAGGATCCCGTGCAGATTGGGGTGTTGAGTGATATGCGGGCCGTATCGTCAGGCAGTAATCACTCCGCAGCAATACGATCCGATGGCACACTTTGGGCATGGGGGAGCAATGGTCATGGTCAGGTTGGAGATGGGACGAATTCGAGTCGTTTTGCCCCGGTGAAAATCCCTCTGGAAACTGTCTCACAGGTGTCCATGGGACTGTATCATTCCGCCGCCGTTACATCTGATGGTTCTCTTTGGACTTGGGGCACGAACTCATCTGGGCAACTCGGCAATGGAACGACGGATTCCAGTGCTACACCTGTAAAAATCGAGGGAATGAACGATGTTCTTACCGTTGCCATGGGGGATTACCACTCGGCGGCAGTAAAAAACGACGGCAGTCTCTGGATGTGGGGGCGAAGCCTGGGTGGCGCGCTCGGCAATGGCGACAAATACGGGACAAAGGATGTTCTGAGTCCGATTGAAGTAATGCAAGGTGTTGCAGCAGTCTCGCTTGGGTACAATGTGTCTGCAGCAGTGAAGTTCGATGGAACTCTGTGGACGTGGGGCAGCAATGCGTATGGTCAGCTCGGTGACGGTACAGGGAAGGATCGGGCCGAACCCGGGCGCGTTGAAGGCATAGACGATGTTGTTGCCGTTTCATTTGGAACGGATTTTGCCGCTGCGATAAAAGCTGACGGAACCCTTTGGATGTGGGGCAGAAACGGGTACGGTCAGCTCGGCGATGGGACAACTGAGGCGCGACTTGAGCCGACTCGTGTCAAGGGGCTGGATAACGTGGTGGCGGTGTCATTGGGCAACGGCCACACTGCTGCGCTCACGTCAGACGGATCGCTCTGGATGTGGGGGTGGGGTATAAACGGACAGCTTGGCACCGGGAAGACGGAGACCAGCACTACTCCCGTGCTGGTTATGAAGGGTGTCATGCTGCCCGATGCCGCTGCGAGGCCTGCTCCCGATCCGGATGAGGATACGGGCGTCTCCATAGATCACAACAAGACCGTCCGAACGTTCCTTTCTTCAGCGAATAGTTTGGGCTCTGCGACCATCGAGGGACCAGTGCTCGATTTGCTCGGAGAGAAGATGCCCCTCATCAAACATACGATAGGGGTTGACTCTCTCTTGGAAGAGAGCATTGATTTCACCTGCACGCTCGATCCTGAGACGAACATCCTCAGCGTCCTGCTTGGCGAGCCGCCCGATGACTTCAATGACGTTGAGGACGAATTGCGGAAGAAGCTGGACATAACGAAAGCTCTTGAATGGCAAGATACGAAGTCGTTCATCGATACTTGCAGGCAGGGTGGAGATCCAAAAGCCATAAGAAACAAATTCTTGTCGCTCTTCGATGAAAGGCCAACTTACCGGAAGCATATTGTCTTTGAGGGAGACGGCTACTGCGTTGGTTACTTCAGGCTTCAGCTTGACTCGCAGGGTCGCATTATCGGGATGATCGACGGCGGTCTTGCCACGGGTGTTGAGGCGAAAGTCTCAGGAAGGATGCCCCTTTGGGGCATAGTCTATTCTGAACTAGGAATAGAGGGTGGCATTGACGGCGCTGTCAGGCTTTCTGCCGAGAAGAGTCGATTGCAGTACATTGGCGGTGTTGACTTCGAGGTAACACCTCGTATGGCTTTGGGCGCCGATGTTTTAGTGGCAGATGTCAAGGGAGGCATTGCGGGCAGCTTGGACGGAGATGTGCGTTTTCCCTCCAGCACTCTCAGCAATGCGCTGCGATTGTCTTTGACCGGCCACTTTTTCATAAGTATCGACTCGTGGATTCCGGGACTAACGCAAGAGCACTCATACGACTTCCCGAGCCTTGAACTCTACCCTCATTTGGGTGAGGTGACGCCGCAGGCAGCTGCCCTTGCTTACGAGGCTCCTGAGGTTTCCTCGATTGAAGATCTGGCGCAACTCGAGGGCGATCCCTCTCTGCTCAGCGATACGGTTGCCGCGCCTGCTGCATCGACTGTCTATGAGAATGCGAAGCCGTCCGCTGTGCAACTTCCGGATGGTCGCTACCTGTGCACGTACCTCGATACGGTTGCCGATGGAACTGTTCAGCTGATGTATCGGGTGCTAAACGGAGGGAAATGGTCTGATGCGAAACCTGTTGCCGCTCAGTCGAACGCTGCATTGTCAAACACGGCTTCGCCCCTTTCCCGTTCAGCGGGCTCTTCTGCGCGCGTTGACACCGCTGGTGTGCTCGCGAGTGCGTCCGATGGCTCTACCTGGGTAGTGTATGAGCGGGCCGCCGGTGCGCTGCACGATGGTGTGGCACCTGAGGATATTGCCGGCCTCATGGAACTGCGGGCAGCTCGTTTCGATGCGTCCTCTGCGACTTTTGGCGAGAGCATCGTGGTGGCGCCGGCGGGCACCTGGAAGTACGCTTACTCGATAGGTGAGAGCGCCGACGGCAAGCCCGCTGTTGTTTGGGCCGAGAACAGTGCCAATGATGTGCTCCTTAAAAGCGGCGGCACACGTCTCTACCGCGCGAAGCTTTCCGAGGGTATTGGGAGCTCTGCCGAGGAGCTGTTTTCGTGTGACAAAGTCGTGGCAGAGGTTGTTGCCTTCGGCGACCACTACGCCTTTGTGGAAAATGGAAAACTGCGTGTAGACGGGGTTGCGGTCGATACGGCGACGCTCGGCAGCACCGTGGACGGCCTGCATGAGAGCAATGGCGCGCTCTTCTTCCGCTGCGACGGAAAGCTATGCTCCTACACCCTTGGCGAGGGAATCGAGCCCTGTGGCGCTCGGTGCACTACGAAATTCGCCGTCCACAATGATCGCGTGTACTGGGTCGAGCAAGATGGCTTCTACTCTGAAATCTACCGAAGCGATCTGACGGGTGAGGGCATTGCTGCCGTTACGGAGGATGGTGCGTATGTGGGTGACTTCAGCGTTGTCGCGAACGACCAAGGCGGCGATGGTCTTCTGTATACGTGCCAGAGCGTGAGCCCCTCTGCGGTTGAATTGGGCGGCAATCCGTTTGGGGTGACGGTCCTGAAGTACGACGACAGTCTGGCTCGGACGCGGATTGAGATTGCCGATGCTGCCTACGATGCTGCGGCCTTTGACCCCGCTTCTACGAATCGTGTAGTGGTGACGGTCGAGAATACGGGAACCGAGCCTGCGGCCGATGTTGCGGTCGAAGCTCGCGACGCAGGCGGCAACATCGTAGCGATGGGCGAGCTCAACAACTCAATTGCTCCGGGAGAGAGCGCTGACATCGATCTCTCTGTTACCTTCCCGCAAGGTTCGACTTCATTCGGCCTGAACTTCGCCGTTGTTGTCGGCGGTTCTGCGCAGGAGCCCTCGGATGCAACGCTTGAGATGGAGGCCGAGTGCGATATATCCATTGCGAGAAAAAGATGGCAGCTTCCAGGCAACTACCACCTTGTTGCTACGAATAAGGAAGCCGAGGAGGTTTCAGACGTAAAACTGCGTCTCTACGATGGCGGAGAAAACGGCCGGTTGATTCGTACGATCGATCTAGGTGCTCTGGGTTCGGCAGCGTCGAAGCCGATCAAGCTTCAGGAATCAGATTGGGCGGCGGCCTCCTTGGACGAGGCGTCGTCGACAAAGACGATCTACTGCGTGATTGCGCACAGCGGTGTTGAGTATTCGCTTTGGGACAACTCGGTTGCCCTAACGCGTGCTGTTGAGAAGAAAAAACCCGATACCGGCTCCAATAGCGGGACGACCAAGCCCGTCACTCCCTCGGTGCCCTCGAAGCCATCGAGCCCTGCGCCATCCGTCAAACCTGCTGCCCCTCAAAAGGTTTCTCTTGCCAAGGCCGCTGTCGTGGTGAAATCCAAGATTTACACGGGTAAAACGCTGAAACCTGCAGCGCCGGTGGTGAAGGTGGGTGGTAAAACCCTCAAAGTTGGCACCGATTTCACGTACTCGTGTAAGGGAGGTAAGAAGGTTGGCTCCTACAAGGTGACCATTAAGGGCAAAGGGGCTTACACCGGCACCAAGGTGGCCACATTTAAGGTTATCCCGAAGAGCACGAGCATCTCCAAGGTCATCAAGGCCAGAAAAGGATTTACCGTGAAGTGGAAGGGCCTATCGAAAGCCGCCCTTAAGCAGGTAACTGGTTACGAAATCCGATATTCGACGAGCAAGAAGTTCACCGCCAAGACTACGAAATCAAAGAAGGTGAAAGCGTCCTCGGCTGCAGGAAAGAAGCGCACGCTCAAGGTGGGGAAGCTGAAGGGTAATAAGAAATATTACGTGCAAGTACGTACCTATAAGAAGGTGGGCGGAAAGGTGTATGCATCCGCCTGGTCGAAGGCCAAGGCGGTTAAAACGAGGAAATGATTCAAGGAATACGCTGTTTCTGATCTTGTGTTTGAAGGTGTCAAATTGTGCGATCGGCACATGAGAGAAAGAGGAAACCATGAAAAAAAGTCTGAAGAAGCTGATGTGCGCGTCTATGGCAACAATGCTGGCGCTGGGCCTTACCGTGTCGCCGGCCATGGCTGACGAGGCCCATGCGGTTACTGTGTCGAAGGGCGCTCAGGTTACGTCGATGCAGCTGAATCGAAACTATCAGTGCGATATCACGGGCGACAAGAAGGCCGACACCGTGCGAATTACCTTCGACGACTACGCAGTGCGCGTGAAGGTGAACGGGAAGACGGCTTACACGAAGAAGAACCTCGGCCCCGATTTCATGGAAGCCAAGATCATCACACTGAAAAACGGTAAGTCGTTCTTGTATTACACGACGGGCGGTGCGAGCAACGATTACAACCAGCTCTTGAAATACAGCTCGGGGAAGATGAAGAGCGTTATCGGTAGCAACAAGCTGTTCCCCTCTAAGGTGGCAACCCATCCGTCTTTTACCATCAGCAAGGTTTCGGGCAACACCGTCTTCGTTGATGCATGGGGCATGCTCTATTCCACCAGCGCAACTCAGGCTACCTTCAAATATGTGTACAAGAACGGCACGCTCAAGCGCGCGAGCAACACGACCGCTGTGAAGTCGGTTTCGGGCAAGAAGACGCTCAAGGCTGCCAGGTCGATGAAGGCCTATACCTCCGCGAAGTGCACTAAGGGAAAGTTCACGATCAAGAAGGGCCAGAAGGTTGCCTTCAAGAAGATTTACACCAACGGCAAGACGGTGAGCTTCCAGGTGAAAGCCGGCGGTAAGACCGGCTGGATCAAGGCTATTTCGCGAAGCCAGTACAACAAGTACGGAAGCTGCCCCTTCAAGGGCATTGGCCTCGCGGGATAAGGGGGAGATCTCAAATGGTAACTCGGCTGGCAAACAACAAGGCGTAGCGGAAACAGAACCATGATCGCATACATTTCAAACGGCGCTGCGGGGCAGCGCTTGGGTCGGTGCATGCTCTCGGTGCTGCTGTCTGTAGTGCTGGCGTGCACAGGGGTGGCAGCGGCGCCCGAGGAAGCCCATGCGGTGAAGAAGTCGGCGACCATCACCGTTTCCCAAGTTCAGAAGTACTTCAACAGCAAGGTGGACAATCGCGCGCTCGGTCGTAAGTACAACCACTACTGCCTAATGTTCGTCGCCACGTGCTGGGCGAGCAAGCTGAAGACCGAGTACTACAGCGTCTGCTGTGCTCGCCGCTACGGCGCGCTCAATCGCGACTCGAAGTCGATGGACAACATTCCCATCGGGGCCGACGTGTTCTTCACCGGCTCGGGCACGCGCTGCCCCAGCTGCCGACGTCCGGCCGGGCACGTGGGCGTGTACGTGGGAGACGGCTACATGGTGCACTCCATGGGCGGCCGCATTCGCCGCGACAAGGTGGCCGACATCGCCGCGGTGGGCAACCTCAGCTATTACGGCTGGGGCTACCACGAGGGCGTAAAGGTGAAAGCCGACAAAGGCAAGCATCCTCGTGGCGAGGTGCAGCAAGTGGAAGCCGGGCTCGGCGAGGTGGCGGTGTCGGGTTGGGCGATCGATGACAGCGCGCGCAAGAAGTCCATCAAGGTGAAGGTGTATATCGGCGCGCCCTCCGCCGGTGGCGAGGAGCACATTATCAGCGCGAACGTGAAGGACGCCGAGCTGAACGAGGCGCTCGGCGTCACTGGCAAGCACCGCTTCGAGGCCACTATCAAGACGAGCCTCGCGGGCAAGCGCACGCTGTACTTCTATGCGGTGAACATCGGCACCGGCAACGATCAGCTTATCGGCAAGAAGACGGTCACCATCAAGGCGGCGCCGAAGCTTGCGCGTCCGACGATGAAGACGGTAAAGGCCGGCAAGCGCACCGTGAAGGTGACATGGAAAGCGAAAAAGGGTGTCGGTGGTTACCAGGTGCGCCTGAGCGCCGACAAGTCCTTCACGGAAAAGGTCACGACCCAGAAGGCCAAGGGCGCGAAAACGACGACTCTGAAGCTGACGAAGCTTCGGCCCGGCACTCGCTACTACGTGCAGGTGCGCACCTACAAGAAGCAAGACGGCGAGACCTACTACTCCAAATGGTCCAAGGCAAAAGCAGTAAAGACGACCGTTTAATCGGCCGAAAAAGAGAAGGAGAAGAAGATGATTCGTGACGAGACGAGACGAGCAGCGCGAGTGTCCACGGCTGCGGTGGTTGCCATTGCCCTGCTGACGGCGCTCGCGATGACTTTCATGATGCCGGGAGAGGCCCATGCTCTTAAAGCCACGGGCGGCGCGAAGATGTATCGCATTCAGCTTGAGGAAAAGAGTGTCGACACATTTTTGTGGTCGTCTGGTAGTGAGGAGCATTATGAGAGCAAAATCTATGCAGAAGGTGTCTCTCGCTCGTTTGATATAACTGGTGACGGAAAGCCCGACGTGGTTAAGGTGACTGTCGAAGACGAAAGTTCACCCGTTTCGGATTATAGAGTGACAGTGTATGTGAACAATCAGCGAGCTCTAAAGATTCCAAAAGATGGCGCCACAGTGCTTGATGCGTGGAGTTGGGGTTATGAGGAAAACATTTCTTGTGACAAAGGGAAGGAAAACTTCCCCTGCTATATCGTCAAGTTGAAAAATGGCAAATTGTTTTTCTCTATGCAAAATAATTTGTATGTTTACAAGGGCGGAAAACTCAAGAATGTCGTCAACTACAAGCAGATGCTTGGAGGTGGTGAGAGGTACGGAGACATGAAGACCGGCTATGTTGAAAAAATTAGCGGGAATAATATTTATGTTCGTGCCGAAATGAACAGCCTCTCACTCTTTTTTATGCAGGTGCAGTTCAAGTGCGCTTATAAGAAAGGGACATTTAAGCCAGTCTCAACAACTGGTGAGTTGTGGGTGAGGATGCTCCGAAAAAACGGCAGCACTCCTTTTGTGAAGGCGCCGACTTTGAAAACGAGAAAAGCTGTAACTGTATACAAGAATGCTAAGTGTACATCAAAAAAATTCACTGTAAAAAAAGGCAAGAAAATAAAGCTTACTAAAGTGTACATCAAAGGAACTGCAATGAGCGTCAAGGTGAAATCTGGCGGAAAAACCGGGTGGATCAAAATGGCTAAAACTGGTAAAAGCAAAGATCTTAACAATGGGTGGCCGCCCTTTAAGAACCTTCCTTACATATTTTATAACTGGCCGTCGTAACACTGCTGCAGGTGCGCGCATTTGAGTAGCATCAAGGCAAACGATCCGCAGATGACCGCTGGTGCCTACACACATTTACAAGGAAGCAAAGAAGGAAGGAACCATGAAGCAGCCATTTCGTCGAGCCGTAAGCATCGTATGTGCTTTCACCCTCGCCGTATCCCTCGTGCCCTCGGTCGCACTAGCAGATGGGGGAGGGGAGAATACCAACGCGTCACTATCGAGCGCGGATGAGTTGGATGTTTCGAAGATCGATGACTTGTCCGCTGAGTTGATGGAACCTTTCGATTTGGGTGTTTCTGCGGAAGATGACGGTGTTCAACTTCTGTCCGATGTTAGTAACTTCACGATGCCCTTGAAAGAAGGCAATTTTGAAAAGTGGATCGATCGTGTTGATATCAACGATGCCGCAAGAAGCGCCTACACCGTGCTGGAAGAAGCGAGCGACAACGATGGTGAAAACGACTATCTCATCGAAGATCAGTATTTAAAGGGCGAAGCGAAAACAACAGAGCAGTTTATTGTGGGTCATAACGCTGATGGTAGTGACTTGCCCTCGCTGCTTCTTTTTACTGGAAGTCATGCTACGGAGGCCGAAAAGGCTCAACTGGATCAATCGGCATCAAACTATTTGAGAATCATCTTCTCTGCTTTTTCTCGAGACCATGCGGAGGTTTTCTGGCTGGCAAGGTCAGTCCAGCCCGTGTGCTACCGGAACTCTTCGGATACTAAATCTTGGTACGGTTTCTCGGTTGGGCCTGCTTCAAGGTCTTCCCTTTATCCGGATGAGACTTCGCTGAAAACTGCCATAGTAAAACGCGACGAGAATGTTGCTGGCATTATTGAAGGCGCACCTTCCGGGAATGATCCGGAAGGGCGTATACGTTACTTCAATGAATGGCTCACGAAAAACAACGAATACAACACGTCCGATGATCTCAATTCAATCAGGGATTCTTATCGAGATGCGTGGAGTTGCATAAGTGCACTAGACGGGCGAAAGGGGACGCTTGGACCGGTGTGTGAGGCCTATTCGAGAGCGTTCAAATTGCTGTGCGATGAATCAGACATCCCATGCGTTTTAGTGGACGGAATCGCTGCAGGACCGAGTGGACCAACCGGCGGCCATATGTGGAATTACGTTAAATTGGGTGAGGATTGGTACGGCGTTGATGTGACGTGGAACGATCCTCTTGGCGGAGAGTCAGGCAAGTTGTCTGGGATAGAGACCGATATCTGGCTGCTCGCTGGGGCCGATACTTTGTATTATTTTAGAAACGAGGATGACACGGTAGACTCCATGTCCTTCATTGAAACGCATCCGGTGAGCAATGCAATGTGGTCGGATTGCGCTTTCCCCAACGGCCCTGAACTGAGTGCGGAGAAGTACGTGCGCGATTGCGGCAAGATGGGGCATGTCTATGGCGAGAAGGCCATTCAGAACGAGAAGGCTCCCACTTGCGAAGCTGATGGTAGTTACGATGAGGTTCAGACTTGCAAGTATTGCCCTTACGAAGAGATCAATGTAGTGGTGTCAGGTAAGGCCACAGGACATGAGTTTGGGGATTGGACGGTTAGCAAGAACGCTACCTGCGAAATTACGGGTGAGAAGGTGAGGGCTTGCGCCAATGAGGGTTGCGCGCGTACCGAAAAGCAGAAAATAGATGCCCTTGGGCATGACATGGGCGCTTGGGAGACAATCCAGTCGGCCACTTGCACCGTGCCGGGCTCCGAGCAGCGGCGCTGCACCCGCGCGGGCTGCGCGCACTCCGAGGCGCGGCCGGTCGCCGCGACTGGTCACGCTATGGGCGCCTGGGAGATCGATCAGGCTCCCACATGCACGGAGTCTGGTACCGAGGTGCGCCGCTGCAACCATGAGGGCTGCGCGTACATGGAACCGCGCGTCGTTCCGGCGCCCGGCCATAAAGTAGAGTCTGGGAAAGTCGAGGGTGCTACCTGCACTGAAGACGGCGCGGTGAGCGGCGTGTGTTCTACCTGTGGCGCCACGGTTGATAGCCAGCCTGCGCCCGGTACGGCCCTCGGTCACAGCTGGGGCGCGTGGAGGGTTGCGGCGGCTGCCACGTGCACTGTGTCCGGCGTCGAGGAGCGCACCTGCTCGCGGGACGGATCGCACCACGATACGCGCGTCATCCCGGCTATAGGCCACGCCATGGGTTCCTGGACGACCGCGCGGGCTGCCGCCTGCACCGTGCCGGGCGCCGAGCAGCGGCGCTGCACCCACGCGGGCTGCGCGTACTCCGAGACGCGGGCGACCGCCGCTACCGGCCACGCCTTCGGCGCCTACCGCCCCAACGGCGACGCCAAGGTGGGCGTGAACGGCACCGAGACCGCAACGTGCTCGAAGTGCGGCTCCAAGACCACCCGCACGGCCGCCGGCAGCGCGCTGGCTCCTGCAGTGGGTCAGACGGTCTCGGCCGGGGGCGCGTTCTTCGCCGTCACGGGCGCGGCGACCGTAACCTACGCAAGCCCGGCCTCCAGGACGGCAACGTCGGCCACGGTGCCGGCCACGGTCAAGGTGTCGGGCCGCACCTACAAGGTGACCTCCATCTCGGCCAAGGCCTTCGCGGGCAACAAGCGGCTGAAGTCGGTCAAGGTCGGCGCGAACGTGACGGCTGTTCCCAACGGCGCCTTCAAGGGGTGCACCAAGCTGGCGAAGGTCTCCTTCGGTGCCAACGTGAAGACGGTTGGCTCCAAGGCCTTCTACGGCTGCAAGTCCCTGAAATCGGTGACCCTTGGCTCGAAGGTGACCTCCATTGGCACGTCGGCCTTCCAGAACTGCTCGAAGCTCGCGAAGGTGACGGTGAAGTCGAAGTCGCTGAAATCCATCGGCAAGAACGTCTTCGCGGGTTGCAAGAAGCTCAAGGCCGTCACCCTGAAGACGACCAAGCTGAAGTCGGTCGGCAAGAACGCGCTCAAGGGCACCGCGAAGAAGCTGACGGTGAAGGTGCCGAAGAGCAAGGTCAAAGCCTACCAGAAGCTCTTCAAGAGCAAGGGCTCGAAGACCGTGCGGGTGAAGAAGTAGGTCAGGTGAAGGGTTTTTGGGGGTGCGCAGGGCCGATAATCTGCCGTGCTATACTGAGCGGCGGATTATCGGCCCTTTATTTTCAACGCATCGAGGATTTTCATGACCCAAGACAAGCCCGTGCGCGTTCGCTTCGCGCCTTCTCCCACCGGCAAGCTTCACATCGGCGGCGCTCGCACCGCCATCTACAACTGGGCCTTCGCCCGCGCCACCGGGGGCACCTTCGTTCTGCGCATCGAGGACACCGACCCAGAGCGCTCCACCGAGGAGAACACCCAGATCATCCTGCGCGCCCTGCGCTGGATGGGGCTTAATTGGGACGAGGGTCCCGAGGTGGGCGGCCCGTGCGGTCCCTATTTCCAGACCCAGCGCACCGACACCTACGAGGCGGCGCTCGAAAAGCTCATCGAAGCGGGCGCGGCCTACCCGTGTTTCTGCTCGAAGGAGACGCTCGACGCCAAGCGCGCCGAGGCCGAGAAGACTCAGGGCGGCTACGCGGGCTACGACCGCACTTGCCGCTCCATCCCGCGCGAGGAAGCCGAGGCGCGCATCGCGGCCGGCGAGCCTCACGTGTGGCGTCTCGCCGTGCCCGAGAACCATGGCCCCGTGGAGTTCGAGGATGCAGTGTACGGGCAGATGAGCTTCCCCATCGATGTGATGGACGACATGATTCTGCGCCGCACCGACGGCACCTTCACCTACAACTTCGCCGTGGTCTGCGATGACGTGAACATGGGCATCACCCATGTCATCCGCGGCGATGACCACCTCTCCAACACGCCGCGTCAGGTGCTCATCTACGAGGCGCTCGGTGCCGAGGTGCCGCTGTTCGCGCACCTGTCCATGATTTTGGGCGCCGATGGCAAGAAGCTCTCGAAGCGTCACGGGGCCACTAACGTGGAGGAGTACCGTGATCGCGGCTATCTGCCCGAGGCGCTGGTGAACTTCCTCGCGCTGCTCGGCTGGTCGCTTGACGGCGAGACCACCATTATCCCGCCGGCGGAACTTTGCCAGCATTTCTCACTCGACCGCATCACCAAGAAGCACTCCATCTTCGACGAGAAGAAGCTCGACTGGATGGACGGCGTCTACATCCGCGAGATGGGCGACGCCGCATGGGTGCAGGCCGCGAAGCCCTGGCTCGCTCAGGCCAACATCGACGGCTCGAACGTGGCCGACGGCATCACCGTGGTGCCCACGCCTACCAAGGAGGAAGCCGAGGCCGCCGCGGCCATCACGCGCGCGCCCGGCGAGGGCGTGGATGCCGAGACCTGGGAGGCATGTCTGGCCGACGTGGACGACGACGCCGAGTTCTACCAGGCCATGTACCCGCTCGTAGCCGAGCGCCTTTCGCGCATGGACGAGATCCCCGCGAAGCTGGCCTTCCTGTTCTGGGGCGACTCGGTGGTGCTCGACGAGAAGAGCGTCCAGAAGGTGCTGCTCAAGGAGGGCGCCCGTGCCGATGAGGCGCTCGCCATCTGCCGCGCCATCCTGGCCGACGACGACAACCCCTGGGACGCCGAGGCGCTGCAGGAGCTGTGCCGGGCGGCGGGCGAGGAAGCCGGTCTCAAGCCGAAGCTTTTGTTCCAGCCTTTGCGCGTGGCCATCGCCGGCAACATGGTGTCGCCGCCGCTGTTCGAGGCCATGATGCTCATGGATCCGGCCGATGTGGTAGCGCGCATCGATGGCGTGGTCGCGAAGGTGTTCGGCGAGGGCACGTCCGCCGATTCCAAGTAGTCTCGCGGGGTCGCCGAGCGCGGCCCCGTTCTGTTTCAGAAGAACGATTCCGAAATCACCGAAAGGCAGGTTTCCATGAACGAGAACAACGAGAACATGTCGCCCGAAGGCACGGGCATTCCCGGCAGCGAGCCCACGCCGGCGCCTGCGGCTGAGGCGGCATCTGCACCGTCGCCCGCGCCCGCATCCTCATCTGCGCCTGCCGTGGAGAACCCCTTCACGGCTCAGAGCCAGGCCGCCGCTCCCCAGGTTGCAGCGCCCGTGCAGCCCGAGCCTCAGCCCGCGGCCGCGGCGCCGGTGCAGCCCTACGCGGTGTACGAGCCGGTGCCCCAGCAGCCCTACCAGCAGGCGTATCAGCACGCCTATTCCGCTTACGACCAGGCCTACGGTGCCTCTGGTGCCGGACAGCCCCCCGTGCCGCCGACCCCTCCCGCGCCGGTGTACGGCTACGAGCCCGTAGGTTCGGCCGAGTCGGGCCAGAAGCGCCGGTGGCCTTGGTTTCTGCTCGGTCTGGCTGTGGGCCTCATCATCGGCATGGGCGGTTGTGCGAGCTGCGTGGGCATGATGGCCGCCACGTCCTATATGGATGACGAGGCAGTTAAGTCTAGCCCCTACGGCAACTCTCGTGATTACGGCTACGGCTATGGTTACGACTACGGTTACGGCCAGCGAGACGACGAGCAGGACGACTCCTCGTCGGTTCCGCAGATGCCCGCGGTGCCCGATAGCGAGTCGACGGCGGGCACCTACACGGCCGACGAGATCGCCAAAACGCTTTTCCCCGACGGCGTTCCCACCGATGCGCCTGCTGAGGGCGCGGTGTGCAAGGCGGGCGTGTACGAGGTCGGTGCGTCTGGGCAGATTCCCGCCGGGCTCTATTTCATGCAGGGCTCCGAAAATGCCGAGAGCAACTTCTACGTCTTCGAGGCTGCTGACGGGAATGCGGGCCGTTACAAGGTGGAGGACTCGGTGGTGTACTTCGGTAACTATTTCGCCCAGCTGGACGAGGGGGATCTGGTGGTGTTCAAGCCCGGCGGAGACGAGACCATGTACCCGGCTCCGTCCGAGTCTATCAATCCCACAGCTCCCTACAACGACGGCTGTTATCGCGTGGGCATCGACATTCCCGCCGGCAGCTATACCATTACCGCCTACGAGCCTTCCGCTGCGGTGACCAACCGTGAGTGCGCCGCCTATGTGATGAAGGACCTCGATTTCGACGACGACTCCATTGTGGATACGGCCTATGTGATCCCCGGTGGCAAGCAGGTGATCACGGTGACCGACGGCCAGTACCTGGAGCTGTTTGCCGCCACGGCTACCCCGGTTGCCCAGGGCTAACGCCCTCGCGCATATGGTACCTGTTCCGCAGAGAGGATTCGCAATGCCGCAGCTTTCCGATCATCCTACGTTGAATGAGCTGAACGACTTCTTCGGTCACGACCGGTTCGCCGAGCATGTGGGCTGCCGCATCGTGGAGGGATGGAAAGGCCACGGCGTGGCCGAGCTCGTCATCGAGGATCATCACCGCAATGCGCTCGGCAATGTTATGGGCGGTGCAGTGTTCACGCTGGCCGACTTCGCTCTGGCACTTGCCAGCAACATCGGCCAGCCTCCCAGCGTGTCGGTCTCCAGTGCTATCGACTACATGAGCGCTTCGCGCGGCAAGAAGCTCATCGCCACCTGCGATGCCGACAAGTCGGGACGCCATCTCGGCTTCTACACCACCGATGTGATGGACGATACCGGCCGCCGTATCGCGCGCGTGACCACTACGGTCTACCGCGAGGGAGAATAGGGCGCGTCCGTCCGCGCACATTTTCGATCCGGACTCCTGGTTGGGCCGGCTCCGTCTCGCGCCTGCAGCGTGGATACCCGGCCAGATCGGCCTTTATCTCGCATCCACGGTGCGGGCGCCCGGTCAGATCGGGCCCAAACGTGCATCTCTGCAACTTGAGGCTCGATCTGACCTGGTTTTGCTTGTAGAGATGCGTGAAACCTGGTCAAATGACCGAAGTTTGCGCATTCGCTTGATCGCAACCCGCGCAAATCGGCCCCCAACTTGCGTCTATACAAGTTGGGGGCCGATTTGCGCGGGTCCTATTCCGACTCGCATGCGTCCCGGGGTGCGGCGTGGCTGCAGCAGCCCCGGGTGCCCTTGCCGAAGAAGCCCTATTCCAGTCCGTACGCTGCGCGCAGGGCGGCGGCGCGGTCAGTGGCTTCCCAAGTGAACTCGGGCAGCTCGCGACCGAAGTGGCCGTAGGCGGCCGTCTTCTGATAGATGGGGCGGCGCAGATCCAGCGCATCGATGATGGCGCCAGGGCGCAGGTCGAATACCTCGGCCACAGCGTGCTCGATGTCTGATTCAGGTACGTGCGCGGTGCCGAAGGTTTCCACCATCACGCTCACAGGCTGCGCTACGCCGATGGCGTAGGCAATCTGCACCTCGCAGCGATCGGCCAGACCGGCCGCCACCACGTTTTTGGCCACCCAGCGTGCCGCGTAGGCGGCCGAGCGGTCAACCTTCGTGCAGTCTTTGCCCGAGAAGGCGCCGCCGCCGTGGCGGCCCATACCGCCGTAGGTGTCGACGATGATCTTGCGGCCCGTAAGGCCCGCATCACCCATCGGGCCACCGATGACGAAGCGGCCAGTGGGGTTCACGTAGATCTCGCAGTCCTCGGCCAGCTCCACGCCCTCGGCCGCGAACACCGGGCGGATGACTGTCTCCACGATGGCCTCGCGCAGGGCGCCCTGTTCGATGTCCTCGGAGTGCTGGGTGGACACGACCACCTTTTCTACCGCAGTGGGTACGCCATCCACGTAGCGCACCGAAACCTGGGTCTTGCCGTCGGGGCGCAGGAAATCCAGCGTACCGTTCTTGCGCACCTCGGTCAGGCGCTCGGAGAGGCGGTGGGCCAGGTAGATCGGCATGGGCATGAGCGTGCTCGTCTCGTTGCAGGCGTAGCCGAACATCATGCCCTGATCGCCCGCGCCCACTGTCTCGTAGGGGTCGGCGGCCGCGGCGGCGTCGTGCTGGGCCTCGAAGGACTCGTCCACGCCCTGGGCGATATCGGCCGACTGCTCGTGGATGGAGCTCATCACGGCGCAAGTGTTGCCGTCGAAGCCGTACTTGGCGCGGTCGTAGCCGATGCCGCATACCACGTCGCGCACGATGGACTGCACGTCCACGTAGGCCTGGGTGCGAATCTCTCCGGTGACGAACACGGTGCCCGTGGTCACGAGCGTCTCGCAGGCGCAGCGCATCTTCGCGGGGTCGGCCGGCTGTCCGTCGGGGGCGATGTAGCCTTCCTCGGCGAGCGCGATCTCCTTGGCCAGGATGGCGTCCAAGATGGCGTCGGAAATCTGGTCGCAGATTTTGTCGGGATGGCCCTCCGTGACTGATTCGGAGGTGAACAGATAGCTCGAATGGGTCTCTGCCATGAGATTCCTTTCTTATCGCTGTTGGCCGGACCACCTTGGCGGCCGCCCGCGGGCGAGGCGCGTCAGGTTGGTGTCGGGATCGGCGAGCCAACTCTCTACCCCGACTCTGGATAATATGGTGCGCGCGAACCGCATGGGGCACAGCGCGATTGCCCATACTATCGGGGATGGTGGCGCGGCGCAAGAACACTGGCGGGGAAGGATACAGAAACCATACGGAAGGCGCGCGGTGCCACCGACGTGCTGCCCTCGTCGGGGACGCGACCCACGTGTTGGGGCCGCAGGCGCGGTCGGTCTCGGCGATTCCCGTGCCGCCCGCGCCGGGGACAAGGAGGCCGTCACTGTCGAGTGCTGTCCAACGGCTCCGCTACGCCCGGAGCCCAGAACGCGGGGACGTGCTACACTTATACGGATATGCAAATGCCGAGGGACGGAGTCTTCATGCCGACCAACGCCGACTACACGCGCGAGTACTTCCAGATCATCGACGAGCTGGACGGGGCTGTGGAAGACCGCCGCGCCGCCTACGATTATATGCAGGGCTCCACGGCCATCGTGCACCACCGTGTGGTGGCCTCCTCGTTTGTGCCGCGCCTGTTTAACCAGAAGTCCTACGAGGTCATGCGCGATACCGCCGAGACGTGCCACCGCATCCTCTGCAAGGTCATCGAGCGCTACCGGGAAGATCCAGAGTATCGCAAGCTCTTCGACTTCGACGAGCGCCTCGTGGAGCTCATCTGCCTGCCGCGCGACTACGACTCGGTGCTGCCCTTCGCGCGCGTGGACACCTTCCTCAACGAGGACGACTATCGTATCCACTTCTGCGAATTCAACGGCGATGGAAGTGCAGGCATGAACGAGAACCGCGAGATTACGAACTCCATCGCAGGCTCTGAGACCTTCCGCACCTTCGCCGAGAACCACGCCGTGTCCGGCTGCGATCTGTTCGAGCCGTGGGTGCGCACTTTCATGGCCATCTACGATACGTACCGCTTCAAGGTGGAGAAGCCGCGCGTGGCCATCTGCGACTACCTGGAGAACGGCGTGGTGGACGAGTTCCACATCTTCGCCGAGTGCTTCCGCAAGGCCGGGGTGGAGTGCGTGGTGGCCGACGTGCGCGACCTCTCCTTCGACGGCGAGGTGCTCTCCACGCCTGACGGCCTGCCGGTGAACGCCATCTGGCGTCGGTCGGTCACCAACGACGTGCTGGAGTTCTGGGACGACTCTCAGGCGCTCATCGATGCGGTGCGCGCCCGGAAGGTGGCGCTTATCGGGGCGTTCTCCGGGCATATCGTGCATGACAAGCAGCTGTTCGAGGTGTTGTTCAAGCCCGAGACCCAGGCCTTCCTCACCGAGGAGGAGATTGCGTTTGTGGAGGCCACCGTGCCCATGACCGCGTTTCTGGACGACTCGACGGTGAACGTGGCGCAGATCCGCGCGAACAAGGACGAGTGGATCGTGAAGCCCACCGACCACTATGGCGCCGACAACGTGTACGCCGGCTGCGAGGTGAGCCAGCAGGAGTGGGAGCGCGTCATCGACGAGTTCGCCAACGGACGTGCCGGCTATCCCTTCATCGTGCAGCGCTACATACGCCCCTTCAAGACCGATACGCTACCGCCCGACGCCGGCATCGACGAGATGCCTGACGGCGCGGTCGTGAGCGATCCGGTGCCCTACAACAACATGAACGGCCTGTACCTGTACGATGGGCACTTCCAGGGCGTGTTCAGCCGCCTGGGGCCGCATCCCACTATTTCAAAGACCAACGACGGCATGACCGCCGCCACCATCTGGGTCGACTGCGACAACCCCGACGCATTGGAGCTGTAAATGGGATCGAACAGCATTCTCGCCGGCATCGGCGCCACTGTGCTTGCCGTCACGCTGCTCGTGTGCGGCTTCGCCGTGTGCTGTCTGCCCGGCATCACTACCTCGCTCGCGAGCTCTGTGAGCCAGGGGAGCGATTCGCCCTATACCCACGAGCAGCTGGTGGAGCTTGCCGGCGTCACCCGCGCCTTCACGGTGGACCCGCATGCCGATGTTGAGGCCGCGGCGAAGGATCTGGCCTCCTCGGTGCTGGACGCGGCCCGCGAGGCGAGCGCCGAGGGCGCGCCCAAGGCGGGGGAGTGGACCGATGCGGCCCGCCGGGCGCTCGATGAAGGTGTCGGCCCGCTTGACGCTATGGACGCGCTGGCGAAGGTGTCCGACCGCTACGCCTTGGATACGGCGGCCGTGAGCCACCTGGAGGACTGCAACCGCCTCATCACGGGCATGAGCTCCTGGCTCGGCATGATCGGCGTGGCCGCGCTCATCGTGGGCGTGCTTTTGGGCGTGCGCCGTCAGTGGGCGGCGCTGGCCTTCATGTTGCGTATGGGTCCGGCGATGCTCGTGGTGCTGCTTGCCGTGCTGGGTGTGTGGGGCCTCGTGGACTTCAACGGCCTGTTCGCCGTCTTCCACTCGCTGTTCTTCGTCGACGGCACCTGGACGTTCAGCTACGACTCACTGCTCATTTCCATGTACCCGCTCGACTTCTGGATGGGCATGGGCGGGGTGTGGCTCGCTGCTTCTGTCGGCTTGGGGGCGCTGTGCTTTATCGGAGGTTGTGTGGCCTCGTGGCGCGCCCAGATACAGGGCCGCCGTCTCGCCGAGGAGGCCGCTGCGGCTGAGCGCTCGCGTAAGGGCAAGAAGGGCAAGAAGGGCGGCCGGAAGTAGCCCCATGGCCCGTGCCCCGAAAGACCACAAGACCAACGCCCTGCGCGAGCTGGACGCGGCGGGCATCGCCCATGAGGCGCTCTTCTTCGAGGCCGATCCCTCGATGACCGGCGTGGAGATCGCGCGCTCCCAGGGCGAGGACGTTGATGCGGCATTCAAGACCCTTGTCACCGAGGGCAAATCTGGCGAGCACTACGTGTTTCTGGTGCCCGTGGCCTGCGAGCTGGATCTGAAGAAGGCCGCCTCTGTCGCCGGCGAGAAGGCTGTTGCCATGGTGCGCGCCCGCGATCTTCTGCCGCTTACCGGCTATGTGCACGGAGGCTGCTCGCCCATCGGCATGAAGAAGCGCTTCACCACTTTCGTGGACGAGACGGCCCAACTTTTCGACGAGATTTACTTCTCGGGCGGGAAGGTGGGCTGCCAGGTGCACATGGCCCCCGACGATCTGGCGTGTCTCGTACCCTTCGCCTACGCCGACCTCACGGTGTAAAGCTACCTTTCGCGAGGGGAGCCACGGGGTTTTCTGATTCGCTCAGACAGTCCTTGCTTTGCGGGACGGCCCGCATGGCTGTTCCGGTCTCGTAAGGAACGCGCTTGGTCAGAACGCTTCGTGTCTCCTGTGGGCCCGGGGGTCGTTGCGGTATACTGGCGGGCATGCATATCGCCTCCGTCATACTCGATATCCCCACCCAGGCGCTCGATACGCCCTACTCCTACGCCGTGCCCGACGATATGCCGGCGGAGGTGGGCTGTGCTGTGCTCGTGACGCTCGGCGGCCGCAAGGCCGTGGGCTATATCGTGGGTTTGGAGGAGGCCGCCGCCTCACCCGACGAGGGCACCGATCTGTGGGGCAACCCGCTCGCGGCGGCCGAGCTGCGCCAGGTGGAGGCGCTGCTCACCGCCCCGTTCTTCGACGAGGAGGGCGCCGCCTGCGCCCAGTACATCGCCGAGCGCTACGTGGCGCCGCTCGCCAGCTGCGTGCGCCTGTTCACCCCGTCGGGCGCTGTTCCGCGCGTGGTGCGCGGGCGTGACGGCCGCTGGCGCCTGCAGGAGCCGAAGATCGGCGAGGTGGACGACCGCTGGGTGACCCGCGGGCCGGCCTTCGGCGCATTTACCCCCCGCAAGAACGCCGTGAAGCAGCAGCAGGTCCTCGCGGCCGTGGCCGCCGGCGACGTGCGCGTGGCCGAGCTCGCCCGCGAGTTCGGGGCCGTGGGCTCCACGCTGAAGGCGCTGGCCGCCAAAGACGCCGTGGTGGTGGAACGCCGCCGTCGCATGCGCGGCATGGAGGCATGCGCGGCAGGGGGGCACGTTGGTGCGGTGGAGAAGCGAGGCGGAGCTTTGGGTGATGCGCCTCGGCCGGGAGAGGGCGCTCTTGTCGCTGGGCCCGTGGCCGCGCGGCCCGAGCCGCCGGCGCTCACCGAGGGGCAGATGGCGGCCCTTGAGGCCATTAACGCGGCGCGCGCGGCGGCGTGCGGGCGCGTGGTGCTTGTGGACGGCGTGACCGGCTCGGGCAAGACCGAGGTGTACCTGCGGGCCATCGAGGAGGTGCTCGCCGAAGGGCGCACCGCCATCGTGCTCGTGCCCGAGATATCGCTCACGCCCCAGACGGTGGGCCGCTTCCGCGGGCGCTTCGGCGACGCGGTGGCTGTCATGCACTCGCGCATGAGCGACGGCGAGCGCTACGACCAGTGGGACTTCATCAGAAGCGGCGCGGCGCGCGTGGTGGTGGGCGCCCGCAGTGCGCTGTTCACCCCGCTGGCGAATGTGGGGCTCATCGTCATCGACGAGGAGCACGAGGGCTCTTACAAGCAGGACTCGGCGCCGCGCTACCAGGCGCGCGACGTGGCGCGTTGGATGATGGAGCGCTCGGGCGGTGCGGTGGTGCTCGGAAGCGCCACGCCCTCCATCGAGGCGCTCTACGCGGTGGCGAAGGACGATGCCTGGACGAGTGTGGCGCTGCCCGAGCGCGCCAACGGGCGCCCTTTGCCTCCCATCGAGGTGGTGGACATGGCCGCCGAGTTCGCCTCGGGCGCGCGCTCCATGTTCTCGGGGCGTCTTTCCCGTGCGCTCGCTGCCGAGCTTTCCGCCGGGCGCAAGGCGGTGCTTCTGCTGAACCAGCGGGGCTTCGCGAAGTTTCTGCTCTGCCGCGACTGCGGATTCGTGCCCGAGTGCCCTAGTTGCTCCACGAGCCTCACCTACCACGAGGCCGGCGCCAAGCTCGTGTGTCACCACTGCGGCCACACCGTGCCCGCGCCGCCCGTGTGCCCCGAGTGCGGCAGCCCTTACCTGAAGAAGTTCGGCGCCGGCACCCAGCGGGTGGAAGCCGATCTGCGGCAGCTTCTGGACGGGATGCCCGGGGTGGGGCCCGGCGTGCCCATCATCCGTATGGACGCCGATACCACCACAGCCAAGGGCGCCCATCAGGAACTGCTCGAGCGCTTCGGCGCGGCGGAGGCGGCGGTGCTCCTCGGCACGCAGATGATCGCCAAGGGGCTCGACTTCGAGGATGTGACGCTCGTGGGCGTCATCAACGCCGATACCCAGCTGCACCTGCCCGATTACCGGGCCGGCGAGCGCACCTTCCAGCTCATCGAGCAGGTGGCGGGGCGCGCGGGCCGCGCCGAGTTGCCCGGCCGCGTCATGGTACAGACCTACGAGGCCGATTCTGTGGCCATCCAGGCAGCGGCGCGCTATGACCGCGCGTTGTTCCTGCGGACCGAGTTGCCCAAGCGCAAGCTTCTCGGGTATCCGCCCTATGTGCGCATGGCGAACGTTCTTCTTTGGGGCGCCGACGAGCACGCCGTGGCCACCGAGGCCGAACTCATGTACAGCCAGATTGCGGAGCTTCTGCGCGACGAGGTGGGCGACCCGCGCTGGTCGGTGCTGCCAGCGGTGCCCTGTGCCCTGGGGAAGCTGCGCAACACCTACCGCTATCACGTGGTGGTGAAGGCTCCGCTCGACGCCGACATCTCCGCTCCGCTCGCGCGTCTGTTTCGCGCGCGGCATACGAACCCCTCCGTGAACGCCGCCGTGGACGTGGACCCCGTGGACTTGCTGTAGAAAGGGACGGGGCTCGTCGGGTTCAAGGCGAGGGGCGAGAAGCCCTACAGCCCGTATTCCTCGCAGAGGCGCATGCGAAGGATCGGATCGGATGCCGCGGCCTGAAGGTCTTCCGCGCGCCCGTCGGCGAGGAGTCGTTGTACGAGGCCGCTCATCTGCTGCTGCCCCTCAGCAATGCCCTCGGCTCTACCCTCGGCTCTACCCTCGGCTCTACCCTCGGCCTTGCCGTCCTCATAGCTGATACGCGCTTGGATCTTGGCATCTTCCTCAAGGGTTAAAAACGGCATCATCTCCTCCTTCCAGGCTGCGTCTGCGTTGGCTGCGTCCATCTCCTTGGAGATGAGGGATAGGAACACGTCGTCGCGGGGTATTGTTCCTGTATCGACGAACTGAAGCAGTCTTCGCAGCGGGCCCGACTCTAAAGAGCTCCATTTGCTTGCGTCAAGGATAACCCATCGGAAGTCGTGCCCGCAATCGAAAGACGGCTGTTCGATGCAGCCGATCTCGAGGGTGCTTACCGGCAATCCCGTTCCCAAGAAGTCGTCCGTGCATATGAAGATGACGTAGGTAGGGGGAAGTCGATCGTAGTCACTCCCTTTTCCGAGCGTCGCTACATCGAGGGATGCCTGGTAATAGCGTAGTCTCTTCGCCACTCGCCCGCGTCGGTATGTCTGCATTTCTATGTCGTAGGTTTCCCCGTCGGAAGTCAGCACGGCATCCATGCGCACCCCGTGACTACCCAGGCGGGGTTCTACAGTTTGTTCCGTGACAATGTTCTCCACTTCGCTAATGCGTGTGTTCAGGACACGCTCTACGATACCCCGGCAGATTTCCTTGTTACCCATGAGCCGTTGGAACATGGGTCCGTCGCTGAACGTCAAATCTCTCATGGGTATGGGCGCCCCTCTCTGGTTTCGCTGTTTGCAGGGGAGAGGATACTGTCGCAAAACCGTCAAATGATACTGAGACTGTCCCCGCGGTGACCGCCCCGAAACCGCGACAGAGTCCCATAGCGTTCTCGTTCGCTTGTGGCCGTTACCTTGTTGTGCAAAGGCATCCCGATACGATATAAAGATGGTTATATGTGAGAGGAAGCTCTGGAAGCGGATTCCGCTTGCCCTGTTGCGGAGAGCAGGTATCATCCAAATATCAAGCTTGTGAAAGGAGGGGCTGTGTCGCTGTTGTCTGCTGCGTTGGCGCTCTTGCCGACGAGATTCAGGCTCTCTGCCTGTCTGGTTGTAGCCACGGCGGGGTTCAGCTCCTTATATGCCGTGGCGGTGGTGTTCTTCTACTGCGATTGGCTGTTCGATGTGCCGGGGGCCGATGCGCTGGCCTACGGTGCATTTCTCAACCTCTCGCTGTGCGCCGCCGCTGTTGCTGTGTTCGCGGCGGCTCGTCGGCCCTGGTGGAGCGCGACTCGGGCTGCGGCGGCCGGGACTGCGCTGTACGCCGTGGCTCTGGGTGGTCTGGCGGCGTCTGCCGCGGCGGCAAGTCCGGCGATGGCCTATGGGGCCGGCGCTGCAGCGGGAGCGGCCGTGGGCGTGCTCATACCGCTCTGGTTCGAGCGCATCGCGGCCCTGGTCGGCGATCGGTATCCGGCGGTGCTCGGTGCTGGCTCGCTGATCGCGGCTCCAGTGGCCCTGGCCCTCGATGCCCTTCCGCTTCCCGCTTTGGTCGCGGGCTGCGCCGCGCTGGTCTCTCTGGCTGTGGTGCTGCTCTTGCAAACCCCGCGCGCTGGGGGGGCTCGCAGTGTCAGGGAGGGAGAGCCGGGCGGTCCTGGGATCCTCGGACAGGACGGTGCTCCCGCGGCAGCCCTCGTCGTCCCTGGACTCTACGTGCTCATCCTGTCGTTTGCCTACGGCATGTTGGACGTGGTAGCCATGGCGAGTCCCATCGCATCGGCATCGCTGTCCGGGTTCGCGTCCCAGGTGGGCGGTCTGGTGGCCATCGGCATCTTTTTGGTCTACGGGCGCATCCGGGGTGCGCGCTACACCGTCCTGTTGAACGGGGCTTTGGCCGTGGTGGCCACCGGCGTGCTCTTCCTGCCGTTTCTGCCCGAAGGCTACAGCATCGCGCTCGTGGTGATCACGCATATGGGATGGGAAGTGGCGCTGCTCGTGCTGTACACGCTGGCCATCGGCGCCTTCCGCGATGATCGCGTTGCACTTTTGGGGTGGGGTGCCCTCGCCTTTGCCCTGCCGCGGCCGGCGCTGCTGGCTGGTTCGGCCACGGCGGCGTTTCTGGCCGATGGCGACCAGTTCGCCTTCACTCAGATGACCGTGGTAGCCTTTGCGCTTCTGTACCTCATCGTGTCGGGTGTGGCGCTGCTGCGCAGTCGCGAGCAGCGGGCCTATCAGCGGGCCCTGCGCCGCAAGGATGAGCTCATTCGCCGCTACCAGGAGGCGCGGCGCGATCTTCAAGAGCTTGCTTGCGAGGATCTGGCGGCTGCCTGCGGCCTTACCAAGCGCGAGACCGAACTGCTCGTCATCTTCGCCCAAGGACGTGACGCCGCCTATGCCGAGCGCACGCTATTCCTGTCGCGCAACACGGTGAAAAGCTATAGCAAATCACTCTACGCGAAGCTCGGCATCCATTCCAGGCAAGAGCTCATCGATCGAGTGAATGCGGCGATGCCTACCGATCTGTAAAGCATTTACCTGCGGAAACGCAAATACCCCCTCAGGGGGTGTACCGCAGGCGGTCTCCGATTCCCTACGATTTCGCCTGAAAAGGCGGGGTGTTGGCCCTGCGGTAAGGCACTCCAGGGAGGAGATTCGAATATGATGCGGTACAAGCACGGAAATGGCGCGCTGGTTTCACGGCGCAGCTTCATCGGCGCCACTGTGTACGCGGGTTGTGCGGTGGCTTTGTTCGGTCTGGGTGGTTGCGCGCCCAAGGTGCCGGCGGCGGGGCGTGGCGCCACCTACGAGCCGGGCACCTATACGGGTGAGGCCGACGGCAAGTTCGACACCATTGCCGTGGAGGCCGATTTCTCGGAGCATGCTATCGAGGCAGTGCGCGTGGTGTCCCATCGCGACACGGCCCGCATCGCCGAGCCGGCCGTGCAGATGATGCCCGAGCGTATCGTAGCGGCCCAGGGGCTCGGTGTGGACACGGTGACGGGCGCCACCCTCACGTCCATGGGCATCCTGGCTGCTGTGGGCGTCTGTGTGGATGCGGCCGGCGGCAGCGCGAGCAGCCTGCGGTCGGTGGGCATGCCGGAGCCGACTGGCGCGACCGAGAGTCTTGCGGCCGACGTGGTCGTGGTGGGCGCGGGCGCTTCCGGCATGGGCGCGGCCATTGCGGCGGCCCAGGGCGGCAAGCGCGTGGTGGTGCTGGAGAAGAACTCGAACGTGGGCGGCAACTGCTTGGTGTCCGGCGGCTTTCTGGAATACCTGGCCGCGCCCGATGAGGCCCGGCCCGATATGACCCCGGAGCTGCACCGCTACATCGAGGAGGTTCTCGCCTCCGAGCTGGCCGCCACCTACGATCCGGCGTTCGTGGAAACGGTGCGTCAGCAGTACGAGGCCTTCAAGGCGTCCGGTGCCACGAAGCTCTTCGACAGCCCCGAGTTCTACGCGTTGGATTTCGCCGCTACCACCGGCGAGGGCCTTCCGCCTGAGGCGTACCTGCCCGTGGCCCGCAACATCACCGGCCTCAACCAATGGATGGACGAGCTGGGCTTTCCCTGGCAGACGCCGACGCATCTCATTACCGGCTACACCTATCCGCGCTGGTCGAATCCGACCACGGGGGTGTGCGGTGAGGGCTACTTCGACTTCTTCGACGACGTAGTGGCAGACGGCGGCTACGACATCGAAGTCATGCTGGCCTGCCCCGCGACCGAGCTGATGACGGAAAGCGGCACGGTGAGCGGCGTGCGCGCCGTGGCCGAGGACGGCACCGTGTGGGAGGTATCGGCGCCGGCGGTGGTGCTCGCGAGCGGCGGCTTTTCGGGTAACGAGGAGATGCTGCGCCAGTACAACACCGACTGGCCTTATCCCGAGAGCGTGCTGGCCACCACGAACGTGAACGGGCACACCGGCGATGGCGTGGCTATGGCTCAGGCGCTGGGGGCCGGAGTGCTGGACATGGGCAACCAGATGATGTTTCCCTTCAACGACCCGCTGACCCTGTCTGCCGAGAACGTGAGCGGTACCTTCGCCGACAGCCCCATTGTTAACAAGCAGGGCAAGCGCTTTCTGGATGAGACGGCCGACCGTTTCGTCATGACCGCGGCCCTGATGGAGCAGGAGGATAGCCTCTGCTTCATGGTGAGCGATGCGAACAGCGTGTGTGTGACCGAGGCCTCACCGGGGGAGGAGACCCTGCTGCGCCGCGGTCAGCTGTTCAAGGCCGATACCTTGGAAGGTCTTGCCGAACAGATGGGCGTACCGGTCGATGCCTTCGTGGCCGAGATGGAGCGCTACAACGGTTTCTGCCAGAGCGGCAACGATGAGGATTTCGGTCGCTACTTCTTCGACGACCTGAGCCCGGTGGAAGTGGCGCCCTTCTACGCCTCGCCAGCCACCTGGGCCGCTCACATCACCATCGGCGGTTTGGATGCTCCTGACGACGACTTTCGCGTGCGTACCGAGGCGGGCGAGGTCATTGAAGGCCTGTATGCCTGCGGCGAGGTGCGCAACGGCATCTGCGGCGTCGGCTCCATCGCCGACGGTGTGGCCTGCGGCAAGCTTTTAGCGTAAGGCTTTAGCCTGAGATTTGGCAGCCTCCCCACAGCCCGAGATACTTCGGTGTCTCGGGCTTCCTCTTTGGCTGGGATATTGCCCTACAGCCCGTACTCCTCGCAGAGGCGGGCGCGAAGGGCCGGATCGGATGCCGCGGCCTGAAGGTCTTCCGTGCGCCCTTCAGCGAGGAGCCGCTGCACGAGGGCGCTCATCTGTTGCTGTCCCTCGGCAATACCCTCAATTCTGCCCTCGGCCTTGCCGTCCTCGTAGCTGATGCGAGCCTGGATCTTGGCATCTTCCTCAAGGGTCAGAAACGGCATCATCTCCTCCTTCCAGTCCGCATCGGCGTTAGCGGCATCCATCTCGTCGGATACGAGCGACAGGAGCGTGTCGTCGTGGGGCGCCACACCCGTCGCGACGAACTGGAGCAGGCGACGCAGCGGCTCTGGTTCCAGGGAGTTCCATCGGCTCGCGTCAAGGACAACCCATCGGAAGCCGTACCCGCAATCGAAACCCGGCACTTCGGTGCAGGCGATCTCCGGCGTACTTGCGGCGAGTCCCGTGCCGAGTTTCCGACTCCAAGGCCCGAGGCCACTCTCGGACTGACCCCTTGCGGGGGGGGGCGTCTGTTTGCTACTCTCGAACAGAGAAGGTGCGCCGGGTGGTGCTTACTCGGCGATGGGTGAGAGAGGAAGGTGCAATGGAGGAAACCAAGTGCGGACGGAGGGCAGGCGTTCTGGCAGCGACGGTAATTGCGGTGGTTGTGACGCTCGGCGCCCTGATGGGTGTCCCGTCTCCGGCGCAAGCGGCCGAAACTGATGCTGGGCAGGATATTTACGCCATCTTCTACGATAATCCCGACAAGAAGTCCTACACCCTGGTCATCCAGAACGGCAATGAGTTGGACCCTGCCTATCCAAAGCCAAGCGATGATCGGGTGATCCTCGTGTGCGATGGAAGCGATTATAACGACGGCAGCCTTTGTGGCTGTTACAGCGAATTGCGATATGGATTAAGCGACAGCGTTAAGCACTTTACTACGAAGGCCGTGGTGAAGAATGGGGTTCGCCCGCATATGCTGAACGAATGGTTTGCGGATTTCGGCAATATGAAGACCATCGACCTGAGTGGCTTGGATACCTCGCAGGTGACGACGATGGCCGGTATGTTCCGCGGTTGTGAGACGTTGCAAGCAATAGATGTGTCCAGGTTTGACACCTCAAAGGTAACTGATATTAGCGCGATGTTTAGTGGCTGCTCCTCGGTGCGATCTCTTGATTTATCGAGTTTCGATACTTCAAACGTAACGGAAATGCACTTCAGCGCTGGGGGTTATGGGGTATTTGAAGGGTGTACATCTCTCGTCACTCTTACGCTGGGAGAGCTCTTTGATACGAGCTCTGTTGCAAATGTGTCTCGCATGTTTGATGGTTGCGAGTCACTGGAAAGGGTAGATCTGTCGACTTTTGATACTTCGGAGGTAACAGATATGAGCCACATGTTCAACGGTTGCAGGTCTCTCAAGACTATCAATTTGTCGACTTTTGACACGGCGAAAGTGATGAGCATGAGCGGCATGTTTTCTGGCTGCTTTTCTCTGGAATCTCTTGATTTGTCTTCCTTTGATGTGTCGCGAGTGAGGAACATGAATTTCATGCTCCATTTCGTTCCCCAAGGCGCTTTTAATCCCGCTCTGTTCACGAAGATAAAGTTGACTTTGCCCGGTAATGGTGATTTTTCAAAGGCGGATCTACCCAGCGGTTTTCTGTCGGGAGCCACCTTTGAAACCATGCAGTCCCATACAGTGAAATGGCGCAACGAGAAAGGGCAGGTGTTTGCGGCCGACGCGATTCCGGCGCGTACGGCGGGAACCTACACCGCCGTCGTCGAGGATCCCACTGGGCCGGGTGGCGGCACGGTGGCTCCCTCGCAGCCGGGGCCGCGGAAGACCTCCCTTGCCTCCGCCGAGGTGACGGTGCCGGAGCGCACGTGGACTGGGAAGGTCCAAAGGCCGGCCGTGGCCGTGAAGCTGGGCGGCAAGGCGCTGAGGGAGGGCCGCGACTACACGGTGTCTTGCAAAGCGGCCAAGAACGTCGGCTCCTACAAGGTGACCGTCACGGGTAAGGGCCCCTATACCGGCATGAAGACGGCCACATTCAAAATCAACCCCAAGGGCACCTCGGTGAAGAAGCTGAAGGCGGCCAAGCGGGGCTTCACGGCGACCTGGAAGAAGCCCAGTAAGACGGCCCTGAAGCAGACCACCGGCTACCAGGTGCGCTACTCGCTCAAGAAGTCCATGAAGGGCGCCAAGTCCAAGACCGTGAAGGCGACCTCCACGGCCGGCAAGAAGTGTACGCTGAAGGTAACCAAGCTGAAGGGCGGCAAGAAGTACTACGTCCAGGTGCGCACCTACAAGAAGGTCGGCGCCAAGACGTACTACTCCAACTGGTCCAAGGCCAAGGCCGTGAAGACTAAGAGGTAGGAGCGGGTAAGAGACGAATGCGGTTGGATAAACTGCATGTGGGGCGACGAGACCGACTAGGTGTTGCGTGCCAATGGGTGTTTGCACTGGCGATGTACGACATGAGCGGCGGGTTCCCGCAAGCGTCGTGAGTTGTGCCCTCGTTGTGGCGCTCTGGGAAGAAGCGCAGGGTTGCAGCCCTCTCCGTGACGCAGAGTCTTATCTTTCAGCCCTCCGGCCCTGGAAACTCTTCCAAGCCCCCTTCCCTTGTTGCGCAACAAATGCGAAGCGACTTTGTTATAATTCGAACGTTATCACAGGTCAGACTAAGTTTTACCGCTCAGATGCAGGCGCGGGGAAGTGAAAGGGGGATGTTATGGGCGCACCGATGCGTGCGTGGCCGGTTACAGGCCGGGCTTTTCGCAGGGCGTCGATATCGCCGACTCTTACGGCCGCCCTTTCATTTGCCGTCGTGCTGACCATCGTCGGCTCGCTTGCCTATGTGGCGGCGGTGCCCGGCTTGGCCGCCGAGAGTCCGCTTATGCGTGAGTTGTTCGGCTCGCGGGTCTCGAGCGCCGGAGATCCGCTTGCCCTTACGGGCGGTGCGCCGCGTGTCGTGAGCGGTGCGGTGGGAGAAGACGGCGGCTTCTCGGCGGCCGCGCTTGCCGCCGGCGCTCTGCCGCTTTCCAACGGCGATGAGGATGCGCTGGCTGCGGTTGCGCCCGAAGGCGTCACAAGTGGGAGCGCCGTCGCGACGGGCGCTGGGGTGCAGCCGGTTTCGCCGGGTAGCACCGCAGGCACGGGAGCGGCATCGGCCGAGAAGTCTTCCTCATCAGCGGTATCTTCCCCGAAGAAGCCCTCGGCGGCCTCTTCAGGTTCTTCGGGGTCGTCGGGATCGGACGGAAACGCCTCGCCCCCCACCGGAGGAACGACGAGCGGGGATTCCGGTAACGGCTCTGGTAATGGCTCAAACGCGAGTTCGGATTCCAGTTCGAGCGGCGGTTCAAACGGCGGTTCGAGTTCCAATACCGGCACGAACCCTCCCGCGGGCGACCAGCCGGGAAACTCGGGAGCCGAGACGGTGCTGCCCCCTTCGGAGGGCGGTCCGGTGCCCGAGGACATGGAGTTGCGCATTCGCGATGCCCTGCGCAGCGAATTCGACATCATGGACGCCTATGCCAAGAAAGTGTATGCCTGCGTGGACGATTTCAATCGTCTGAAGCTTACGAGTCCGAAGGAGCCGCGCGTCACGGCAGCACGCGCGGTGGATGAGCTGCTTCGCGAGTGCCAGGTGTCCAATGCGCACGTCAGCGAGACGTTGCGCATAGCCTGCGGCATGTCGCAGGAGTACGGAGGCATGTGGGGCACCTCGCGCTACGTCGACAACAACACGAAGCTCCAGCATTGCTACGGCCATCTGATCACGATGCTCTACGAACTCGGCAACGCCTGGTCGGGAAACTGCTACTTCGACGATCCGGCCGCTCACGAGGACTACTGGGGCGGCCGTGTGACGGTGAACGGGAAAACGGGGAAGATGAAGTGCCTGGAGGATTACGAGAAAGAGCGCAAGGGGGCGCGGCCGTGATGGGGAACGCGCCTCTGCTCCGCACCGACGCTCTCGCCTCCGGTTCACCCTCGGCCTCCGGCGCCTCCGTCGAGGCGCCCGCCGCAGGTATGCGCTTGGTTCGCGTCGAGCGGTTCGAAGCAGCTGGCGTCGCGGCTTTGCAGGGCGAGGCGTATCGTCGGCGATTTGCGACTCTGTTCCTCGATGAAGGGTCTGCGCGTCGCGGAGGGGTTGGCGAGGTGCTGCGGGCGGTGAACGCCCGTGGGGAGTGTTTTGCCGTCAAGCGGTTGAATCACGATGGCACGCTACCTGTCAGCGGCAACGAAGGGGAGCCGAAAGCTGAGGAGCGCCGCATTCTCATGCGTGCGCTGTTGGATGCTGAGTACGATGCCCACTGTCGCCTGGCGGGGCTCAAGGGTTTCCCGCGGCTGTACGGGCGCGGCGAGATCGAAGGCGAGCCGGCCATCATCATGGAGTGGGTCGAGGGAATCACCCTGGAGAAAGCTGCGCGCGCATTGGCGATTGACGAGGCGGGGCGTATCTCGCCGCTCGCTGCTGCGCGTATCGGGCGGGATCTGTTCGATCTGCTCGCCTCTATGGACTATCTGGCCGATGGCCTCGCGCATCGCGACGTGTCGCTGCGCAACGTCATGGTGGATACCGGTCGTCTTTCCCTGACCGACCAGGTGGAGGAAGGCACCTTCGAGCTGCGTCTGATCGATTTCGGCTCAGCGGCCGTGCTCGCAGACGTCGATGGGTCAGTCACGGCCCGGTGCGGTGCGCCCCGGGGCGCAGCGGCCGATTTCGCACCGCCGGAGATGCTCACGAACGATCGGGCCGACGTCGAGGCGCTGCGCCGTTCTCCTGCAGTGGATGTCTACGCGGCCGCGAGCGTGCTCTACGCCTTGCTCGAGGGGCGTCCTCCCTACGACCTGGGATTTGGCGCCGCAGCTGAGAGGGGCACCTTCTCAGCGTATCGGGTGAAGACCGAGTACGCCCCGGAGCCGCCCGGGGGTGCGCACGCATCCGCCGCCGATATTGCCGCCGTGCTCTCCCGGGAGCCAGAGGTGGCTGTGGCGGTGGGCCGAGCGGCGGCTACGGCCGGCGCCACGCCCACAGCGGCCCGGGTGCGCTTGGCGCTCTCACAGGTAGACGATGCGCTTGCGCCTATCTTGGGCGCTTGTCTGGCCCCACGGGCCGCCGACCGCCCTTCGGCGGCAGCCGTGCGCGAGGCCCTGGCGACTTTCTGTACGAACTACGGCGAGAACATCGGTCGAGCCTTGCGGGGCGAGCCGCCTATAGCGTGTCCTTTGGGCGGTGTCGCGGCAGCGTCGCTCCGGTCGAGGGCGGCTCGACGGCGTGTGATTCGCGGGGTCGCTCGGGCAGCATGTGCGGCCTTGTGGCTTGTGGCTGTAGCGGGAACCGGCATGCTTGTTTCGGGTATGGAGGCTTCGGTTGCCTTCGGCGATGTGCGCTGGGAGGGAATCGTGCCTGGTTGGGTTGCGTCGCTGCTGCTGGCTCTTCCCGCGATGCTCGGCATCGGCCTTCGCGAGAGGGATGTGACATCTCGGGGAGGTATGCTTCGTGGCGTAACGGGAACGCTTCTCGGAGCTGCAGCGGCTGCGGGTGCGCTTGCATTGGTGGCATGGCCCACGTCGGGAGTTGCCGCCGCGCTGTATGCGGCGTTGTTTCTGGCTACGGCGGCTCCTTTGTGCGCCCTGGTGGCCGATTACGCGCTCGGCCTTCCACAGGCTGCAGGCTCCGTTGGATCCGGTCAGCTGGTCGATCGACGGCCCGTGCTGCCGCGCGGCGCGGCGCCTGCGAAAAAGGCGCGGGCTGCTCTGGCCTCGCGAGACACGCAGGGCGTCTCAGCTTCCCAAGGGGAAGAGGCCTGTCTGGTTACCTATGAGTTAGCGGAGGAATAACGGCATGGGACGTGCAACTACCCCAGCTTCCACCTTGTTCGATCTGATGAAGCGCTTCTACGGTATCAGCCATAAAGAGTTGGCGTCGCTCGTGTTGTCGGGGCGCCCTCTGTCCGACGGCCGCAGCCCGGCCAGCCGGGTGGACGATCGCACCTGGGTGTCGCGCTTCGTCGTGCATGCGCGGCCCGAGGAGCTTCAGCCGGAATTCTTCGGCGACTTCTCCGTGAGCGCCCTGCGTATCATCGCCCGCATGAAGTCGCAGCGTAAAGGTGCGTTCACCGGCGCGCAGATCTTCGCGTTCGTCTGCGGAGAGGGTGCAAGGGCCATGGAGGCGGCGTTGGCATCGGCGGGTCAGCCGTTCGCGCCCTACCGCGCCCTGCTCGATCGCATTCGTGCCGATGAGTCGCTGACCGTCGACGAGCAGGCGGAGGCGGCTATGGTGCTCATGGTGAGCGCGGGCTGCACCTGCGATGTGGGCCGCGCAGTAGAGGAAGCGCGCACGTTTGCCCAGTCGGTTCACGGAAACGGTCTGGGCACGCCACCATCGGAGATGCTGGCGTCGCTCAACGACATTGTGAAGCCGGACGCTGATACGTCAATGGAGAAGGTTCCGCCCGCGCCGTGGCTCGGCCTGTTGCAGCTCAATGATGGCCTGGTCGTGGGCGGCGCTCACTGGATCGCGCCCGATGGGGAAGGGGCGGTTATCGGCTCGCTGGCGACGGCCGAAGGGGAGGTGTGCGCTGTGGCCTCTGATGTGTCCGGTCGCCATGTCCGCATATGGCGCGATGGGAATGGAGTATGGCTTGTGGAGGATATGGCGTCGTGCAACGGCACGGCGCTGACGAGCGCTCTTTCCGGCGAGCGCGTCGAGCTTTCAGCCGGAAATCCGATTGCTCTTCAACCTGGTGATCAGCTGCATCTGGGCGCTGCCACCACGTTTGCCGTCATCGAGGGCCTGCCGGCCTAGTGGCGTGCGGGGTCGGCCCAGGCGTTTTCTCGGATAGGGCCGTCGTTTGAGGGACTTCCAAATCGAGAGAGCACGCTTCCAGCGGCGTGCTGGGCGCGCGGAGGGGGGCTCGTAACGTGTCGCCGGTTGGGGCTGCATGACTTCAACCTCCGTCGCGCTGGATTTCCTAGCAAAGAAAGAAGGGAGACCCGCAGGTCTCCCTTCCAATATACGATAGTCGCAGGCGTTCTACTTCTTCGTCTTCACCGCCTTGGCCTTCGACCAGCTGGAGTAGTACGTCTTGCCGCCGACCTTCTTGTAGGTACGCACCTGCACGTAGTACTTCTTGCCGCCCTTCAGCTTGGAAACCTTGAGCGTGCACTTCTTGCCGGCCGAGGAGGTGGCCTTCACGGTCTTGGACTTGGCGCCCTTCATGGACTTCTTGAGTGAGTAGCGTACCTGGTAGCCGGTGGTCTGCTTCAGGTTGGCCTTCGAGGGCTTCTTCCACTTCACGGTGAAGGCCTTTTTGGCCTTCGCAAGCTTGGAAACCGAGGTGCCCTTCGGCACGATCTTGAACGCGGCTGTCTTGGTGCCCTTGTAGGCCCCCTTGCCCGTCACGGTCACCGTGGCGGTCCCCACGCTCTTGTTGTTCTTATAGGAGACCGTGTAGTCGGCGCCCTTGCGAAGCGTCTTGCCGTTTAGCTTGACGGTGACTCCTGGGCGAAGCGCACTTCCGCTGTACGTAGCTGAGCTTACCGCGGTTCGCACATTAGCTTGGGTGAGAGATTGCGCGGCGTAATTGATTGACAGCAAGTAGGGATGACCGAGCGCCCTGTAGTCGTCGGTAATAACCTTTACCACATAAGTGCCAGGAGAAAGCTTGGGGGAGGTGTAGGATCCCACGCCCTCCTGAGTGGCCGTCCCGTCGGTTCGAGCTGCACCGATAAGGTCGTCGTTTGCGTTGAAAAGACCGACCATGGTGGAGCCGCAAGATGCAATGGTGAGCGTAATAGGCTGGTTGCGGTCAACCTTAATTTGATAGTAATGGCCATCCAGATCTTGGTTCTGCACTGTTTGCGCAAGCCCCCAGAAATTGATGCCCAAGATATACTTGTTGCCGATGGAAACTGTCGGAATTGTATCATTTCCACGTGTATACGAGGGAACCATCTGGTACTGGGTGGTGCCTGATTCTGCAATGTTGTAGCCAACGCTTACGGTTTGCTTGTAGCCTCTGTCGAGGCTGATGTACTGCAGGTTGTAGGATCCTGCTGGGAGAATCCATCCAGCGTTGATGGTGTCGTTGTGGTCGACGCGTACCACATCGAGCAACGTGTCGCTGGAGTCGTACAGATTGAAGGAGCCTACCTCGTAGTACATACTTCCGCGATCATAAGTATTCAACGAAAACTCAACGAGCGACATTTTGCTGAGGGTGAAGCTAAAATTCAAAATCTGCTCATTGGTCTGAGTGATGTTATAGGTGGTGTTCTTTCCGTCTTGAAGAGCGATGGTGGGGAAAATGCTTCGTGCTGAGAGTTTGGGAGCGACAGAAGCGCTCTCAATATCGAGGCTTTCCAAGCTCTCGACGCTGTCAAAGAGCGCACTCTCCTTTACTTCGGAGACGGCTCCTTCAACTGGTTTTATCGTAAGGGCACTATCGAGGTTCTGTATGGGGTCGTCAATCTCATTGCTGGCTGCTCCGCTTATTGCCGTTGTGTCTTGGCCGGATGCCCCCATGTCATCGGCCCAGGCTTTTCGGCTATCGGCAATAGTTGATGTCGGGATGAGCGCAATGCTCAGCAGCGCTGCGAGTGTGATGCAGGCCCTCTTTTCTAGTGGTGTTCTCATCTTCTCTCCTTGCTTGTGAAAGCTGTCTCCTTCGCGCATCATAACCGCGTTCATCGGGGATTTGTTGTGCAACAAAGTCACGATCCGACGTGGTAGAACATCCACGGGCGACCTTTGGCTGCGCGGATCCCCTCCGGCATGCGGGCGCCGGCCCGCGCGGCGGCCGGCAGCTTGTTTTGAGATTGTGGGTCTTGCGGTCTCCTTCCGACGGCTCGGCGTTTCGCAGCCGCGGGGAGCTCCTGGGTCGAAGATGAGGAGGGCATCCGCCACAGCTACCACACTGCGTCGGGGCGCTCGCGCACGGCGAACCTCCGGAAAAGGCAGATGCCCTCCTCCTCGTCGGTTCGCGCGAGTGTGCATGGCTTCGTCGGCTCCTCGCCGACGACCGTGCCTATGAAGTTGTGAGCGCCTCCTGTAGGGATAACGCAGTGTGGTGGGGTCATTGTATCATTTCGCATGTTGCGGTGCGGCGATTTCGAGCGGGGAAGGTTCGTCGGCGAGGGCGTGGTACAATAAAGTTGTATTCTGCGAAAAGAGCACGGGAGGCTTTCGATGATGTACAACTATATCAAGCTTGCCGACGACACCCAGATCGCCCATTCGAATATCCTCGACGATCAAACGGTACAGGTCTCCATCGAGCGCCCCGCAGACGGCGGCTTCGATTCGGCTACGTGCTTTCTGCCCCAGTGCCGCTGGCGATCCGTCGAGGGCTTCAGCGCTGCCGACCTCGACTACTTTACCGAGGTCGTAAAGAACAACGCTCCCCTTATTTACCGTCTCGCCCGAGAGGCGGGAAAGCAGTATGCCTAAGGTACTCGTCTTTGGTTCCTACATCATCTTTTTCTGGGTAGGGGAGAACGGCGAGCCGGTTCACGTGCACGTGGCGGAAAAGAGGCCGTCGGAGAATGCAACAAAAATCTGGCTTACCGCTTCCGGTGGGTGTTTGCTCTCACACAACCGCTCCAAGATTCCCGAGAAAGATCTCTCGAATATTCTCGAGCTCGTATCGCTCAATCACGGATATATCTGCGATAAATGGCGAGAGACGTTCCAGGGCGACATTTCCTTCTATTGCTAAATACGTGGGCGCAAAAGGAGGGGTTCGACATTCCGTTTGCCGAACCCCTCCTTTTGGGTTTCAAATTGTTTCGGAGAAGTCTACTTCTTCGTTGTCACCGTTTTGGCCTTCGACTAGCTGGAGTATGAGGTGCTTTTCAGCTAATTAATTTGAACGCAGCTTTTCGATTATCACGTAAAAAGAGACCCCGTATGGCGGGGATCTCTTTCGAACGCTCTGAGCTAATGCCTTGGCAAATGTGCTATTCGAGAATAGCTTTGATATTGTCTGCGAGCATATCGGCCTTTGAAGAATTTGCCTTTGCTTGAGTGATAGAGCCCATCGTGCTTTGCAACTCGATAGTGATTAGCACCTTGTCGCCCATGAGCTGTCCCGTGATTTCAACCTTTGCTGGCCAGCTGGTGCTAAGCCAGTTCGTCTTCTCCGCAGCTTCGATGTTAAACCCATCACTGCTAACATTCTCATATTTGATGTTCATTTTTTGAGCATTAATTGCAGCCTTGCAAGCCGCAACTGCCTCAGCAATAGAGCAGGTTCCCTTTACCATCTTTGAGTATCTCTCAGCCATTATTGTTCCCTTCCTTGTCTAACCTTCGTCTCGGTTTTTCCAACAGAGTGAGCAGTGCTTCAGATTTCCTTGAAACGCAGTATTTGCTCGTTCCTCTGTTCTGAATTCATTCCACGTAGAGTTACTTCCATTTGTGTGCCAACATTGCCCTTTGATATGAATCGTTCGAGTTTTTGGATTCACAATATACTTGGGCATGCTAATCACCTCCTATAAGCCTTGAAAGCTTAAAGAGACAACATTTTTTTGAAAATGAAACCATGGCTCTCCTTTCATCGAATATTGAATACTCATGTGCTCTACCAGTAATGAAAAGGTTTGTTACGAGAGGCTCTCGTTAAGCTTTTTGGCTTGGGTGAGATGCTTTCCGCAGCTCTCCATTTGCTCGCCCATCTCGATAGCATAAGAGAGGTAGTTGCCTGTCGTCATGTTGTCGTAATACCCGAGCCCCTCGAGCGCCGTCGCTGCGCTGGTCAATTCGGCTTGCAATGACGTTCCACTACCTTTGATCGTGCTGCACTTCTTGGCGATTCTTTGTGCAGAAACGAGGTAATACCGGCAGCTTTTGAGATCGGAGAGGGCATCGCGGAATGAGCCGTATCGATACCTGTCGGTGTAGAGACTGGCCGCAAGTTTGTAATCGCGAATAGCGGCATTATAAAAATTCCACGCGCTGTTAAAATAATTGAGATATTGTTTGGTTAAACTAGAAGTCCACTTTGACTTACTCGTTGAGGCGGTCTTTTCGACAATGGTCGTCACCGTTTTGGCCTTCGACCAGCTGGAGTAGTAGGTCTTGCCGCCGACCTTCTTGTAGGTGCGCACCTGCACGTAGTACTTCTTGCCGGCTTTCAGCTTCGACACCGTGAGCTGGCGCTTCTTGCCGCCCGAGGAGGTCGCCTTCACGGTCTTGGACTTCGCGCCCTTCATGGACTTGGCGGTCGACCAGCGCACCTGGTAGCCCGTCGCCTGCTTCAGCGCCGTCTTGGAGAGGGCCTTCCACTTCACGGTGAACGCCTTCTTGCCCTTCGCGAGCTTGGAGATGGAGGTGCCCTTCGGCACGATCTTGAACGTGGCGGTCTTGGTGCCCGTGTAGGCCCCCTTGCCTGTGACGGTCACCGTGGCGGTTCCCACGTTCTTGTTGTTCTTGTAGGAGACCGTGTAATCGGTGCCGTTGCGCAGTGTCTTGCCGTTTAGCTTGACGGCGACGCTGGGTTTCTGGGTTTTTCCGTTGTAGGCAAGAGAGGTGTATTTAACCCCCATACCCGCTTTCGATATAGAAGTCTGCTGCGGTGTTGCGGGGCTCTGCCCCGCTTCTTCCGCCCACGCCTGTTGTTTGCCCGAAAGGACTCCTGTTGAAACAAGCGCAATAGCGAGCGCTGCGGCAAGGGTGGTGCAGATGAGTCTTCTCGTGGTTTTGATCATAGCCTTCCTCCTTCTCTGGTTGTGAAATGGTCTCCTTCGCGCATCATAATCGCGCCTATCGGGGATTTGTTGCGCAACAAAGTCAAGGGCTGACGTGGTAGAACATCCACAGGCGACCTTTGGCTGCGTGGATCCCCTCCGGCATGCGGGCGCCGGCCCGCGCGGCGGCCGGCAGTTTGTTTCCGGGATAGTGGGTCTGGCAGTCTCCTTCCGACGGCTCGGCGTTTTGCAGCCGCGGGGAGCTCCTAGGTCGAAGATGAGGAGGGCATCCGCCACAGCTACCACACTGCGTCGGGGCGCTCGCGCACGGCGAACCTCCGGAAAAGGCAGATGCCCTCCTCCTCGTCGGTTCGCGCGAGCGTGCATGGCTTCGTCGGCTCCTCGCCGACGACCGTGCCTATGAAGTTGTGAGCGCCTCCCGTAGGGATAACGCAGTGTGGTGGGGTCATTGTATCACTGCGGTCTGCTTTTGTTGAGCATCTGCTGTATTGACCTGCGCGAGGGGCATCTTGGTTCATCGCTTGTCCTGCAGGTACGGCCTGCGCTCTTTCGTCCTTGACTGCGGTTGCGCGCTCAAAAAAGATTCTGCCTCTGGTCAAGAAGCCGAGTTCTGTACATTTCTGGCTGGAGAATGAGGCTGCGTATTTCACGAGAATGTAATACAGCCTGAATTATGACTTGGTAAAACGCCGCCAATGTAATACTGGGTTCTTCGGGGCGATGGGAGTCTCGCTACGTCATCGTGCATTTCTCAATGTTTCGGACAGAACCGCAGCAGAAAATGAAAGCGGCCAATTGGAAGCGGCCATATCGCCTCTGAGCTCGCATTGATGCAAGTTGAAGGTCGATATGACCGGATAGGCAGGGTGAAACCCGGTCAAATGACCAGGTATTGCGCAGATGGTCGCCGGAAACCTGGTCATATCGCACCCGATTTTGCGTCGATGCAAGTTGAGGGCCGATATGATCGGTTGGCCTGCGCAAATGTCGGTCAAATGACCGGGTGGCCGTGGCTGCGGGTTGCCGTGCGGCCGTCCCGGGGCAGAGTGCCCTCCCGGTAATTCCAGACCGAAGCACCTTTTCCAGCAACCTGTGCCGTTGTCCCACATCTGGCCGCTTCTCGCGGGTCACTATCACATTGGCAAGGTCCGTTTCTTCCTCGATAAGGGTAGTAAGCTCGTCGTTGGGAGGCGTGTTGCTGGTGTCCGCGAATCTGGGTAGATCCCGGAGGGGCCCGGGGTCGCCTCTCATCCTCGACTCGTATCGAGGATGACCCGTCGAACTCCATGCTTGCGATCGAATTCCGATATCTCTGGGTGCGTCAGGTTCAGGGCGCCAGCGGGGATTCTTGTGCCATGAAAGCCGGCAGTGCAGATGAGAATCTCGTAGGTGTTGGCCGGTTGATTGGTTGGTCGTAGTCGCAGCCTTTTCCCAAGGCCGCCACGCCAATGAAAGGCTTGACAATAGCACGGGCGCTTGATCGCGAGTCCTTGTCGATACGCTTGCATTTCCGCATCATATATGCGGTTGTCAGTCAGCATCATCGCATCCAAACTCACCTCATGGCTGCCGGTGGGGATCGGTTAATTCGGCATGGGAAGCCCCAAATAGAATCGGGAAGGCCGATGGAGCCTTCCCGATGGTTGAGCGCTATGCCTCTTCTGGCATCTTTGGCGACGGACGCCGCACTACTTCTTCGTCTTCACCGCCTTGGCCTTCGACCAGCTGGAGTAGTACATCTTGCCGCCCGCCTTCTTGTAGGCGCGCACCTGCACGTAGTACTTCTTGCCGGCCTTCAGCTTTGATACCTTAAGTGAAGACTTCTTTGCGCCTTTAACGGTTTTCTTTACGGCCTTCTTCATGGATTTTGTCGTAGCACACCGTACTTCGTAGCCAGAGGATTGCTTTGCGCTCAGCTTGCGCCAACTCACCTTCAGTGAGCCTTTTCCGGCTTTAATCGTCTTAACTGTGGGGGTATCGGGGACGATCTTCAATGTGTATGCGGCGCTTGATTTTGCGTAATAGCTTGTCGCGGCCTGCGTCGTTGTTATGACCGTTTCCCCGATACCCTTAAAGGTGACAACGCCCTTTGAGTTAACGGTGGCAACTTTCTTATTGGATGACTTGTGCGTGAGCTTGCCTCCGGATAGATTCTTGTACTTGTTGGAGAAAGATCCGTTCCACGGCACCTTGATGGATTTTTTCGCGTACTTAAAGCCTGATGACGGCTTTACGACATGCACCTTGAACGAGACGGTCGCACCTCTGTAGTTTTCCGTCTCAGGGGCGGTGACTGTAATGGTGGCGGTGCCGAAACCCCAGGTGAGCATCGTGCCATCGTGGTATACCGATACAACCTTGTCATTCGAGCTGCGATAGCTCAGCTTGCCGTCACCGTTGTAGGTAACCTGATTGGAGAACCGACCTGTCTTCCAATAATTGCGTTGGATTGAGGACGACTTCACCTTAAGCGTCGGCGTTTTCTTCTGGAAGGCGTTCACGGTGATCGAGTAATGAACCTGTTCGGAAGAAAAGCTGCTTACTTTGATGTAGTAGGTTCCATTTGCTGTAGGTTGGAAGACGGCCCGCTTGGTTCCGTTGGGAAGCGAATCATACGATGAGCAATCCTTGAAATTGCCCGCGGCATCGTAGACATCCACGTGATAAAGATCCGATACGTCCCACAAGCCCTCTCGTGGGGCGAGGATGATGTCATATCTTTTGCCCGCCGTTGCTGCGAACTTAAAGAAATCCTTCTCTGATGAGATCTTGCTCCTTCCGATGTCGGCGGAACAGGACACGCCGAGTTTGAGTGGCGTGGCCTGCTGGGCATTCTCGTTGGGCTCGGTTTCGTAATTGGTCGAAGCTTTGTGAGTAAGGGTGAACGTAAAGGGCAACGTCTTCGATATGTATGTAGTGCCTGCGTGAAGACAGACATAATAGCTACCCTTTTTCAAACCGACCGATGCGGAGTAGGTTGACTTGCTGCTATTCGCTTCATCTCGAGCGTTATAGCTCCATACCAAATTGCGTGACGCATCATAGACCTCCATAACCGGGTAGCTCGATTCCGGTTTCGACATTTCGATCTTCAAGCACCCCGCGCTGGGCAGATTGACGGATGAGTAAACGCTCTTCTGATCGGAGGACCAGGAGGCGCGATAAGATGCACCCAACTTGGCGGTTAGGGCGGAGTCGAACTCCATTCCGTCGTCGCCCAGCTCCAAAAGCACCTCGTATGCGCCGTGCGATCCGGTTCCTGCCGCAAGGAGGTGCACGTAGTACGTTCCCGCCGGGAGGCTCTCGCAAGGAATCCGAGTGACGGTCGGCCCTCCGGACGGGGTCACCCCGTTGACGGTGCTGCCGTTGGGCAGGCGGTAGGGCTCGCCGCGTCCGTCGTACAGCTGGTAGGAGATGCGCGAGGACGTTGTCAGGCGGATGCTGGCCCTTGAGGGCTCTGCCAGGGTGAACGTCAGTATGTCCAGGTCGGGGCTGCCGACAAAGGGAACGCCGGGCCTGATGGTGTCGGCCTGGTCAATATCGTCGTTGGGCTCGCTTTCGTAGTCCGACCCCGCTTGCGAGGGCGATGGCGTGCTGGCCCACGCAGCTCCGTTGCCATTAATTGGAAATGGGAGCAAGGTGGTACAGAGTGCCAATGAAATGATCCAGCATAATATTTTTCTGGCTATGACCATCGCTCTCTCCTTCACTCTCGAGGCTTAGTTCATGAGTTGATCACTTATTGTAGAATACTACTTTTTCGTCTTCACCGCCTTGGCCTTCGACCAGCCGGAGTAGTAGGTCTTGCCGCCTGCCTTCTTGTAGGTGCGCACCTGCACGTAGTACTTCTTGCCGCCCTTCAGCTTGGAAACCTTGAGCGTGCACTTCTTACCGGCCGAGGAGGTGGCCTTCACGGTCTTTGTCTTCGCGCCCTTCATGGACTTCTTGAGCGAGTAGCGCACCTGGTAGCCGGTGGTCTGCTTCAGGGCCGTCTTACTGGGCTTCTTCCAGGTCGCCGTGAAGCCCCGCTTGGCCTTCTTGAGCTTCTTCGCCGACGTGCCCTTGGGGTTGATCTTGAACGCGGCGGTCTTCGTGCCCGCGTAGGAGCCCTTGCCCGTGACGGTGACGTTGTAGGAGCCGACGCTCTTTCCCGCCTTGGAGGATACGGTGTAGTCCCGGCCCTCCTTCAGGGTCTGGCCCCCCCCATCTTCACCGTGACCGAGGGGGCCTTCTGAGTCTTGCCGTTGTACGTCTTGCTTTTCACGGACACCGATGCACCGGCGATGGACTGGGGCGTGTACTTCACGCTGAACTGGTAGGGCTTGGAGAACGCCCATGAGCCATTGCAGAGCACTACAATGTAGTAGGTGCCAGGGTTAAGGGTTGCGGTTCTCAGAGATGTCGAATCCGGGTCCGTTGAGGTTCCGTTGGTCTGGATGCTCTGCAAGTAGTTTTGGTTCGCATCGTAAATTCCCAAGCTGGTGATTCCGTAGCCGGCGAGGATAATATCCAACGAAGACTTTTTCGTCACATTGACTTTGTAGTAGTGGCCATCGAGGTATTCGCCTTTGATGAGGGATTCGCCCCAAAAGAGAACGCCCAGTGTCGTTTTTCCGCCGATAGAAATATTGCCTGCTGTCTCGAAGCTACGGGAATCGGAAGGAATCATCTGGTACTGCGACGTGCCAGATTCGACAATATTGTAGCCCACGGTAACGGTCTGCCTGTAATCGTCATCACAACTCAGATACAGAAGACTATAAGAGCCAGCGGGAAGAATCCAGCCGGCTGTCATTGGCTCATTGTGGTCAACATAGAATTCGTCGAGGTATTCTCCATTACTGTCACGGGGAGCGAAAAGTCCAACTCTGTAATACATGCTACCTTTGTCGTATGAGTTGAGATTGAGTTCGACGAAGGAGGTGTCTGAAAGTGAGAAATTGAAATTCAAAAGCTGTTCGTGGGTATAATTGATGTTGTAAGTCATGCTTTTCCCGTCCACAAGTTGGATGGTGGGAAAACTGCTACGGGCAGCGGCTTTGTTCTTCAGCTGGTTTGCGGCAAATGCGCTGGAATGACTGTTTCAAGGGTCGATGCGTCTTTGCGAAACGCATTTTCATCTGCAGTTTGTGCGGGAGCGTCGGCAACTTCTTCAGAAGAAAGAGCGGAGTCGAGCGTGTCGAGGGCACCATTGAGCGTACTGACGGAGTTCGTGACCGTATCGGATCCATCCGTCTCTTCGGCCCAGGCCTGCTGAGCGCCCGCGAGGGCGGCGGTGGGGACGAGTGCGATGCTCAGAAGAGCTGCGAGCGCGATGCTCGCGAGGGTTCGGGGGAGTCTAGCGAGCGCTGCGCTCCCTACGTCTCTGGGGGGGGGTCTGCATGATTTCCTCCTTGTGATCGTTTTGCTGTTCTCTCTCGGGGCCGGTCGCGGCAGCGCGGGCGGCCCCGTTGCCATCATAGCAGGAACGGGCTTTCGCATCTATGACTCCATGGGTCAGCGAGGCGGCTCCCTCGCTGGTTCGTAATGGTACGCGTGGTCGTATCGCGTTGGAACTTAGACCGATGCAAGTTGAGGGCCGATATGACTGAATGACCTGCATAGAACCTGGTCAAATGATCAGGTTCGATGCAGGCGGTGGCTAGAAACCCGGTCATATCGCACCCGATTTTGCGTTGATGCAAGTTTGGGGCCGATATGATCGGGTGGCCTGCGCGAATATCGGTCAAATGGCCAGGCTCGATGCAGATGGCGGCCGGAAAACTGGTCATATCGGGTCAAATCTTGCATCGATGCAAAAAAGTGGCCGATATGACCGGGTGGCTTGTTCGAAAGTGGGTCAAATGACCGCATTGTTGCCCTTCCTGCACGAACCGGGAGCCTCTCCGCCTGACCTCCGCGCCGCCAGCCGGCGGGTGCCCTCTCGCGCCGCCAGCCGGCGGGTGCCCTCTCGCGCCGCCAGCCGGTGGGCGCCCCCCCCGCGCCGCAAATCGACGGGTGCCCCTCGCGCCGACAATCGACGGGTATCCCTTCGCGCCGCCTACCGACAAGAAACCGCGCCCTTCACCTGGGGCGCAATAAATCGATAAGAATTTCCCAAGGAAAAGTGAACGAAATACCCATGGAGGTTCCATGATCTGGCGCGTAGACTGCTCTTCTGAGGGAGGACCCGGCCCCGGGTCCTTAACGAGAAGAGGAAAGGGGAGTCTATGGGAAAGACTGCGCAAACCTTCGGCACGATCAGCCGTCGGTCGTTTCTCGGCTTGGCAGGAGCAACAGGCGTGGGCGTGGCGCTGACCGGCTGCGCGCCTGCCGCGCAAAGCGATGCGCCCGAGGAAGAGGGCCTGCCCATCACCGGCGGCGAGCCGCTCGACTACGATGCAGTCACCTGGTCGGCGTGCCATGTGAACTGCGGAAGTCGCTGCCCGCTGAAGACCTATGTGAAGGACGGCCAGGTCGTGCGCATCGACATCGATTCCGATGGCGATGACGAGTTTGGTCCCGGTAAGATCTACCAGATGCGCTCCTGCGTGCGCGGGCGCACCAACCGCCAGCGCATCTACAGCCCCGACCGCATCCAGAAGCCGCTCAAGCGCGTGGAGGGCACCAAGCGCGGCGAGGGCAAGTACGAGGAAATCACCTGGGACGAGGCCATTAATCTCATCGCCACTACCATGAAGGAGATCAAGGAGGAGTACGGCAACGACGCCTTCTACATTCAGTACGGCACCGGTGTTCTGGGCGGCACCGTGTCGAAGTCGTGGCATCCCGACTCCACCATGTTCGCGCGCCTTATGAATCTGTGGGGCGGCTACCTGCGTCAGTATGCCGACTATTCCACGGGCCAGATTACCTGGGAGATGCCGCTGTTCAACGGCGATGCGTGGTCCAACAACGAGGTAACCGATCTGGTGAACTCGAAGAACATCGTGCTGTTTGGCAACAACCCGGCCAACACCCGCATGTCCGGTTCTGCCATGCAGTACCTGCTCACCCGCGTGCGCCTGGACAACCCCGACGCCACTATCGTGGTAGTCGACCCGCACCTGTCCGACACCGCCGTGGGCGTGGCGAACCGCTGGATTCCCATCCGTCCGGGCACCGACGTGGCGCTCGTGGCCGGCATGGTGCAGTACCTGCACGCCTCCGGCAAGCTGGACGAGGACTTCATTCGCGAGAAGTTCGTCGGCTTCTACTCCGACAGCTTCGCGGAAGACGTGAAGGCTGCCGAGCCGAAGAGCACCGCCTTCATGGGCGTGGATGCCACTGGTAAGCTCACGGTGAAGGACGACATGTCCTACGAGGCCTACCTTGCGGGCACGGGCGCCTATAAGGGCACCGGCGAGAAGACCCCCGAGTGGGCTGCCGCCATCACCGGCATCCCGGCCGACGCCATTCGCGAGCTCGCCGACCTGTACATGGACGGCCCCACGGCAACCATCCAGGGCTGGGGCCCGCAGCGCCATTCCAACGGCGGCAACAACTCCCGTGCTATTGCGCTGATCGCCGCCATCACCGGCAATGTGGGCATCTCCGGTGGCGGCACCGGCGCTCGCGAGGGCGTGGGCGGCGTGCCGTTTGCCACCCCCACGGCCATCCCGTGCTTCCCCGAGAAGAACACCGTGGACGTGTGTGTGTCCTTCTTCGACTGGTACCAGGCCATCGAGGACTACACCGTCATGAACGATGCCACCTGGGGCATCCGCTCCATCGATGAGACGGGCGCGACCTCTTACGCCGAGAAGCCCGGCACCATCAAGCTGAAGGCCCCCATCAAGTTCATCTGGAACTACGGCTCCAACGTTATGATGGGCCAGCACGCCGACATTAACGACTCGCTGCGCATCTACAACCTGCCCGACGAGAAGGACTCCGGTGTGCGCATGATCGTGACCGTGGATCCGTGGATGACGCCCACGGCCATGGCCTCCGACATCGTCCTGCCCGGCACCACGCCTTTCGAGGAGGACGACCTCACTGCTGGCGGCACCGCCTGGACCGGCTTCATCTGCTGCGAGTCGAAGGCCATCGAGCCTCTGTTCGAGGCCAAGCCCGTCTATGAGATCTGCACGCTCCTGGCCGATGCGCTCGGCATCAAGGACGAGTTCACCGAGGGCAAGACCCAGCTCGACTGGATCGAGTGGTGCTACAACGAGGGGAAGGCGGCTGGCGACAACCTGCCCGACACCTTCGAGGAGTTCCGCACCGCAGGCCTCATCAAGCAGACCGACGAACACGAGCCGGCGGTCGCGCCGCTGCCCGAGACCCTCGCCACCCCTTCGGGCAAGTACGAGGTGTTCTCGAAGCAGGCCTACAACCTCTCGCGTCAGTGGGACCTCACCGGCGGCGGCTATGTGCCCGATGACGGTCGCGACCAGATCACCGCGCTGCCCATCTGGTACGAGAACTTCGAGGGATACGGCGACCCCCTGCGCGGCGAGTACCCCTTCCAGCTCATCGGCCATCACACGAAGACGCGCACCCACTCCTCTTACGGCAACGTGCCGTGGATGAGCTCGGTGGCTCCACAGCAGTGCTGGATCAACGAGGGCGACGCCGCCGAGCTCGGCATCGCCCAGGACGACACCGTGATCGTGTCGACCGAGCGCGGGCGCTCCCAGATGACGGCGAAGGTGACGAACCGCATCATGCCCGGCGTGGTCAGCGTGCCCCAGGGTGCCTGGTACGACCCGGAGACGCGTGATGCGGCCACGATCGGCGATGCGAGCGTGCTCGATCGCGGCGGCTGCATCTCGGTGCTCACGTCCTCGCGCCCGACGCCCATCTCCAAGGGCAACGGCGTGCATTCCAACCTGTGCAAGATCGAGAAGGCCTAGAGGGGGAGCCAACCATGGAACAGTACGGATTTTTCGTCAACACTGACATCTGCACCGGCTGCAAGGCCTGCATGACCGCGTGCTTCGATCGCAACGATTTGGAGGTGCCGCAGAAGTTCCGCAAGGTCTACGAGTTCGGCGGGGGCGAGTGGAAGGCCGGCGAGGCGGGTGCCTACACGGCTACGGCTTTCACTTACTACGCCTCCATGACCTGCGGGCATTGCGAGAGCCCGGCCTGTGTGGCCAACTGCCCCACCGGCGCCATGCAGAAGGACGAGGAGACGGGCATCGTCAACAACGACAAGGAGAAGTGCATCGGCTGCATGACCTGCGAGAAGAGCTGTCCCTACGGCCATCCCGTGCAGCTGGCCGACGGGCTGTCGCACAAGTGCGTGCTGTGCGCCGACGAGAACCCGGAGGGCATGCCCGATCCCACCTGCGCCAAGGCCTGCCCGGTGCGCGCCATCCAGTTCGGCACGCTGGCTGAGCTTGCCGAGGCCCATCCCGAGGGCGTGGCGGCCGTGGGCGAGCTGACCGATGCCACCGGTCCGGCCGTGGTGTTCGCGCCCCATCGCGACGCCGATAAGGGAGGCGTGCTGCGCAATCCGGCGGAAGTGGGCCACGAGCAGTAGGTCTGCATTGCCGAGAGCGCAATTCGACTGGCATTATCGCGGCTGGTAGGATATAACTCCTACCAGCCGCATCCGCATGGGGAGGGGAATGATGGAGAAGACGATGGCGCGACGGGTCGGGCGCGCAGCGCGAAGGGCTTAAGCTGTGGGCCGGGGCTCGCAAGGAAAGATCGGACTCAGGACGAAGCTCATCGGGCTTCTCACAGCTGTGCTCGTCTTCATCTCGGCGGTGTTCCTCGTGTTCACCTGCAGCGAGCAGGGCCGACGTGCCGAAACCGATCTTCTGGAGAAGTCGCGCGTGCTCGTCACGGAGATGGATGCCATGTGGGACTTCATCTCGCTGAACCAAAACGTCATCAACTACACGGCCGACGGTTCCTACGACTACAAGGGGCTGCACTGCGCTATCGCCGGCAAGTCGGTAGCCGCCCTCTTCTCGGGGAAGTCCGACTATTCCATCCGTTTCACCAACCTGAATCCCCGCAACATCTACAACACGCCCGACGCCTACGAGGCGGCCGCCATCGAGACCTTTCTGGCTGACGACAGCGTCGACGAGGCCTGGGGCTACGAGACCGAGGACGGCCAGCAGGTCTTCCGCTACGTGCGTGCCATGGACGTCTCCGACGACTGTGTGGAATGTCACGGCGAACCAGCTGGCGAAATAGATGCCACAGGCTATCCCAAGGAAGGCTGGAAGGTGGGCGATGTGGCCGGAGCTGTGTCGGTGGTGGTGCCTGCCACATCGGCTTTGGAGAGCATGCGCGACGCCGTGGTGGCGAATATGCTGTTCTTCCTCGCCGTGGTCGTTTCCATGGCAGTGATCATCTACGTGGTCATCAGCCGTCTCATCACCGAGCCCTTGACCGAGCTGCGCGCCTCGTTCTCGCGCGTCGCCGAGGGCCGCGCTTCCGCATCGGCCGCTTCGGGCGCATCCCCGGCGTTCTCGGGTTTGTCCTGCGACGGGGCGCTGGCCCCCTCGGAGCGGGGTGTCCTGTACTCCTCGCGCGAAGTGGATGGCCTCATCGAGCAGTACCATTCCATGGCCCAGCGTCTGGAGGAGCTCTACGGCAGCTTGGAGTCACAGGTGGCCGAGCGCACCGATCAGCTCTCCCGGGCCAATGCCGAGCTGGAACGCCAGCGGCGCCGGGTCGAGGAAATCAATGAGAAGCTTGCCCGCGACAACCAGTACAAGTCCGACTTTTTGGCCATTGTGAGCCACGAGCTGCGCACGCCGCTCACCTCCATTCTCGCCTTCGCGGATCTGCTCGCCGGCTCCATCGACCCGGCCGACGCCGAGGCCGCCCGCCAGCTGGAGGAGATCGACAAGAACGGTGCCATCTTGCTCGAGATGGTAGACAACGTGCTGGAGTGCGCCCGCATCCAGGCCGGTTCTGAGTCGCTGAACCTGGAACTGGTTGATGTGAGCGATCTGGTGGGCATGGTGGAATCGGCCATGGAACCGGTGGCGCGCAAGAAGAACGTGGCCTTCTCGACGCGGGTCGATTACGATGTGCCGCTTATCATGGGCGACTGGGAGAAGCTGCGCCGAGTGCTCGTCAATCTGGCGAGCAACGCCGTGAAGTTCACCGACCCGGGTGGTGCGGTGGCGGTGCGGGTGCGGCTTGGGACAGCCCTCGAGGAGAATGCCGGCGCAGTTGCCGCGGCTGACTCCGCTCTGCCCGCGACCAGCGGTACCCCGCTTGCAGCGAAGGGGGAGCGTCCGGCCGCGCAGGCGGTGGTATTGGAAGTAACGGACACGGGTATCGGCATCCCCGCCGAGGCCCAGGAGCTTATCTTCGAGCGCTTCCGCCAGGAGAACATGTCCACCGTGCGTCGCTACGGCGGCAGCGGCCTGGGCCTGTCCCTTGTGAAGGACCTCGTGTCGATGATGGGAGGGGCGGTGTCGGTGCAAAGCGAGCCGGGGCACGGCTCGGTGTTCACCGTCGTGCTGCCCGTGCAGGAGGAGGATATCCATGGCTAAGGTGATGCTCATCGACGATGATGAGTCCATGCAGGTGCTCATCGAGCAGATCGCCCGACGCGGAGGCTACGATTTCTGTTGTGCCGGCAGCGGCATTGCGGGACTCGACATGCTGCGCGCCGAGCGACCCGACTTCCTGATCTTGGACGTCATGCTGCCCGATATCAACGGCTTCGAGATCTGCGAGATCATCCGCGGCGAGGGGCGCAAGGTTCCCATCATGTTCCTCACGGCGAAAGGAGACATCGTCGATAAGTCCATCGGCTTCAAGGCCGGCGCCGACGACTATCTCGTGAAGCCCTTCCAGCCCGAGGAGCTCCTGCTGCGCCTGAACGCCCACCTGCGCCGACGCGAGCGCGAGCGCGAGGGCGCGCCGCGTGATGCGCGCGGTGAGGTGTACCGCGTGGGCGATCTGGAGATTCACCTCGGCAAGTACGAGGTGCGGCTGCGCGGCGAGCCGGTGGCGCTGTCCTCTCGCGAGATCGAGCTTTTAGAGGTGCTCGCCTCCGACGGCGGGGCGGTGTTCACCCGCGATCAGATCCTCGAGGCGCTGTGGGGCAGCCGCGAAGGGGCGGATCCGAACTCCATTACCGTCATGGTGCGCAAGATCCGCGAGAAGATCGAGGACGATCCCTCGAAGCCGCGCTACCTCGTGACCATCTGGCGCGTGGGATACAAGCTGGCTGACCGGCTGTAACCTGTGAAGTTTCTGTGGAATATGCCATTAGGTGTAATGACCAAACTCGTCGCCGTTTTTCTCTTGAAGGCACCTCTCGGTTGTAGTATTCTTCTCTGCTGTATCTCTGCGCCAGAATTGCATTTTCATGCCCAAAATCAGGCGCAGACGCCAGAGAAAGGACTATCGCGTGGCTGATGCTGCAAAGAAGAATCCTGAGAACGATATCGAAGCCGTTGTGGCATCCGAGGACGTCGAGGAGATCGACGACATGGATGACGACGATATGGACAACGCCGAACCCCCAGCAAGCGCTGCGGCTGATTCTGCTTCCGACAACCTGACCGAGGACAAGATCGAGGCGGGCATCGATTCCGAGGAAGATCTGCTGGACGGCATTCCCGAGGAAGAGCTGAAAGCTACGGTAGAGGCCGCCGCCCTTCCCAAGGTGACGCCGCGCACCCGTGCCCGCGTTCGCACGAAGCGCAACCCCGACGCCGGTGTGACCATGCTCACGGGCGATCCGGTGCGCATGTACCTGAAAGAGATCGGCAAGGTGCCGCTGCTCACGGCTGCCGAGGAGATCGATCTTGCCATGAAGATCGAGGCCGGTGTGGCCGCCACCGAGGAGCTGGAAAAGGCCGAGGAGGACGGCATCGAGCTTGAGCGCCGCGAGAAGCGCCGCCTTTCCCGTATCGAGCAGGTGGGCCTGGATGCCAAGCAGCAGCTTATCGAGGCAAACCTGCGTCTCGTGGTGTCCATCGCCAAGCGCTACGTGGGCCGTGGCATGCTGTTCCTCGATCTCATTCAGGAGGGCAACCTGGGTCTTATTCGAGCGGTGGAGAAATTCGACTACACCAAGGGCTTCAAGTTCTCCACCTACGCTACCTGGTGGATCCGTCAGGCCATCACCCGAGCCATCGCCGATCAGGCGCGTACCATCCGCATTCCCGTGCACATGGTGGAAACCATCAACAAGCTCGTGCGCATTCAGCGCCAGCTTCTGCAGGAGCTCGGCCGCGAGCCCACCCCCGAGGAGATCGGCGAGGAGATGGGGCTGACTGCCGAGCGCGTGCGCGAGATCCAGAAGATCAGCCAGGAGCCGGTAAGCCTCGAGACGCCCATCGGCGAAGAGGAAGATTCCCAGCTCGGTGACTTCATCGAGGACGATGCCGCCGTGGTACCCCCCGATGCTGCCAGCTTCAGCATGCTCCAGGAGCAGCTGGCCAAGGTGCTCGAGGGCCTGGCCGAGCGCGAGCGCAAGGTCATCAGCCTGCGCTTCGGCTTGGAAGACGGCCATCCGCGCACGCTGGAGGAGGTCGGCCGCGAGTTCGGCGTTACCCGCGAGCGCATCCGCCAGATCGAGTCGAAGACGCTGGCAAAGCTGAGGCACCCCTCCAGGTCCAGCAAGCTGAAGGATTATCTGGAAGATTAACCGGTCGGTGCCCGCAGCCTCGGTTGCGGGCACCTTTGTTTTTAGGCTGGGTTTTGACCAAGAACTGATAACGAAATTGAGAGTAAGGCGGTTGAGGGACCATGGGCGAAAATCGCGATGCGAGGTTTGAGGACTGCGAGTTCTTCGCGACGTGTCCCCCGGGGGTGGAGGCGCTGCTTGCCGATGAGCTGCGCGGCCTGCGTGTGCGGAAGGTGCGTCCACTGGCGGGCGGCGTGGCGTTTTACGGTGCGCCCGGGCTGGGTCTGCGTGTGTGCCTGTGGTCGCGTCTGGCAGGACGGGTGAACACTGTGGTGGGCCGCGTGGAAGCCCGCGACGCCGAAGCCCTGTACGCCGGCGTGCGAAAGCTGCCCTGGGATGCGGAGATCGCGCCGGGCGCGAGCATAGCGGTGCGCGCCCATGGCACCAACGACGAGCTGCGCAACACCCAGTTCACGGCGCTGAAGGTGAAAGACGCCTTGTGCGATGCGCTGGTGGAGGCGCGGGGGGCTCGACCCGATGTAGATGCGCACGCGCCCGATGCCCTCATCGAGGTGCGTCTGAAGGGCGCGCGCGCCACGGTGTCGCTGGATCTGTCGGGCCGCTCGCTGTCGCGCCGTAGCTACCTGGACGAGCGCGACGGTGCCGATGCGCCGGTGGCTGTGGCCCAAGCCGCGGCTCTTCTGGCCGCCATGCGCGCGGGCGAGACCCTGCGCGCGGGCTGGGGGTTGTTCGATCCGGCTTGCGATGACGGCATCCTCGTGTGCGAGGCGGCCGGTATGCTGGTCGATCAGGCTCCGGGCCTCGTGCGTGACCGTTGGGGCTTCGCCGGCTGGGCGCGTGTTAATGCCGACGAGTGGGACGATATGCTCGCTGATGCCGACGACCGCCTGGAAGCGGGCCTTTGCCGCGTGCTCGGCGCCGAGCGGGCCTCACGGGCCGGCTCGGAGGCGCCCGATCAGCGCACGGTGACCATCGTGGGCCTTTCGGCCTCATCGCCAGCTGTTGCCCGGGCGCGCCAGCACCTGCGTGCGGCGGGCCTGCGGGCTGTGGCCAGCGTGGAGGCGGCTGCACCTGAGGATATCGCCGCCGTGGAGGAGCGCCTGACCACCGCCGTCACGCGCACCGCGGCGCCCGCGCCCGCGGAAGGGGAGGATGCAGCCGATGCTCCCGCCCTGATCGTGGCGAATGCCGCACCGCCCGCGCGCGATGACGACGCCCGGGCCGTGGCGGAGCAGGCGGCCTGCGTGGCCGCTTCACGCCTCGCGCCGGCCGGATCTCGCTTCGGCTTCGCGGGGCCGGGCTCTCTTGCGGCGCGCTTCGGTACAGCGCCGGCCGCACGCCTCGTCATTGGTGCCGGACGCACCGAGGCCGTCATCGAGACGTTCGACGCGCCGCCCCGCGAGCCGGCTGTTATCGTTGTGCCCAACCCGGCTGGCGGTACCGAGCTTTCTGTGGAGGTGAACGACGCGGGCGCCGCCCAGTTCGCGAGCCGCCTGCGCAAGGTGGCCCGGGAGCGCCGCCGCTGGGCCACCCGCGAGAACATCCGCTGCTACCGCATCTACGACGCCGACGTACCTGAGTACGCCTGTGCTATCGATCTGTACGAGGGCGCAGCTGCCTCCGACGGCATCACCTACGCCCATGTGGCCGAGTACGCCGCGCCCAAGTCGGTGGACGAGGCCCAAGCCCGCGCCCGTTTCGAGGATGTGCTGGCCGTGGTGCCCGCTGTGCTGGGCATCCGGCCCGACCATGTATTCTCAAAGGCGCGCGTACGGGCCCGCGGCGGTGGCCAGTACCGTGATGCGGGCGGCCGCAGCTACGCGACCCACACGAGCGAGGACGGCCTGCTCTGCGAGATCGATCTGGGAGGCTATCTGGACACCGGCATCTTCCTCGACCACCGCGTGACGCGCCAGATGGTGGGGAAGATGGCGGCCGGCAAGCGCTTCTTGAACCTGTTCGCCTACACGGGCGTGGCCACGCTGCACGCGGCGGCGGGCGGGGCGGCCTCTACCACCACCGTGGACCTCTCTCAGACCTACCTCGATTGGGCCGGCCGCAATCTGGAGTCCAACGGCTTTGCGATTGCTGGTGCCGAGGGAGGCCGAGCGCGCGGCGGTCGGGCCGTCCACGAGCTTGTGCGGGCCGATGCAGTGCGCTGGATCCAGGAGGCGCGGCGCGAGCGACGTCAGTGGGATCTCATCTTCGTGGACCCGCCCACGTTCTCGAACTCCAAGGCCATGGGGCGGCGTACGTGGGATGTGCAGCGCGACCACGTGGAGCTGCTCATCGGCGTATCGCGGCTGCTTGCGCGCGACGGCGTGGCGGTGTTCTCGTGCAACCTGCGCACGTTCAAACCCGACACCGATGCGCTCGCCCGGGCCGGCGTGCAGATAGAGGACATCACCGCGAGCACCATACCGCACGACTTCGAGCGGAATCAGCGCATCCACCGCTGCTACCTGGTGCGCCGTGCCTGACGGCAGCCGTCGAAGGCGGTACGAGAGCTAATTTCGCATTCGGCGAAAAAAGTTCTTGCAAAGATGCGACGCTTCGGTATAATTCTATCTTGCGCTGAGGGCGAGAAGCCCCGCCGACATTCCTCGGTAGCTCAACGGCAGAGCATTCGGCTGTTAACCGAAGGGTTGTAGGTTCGAATCCTACCCGGGGAGCCAGAAACTTGCAGAACCCGCTTCGGCGGGTTCTTTTCATCTTCGGCGACCTTTTCGCTCGTTCGGGGGCAATTGTCCATTGACCCCTTGTCAGGGGCGCATCTTTGCTATTATTACCTTTCGTGGCGAAGGCGAAATCGCCACAGGTCCGGAATGCGGGCGTGGCGGAATTGGCAGACGCGCCAGATTTAGGTTCTGGTGGGCAACCCCCGTGAAGGTTCAAGTCCTTTCGCCCGCACCACCTTTCGCGTGAAGGCCGTCCGGGGCCGGCGCGGCTGGGACGCTGCGCCGTGGGCTCAGCGTGAAGAAAAGGAGAATCACCTTGGCAGTTCCCGCAGTCCTCAAGAAGTACAACGAGGTCAGCCTCATCAAGCGCATCCTCGTTGGCCTCGTTATCGGCATTGTGCTGGCACTCATCGTGCCGGGCAACGATGTCATCACCCTGCTCGGCTCGCTCTTCGTGGGCGCTCTGAAGGCCGTCGCTCCTGTTCTCGTGTTCTTCCTGGTTATCAGCGCGCTCTGCAACGCCGAGGGCGCCGGCACCATGAAGACCGTCGTCATCCTCTATGTGATCAGCACGCTCGTGGCTGCTATCGTGGCGCTTATCGGCAGCGAGCTGTTCCCCTCCGTTCTGACGCTCGACACGTCCTCCATGGTTGAGCAGGCCGCGCCCGAGGGCATCGGGGAGGTGCTCACCACGCTGCTCATGAATATCGTTGCCAACCCGGTGGACGCCCTCATGAACGCCAACTACGTGGGCATCTTGGCCTGGGCCGTGGTGCTCGGCATCGCCCTGCGCGCCGCGGGCGAGCGCACCAAGGAAGTGTTCACCAACATTTCCGACGCGGTGTCCAAGGCTGTGCGCTGGGTTATCAACTTGGCCCCCTTCGGCATCCTCGGCCTGGTGTACACCTCGGTGAGCACCGCCGGCCTCGATATCTTCAAGGAGTACGGCCATCTTATCCTGGTGCTCGTGGCCTGCATGCTCGTCATCGCGCTCGTGACCAACCCGCTCATCGTGTGGGCGTGCACTCGCAAGAACCCCTATCCGCTCGTGCTGCGCTGCCTGAAGGACTCGGGCCTCACGGCCTTCTTCACCCGCAGCTCCGCGGCCAATATCCCGGTGAACATGGAGCTGTGCCGCAAGCTCGGCCTGAACAAGGACAACTACTCCGTATCCATCCCGCTGGGCGCCACCATCAACATGGCCGGCGCGGCCGTCACCATCACGGTGATGACCATGGCCGCCTGCCAGACTATCAATCTGGCGGTGGATCCGGTCACGGCCCTCATCCTGTGCGTGCTGGCCGCCGTGTCCGCCTGCGGCGCGTCCGGCGTGGCCGGCGGGTCGCTGTTGCTCATCCCCATGTGCTGCGCGCTGTTCGGCATCAACAACGACATCGCCATGCAGGTGGTGGGCATCGGGTTCATCATCGGCGTCATCCAGGACTCCTGCGAGACCGGCCTGAACTCCTCGTCCGACGTGGTGTTCACCGCCACCGCCGAGTACCGCCAGCTCATCAAGGAGGGCAAGGAAGTGCACCTCGGCCAGGATGCTTTCTCGGCTGACGAGCTGGCCTAAGCTGTCCACACGACATAGTGACTTACGAAAGGGAGCCCTGCGGGGCTCCCTTTTTCGGTTGAACCGGGGCGCAGGCGCAAAGCGCGGATCGGTTGAACTGGGGGCTCGGGTGCAAAGCGCGACGCCCTTTCTGGGATGCAAGCGGCAAGGGGGTGTGTTTCCTGGGCCATGGGCTTCGTCTGCCGGGCGCTTGCTTCGCGCCGAGATCTCGCCTCAGACCAGGTGCGCGTTTCAGGCCAGGTGCGTGTTTCAGGCTGGATGCGCTCGTCTCAAGCTGGGGGTACAGCCTGCCGCGAGCTCGCCGCTTCCGCCTACGCCTCGGACGTCTTTACCGTCTTTTCGCTGGGTGCGGTAGGCTTCTTCTTCGGCACGGCTGTCTCCACGAGATTGCGGGTGGCGATGAGGCTCGCGAGCATGACGCAGCCGAGGGCGCCGAAGGTGAGGCGCATGGCGTTGGACTGGGCGGCAGACTTGGCCTCCACGAGCTTGGCCGCTTCGGCCGGATCGGCGCCCCACTGGCCCGTGAGCGCGTCGAAGGCGTCGTCGGCCATGAGGGTGGAGGCCTGGTCGGTGGCCGCAGCCATGAGGTCCTGCTGCACGCCGGCCTCCGTGGCGAGGGTGGTGAAGCCGCCGGCCATGGTGAGCAACAGGCACGTGCCCGCAAGAGCGGTGCCCAAGGCGAGCCCTATGCTGCGGGCGGCACCCTGGATGCCGCCGGACTGCTCTGCCTCCTCGCGGCTCACCGAGCAGGCCACGGCATTGTTGGCCTGGGAGTTCACTGCGCCCACGCCGAAGCCGCCGAGGGCCATGCCGGCGAAGAGCGGCCACGCCACGCCGTGCTGCTCGACGCCGAAGGCCATGAGCGCGCAGGCGGCGGCTAGGGCCACAAAACCGGTGCGGATGATGAGGCGCGAGGACAGGTGCGGTGCGAGCTTCGGCAGGAAGGTGGCCAGAAGAAACATGGGGATGCCCGACAAAAGCGACAGCAGCCCGGTTTGCAGGGCCGTGAAGCCCGTCACCAACTGCAGGTAGGGAGTGGCCAAAATGCCCACGGCGCCCATATAGAAAAAGGGCACGAACACGGCGGCAAGGCCCGCCCGCACACCCGGCGAGGTGACGAAGGCGGTGGGGATGAGCGGGTTTCCGCGCCGCTCAGCCCGACGCTCGGTGGGCACCAGCAGCCCGAGCAACACGAGTCCGGCGCCGATAGCCGGCAGGGTGGGCGCGATGCCGAAGAGCGGGGTAGGGCAGAGCTTGCGAGGCTCGATGATGCCCCAGTCGGACAGGTGCGAGACGCCCAGCAGCACCAGCCCCAGTCCCAGAGCCGCCACCACGGTGCCTGCCACGTCGAAGCGCGTGTGCTCGTCGGGGGTGGGCGTGCGGGGCACGAGGCGCGTGCAGCACAGCGCGATGGCGAAGTAGGCGGCCATGATGGCGAAAGTGAGGCGGAAGCCTGCCTGGTCCATCACCACGCCCAGGATCAGGGGCGACAGGGTGGAGAGCGCTGCTGCGCCGGCGATGGTGCCGAAGGCGATGGCGCGCTGGCGTCCCTGGTAGAGTGCGGCCACAAGGCCCAGCACGGCTGGGGTGATCAGACACGCCCCCAGGGCCATGACCACGCGGCCACCCCAGGTGAACATTGCGATATTGGGGGATATCGCCGCGATGAGCTCGCCTGCGAGCGCCATGGAAAGTCCGATGGCGAGCGCGCGGCGCAGTCCGATGGTCACGCCGACGAGGCCGCCGGCTATCATGAAGGCACCGGCGATGAGCGAGAACAGGGCGGTGGCCACCTGAATATCATCGAGGGTCGCTCCCAGGGCGCCCACGAGGCTCGCCGTGGCCAGGTTCATGGCCGCGCCATCGCTCGAGGTGCCGATTTGCGCGAGTGCCAGCACGGCGAGCGGCACATAGGATGCCTTGGTTGCGGGGGGCGCCTTCATCTCTCTGTTTTGGGCTGCAAGAACCGTTGTCGCCATAATCGAACCTCTCAACGCTCGGCGGCGGGACGCGCCCCGCCGGTTCCGTGTCTCATGCAGTGTTTCACTTAGTGATTGTCCTCCAATGCTTCCGCCCATCGGGCGAATCCCGGGTAATCTCGTTCAACTGTTGCCGTCTTGCCACGGGACTGTGGCTCGCGAACCGCTTCCGCGGGGCTACACTGGTTCACGAAGTGAATTGCTCGCCGTTGGGTATCGTGCTGTCGCACTTTGCGGAGCTGGCACTGGGCGGCGGGGTTGTTCTCTCGCAGTTGGAGGAGGCATCCATGAACAGCAGGCAGGGGGCGCTTCTGCGGGCGCTCCTGAACGCCGGCGACTACAAGACCGCCAGCGAGTACGCCCAGGAGCTGGGATGCTCCGACCGCACCGTGCGCACCGACGTGAAGGCCCTGAACGCGACTCTCGCCCACGAGGGCTTCGACACACGCGTCGATCGTCAGCGCGGTGCGGGGCTTCGGCTCGTGGTGGCGCCCGACGAGGAGAACCGCATCGTGCGGCTGCTCGGCGAGGCCGAGGCCGAGATGCACCCGCGCTACGAGCGGCTCTGCCAAGAAATGCTCTCGCTCACCTGCCACCCCGGCCCCCATACCGTCGATCTGCTCGCGCGCCGCATGTTCCGCAACAAACAGCAGATCCAGGCCGACTTGCGCTGGTGGGAGGGGGTGCTCGCTCTCAGCGGTCTCACGCTCTCCTTAGGGCGGCATCTGAAGGTGGAGGGGCCCGAGTGGACCATCCGCGGCTTCGTGATGTCGATGCTGTTCTCGTTTCCCGCGCCGGCCGTGCGCCGCCGTATCCTGCCGTCGCTGCTAGGATCGATCGAGCCCTACGATCGCCAGTTCCTCGAACGCTGCATTGCCGAGATGCAACGTGATTTGGGCTTCGAGTTCTCGAGCAATGCCCAATGGCAGTTCGGCGTGTACCTGTGCATTATGGTGACCCGCATCCGTCTCGGCCACAGCCTCACCTCATGGCGCGATGCGCGGGAGCCCGGACCGTTTTTCGCCTATCTGCGAAAGCGTCTCGAACGACATTTCTCCATGCCGGTGAGCGATGCCGAGATGGGCCTTCTGCGCGATATGGCGAGTTGCTGCACCTGGCAGTGGAGCCTCGCGGCCATGGAGGCCTACGAGCCCACCGAGCAGGCGCGCAGTTTGGCACAGGAGCTCGCATCGGCTCTGGAGGAAGCCTTCGGCAGGCCGGTGCCCGATGACATGCGCAAGCCCTTGGCCATTCTCCTGGAGAGCGGGCTTTCCCGCCGTGGCTGCGGGCTCGTGGCGCCCAACCCCAATGAGGAGTCGGTGAAATACGAGGCCATGGATGGCGCGTGCCTTTTGTCCTCGGTGCTCTGCCAGGTGCCGGCGCTCGTAAAGGCCGACCTGTTCAGCCCCGATTACGCACGGCTTCTGTTGGTGCTTTTGGACTACCTGGAGCAGGCTGGCGCCCTGCGCTGCTACCGGGTGGGCCTTGTGGTGAACTGCGGCATCGATCTGGCCCTGTGGGGCGCTCATCGCATCGAGAAGCTCTCGAGCCGCCTTGAGGTGGCCGATGTGCTGACCGAGAACGAGGTGGAGGCCGCCGCCGCGCGGCCCGGCTCGGCGCTGCTCGACCGGTTCGACCTACTCGTGTCCTTCGAGCCTTTGGACATCGATTTCCCCAGCGTGACCATCTCGCCGGCCGTAAGCCGCGCCGATATCGATCATATCATCTCGTCGGTGCCGCTCTGGCGGCGCGGGCAGGAGGTGCGCACGGCCTGGGTCCAGGAGGTGCTTCCCATGGCGCCTTCGCCTGACGGCCTCATCGCCTCGCTGCACCGGCGGTTATCCGACGAGGGGATTATCGACATGCCGGCCGCGCGCTTCGAGTGGCTCGTCTGGACGCTTTCCGTTGTGAAGGATCGCACGCTCGTGCTGGCCTGGTGCGGCCCTGAGGTGCGCTGCACAAGTATTCGCATCTTCCGGCTGGAGGAGACCGCGAGTGCCGAGTGCGGCCAATGCACCATGGCGGCGATGCTCATGGTGGCGCCCGAGGATCGGGGCGATCTCACACCCCTCACCCAGGGTTTTCGCCGTCTTGTGGAAGATTACGCCGATACATCGGGCTCCATGAGCGATGACGGCTTCTTCGTTCTCTTCCCCGATCCCGAATAAGGGACCGCGCTGCTCGCGATCGGGGCTCGCGTCGTTCGACGGCCTCGCGCGCAACGAAAAAGGGGAGGCCGCACAAGCAGCCTCCCCTCGCAGAGCTTTGGCGGAGCGACCCTCTATTTCTCGGGGCGCTCGTAGAGGACGTCGCCCTCCTTCACCGTGGCGAGCACCTTGATGTCGCGGATCTCGCGCGGGTCCACGGCCAGCGGGTTGCGATCGAGCACGGCCAAATCGGCCAGCTTGCCCACCTCCAGCGTGCCCTTGTCGGCCTCCTCGCCGTACTGGTAGGCGCCGTTGTAGGTGATGGCGCGCAGGGCCTCGTAAGGGCTGATCTTCTGGTCCTCGTCCAGCTGCACGCCGTTCTTGGTGATGCGGTTCACGGCGCACCAGGCGGCCTCCAGCAGATTCGGGCGCAGCACCGGGGTGTCGGTGTGCAGCGTGAAGGGCAGCCCGGCCCGCTCGGCGTCGCCGCAGGCGCTCACGCGGCCGCCGCGCACGGGGCCGAGGTTGCGCAGGTGCGCGTCGCCCCAGTACCACACGTGGGAGGAGAAGATCGAGGGGATCATGCCGATCTCGGCCATCTTCTCGTACTGGTCGGTGCGGGCGGTCTGGGCGTGGATCATCACCGGGCGCAGGGCCATCTTCTCGGGGTTGTCCGAGGCGTCGCGAGCGGCCTCGTACACGCGCAGCAGCTGGTCGGCCGCGGCGTCGCCGTTGCAGTGGCACAGGAGCTGGTGGTTGGAGTCGATAGCCAGCTTGGCGAAGGCGATGGCGTCCTCGTCGGTCATGGTGCTGTAGGCCACCCAGTCCTTCTCGCCGTCGGGGCCCTCGGTGTAGGGCTCGGTCATCCAGGCGGTGAGGCCTTGGGGCGAGCCGTCCAGGAACATCTTCAGGCCGCCGAAGCGGAAGTGGTTGCGGTAGCTCTGGCTGTCGAACTCGGCGTTGTCGGCCAGCGTGGCCATCACGTCGGAGCCCCACATGGGGTAGCTCACGATGTCCATCTTCAGAAGGCCGGCCTTCGCGAGCGAGACGAGCACGCCGGCCATATCGGGGGCGGTGGCGCCGTCCTGGCAGGTGGTCACGCCGTGCTCCAGGTAGATGCGCTGCATGTCGGGCACCATGGCGGCGAAGTCGAGGCCCAGACGCGGGGTGGTCACGGCGTAGAAGGGGTTCATGGCCGCGGGCTCCTCGGCGTAGCCGTCCAGATCGCCCGTGCCGTTCATTCGGCCGTAGCGACCGCCGTCCGGGTCGGGGGTGGTCGGCGTGATGCCGGCCAGCTTCAGCAGGCAGTCGTTGGCCACGCCCATGTGGTTCGACACGTGCGTGATGAGCACGGGCACGTCTTCGGACACGGCGTTCAGGACGGACTTGTCGGGGTGGCGCTGCTCGATCAGGTTGTTCTGGTCGTAGCCGTTGCCCATGATGACGCCGTCAGGGCCGATGTTGCGCTCGGCCGCGAACTTCTTCAGGGTCTCGGTGATCTCCGCGAAGGAGGTGCACTCGGACAGGTCGGCGTAGAGCAGGTACTGCAGCGAGCCGGTGAAGTGGCTGTGCGGGTCGATGAGGCCGGGCACCACGGCGGCGCCGGCGAGGTCGACCTCCTCGGCCCCGTCGGCCATCGCGCGGGCCTCCTCCACAGAGCCGATGTAGGCGATGCGGCCGTCGTCGCCGACGAGCAGGGCGTCGGCGGTGTCGAACTCGTCGACCATGGTGACGAAGGTGGCGTTCGTGTAAAGCCGTTTCATGGTCTTCCTTTCAATGAGTGTGAGTAGGATGGTCGGATTAGTGCGCGGGCGGCAGGCCCGGCATAGGAGAAGGGGGCGGGTGTGCTTCCCACCCCCTTCGGAATGAAACCTATCGGTTGATCTTCGCGGCTGGTGGCCGCTTCAGGGGAGGAATTACATCTCGCGGTCGACCACAGGCTCGTAGGGCAGCTCGCCGGCGGTTTCCTCGACGATAGTCTCCTCCTTGCCGTCCTCATCCTTCTTGAAGATGGTGATCCAGCGGGTGGACAGGAGGCCGAGCAGAATGAGCACGGCAGCCACCACGTAGGAGGTGATCGTCGACTGGATGCGGGCGTCGGAGTTCAGCTGCACCAGCTCGGCGCGCTGCGCGTCGTCCATGGGGATGTCGGCGATGGTCTGCTCGAACTGGGCGTCGCCCATGAGCGAGATGTTGCGCTCGGCTACGGCCTGCTGCACCTCGGGGGTGATGATGGGGCTTTCGGCCATGGCGTTGTCGATGTTGGCGGTGATGCCGAACAGCAGCACGGCGCCGATGGCGGCCACGCCGATGGCCTGGCCGACGTTGCGCATCGTGGTCTGGATGCCGCCGGACTGGGAGGCGTCGCGCTCGTTCACGGCCAGGGCCACAATGTTGTTGGCCTGGGCGGACACGATACCGGCGCCGGCACCGGCGATGGCCAGGCCCACCCACATGAGGCCGTTGACCTCAGAACCGTGCAGCGAGAAGGCCATGGGGATGAAGGCGGCGGCCATCACGATGTAGCCGAGCTGGATGACGTGGCGCGGGTTGGCGTTCGGCATGAACTTCGGGATGCCCAGCGAGAAGATGAAGGTGGGGATGCCCACGGCCAGAGCCATGACGCCCATGAGCACCGGAGACCAGCCGGCCACCAGCTGCAGGTAGGGGGACAGCAGAATGGCCTGCACGCCCATGAAGAAGAAGGTGATGGCGCTCGCCACAAGGCCGGCGCGCACCTGCGGGGTCTTCAGGAACGACTGGGGCAAAAGCGCGATGCCGTTCTTCTCTTCGACGCGCTTCTCCACCGGCACCAGGATAACCAGCAGGATCAGGCCGAGCACAGCCATGGGCAGCGCGGGCGAGATGCCGAAGATGGTGAAGGGGCACTCGGCGAAGGGCTCGATGAGGCCCCAGGCGGAGATACGGGAGAGGCCCACGAGGAACAGGAACAGGCCCACAGCGGCGATGCCGGTGCCGAGCCCGTCGAACTTCAGCTTCTCAGCGGGCTTCTCGATGGCCGGCAGCTTGAAGGACAGCAGCAGTACCAGCGCGAAGTACACGGCTAGGGCGCCGAAGGTGATGCGGAAGCCGCCGAACTGCATGACGATGCCGAGGATCAGCGGCAGGAAGGCCGAGAGACCCGATGCGGCGCCGATGCAGCCGAAGGCCAGCACGCGGTTCTTCCCGTGGTAGATGAAGGGGATGAGCCCCAGCACCGACGGGATCATGAAGCTGGCGCCGAAGCCGACGAGGATGCGGCCGCCCCAGATGAAGATGGTCATGTTCGGCGACAGCGCCATGACCAGCTCGCCCGCGGCGCACAGGGCGGCGCCCAGGCGGAAGTTGGTACGCCAGCCGATGATGGTGCCGACCAGGCCGCCGGCCACCATGAAGGCGCCCGCCATGAGCGAGTACACCATGTTGGCCAGCTGAATGTCGGGCGTCGTGGCTCCCAGCACGTCCACCAACTGCTGATTGGCGAGGCCGAGCGCGCCGTTGTCGCCCGATGTTCCCATCTGCGCCAGAATCAATACGATAATGGGCAGCACCAGGAACTTCTCCACACCCCCCTCGGGATGCGTCGCTTTGCTCTTCGCCATTGTTTCCTCCTTTAACTTGGATGGGATGATGCATACACCAGATGAGGGTAGTCTCGGTTGGGGCTCCCGTAACCCGGCGGCGATCATTGTAGGGAGATTGCATCCTTTCCGACTGTGAAACGTTTTCCGCAGCAACGGAAACAGTTCATGCGGGAAAAGGGAACACCGGTTCCTATAATGCTCGACGGTCAAACGCCGCCCGCTCGAAGAAGGCGGCCTATCTCAAGAGCATATGCAAGAAGAAAGGAACGCTCTCTATGGCAAAGTCCTCCAAGGCCCCCAAGTCCTTCAAGTCCTACGCGCTGAACAAGTGCCTCATCGGCTTCGGTCTGGTGAACGGCATCATCAACGCCTCCATTTTCGCCGGCATGCACGCCTCCGCCGAGGGCGCCATGTTCGATCTGGCCGCCATCGTGCACGATCTGTCCTTTACCGGCCTTTTGCTGGGCATCCTGCTGTTCGCCTGTGTGGTGCCGCTGACTCGCATGGATCTGAAGAACGGCAAGTTCTCGCTGCCTGCGGCCGGTGCGGGCACCTTCCCGCTGGTGTCGGGCTCCTATGTGGTGTCCATGATCACCGCCGGCGTTATTGCCACGGTGGCCATGACCGGCGCCGGCGCGCTGCTGGCCATGGTGCTGCCCGCCGCGGGCGCCACGGTCACGGGTATGATGTTCCTCAAGGGCATCGTCTGCTCCTTCGGCGGTGCTGTGGCCGGCTACTTCACCATCAGCTACGTGGTCCGTGGCCAGCAGAAGGCCGATGCCGTGGCCGCCGCCATGGCCGCCCGCACCACCGAGGTGGCCGCCTAAACCAGCTCGGGCAAGCGCGGCCGTGGCCGCCGCACCGAGAAGGGCCGTGGAGTTGCTCCACGGCCCTTTTTTTGCGTGAGCGCGGCGTCCGGTTTCGATTCCGGGGAGAAAAGGGGCTGGGCCGGCCCTGGGATTCAGGCGCGGGGGAGGCCTCGCTTCCAGCTTCAGGCAGAGGGGAAGCTGGGACCTTGCGTGCGGCGGTTTCCACCAGATGGCGCGTTCTGACAAGACAGAGTGCCATGACAGCGTCGAGAAGGGCGGGGTCAGCGCGCAGCGAAACCGTTTGGCAACGAGATTCTTCCCGCTTGGTGGCGAACCGATGCACAGGTTCCCCGGCGGCCACCCTTTCGTAACGGCGGCTGCCTCATCGGCAGGCCTTTCGCGGCAGAGACCATAATGGAGCCGTCATGCGTCGTCGGCCGTAGGTCGACGGTCGTTCGCTTACGAGGAAAGGAACACGTTATGGCGAAATCCATGGCAAGCTCGGGCCCGGCGATGCCGGCGCGGCCCGCGAAGCCGTTCAACTCCTATCTGCTGAACAAGTGCATCGTCGGCTACGGCATCATCAACGGAATCATCAACGCTGTCATCTTCTACCTTATTCATATGGGCGAGCCGGCGGCCTTGTTCACCGAGGCCGACATCTTCCACGATCTGGCGCTCACCGGTGTGCTGCTCGGCATTCTGCTGTTCGTCATCGTGGTGCCGCTTACTCGCATGGATCTGCGCAAGCACGTCTTCGCCGGCCCGGATGTGGCCAACCTGGGCGGGGGAGCGTCGCTTGTCCCCGCCAGCTACGCGCCGGCTCTGCTCGTGACTACCGTGGTGGCTACGGTGGTCATCATGGGTGTGGGCGCTTTCGCCTGTGTGCTGGTGCCACTGCCCCTCACGGTGACGGGCATGATGCTGCTCAAGGGCGTCGTGTGCGCCTGTGCGGGCGGTGCGGCCGGCTACTTCACCATCTGCTACGTCGTGCGCTCCGGCAAGACCGAGGCGTAAGGGGCGGGGCCTGCCTCATCTCCTGCTTCTCCGGCCGTGCCTGCGAGGAGGGGGCGCCGTGCTCAGACAGTCCTCGCTTGGTGGAACAGCCCACCGGGCTGTTCCAGCCGCTGCGGAACTCCGCGCGGACCCCCTCCTCGCAGGCGGAGCCTGCCCTACTAGGGTCGAGTCGCGGTATTCGATTTCCCTCAGAGACGCGAGAACGATCCCTCGCGTCTCTTTTTTGTGTCCGGCATCGGGGAATTATAGCCAGTGTGCGCAGGTTGTGGCATAATAGCGAACCGTGCGCTTCCGCGGGACCTATCCGCCTGGCGGATCGCCGAGGAAGTGTTTGCGCGAGGCGTGAATTGCCCGCGCCGTGTCAGGAAACGATGGAGGAATTATTCGTGGAAACTAACGTTGAGGCCCTTGAGGGCAACAAGGTCAAAGTCACCGTGACCGTGGATGCCGCCGATATCGACGCGCGTATCAACAAGACCTACAAGGACTTCGCTCGCAAGTACAACTTCCCGGGCTTCCGCCGCGGCAAGGCTCCGCGCCCGGTCATCGACAACGCGCTCGGCGCCGAGGCTGTGCGCGCTACCGTCACCGACGAGGTGCTGAACAGCGCCTGGACCGCCGCCATTGATGCCGAGGGGCTTTCTCCCGTGACCGGCCCCACCATGGAGGAGACCGAGCTCGTGGAGGCCGGCAAGCCCTATACCTTCGCCTTCACCGTTGATCTGCGCCCGCAGGTTGGACTCTCCAACTACGACGCCGTCGAGGTGGAGCTGCCCTTCGCCGAGGCCACCGAGGCCGAGATCGACGACCAGCTCGCCGCCATGGCCGAGCACTACACCACTTTCGAGGACGCCTCGGCTGCCACGAAGATGAAGCCGGAGAACTACGCCGATCTGGCCATCAAGGCCACCGACGCCGACGGCAACGATATCGCCGCTATCACGAGCGAGTCGCGCCTGTACGGCCCGGGCACCGGCATGCTCTCCGAGGCCTTCGACGCTGAGATCATGGGCATGAAGAAGGGCCAGACCAAGGAGTTCACCCTGGAGGTGCCCGCCGACGAGACCGCTGTGCTCCTGGCCGACCAGGCCGGCAAGCCGGTGAACTTCGAGGTCACCTGCACCGTGGTGAAGAAGAAGGCCGCTCCCGAGATCACCGACGAGTGGGCGAAAGAGACCATGGGCTTCGAGAGCGTTGCTGACATGCGCGAGCGCATCGCCGAGTCGCTGAACATGCAGAAGGGCGCCATGATGCCGCGCATCAAGGAGAACGCCATCATGACGAAGCTTCTGGAGCGCATGGATGTGGAGGTGCCCGAGGCCATGGCCGCCGAGGCCGAGACCTCGCTTTTGCAGGACTTCTTCACCCAGCTGCAGCAGGCCGGCATGACCTTCGATGCCTACCTGGCCAGCCAGAACATCACCTCCGACCAGTTCAAGGCCGACCTGAAGGCCCAGGCTGCCGACCACGTGAAGGAGGAGCTCGCCCTTGAGGCGTGGGCCCGTCACGCCGGCATGGAGGTCACCGACGAGGACATCTCCGCTGAGTTCGCCAAGACCGGCGTGGAGGATCCCGCGGCCCTCGAGCAGGAGTGGCGCGAGGCGGGTCGTTTGCACCTCATCCGCACCGGTCTTCTGCGCACCAAGGCCATCGAGGATCTCATGGAGAACGCCAAGGTGACCGAGAAGGACTTCGCCGCCGAGGCCGCTGCCGAGAAGAAGGCCGCCAAGAAGCCGGCGAAGAAGAAGGCCGCCAAGAAGGCCGACGCCGAGCCTGCGGCCGAGGAAGCCGCCGAGTAGCATCGGACGCAGCGCAATCGCGAAGGGCGGGGGAGACCCCGCCCTTTCTGTTGTGACTCTTCGGGAGGGGAGCCGCGCGGTATTCAATTGTGGTTGAGCGTAGAGAAGGTGCGGGATGCCTTGACCGAGCGAGTTCCGCACGAGCCGAACATGACTTAATGTCATGTTCGTGCGAACAGGACTGTCTGAGCGAATCAAGGTATCCCGCACCTTCGATCGCGAGCGGCCGCTGCTATGTTCATTTGCGCGTTTTGCTTGCATTGCGAACGGATGTATAGCAATATGGTTCTGAACTATGGACAGGCCGCCTGAGTGCGGCCCTATTTGCGAAAGAGAGGCACCTATGGGCATCGAACGCGTCAGCAACGCCCTCATTCCCTACGTTATCGAGCAGTCGCCCCGCGGCGAGCGCAGCTACGACATCTACAGCCGTCTGCTGAACGACCGCATCATCTTTCTAGGCGAGCAGATCGACGACCACGTGGCCAACTCCGTGGTGGCGCAGCTTCTGCACCTGGAGGCCACCGATCCCGATAAGGACATCTCGCTGTACATCAACTCGCCGGGCGGCTCGGTCACGGCCGGCCTCGGCATCCTGGACACGATGAACTTCATCAAGTGCGACGTGTCCACCATCTGCATCGGCGAGTGCGCCTCCATGGCGGCCGTGCTGCTGTCGTCGGGCACCAAGGGCAAGCGTTTCGTGCTGCCCAACTCCATGGTGCTCATCCACCAGCCCTTGGGCGGCGCCCAGGGCCAGCAGACGGAAATCGCCATCGTGGCCGACTTCATGCTGAAGACGCGCAAGCGCCTGAACAAGATTCTGTCCGAGAACACCGGCCAGTCCATCGAGCGCATTCAGCTGGATACCGAACGCGATAACTACATGACCGCCGAGGAGGCCAAGGAGTACGGCCTCGTGGACGAGATCATCTATCATCACGGCGCGATGCCCGGCCAGAAGAAGGCCGAGTAGCGCATCCGCCCCCCCCCACGGACGGTGCGAGCAAGCAGGCGAGAGGAACCCAAAAGGAAGCCATGAACAACCACCAACATCCCTATGACCCCCATCGGGGCGATTACTGCTGCGCCTTCTGCGGCAAGACCGGCGACCAGGTGAACGCCATGATCTCCGGGCCCAACGGCATCTACATCTGCGACGAGTGCATCTCGGTGTGCGCCGATGCCATGATGCGCGACATGGGCTACACCATGGCCCAGGAGTTCGAGCCCGTCGACGACCCGCGTTTCGGCGGGGCCTGGGGCCGCTGGGGCAACCCGCCTGAGGCCGAGGCCGAGCGCGATGCGAGCCCCGTGGACGACGACGCGCCCTCGCCCGCCGAGGTGCTGGGAGATCTGCCCACGCCGCACGAACTGTACGCGCGCCTCTCGGAGCACGTTGTGGGCCAGGAGGAGGCCAAGCGCGCGCTGTCGGTGGCCGTATACAACCACTACAAGCGCATTTCCATGGGAGCTGCCGCAGAAGAGGGCGATGTGGAGTTGGCCAAGAGCAACATTATGCTCATCGGTCCCACTGGTTCCGGTAAAACGCTTCTGGCCCAGACGCTGGCGCGCACGCTGAAGGTGCCCTTCGCCATCGCCGACGCCACCACACTCACCGAGGCGGGGTACGTGGGCGAGGACGTAGAGAACATCCTCCTGAAGCTCATTACCGCCGCCGACTTCGAGGTGCCGCGTGCTGAAATCGGCATCATCTACATCGACGAGATCGACAAGATCGCCCGCAAGGCCGAGAATCTCTCCATTACCCGCGACGTGTCCGGCGAGGGCGTGCAGCAGGCACTGCTGAAGATCGTCGAGGGGTGCGAGGCCTCCGTGCCTCCCCAGGGCGGCCGCAAGCACCCCCAGCAGGAGCTCATCCCCATCGACACCACGAACATCCTGTTCATCCTGGGCGGTGCTTTCGTGGGTCTCGCCGATATCGTTGCCCAGCGCGTGGGCACCACCTCCCTCGGCTTCGCGAGCGAGCTGGCTGCCTCCAAGAAGGAGACCGAGGCCGAGCTGCTGCGCCAGGTGCTGCCCGAGGACTTGAACAAGTACGGTATGATTCCCGAGTTCGTGGGACGCATCCCGGTCATCACCTCCTTGAACGAGTTGTCCGAGGAAGACCTCGTGCGCATTCTCGTGGAGCCGAAGAACGCGCTCGTGAAGCAGTACACGCGCATGTTCGAGTTCGAGGACTGTCGTCTCACCTTCGATGATGCGGCGCTTACGGCCATCGCGCACGAGGCCGTGGAACACGGCACCGGCGCCCGCGGCCTGCGCTCCATCTGCGAGCGTGTGCTCATGGACGTGATGTACGATCTGCCCGAGTTCGGCGGCGCCTCCCAGGTGACCGTGCGAGCGAGCGACATCGCGGGCGACACCGCTCCCGTCATCAAGCCGCGAGCCAACATCGAGGGCGCCCCGCTTTCCGCTTAAGAGCGTTTTCGGCGGCGTCTTCCGATTGCGGGAGACGCCGCCGTTGCAGGTAAGAGTTTCCCGTAGAGTTCCGCAGAGAAGGGATGCAGATGACCCAGACCGATTACGCCGCCATGGAGCGCCCCATCTTCGAGGCGTGGAAGGATGCCGGCTACTTCCAGCGCACGCCGGGCTTCGGCGAGCACGCCGACGAGTCCTACACCATCGTCATCCCGCCGCCGAACATCACTGGTGTGCTGCACATGGGCCACGCCCTGAACGACACCATCCAGGACGCCTGCATCCGCCGCGCCCGCATGCGCGGCTTCCAGACGCGCTGGATCATCGGCACCGACCATGCCGGCATCTCCACTCAGACCAAGGTGGACAAGCGCCTGGCCGAGCAGGGCATCTCGCGTCTGGAGATCGGCCGCGAGGCGTTCATCGAGGAATGCTACAAATGGTACCGCGAGTACGGCACCACCATCGTGAACCAGATCAAGGGCATGGGCTGTTCGTGCGACTACGACGACGAGCACTTCACCCTGGAGCCGGCCTACGTGCGCGCCGTGCGCAAGCTCTTCGTCGACTGGTACAAAGACGACCTCATCTACCGCGGCAAGCGCATCGTGAACTGGTGTCCCAGCTGCACCACGGCTATCGCCGACGACGAGGCCGAGTATGTGGACGAGTCGGGGCATCTGTGGTATCTGCGCTACCCGCTGACCGAGCCGGTGGACGGTCTGGAGTACCTGGTGGTAGCCACCACGCGTCCCGAGACCATGCTGGGGGATACCGGCGTGGCCGTGAACCCCAAGGACGAACGCTTCGGGCATCTTGTCGGCAAGACGGTGAAGCTGCCGCTCGTCGATCGTGAGATCCCCATCTTCGCCGACTGGCACGTGGACACTGAGTTCGGCACTGGCTGCGTGAAAGTGACCCCCTCTCACGACCCGAACGACTGGGCCATGGGCGAGCGCGCCGGCCTTCCTCGCATCAATATCTTCGACGAGACGGCGCACGTGGTGGAAGGCTACGGGAAGTTCTCGGGGATGGATCGCGACGAGGCTCGTACGGCCGTCGTGGCCGCCTTCGAGGAGCTGGGCCTGCTCGACCATGTGGAGGATCACGACCACTCCGTCATGACCTGCTATCGCTGCCACACCAAGCTCGAGCCCTGGGAGTCCGAGCAGTGGTTCGTGGCCGTGGACGGCCTGAAGGAGGCCGCCGCGCGCGTAGTGGAGGACGGCTCCATCCAGTTCCACCCGGCCCGTTGGAAGCAAGTGTACCTGGATTGGCTCGCCAACCTGAAGGACTGGTGCATCTCGCGCCAGCTGTGGTGGGGTCACCGCATCCCCATGTTCTACTGCGATGCCTGCGGCTGGGAGGACGCCTCGGTAGACGAGCTGGAGGTGTGCCCGCAATGCGGCGCGCCGGTGCGCCAGGACGACGACGTGCTGGACACCTGGTTCTCCAGCCAGCTGTGGCCGTTTGCCACCATGGGCTGGACGGAAGAGGGCATGGACGCGCCCCAGATGCGCACCGCCTATCCGACCCAGGTGCTCTCCACGGCCCGCGACATCATGGGCCTGTGGGTGGCGCGCATGGTGATGGCCTCCATGTACTGCTGCGATGACACCATTCCCTTTGAGGACGTCATCATCCATCCCACGGTCATGGCCGCCGACGGCAAGCCCATGTCGAAGAGCCGCGGCAACGGCGTGGACCCGCTGCGTCTCATGGAGGATTACGGTGCCGACGGCATGCGCTACGGTCTGCTCATGCAGGTCACCGGCGCCCAGGATATGAAGTTCAACGAAGCCAAGTTGGAAAGCTCCCGCAACTTCGCGAACAAGGTGAAGAACGCGAGCCGCTTCGTGCTCATGAACCTGGACGGATACGAGCCGGGCGCCCCCGAGCCCGTCACTCCGGCCGACCGTTGGATCTTCTCGCGTCTGGCGAAGATCGTGGCGGCGGTGGATGCGGCCTACGACAACTTCGAGTTCGGCGAGATCACCCGCGAGCTGTACAGCTTCGTGTGGAATGAGTTCTGCGATTGGTACATCGAGTTCTCGAAGGCGCGCCTGGCCGCCGACGCCGATCCGGCCGACCGTGCCGCTTGCCAGCGCAACCTCGTGTACGTGCTGGGGCAGATTCTGCGTCTTCTGCATCCCATCATGCCTTTCATCACCGAGGAGGTCTACGGAGAGCTGCCCCGCAGCGACGAGGATGCGCCTATGCTCATCGTGGCCGCCTGGCCCGATGCAGCTGAGCTCGCGCGCTTCGTCGACGACGGGTCGGAGCGTGCCATCGCCATGGTGTGCGAGGTGGTAGGCGCCATTCGCTCCACCCGCTCGCGCTACGGTATCTCGCCGAAGGTGGCGCTGCCCGTGGCTGTGAAGGTGACTGACGAGGCCGACGCCGCGCTTCTGCTGGCCCAGGAGCACTTGGTGTCGCAGCTGGCCAATGTCGAGGAGTTCGACGTGGCCGTGGAGGCCTCCAAGCCCTCCGAGAGCGCCGTGGTGCTGGGCGCTGGCCTGGAGGTGTACATCGTGCTGGCAGGTCATGTGGACTTCGACGCCGAGCGTGCTCGCCTCGCCAAGGAGCGCGACGGCGTGGCCAAGGACGCCGCCAAGTTCGAGAAAAAGCTCTCGAATCCGGGCTTCCTCGCCAAGGCCGCTCCCGAGATCGTGGAGAAGGACAAGGCGAAGCTGGCCGATCTGACCGACAAGCTCGCCCGCATCGAGGCGCAGCTGGCCGAGCTGGGCTAGTTGTTGAGCCGCCGGGCTCTTCTGCGAAACCAACTGAAAGGCCGCCCTTCTGGGCGGCCTTTTGCGTAGGGGGGGGGAGATGTGGGGCGTTGGTATCTAGGCAGTCGGTGCAGAATCGTCGCGGGGGAAGAATACGTCCATGCGGGCACTGGGCCGCTGCTTGCCGATAAGGGTGCCCAGCAGCATGAGCACAGCGGCCACGCCGATGCCGATGACAATCTGGTGAAGGTCGGCCACCTTGAAGCCGAGAGCCATGGCGGCGCAATAGGCCGCGGTGCCTCCCACGAGGGAGAAGAGGGCTCCCAAGGCGTTGGCGCGCTTCCAGAACAGGCCGCACACGAGCACGAAGAAAAACGCCGTCTCCAGGCCGCCGAAAGCGAACATGTTGATCTTCCAGATCACGTCAGGCGGTGTGATAGAAAGCGCGAACACGCCCGCGCCCAAAGCCAGGGTGACAGCTTGGCTCCAGAAGGCCACCTTTCCCTCGCGCACGGCGATGCCGCGCGTCTCGCAAGCGTGCAGGCATACGTCCTTGATGATGGCTGATGAGGACGAGATGAGCAGCGACGAGACGGTGGAGATGGAGGCAGCAACCGGTCCGATGATGGCCACGCCCGCCACTACCGGGGGCAGCGATTCCACGATGACAGTGGGGATGATGTTGTCGACACTGCCGCCGTAGGAGCCGAGGTCCTGGGTGAGCACGCCGGCCGAGAGCACGCCGAGCGAGGTAACGCCGATCATCATGGCGCCGATAATAATCGTGCCCCAGATCATGGCCGAGTGGAGCGACTTCGTGTTCTTGTACCCCAGGGTGCGCACGACCGATTGGGGCAGCACGAAGGTGAACACGCCGACGAGGAGCCACTGGGTCAGATACAGCGAGGGCGGCATGGCGCCTCCCGCGAAGGGTTCCAGCATTTCCGGATGGTACACGGCGAGCGTCTGCATGACGCTCTCGTAGCCGCCGCCGGCATCCAAGATGCCGCAGGCCAAGATAACGATGCCCACGAGCATCATGACGCCGCACAGCGCGTCGGTGACGGCTACGCCGCGAAAGCCGCCTATGGTGGTGAACAGCACCACGGCCACGCCGAACAGTCCCAGGCCGATCACGTAGGAGTAGCCTGTCACTGCCTCGAAGAGCTTCGCGCCGCCCACGAACTGGGCTACCATGGTGGCGGCGAAGAACAGCACGATGACCAGCGCTGAGAGGTTCGCCAGGGCGTTGGAGCCGTAGCGGGCGCGGATGATGTCCACTACGGTGACGGCATCGAGCTTGCGGGCGATAAGGCCCATCTTCTTGCCGAAGATGCCGTAGAGCAGCACGAGGGCCGTCACCTGCACCACGGCCATGTACACCCAGCCGAAGCCGATCTCCCAGGCCTGGCCAGGACCGCCCACAAATGAGCTTACCGATCCGTAGGTGGCGATGGTGGTCATGGCCAGCACGAAGCCGCCGAGAGCGCGATTGCCGATGAAGTAACGGTTTACGAAGGTGCCGCCGGCAGCGCGGGTGCGCCCGCGCACGATAATGGAGACGATAAGCGCGACGAGCAGAAAACCCACCAGGGGAGCGAGGGGCGCCAGGGCTTCCAAGGTGTCGGGCGAGGCGAGGGAGGCGAAGTCGAAGTCGAGGTTACTCACAGTCGGCCTCCTCATCGTCGAGGCTGAAATTGGCGAAGACGCCCTTGCCGAGGATAACTGCCGCGAGCACGGTCACGAGCCAAGTGCCTACGCAGCCGCCGATGATCCAGATGGGCGTGGAGAACACCTCGATATCGCTGTCCGCCATGCCGATTCCCCACGAGAGCCAGGTGACCACAATGACGAACAGCGCCGCCACGGTGGCGAGGGCCTCCCGGTTCGCTTGCCGCATTTTGGCGGCATAGGTTGTGAATGTCCTCTTTGCCATGGCTTGCTCCTCGCTCGTCTGGGGCACCGTGCTTTTTCGTTGCGTCAACAATAACAAAAGCACCGAGGGAAGTGTACCCTCGGTGCTCATGGTTTCAAGGGGCGGCCCCTATAGAATTTGGCAATGGGTTAGATGGCAGCGTCCCTGATCACATCGATGAACTTCTGGCGATCCCACTGGCCCAGGTCGCCCTCGGCGCGGTCGCGCACGCTCACGACGCGCTCCTCGACCTCCTTGTCGCCGAGCACCACCATGTAGGGGATCTTCTGGCTTTGGGCCTTCGCGATCTTCACCTTCATGGGCTCGTTGGCATCCATCACCTCAACGCGTCCGCCTACCCCGCGCAGCTCGCCAGCGAACTCGGCCGCAGCTTCCTTGTGGCGATCGGCGATGGGGATGACGGCCACCTGCACCGGCGCCAGCCACAGCGGCAGCGCGCCGGCGTAGTGCTCGATGAGGATGCCGAGGAAGCGCTCGATGGAGCCGAAGATGGCGCGGTGCAGCATCCAGGGAGTCTCTTCGGTGTTGTCCTCGGTGCGGTAGGTGAGCCCGAAGCGCATGGGCATGTTGAAGTCGATCTGCACTGTGGAGCACTGCCAGGTGCGGCCGATGGCGTCCTTCACCTTGATGTCGATCTTCGGGCCGTAGAAGGCGCCGTCGCCCTCGTTGATATCGTAGGCCAGGCCGCGGCGCGCGCAGGCCTCCTTCAGCGATTCGGTGGCGTGCTCCCACATGTCGTCGGTGCCGATGGACTTATCGGGGCGCGTGGAGATCTCGGCCTCGTAGGTGAAGCCGAAGGTGTTCATGATGTAGTCCACCAGCTCCAGAATGGCCACGACCTCATCGACCACCTGATCCTTGGTGCAGAAGATGTGCGCGTCGTCCTGGGTGAAGCCGCGGGCGCGCAAAAGCCCGTGCACCACGCCGCTCATCTCGTGGCGGTACACCGTGCCGAACTCGAAGAAACGCAGCGGCAGGTCGCGGTAGGAATGCAGCTCGTTCTTGTAGATGATCACATGACCCGGGCAGTTCATGGGCTTCACGCCGTACTCGGAGTAGCGCGGATCGTCGTCGGTGCCCTCGTTGATCTGGAAGAAGTACATGTTCTCATGGTAGAAGCCGTAGTGGCCCGAGGTCTTCCACACATCCGCGTTGTAGATGTGCGGGGTGATGACCTCCTCGTAGCCGCGCTCGTACAGATCGCGGCGCAGCCACTCCTGGAGGGTGCGGATGACGCGCGCGCCCTTGGGGAGGTACAGCGGCAGGCCTACGCCCGCCATGGGCTCCATCATGTAGATGCCGAGCTCCCGCCCGAGCTTGCGGTGGTCGCGCTTCTCGGCCTCGGCGAGGTTGTGCAGGTACTCCTCCAGGTCTTTCTTGTTGAAGAAGGCCGTACCGTAGATGCGGGTGAGCATGTCGCGCTCGGAATCGCCCTTCCAATAGGCTCCGGCCACCTTGGTGAGCTTGAAGGCGCCGATCTTGCCCGTACCGGGCACATGGGGGCCGCGGCACAAATCGGTAAACTCGCCCAGTTGGTAGATGGAGATGGTTTCGCCCTCGGGCAGTTCATCGATGAGTTCAAGTTTGAGTGGCTGCGTGGCGAAGATTTCGCGAGCCTCATCGCGGGTTACCTCGCGACGGACGATCTTAGCGTCGGACTTGGCGATCTCGGCCATGCGGGCCTCGATGGCCGCGAAGTCGTCGGGAGAGACGGAGACGCCCTCGGGCAGCTCGATGTCGTAGTAGAAGCCGTTCTCGATGGCCGGTCCCACGCCGAACTTCACGCCCGGATACAGATCGGTGAGCGCGGCTGCCAGAAGATGGGCCGCCGAGTGGCGCATGAGCTCGAGACCTTCTTCGCTTTTGGCGGTGACGATGGCCACGGAATCGCCGTCGGAGACGACCGCGTCCAAATCGACGGGCGTATCGTTGACGATGCCGGCCAGCGCAGCCCGCGCCAGCCCCGCGCCGATGGAGGCGGCCACATCGGCGACAGTGGCACCGTCTTCCAGGACCTTCTTCGATCCGTCGGGCAGTGTGATTTCCATGCTTGATCCTTTCCGGCGCCGGGTGCAGACAGAGCACCTGCGCCTTTCCGCCCAGGCGTTGACTACCAGGGCTCTTCGACATTGCGGCCGGCGGTATTGCCGACCCTGCATATTAAAACAGAGCTGCCGAAGCAGCTCTGTCTCAATCGGGAAAAAACGTGCGAACCGCGCACCCCGCGGGGTGCGGGCGGCTACTGCTGGGGAGCGCTGCCGGAGCGGCGCGGCGCCGAGGAGCCAGAACGGCGCGGGCGGCCGGAGCCGGCAGCCGGGGCACCGCCTACGGGCGTGGCACAGTAGGGGCACACGGTCCAGGAGGGCTCCAGCGCGTGATTGCAGCGCATGCAGAGGTTCTTCAGCTGGGTGTGGCAATTGGGGCACAGCACGAAATCAGCTTCCACGGGGTAGCCGCAGGCGGCGCACTCGCCGTACTTCATGAGCTGGCGCTGCTTGAGCGCGATCTCCAGCTCCTGCTCGTCACGGTCGAGCTGCAGCAGCGGGGGACGCAGAAGGCAGTAGGCGATAACGCCGAGAACGGGCACGAGGGCCACGACGGCCCAGATATACCAGGCGGTGCCGCGCAGGTAGGCGTCGCGCACGACCCACACGATGGAGAGCACGTACAGAATGACCAGAAGCACGAGCACGACGGTAAAGGCCGCCTGCATTTCAGGCGTCCACAGCTGAGACAAAAGCTCGCTCATTGAAAACCTCTTCTTCGCTTTTCCGCGACTGCCGTACTTAGGAAGGGCAGCCAGATCAATGAATGGGGCCATCGAGTTCGATGACACGGTGACATATTATAGCAGAGAAGCCCGCGCACTCCCCACGCCCGCACAAATGCGCCGCATATCCCGTTATCGGCAGGTCGAGCCTGGGGTGCCGAGCTAGCGACCGTCGTCGTCGGCCTCGGGCGGGACGGGGCATACGCCGCCGGGACAGCGTTCGGTGAGATCGAACACGTCCACGTGTCCGGCACCGGCGGCCCGCAGGCGCTCTTTCAGCTGGCGGTGGAGCGCCCGCTCGTGGCGCCGGTGCTCGGCCAGGATGTGGGCGATGGCCCGGGGCTCGTCGCGGATCTCGCGCAGGGCGCGGCCCAGATCGGCGTTCACCGAGCGGGCGGTGATCGAGGCCAGAAGCGGCATGATGAACACGGTGATGCCGCCGGCGGCCACAAGCACGCTAGCCGTGGCCTGGTCCATGGCTCCGGCGCTCACGGCCACGGTGGTCACCGCCACGATGATGGGAAGGGCGGTGGTGCAGTAGAAGGCGACGGTGAGCCGCTCGGGCACGGTCATGCCGCGGGAGGTCTTGCCGAGGGAGAGCGACACGAAGATGGGCAGCGCGCGCACGAACAGCAAAAGCCCGATGAACATGAGCAGGAGCTCAGGGTTCGCGCCCACCGCCGTCATGTCGATCTTCGCGCCGGATATGACGAAGAACAGCGGGATGAAGAAGCCGTAGGCCATGGCCGAGTGCTTCATCTCAAGAGTGGGGTTGCCCTCGGGAATGAGGTAGCGCATGATGAAGCCGGCGGCGAAGGCGCCAAGCACGATATCGAGGTCGAACAGGGCCGATATAGCCGTCAGCCCGATGAGCAGCAGGTTCACGGTGCGCACGAGCATCTGCGCGTTGGTGTTGGCATTCTCGATGACGAAGCGATACAGCCAGCTGCCCACGCGCCGCGCATGCTTCGGCAGCGTGGCGGCTACGAGGGCGATGGCGATGAAGGCCAGAAGAATGAGCATGGTCTCCCACTTTGCCCGGGTGGACAAAAGAAGCGTCATGGCCAGCACCGGCAGAAGCTCGCCCCAGGTGCCGTAGGCCAGAATCTCGCTGCCGATGCGGGTGTCCATAAGGCCTCGCTCCTGCAGAATGGGCAACAGCGTGCCGAGTGCGGTGGTGGTCAGCGCGATGGCCACGGCCATGCCGTCCACTGAGAACACCGAGAACGAGGGCCATGCCACCACCACGAGAAACGCGATGGCGAAGGTGACAAACCAGGTGGCCGCGCCCCGGCGCCCCTCCGATCCGGTGAGGTTCTTCGGGCTGATCTCGTAGCCGGCCAGAAGGAACAGAAACGCCAGGCCCAAGTCGGACAAAAGCGAGGTGGCGTCGGTCACCTGCACGATATTCAGCACGTGGGGTCCGCACAAGGCGCCGGCACCCAGCAGCAGCACCGTCTCCGGCACCGCCTTGTTCGGGATGAGCTTGCATATGATAGGGCACAGAAACGCTATGAGCGCGATAAATGCGAGGGATACGAGATCGGTAACCATGGGTTTCTCCTGACGGGCGACCGGCGTTTCCGGCCGAGCTATCTTAGTTGACATGATACTCCTGCCGGATCTATTCGTGGGGTTGCGCCGTCTATCGGCGACGGCACAATTTTGTGTCAGACGGTCAACAATCGGGGCGAGCGGAGCACGCCCGGCGCGCTCGCGGTACAATTTCGAAAAATGCAGGAGGGGTACTCGTGTGCCCCGCGTACTTATTAGGAGGTTTTCCATGGCAGAGGTAATCAAGTCCGTCGACGAGTTCGAGGCCAAGGTGCTGAAGGCCGAAGGCCCCGTGCTCGTGGACTTCTTCGCCACCTGGTGCGGGCCGTGCCGTATGGTGGCCCCGGTCATCGACGAGATCGCGGCCGAGAAGGCCGGCGAGGTGGCTGTTTACAAGGTGGACATCGACCAAAGCCCCGATTTGGCCTTCAAGTACCAGGTGTCCAGCGTGCCCACCCTCATCGTGTTCGAGAACGGCCAGGTGAAAAACGAGCGCCTCGGTGCCCAGCCGAAGCAGAACATTCTCGCGATGCTGTAAGCTTCTCCCGGGCTTCGGACGCTTTGTCCGGAGGGAATCTGGAAGAAGCAGAAATGTAGAGGTAAGAACCGAGGGGCGACCGAAAGGCCGCCCCTTTCTGGAAGGAGGCGGCTATGGCGCGGCAAGCAGAGACGGGTGATCGCGAGGTGCTGGACGTGGCCATCATCGGGGCGGGGCCGGCGGGGCTCACGGCGGCGCTGTACGCCTCGCGGGCGGGTCTCGATTGCGCTATGTTCGAGATGCTCTCGCCCGGCGGCCAGTGCGCCCAGACCGAGCACTTGGAGAATTACCCAGGATACACGCGCTCCACGAGCGGCTTCGAGCTGTCCATGGACATGTACGAGCAGGCTTCCTCGTTCGGTGCGCGGCTCATCTCGGAAGAAGTGACGGCGGTGGATTTCACCGCTGAGCCCAACAAGCTCACCACACCTTTCGGCACCTATTTCGCGAAAACCGTCATCGTGGCCACGGGAGCGAAGGCAGCCCAGCTGGGGTTGCCCCGGGAAGAGGAGCTGCGGGGGCGCGGCGTGTCCTACTGCGCCACCTGCGACGGCAACTTCTTCCGCGGCAAGGACGTGGCGGTAATCGGCGGCGGCAACACGGCCGCGGCCGACGTCATCTACCTGGCGCGCATCTGCCGCAAGGTGTACATGGTGCACCGCCGCGACAAGCTGCGGGCCACGGCCATCTACCACCAGCGTCTGGCCGAGCTTTCCAATGTGGAGATGTGCTGGGACAGCGTGGCCGAGGAGTTTCTGACCGAGGACGAGGCACGGCCGCGCATCGCCGGCGTGCGCATTCGCAACGTGAAGACCGATGAGGTGCGCGATCTGCCCGTCTCGGCGGTGTTCGTCGCTGCGGGCATGCGCCCCAACACCGAGTTTCTGGCCGGAGCGCTGGCGCTGGATGCGAGCGGCTACGTTGTGGCCGATGGCACGGGCCGCACCGCCACTGCCGATGTGTTTGCGGCGGGGGACGTGCGCACTAAGGACCTGCGTCAGGTGGTGACCGCCGTGGCCGACGGCGCCAACTGTGCCGAATCGGCCGCCGACTTCCTGGATGCCTAGGGCTTTGTGCTCTTTTGCGGCCCCGACGGCTTGAACTGCCTCCCATTTCTTGGACATGAGAAATGGGAGGCTTTTTATATGGCTGGAAACGTTTTGCACGGCGTCGAG
>JBCLSG010000003.1:0-325615 GCA_041225375.1 Eggerthellaceae bacterium 24-137
ACGACCAAGTGCAGGGGCTGTTCTCGTCGATCTCCGGCAAGCGCAGGCGGCCCGACGGGGCGCCCGAGGAGTACGGGTCGGGCATCGACTGGAACGAGTTCCACATGCCCACGCAATACAGGCAGTGAGTAAACTTCAGGAGCACACTTTTTGAGCCATACCCCCGAAAGCGAGTGGGAGCACCCTATTCCAGCAAAAATGCAAGCAGGCCAGATATTGTATCTGGCCTGCGATTTTGTGGAGCCAACGAGCGGATTCGAACCGCTGACCTACGCATTACGAGTGCGTTGCTCTACCAGCTGAGCCACGTTGGCGAAGCGCTTCTTCACGAAGCGACTGCAAAGTATAGCGAAAGCCCGCGTCCTTCGCAAGAACAAAACGCAAGACTTCCCCACAAGAGGAGGGGAGCGGGAGGTCTTGCTCGGTCTTGCGGGCGAGTGGGGTGGTGAGCTCTATCCTGCGGGTGAGCGAGGGAGTAGGAGGGGAGGAAAGGGAAGCGGGCAGCGACACCGACCCCGCAAGAAAGGCGCTCCTTAGGCTGGGAAGCGCACCATGAGGTAGACGGCGGCAATCCCCACGGTGAGCAGCATACAGGGGAAGCCCACGCGGAAGAACTGGGCGAAGGTGATGGGGTGCCCGTTCTGCTTGCTGATGTCGGCCAGCACCACGTTGGCGCTCGCGCCGATGAGCGAACCGTTGCCGCCGAGGCACGCGCCAAGCGATACGGCCCACCACAGAGGCATCACGTCCATGCCGCCGGCTTGCAGCGACAGCAGAATGGGAATCATCGTGGCCACGAAGGGGATGTTGTCCAGAAACGCCGACACCAGCGCTGAGCCTGCCAGCAGCACGAGCATGGTGGCGAACGCGTTGCCGCCCGTCGCGCCCATGATGCCCTGGGCCACCATGCCGATCACGCCGGTTTCCGTGAGCGCGCCCACAATAACGAACAGCCCCGTGAAGAAGGCGAGCGTCACCCACTCCACCTGGCTTAAGGCCTCTTCGATGCTCGTGCGCGACAGCAGCAGGATGGCGGCCGCCGCGGCCAGGGCGATCACGCAGGACTCCAGTCCCAGTGCGCCGTGGAACACGAACCCGAGCACCACGCAGCCCGTGAGCGCCACCGACAGCCGCATAAGCCGCTTATCTTTGATGTAGTCGGCGGGGTTCAGCGCCATCACGACGCCGGGGTTGCGCGGGCATTTCTCCATGGAGCGGCCGTAAACGAAGTAGAACACCGCCATCACGGCCGCGAGTGCTGCGAGCACCGCTGGGCCGTCTACGGCCAGGAAGTCGGCAAAGGTGAGCTTCGCTGCCGAACCGATCATGATGTTGGGCGGATCACCGATGAGGGTGGCGGTACCGCCGATGTTCGACGACAGGATCTCCGCCAGGAAGAACGGCACGGGGTGCAGGTTCAAAAGCCGGCACAGCGTCAGCGTGACCGGGCCGACCAACAGCACCGTGGTTACGTTGTCCAAGAAAGCCGACAGGCAAGCCGTCAGCGCCATGAGCAGGGCCATGATACGCCATGGGTGCCCTTGAGCGATCTGGGCGCAGCGGATGGCCAAGTACTCGAAGACGCCCGAGCGCTTCACCACGGCCACAAACAGCATCATGCCCAACAGCACGCCGAGGGTGTTCAGATCCACGTGGTCCATGGCCTGCTCGAAGGACACCACATGCAGGATGAGCAGCACTACGGCGCCGGCCAGCGCCGCAAGCGCACGGTTCACCTTCTCGGATATGACGAGGGCCAGCGTGACGAGGAATACGGTCACGGAGATGATCTGCGCGACGGTCACCGCACACCTCCCGGTTTTGCCTGGCGATTCTCTCCGAACGCCTAGGCGTTCTTTGAAACTAAAGAGCACTATAGGTGGTTATTGCCCAAAACGTCGCCAAGGGGGCATGCTGAGCCTGGGAAGAGATCGAAACGTTACCTCTCGGATAATCCATGTGCATGCTGGTAAGCCAAATATCCCACGAAACGCGTTGAGCGCCAGTCGAGGGAGGGAAGGTCGACTGGCGCTCTGACTAGGGGATGAGAATGCTAGCTTGCTATTACTCCCAGTTTTCGAGAGCTCCTGCATGCTCGGCGGCCAGGTAGGCGAACACCATGCCAGGGCCGTTGGTGCCGCCGGCGCCGGTGTAGTACTTGCCGGGGGTGCCGCACCCGGTGGTGTTGCCGCAGGCATACAGGCGTGCGATGGGCTCGCCGGTCACGCTGATCGCCTGGCCGTTCTCGTTAATTTGGATGCCTCCCTTAGTGCCTTGGTAGACGGGAATGATCTCGGCAGCGTAGAAGGGCGGTTTCACGAGTGCGCCCAGGGTGGGACCGCCGTTCATCATGTTGTAAGTCTCGAACTCCGATTCTCCGCGGTGGAATTCGGTGTCGACGCCCGCTTCCACATCGGCGTTGTATTTGTCGACCTGCGCCTTCAGGGTTGCGGGGTCGATGCCGATCTTTTCAGCCAGCTCTTCAATGGTGTCGGCGCTGTAACCCCACTCCGGAAGATCGCCCTCCAGTCCGACACCAAAGAAGATATCGCCTTTCTCGGGATCGGATAGGGCCTCGCGAACGCTGTGGTCGCAGATGTACCAGGCCGGCACATTGGTCAATTCCATCTCGCCAGTGGTGGATTGTCCCTGAAATCCGAACCACATGGAATCATAGTCGGAAGCCTCATCGCAGAAGCGTTTGCCGTGGCGGTTGACGAAGATAGAGCCGGGCTTGGACTGGTAGGCATAGCAGGATACAGCGGTCGAGCAGATGCCGGCTTCGAAGTTCTGCTCGCTAAGCACTTTGAAGTTGACCTGTCCCCAGCCCCAGGGCATCATAGTGAGATTAGCCCCTACGGCCTGACCCATGAGGATGCCATCGCCGGTTGACTCGGGAACACACATGCAGCCGCGCATCGGAATGGGATGGTAGGCGTTCAGCATGGCCTCGTTGTAGGAGAAGCCGCCCGTGCCGATGAGCACGCCGCGGTTGGCCTTGATGGCAATCTCGTTGCCCTTGGCATCCTGGGCGATGACGCCGAGCACCTCCTGGGCACCCGTGTCGGTCGGGCGCGATACGAGGCGCACGCCGGGGGTCTCGGTGAGAATAGTGCCGCCCATGCTCTGGATTGCTTCGGCTTCTGGCTGGGTGAAGTGGGCGCCGGAGCGCTTTCCGTTAATAACGCAGGACAGCGATCGCATGTCGCGGCTCGCACCCTCCCACTGGGCGTGGTAGTCGATGCGGGGGCTGACCGACCATTCGCAGCCTGTCTGCTCGGCGATAAAGTTGACCATCTCGGAGGCGCGATCGATGTAGGCGTCGATGATGGCCTCGGTGGATAGGCCCGCAGCCACCTTGGTCATATAGGTCTTGGCCAATGCGGGGTCGTCCTTCTCCTGGGAGTAGTCGTTGCAGGGCACCCACACCTGGCCACCCGAAAGGGCCGTGGTGCCACCGATCTGCTTGGCCTTTTCCAGCACGATAACCGACATGCCGTCGGCGGCGGCCTTCAGCGCGCCGGTGAGGGCCGTGCCACTGCCGAGCACCACGAAGTCGGCCTCCTGGTCCCACTCCTGGGGAACGCCCCCGGTCATCGCTCCCGTGGACGAGAGGGACGAGTCTCCCGTCGGGGCGCAGCCCGCAAGTCCCATGGCTCCCAGGGCGGCGGCAGACATGCCGGCCGCTGTGAGAAATTGTCGACGATTCAGTGTCTCCATTAGTTCCTCCTCGAATATCTCCTAGTTATGAGCCCGAACCGAGTGGCTCGAGCAAAGCTCATCCTAGGTCGAGGCCGCTTCTGTTCCATCGATCTAAAGGGTTCAACCTCTCATCCCTTTTGGTTGATATTGGCTCAGAGTGCCGGGAAGGTCCGTGCTTTGGTGGCTGTTTTTGCTACACTTCTTCTTGGGGAGGTGGTTATGACGCAGCAAGAGAGCAACGAGCGCACAGAAGCGCGGAAAGCGTCGCTGGGCTGTGGCTTAGCGGATTGTCTGACGGCTGCCCCCGTATTCGCGTGGTTGTTTGCAATGTTTCTTTCGGGCGCTTTTTATCGGGGAAATGACTCAGTTACCCAGGCCACCGTGTTCGCCTCTGCCGCAGCGCTGGGAGCGCTAGCGGTACTTCCTTTGGCTCTGGCATTTCTTCGTCGTCGCGCAGCTTTTCCATCGGCGATTCTTTTGTCGAAGATAGCTCTTGTCGCTCTTGGCACGGTTTCTGGAACGGCTGCTTTGGGACTAGTTCCATTGCTAGGAATGGTTTTCGGGTTGATGCTGGGCGCGATAACCGGGGCGGCCGTCGCCTGCTTAGTTCTGGGAAGCATCGTCTGGGCCTCTGCGCGACATTTGGTTTACGGCCTTGCTGTTTTGGTCTCGTCTTACGCGGTGGGAGTACTGCTGTTTTTCGGATTGAGCGCATGGGTGCCTCAGAATTGGTTGCTCGTAGCAATTACGTTTCTCCCGATCATAGCCCTTGCGGCTATGGCCCTGCTGCCCCATGGGGCGGCAAGATCGTCATGCTTTACGGGGTCAATGCGTCGTAGCCACTTGCGTAGCATGCTTGAGCCATCCTCTTTTGGGGCGTTCGCAACTGTAAGTGGTGTGCTCTTCGGCTACTGCTATAACGTATACCCCAAGTCGACGCGCTTCGCCGGCGTGCACGCCGATGTTCTCATCGGATCGGTGACACCGGCGGCCGCAACGTTTCTCGTTGTGAGCATTGTTGTTGCCATTGTGGTTGCGGTTGCCGTTAGGGTCACAAGGGGGCGGGTGACCTATGTGCTGAGCTGCTTTGTTCTTGTGGCCGTTGCTGTGCTGTATTTCAACCTGCCCACGATGCCGACGAGCGGTGCTGTTTATGTGCTGCTGAATTGTCTCGCTTGCTACGGGGAAGTTTTCGTTCTTGCCGGATTGGTTCTTCGCTGGTCCCAGGGCTCTTTCGGCGCGTTCCGTTCATGCATATTGAGGCAAGCGGCTGGTGGCGCGGTTGGGGCGGTGACTGCGACCCTCCTCATCGAGCTGACGACGCCCGCGCCTCTCGTATCGATGCCTGTTGCATTGAGGGATTTCATGATCGTGGGCATGCCCACGGTGGGCTTCGTCGTTCTTGCACTGTTGCTCTTTCGCCTTGCCCAGGATGCGGTGTTTCCACCAGCATCGGTAAAGTCTGGGACTGTTGGCCTGTCCGATTTGGCCCAGGCAACGGGGGAGATCGCGCGGCGCTTTGCGCTAACCCCGCGTGAAGGGGAGATATTGGGCATGCTGCTGCAAGGACGCAGTGGTCCGTACATCGCCGAGGATTTGTATCTGTCGAAAAGCACGGTAAAGACCCATATCCGGCATATTTACGACAAACTCGACATATCCTCGCGCCAGCAGCTGATCGACAAGGCCCATGATGTGTGCCAGAGCCTCGAGCGCTGCAGTTTAGACGGACGGTGATATGGGGGATGCGGGGAGGTCGTAGTGTGGCTTGCGCGGCAACGCTATACTAAGCAGGTATTGGTGAGGTCGGGCGGTGCTGCGCCGCTCTTCTACGATGGAGTGCATGTATGAGCTTGAGGTTTACGCTCGCGAAGGCGGCTGGTGCTGTTTCCACTTGGGGGCTGCGCCATGTGGCCCATCGGCCTGCGGCCAATCTGCCGGGGAAGATCGCTCTGAAAATAGACCCCGCGCTGCTAGACGAGCTGCGCGGCAAGTGCTCCGCCGGCTCGGTCATCACCGTGGGCACCAACGGGAAGACTTCGACGAACAACCTGGTGGCCGACGCCTTCCAGGCGGCCGGGCGCACCATTATCTGCAACCGTACGGGCGCGAACCTGGCGGCGGGCATCACCTCGGCGCTGCTGCAGCAGCCTGCGGCCCAGTGGGGCGTATTCGAATGTGATGAGCTGTGGCTTGCCCACGTGCTGCCGCGTTTGCGCTCGAACTACGTGCTACTGCTCAACCTGTTCCGTGACCAGTTGGACCGCTGCGGCGAGATCGACCGCATTCAGACTTCCATCGCCGGTGCTCTGGCGGCATCGCCCGACACCGTGCTCATCTTCAACGCGGACGACCCCCTCTGTGCTCGCATTGCCGATACGGTGGACAACCGCTCCATTCCCTTCGGGCTGGACGAGTCCATGGAGCTTGCCCAGAACACCGTGGCCGACGCGCAGATGTGCCAGAAGTGCGACGGCATGATTCAGTACCGCTACCGTCAATACGGCCAGCTTGGCGACTATTTCTGCGAGCAGTGCGACTTCGCTCGCCCCGCGCTTGCTTATGCCGGGCGCGATATAGCCCTCGGCGCCGGCGGCGTGACCATGGAGGTGTGCGGGCCTCATGCCTGTGAGCGCTTGCGCACTCCGCAACCGACGCCCTATGCGGCCTACAACCTGGTGGCAGCTTACGCGCTCTGCCACGAGACGGGTGTTCCCACGGCCGATTTCCAACGGGCCGTGGAGGCTTTCGACCCGCGCAACGGGCGCCTCCAGCGTTACCGTCTGAACGGCCGCGACGTGCTGCTGAACCTGGCGAAGAACCCCACGGGCTTCAACCAGAACCTGAAGATCGTGGAAGCGGATGCAGGTCCCAAGATGGTGGCGTTCTTCATCAACGACCAGGTGGCCGATGGCCGCGACATCTCGTGGATCTGGGATATCGACTTCGAAGAGTTGGCAGCTCAGGAGAATTTGGTGGTGTTCGCCGGGGGCTCGCGGGCCCACGATTTGGCCGTGCGTTTGAAGTACGCGGGCATCGAAGCTGCCGTTATCGAGTCTATCGACGACGCCTTCGACCGCCTGGGCGCGCTTACGGCTGCCGGTGTGATGCCGCGCGATGCCGCCGTGTACGCTATCGCGAACTACACAGCCCTGCCGCCAGTGCACGATGCTCTGAACGCGCGGGAAGCAGCGGAAGGGGAGCGGGCCGCTGCGGCGCCGACGCCTGTGGCCACCGACGGCGGCGATGCCGATGACGCGGCTCCTGCGGCTGCTAGTGCCGACAGCGACGTCGCAGCTTCTGCGTCCGAGCCCGTGTCGGCCGAGGCCGCACGCGCCGATGCCGCTACCGACGAAACGCCCGTCGTCATTGCGCACATGTTGCCCGACCTGCTGAACCTCTACGGCGACGGTGGTAATGTGCGCATCCTGGAGCAGCGCCTGCGCTGGCGTGGCATTCCCGTAGAGGTGCATCGTGTCGAACATGGCGATACGGTTGACCTGTCTGCGGTGGACCTCGTCTTCATGGGCGGCGGCCCCGACCGGGAGCAGAAGCTGGCCAGCGAGCAGCTTCTGGCCATGCGCGATGACCTGTCCGCCTACGTGGAAGAGGATGGCCCGCTGCTGGCTATATGCGGCGGCTACCAGATCCTCGGCCGTCAGTGGCTCTGGGGCGACGAGCTGGTGCCCGGCCTCGGCATCATCGATATGGAGACGCGCCGCCCCGGTACCTCGGCCGACCGCCTCATCGATAACATGGTGCTGGAATCTCCCTTGGCGACCCATCCGGTGGTGGGCTACGAGAATCATGCCGGTCGCACCTATTTGGGTCCGGGCGTTGAGGGCTTCGGCCGCGTTGTCTCGCCTTGCGGTCACGGCAACAACGACGATGATCGCGTGGAGGGCGCTCGCTACAAGAACGTGGTCGGCACCTATTCCCACGGTCCTGCTCTTTCCAAGAACCCCGAGGTGGCCGACTGGATGCTCGCCCGCGCGCTCGAGCGCCGTGCCATGCGCACGGGGGTGGCGGTGCCCGATCTTTCCCCACTCGATGATGCGGCGGAACTCGCGGCCAACGAGGTCATGGTGAGACGCCTCTCTTAGCGGTTGAGGGCGGAGGCGGTCGTTTGCGTATGCCGATTCGCCCTAACCCTCACCTTCCTGCTTCGTGCTCGGGCGGTGAATTGTGGACAATCTGCCCGTGTCCTATGACGTTTCGCTGGTAAAAAGCGCTGTTTTATTGCGCGCTCTCGCTCTTTTATACCAAAATGTAACCTTGATCAACGATACCAGCGATGTCGAGGTCTATGGCCGCGCGCCATGGCACAGGAACTACGAAAGCGAGACCGCCTCAGATGACCGAAACGTCAGGAAGCAACAACCCCCGCGCCCAGCGCGGCAACCACGCCTCCCAGCCCGTCGGCAAGTCGAACAACCCGCGTCATTCGCAACCGCTGGCTGGCTCCAACAATCCCCGCCATTCCCAGCCCATTGCCGCGCACTCGTCCCAGTCGGTGAGCGCGCCGCTACCGTCGGGAGTGCCGGTGACGAACGCGACACCGCCGCTGCCGGAGGGCAATCCCTATTCTCGCGCTGCGGCGGGGGGCGATTACGCTCAGGATCGCCGCCGCAAGAAGCGTAAGCGCGTGCTGCTGGGTGCCTTAGCCGCCGTGCTCGTGCTGGCGGTCGGCGGTGTGGGCATGGCCTTTGCCTACATCAACCAGTTGGAAACTAACTTCAACGAGGAGATCACTCCCGAGATCGAGGAGGCGCTCGAGAAGCCGGCTGACTACGACGGAGGCACCTTCTATATGCTGCTCATGGGCACCGATAAGTCGAAAGAGCGCGAGGAGGGCGCCTATGCCGGTGACACCTTCCGCTCCGACTCGATGATTCTCACGCGGGTCGACCCGGAAAACAAGAAGGTCACCATGGTGTCGCTGCACCGTGACACGGAGACCGAGATCGAGGGTTACGGCACGCAGAAGCTGAACGCTTCTTATGCTTTCGGCGGCCCGGCTGGCGCCATTAAGGCGGTATCCCAGATGGCTGGTGTGCCCATTTCGCACTATGCCGAGATCAACTTCGACGGCTTCAAGGACGTGGTGGACGCTCTCGGTGGCATCGAGGTAGATGTGCCCATGGAAATTAACGACAAGCGGGCCGGTGGCCATGTGGATGCGGGCAAGCAGACGCTTAACGGCGATCAGGCGCTCATTTTGTGCCGCGCACGCCACGCCTACGACGAGTACGGCGACGGCGATCGGTACCGCGCTGCCAATCAGCGCCTCGTGCTCGGCGCCATCGCGAAGAAGATTCTCTCTTCGGATGTGGCCACTATGGCAAGCACTGTCGAAGCGCTTTCTGAGTATGTGACCACCGACTTCAGGATCGCCGATATCCTCGCATTGGCCAACTCTCTCCAGGGACTTGATCCTTCCAAGGATATCTACTCCGCTATGGAACCCACGATAAGCGAGTATCGAAACGACACGTGGTACGAGAAGCTTGACGTGGAGGCGTGGAATACCATGATGAACCGTGTGAAGGAAGGTCTGCCGCCCACCGAGACCGACCAGGTGGATGAGTTGAACGGCACGGTGCTAGCGAGCGCGGGCGACGGTGCGGGCGGTGCCGGCGATCAGGAAGTCGGCGTGCAGGCGGCCGATGGCACTTCTACGAAGGGTAAGACCTTTGGCGAAACGCGCACGGGCATCGTCACCATCAAGAATGGCAACGGTGTCGACGGGGTGGGCGCCGAGGCGCTTGAGCGCATCAAGCCTTTGGGCTACACGGCCGATGCCAGCAATGCTAACTCCTTCAGCTACGAGGAGACGGTCATTGTGTTCGATACCACCGACCAGCGCGCCTACGCCGAGGAGCTCATCGATGCGCTCGGCTGCGGCCGTGCCGTGCAGAACAAGAACGGTGAGTACGTCTACGAGGGCGATTTCCTCATCCTCATCGGTTCCGACTGGAAGTAGCGGCGCTTCGTCCGCCCATTCGAGTATCATGAAAGGCCCCGGGCACTCCGGGGCCTTTTGCAGTAAAGGAGTCTTATGCGATTTGTTTCGTGGAATGTGAACGGCATCCGGGCCGTGCTGAAGAAGAACTTTCTGGAAGTGTTCGACGCCTTCGACGCCGACATCTTTGCCATTCAGGAGACCAAGTGCCAGGTGGGCCAGGTGGAGCTGGACTTGCCTGGCTATCACCAGTATTGGAGCGCCGCCGAGAAGAAGGGCTACTCGGGCACGGCGGTGTTCACTCGCGAGGAGCCGCTGCGCGTGCTGCACGGCCTGGGCAACGAGTACCTGGATGCCGAGGGGCGCATTGTGGCCTGCGAGTTCCCGCAGTTCTGGTTCGTGAACGTGTACACGCCGAATTCTCAGAACGAGTTGGCGCGCATCGACCACCGCATGGAATGGGACGACGCCTTCCGCGACTTCTGCAAGGGGCTCGAGGCTGGCATTCTCCCGAGCGGCGAGACGAGTGACCCGAAGCCTGTGGTGATGTGCGGCGACTTCAACGTGGCGCATCAGGAAATCGATCTGAAGAACCCAGGCCCCAATCGCGGTGCCTCGGGCTTCTCCGATGAGGAGCGCGGGAAGTTCACTGATCTTCTGGATGCTGGCTTTACCGACACCTTCCGCCTGCTGCACCCCGATGAGACGGGGCGCTACAGTTGGTGGAGCTATCGGTTCCGCGCGCGGTCCACGAATGCGGGGTGGCGCATCGATTACTTCCTTGTGAGCGACGCGCTGCGCGACGCCGTGGTTGCTGCGAGTATTTACGACGACGTTGAGGGCTCCGACCACTGCCCCGTGGGGCTCGACGTGGAGATCGGCTAAGTCGCGCCGGTAGCGAGCCGGAGCCGTGCAAGGCCGCAAGGCGGGGCCGCGCATAGGGCGGAGTTCGAGAGCGAGGGACGTCATGCTGAAGATAACTGTTATAGCCGTGGGTAAGCTGAAGGAGAAGTTCTGGGTGGCGGCCTGCGACGAGTACCTGAAGCGGCTGCGGCCCTACGCAAAGGTGTCGGTGGCCGAGATTCCCGATGTGGATCCGGCACGTGCCGGCGGGGTGGACGCGGCACGCGAGCGCGAGGGCGCGGGTATTTTGGCCGCGGTACCCGAGGGTGCGCGTGTTATCCTCATGGCTATCGAGGGCAAGCAGCGTTCGAGCGAAGGCTTCTCGCAACATGTGGACGATCTGGCCTTGCGCGGCGAGAGCGAGCTCGTCTTCGTCATTGGCGGCTCCGACGGCGTGAGCAATGCCGTGCGCGCCCGGGCCGACGAGACCTTCTCCTTCGGTCCCATCACGCTGCCACACAACCTGGCTCGTGTGGTGCTGCTCGAACAGATCTACCGTGCCTTCAAAATCTCCCGCGGCGAGCCGTACCACAAGTAAGTTTGCGGCTACTTCTCCACCACTTCCACGGTCATTTCAGCTGGGGCCGGAAGCTCGGCGGTGCAGTGGGGGCAGCGGGTGGCGCCCACGTTGATCTCTTCCAAGCAGAAGGGGCAGGTGGGGGCGTGCTCGATGATCTCCTCGTTCTTGCCGTTGCGGCGCACGAGCCTCTTGGCGCCCGCATCCTTCATCTTGTTGAAGGCCTTCACCATGAGGAACACCACCCACGCCACGATGAGGAAGTTGATGATGGCGCTGATGAACGCCCCGAAGTCGATGCCGTTTGCGGTGCCGGGCACGGGGATGGTGAGCCCGGCCACGTCGGTGCCGTTGCCGCCGGTGATGAGCTTGATGAACGGGTTGATGATGTTGTCGGTCAGCGACGTGACGATGGCAGTGAACGCCGCGCCGATGATAATGCCGACGGCCATGTCGATGACGTTTCCGCGGTTGATGAATTCCTTGAACTCGGCCAAGAGGTTCTTCATGGTCGATCCCTTCTCGCGAACAGCCTTTGATCTTGCTATTATCGCGCTCGGGCGCCGTGGGTCGGTGACGTCGTGATAACATGACGCCAACCGTTTGCAAGGAGTAACGACAACCGTGGATACATCGAAGATCGAAGCAGGCGTCCGCCTGATTTTGGAAGGCATCGGGGAAGACCCCAACCGCGAGGGCCTGTTGGAAACGCCGGCGCGCGTGGCCCGCATGTACGAGGAAGTGCTGGGAGGCTTGGAGGAAGACCCGTCGCGGCATTTTGACGTGACCTTCGACGAGGGCCACAGCGAGATTGTGCTGGTGGGCGATATTCCGTTCTACAGTATGTGCGAGCATCATCTGGCGCCGTTCTTCGGGCGGGCGCATGTGGCCTACATCCCTGGCGAGGACGGGCGTATTTGCGGCATCTCGAAGCTGGCACGTCTCGTGGACGGTTTCGCGAAGCGTCCCCAGGTGCAGGAGCGCCTGACTGGGCAGATCGCCGATACGCTGGTGGAAGCGCTGCATCCGGCCGGCGTCATCGTGGTGTTGGAGGCCGAGCACTTGTGCATGAGCATGCGCGGCGTGAAGAAGCCGGGCGCGAAGACCACCACGCGCGCCGTGCGCGGCTGCTTCGAGACCGATGCCGACGCTCGCGCCGAGGCCCTGTCCCTGATTTTCCGCCACTAGAGCCCGATCTGCCCGCGTCATCCTGAGCGAGCGAAGCGAGTCAAAGGATCTTCCGACAGCCCCTACAGAAAGAAGGTTGCCCCATGAAATGCGTCATCTCCGTTCTCGGTAAGGATCGCTCCGGCGTGGTTGCCGCCATCGCCACCGTGCTGGCCGATTGCGGCGCCAACATTGACGATATCTCCCAGACCATTCTCGGCGAGGGCCGCATGTTCTCCATGACCATGATGGTCACTCTGGAGCCTGCCCGCGCCGACTTCAACACCGTGCAGGAGCGCCTGACCACCACCGGCGATGAGCTGGGCATGCAGGTGCTCATCCAGCGCGAAGACGTCTTCCAGGCGATGTACCAGATCTAGCCGACGCTTTCGCGTTCTTATGAGCGCAGGCTGTAATTCGAAAACCAAGGCAGGAAAGGCAGGGCATCGACTTCCCTGCCTTTCTTTTTTCTGAGGGCCGCGCGACTGCAAGATAATGCCTATTGGGGCCGGTGAGCCTCTCCCCAGGTGCACATCTGGTCGAGCACTTCCATGAGGGAAGCGCCCAGCTCGGTCAGCGAGTACTCCACCTTCGGGGGAATCTGCGGGTACTCGGTGCGCGCGATAAGGCCGTCGCGTTCCAGCTCCTTCAGGTTCACCGAGAGCGTCTTGTCTGAGATGCGCCCCAGGTAGCGACGCATTTCGTTGAAGCGCACGGGTTCGTACTCCATCAGGCAGTAGAGGATCACCATCTTGTGCTTTCCCTGGATGAGGGAGAGAGTGTAGCTGTATCCCGTTTGGGAGAAGTCGGCCTCGGCAATTGGAAGGTTCCCCATTATTTCACTTTCCTTAAAGATAGTACCTGACAAATAAACCAGTACTAGCAATCACTTCGGCGCTATACGATACTCGAAGCGAGTAGAAAAGCAAGTACTGTCGAAAGGAAGCGAACATGAAGAAGGATCTGGGTGCTGCCGGCGAGCTTTTCCCGCAGTCGGTGTTCATCGTGGCCAGCTACGACGAGGCGGGTGTACCCAATGCCATGAACGTGGCGTGGGGCGGCGAATGCACGCGCCACGAGATTGCCATCAATATCGGCGACCACAAGACCACCGAGAACATCCTGGCCAAGGGTGCCTTCACCGTGGCGCCGGCCGATGCGGCCCATGTGGTAGAGGCCGACTACTTCGGCATGGCCACGGGGCGCACGGTGAACAAGGCCGAGAAGTCGGGGCTGACGTTTACGCCCTCGGCTCACGTGGACGCGCCGGTGATCGAAGAGTTTCCGCTGACCATGGAGTGCGTCGTGCGTGACGTGCAGGATTGGGGCGGCGAGAAGCGTTTCATCGGCGAAGTGGTGAACACGCGGGTCGACGAGTCCATTCTCGATGAGGAGGGGCGCGTCGACTTTGGCCGCATGCGTCCCATCGTCTACGATTCCACGCGCCGCATCTACCGGGTGGTCGGCGAGGAAGTGGGCGGTGCCTGGGATGCCGGCAAGCCGCTGATGTAACGAACCGGCCGCGACAGTGAGCCATCGCCTTACGAGGGCGTCCGTTTCGGCGACGGGCGCCCTCGCTTTGGACAGGGCTGAATGCAGAAGTGTTAGCGAGATGCGGTTGGGCCGCTTGCGTTCGTTGGGGCCGGGGACTCGGCTGCCTTCCTCGTGTGGGTGTTGCGGATGGTAGAATGTTTTCGCGATAGTAAACGATGCGAGCGAGGCGGTCATGACCCGAATCTATACGTGCAACGTGCCCATTGAGGCTGATCTGGTGGATGCGTTCTGCTGGCTGCAGAAGGGTTTTACCGACCAGTTCGTGTACTACGATAAGGCCCGTGCCTGCCGCTACATGGGTCTCGGCCGCTGCATTGCCCTGCCCAGCTTGCGCGATGTGGAATACGAATGCGGCGAGGGCGGCCCCTTGCACGAGGTGGCTGCAGGTGAGGAAGCGGGCGGGATTGCATCCCCGGCCTGCGGGGCGGGCGCGGATGCGGTTAAGGGCCGTGTGCCGACCGGCGAGCAGCCCCCGGTGTTCTTCTCGTTCAATCGGTTCGACGCCACCAATCCGGCCCCGGCCGACGACCTCATGGCTTCGTTTCCGCGCCTGCGGTTCATGCTGCCGGAAATCGTGCTCATCGAGAACGAGCGCGGCCGTTTCCTCCAGGTGAACTCGCTGGGCCCGGTGTATCCAGGTCGCGTGGCTCGCTTCCAGCGCATGGTGGCTGATGCGCCCGCGCGTACGCCTGAGACTATCTCCTTCACCCTGGAGCCCGATTCCCGCGAGGCGTGGAATGCGGAAATGGAAGCGGCCCTTGATGCCATTGCCGCCGGCCGTGTGCAGAAGGTGGTGCTTTCGCGGCGCCAGCGCCTGGTGGCCGAGCATCCCTTCTCTTCTAAGGACCTGCTCGTGAACCTCATCGACGGCGATGCGCGCGGTACGGTGCTTCTGTACCGTTATGCCGACGTGTTCTTTTGCGGTTGCACACCCGAGTTGCTGGTGCGCAAGCGGGGGGATGCGGTGGAATCCATGTGCCTGGCCGGTACGTGCCCGGTGGGCGCCACGCCCGAGGAGTCGGCGGTGCTCGCCGATGAGCTTATGGCCGATGGCAAGAACCGCGCCGAGCACGACTATGTGGTGCGGCTCATTCGCGGCGTGCTCGATCGCGTGTGCTACGACGTGGACGTGCCTGCTACGCCCCAGATCATGACGCTCGCCCATGTGCAGCACCTTTACACGCCGGCCCGTGCTCGGGTGCTCGCCGGTATCACCCTGGCCGACCTCATGGAGGACTTGCACCCAACGCCGGCGGTGGCCGGCACGCCGGTGGGGGAGGCGAAGATGCTTCTTCGGTCCATCGAGCCCTACAACCGCGGCTTCTTCGCCGGGGCCTGCGGCTTTGTGGACGGCGACGGCGACGGCGAGTTCTCGGTGGCCTTGCGCACCGGCGTCTTCGACGGCGAGGCCGGCTGGGTCTACGGCGGCTGCGGCATCGTGGCGGGCAGCGATGCGGCGGCCGAGTACGATGAGATCGGCCTGAAGCTGCGCACCATCCTGTCGGCCTTCGGCGCCTAGCGGCCCGCTTTCGGGCGGATGGCCGCGGGGCTTTTCGGCCGCGTCCCGCTTCGTCCGTGGCATTTGGGTGCACGGGTGCCCCGCTTGCGCTGCGGAAGGGTATCATGGTGCGAAACCTCATGCGGAAGGAAGCACTATGACAACGAGCACCCATCAGACCGACACGGCCCTGTTCGTGGCGGCTTTCTTTGACGAGCTGACGCGCTGGGGCGTGCGCGATGCGGTGATCAGCCCTGGCTCGCGCTCTACGGCGCTGGCCATGGCGGCCTACGAGCTGTCGCGCCGTCGCCCCGACGATCTGCGCGTATTCGTGGATATCGACGAGCGCGGGGCGTCGTTTCTGGCGCTCGGCATGGCGAAGGCGAGCGGGCGGCCGGCGGTGCTCGTGTGCACCTCGGGCACGGCGCTTGCGAACTACTACCCGGCCGTCATCGAGGCGGAAACTTCGCGCGTGCCCCTCATTGTGCTGTCGGCCGATCGGCCTCCTCAGCTGCAGGGTCTTGGCGCCCCGCAAACTACCGATCAGCTGAAAGCCTACGGCGACCATGTGCGCTCTTTCCGCGCCATGCCGCTGCCCGGTGGCCGGGATCGCGATATCGCCTTTGCGCGTCAGGCGGCCCGCGAGGCGGTGCTGGCGGCCCTCGGCCCGTCGGCCACTATGGGGTCGGGCCCGTCGGCGGCCTCGGCCCTGCGCTCGGGTCTCGATGACTTCGCGGCTCTGGCCAACTATGACGCGAGCGTGCAGGTGGCTTCTCGCGCTTCGGCTCATTTTGCTGGGCCCGTTCAGCTGAACTTCCCTCTGGCGGCTCCCTTGAAGCCCGATTTCGGGAACGCTGATATTCAGGCGGCCTTCCATGGCGCTCGCGACTGCTTCGCGGTGGGTGCGCGCTCGGTGCCGGTGGCGCGACGCAAGGGCGATGGCGACGAGGCGGCCGACCGTCCGGCGTTGGGGCCCTTGCTGGGACCCACCGGGCAGCTGTCGGGGGCCCATGTGGCCGTTATCGAAGAGGCCCTGCGCAAGCGTCCGACGCTGGTGCTCGTGGGCGAGGGCGCCTGCGAGACGCTGGCCGAGGCCGAGGAGATCGTGGCTTGGGCGCGGCGCTGGTCGTTCCCACTTCTGGCCGATCCTCTGTCGGGCCTGCGCTCGCTGGACGACCCCCTCGTTATCGACAACTACGACAACCTGTGTCGCCATGGCTCGTGCCCGCGCCCCGAGGTGGTCATTCGCTTCGGCCGCTATCCCGTTTCGAAGGCCACGGCGGCTTTCCTGGAGAAGGTGCGGCCCTTGTCCATCGTGGTTGATGTGGCCGAGACGCGCGACTTCAACGTGTCTACCGACGTGTTCGTCGGCACCACGCCGCTCGGGTTCGTGCGCAGCGTGTGGCATGGCGAGGGGCGCAAGACCCAGCGGGCGTTCGCTACGGAATGGATTCGCGCCAACGACGAGGCGCGCCTGCGCATTCTGGCAGTGGAATCGTCGGTGGCCGGAGCTTTGGCGGTGGATGACTCGCTGCCTCTTCCGGGCGATACGGTGGCCATGCCGCTGCCGGGAAATCATGCCGCGACGGCCTCTGCGCCGGATGCACTCGAGCCGGTGGAGGGCGCTTATGTGCGTGCGCTGATGGAGCTCGTTCCCGAGGGGTCATGCTTGTTCTCGGCCAATTCCATGGCTATCCGCGCTTTGGACACCTTCTATCTGAAGGACGGCAAGCCTATTGCCGTGTTGGCGAATCGCGGGCAGAACGGCATCGACGGCGTGGTGTCCACCGCCCTTGGCGCAGCCCAGCACTTCGCTCAGACCACCTTCCTTACCGGCGATTTCACCATGCTGCACGATTTGAACGCCCTAGCGCTTCAGCGCGAGATCGTGCATGTGCACGGTGCCTCTGCGTCCGGGGGCGGCTGTGCCGGCGTTGCAGATAAAGCGGCGGAAGACAACGATCTGACGGAAGAAGATGCGGGCCTCGTTCCCTCTATCGTCATTGTGCTGCTGAACAACAACGGCGGTGCCATCTTCGATATGCTGCCTCAGGCTTCCGATGACTCTTATTTCGAGCGACTGTTCCTGGCTCCGCAGGATGTGGATTTCCAGGCGGCAGCCGACGCCTTCATGGTGCCTTCGGCCCGGGTGGCTACTGTGGAGGACTTCCGCGAGGCCTATGCGGGTTTTTTGGGGCATCCGGGCATCAGCCTCATCGAGGTGCAGCTGCCTCTGCGCGGCGTGAAAGATCGCTACGCCCCCTACCAGGCGTAAGGGCAAGCGCATGACGGCGTTCATCCTGTTGCACGGGTTCGCCCAGACGCCGCGTTCGTGGGATACGGTGGCGGCCGCCCTGCAGGCTGCGGGACACCGCACCTACGCACTTGACCTCTATAAACGGTCGGACTCTTCGCTCGGGCAGCTGTGCGCTTATGTATCGGAAGTGGTACGGAAGGTCGCGCAAGCCGAGGGCGCGCCCGTGCTCGTGGGCTACTCCATGGGCGGCCGCATTGCCGCCGAAACGCTGGTGCGCAATCCCGGCCTGCCCCTTGCGGCGCTTGTACTGGAAAGCGCGGGGCTGGGACCGGCGGATGAGACAACCCGCGCAGCGGCGGCCAAGCGCAGTGCGGAATGGAGCGCGCGCCTGCATCGCGAGGGCACGGCATCGTTCATGGACTGGTGGGAGACGCTGCCCCTGTTCGCCAGCCAGCGAGCCCTTTCTGCGGAAACGCGCGCTGTTGTGCGCGCCGAGCGTGAGGCGCACGGGGCTGACGAGCTGGCACGTAGCTTGGAAGCGTGGGGCGCCCAGCATCAGGCCACCGAGGCCGACACGCTCGCTGCGCTGCGGGCTCTTGGCGAGCGCAACGTTCCCGTGCGCTACCTCGCCGGCGCGAGCGATGAGAAGTATGCTGCTTTGGCCGAGCGCGTCCGGCAAGCCGGTCTGCCCGCGACCCTTGTCCCCCAGGCCGGCCACAACGTGCATCTCGAACAACCGGTGACATTCCTGAGGGTCGTCGAACCGCTGTCAAAAAGATAACCCACAAGATCTCTTTATTGTGCTAAAGTATCGGCCATGATTTTCGTTCAGGGACATAAAAGCGGGATGGACGCCGCGGCGCTTGCCGTGGCGAGCCAGCATATCGCCCAGCAGTCGCGTGGCGAGGCGGCTTGTGCCGTCATGAGCGCCCGCTGGGCCGAGCAGTCTCTCTGCGACGCTGTGGCCTGCGCGCTCATGAGCGCCCACAAGGCCGCCCAGTGTATCGCCGAGGCCGCCCGCGCCGTGGCCAGCCAGCACCTGGCCCAGCAGTCCCAGCGAGTCACCTTCCCCCAATTTGAGTTTCGATACCAATAGCACACGGGTTTTCGCCCGTGGCTATTTTTTTGTAGCCGCAGTCGAAAAGTCGTGTGCGCCTTGCGTGTCGGCTCTCGAGGCGAGGGTCGAAGACGAGGGGGAGCGCAACTCCCTCTCGTGAGTTGGCTGCGCGCCTGTGGGGGCGTCTGCGCAGCTGGAACTATTCGCACGATGAGAGAAAGTAGAAGGAAATGATCGCGAAAATTCTCCTGGTAATCGCCTTCGTGGCCGTGGCGGTGGCCGTGGGCATTTACTGCCGGCGCCACACCGGCACGGTGGACGGCTTCATCCTGGGCGGTCGCAGTGTGGGTCCGTGGATGAGCGCCTTCGCCTACGGTACGAGTTACTTCTCGGCCGTAGTGTTCGTGGGCTATGCGGGCCAGTTCGGCTTCAAGTACGGCATCTCGGCCACCTGGGCCGGCATCGGCAACGCCATTCTGGGCAGCTTGCTAGCCTGGTGGGTCTTAGGTCCGCGCACCCGCGAGATCACCCACCGCCTCCAGGCGTCTACGATGCCCGAGTTCTTCGGAAAGCGCTACGACTCCCGTGCGCTGCGCATCGCGGCGGCAGCCATCATCTTCGTGTTCCTCATTCCGTATACCGCAAGCGTGTACAACGGCCTGTCGCGCCTGTTCGGCATGGCCTTCGCGCTGCCCTACGACGCCTGCGTTATCGGTATGGCGGTGGTCACGTGCATTTACGTGGTGCTCGGCGGGTACATGGCCACGGTCATGAACGACTTCATCCAGGGCATCGTCATGCTGCTCGGCATTATTGCCGTCATCGTGGCGGTCATTCTGAACAACGGCGGCTTCTCCGAGGCCATTGTGTCGCTGTCGCAGATTCCCGCCGAGGGAAGCGCCATGCAAGGCGCCTTCGTGAGCTTCTTCGGCCCCGACCTGTTCAACCTGCTCGGCGTGGTCATCCTCACGTCGCTCGGCACCTGGGGCCTGCCGCAGATGGTGCAGAAGTTCTACGCCATCAAAACCGGTCCGGCCATCAAGCAGGGCGCCATCATCTCTACCATCTTCGCCTTCGTGGTGGCGGGCGGCTCCTACTTCCTCGGCGGCTTCGGGCGCCTCTACGAGGGACAGATCGAGTACGCCGCCAACGGCACGCCGGTGTACGACTCCATCATTCCCACTATGCTGTCCACCCTGCCTGATGTGCTCATCGGCCTGGTCATCGTGCTGGTGCTGTCGGCGTCCATGTCCACGCTGAGCTCGCTCGTGCTCACATCGTCGTCCACGCTCACCATCGATCTTATCAAGGGCAACATCATTAAAGACATGTCCGAGAAGAAGCAGCTTCTGTGGATGCGCGGCTTGCTGGTGGTGTTCATCGCCATTTCGGCGCTGATCGCGCTGTTCCAGTACCACTCCAGCGTGGTGTTCATCGCCCAGCTCATGGGCTACTCCTGGGGCGCGCTGGCCGGCTCGTTCCTCGGTCCCTTCCTGTGGGGTCTGTACTCTGGGCGCATCTCGAAGGCCAGCGTGTGGTGCTCGTTTGCCGTGGGCGTGGGGCTCACCGCCGTGAATATGGGTCTGGCGTTGTCGGGCGGCGTGCCGCTCATCGCGAGCCCCATCAACTGCGGTGCGCTGTGCATGATCATCTCGCTCGTGATCGTGCCGGCGGTAAGCCTGTTCACACCGGCCGTGCCCTTCCAGATTAAGCCGCCCACGCCGGAAAGCGCCATCGACCGCGAATACGACCGCGAGGTGGAGCAGGAAATGCTGGAAAGCGCCACCGCCGGAGCCGCCGCCGACGTGTAGGGGCGCGAGGGCGACAACTGAAGACGAGAAACCTGGAAAGTCCCGCATGATCGCGGGACTTTCTCTAACTAACTTGGGTATACTTATGCCCATCTGTCATCTTGAGCGCCCGGGGGATACGGGAAGGGCGCGCGGAAGGAGAGTCATGGAAGGTTTCGATCTCATCGCCACGGGGCTGTGGTCCATCGTGCCGCCGATTCTGGCACTGGCGCTGGCCCTCATCACGAAGGAGGTGTACTCCTCGCTCACGGTGGGCGTGTTCACGGGCATGGTCATCTACCAGTTCACCCTGAACGGCGTCGGCGGCGAGCAGCTGGTGGCCTCGTTCACCATGGTGCCCCAGATGATGGCTGAGCAAATTGCCGGCAACGGGGCGCTGCTCCTGTTCCTTGCGCTTTTGGGCGCGCTAACCGTGGTCATAGCTACGGCGGGCGGCTCCCGCGCCTATGCGGAATGGGTCACCACCCATGTGAAGAACGCCCGCGCCGCGTCCATTCTGACGGCGCTTCTGGGCATCATCATCTTCGTGGACGACTACTTCAACTGCCTCACGGTGGGCGCGGTTATGCGTCCCGTGACGGATAAGTTCCGCGTTAGCCATGAGAAGCTCGCCTGGATCATCGACTCCACGGCCGCCCCGGTCTGCATCATCGCGCCGGTGTCCTCGTGGGCCGTGGCCGTAGGCGGCTACATGGGTGAGGACGGCTTCAACACTTTCGTGGCTTCCATCCCCTACAACTTCTATGCGCTGCTCACTATCTTCTTCGTGTTTTTCATGCTGTTTTTGCAGAAGGATTTCGGGCCCATGGCGGCTGCCCAGGCTGAGGCCGACGGACGCATTCCCGCCGCGGGCTCGGCGCTCGAGGCCGTGTCCCTCGCGCGTATTGCCGACAAGGCCCAGGTCGATCTGGAGGGCGCGCCCAACATTCCCACGGTGGTCACCGAGGAAGGCGACATCGACGATGCCGCGGCTGGCGCCATCGAGGAGTACAAGGGCCTGAACATTTCCGATCGCGGCACCATTTGGGACCTCATCGTGCCCATCCTGGTGCTCATTGTGTTCTCCATCCTGGGCATGATGTACATGGGCGGCTTCTTCAGCGGGGTCGACTTCGCCACAGCTGTGGGCGAGAACCCGGTCATGGGCCTGTGCATCGGCGCTGTGGTGGCGCTGTGCGTGGCGGCGGCCATGTTCCTGCCGCGCAAGCTCATGAATCTCGGCGGCTTCGTGGAGGCCATGTCCGAAGGCGTGCGCTCTATGATCGGTGCCATCATGATCTTGGTGCTGGCCTGGTCGCTCGGCGGCTGCTGCCGTTACCTCTTGGGCACCGGCGAGTTCGTGTCCGGCTTCCTGAACGGTCTGGGCGTGGGGCTCGATCTTCTGCCTGCGGTTATCTTCCTGGTGGCGGCGTTCATCGGCTTTGCCATGGGTACCAGCTGGGGAACCATCGCGCTCATTCTGCCTATCATTATCGGTGTGTTCGCGGCCGATGACCCGCTGTTCCTCGTGGCGGTGGGTTCGGCGCTGGCCGGTGCGGTGTACGGCGATCACATCTCGCCCATCTCCGACACCACCATCCTCTCGTCGGCGGGCGCGAAGTGCAACCACCTGCGTCACGTGGCCACGCAGATCCCCTACGCCACGGTTGTCATGGTCGTATGCTTCGTAGGCTACATCATTGCCGGCATCACCAAGACCCCCTGGATTTCGCTGGCTCTCGGCGTGGTGCTCATTGTGGCGGCCGTGCTGGTGCTCGTGAAAATGGAAGCGGCGAAGGCGGCGAAGGCCGAGTAGCGGTTGCTACGCCGTCGACCCCCTCCGATGTAGTTGGCGGGCGAGCTCGGCTTTCGACCCATATCACCCAACAGGTGCAAGAAGGCCCCGATTGCGGGGCCTTCTTCGTTGCTATGGACAGGCGCGCTTGCGCCTGGCGTGCTCCAGCCTGCCTTAGGCCACGGCCGCGGCCTCGGCCAGCAGACGCTGGCTCTCGGCAATGAGTCGCCCGGCCAAAAACTCCTTGCCCATTTTCTCGTCGCGCGAGCAGTCGAGCAGCATTTCCAGCGTAATGCTGTCGAAGTAGGCATCGTAGCCGTCGAGCACCAGGTTGTAGGCGCGCTTGATGCCCTGAACCATGGGCGCTCCAGCACGATCCTTGCGGCGGGCGCGGGTGGTGTCCTTCGCATCGTCGTCCAGGGCGTTCACAACCTGCAGCAGGGTAATCTGCGAAGGCTCCTTGGCCAGGCGATAGCCGCCGTGCTTTCCCGGGCGGGCTTCTATGATGCCGGCGTTGCGCAAAAGCTGCGCGAGCTGAATCAGGTAGTCGCGGGGGATGGACATATCCTGGGCGATGTCCTTCGATGAGCAGGTTTGGCCCTGTGCGGCCAGATACAAAACGGCACGCAGTCCATAATCGGTTGATGCTTTGAGTTGCACTGCAGCCTCCTAACGGGTCGACACCGTGGGGTCGCAGCGTGCGCCGCGCCGACAGCCGCATCCGGCGTACTGCCGGTGCGCGTCACCCCCAGGTGTGCCGAAAAGCGGTCTCTTTGCCTTCCGACACTTGCAGTTTAGCCATCAGCGAAGCGCTAATACAAGGGTTGTACCAAACGATGAGCGCACCGATTCGCATACGTTGCCGCCACGTTGAATTCGCAGCTAATCGCGACGGTTTTACGCCAGTCCAAGCATCTGCATAACCAGCAGCACTACGGTGAGCGCCGCTACCACGCCCACGGTGGCCCACAAAAGCACCTTCGATACGCGGCGCGAGCGGAAGTCGCCCATGATGCGCTTGTCGGCCGAGATGATGGCCATGAACGCCAGCAGGATGGGCAGGATCACGCCGTTCACGAACTGGGCCGTCAGCATCATGCCGAGCAGGTTCACATCGGGCAGCAGCACCACAATGGCTGAGAACGCGATGACGAACGTGAAGATGGACTTGAACGTGGGGGCTTCGCGCCATTTGAAGGACACGCCTGCCTCCCAGCCGAAGGCCTCGCAGATGACAAAGGCCGTGGTGAGCGGCAGCACGCAGGCTGCCAGAAACGACGCGGCGATGAGTCCCACGGCGAACAGCGCCTCGGCGTAGGGACCCGCGAAGGGCGCGAGCGCGGCCGCTGCATCGGCTGCCGAATCGATGGTAATGCCGGCGGGGAAGAGCACCGCGCCGGTGGTGACGATGATGAACCAGGCCACAATGCAGGCGGCGATGGTGCCCGAAACGGCATCGACTCGCTGGGAGAACAGGTCTTTAGTGGTAAGGCCCTTCTCCACCACATTGCTCTGGGTGAAGAACATCATCCAGGGCGCGATAGTGGTGCCGATCATGGCAATGACGAGCGAGATGAAGCTCACGTCGCCCACAAAGGTGGGAACTACGGTGTCGTGCACGGCCTCGCCCCAGTTCGGCTGGGCCAGAAACGCCGCCACCACATAGGTGAGAAACACCAGCGACAGGGCCAAAAACACGTTCTGCACGCGCTTGTAGGAGCCGCCCACCACCAGAAGCCACACGGCCAGGGCGGCTACGGGCACCGAGATGTACTTCGATACGCCGAACATTTCCATGCCACTGGCAATACCCGCGAATTCTGAGAAGGTGGTGGCTACGTTGCCTACGAGCAGCGCCAGCATGGCGAAGGCCGCCAGGCGGATGCCGAAGCGCTCGCGGATGAGCGCGGCGAAGCCCTTGCCTGTGACGGCGCCCATGCGGCCGGCCGTGGTCTCCACCACGATGAGCAGCACGCACATGATGGGGATGACCCACAAGGTGCCGAAGCCGAAGTTCGCGCCGGCGGTTGAGTAGGTGGAAATGCCGCCGGCGTCGTTGCCGGCCATGGCGGTAATGATGCCCGGCCCCATGGCCGCCAGCACCAGCAGTAGCTTGTTCGGCCCCTTCGAAGCCGCGGGACCCGCCTGGTCGCCTGTGGGAGTCCCGGTATCGGCCAGTTCGGATGCGGCCTGGGCGCGGTCGCGCTCATCGGCAGTGAGGGAGGTTTTCTTCGCGTTCATAAGATCACCGGCCTAGTAGTGCAGGCCGCCGAGGTGCAGCGAGCCGGCCAGTTGCAGCAGGATGAGCGAGTACAGGAACAGTCCCAGAAGCGATGCCACCACGATGCCGGCGACCGATAGGGTGCTCATGCGCGTTTTGTCGCTGGACACGTCGTCTTCGATGGCATCCCAGGCGTCGTCGGTGGTCACAATGCCGAGCAGGGTGCCGTGCTCGTCCACCACGGGCATGGCGGGAATGTCGTACTTGAAGATGTCGGCCGCCACGTCCTCCTCTTCTTCGGAGGGCAGGCAGCTGATGATGTCGTCGAACATGATGTCGCCCATGAGGCGGTCGGCGTTGAAGAGCACGAGCGTGCGCAGGGAGTTCACGCCCAAAAGCTTGCCGTACTCGTCGGTCACGTACACGTAGTGCACGGTGGGGTGATCCTCGGGCAGGGCGCGCAGCACCTCGATGGTGTCGCCCACGGTGGCCGTTCTCGGCACGGCCACGAACTGGGTGGTCATCATGCCGCCGGCAGTGCCGTCCTTGTAGCCCAGAAGGCGGCGAATCTCGGTGGCGTCTTCCACACCCATGAGGCGCAAGAGCGTCTCGGCCTTCTCGTAGGGCAGGTCGCGCACGATGTCGGCCGCGTCGTCCGGATCCATGTTGCCGATGAGCTCGGCGGCGCGGGCGTCATCCAAATCGTCGATGAACTCGGCCTGGTACTCGTCCTCCATCTCGGAGATGGCCTCGGTGGCCCGGGCGTCGTCCAAATGCTCGAACACGCTGGCGCGCTGCTGGGGGTCAAGCTGCTCCAAGATGTCGGCCACGTCGGCGGGATGCAGCTCATCCAGACGACGGTGAGTCACCGATAGCTGCACCTCGGACAGGTCGCGGTCGAGCAGGTCCATGTAGTTCCAGGCAATCAGCTGTTCGTCCACCTTCTTATGGAACAGCTTCGCCACGTTCACTACGGCCTTCTCCAGCAGTGGGTGCAGCCCGCGCAGGATGCCGCGCACGCCCACCTCGGCGCCGAGCAGGCGCAGCTGCGTGCCCGACTGCGACAGCTTCAAGTCGTTCACGCGTACGACCTTCAGGCCCTGGGTGTCTACGATCTGGCGATCCATGAGGTCACGGGCCAGCAGCACCTCGTCGGGCTGCAGGTAGCTGAAGCGGATGTCGTGGGCGTCCACCGACAGCGTGATGCCGTCTTCGTCGAAGGTATCCACGTACTTGCGCCACGAGATCATGAAGGGCACGCGCCCGGGGCCCTGGAAGGCCAGGCTCGTGATACGCGGGAAGACCTCGCCGGTGGAAATGGCCAAATCGGAAATGGTGCCGAGGCGCTCGCCCGTGGCATCCACCACCGGCTCGCCGATCATTTGAGAGAGATAGAGCATACTTGTTCCTCCGTGCCAGCGGGCGCGCATCGCGTTGGCAGGGGCCTGCGCCGGGCTTCGGCGCGAAGCGGATTTGTCAGCGTGCGAAGATGCGCGTACAGCAGTCGTCTCTTCCGACTACTGCCACGAAGGAAGAAGCCGGAAGCTTACATACTGTGAGGTTTCGATTTTCGAACCTTCACGGCGTTCCTTTCATTCCGGCCTATAGAAAAAAATAACCGCGTGAAGCGGTTTCTGCTGGTAAAAGTGGTGCGCCGTGAGGGATTCGAACCCCCGACGTACTGATTCGTAGTCAGTCCCTCTATCCAGCTGAGGTAACGGCGCACTTCAAACAGCAACGACTATTAAACCATCACCCCCAAGCCTTGTCAACGACAATTTCCAACTTTTTTGAAAGTGCATGGCTGAGCGGGCGAGTGGCCCCGAAATGGGCGTTGCCGTTCGCCGCAGGGGCGGCGATGCCCCCGATGCGGCACGGCGGCTGCGGCGGGGGCGCGGTACAATAGCCGAATACCGCAAGAGGCCCGCTTTCGAGGGAGGAGCCCCTATGGCTATGGAAATTGACGAGGCTGTCATCCGCGTGGACAATCACGCCGACATCGACGGCACCGAGCCCATTGAGATCAGCGACGACGAGGCCTTCCGCGTGCGCCTCTACGAGAATTTCTACCAGGTGAACGCCATCGACCCGGAGCATTACCGCACCCACGATGTGAAGCGCGGCTTGCGCAATGCCGACGGTACGGGCGTGCTGGCGGGCATGACGAATGTGTCCAACGTGCACGGGTATGTGGTGTCCGATGGGGAGAAGATGCCGGCCGAGGGCTCGCTGCGTCTGCGGGGCTACGACATCTACGACCTGCTGGGCGACTTGGACCCGTCGCGCCGCTTCGCCTTCGAGGAGGTGGCCTACCTGCTGCTCATGGGCGAGCTGCCCACACAAGAGCGCCTTAGCCGCTTCGTGGAGGTGATCGATTCCCAGCGCGAGCTGCCCGACGGATTCACGGCCAGCACCCTCATGGTTGATACCTCGCCCGACCTCATGAACATGATGGCTCGTTCCATCCTGCGCTTGTACGCCGCCGACGAGTGCGCCGAGGACCGCTCGCCGGAGCATGAGATTCACACGGCGCTTTCGCTCATCAGCCGTCTGCCGCGCATCATGGTGCTGGCCTACTACGCCAAGCGCGCGGCGTTTCACCACGACTCCATGATCATGCACCGTTTTGTTCCGGGGCAGTCCACGGCCGAGACCATCCTTTCCATGCTGCGTCCCGATAGGGCTTTCACGCCAGAAGAGGCGCGCATGCTGGACATCATGCTGTGCTTGCACGCTGAGCATGGCGGCGGCAACAACTCCACTTTCACCACGCGCGTGCTATCGTCGTCCGACACCGACCCCTATTCCACCTACGCGGCGGCCTTCGGGTCGCTCAAGGGCCACCGTCACGGCGGCGCCAACCACCAGGTGCGCGCCATGCAGGCGGAAATCAAACAGAACGTGAAGAACTGGGAAGACGATGACGAGGTGGCCGCCTACCTGGCGAAGATCGTGAACAAGCAGGCCTACGACGGCACGGGGCTCGTGTACGGCATGGGGCACGCGGTGTACACGCTTTCCGACCCGCGCGCCATTATCGGCAAGCGCTTCGCCGAGCAGCTGGCCGCCGGCACCGAATACGAGGCCGAGCTGAACCTGCTGAAGTCCATCGAGCGTCTGACGCCGGAGGTGTTTGCTCGCGAGAAGGGCTCCACCAAGGAGCTGTGCGCGAATGTGGACATGTACTCGGGCTTCATCTATTCCATGATGGGCATCCCGGAGGATCTGTTCACGCCGCTGTTCGCCTGCGCTCGCATGGCCGGCTGGGCCGCGCACCGCTTCGAGGAGATCGCTGCTGGCAAGCGCATCATCCGCCCCGCCTACAAGAACACCGTCCGCGGCACCAAGCCCTATGTCCCGATCGAGAGGCGATAGGGAGGGGCTGGAACACTTCAGCTTGTTTCCCACTTTTCTGGAAACGCCCGCCTGAAGCGACGAACGTTTCAGGCGGGCGGTTTTTGCGATCTCGCGAAAATCCTCAGCTTTCGGGGGGGCAGCCGGCACGGGGCGCTAGGCAAGCTGCGCTTTTCGCGCCAGCGAGAACAGCATTTGGCACACATTAGAGCAAGGAGGCCATTATGGAGATGACGCCGGAGCAGGAGTACCACGTTGGGCAAGTTGCGGCGACCATGGCATTGTCTGACATGCCCCTGACGCATGAGACGCGCCAGAATCTCGTCGACGTCGCTACAGGTGCGAAAACTTCCGAAGAGGTTATTGCCGAGGTCAAGGCGAAGTACGGCGAAGCCGACGGCGATGCGATGTGAAACTGGCGGAGGCGGTAGGATTTGAACCCACGGTACCTTTCGGCACGACAGTTTTCAAGACTTATTCAGCATGACGATTTCCCCAGATAAGGCCATCGGGTCATGTGCAACTTTGTGGTATTACGGCAGATTTAAGAAGCTTTCGTCCTCTATTAGAGCCGTCAAATTGTCCGCCAACTTTATCAGATTCCGCTTAGATACACGCAGATAGTTGCGCTCGTCTGTTTCTGTGCCTACATGTCCCATGGCTTTGCGGGTGATGGAATCTGACGATCCCGCCTCGGACTGCATAGAGCGCCACGAGCCGCGCAGCTTGCCCGGATTGACATAGGTTATGCCCTTCGCGATGCACATCTCGCGGTATTCCGCCGTTATTTCGTTAGGGGACATATATGCCTTGGCGCCCTCCTTGTGCTTTCCCCGGCTGGGGCATATGGGGCCAGTGTCGGGGATGGCGTCCAGAAGCGAGATCGAGAACGGCTCGCCTATGACCATCATGCGCTCCGACGGGGTGTTCTTGGTTTCCTTCAGGACGCGGCCCCTCCTGGCGCTCACAATGGCCTTGTGTATGTCTACGAAGGCGTACGTCCGGCCCTTGTAGTCGGCCCTGGATATGTCCTCGGCATCGAGGGCCGACGCTTCTTCGACTCGGAGGCCCCCGCCGACCTCGGCTATCAGGACGGCCTCCCAATCCTGCCCCCTGATGCTCTCTAGCCAGCCGGCTACCTCCGACGCGTCGAGATACGGACGCTTCTTGGGTTCCGCCTTCTTGCGCCTAATAGACCGGTCGAATGGATTGCGGACGCCCACGCCTGCCATGTTGTACATCTTGCGCCAGGTCATAATGGTGGATCGCTGCACCCACGGCGAGTCTATCTTGCCGAGTACCCTCTCCACGTCGTCGCGCGTGGTGGCTATGACGGCCATATCGCCTATCTCATCCTTTAGGATGCGGTTCCATATGCTCTCGTGCCCGTCGGCGGTTCGGACTGCAAGCGATGGCAGCGATGGCTTCACCACACCGGCCCACAGCTCGGCGTAGGTTACGCCGTCGCCCGGCTTCTCGTGCTGGAAATATATTCGCGCAAGCTCTAGGCGGGCCTCCTCCTCGGTGCCGTAGAAGACGGAATTCGGCCTTTCCAAATGACCCGTAACGGGGTCGCGCGCCCCCTTTTTCTTCTTTGGCCAAAGCCGGTATTTGCCCTCTCGCATGGGCTCGTAACTGCCGTAGTCGGTGCGTACGGTTTTTCCCATGATACAATGCACCAAGCCTTTCTTTAGTTGGAAGGTCAGGGAGTCCCGCATTTCTGTTTGGCGACGGAGGGCGGGGCTCCTGCTATAATGGTCTAAAGGTTCCTGCAAGACCGCCGCCCCAATAGGGCGGTTCCCGGGTAAGGCTTGCGGGTCGTTCGGGGGCGGTCGGATTGGCCGCCCCCTAAGTTATTCCTGCACGCTTGTTAAAGTATCGATTCCCTTATTCAAGCTCTCTTGGGCCTTCAATATCTGCTCCATGTATTCTGCTGACAAGTCATCGTATTCCCCGTCCGACAGTCCGATTGCGGCATTCATGAATCCGTTTGAGGCCGTAAGCAGTTGCCCCGAACCTTCTAAGAGTTCGTGATGTAAATTGACAACCTCCGAATCGCTGTTTTCGTCCACATTCAGGTTTCCAAGTTTTTCTGACTGCTCTCGTAGATTCTGGCTTGCCTCAAGGTACCTATATCCAGATTCAGTGTCAGACAAATCTGATATATCCTCGTAATGAGCTAGAATTTCGGCGTCTTCTGCCCAGCTTCCTTCAAGGAAGTACCGAACGCAATCGTTGCTCTTGTATTCGCTTATTTCGTTTGAAGTGCAGCCAAATATACCTAGTGCACATAGAGTCAGCGCTGCAACGGCAATTATCTTCTTCATATACGTCATCTCCTTTTGTTTACGTCGTGAGGCTGTCGGCTGTCGCCTGAAGCTCATCGGCGTTCGATTGCCATGCGCTATCGTCGGCTGTGACTACGGACACGGCTGCAATTTTGCCATCGTCTACGATGGCCGTCCCTGCAAGGTGCATCCCGTCGCTATCGCCAGAGAACGTCATCTTGTCGCCCTGCATTTCTGCGGTTATGCCGCTGCTCTCAAGTTGACTCATTACCTGATCGGGCGAACTGCTGTCACCTGTCGTCTTTGCTACGACGATCATCGCCTCTCCGTCAAGATCAAGTGCCATCATCTTGCCCGAGCTGGCCTCGATCCCAATCACCTTTCCGTTTCCCTCATCACTGCTCATCTCATGCACGTCACCTGTCCATTCGGCCGGGTAGCTTATCGAGGCACCGTCTGTCTCAAGTTTCTCCTGAGGGGCCGAGCAGCCTGCTAGGCAGAGGGCTAACGCGCCCGACAGCATAGCGACGATTGCGGTTTTCTTCATTTGTCCTCCTCGCGTCGTTGGGATTATGATGAACACGGCTACTCCATCTCCTTTGCTGCCTGGTGCCATACCACCGTTCCTATAAGGTCAAGCTCGTGATCGTCGTTCTCGTCGAAGATCAGATCGTCGTACTCCTCGCTGAAGCTGTCAGGCGAGAGCATGAGCTTGCGACCGCCCCGGAACATGCGGCGCAAGATGAAGTCGCCGCTGTCTATCGAGGCGCATACCAGGGAACCGCTCTGCGGCTCAACGTCGGGGTCCACCACCGCTATGGAGCCGGAGGGGACGACCCGGTTAACGCAGTCGCCGTCAACGGTTATGACGCGGCCCCTGGGGTGGCGGTCGGCCACCGACTTGGGAACCTCCACCACGTTGTCGTCGATGGTGAGGGGGTCTGCGAACTCCCCGGCGTGGGCGTGTCCCAGGTAGGGGAGGAAGGCGCTTTCAGGGGAAGCCTTGAGCGGTAGGCCGAGGCTATGCTTGGCGGCATTCATCTTTGCATAGAGGCCGTTTTCTTCGCTAAGTAGATCGTCATCGGTCAACCCGAATGCTTCTTTAATGCGCTCGATATTGGATCTACGCGGCTGGACGCCGCGGTTTATCCAGCCATTCACGCTGGTGATTGTCGATTCAATATCCTTTGCCAACGACTCTTGGGTATACGAATCGTTGGAGTCTATTAGAGCCTGGATATTGCGGCCGAAAACGGTGCGGACTCCCACTTCAACGCCTTTCGTTGTAAGTTTTGCTCACAACTATAGTAAAAATTATTTCAAAAAAGTTTTCAATTTATGTTTGCCTTACAGATATTGTAAGCTATACTGTAAAAGCAACTTACAACACATGTAAGTTGTAGCCGCGCTGACAGCGATGCGAGAGGATATTAACGATGATCGTAGATGGAACCGAGACGACACGTGATGAGGAGAACGCCATGCACGTGGCAGCTAACTTCCTCGAATGCATCCGGGCGGGAGCGACCGTGACCTGCGGGGATCTCGCCGACTACCTGGCGGCATCGTTCCCGGCCATCCCTCCGCGCCGGTGCCTGTCCCTTGCCTATGAGGCCATGCGCATCGCATCGCAGAACCCGGGCGTCGAGGTACGGCTGCCGGGCGCGGCGTAGGCACATAGGGAGGCGGCGCGGTGACCAGCTGGCACCCGGGCCGGCGCACGGCGCGGCTGTGCACGGCGGCCTTGCGCGCCGGTTCGACTCCGGCCCTCCCTGACCAATCCGCCCTCCTAGCTCAACGGATAGAGCATCGGCCTCCTAAGCCGAGGGTCCCGGTTCGATTCCGGGGGAGGGCGCCAACACCGATGCGTAGCACAGCGGTAAGGGCAGGCGGCTTATAACCGTCAGACCCGGGTTCGAATCCCGGCGCATCGACCAGACCACAACGCGATTCAGATAGAGGGCTTCGACTATGAAGGGAGGTGGTGGCATTGAGTAGCGACAAGAAGGGCTGGAAAGGCCCCCTCGTGGACGCCACGAAGGGCATGAGCGTCATGGCCATAGGAGACGCGCTGGGCTACGGGAGCCTGGTGCAGCTCAACAACGTCATGCGCGATCCGGCCCGCCAGGTGGACCTGAAGGCCTCGCGATACAGGAGCCTGTACGGCAAGGCGCCCGTGCGGAACAAGGCCCTGATCGAGAAGTTCTTCCTGGACGACCTGCTGTTGGCGTAAACCCGCGACTGAGAAAGGAGAAAGCAAGTGAAGTTCGAGAACAGGTACAGCGACCTTGAGGCCGATATCAGCGGCGCCGGCGCGCCCTACCGCCTGGCAATACGCGGCCCTCATGGAGAGGTGAGACTTGAGCGCGATTGCGCCACCTACGACGAGGCGCTAAGGGCCATGAACGACTTCTGCGGCTGGGACGCCGTGGGGGAGCCGTCGGGCGATCCCGATCCCTTGGCATCGGATCCCGTGGCCTCGAAGCTCCGGGGCACCGCGTTGGAGGCAGCGAGGCGCTTTCTGGAGCGCAACGGGTACTCGGTCCTCGAAGTCGACTGGGGCTGCGCGCACGGCACCTGCGACGTGATCGCCTTTGACGGCACCGCGCTCGCCTTCGTGGAGGTGCTGGCGAAGGATGCCGGGAGCGCCGGGCTTCCCTGCGATGCGGTTCGCAAGTCCAAGCGCGAGCGGATGGAGCGCATCGCCGTCGCCTACCTTGAGGGCCACTTCTTCGGAGAGGCGATGGTGCGCTTCGACGTGCTGTCCATGACGGTTCTGAGCAGGGGCCGGTGCCTTATCCGCCACCACATCGGCGCCTACTCGGGGAGCTAGCGGTGGAGCCGTTCGAGAAGCCGCTGACCTGCAAGCAGATCAGCGAGCGCACCGGCGGCGCCATAAGCGCCGAGTCGGTGAGGTCGTTCTGCCACCGCGGTCCAAGGAACCATCCCCTTCCGCACGTGCGCACCGGCCGCTCCGGCAAGTACATCCACATCAGGCCCAGCGTGTTCGACGCCTGGTACGAGGAGGAGGAGAGGAGGGTGGCAAGCTAGATGCGCTGGACAGACGAGCAGGACGACGTTCTTATGGCCCACGCGCACCTCGGCCCGGAGGGCTGCTGCGAGGCGCTGGCCCGCGAGACGGGGGCCGTGAGGTCTCCGCAGTCGGTGCAGCGCAGGGCAAGCCGCCTGGGCGCGAGCATGGCGAGGCTGGAGGAGTGCCCGAGATGCGGTCAGCTCAGACCGCGCCTCAACCGCACTACGGGGCTGTGCGAGACGTGCCACATGTCCCTCCTGGCCGACCGCCAGGAGGCTGTGAGGGACCAGCTGGCCCGCAAGCTTGAGGCGCTGAAGGGCGGGGGCGACGAGGAGTTCGAGCGCGAGCGCAAGCGGTACGACTCGAACAGGCAGGCCAACAAGCGCCTCAGAGAGCGGATTAGGAAGTGCGAAGATTCCGTGAAGTTGTCTAAAAGTTTGTCTAACGCCAGTTCAGAGGTAACAAAAAGTTTTCGAGAAGGGAACGAAACATGCCAAACGAGTTGAAGTTGATCGTCATGCCGCCCGAGAAGAGGTGGAAGCGCCCCGCAAGTTCTTGGCGGAATCCGGGGCGCGACACAGTTGCGGAGCGCAGGGCTCGCGACCTCATGGTAGCACACGCGGCGCAGTTTGTGTGCGCCGTCGCCGGCGGTACCGCGCTGTGGACGGCCGTTTGCCTGGCCGTTGACGTAGCCGTGAAGGCGGTGGGGTAGATGGAAGCGAGGAGCGTAGAGGTCGTCGAGGCCGAAGTCGTCGAGAGCGATCTGGCGCCCATCGGCAACACGCTGAGCGTCAACTTCGAGGGCCTTATGGCCCGCATAGCCGCCATGAACGACGCCATAGCCGAGGCCAAGAAGGTTGAGGGCGAGTGCGCCGTAGACGACGAGGCGCTGGCGGAGATGCCCCTCGATGACGTGAAGCGCATGGAGCGGGGCCTCAGCAACGCCATCGCCGCCGCCGAGGCAGCCCGAAAGGCCTTCAACGGGGACTACGAAACCCCGAAGAAGGCGGTGGGGGCGGCCTACCAGGAGGCGATGGAGCCGGTGAACTCCCTGCACGGCCGGTACAAGGCCCAGCGGAAGGAAACGGAGGAGTCGATCAAGAGCGCCCGCAGGGCAGTGCTCGAAGACGCCTACTCGGAGTTCATGGAGGGCAACGGCCTGACCGAGCTGGCCGAGGCTGTGCCGTTCGAGCGCATCGCCGAGGACCGGTGGTGGAACACCGTCGCCAAGAGCTGGTCGGAGACCAAGGCGGCCGACGCCGTGCGCAAGCGGGCCATGGAGGTAATCAAGGACTACAACGCGGTAAAGGCCACCGCCTACCATTACCCCGAGCAGGCCCAGGCCGCGTTCTTCGGCACCCTGTCTCTGCGCGAGGTCGCCGAGAGGGACAAGGCCATGTGGGAGGAGGCCCAGCGGGTGGCGGCGGTCAACGCCGAGGCCGAGGAGAACCGCGCCTATTGCGAGCAGGCGCCCGAGCAGGTTTCGCCCGAGGCTTGCAGCGGGGCGCCATGCGAGGGCGATCCGGTGCCCGACATCGTTGCCGAGGCCGAGCAGGTGGTGGCGCAGGCGGCCCGGACGACGTACGTTATCTGCGCCGACCTCACGGAATGCCAGTACTCGGCGCTGATCGACTTCTTCAGGAGCATGGGCGCCCACGGCGTGCCCATCCGCACCGCCTTCAACGGCTGGGAGCAGGCGTCGGCTATGGTGAAGGCGGTGTGCAATGGCTAACGAGCTCTCGCGCACCTACGAGGTGGACGGCCAGGAGATCAAGCTGAGCCCCGCATCCGTGATGCGCTACCTGCTGTCGGGCCAGCAGAACGTGTCGGAGCCGGAGATGGCGAAGGTCATCATGACCTGCGCGGCCCGCAAGCTCAACCCCTTTGCGGGAGACGTGCACGTGCTGCCCCACTACGACAGAGCCTCGGGGACGACAAAGCTATCCGTGCAGCCGTCAATCGACTTCTTCATGCGCCGCGCCATGGCGAACCCCAGGTTCCGGGGCATCGAGGACGGCATCGTGGTGATGGCGAACGGGGTGCTGCTGAAGAAGCGCGGCTGCGGCCTCTATCCAGAACTCGGTGAAAAGCTCATCGGCGGCTGGGCCGCCGTCTACGTGGAGGGCTATGAGAAGCCGGTGTTCTGCGAGGTGAGCCTTGCCGAGTACAGCACGGGGAAGTCGCTGTGGTGGTCGAAGCCCGCCACGATGATCAACAAGGTGGCCAAGTCCCAGGGAGTACGCAAGGCGTTCCCCGACGACTTCCAGGGCCTCTACTCGCCCGAGGAGATGGGGGACGACGAGCCGGCAGCCGCCGGGGCAATCGATGCCACTGCGCTGATTGTGGACAGCAGCCTCGATGACGGTTTCGAGTACGACCAGGACACCGCCGGCGCTGAATGCACCGTTTTCGCCGGCGCGATGGAGATGGAGGCATTCTAATGAGCATCAACCGAGTGATCATCAGCGGGAACCTCACCCGCGACCCCGAGCTGCGATGCACCCAGTCCGGCATGGACGTGCTCAGCTTCGGGGTGGCGGTGAACGACCGCCGCAAGAACAGCCAGACGGGAGAGTGGGAGGACCATCCCAACTTCGTTGACTGCACGATGTTCGGCAACCGCGCCCGCAGCGTGGCCCAGTACCTTTCCAAGGGGGCCAAGGTGTCCATCGAGGGCAAGCTGCGCTGGGAGCAGTGGGAGCGCGACGGGCAGAAGCGCAGCACCCTCAAGGTCGTCGTGGACGAGCTTGAGTTCATGAGCAGCCGCCAGGGCGCGCAGGGAGGCCCCTATGGGGCGAGCCAGCAGCAGGTGCACACGTACCAGGCACCGGCGCCGAACGCCGCCCAGGCGCAGCCCTACGCGCCCCAGCAGCCCGCGTGCGGGGCGCAGCAGCCGCTCTACGGGTACCAGCCGCAGCAGTACGCGCCCGCCGCACCTGGCCAGGCGGCGGCAAAGCCCGCGATAGACGCATCGTCCTCCGTGTACGACGACGATATTCCGTTCTAGGGGACGACGTGGGCTTCTACATCCAGGACGATTTCTGGGAGGCGATGGAGGAGCAGCCCGCCAAGGTGCAGGACGAGGTTCTGGGCGCCCTGGCGAGGCTGTTCTTCACCGGCGAGGCGTCCGAGATGAGGGGCGTTTCCAAGGCCCTCTTCGTGGCATTCCGCGACCGCGTTCTGATCGCCCGCAAGCGCTCCGAGGCGGGCAAGTCAAAGGCGCGATCAAACGAAGATCAAAACGGAATCAAAACGACGATCAAAACGGAATCAAAACCTGGATCAAACGACGATCAAAACGACGATCAAAACCGGAGCGACCTATTAAAGAGTGAGAGTGAGAGTGAGAAGGAGAGGAAGGCCCTTGATTCGCCTAACGTCGAATCAAGGGCGAGTGGGCGCTTCGCGCCCCCCACGCCCGAGGAGGTGGCGGCCTACGCCGCCGAGTACGGGGCCGAGCACGGAGGCTCGCTCGATGCCCACCGCTTCTGCGACCACTACGCCTCGAAGGGCTGGAAGATCGGGAAGACGCCGATGAAGGACTGGAAGGCTGCGGCCCGCAACTGGATGCGCGACGATAGGGGAGGTGCCGGCAATGTCGATCTTGGCAGATGGGCGAAGCCCGAGGGCTCCGCTTTTTAGCGGAAGGGCGCCAACGGCCGACGAGGCGGCGGCGTGGGAGGAGAACCGCCGCCGCGGCGAGGCCAGGCGGCGGCTGGCCGACGCGGGAATACCGCCGCGCTACCGCGACGCCGACCTGGACGGGGCGAATCCGGCAATCGGCGAGTTCGTGCGCCGCTGCGCTGCGGGCGAGGCCCTGAACCTCGTGATAGCGGGCGCCGCAGGGGAGGGCAAGACCCACGCCGCCTGCGCCGCGCTCAGGGCCATGGTGGCGCTCAGGCCGTGCCTGGCGGCCTTTGCGGACGAGCCGGCGGTGTTCTGCGAGATGCGCGACACGTGGGGCAGCCGCGAGCGGGAGGACGACGTTCTCTGCCGCTACGCAGCCCCTCGGCTGCTGGTGCTCGACGATCTGGGGCGCGCCAAGCACACCGACCGCACCCTGGAGATGCTGTGGCGGCTCGTCAACCGCCGGTACTCGGCGATGCGCCCGACGATCTACACGTGCCAGTACGACCGCAACGCGCTGGCCGCAAGGTTTCAGGCGGGCGGCGGTGATCCCGAGACGGCCCAGGCCATCGTCCGGCGCGTGATGGACGACGGCAACGCCACGGTCGCGGAGGTGCGCCGTGGCTAGCGGGCAGGATCTCCAGGCGGCCCTCTTCGAGGCGATGGACGAGGCCCGGCGCGCGCTCTGCCAGATGGTGCCGCTCGGCTCCGCCCTGGCCGAGGCCGAGCGGGAGTACCGGGTGCAGAAGCGGGTGAGGACCCTCTGGCAGCGCAGCGAGGGAACGCCGGTGACGATCATAGGCGACCTCGTGTGCGGCTGCGACGACATCGCCGACCTGCGCCTCAGGAGGGACTGCGCCCAGGCCGAGTACGACGCGAACCGCGAGGCCCTGATGCTCGCGAAGAAGAACATCGACACGATACGCGAGATGATCGCTAGGGAATGGAGCGCCAATGGAAGCGACCAAGCATGGAACTAGGGAGGCATTCTCCGGCGGATGCCGGTGCGCCGCCTGCCGGAGATGGTTCCGCCTCACAGCGAGGCACATCCTGGCCAAGCCGATGACGGTCAGCGCCGAGGTGTGCGGGCGGCTCTACGTGAGGCGGCTGCCGTGAACGGGTACCAGGCGGCGATGATGGAGATGCCTTCGATAGAGACCCCCTGGTGCCCCTTTTGCGGGCGCCCGTGGACGGAGAGGCACCACATAGTGCCGCGCTCGGCGGGAGGGCTGGAAGGCCCCACGGTTACCGTGTGCGGCTGGGGCAGCTCGGCCGGGTGCCACGGGCTTTTCGAGACGCACCGGCTGCACCTGCGCCCCGCCGGCGGCTGGTGGGAATGGCTCAGAACCGATGAGCCGGCTAAGTACGAGACGGCCCTGGGCATGGACGGATGGAGGACCGTGCCGAAGGGCTTCGAGTAGCGAAGGAGATACGACATGGGAGAGCGACCGGGGCGTACGGTGCCCCACAAGCAGGAGAACGCGGACAGGTGGGCCGCCAGGCTGCGGAAGATGCGCCAGCTCGGCATCAGCTACGCCGATATGGCCGAGATGAGCGGCGTGGGCCTGACAACCGTGAAGGGCATCGCGGCCGGCGACAGGTGCTTCCTGCAAGACCGCACCGCGATCATGCTCGACAACGCCGTGCCACGATTCGAGCTGGCCGTGATGCTCAAGCGCCGCACCGGCGAGTTCCTTGAGGCGGCGGGGGCGTGATGGCCGCCGTGTGCCGGGTGCGCGACGGCGAATGGGCCTATTGGGGCGACTGCCCGCTGTTCCTGACTTGCCAGAGACTGCTCGTCGAGGGAGGCAGGTGCTGGAAGTACGACAGGCCGTGCGGCAACGCCCCGCATTGCCTCAACAACTACGAGTGCGATTTCCGCTACGCGGATCGCTGACAAGGAGAAGCATATGTTCGGATTGAACGAGAGCAAGGCCATCACCGCGAGCTACGACGAGGCGGTGAAGTTCTTGGACGACATGATGAAGAAGCAGTTCGACGAACTGGAAGGCGACGCAAAGGACGGCAGCGCGCAGATGATGCTGGCCCGCCTGGCGATGTCCGCGAAAGAGGCGAGCGGCGCCGTGAAGGCCGTCGCGTTCGTGTTCGGCGTCACCGAGGCGCAGGTCAACTTCGATATCGTGAAGATGTAGGTGGTAACAATGACCAGTAAAGACCCCAAGGACATGACCGCATCGGAGTTGCTGCGTCTGGCTGTCGATGGCTATGAGGGGAGCAAGGGAACTGTGATCGCGAACCTGATCGACCTCATGGGCCTAGATGGCTATGAATGGCACGGCCGGTGTTTAAGAAGACTAGCCGACAAGATCGACGCCGAGCTGACGGATGCCCGAGCCGAGGGAATCTCCGAGGGCGTTGACGCATCCCTTCGGGCTGGTGCGGAGATGTGGGCCAAGGTCAACGGCTGGCCCGACTTCCGCGATGGCGAGGACTTCGGCGCGTGGCTGGACAGGTGCGCGTACAAGAAGCCCGTGGACGATCACAACGAGCCTGTGCAGTTCGGAGACGAGATCGAGATACACCACCGCGACGGTGACGTGGACAAGGGCCGCTTTCAGGAAGCTACGGCCACCGACGGCCCGGTGTGGGTGCTCTCGTTCACCGGAGTAGACCACGAGCACTTGTACCGATACGACAGCGAGTTCGACACCATCAAGCGCCCCGCCCCCGAGGTGCTGGGTGCCGACGGCAAGCCCATCGTGGTTGGCGAGACGGTGTACTCGACCTTAGTCGAATGGCTCGGTACCCCGCTCGAAGTACTCGGCATCGAGAATCAAGCGTACGTCAAGGTCGCCATTCCCGGCGGAAAGGGATGGACGTCTTTTATTGCCGACAATCTCACCCACACCCCTCCCGACACACAGGAGAAGATCGACAGGGACAAGAGTAAAGCTATCACGCGTTATTGGGAATGCGAAGATGCGGAGTGCCATACGTGCCCATGCAGGATCGACGGAAAAAAGCCGTCGGAGTACTACGGCACGATCAATTGCTCCGTAGCGCAGGGCATGGACATAGCCCGACGCCAAGCCGAGTTGGACAAGCGGACGGGAGGCGCGGAATGAAGTGCTTCCAGAGGGGCGACTACGTTTGGTTCTACAACGCGTGCGGCGATGCCGACCTGGGCCGAGTCGCTTACGTGGGCGAGGACGGCAGGGTGTTCGTGTGCTTCACCATCGGCTGCTCCGCCGCATCGTGCGACCCTGGCCGCCTCAAGCGAGTCGCAAATCCCAGACCGTGGATGAGGAGCAGGCCGTTCGGCCACCACCGCTTCGACGTCGACTGCCCCGACTACGACCCGGAGTGCTGCGCGGCGTTCTGCCCGGAGAAGGGAGGCGAGTAGCCATGGGGTTCTTCAAGCGCAAGAGCATCGAGGCCTTGACCGTCGCGCCCGAGCCGGAGATCGTGGAGAGGCCCGTTGTCACCGCCAACGAGCTCGAGCAGATGGTCTACGAGACCTACCGCGAGAAGCTGTCGCTCGCCGAGGAGCTGGCAGAGAGGGACGCGACCATCGCGCGGCTCAAAGAGCAGGTTGACAAACTTAACGCCGCCGAGACGTTCTCCCGCCAGAGCGAGTCGGAGAGGCGGCGGCTCGAGTCGGAGGCGAAGCGCCTTTCGGACGACAACGCCCGCCTCACCGAGGAGCTGCGCCGGGAACGGGCCAAGGTGACGGCCCGAGACCTCAAGATCATGCAGGCCGAGGAGGACAGCGCCGCGCTTGTGGACGAGCGCCTGGTCAAGTTTCTGCACGGCATGGCGGACGAGGCCGAGAGCCTGGGCGGAGGCTGGTCGAAGGCCCGAGTGGTCGAGTTCATTGCTGGCCATATATACGAGATCGAGGAGAAATAGCCATGTGCAAGCACTGCGAAGGGGAGCGTCCCCTGGCGATGGACGCCGAGATGCCGAACAAGCGGGTTAATTGCTTCGTAATCATTGACGGATGCCTCCGCACTGCCAACGATTACACGCTGCACTGCCCGCGCCTCCAACTGGACTTATGTCCTAAATGCGGGCGCGACCTGAGAGGAGAAAAGGAATGAAAACGAGCGCCATGGGCTTTGCGGAGGGGATGCTCTACGGAATGAATCGCCACGCCCCGGACGGCTCCAAGGTTCTCGATTGGGAGAGAGCAGCTGATGTATGCGCTGCCTCTAAAGAGCCTGTCTGGGCGGGTCTGGCCGAGGACTGGGGATATACGAGCGGCATGATCTGGGACGGCGAGGAGCAGGTGAGGGACTACGTGTACGTCTTTTCTACTTGGGCTACGCCCGTGCTCGTGATAGGCGACGAGGACGGCGATGGCATTGAGTGTTTCAAGGCAGCCACGGATAGCGACTCGTCGGGTTACCCCGAGTGGTGGGGCGAGGAGGCCGACCATGACTAGACTCTGCATCTCCGGCCCAGTGACAAACGTCGATCTGCTCAACTACCCGGCGTTCGAGCGAGCGCGCGCCGCCCTTGCGGCGGTGCTGGTGCCCCTGGGGCTGGTGTGCTGGATGAGCTTGAGCGAGGTTAGGAGGTGCAGATGATATGGGCAGGGTGATCGACTGCTTCGCCGGCGGGGGCGGGGCCTCTACCGGCATCGAGGCGGCGCTGGGGCGACCCTGCGACATCGCAGTGAACCACGACCCCAAGGCCATCGCGATGCACCGCGCCAACCACCCGAATACCCACCACGTCACCGAGGATATCTTCTCGGCCGACCTCAAGTCCCTTGTGGGCGACGAGCCGGTGGACATGATGTGGGCGTCGCCCGACTGCACGAGCCACAGCAAGGCGAAGGGCGGGAAGCCGCGCGAGCGGGGGCTGCGCATCCTTCCGTGGGCCGTGCACAAGCACGCCAAGGATCTCAAGCCGAACGTGATCTTCATGGAGAACGTCGCGGAGATCCAGAAGTGGGGGCCGCTGGGCGCGGACGGAAGGCCCATCAAGGCCCGCGAGGGCGAGGAGTACAACCGCTTCGTGGACGCCATGGGCGAGCTCGGCTACGCCTTCGAGTGCCGGGAGCTGTCGGCCTGCGACTTCGGCGCGCCGACCACGCGAAGGCGTTGGTACGCGGTGCTGCGCAGGGACGGAGCGAAGATCGCGTGGCCGGAGCAGACCAACGGAGGCGGCCTGTTCTACGACCCCTACGTTCCCGTCTCCGAGTGCATCGACTTCGACGACGTGGGCGAGTCGATCTTCGACCGCAAGAGGCCCCTCGCCGAGGCGACTATGCGCCGCATAGCGCGCGGCCTGCGCAAGTTCGTGCTGGAAGACCCCTCGCCCTTCATCGTGCAGATCGGCTACGGGGAGCGTAAGGGCCAGCGCCCGCGCGTGAACTCGATCCACGAGCCGCTGGGGACAATCGTGGCCCAGGGAGTGAAGCACTACCTGTGCACGCCGTTCATCACGAAGTTCTACAGCACGAACACCGGGCACAGGGCGGACGAGCCGCTGCACACGATCACGACGAGCCCCGGGCACTTCGGCCTGGTGTCGGCGTTTCTGGTCAAGTATTACGGCACTGGCGGCTGCCAGGGTATCGGGGAGCCTCTTGGGACGATAACGACCAGAGACCGCTTCGGGCTGGTTACGGTCGACATCGATGGCGAGACGTACGCCGTGTCGGACATCAAGCTGCGGATGCTCAGGCCCCGCGAGTTGAAGCTTGCCCAAGGCTTTCCCGAGGAGTACATCATCGACCGATACGACGACGGTTCGCCCGTGCCAGTGACGCAGCAAGTGCGCATGATCGGCAACAGCGTCGTGCCGGTCATGGCCGAGCGCATTGTCGCGGCGAACATGGAGGTGCTTGCATGACGACGAACTACGAGAAACTGCTCGGCGACCCCGGGCGGGCGGCCGAGACGCTGGCCGAGGCCAACATATGCTGGGGAACGCTGACGGGCGAGATCGACTGCGGCGATCCCTGCGAGCCGTGTCCTCTGTACAAGGCGTTGGACGGCGGGGAGAAGTGCGACGACAGCGTTGGGAAATGGCTGGAATGGCTTGAGGTAGAGAAATGATCAAGCCTTGCAGATGCGGCGGGGAGCCGGAGAGGCTGAGCCGCAGGACGAGCCGCGGCGTAAGGTGGTACATACGCTGCAAGCGGTGCGGGCGCAAGACTAGGCTGCACCGCCCCTACGGCGGGGATATCCACGAGTGGAACATAGGGAACTAGAAAACGGGGTGGCCGAGTGCCGCCCCGTTTGTCTTATCGTCAAAGTGCTAAATCAGACCATACTCGATTAAGTGCGGTTTCATTTTTCGCTGTCCGTACTTTATCAGGCGATCGATCTCTTCTCCCGATATGTCGAAATCGCGGCACTTTATGAAGTTCAAGATAGATCTTTCGACATCCTCCAGATCAGTTATTTGGTAGGACTCTATATCGTCCGGGTCTGCCATTCCGGGGTCGCCGTAACCGTAGCGAACAGTCATAAACAGATCGTCTTTGGTGCAGCTATTGTTAGGGAACACATCAAAATCGTAGGAGTTGGTGGACTTTAATAGCTCCTCGTAGTACCGCGCTCTTTCAGACGCTGAGGCAGAGTTGTCGGAGTATTTCTGTATAACACCGCCTTTTCGTAAAACGCGCATAACAGCGTCGGAGTCTTCAGGAGACGACCATTCCTCAGGTATGCATGAGTCGGTTATTATCCCCGAGTGAACATCTCCGAACAGCACAAGGTTCGCCGCCGATATGAAGGCGAAGGCTGGCTCCTGATCTCCTCTTTCAATCCTGTACAAAGTCGCCTTGGGGATGTCTAGTCCAATATCCAGCAATGCGTCAATGAAGTCTTCGACCTTCTTGTATCCGCCCTCCATCCTGCGGTGTCGCAGGAGGGCTCCGTACATCTTTCTGTCGAACGCCGGCTCGTTTGCCTCGCCTTCGCGGATGAGCACTTTCACGGCTATTCCCGTCTATATCCGGTCGCAATTGCGATTTCAAATACATTGACCATGGTATAGTACTTGTAAAGTTTTACAAAATATGTAAAATGAGAAGAAATTGTAAAAAGGAGGTGAGACAATGACCATGGCAGAAGACAGGGTTTTCCCTGATGGATTGCCCGAAGCGATGAGCTTCTCCGACTTCTCGAAGCTGCTCGGCGTATCGCGCCCTCAGGCTGCGAAGATCGCGAGAAGCCGCCCGGATATGCTCATAACCTATCCGTCGGAGCAGAAGCAGAGGGTAAAGACCGACTTCTACCTCGAAATCGTCGGCAAGCAAAAAAAGTAGGGCGCCGCGCCTGGAAACGTGCACCCTACCAAACCAACTCGGCATATGCCGAAGAAAGCGAGTTGATTATGACTCAAAACATCGAAACTTTCAATCACGAGCAGTTTGGTAGTCTCCGTGCTGTAACCAATGGCCATGAGCCAATGTTCGTTGCGGCAGATGCCTGCAAGTCGCTGGACATCAAGAACCCTACCGACGCCATCGCCCGTCTAGACGATGACGAGAAGGCTAGATTGAATCTAGGGTTACCTGGCGGCGATACGAACGTAATTACTTTCCCAGGACTCCTAAACCTTGTGCTGGGGTCGCGCAAGCCAGAGGCGAAGGCGTACAAGCGCTGGGTAACCCACGAGGTACTGCCCTCCATCCATCGCACGGGCGGCTACATGGTAGCCGGCAACGACGAGACACCGGAGGAGACCATGGCCCGCGCACTCCTCATCGCCAAGGAGGCCATGGAGCGCAAGGACGCCCGCATCGCCGCATTGGAGGAGAAGGGCAAGCGGGATGCCGTCATCATCGACGCCCAGGGCGACACGATAGGGAAGATGCTGCCCAAGGCCCTCTTCGCGGATGCGGTCGCCACATCGAAGAGCTCCATCCTCGTTGGCGAGCTTGCGAAGATACTCAAGCAGAACGGCGTGAAGAACATGGGGCAGAACCGCCTGTTCGACTGGCTACGCAACAAGGGTTACCTAATGAAGCAGGGAAGCTCGTACAACATGCCGACCCAGCGCTCCATGGATCTGGGCCTGTTCGAGATCAAGGAGACCTCCATAACCCACTCGGACGGCCATGTGACCGTGAGCAAGACCCACAAGGTTACGGGCCGGGGCCAGCAGTACTTCGTGAACAAGTTCCTGGCCATGGTGGAGAAGTAGCCATGGGACAGTACATACACCCCCACGACGGCCTCAACATGGCCCGCGACAAGGTCAAGGGCCTGCGCGAGATAGTCAACGGCCTCATCGAGAGCCCCAACCCCTGCGACATGGCGCTCCACACGCTCTACTACATCGTCGGGCAGATAGAGGACGACCTGGACGCCAGCTACGAGATGCTAAAGGGCACGGTGCCCGTCAGGCAGCCAAAGGACAGGGCGGCGTAGGAAGCCTGAACATGAGCAGCCATCGAGGGCGCCCCATCGCGGGGCGCCCTTTCTGTGACGCGGTGGGACAATTGCCGAGGCGGCTTTTACGGGGGCCGCATCCGGACAGAGGCGGCGGGGCTTTCCTCCTTTCACCTGCCGCCCGTTTTTCAGGAGGACGCAGATTGGAGCAACCTGAGATCAAGGTGTTCGAGGTGCCGACGGGCGACCTCGTTCCCTACGCGAACAACGCGAAGCAGCACGGCAGGCTCCAGGTGGAGCAGATAGCCAACTCCATAGAGGAGTTCGGCTTCAACGACCCTATAGCCGTATGGGAGAACCCCGACGGCGAGATGGAGGTGGTAGAGGGCCACGGGCGGGTCCTGGCGGCCCAGAAGCTGGGAATAGGGAAAGTGCCCGTGTTCTACCTCAACCACCTCACTGACGAGCAGAGAAGGGCCTACACGCACGTCCACAACCAGACCACCCTCAACAGCGGGTTCGACATCGGAAAGCTGGAGTTCGACATCCAGCAGCTGGACTTCGATTGGGAGAGCTTCGGGTTCGAGCAGCCCGAGCCGCTGGGGGATGTCGTGGCGGATACGGACGAGCAGAGGCGGTCCCTGGCCGACAGGTTCGGGATCGCCCCCTTCAGCGTGCTCAACGCCCGCGAGGGCGCGTGGCAGGAGAGGAAGCGCCAATGGCTGGCCCTGGGCATCAAGTCCGAATTGGGCCGCGGGGGGGGGCTTGCGTTCCAGGCGGGCCTGATGGGAAAGTCAAGGCAGTACCGGGCGGAAGCCCCCTGCCGCTGAACAGGAGGAAGTGATGGGAGTTCTCTTCGGAAGCCTATCGGCGGCCGATTGCGGCTACTACAGGAAGAAGCGGGCCGCGGAGGCACGGGGGGGGGGTGCTATGAGCAATAGCGAGTTCGAGGCATCGGGGTCAAGCCTCTCCGACAACGGCACCTCGGTGTTCGACCCCGTTCTTACGGAGCTGTGCTACGCCTGGTTCTCCCGGGAGGGCGATGCCGTCGTAGACCCATTCGCCGGCGGCTCCGTGCGCGGCGTGGTGGCCTCCGTTATGGGACGGCGCTACACCGGCGTAGAGCTGAGGGCCGAGCAGGTTGAGGCGAACGAGGCGCAGGGCGCGGCCATATGCGACGAGCCGCCCGTGTGGATAACCGGGGACAGCGCCAGGATTGACGAGCTGGTGGATGATTCGGGCTTCGACTTCATGCTCACGTGCCCGCCCTATGCCGATCTGGAGGTGTACAGCGACGACCCGGCCGATATAAGCAACATGCCGTGGGACAGGTTCCTCGAAATGTACGAGGTGATACTGTCGAAGTCCGTGGCAAAGTTGGCCGACGACCGCTTCGCCGTTGTCGTAATAGGCGACGTGCGCGACAAGAGGGGGTTCTACCGCAACCTTCCCGGCATCACAACCGATATCATGGGCCGTGCGGGCGCGGGCTACTACAACGAGGCCGTGCTGGTGACGCCGGCGGGGAGCCTGCCCATCAGGGCCGGAAAGCAGTTCGAGGCCAGCCGCAAGCTGGGCAAGACGCATCAGAACGTGCTGGTGTACTGCAAGGGCGACCCCAGGGCGGCGACGGAGCGCCTGGGATGCGTGCACGTGCCCGACGAGGTGTGATGCGCGGCTGCGCGTGACACCTTGGGATAATGCCGGCCATGGCAAGGAGACAGCTCACAAAGGCGGACATCGCCGAGGCGATCAAGATGAAGAGGGCCGGGGTGTACCACAAGGACATCGCGGCCTACCTCGGCGTTGCCGAGGAGACCTTCAGCAGATGGGTAAACCACCCGAAGACGGAGAACCAGCGTCAACTTGCTCAATCGATAAAAAGGACCGAGTCCGAGCGCAAGGCATCGCTTCTCACGATGATCTACAACGCGGCGACCCAGCCTAAGACGTGGCAGGCCGCCGCGTGGCTGTTGGAGCGCCAGTACCCCGACGAGTTCGCGCAGCGCCAGCGCGTCCAGGCCGAGGCGAAGGTTGAGGCCGCGCCCGCGTTCTACTTCGACCCGAAGGAAGCGGATGGCTAGGCCCCGCGTCAACGTCGCTCCGCTCATAATCAGGGCGTTCCACGCGATGTTCGAGGCCGTTATGTCGGGGTGCGGCGGGGAGTGGTGGATGAAGGGCGGCCGCGGCTCCACCAAGTCCACCTTCATAAGCCTCTGCATCGTGCTCGTTGTGGTCACCTTCCCCTTCGCCAACGGCGTGATAGTGCGGCGCTTCTCCAACACGCTCCGCGACTCCGTTTACGCCCAGATATGCTGGGCCATAGCCGTCCTGGGCCTTGAGGGCTACTTCGTATGCCGGACCTCCCCCATGGAGGTCGTCTACAAGCCGACGGGCCAGAAGCTCGTGTTCCGCGGCATGGACGACCCGCTCAAGATGAAGGGCGTGAAGTTCACGAAGGGCTACTGCGCCGTCATATGGTTCGAGGAGCTTGACCAGTTCGCCTCCTGGGAGGCCGTGCGCAGCGCCCTCAAGTCTTTCAGGCGCGGCGGCAGCGTGTTCTGGACGTTCTACAGCTACAACCCGCCCAAGACGCTGTGGAGCTGGGTCAACAAGCAGGCGCTCGAAATGGATCGCAAGCCCCGCTGCACTGTGCACCACAGCACCTACCTGGATGTGGTCGAAGGGGGGCATGCCGAGTGGCTGGGCGAGGACTTCATCGCCGAGGCCGAGTGGCTGCGCGACACCAACGAGACGGCCTACAGGTGGGAGATGCTGGGCGAGATCACCGGCACGGGCGGCAGCGTGTTCGACAACATCAGGGACACTCGCCTGAGCGACGAGGACATACGCTCGTTCGACAACTTCCGCAACGGCATCGACTGGGGATGGTTCCCCGACCCGTGGCGGTTCGTGCGCTGCCACTTCGACAAGAGGGCGCGGGAGCTGTACATCTTCGACGAGCGCGAGGCATACCGCAAGGAGGCCCGGGACACGGGCAGGCTGGTGCTCGACGCGCTCACCTATGCGGACGAGGACGGCGGGCGGCCGCGCTACCACGCCCAGACGGTGTGGACGGACGACACGCCCGACGGCAAGCAGCAGACCGCTGTTTACCGCCGCAAGTACTCCCTCAAGGCCCGCCCCGCCCGCAAGGGAAACATGCGCGATCTGAGCTACCGCTACCTAGCCGGCCTGAGGGCCATCCACATCGACCCCGCGCGATGCCCCAGGGCCTACGAGGAGTTCACGCTGAAGGAGTTCGAGCGCGACAGGAACGACGATTGGGTGGACGAGATACCCGACGGCAACGACCACAGCATAGACGCCGTTCGCTACGCGATGATGGAGGATGTTAGGAGGGCCGCATAGTGGCAGACGAGAAGTACAGCATACCCGGGCAGGTCGGCGCCTATCTGGAGAAGCTGGGGTACGAGGTGCCATGGAGTTCCATGAGCGGGCACGTTGCCCGCTGGGATGCCTGGATGAGGGGCCGGGGCGATTTCTACGACTACGAGGATTACGATGCCGACGGCAACCTCTACAAGGTGCACCGCCGAAGCATAAGGCCGGCGAAGCGCGTGTGCCGCGAGTGGTCGAGCCTGCTCATGGACGAGCACACGTCGGTGCAGTGCGAGAGCCAGGAGTGCAACGAGTGGCTTGAGGGCTACCTGGCCTCGATCAACTTCTGGTCGCGCGGCCAGGGCCTGGTGCAGAGGGCTTTCGGCCTCGGTACTGGCGCGTGGGCGCTGTGGGTGGACACCGAGGAGCCGAAGATACTGCCGCGCCGCTACTTCGCAAGCATGACCATACCCGTATCGTGGGACGAGGACGGCGTGACCGAGTGTGCGTTCGCGACGAGGGTGCACATCAAGGGCAAGCCCTACGACCAGCTCCAGATGCACCTGATCGGCGAGGACGGCACCTACGACATACACACGGTGTACCTGGACGATGCGGGGCGCGAGGTCGAGATGGAGGGCGTAATCCCCGTGCTAGAAACGGGCTGTCCCACGCCCACGTTCGCCATTGTGAAGCCGGCCATCGAGAACACGATGGAGGAGTTCAGCCCCTACGGCATGAGCGTCTTCGAGGACGCCATTGACGTCATCCAGTCGGTGGATATCGCCTACGACGCCATCTTCACCGAGGTTGACGTGGGCAAGATCAGGGTGTTCCTCAGCGACATGCTGCTTGAGCGCGACGAGGGGGAGGGCGGAAGCCGCGTCATCCCGTTCGGCAAGGAGGACTGCACGGTGTTCCGCAAGGTGGGCAGCGCCGAGGACATGGTGCAGGAGTTCGCGCCCGCCCTCCGAACCGAGGCTCAGGTGAAGGCGTACCGCACGGCCCTCCAGACGCTGGGCGACCAGTGCGGCTTCGGCCTTGGGTACTTCGACATCGACGAGAAGGGCGGCATAAAGACGGCAACCGAGGTGTCCAGCGACAACAGCCAGCTCATGCGCTCGATCAAGGAGCACGAGAAGGTTCTGGGCGACGCGATAGCGCAGATAAGCAGGGCCCTGCTCCACTGCGCCCGGAAGTACCTGGGCGAGAGCCTGCCTCCCGAGGGCAACGTGACCGTAAGCTTCGACGACTCGATCATCCAGGACACGGCCGCCGAGAAGGCGCAGGACCTTGCAGAGCTCGATCTTACGCTCAACGACTGGGAGTACCGCATGAAGTGGTACAACGAGGACGAGGAGACGGCCAGGGCCAACGTCCCCCGCGCGGCCGCTCAGGCGGCCGGCGGCCATGAGGGCGAGGGCGTGTTCCCGGCAGGCGACGAGGAAGCCGAAGAATGATCTCGGCCAGCGAGCAGGAAGGGCTTTCCGAGGGCGCGGTGGAGGAGTACCGCGAGACGGAGCGCGGCATCCTCGGGGCCATAGCGCGGGCGCTGTCCGAGTCCGCAGATGCTGGCGTGGCCGTGGCGGGCATAAGGCTGAGCGCCAGGCTGGGTCAGTACCTGGCAAGGCGCTCGGAGGCCCACTCGCGGGCCGTGTCGTCCTCTCTGGGCAAGGTGTTCGACGCCAACGCCAAGGCGGGTCCCGGCTACGGGAAGGATGCGAGGGCCGATGCGGGCCGCCGCGCCAGGGAGGCGTGGGCGGCGGCCGGGCCAAGGATGGGCGAGATGGAGCGATCCATGCGCACCGATGCCAACGCGATCTACGCCAAGCACGCCGCAAGGGCCGCGCAGGATGCCCGCGTCATGGGGTACGAGAGGGCGCTGCGAAAGGCCGTGGTGAACATGGCCGAGGAGGGCGTGGCGGCCTACAGCTACAAGCGCAAGGACGGCACGGTGGTGCGAGTCCCCGTCGATGTCGGGGTGCGGCGCATGATGCACACGGAGGCGACCCAGCGCCTCATAGCCCAGGAACTGGATATAGCGCAGCGCAACGGGCGGAACCTGGTGCGGGTGAGCACCACGGCCAACGCGCGCCCGAGCCACGCGGCATGGCAGGGAAAGGTGTACCAGATCAAGGGGAGCGGGGAGTACCCGAACTTCCACGAAGCGTGCCATCCCGGCGACATGGCGAACGGCATCGGCGGCTACAACTGCGGCCACCGCGTCGAGATCTACTACCCGGGCACCGATCTGGCGCGCAAGGACCCGTTGGAGGGCACGGGCTATACCGCGGAGGAGGCCCGCGAGATTGTCTCCAGGCAGCGGCGCTACGAGAACGGCATACGGAAGCGCAAGCGCGTGATAGAGGTGCTTGAGGGCGAGGGCATGGACGCCTCCGACGAGCGCCGCAGGCTGCGCGCGGCAGAAGACAGGCTCAAGGCCCTCGTCGATGAGCACAGCGCGGTCCTTCGCCGCCAGAAATCCTACCGCGAGGGCACGTACCGCAGGGCCAGGGCCAAGGCCGGCGCCGAGGGCGTCGCGCACTTGGACAGGCGCTCCGAGGCGAGGGTCGAGCGCATAAGGAGCGGGGAGGCCGGCGGCTACCAGGCGGCGCTCGGAGAGTGGCAGGGCAGGGCGCTTGACGACCTTCGCAACGTCGTCAACCCCGGCAAGCAGAACAAGCACATACCGGGGACGAGGGAGTACGAGGCCAAGGTAAAGAGCGTCAGGAAGCAGGGCTATCCTGCTCCAAGCCGCCTGGTGATATCCGTCGAGGAAGCCGAGCGCCTTGTACGCGAGAATGCAGGCAGGGGGCATGCCACGATTGTCCACGGTGCTTGGAGGGGCAGGGAGAAGTGCATGGCCGATTATGTAATCGGTTATGTAGTTGGACGCGATGGATCTGAGCAGCCTACTAGAGGGTTTACAATTCATTACAGCAAAGGTGATGCTCACATTGTGCCGGCTAGAGATGAAGGTGCCTTGTTCGATGAGGATTGAGGATATCCCCGAGGTATGGGGCAAGAACGTTCGCGTGGTTTGCATTGACGGCTATACCGTTGTCGGACCCTACAACGGCTACGAGCTGGGATGCGACAACGACGAAATGCGCGATATGCTCCATGTTCTGCAAGAAGCCCCGAGCGGAGTTAAGTATATCGAGGGCGTCTACGTCGATGAGATAGAGAGTTTCGAGGTGCTTGATGGCTAAGGACTACTATCAGGCAATCGCCACGTCGCTGCTGTAGGAGACCGATAATACCAAGTTGAACACGGCCCGCTTCGGCGGGCCTTTTCTTTGCCCATGTGACGGCGCCTTACCATTCCCCCGACGAGAGAAAGGGGATGCGATGAGGAACATGGTGCCGTGCTTCGCCTGCGGCCTGTGCGCCGTTGACGACGGGGTTGGCTTCGGCAGGCCGAGGATCATGATCTGCACCGCACGGGGCGGCGAGCCAGTTTCCGGCAGCGACGGGTGCACCTTGGGCGAGCCGGGCGACCCCATGACAGTTGCAAGGGCCGCCGACGTGAGCATAGATGGCTTCGAATGCGTCTACGGCGGCCGCTATGAGTGAGGCGGACGAGCAGATAGCGGTCATCGAGTACTGCGAGCTTCTGAACATTCCCGTGTACCACATACCCAACGAGGGCAAGCGCAGCGTCTACGCGGCCGCCTCCCTAAAGCGCCAGGGCCTCCGCAAGGGGGTGCCCGATCTGTGCATACCCGTTGCCCGGGGAAGGTACCACTCGCTCTACATCGAGATGAAGGCGGAGGGCGGCAAGGCGACGCGCGAGCAGGTCGATTGGATATACCTGCTGAGGGGCCAGGGCATGTGCGCCGCCGTGTGCGAGGGCGCGGGGAACGCCATAGCCCTCATAGACCGGTACATGGCGCTTTGTGACACCCCCCGATAATACGCCCATCGCCACGCGCCGCGTAAAAAGCGCACCTGAAGCGCACAGGGAAGTGCGGAAACAAACGCCAGAGAGAGGAACGGCATGGCAGAGCAGCAACTGGGGCAGGAAACGGGCGGCACCGAGGTCGAAGAGGCGAAAGCTGCTGGCGACGGCCAGCAGGCGGCCGGCAACGGTCAGGAATCCGCGTTGGAGGACAAGCACGGCCACCCGGGCATCAGCCAGGGCAAGTACGAGCGCGACATGAGGGCCAAGGACGACGAGATCGCGAGCCTCAAGAAGACCATCGCGGACGCCGCCAAGTCAGAGGAGGCGAAGAAGGCGCTTGAGGAGAAGATCGAGGCGCTTGAGGCCTCGCAGGCCGATATGCGCACCGACTACGAGCTGAAGCTTGCGGGCTGCCGCAACGCCAAGGCCGCCAAGGCCCTGCTCGAAGACCACGGCGGCGACGTGCTCAAGCTGAAGGCCGCCGAGCCGTGGCTGTTCCAGCAGGAGGAGTCGAAGGGTTCCACGGGCATCAGGCCCGGCGGTTCCAAGCGGCTCACGAAAGAGGAGATCATGGCGGAGAAGGACCCGGTGAAGTGCCGCAAGCTCATCTCCGAGAACCTTGATCTCTGGGACAACTAAGGAGAGATGAATGGCAGAGACGAACATCCAGAAGGCGGCCGACTTCGCCCGCACGTCCGAGATCTACTTCGTGGAGAACTTCAAGAAGGACATCCACGTCCTCATGGAGGTGCTGGGCCTCACCCGAAAGATCGAGAAGCAGCCCGGCCAGAACGTGAAGACCTACAAGGTCACCGGTGAGCTGGCCGACGGCACCGTGGGCGAGGGCGAGGACATCCCGCTCTCCAAGTACAAGACCGAGGTGGCCGACGTGTTCGAGCTGGCCGTCAAGAAGTGGCGCAAGCAGACCACCCTTGAGGCCATCAACGACAAGGGCTACGAGCAGGCCGTCACCGACACCGACGACGCCATGCGCCGCGACATCCAGGGCGGCATCCGCAAGGACTTCTTCGACTTCCTGAAGACGGGCACGGCTACGGCCGCCGGCAAGGACCTCCAGGCCACCCTGGCCGACTGCTGGGGCGAGCTGAAGGTGCTGTTCGAGGACTACTCCATCGAGGACACGGGCTACCTGTACATGGTGAACCCCAAGGACATCTCGGGCTTCCTGGGCGAGAAGGACGTTACCGTGCAGACCGCCTTCGGCATGACCTACATCGAGGCGTTCCTCGGCCTGTACGACGTGCTGGCCTACAGCGGTGTGCCGCAGGGCACCGTGTACGCCACGGCCAAGCAGAACATCATCCTCTACTACACAAACCCGACCAACGCCGACATCGCCAAGGCGTTCGACTTCACCACCGACGAGACGGGCCTGGTGGGCGTGCACCACGACTCCACCTACCGCAACCTCACCACCGAGACGGTGGCAATCTGCGGCTGCAAGCTGTTCGCCGAGCTGATCGACCACCTCATCGTGGCCAGCATCGGCGGCGCCCAGGCCGCCAAGGCGGCGAAGGCCTAGCCATGATCCCGGTTCCCGACTACGAGTTCTACTCGGGCGAGTACAAGGGCGCCGCCACCGAGGCCGCGTTCGGGGAGCTTCTTCCCGCCGCGGCCTCTGCCGTGGGCTGGCTCATCGGCTTCAACGAGCCGCAGGAGCACCACGAGGTGCCCTGCAAGCGGGCCGTGTGCGCTGCCCTGGACTCCTACGCAACCACCGGCACCGGCAACGTGGGGTCGCTCACCATAGGCTCGTTCAGCACCTCGACGGGCGTCAGGGCCGACAGCCGAACGCCCGACCAGGCGGCGCGGGACGCCGCAGAGGCCGAGCTTTTCGGCACGGGCCTGCTATTCGCGGGGGTGCGCCGATGATTCCCCAGGTGCCGCCCTACCTTCTGCCCGACAGCATGACCGTGCGCGTTCCCGTCGAGGGGGAGCGCGGCGGATGCTTCTCCGATGAGCGCGTCAGCGTCGACCACGTGCGCTTCATAGATCGCGCCGAGGTAAGGCGCGGCGCCTACGTGTTCGAGGAGGGCAGCAAGGGCCTGGTGATCGTCGATTACCTGAACTCGGCGGGGGCGTTCGACATCCCCGCCGGCTCGCTCCTGTCCATCAACGGGGGCGACGAGGTGGCGGTGGTTAAGGCTGTGCCGCACAAGACCTACCGCGGCCGCGTGCACCATTGGGAGCTTGAGGTCAGATGAGCATTGAGGTGGACATCTCGGGCATCGAGGGGTTCCTGTCGGGCAGGGGCATCGAAAGGGCGCAGGAACTCCTGGCGAACCAGGTGAAGGACGCTGCCGAGGAGTTCGTCCCCATCGATACCCAGGCGCTGCGCGACAGCGCCGTTGCGAGCGGCGATGTCGTCGACTACACCGTTGATTACGCGGGCTACGTCTACGACCTGCCCGAGGACGGGGGCATCCGGCCCGGCACCGGCGGCCGGTGGGGCGAGCGCGTTGCCGCCGAGAAGGCCGACGAGCTGTGCGAATGGCTCGCCGGGATCATTGAGGGGGAGATGTGATACAGACGTTCGATCTGATCGACCGCGCCCGCGACCATCTGAGGGCGAACGGGCTTCCCGACGCCTGCGCGAAGCGCCTGGACTCGTTCACCGGCAAGGAGGGCACCGTCGTGCGGCTCCTGTCGGAGAAGACCGAGTTCGTGGACTACGCGGGCGAGGAGGAGCGCTCGGTGCTCTACCAGGTGGTGGCGCGCCGCCGCAGCGAGGCCGATGCCGAGGAGGCGTGCCGCCTGGCCGCCCGGGTGCTGGACGGGGCGTACATCCCGTCGGCGAACGGCTCCTACCGCTTCGAGTGGCAGGAGGTGGCCAGCCACGCAAACGAGATCGAGCTTGACGAGAGCCTGTTCTACGCATGGGAAGTGCGCGTGAGGGCATACATAACCATCAAGAGATAGGAGAGAGAATGAGCGATATCGGATTCGCGAAGAACTACACCAACCTGTACGAGATCAACATCACGCCCGAGGGGCCGGAGAAGACCTGGGCGCGAGTGGCCGCGGGCATCAACAGCGCCGACTGGAACGGCAACGAGAAGACCGCGCAGGACGACTACTACGACGGCGACGGCCTGGGCAACACCGAGGTCGGCGGCGGCCAGATCGTGGGCACCTTCTCGGGCCACCGCAAGTACGGCGACCCGGCCCAGGACTTCATCGCCAGCAAGATGCTCGACTACCAGGGCCGCCACACCGACTTCCGCTGGACCTCCCCCGACGGATCCGTGCTTGAGGGCGATGTGACGCTCGTGAACATCGACCCGCAGGGCGGCGACCCCACCAGCAAGTCGGACTTCGGATTCGAGGTGCACTACAACGGCCTGCCCGCCTACACCCCCGGGGATGCCACGGCGTTCCCCGAGACGGTCACCGCCACCGCCGTTACCGTCGCCGTGGGCGCCTACGTGGACGCCGTTCCCACAGTGGCGCCCGAGACGGCCTCCAAGGCCGTCGTGTACGGCATCGAGGACGACTCCGTTGCGACGGTCGACTCCGCGGGCCGCGTAAAGGGCGTCGCGGAGGGAACGACCAAGCTCAACGTGAAGTCCGCGGCGAAGCCCACGGTGCAGGCCACGGTGGAGGTCACCGTCACGGCCGCCTAGCCGCCGTGTGACACCCCCTGATAATCGGCGAGGGCCACGACGGCCCTCGCTTCGTATTTCAGGAGGAGAAACGCATGGAGAGCATCAACCTAAAGAAGGCGGTGCGCAGGATCAGGCTGGACGACACGCCCGAATCGCCCGTGTACACGCTCGACTTCACCAACGCCGGCATCTCGGGCAAATCGAGGGCCATGCGCGATGCCCTGGGCGAGTTCGCGCGGCTATCGCAGGGCGCCGGGGACGGCACCCTGGACGCGGGGGAGAACGAGGCGCTGGCCGCCGCCTACGAGTCGGTGGTGCGCATAATGCTGGGCGACGACGCCTGGCCCGAGATAGTGGAGTACATCGGCGGCGGCGTTGAGCCGTCGCGCATGACCGTGGCGCTGATGCCGCTCGTGCTGTGGCTGCTCGACCAGTACAACGACATCATGACCGCCAACGACAGCCGCGCCGTGCAGAGGTACCTGAGGGGGAGCGTTGGCGACGCTGCGCTCTGACATCGGCTACCTGGACGGGTGCAGGTTCAGGGTGATCGAGCACGAGGGGCAGCCCGTGCGCGTGTACGACGATGCCGACACGGCGCTGCGCCTCATAGCCCTGTTCAAGGACCGCGAGCTTCCGCCCGAGGTGAAGAGCCGCTGCGCCATGCAGCTCCTCTTCCCCGACCCAGGGGCCGTGGCCAACCACGAGTGGGAGGACTTCTGGTCGCTCTTCTCGCGCCTTCTATGGGAGATAGCGGGCATCGACTCGGACGGCAGCCATCCCGGCGAGGGAGGCCCGCGATGGGTGGATTGGGAGGCCGACGCCGACTACATAGAGGCAAGCCTGTGGCGCACCTACGGGCAGCCGTCGGCCGCCATGGCCCGCCAGCTGTCCCTGCGCGAGTACGCCCGCATGGTCTCGCTGTGCCCCCACGACACGCCCATGGGGCAGGCGATCTACTACCGCACGGCGGATGAGCCGAGGGCGGGAAAGTACAACCAGGACGAGGTGGCGCGCTTCCGCAGGGCCAAGAGGGCGTGGGCCTTGGAGGCCCGCGCGCCCGAGGACGAGTACAGGAGCGCGTCGGTGGCCGCGACGGACGCCTTCAGGGGCATAGCCGCAGCAGCGGGGAGGGGTAAGTGATGGCCGGGGGAACCGTAACTATCAGGGCTATTCTGGACGCGGGCGCGTTCTCGCGCTCGCTCGACGACATGCGCCGCCGCCTCAAGGCCCTTGAGGGAGGCAACTTTGACAAGGTGGAGCAGTCGGCCGGGAAGGCTGCGGCGAGCGTGGGCAAGACGGCCTCCGAGGCCCAGAGGGCCGCATCGAGGCTCAAGGAAGTCGGCGGCGACGGCCTGGACGGAGCGGCGCGCGCCGCCGATAGGGCCGCCGCGTCCGTGGATGGCGTGGCCGATGCGGCCGAGGGGGCGGGAGGCTCCCTCGGCGATGTGGGCGATGCCGACGGGCGGCTCGACTGGGACGGCCTTGAGGATGGCGTCGGCGCGGCAGAGCGGCTGGACGGCGGCTTCACGGTGCTCAAGGGCACCCTGGCGAACCTGGCGGCCGACGGAATAGCGCGGCTCGCCTCGGGGATGAGGGACATCGCGGGCGACGCGCTGGAGATAGGCAAGGGGTTCGAGTCCTCCATGAGCAACGTGGCGGCGCTCTCCGGCGCCGGCGCGGATGAGCTGGAGGACCTTGAGGGCAAGGCGCGCGAGATGGGCGCCACCACGACGTTCTCGGCATCCCAGGCCGCCGACGCCCTGGGGTACATGGCCCTGGCCGGGTGGGAGACGCAGGAGATGCTGGACGGCGTTGGGGGCGCGCTTACGCTGGCGCAGGCGGGCCAGATGGACCTGGCGGCGTCCTCCGACCTCATCACCGACTACCTGTCGGCCTTCGGGATGCAGGCGGACGAGACGAACCGCATGGTGGACGTGCTCGCCTACTCCCAGGCCAACGCCAACACCACGGTCGAGGGCCTGGGCATGGCCTTCAAGAACTGCGCCGCCAACGCGCACGCCGCGGGACTGGACGTTGAGACCACATCGGCCGCCATATCGATGATGGCGAACCAGGGCCTCAAGGGCAGCGAGGCCGGCACGGCCATGAACGCCATGCTGCGCGACATGACAGACAAGATGAAGGACGGCGCCGTGCAGATCGGCGAGAACAGCGTCCAGGTCGTGGATGCCCAGGGCAACTACCGCGACCTGGCCGCCATCCTCGCCGACGTGGAGGCCGCCACCAACGGCCTGGGCGACGCCGACAAGGCCGCCGCCCTCCAGGCGACGTTCACGGCCGACTCGATAAAGGGAATGAACCTGCTCCTCAACGCCGGCTCAGAAGAGCTGGCGGGCTTCCGCGACCGCCTCTACGGGTGCGCGGGCGCCGGGCAGGCCCTCGCGTCCACGATGACCGACAACCTTGATGGCGACCTGGCGGAGATGAACTCGGCCCTGGAGGAGACGGCGCTGAAGGTGTACGACGAGGTGCGCGAGCCCCTTCGCGATCTCGTGCAGTTCGTCACATCCGACATGGTGCCCTGCATCGACTGGATGGTGGAGAACTTCGACGAGGTGGGGCCGGCCGTCGGGGCCGTCTCCGCCGCTATAGCCGTCATGGTGGCGAAGGGCAAGCTCGTGAAGAGCGACGCCTACCAGGCCCTCGTGAGGGAGCTGCTGCGCACCGAGGGCGCCAGCGCCGGGGCGGCCGCCGCAGCAACGGGCAACGCCGCCGCCCAGAAGGCGGCCGCTACGGCTGCAAAGGCCAACGCCGGCGCGGTGAAGGCTTCCACCGTGGCGATGAACGCGGGGAAGATGGCCGCCACGGGCCTGGGCGCGGCCGTGAAGACCATAGGCCCTGTGGCCGCCATGGCACTGCTCATCGAGGCCGTGACGAGCATAGCCGGAAGCTTTTCCCAGGCAGCCAGCGATGCCGAGACGCTAGAACGGGCGACGGACGGCCTGTCGGAGTCCATCAACAGCATAGGGGCCGAAGGTATGGGTGCGGCGGCCGAGGAGTACCGGGCCGGGGCCGACGAGATCATAGAGGCATCGCGCGAGGCCATAGCGGCGCAAGCCGACTTAGCCGACTCGGTGGGGGACGTATTCTCGGACATCGCGTCCGACAACGCGCTGGTGGACGGCTACACCGGGACAATCGAGAGGCTTGCGGGAAAGTCCAACCTGAGCGCCAAGGAGCAGGGGGAGCTGGCGGCGGCCGTAAGCGGCCTGAACAGCGTGTGCGGAACCACCTACGAGGTCATGGACGCCGTGAACGGCACGCTGAGCGCCAGCACCGCCGAGGTGCTGGCGAACGCCGACGCCTGGAAGAAGAACGCCGAGGTGATGGCCCTCCAAGAGGTGTACGAGGAGGCTGTCAAGAACCGCATCAAGCAGGAAGAGGAGCTTGCAAGGGCAACAGAGGCGGCGAACAATGCCGAACGGGACTTCGAGTTCACCCTTTTTGGAACAAGAGTTCTTGAGGGCTTCGCCACGGCCGAGGCTAACGAGCTTGCCGATCAAAGAGACGCCCAGGCCGAAGCGACCGACGAGGCAAAGCGCGCGGAGGAGAACCTTAAGGCGCGCCTCGAAGAGGCTGCGGCTGCCCAGCAACAGGCTGCGGAGGCTGCCCAGGAGCAGGCGCAGGCCGCCGAGGAATCTGCGGCCGCCATGGAGACCCAGGGCGCGTCGGCCGGCATGACGCGCCAGGAGATGGAGGCCCTGGCCGAGCAGAACGCCAAGATCGTCGAGGACATCCAGGGGGCAGCAGAGAAGAGCGAGCTGTTCGCATCCGCCCTCGCCGACAGCGGCATGAGCGCGGAAGAGCTCGCGGCCAAGCTCCAGGATACGGGGATATCTGCCGACGAGCTGGCATCCTCCATAGAGAGCTGCGTGGACAAGACGGCCAACGCCTTCGACGAGATCGAGATGAAGTCGGATGTGTCGCTCGACTCGATGATCGACACGCTCGCCAAGAACCGCGAGGCCACAGAGCAGTGGACGGAAAACGTCACGCAGCTCTACGCGAGGGCCGGAAGCGATTCCGAGCGGGCGTTCGTGGAGTACATCTCGGGCCTGGGCGTGGAGTACGCGCCCATCGTCGACGACCTGGTGAACACATCGTCCGAGAAGTTCTCCCAGCTTGCCGAGGAGTGGAGGAAGGGCGTTGAGGCCGGCAAGGACGGGGCGCTGGCGAGCACGGGCCTGCTGTCCGAGGGCGTTGGCGAGGAGGTCCAGAGGGCTGTCGAGCAGGTCAGGGCGTCCTCATCCGAGGTAGGCGATGCCATCGGGCAGGGCATGAGCGAGGGCGCGGCCAACAGCGCGGGCCAGGTTACGTCGGCGGTGGGCGATATGTCCCAGGGTGCCATAGACTCGGCCAGGTCCACCCTGGGGGTGCACAGCCCTTCCACGGTGTTCGCCGAGATCGGCGCCAACCTGGACCAGGGCCTCGCGCAGGGCATATCGCAGAGCGAGGGCCTTGTGAGCGCCGCCATGGCGACGGCCATGGGAAACGCGGTTGCGAAGGCATCCGAGGTCTCGGCCACGGGCGCGGCGGCCATGGCGAAGGGCCTGGCCGACTCCGTGTCCAATGCGGCGAAGTCCGCCGAGGCGGGGGTGTCGGGCATGAGCGCCGCGATGTCCAAGGGAATGGCCGAGATCGTGGCCAATATGAAGACCATCGACCAGGGAAAGTCGGCCATGGAGACCGCCTTCGACGCGGTGGTGTCCAAGGCCCAGTCGAGCATGGGGTCGGCAACCGACGCGGTGCGAAACGCGGTGGGGGCGATGAGGAGCGCCATGAACTTCTCGTGGTCGCTGCCGCACCTGAAGGTGCCGCACGTGTCCATTTCGGGCAAGTTCAACCTCGATCCGCCAAGCGCCCCAGACTTCAAGGTGAACTGGTATGCCACCGGCGGCATATTCGACCGCGCCTCGATCATCGGCGTGGGCGAGGCGGGCCGCGAGGCCGTGGTGCCGCTCACGCGCCCGAGCCTAGCCCCCTTCGCCGAGGCCGTGGCGGCCGAGATGGGCGGCGGGGGCACCACCGTCGTCAACAACTACTACATCGACGGCATACAGGTGGACGCCGAGAGCGCCATGGGAAGGGCCGTGGCCGACGTGGCCCGGGCGCTGAGGATGGAGCAGAGGTCGAACGCCAGGAGGGGATATGGCAGATAAGAACCACAAGAACGTCGAGGTGTCGAATCTCAAGGTGACTGTAAGCGGCGACAAGAAGACCGCCTACGCCAGCTGGGAGCCTCCGACGGGCAATGTGTCGCGCGTGTTCCGCAAGAAGGGCGTTGCCTCGAAGACGTACACGTCGAAGAAGAGCAGCAGGACGGCGAAGTACGAGGTGCGCTGGCGCTACTTCCAGCTCGACCGCGACGGCGCGAAGCGCTACGTTACGTCGAGCAAGACCACCCAGCAGCAGAGGAACGCCACGCTGTCCATCCCCGAGGGGGCCACGGGCATCTGGTGCTACGTCAAGCCCATATCCACCGAGTTCACCGACTACGTGCCCAAGAAGGACAGCAAGGGCAAGGTGCAGAAGGGCAAGTACGACGAGAAGAAGCACAAGTGGTACTCAGGCAAGGAGATACATCAGAAGGAGGCGGCGAACACCGGCGCCATCCATGCCCCCCAGCGGCCCGACGCGCCGCAGGTTTCTGTGGGCGACGACGGCACCACCCTCACCATCAGGTGCAAGTCGAACGACCCCTACACCGCCGTGTACTTCCTGCGGCTAGCCTGGGAGGGCGGCAGCAAGACCGTCCAGTGGCCCGACGCCGCCAAGGTGAGGAGCACGGACTACCGCCAGGTTGCCGACGAGCACACCTTCGTCGAGTCTGGCGTGGCCGGCCGCACATACACGGCGGACTGCTACATAAAGAACACCTACAACGCAGACCACGAGAAGTCGGGGTGGTCCCCGAAGTCGCAGCCGGTTAAGACGAAGCCGGCGGCACCGGGGCGGCCGACTGCCAAGGCGCAGGGGGACGGCGCGGTGGTGAGCTGGCCCAAGGCGGCGGGCGCGGAGACCTACGAGGTGGAGTACTCCGACGACACGGGGGCCTTCGGAACCGATCAGTCGCAGACGGCGAGCACTGAGGGCGTGACGTCCATACCCTTTGCCGAGCTTGAGCAGGCCAGGGCGTGGTTCTTTCGCGTCAGGGCCGTCAACTCTACGGGGCCGTCCAACTGGTCGCCGCTGTCCGCCGCGCTGCTCCTGGGCAAGCCGCCCACGGCGCCCACCGTGTGGTCGTCGGCCATGAACGCCGTCAAGGGCGAGAAGGTGGTCCTCTACTGGAAGCACAACACGGCCGATGGGAGCGATCAGGCGGCGGCGAGGCTCACCTACAACCCCGGCACGGGCGACCGCGTGGTGGTGCTTGGCTCCGAGGGCGAGTACGCGCTCGACACCTCGGCGTTCGCCGACGGTACCCAGGTGCTCTGGAACGTGCAAACGGCGGGTGTGACGGGGGAGTACGGCCCCAAGAGCGAGAACCGCGTGGTGCGCGTCTGGGAGCAGCCCACCGTGCGCATAGACGTGCTTCCGCTCATAGCCAGGTACCCCTTCACGGTTACGGTAGACCCCGAGTCGCCGACGCAGAGGGCCGTGGCGATAGACCTGTCCGTGCGGGCGGTTGCCGAGCACACGGTGGTGAACCCCGACGGCACGGAGCGCTCGGTGGCCGCCGGCGAAGAGGTTTTCTCGCGGCACTTCGCGAACCCGGCCGACCCGCTCGGCATAGCCCTGTCGGCCGGGGACATCACCCTGGCCGACGGGCAGGGCTACGAGATCATAGCCGCCTGCGCCATGTCCAGCTCCCTCACCTGCGCGGCCACGGCGAGGGTGGACACGGAGTTCGAACCCCTTGACTTCATGGTGCAGGGGGTTATAGAGGAGCACGGCCGCTACGCCGCCGAGGTTCGCCCCTTCGCCGTCGAGCTGCCCGCGTCGGAGGGCGAGGCGGAGGAGCCGGCCGCCCGGGAGGCCCAGGACGAAGAGGACGAGGGCGCCGAGATGGCCTACGCGCCGGACATAGAGCTGTCGGTGTACCGCCACGAGTCGGACGGCTCCATGACGCCCCTGGCGAGGAAGCTGCCCAACGACGGCACGGTTACCCTCGTGGACCGGCACGCGAGCCTGGGAACGCAGAGCTACCGGGTGGTGGCGCTGGACAGGCGCACGGGCCGCATCGACTACGACGACGTGTCCGACCGCGTGGTCCTCTGCAACGGGATCGTCATTCAGTGGGAGGGCGGCAACGCGGCGAGCTACTACGTGGGTGACGAGGCGGCCGACGCCCCCGACTCGTCGGGCACGGTGCTGGAGCTGGGCAAGGGCATAAAGGTGAGCTACCAGGCGGCGAAGGACGGCGTGCTGCGCCCCTTCATCGGGCGGCGCCACCCCGCGTCGCGCTACGGCACTCAGCTCGGCACCGGGTGCACGCTCTCGTTCAGCTTCCCGCGCCGCGACTCGGCCACGGTGGCCCTCTTGCGCGAGCTTGAGACGCTTATGGACGACTGCTACGTGCGCGAGCCGATGGGCGCCGGCTACTGGGCCATGGCCGAGGTGAAGTGGGACTGGTCGGCGGACAGCGCCGTGGCCTCGGGAACCATCGAGGTGTCCCAGGTCGACCGCGTGGACGAATGCGTGGTGGGATCGTGAGCGATACCTACGAGTTCTACGAGGTGGACCCCGGAACGTGGGCCGATGCGAGGCTTCTTGAGGATATGGACGAGGCCAGCGTTGTGTTCGATTCGGAGCAGGACATAAAGGGCAACGCCACGATGAGGGGCGAGGAGGACCTGGGGGAGGCCTACGTGCGCCCCTATCTCGTGCGGGACGGGCGCAAGCACCCCCTGGGGTGCTGGCTCGTGCAGACTCCCGCCAGAAGCCACGACGGGCGCTCGCGCACGGTGAACATGGACGCCTACTCCCCCCTGCTGGAGCTTATGGACAACCTGCCGCCCGTCGGCTACTTCTTCCCCGCCGGCGCGAACATCGTCAAATCGGTCATCGCCGCCGCACGGGAGAACTGCCACGCGCCCGTGCTCGACGCAGTGGATGCGGGCGCGCGGCTGTTGTCGGAGCCCTACGTTGCCGAGGTAGATGAGTCGTGGCTTGAGTTCCTGGCGGGTGCGCTGGCCAAGGCCGACATGTCGTTCGGCCTGGACGAGATGGGCGACATCCTCATCGTCCCCGTGAGGGACATCGCCGCGATGCAGCCCGTGTGCGTCTTCGACGACGAAAACGCCTCCATAGTCATGCCCGACATAGACGACAGCCGCGACCTGTACGGGATACCCAACATCGTCGAGGTGGTCTGCTCCACCGAGACGGGGTGCGTGGTGGGGCGCGCCGAGAACGACAGCCCGGCCAGCCCCATGTCCACGGTGTGCCGGGGGCGAGATGTGACAGTGCGGGATACTAGCCCCGATCTTGAGGACCCCACTCAGGAGGAGGCCGACGCCTACGCGCGGCGCGAGCTTGCGGAGCTGAGCAGCGTAGAGCACGAGGTCGTCTTCGAGCACGACTACGTGGAGGGGCTTAGGGCGGGGGACTGCGTGCTCCTGCACTTCGCCCGCGCCGGCATCTACGCACGCGCCATAGTGGTGCGCCAGGAGATCGCCGCCGAGACGGGGTGCCTCGTAAGGACGACGGCTAAGTACACGGAGGTGTTGTGGCAGTGATGGTGAGCAAGAGGGTCCTGGCCCCGTTCGGGGTTTCGGTCCCGGTGCCCGCCAAGGGCGAGCAGTACGCCACGGTGAAGGTCGTGGCCGGGGTGCCCTACGTGGTGCTTGACGGCCCCGGCGGCATCATGACGCCCTGTACCGCCACGGCCATGCTGAACGACGGCGACAGGGTGATCGTCCGCATAGCGAACCACAGGGCCACCGTGACGGGAAACCTGTCGTCCAAGGCCGTGGACGAGCGCGCCGCAGACGAGATAGACCGGGCCTCGGCCGAACGGGCCAAGAAGATAAAGGAGGCCGTCGAGTCGGTGGAGAGGAGCGTCAACGACGCTTACGACGAGATCGGCAGCGTGAACAGGAAGGCGGACGAGGCCGCTGCGGCGGCCGGCAGGGCTCAGGAGGCTGCCGACGAGATCGGCGGAGAGATAAAGCCCATCAAAGAAGGCATAGAAGCCGCCAGGAGGACCGCCGACGGAGCCGTGGCCGCCATAGACGAGGCGACCAGGGCGGTGCTGGCCGCGCTGGAGGAGTCCTACGAGGTGGAGACAGAGGCGGCGACGATGGGCGGCGCGCTCGGAACCCTGGTGGAGGCATCGGCGGCGGGGATAAGCAGCAAGGTGTCGCGCGAGGAGTACCAGAAGAACAGCGAGGCCGTCAACGGCGCCCTCGGCGAGCTTTCGGGCAAGCTGTACGGGGCCGCCGCCGAGCTGGAGGAGCTGGACCGGGCGAAGCTGGAGGCCGAGGCGCAGCTGGCCTCCGCCCGCGATACGCTTGCGGCGGCCAGGAAGCTTCTGGACGACCTGGAGGCGTCGGGTGATGCCACGGCCGAGCAGCTTGAGGGCGCGCGCGCCACGGTGCGGGAGGCCGAGGCCAAGGTGTCGCAGGCGGAGCGCAACCTGGATGAGGCGAGCGAGGCCGTGGAGGCCGCGCGTGGCGACATCGACAGGCTCCTCGCCCTCATCGCGGGCATGGGCGACCGCATCACCAACGCGGAGAGCAGCTTCGAGCAGACCGCCGCCGACATAACGCTCCAGTTCCAGCAGCTCGTGCAGGGCCTCGACGTGACGGACGAGAGCGTGCTGAGGCTGCTCACGTGGTTCCGATTCGCCATCGACGGCCTCGTTATAGGCAGGAGCGGCAACGACATGGCCGCCAAGCTGACCAACGAGGGCCTGGGCTTCATCCGGGGGTACGACGGGCCGGCGCCGGTGTTCGCCGCCTACGTGGCGGGGGACACCATGTACACCGGCAACTCGATAGTCATGGACTCCCTGCGCTTCAACAACTTCGTCTGGCAGCGCCGGGTGAACGGGAACATGAGCCTCAAGCGGCTCGACGACGGCGTTGCCATCGACGACGAGATCTACCGCATGTTCGGCGTCCGAGCGCCCGGCGACGACCTTCCGGCTATCGATCCGGGCGCGGCGGCCACCGTCGCGCTCCCCGTGCCGTTCGCGGCCGCCGAGCTGGGAGAGGGCGAGTCGGAGGCCGTCGAGGTGGCGGTCCCCGGCGCCGGGGTGATAAGCAGGGTGGAGATAGTGCAGGTGGTGTCCGACCACGCCGCCACTAGGGCCGCGATATCCGAGGAGCACTCGGCCATGGGGGGCAAGGTGGTCGTGACGGCCGTCGGCCCGGGCGTGGTGGGCGCGGTGGAGGCCAGGGTGACTACGTTGGGCAACTACGAGGGATCGCTTGGAGGCGGTGAGTAATGGCCAGATACTACGGCAATGCCGTCACTGTGGGCGGTGGGAACCCGAACGCCTACAAGGTTTTTATAGACACCACTGCGAGCATGAACGACGCTTCGTACACCATCAATGTAACCGGCTGGGGTCTCGCCGCCGCAAATAGCTGCAAGAAGGCAAATGGATGCAGGGATGTGTACGGCTACGACTATTTCGACGGCGCGTGGCATCTGGACAACCCGGTTCCGAACGTGAAGACGAGCGCCCTGTCAGCAAACGAGGTGCTCACGTCGAAGAGCGCCTCGTTCAAGAAGGTAATATCAAGAACAAGGCAGAGCCAGTCTTTCACCTTCCGAGTTGATTACACCATAGACGAATTCATCGACTCCGCTGAGGAAAAGGGAGCCATTATAAATTCCGAGGACGGCCTTATATGCAGTCTGACTTGGACGATCCCCGCCAAGCCGTCCTACTCGGTCACCTACAACGCCAACGGCGGCTCCGGCGCGCCGGCTTCGCAGACAAAGTGGTACGGCGAGAGCCTGGCCCTGCAGTCCGGCAGGCCGACCCGCGCGGGCCACTACTTCAGGGGCTGGGCCACCAGCGCGTCGGGCGCGGTAGCCTACCAGCCGGGGGCGACCTACGCGGGCAATGCCGCCCTGGCGCTCTACGCTGTGTGGGAGCCGTACTGGTCGGTTACCTACTCCAACAACGGCGTGGCGTGCTCGGGAATGCCGTCGGCGCAGACCAAGAACAAGGACGTGGCCCTCAAGCTCAGCCCGGCCGTTCCGAAGGTGGCCGACCGCTCGCGCACATTCCTGGGCTGGGCCACGTCCCCCGGGGGACCCGTCGCCTACCAGCCGGGGGCGACCTACGCGGGCAACGCCGCCCTGGCGCTCTACGCTGTGTGGCGCCACGAGTGGGCCGGCGCCGTTTCGCGTCTGGACGTGCTGCGGGTAGACGCCGGGGGCAGCCCCGATGACGCCGGCGAGTACGCGCTGGTCTCGGGGGCCGCGTCGGTCTCGGGGGCCATGGAGGTGAGGGCCAGGGCTGTGGTCGAGCGTCGCGACGGCGATGCCTGGGTGGAGATCGAGGCCGGGCACATCGCCGGGGGCGAGGCCGACAAGGGCGCCGGGGATTCGTCGGCTCTAGCGTTCTCGTGGCTCTCGCGCACATCGGGTGTCGAGTACCAGCCCGACGTGCAGGCGACGTTTCGGTGCAGGCTGCTGCTCTACGAGGTCGTGAGGCAGGGCGAGTCCGTGTCCTACACGCCCCTGGCGAGCATCGAGGGGCCGACGGCCATCCTCACGCGCGGCGAGTTCGTGCTGGACTTCCACCGCAGCGGCAGGGGCATGGGCATAGGCGACACGGCGCCCGAGGAGGGTCTGCGCATCGGGTGGCAGCTCAAAAGCTGGGCCGACTTCTTCCCTCCCGGCTTCATCTACCTCTCGTCGCTGCCCGACAGCCCCGCCGAGAGGTTCGGGGGCGTGTGGATCGAGATCAAGAACGAGGGGTTCCTGCGGCTCGCCGGCAACTTCCTTACGGGAGGATCGAACAGTCGAACGTTGACGGAAGCGAACATGCCGAAGCACTCCCACACGCTGTCTCACACCCACACACTGTCTCACACCCACTCTGTCAGCGGGAGCACGGGAAACAACAGCATATCGCATAGCCACGCCATGAGCAGCGAAAGCACGTTTCGCGTGCTCGGCCTGAGGGGCAAAGACTTCTCAGGCGGATCGCTGCTGATAAAGAACGTCTCAGGAGGTAACCGAGTTCCAGTGGCTATCGGCGATGGAACCGGACTGTCAGGAGCGTCAACCCATTCGACTATAAGCACGAGCGTTTCCCACGGACACTCGATATCTCTTACAAGCGGCGCGGCGAGCGCCTCGACCACCTCTGGAGCGAGTGCCTCGACCACATCGGAAAAGGGAGGCGGGTCTGCTTTCGATATCACTCCGAAATACCAGAACTGCTATGCGTGGCGCAGGGCTACTCCCCAGGAAGAAGCTGCGATAGCCGCCGCAAGCTAGGAAGGACGAGAAATGATCTACAACGAGAACCTAGAGCCGGTAGAGGATCCGGATCTCGATAACGGAGAGATAGTCAGCACCATCGTCATGGTGGAGGGCTTGTGGGTGATCGATGCGCCTGAGGTCACTGAGCTGAGGGTCAAGAGGCGCTATGAGAACGGGGGCGTTATTGCTGAGGAGGTGGTAGTGTCTCCGGCTGAGGGACACTGGGAAGCGCCCGAGTTCGCCCAGGAGTGGCTCAAGTCCAACGGAGACCGAAACGAGCGGTACCACAGCGTTCCGATAGAACTGTACCGCGAGTTCACATCTTACGAGAAGGGCGAGAGCGAGAAAGCGAAGTTCTTCGAGGAGCAGCTAGCTAAGATCCCCGGCGAGTTTCAAAACGATATCGACGAGCTGCACGGATATATCGATTCCGTCGACGAGGTCGTTTGTTCTCTGTATGAGGCTGCTCTTTCGAATCAACAGATCATCGACCAGCAGGACGAGGCGCTGTGCGCTCTCTACGAGGCGCAGTTAGGAGCATAGTATGATCGATGAAATCACGATATTTTCCCTAGGCATTTTCGCATGCATTATCGCTCGCTTCGTCTGGAAGATGTTCAAGGACTGGATCGACTGCCGAATTCGAGAAGGTGTGGCGAAATCCTATGATGTGGACATGCTAGCGAGAGATATAAAGCGTCTCGCTGAGTGGCAAGATGAAGAGGACGCGGCGATCTGCGCTTTGTATGTGAGGCTCGCAGAAGTGTCCGCCACGGCAAATCAGGCCCTCGGCGAGGCCGATCGACCTTATAGCCTACATCAAGATGGGATTCGCCAACATCAACCGAACCGACATCGAATCGTTCTACGCCAAGCAGATTAGGAGGTGAAAAGTAATGGACGACATCATGGTGAAGGTGTACGCGCGCCGCATCAGGCGCGGGAGCATCTCCCTGGCGGACGTGCCCGAGCGCATCAGGGAGCGGGTGCGCGGGGAGATCGAGGCGGAAGGGTAAGGGGCGATACATGGAGACGATAGTGGCGTCGGTGGTGGTGGCGCTGGTCACCGCCGCCGGCTCGGTGGGCGGGGCGGCGCTTATCAACAACAAGTCGCACGCCGTGCTGGTAGAGCGGGTGGAGCGCAGCAACGAGCTGGTGCACTGCAAGATCGACACGCTCAGCGAGCGGGTGGACAAGCACAACGGCCTCATAGAGCGCATGGTCAAGGTCGAGCAGTCGACCAAGGCCGCCCACAAGCGCATCGACGGCATCGAGCAGAAGTAATATAGAGACAGGAGAAGTATCATGCCGAATCACAAGAAGACGATCATCCGCAGGGCCACAGAGGCTTTCACCTCGTGGTTGTGCGACAACTCGGCGGCGGCGAAGTTCGAGCGCACCGTGGCCCAGGGCGTACTGGGCGTTGTGGCGGCCGCCATCTCGGCGGCGACGGGGATGCCCGAGTGGCTCAACGCGCTCGTCGCGCCATCGGTCATGGCGGTGCTCGCGCCGTCGATGGACATGATCGGCAAGTCGCTGGAGGTGAGTGTCTATGGCGACCGCTAGCGAAGTCCTGAAGATCGCGCGGGCCGAGGTCGGCTACGACCGCTATTCCGATCCCGCGCGCGGCACCAAGTACGGCCGCTGGTACGAGAAGGAGGTGGACGGCCCCGGCGGCTACGACTACGGCGCAAACGGCGTGGCCTACTGCGCCATCTTCGTCTCGTGGGTGCTCGACCAGGCCAAGGTTGAGTGCGACGGTACGCCGGGGGCATACTGCCCGAGCATCCACCACAAGCAGACGCTCAAGGCTCCCCAGCTCAAGGCCGGCGACCTCGCGCTGTTCGATTGGGAGGACGACGGCACGGACGACCATATCGGCATCGTGATCAGCAACGACACCAAGGCCAAGACCATCCGCACCATCGAGGGCAACACCAACGGCGGCAAGGTTGCTGAGCGAGTGCGCGCCTACTCCACGATCTGCGGGGGCATCCGCCCCAAATACGGCAGCGTCCCTGCGGCGGCCGAGCCGGTGGCGAAGGCCGTCACGAGGGAACTGGTGGTCGCGGTCGCCGACGGCAGGTACGGGAACGGCGACGCCCGCAGCAAGAAGCTCAAGGCGGAGGGCTACGATCCCGAGGCCGTGCGCCTCGCCGTCAACGCCTACCTGCGCGGTGAGTCCTTCGGCGCGTCGAAGCCTGCTGGCGATAAGGCGGTGAAGTACAAGGTGCTTCCTGCTGCGGGCCTGAATATCCGCAGCGACCATTCCATCAACGCCAAGCGCGTTGGCGGCTACTCGAAGGATGCCACGCCCACGGTGACGAAAACGTACAAGGACGGAAGCGACACGTGGGGCAAGACGAACATGGGGTGGATTGCGCTCAACTACGGGGGTAAGGAGTACGCGCGTAAGGTGTAGTCGTGTGCCCCATCTGGCGCTTGGCGTGCAGATGATGGATCATGGCTATCTCGCCTATGCTGAGGAGCTGCGGATGCCATGGAGGTCTTGCCGTTTTAGGCTAGATGACGATAGCCGCATATAGCTTCGTTATCCATGTGCAATCATGTGCAAATTGCACACGTTTTTCCCGATTCTAGGGTGCAATACAAACGAAAGTTCTTAAAAAAATAGGGGCCTTATTAGGTTAAAACAAGGCCCCTATCAGGTAAATCTCTGGCGGAGGCGGTAGGATTTGAACCCACGGTACCTTTCGGCACGACAGTTTTCAAGACTGCTTCCTTAAGCCACTCGGACACGCCTCCGCATTAGGCGACCCTCGCCGGAAGATGCGAGGCCGATAGCTGGCGCCGACGGTCGGCGCAACTGCGGGTAAGGATACCACAACCTGCTGCACTGGAAAGGGAGATCGCCCCAAGAGCGTCCGTCGCGAGCGGTTTGGGAGCTGTTTCCAGGCACTCTTCTACTTTGGAAGACCAGTACATATCGGCCGTCAAATTATATCGATGCAAGCTGAGGCGCGATTTGACCGGGTTGCCTGCGCGAAACCCGGTCAAATGATCGAGTTTCTTGCAGGAGCCATGGAAAAACCCGCGCAGATCGGCCGCCAACTTGCAGCGATGCAGATTGGGGTGTGGTTTGCGCGGGTGGGCTGTGCGGAACCCGGTCAAATGACCGGGTTCCTGCTTGGACCGCGGATTCGTTGCTAGAAGACCGAATGGCATCGAGTATAACGTCGCTTGCTCCAAGCCTGACGGAGATTTGGAAGAGCGCGGCCGACCCTCCCCGGCCGCGCTCTTCGCGTTCGCTATAATTCCCCTCATGAACGAACACCGCACATCCGAAGAGCAGCGGCTGCTGGACGAGCAGTACATGGGCTTGGCCTTAGAAGAGGCTCGGGCCGCGGGTGCTATGGGCGAGGTGCCCATCGGTGCGGTGGTGGTGCACGAGCCCATCGACCGCGGCACGCGGCGTCCGCTCGCCGAGCCGCGCGTCATCGCGCGGGCCCACAACCGGCGCGAGGCCGATCGCGACCCGGCAGGCCATGCGGAATTCCTCGCTATGAAGGAGGCGGCCCGCGTGCTGGATGCGTGGCGCCTGGCCGACTGCACGGTGTATGTGACGCTGGAACCCTGCATCATGTGCGCCGGGCTGATGCACCAGTCACGCGTGGCTCGCTGCGTGTACGGCGCGCCCGACCAGAAGGCCGGCGCCGTGGGTACGCTGTATAGCATCCACGCCGATGAGCGCCTGAACCACCAGTTTCAGGCCACGACGGGCGTCCGCGAGCAGGAGTGCGTGGAACTGCTGCGCGATTTCTTCAAGGCGCGGAGGAAAAACAGCTCCGCGTCATCCTGAGCGAAACGGGTAGTCGAAGGCTCCTCAAACGAGTTGGGCGGAAAGAGAGCGGCCGCATGTGCGGGGTCGCTTGCGGAAAGGATAGCGAATGGCCGAGAATCTCCAGCGCAATCATGAGGTTGAAGTCGATATGCTGGCGGCTGCCCGAGAGGCCCAGTGGTCGGCGACGACGTTCATGGGGCCGGGTGCAGTGAAACTCGTGGCGCCGGCGAAGGTGAATCTGGTGCTCGCCATCGGGCAGCCCCGTCCTGACGGCTACCACAACGTCGAGACCGTCATGCACGCCCTGGCTCTGCACGACACCGTGTACCTGCGCATCGAGGAGGCCACGGCCGACAAGGTGGCGCTGGCTGCGGAAGGGGCCGCAGCGGGCGGACGCGCCGATGTGGCCCTGGGAGGTCCCGCCGGCAACCTGCTCGTGTCCATCGATCTCTCCGACCGCACGGGATGCGGCGTGGCAGTGCCCGCGGCCGACAACCTCGCCTTCAGGGCGGCCGATCGACTGGCCCGTGCCGTGGGGCGCGATGTGCCCGGGCACGTGCAGCTGCGCATCGAGAAGCACATTCCGGCTCAGGCCGGCCTCGGCGGCGGTTCATCGGACGCGGCCGCGGTGCTCGTGGGCCTGGCGAATGCGTGGGGCCTTGCCGCCGACGACGAGCGCGTGGTCGAGACGGCCCGCTCGCTCGGAGCCGACGTGGCCTTCTTCCTGTATGGCGGATGCGCCCAGCTCGGCGGCATGGGCGACGCGCTCCAGCGCCGGCTGGCGCCTTCGTCGCGGGCCGCGGTGCTGGTGAAGCCCCCTGCGGGCGTGTCCACAGCTGCGGCTTACCGCGCCTTCGACGAGAATCCTGCGGCCATTCCCGCCGCTGTGACCGAGGCTGTGGCCGGGGCGATCTCGGCCGATGAGGTGCCTCTCTTCAACAATCTGGCTCCTGCAGCCGAACAGCTGCTCCCCGAGCTTGCCGAGGTGCATGCGTGGCTTGCCGAGCAGGCCGGCTCTGATGCCGTGCTGCTCTCGGGCAGCGGGTCGGCCACGTTCGCCCTGGTGGACAGCTTCTCGGAGGCCAGCCGCATTGCCACGGCGGCTGGTGCGCGCGGCTGGTGGGGGCGTCCCACCACGCTGTCGGGCCTACGGGCCGCCCTCGTTCCGGGGAGGTAGTCCATGGGCCTTGTTGCACGCCTATCCCGTGTGGTGCCGCTGGCGATTCTGCTGGCAGTGGCCGCGGGCATCATCTATCTGGTGGTCACCTACCGCCACTCCCCGGCCCGAGCCAAAGAGGTGCTCATCGCCGTCTTCACGTGGATCTGCGGCGTGCTGAGCGCGTTCTTCGCGCTGGCATCGGTGTACGCCTTCTTCGACAACGCGCCGGCGGTGCTCGACCTCACGTTGAGCTTTCTAGCCGTGACCCTTGTCGGCCTGGGCATCACGCGCCTTGCCAACTGGCGCTTCCTCAAGCACAACCCCGCCTATCGCAAGAAGCGCCTCGCCGCCACCACCCGCCGCCGCTGGCCCTGGCATCGCTGAGCGCGATTCGCAATTCCGCAGGTCATCGGCGCAAATGCCATATTCTCCGTTGCGGTTCTGCTGCGAAGGAACTATCATTGTTTTATGCAGTATGGGCAGTGGACCTTGTGGGGGCAAGGTCCTCCGAGAGAGAAGGGACATGGTATGACATTGGCGACGGCGCAGTCGCGCGCTCCCCGCAGTTCTTGGGTAACTTGGGGGATCTCGGTGCTTTTGGCGGCGCTCTTGTGCGCTTGTGCGGCCGCGACCACCGTTCAGGCTCAGCCGGCTTTCGCCGACACGGCGGCTAAAGGCTGGCAGACGGTGGATGGCAAGAAGTTCTACTACAAGAACGGCAAGGCGCTGACCGGCAAGCAGAAGATCGGCAAGAACTACTACTTCTTCAGCAAAAAGGGCGTCATGAAGACCGGCATGGTGAAGGACGGCACGAACACTTATTACCTGAATGACAAGGGTCGCATGGAGGCCTACCAGGTTAAGAAGACGCTCTACAAGCCCACGGGCAAGAAAATGGAGGACTACGAGGCCAAGGAGTACCGCACGCTGCTGCGCGCTCGCGACAAGGTGGCCGATATCACCAAAAAGAGCGACAGCAAGGCCACCAAGTTGCTGAAGTGCTTCAAGTGGGTGCAGAAGGGCTATTACCATCAGTATCGTAAGTTCCGCAATTATGAGGGCTGGGCGGCCGATTTTGCGAACGACCACTTCTTGAAGAAGTGGAAGGGCAATCGCAGTGGATGCTGTGTGTCCGACGGTGCGGCGTTCGCGTATCTGGCTCTGGCCATCGGCTACGACAATGTGTATGTGGGTATCGACAAGGTCAGCGGCGTCGGCGGCCACGGCTGCGCCAAGATCGGCAACAAGTTCTACGACCCGCTGTTCGCCGAGTCCAAGAGCTTCTCCAAGTACTACGGTGGCAAGAACGCCGGCATCTTCTCTCGCTCGGTGCAGCTGCTCGTGCCCTCGGCCAGCAACGGCTACGCTACATCGAAGTACATTGGCGAGAAGCCCAAGAGCTCTGCGGCGGAAGTGCGCGCTGCGGCCAGCAACGGCCTGGTGAAGGTGAAGGGCTCCTACGTCTACTACCAGAACGGCAGGAAGCTCAAGGGCCAGTGGAAGACCGTGAAGGGCTCCCGCTACTACTTCCAGAAGAGCGGCGCGGCGGCCGCGGGCCCGGCGAAGGTCTCGGGCAAGTGGTACGTGTTCTCGGCCTCGGGCAAGCTGGAGAAGGGGTCGAAGACCCGCGTGGTGAAGGTCTCCGGCGACAAGTACCGGGTGACGAAGTCCGGCCGCGCAAAGGCGGGCTGGACCGCCGGCAAGCGCTCCCTGTACCTGGAGAACGGGCGCCTCGCCACGGGCCTGTCCTGCTACAAGGGCAAGCTGTACTGGTTCAGCGCGAAGGGCGCCTACGATGCCGAGAAGACGAGGGCCATCCAGGCCGCGGTAAAGAAGGATGGCGATGCGGCCGAGCTGCTCAAGCTCATTGGAAAGCCGGAGAAGAAGAGCTCGGTAACTGGCTGCAACCCCGTGTTTCTTCCCGATGGCAGCGATGTGTGGGGCAATGATGTCACCTACACCTTCAAGAATGCCAAGCTTATGCTGATGAAAGGCGAGAACGGCGTCACGTACTTCCGGTCGGCATCTTTGATGTAGCGTTTCAGATCTTAAGCGGTTTGAGGGCCCCGGTGCATTCGGCGATGCCGGGGTCCTCCCGTCTCTCATCGGCGAGTCTGCCAAAATGCGGCCCTCTTCGAGTTATCATCTGGCGGTAATGGGGTGCTGGGTCGCAGGCTGTGCACCCCCCCCTTCGCGGACTTAGCCCCGTTGCTTCCTGCAATGAAAAACGCCCTCGACAGAGGGCGTTTGCATTCAAGTGGCGGAGGAGTAGGGATTCGAACCCTAGATGCCCTTGTGGGGCATACTCACTTAGCAGGCGAGCACCTTCGGCCTCTCGGTCACTCCTCCGCGTAATGTTGTATCTTACCCGACCTTTGAGCATTTCGCAACGAATAAATCGGCGACTTTGGTAATCTACGCAATACGGAAAGCACGCAGGGCTTGAGGAAAGGAAACGCACGTGATCGGTCGCTATACTCGCCCCGAAATGGGCCGCATCTGGGAGCTCGAAAACAAGTTCGCCATCTGGAAGGAGATCGAGGTTTTGGCCTGCGAGGCCCAAGCCGAGCTCGGCCAGGCGGGTATCACCAAGGAAGAGGCCCAGTGGATTCGCGACCACGCCGACTTCACGGTGGAAGAGATTGACGAGATCGAGAAGGTCACCAACCACGACGTCATCGCGTTTACCACCTGCATGGCCAACTACATCGACGCCGATATCCCCGAGGGCGACGATAAGCCGAGCCGCTGGGTGCACTACGGCATGACCTCCTCCGACTTGGGCGACACGGCCCTGTCCTATCAGGTTACCCAGGCTTGCGACATCATCATCGACGACATCAAGCGCTTGGGCGAGACCTGCAAGCGCCGCGCCTTCGAGTTCCAGAACACGCTCTGTGTCGGTCGCACCCACGGCATCCACGCCGAGCCCATGACCTTCGGCATGAAGTTCGGCAGCTGGGCCTGGGCGCTGAAGCGCGCTCTCACCCGCATGGAGGAGGCCCGCGCCGTGGCTGCCACCGGTGCCATCTCGGGCGCAGTGGGCACCTATTCTTCCATCGACCCCTACGTGGAAACCTACGTGTGCGAAAAGCTGGGCCTCACGCCCGACCCGCTGTCGACCCAGGTGCTCGCTCGTGACCGCCATGCCCAGGTGATGGCCGCGCTTGCGGTGACCGCTTCCACCCTGGAATCCATCGCCATGCAGGTGCGCCTTCTGCAGCAGTCCGACGTCATTGAGGCAGAAGAGCCGTTCACCAAGGGCCAGAAGGGCTCCTCGGCCATGCCTCACAAGCGCAATCCCATCACGGCCGAGCGCGTGTGCGGCCTGGCTCGCGTGGTGAAGGCCAACGCCCAGGTGGCCTTCGACAACGTGGCCCTGTGGTTCGAGCGTGATATCTCTCATTCCGGCGCCGAGCGCATGGTGCTGGCCGATAGCTTCACGGCACTTGATTACATGTTCGCGAAGATGCAGTGGATGCTCGACGGGCTGCAGACCTACCCCGCGAAGATGGAGCACAACCTGTGGCGCACGAAGGGCCTCATCTTCTCCAGCAAGGTGCTGCTGGCCCTGGTGGATGCCGGCATCACCCGTGAGGACGCCTACGTTATCGTGCAGCGCAACGCCATGAAGGTGTGGGAGGACATCCAGAACGCCGTGGACGGCCCCACCTATCGCGAGCGCTTAGAGGCCGACGACGAGGCCGCTGCGCTGCTTTCGGCTGAAAAGCTCGATGAGATCTTCGACCCGTGGGACTTCCTCACCCGCAAGGACGTGGTGTTCGACCGCCTGCAGGAGCTGGAGTTCTAGCGCAATCGCGATCATGCCTTGAGCAACGAAAAACACCCCCGACGCCGAGAAAGCATCGGGGGTGTTTCGCTGTGGGCTGCGCAACGGGGAGTGCGCGAAGTGCGAGCGCTGCGGCATGAGGGCGCCGTGCCAGGCGGCGCGCCCTGCGGCAATGGGCCCATAGGGGCGCCTAGGAGGCCGCCTGCCCGTCGGTGAGCATGGCGACGCCCTCATCGATCACGTTCTCGCTCATGGCACCCATGTAAGCGCCGACGATCTCGCCGCTGCTGTTGATGAGGTACGTCTGCGGGATGGAGGTTACGCCGAAGGCTGTGGCCGCGCTGCTGTTCTGGTCGAAGTAGACGGGGAAGGTGTAGCCCGCATCGGCGAGGAAAGCGCGGGCCGTCTGCTCGGTCTCGCCGCCCATATCCGTCATGTTCACGATGACGAAGGCGACGTTTTCGCCATGTTGCTCCCAGGCCGTCTGGATAGCCGGCATCTCGCTGGCGCACGGGCCGCACCAGCTGGCCCAGAAGTTCAGAAGCACGGGGCGTCCCTGGAAGTCGGAGAGTTTCAGCGTCTTGCCCTCGGTATCGGTCATGGCGAAGTCAGGCGCGGGGGTGGTGGCGTTCGCGCCGTTGCCGTCGCCGGTGTCGCCGGCGGGGTCGACCTCGGTCTCATGGACGGCATCGGTGCCGGTCACCTCTATCTTCTCGTTCTCGCTCTGGGAGGAAAGCACGCTGTAGGCCACGCCCGCTCCGATGAGTAGCACGGCGAAGGCCACGGCCGCGATGATCACCCCGCGATGTGCCTTGCGGTCGGCCTGCTTGCCCTCGGGCGTCGCGGCGGCTGCGGCTTCCTGGCGGGCCATCTCGTTCAGGCTCGCGCCAATGTTCTCGCCGCGCTTCTCGTTGTCAGTCTGCTCACTCATACTAGGGGCCTTTCTCTCGGGTGCGTTGGATTAGCTCAGCAGGCGCAGGAAGCCGCCGAGCAGACCCGTCGCCATGAGCACGCCCACGACGACGAGGAACCAACCGCATACTTTGTTGATGATATCGTAATGACGCTTGATAGCGGTGAAGGCGCCCTTCAGCTTGTCGATGAGCACGGCGGCCGCCACGAAGGGGATGCCGAGGCCTGCCGAGTAGCACAGGAGCAGAATAACGCCTTGCACGACCGACGCCTGCTGCGAGGCCAGCATGAGCGCCGATCCGAGGAAGGCCCCCACGCAGGGCGTCCAGCCGATGGAGAAGATAATGCCGAACAGCACCGACGAGAAGAATCCCAGCTGTCGTCCGGCAAGTGGGTTCTTGGCGCCGCGGAACAGATTCACCTTGATGAAGCCGAGGAAGTAGAGGCCGAACGCGATGACTACGACGCCGCAGACGACGTTCACGGCGCTCTGATATTCGATGAAGAACGCGCCCACGCTGGAGGCCAGCGCCCCCATGGCGATGAAGACGCAGGTGAATCCCAAAACGAAGCCAAGTGCGTTGCGCAGCACTACGCCGGTGCGCGCCTCTTCGCCAGCTGCAAAGTAGGTCACATAAATAGGGATCATGGGCAAAAGGCACGGCGAAACGAAGGTGATGATGCCTTCGAGAAATGTGATGAGGTAGGTCATGGGTCCTCCCGGGCCATTGCCGTCGGGTGCTCTGATACGGATGCAAAATATACGCCAGCTTATTATTCCCGAAAATATCGCGCTGCGCGATGCCCTTCACAGAAAGTCGCGCGTCCGTTACAGAAACGGGACGCCCTACCGGGTAAGCTGTCCCACATCGCCCGAAGTGGGACAGCTTACCCGGTAGGGCGTCCCGGAAACCGTTTCGCTAGCGTGCCTCGGCGCCGCGGTAGTACTCGATGCCGTTTTCGGCCTTGAAGGTGAACACGGTGAAGGTGGGGTAGACGAGCCTTCCGTCGTCGCCTAAAAGGGCATTGCCGTCGGCATCTGTCATCTGATAGCAGCTGGCGCTGTAGGTGCGCTTCTGCGGGGTGCCCAGCAGTTTCAGCAAGGGTGCTGCGTCTGCATCGATGCGGGCGACGGCGCGCAGCTGCTTGGTCTTCTCGGCGTTGTAGCGTCCCTTGGCGGTGAAGGCGGTGAGCTTCTCGTTGATGACCGTGGTGCCGGTGGCCATGCGGCCGTTCGCGGCGTAGTAATGCTGCTTTCCGCTATCCCAGCCGCTCTTGGCCTTGCCGGCCTTGGTGACGCGGTACTTCACGCCGCTTACGCTCACGACGCGCGTTTTAGTGCCGACGAGCAGCTTGCCCTTTGCGCTGAACACGTACCTCGTCCCGCCGATCTTGACGGGGCCCGTGGCTGCGGTTCCGTCCTTCTGGAAATAGTAGGTGGCACCGCCCGACGTCACCCACTGCTTGGTTACGGTTTTGCCGTCCCGGAAGCAGTGCAGCTTTCCGTCGACCTTCATGATGCGTTGGGCACCTGTGGTGGCGCTTCTGGTGCTGGACGATTTGCCGCCGAACGCCGTGGTGCGCGGGGCGATGGTCACGACGTACTTGCGGGCGCTCTGGTAGCGGGGCGTGCCCCCGCGGCCGCTCTTGCTGTAGGGATAGGCGAACAGGTCGGTTCGGCAGTGCTTGGCCCACTCGGGGTCGTACACCTTGCCGTTCACCTCGGCCCAACTGTGGCCGCCGCTCGAGACTACCTTACAGCTCTTGCACCCGATGGCGCTGGCAATGTAGGCGAAAGCCGCCGCGTAAGAGTGGCAGCTGCCCGACTTTCTGTCGAAGATGTCAAGAGCAAAGGCCCGCTGCCAGCCTGTTTTGGAGGAAAAACCGCGGTAGGCGCGCTCAGAGTACTTGTTTTTCAGCAGGTTGTAGCAGGTGCGCAGCTTCTTCTTCTGCGACCATGCGGGGCGGGTGTGACTCTTGACGAACTCGGTCGCTTTCACGAGCACCTTCAGCTCGGCCCTGGATTGGCTGTTCAGCACGGCGCGACCCTGCTTGTCCAGCTTCACACCGTTGACCACCTTGCCCGCTACCATGGAGCCCTTCGCCTTGTTTGCCGCGGTGAAGTAACGGTAGCTCTTGCCTACCTTGTGCCAGCCGGTGAGCTGGCGTCCCTTCTTGTCGAAGAGATAGGACTCGTTTCCGATTTTCTTCAGGCCGTCTTTCTGCTTTACGCCGTCGACCTTGCAGTAGAAGTGCGATGACTTTTGGATCCACTGGATTGTCGGCTTGTCCGCGGTAGCGGCGTGGGCGGGAGAGGGGGTTGCGAGCAGCAGAAGAGAGAATGCCAGCAGGCCTGCTGCGGCAACGGCCAGCAGGCGTGCAGCTGCCAGGCCGCGAAGGCGGGGGAGGGTGGTCGTCATGGATAATCTCCTCATATCTCCGATGGCGGTAGCATTTGTTGAGGAAATTATACTAGAGAAGAATTCCAGCAGCGCGGATTGTGGGACACCTTACCAGGTAAGGCACCCCGCAACGCAGGCGGGGGCGACCGCCGATCTCGGTCGCCCCCGCGGTATCGTCACTCGGGGTGGGACGTCTTACCGGGTAAGGTGTCCCAGTTTGCGGTGCGTGCCGCCGCCGTTTACGCCTTGGGCTCCTGCTGGGTGATGCAGTGGATGTTGCCGCCGCCGTAGACGACCTGCTCGGACTGCACGCCCACGCACTTGTAGGCACCCTCGCCCCACACCTCGTCGTAGATCTGCTGCAGCGTGTCCACGGCGAGCTGGTCGTTCACGTCGCCGTACTGGGGCACGATCACGCCGCCGTTGGTCACCAGGTAGTTCATGTAGGAGGCGATCAGCGGCTCTGTGGCCACGCGCGGCTCGGCGTTCTCGTCGACGTCGATGGTGTCGCAGGAGGCCTGGTCCATGTACAGCGGCTCCATCGGCATGGGCAGCTTGTACACCTTCAGCTGACGACCCTGGGCATCGGTGGCGGCGGCCAGGGTATCGTAGGCCTCATGGCACTGGCGGTAGAAGGGGTAGTCGGGATCGTCGGTCCAGATGACGGCTACCACGCCCGGCGCGATGAAGGTGGCCACGTCGTCGATGTGGCCGTTGGTCTCCTCCGGGTCGATGCCCTCGCGCACCCAGATAACCTTCTCCACGCCCAAATACGCCTTCAGGTGCTCGTCCATGTACTCGCGCAGCTCCTCGCTCCAGGGCTCGAACTGCTTGGCGTAGGCCGGCCAGATGGTGTCCTCGTCGGCTTCCTCGGCAAGCACGGCCGAAGCGGTGCGGCCCGGGGAGAGCAGGCACTGGTCGGTCACGATGACGGTGCCCTCGCCATCCACGGTGATGGAGCCGCCCTCGAGGATCATGTCGTCGGGACGGTAGCGCACGCAGCCGGTAAGCTGCGCCATCTTCGCGGCGATCTGGTCGTCGGCGTCCCACGGGAAGTACAGGCCGTCGATAAGGCCGCCGTAGGCGTTGAAGTGCCAGTCGCAGGCGCGCTTGTTGCCCGCACCGTCGGTCACGAAGGTGGCGCCGGTGTCGCGGAACCAGGCGTCGTTGGTGGTCATCTCGATGACGGTCACGTTGTCGTCGTCTTCGAAGACGGCCAGGCAGTTGGCGAAGTCGGCCTCGTTGGCGCACATGGTGACCGGAGTGAACTCGGCGATGGCGCGGGCGATGGCGGCGTACTGCTTCTGGGCCGGCTTCGCGCCATGGGCCCAGGTGTCGGTGCGGTGCGGCCAGCCCATCCAGATGCGCTCCTGCGGGGCGAACTCGGCCGGCATGGAGAAGCCGTCGGCGGCGGGTGTGGAATCGGACTCGTAGATGGTCTTCATAGCGAAATCCTTTCGGGAAGAATCGACTTGGAAGAGGGGTGCGCCGGAGAACTGGTAGCGCACCCCGCTTCTGCTTGGTCAGAGGCGCCCGGCACAAGCGCGCCTCGGTACCTCGGAGGCCCTGATGGTTAAGGCTTACAGGACCTTTTCGGGCTCGCCGCTGTTGGCGGCTAGGATGGCTTCGATCTGGGCCGGGTCGGCAGGCTCCAGCTGGTCGGGCTCGCCAGCGGCCTCCTCGGCCAGGCGCGCCGCGGCAGTCTCGGGCGTGAGGCCCGTGAACTCTTCCTTGCGGCCGCGGGCGCTCACGATGCGCACCACCTCGCCCATGGCCAAGAACACCAGGAAGATGATGAGCATGGGCACCTTATCGGCCACCTCATCGCCCGACAGCGGCACGATGGTGGCGACGATGGCCAGCACGAGCTCAATCATGGGGATGGCCAGGATCACCTTCATAGCCGTGCCCTGGAAGGGGAAGCGGTACACGCGGGGGCGGTTCGCATCCACCTGGCGCAGCTTGATGAACGCCGGGAACATGGGGATGTAGGTGAGCAGCAGGAACACCACGGAGGTGGCGAACAGCGTCCAGAACAGCCCCTGGGAGATAGACTCGTCGGGAATGAGCTGGATGAGCAGCACGGCGGTAGCCACGATGCCGTTCACTACGGCGGCGCCAGTGGGCATGCCGGTCTTCGGGTTCTCGTGGGCGAACACCTTCGGCATGTTCTGGTCCTTAGCAGCGTACTGTGCCACAGCGTTCACACCGAACGACCAGGAGGCCATGTTCGCGAACAAGGTAATGAGGAACACCACGGCGATGACGATGAAGATGGGAGAGGCCTCGCCCACCATGGTCATTACGGCCACGATCATACCGAAGTCGGGATCGATGGCGTCGGCCGGGATGGCGGCGCCGATGCCGAAACCGCAGAACAGGTAGATGGCGCCGATGGCCAGGCCGCCCATGATGATGGCCTTCGGGATGTCGCGGGCCGGGTTCTCCATGTCCTTCGCGAAGGTGCAGACCACCTCGAAGCCCATGAAGTTGAAGATGATGATGGACAGGTAGCCGAGCGCGGCGGTGTTGGTGATGTCGGGCAGGAAGGTGGCCGGGGCCATATCGCCCGCGAAGCCGTTCTGCACGGCGAACCAGATGCCGAGCACGCCCACCGAGACGGCCACGAGTACCTTCAGCACCGCACCGCCGTTTAAGATCCACTCGGAATCAGACACCTTCGAGAAGCTCATCAGGACGACGATCCACACGAAGGCGATCTCAATGGCCAGGGTAAGGGCCAGATTCGACTCGATGTCGGCCCCGAACACCATGCCGAGAATCGGCGGGAACAGGGTGGCCAGGCTGGCAATCCACAACGGGAAGTTGATCCAGTAGTACCAGCTGATGCGAGCGCCCCACTTGTCGCCGAGGGCGTCGCGTACCCAGTCGTAGATGCCGCCCTCCGAATCGTAGGTGGTGCCGAGCTCGGCTACCACCATGCCGTAGGGCAAAAGGAAAGTGATGATCAGGAAGATCCACCAGAAGAACTGCTGGTTGCCGATGGCGGCGGCGGGGGCAGCGGCCTCGCACACGAACACCACGCAGATCACCGACAGAATAACGGACATGAAGGAGAACTTTTTCTTACCACTCATAGTGTGGCTCCTTAATTACTGAAGAGAGTCGGGGGAACCGCAGCTCCCCCGACTCTGTAAGGCTTACAGACCGTGCTTGCCGAGTTTCGCCATGCAGCTGTCGATGGTGGCGCGGTAGGCAGTCGCCTTCTCCTCGTCCGGCTCGCTCTGGGGGCACAGGGTGGCCAGGATGGCGCGGATGGAGTGCTTGCGGTTCTCGGCCTCGTCCCAGCACAGGCTGCGCGCGGGGTCGTCCATGACCTCGTCCACCACCTCCTCGCCGCGGGTGGCGGGCAGGCAGTGCATGAACTTGGAGTCCGGGCCGGCCGCGTTCATCAGGTCCCAGGTCACCTGGTACTTCGGGTAGAACACGTCCATGTAGTTCTCGCCGGAGACCTCCTCGTCGTACAGGCCGTACCATACGTCGGTGTACACGAAGTCGGCGCCCTCGATGGACGAGATGTCGTCGGAGACGGTGATGGTGCCGCCGGAGACCTTGCAGTTCTCCTCTCCGATGGCCATGAGCTCGCGGCCGAACGCCTCGCGCTCCTCCGCGGTGCCCACGTGCAGGGCGCCGTCGCAGATCTGGTGGCCCTTCGGCCCGAACTGCACGAAGTCCATGCCCATCTTCGAGGCGATGAACATCAGCGACACGCACACCTGGGTGGCGTCGCCGATGAAGGCGAGCTTGCAGTCCTCGATCTTCTTGCCGGCGGGCAGGTTCTCGATCATGGTCATGAGGTCGCCGAGCTCCTGGGTGGGGTGGTTGAACTCGCTCATGCCGTTGATGACCGGGGCGGCGGAGTACTTCGCGAGGTCCACCACGTCCTTGTGGCGGTCGACGCGGGCCATGAGGATGTCGACGAGGCTGCCCATCACGCGGCCGGAGTCCTCGATGGACTCGTGCCCGCCCAGCTGGATGGAGCCGGGGCCGAAGAACTGCGCGTGGCCGCCGAGGTCGGTCATGGCCGTCTCGAAGGAGATGCGGGTGCGGGTGGACACCTGCTGGAAGATCATGCCGAGGGTCTTGTTCTTCAGCAGCAGCGGGTACTCGCCGCCCTCCTTGATGAGCCCCTTCATGGCGATGGCGAGGTCCACCATGCCCAGCAGCTCCTCCTTGGTGAAGTCGTTGGTGTCGATGTAATCCTTGACCATGGAAATCCTCCTTAAGGATCCTCGGATCGCGCGCCGGCCCTTCCAGCGCGCAGGGGGTGGGTGCTGCGAAAGCGCTCGCCGGCCGCGCCAGCCTGAAGCGGCCGCGGAGGCTGCGGGTTCCTTGCCGGGAACCGCACCGCCTCGCAATGTTGAGCGGCTTCCGCATCTCTTGGCGCACAGCATGGGGGCGACGGGAAAGCTTGGGAAGCATTAACCGGGTTTATTTTTCGTTCAGGGAATCTCACACCCGCGTCTATATCCAAAATAATCCCGAAGTTGAAGCCGCTGAACGGGCGAGTGTGTTTCAATGAGTGCCGGTGCCGAGGATGGGATTGAGGCGAGCTCTCCTTGGCGAGAGGACCGCAATAATCTCGTTTAGAACCGCGAGAGCATGGTTTACGGACGTAAGGGGACGCGCGATGGAGACGATCTTCTACCTCTACACCATCCTCATCATGGTGGCGTGCGTGGCCGCGGGATCGGTCTGCCTGTCGGCCTACTTTGTCTCGCGACAGCGTTCTTATATATATGCGGCGTTCATGTTCCTGTTCTACTTCCTCGACATGGCGCTCATCTTCCAGTACGAGTATCTGGGCCAGAACCTTGCTTACTCTTTTGAATCGTTCTACGGCATCGACCGACCTCTGCTGCGTACGGTCTTGGCTGCGGCCTTCTTGCAGTCGCTCTGGCTTCTGGTGTGCGATTTCGAAAACGAACAGCGCATTGCGGCTCGCTGGGTGCCGCTCGCGGTGTTTCTGGCCGCCTGTGCGATCACGCTGCTGTGTCTGCCCGAAGGACCCTTCCGCCAGTGGCTGTACTTCACGCTGCGCCAGCTGTTCTTGCTGTGGGGCTTAGGCTATGTCATCTTCCGTTACTGCACATGTCGCAGCTCCATAGAGAAGGCGCGCATGCGGCGCAAGGAGCCCCTGCTGTTCGTGGCCTTCGGGCTCATCCTGTGCATTCTGATCGAGGACATCTTCATGATGCTCCTGCTGGATCCGGCTACTATTGCCGATAGCCTGCTGCCGCTGTACCTGTCGGAGCGCAACTTCTCGGAGAACTTCCTCATCCTGGCCTTCGTCATCTTCGCTGTGCGTGCGGCGGCATCTACCCTGCGTTTGCGCTTCAAGGAGCCGCCCGCGGCCGACAATCCCGATCTGCGCAGCTACATCGACGAGCTCCTGCCCGCCTACTGCGAGTGTCATGGCCTAACGGCCCGCGAACGCGAGATTCTGCAAATGGTGCTGGAGGGGAAGGACAACCAGAACATCGCCAGCTCTCTGCAGTTGGCTCTGGGCACGGTGAAGGCCCACGTGCACAACATTCTCAAGAAGACGGGCAGCTCGACCCGCCAGGAGCTCACCCAGAATTTCTGGAAAGGCTGAGACTGGGACACTTTACCTGGTAACGTGTCCCACTTTGCAAAATGGGACAGCCTATCTGGTAAGGCGTCCCGCCGCGGCGCGGTTAGTTGCTGGTGCCCTCGTCGTCATCGTCGTCGAACAGCGACCAGTCGTCCTCGGTCTTCTCGTGATTCTTGTACTGCTTACGGGTCTTGCGCTCCAAGATGAGGCACACGATGACGCTGATGACGAGGCCGCCGCCGACGAGAATGCCGATACCGGGCATGGTCTCGAACAGGAAGTGGTAGAGCTCTTCGATATTCATGGCGCAGTCCTCGTCTTCTCAAACGCCGCGGGTGGCGCGGCAGCAGTTCGGTGTTGTGATGCGGAAAGTATACTATGCTTCCCTGTCGAAAACGCAATCTCCACGCCCGACGGGGCGGAATCGGTCGGTGGTTTCGGGATGTCTTTCGGTGCCGCGTTCGTGACTCTTGCCGACAGGCGCGATGATTGCGCTATACTGGTCGAACGCAAAACGCCCAACCCGAGGAGCAACCTATGCTGGACATCAAGTACGTACGTGAACATCTCGATGAGGTGGCCGAGGCCATGAACAATCGTCATGCGTCGTTCGACGCTGACGCGTTCAGCTCCCTCGACGTGCGCCGCCGCGAGGTTATTGCCGAGGAGGAGGCCCTGCAGGCCGAGCGCAACAAGATCTCGAAGGAGATCGGCGCGCTCATGGGCCAGGGCAAGAAGGACGAGGCCGAGGCCGCGAAAGACCAGGTGCGCCAGATCAACGAGAAGCTGGAGGCCGCTGCTGCGGCCCGTGCTGAGGCCGAGGAGGCCATGGAGGCCCTCATGCTGTCGCTGCCGAACCTGTGCGACGCCTCCACGCCGGTGGGCGCCGATGAGGACGACAACCCCGAGGTACGCCGCTGGGGCACCCCGCGCGATTTCGCCGCCGAGGGCTTCGAGGCCCAGGCGCACTGGGATCTGGGCCCGGCCCTGAACATCATCGACTTCGAGCGCGGCGTGAAGCTGGCCGAGAGCCGCTTCTACGTGCTGGGCGGCGCTGGCGCCCGTCTGGAGCGCGCGCTCATCTCCTTCATGCTGGATCAGCACACCGCCCGCGGCTACAAGGAGTGGTGGGTGCCGGCCATGGCCAACGCCGCTACGCTCACGGGCACGGGCCAGCTGCCGAAGTTCGAGGAAGACCTCTTCCACACCACCGAGGGCCTCTACCTCATTCCCACGGCCGAGGTGCAGTTGACGAACCTCCACGCCGGGGAAGTGCTCGACGCCGACCAGCTGCCGCTGCACTACTGCGCCTTCACCCCGTGCTTCCGCGAGGAGGCCGGTTCGGCGGGCCGCGACACCCGCGGCATCATCCGCGTGCACCAGTTCTCCAAGGTGGAGATGGTGAAGTTCGCCACGCCCGAGACCGGCTTCGCCGAGCTGGAGTCCATGGTGGAAGACGCCGAGAACATTCTGCAGAAGCTGGAGCTGCCCTACCGCGTTATCAGCCTGTGCACCGGCGACATCGGGTTCTCCTCCGCAAAGACCTACGACGTGGAGGTGTGGCTGCCCAGCTACAACGCTTACAAGGAAATCTCCTCGTGCAGCTGCTGCACCGACTTCCAGGCCCGTCGCGCCAACATCAAGTACCGCGACCCTGCCAACTTCAAGGGAAGCCGCTTCCTGTACACGCTGAACGGCTCCGGCCTTGCTGTGGGCCGCACCATGGCCGCCGTGATCGAGAACTACCAGAACCCCGATGGCACCATCACGGTGCCCGAGGTGCTGGTGCCCTACATGGGCGGCAAGACGGTGATCGGACCGGAAGAGGTCTAAGAGCGCCATGGCTATGAGATCGCGCGGGTCGGGGAGCAACGACCCCCGGCTGCGCGCTCGCGAGGAGCGCGCCCGCCGCGAGGCTGCGGCCCTTCCGCCGGAGCCGGCGGCGCCTCCCGCCTCGGCCGCCGAGGCCCGGGCCGCCCGTGAGGCCCGCGCGGCTGGCAGCGCCCCCACCAAGCGGAGCGCTCGCGACGCGGCCGCCGTGCGCGCCGCCCGCAGCGAGCGAGCGTCCCGCGGCGAGCGTCCCGCACCCCAGCGCCGTCGCTGGTCGCGGGGGAAGGTGGTGACCCTCGTGCTCTCGTTTGTGCTGGTGGGGCTCGCCGTGGCCGCGGTGGCGGGCTTTTCTTGGCTGAGGTGGTTCTCTGCCGACGATGCAGCTGATATTCAGGGCACGTGGTATCTGGCGGGCACCTCCACGCCCATCGTGATCACTGAGGACCGTATCAACCTGACTGATGACGTCTCCTACCGCTATGCGCTCGATACGGGCGACAAGACCATTGCCTTCACCTTTACCAATCTGGCCGGATCGGGCTGCTATCGCTTCTCCCTCGACCGCAACGAGCTGGCTCTCGTGGATGGTGCGTTCACCGGTTCTGACACCCTGGGCCGCGACATCGGCTGGACGCTCGAGGCTCTCGTGAAGAAGCTCCAGGGCGACTCGCTGGCGCCCGCCGAGGCGGGCGCCGAGGGGCTCACCCTTCTGTCGCGCACGCCGTCGGGCGACACCTCCTCATCGAAGTCAGCGGCCGATGCCGGCGCCGGGGCCGAGGCTGACTCCAAGGACGCGGCTGCCAAGGCCGACGCGTCCGATGCGAAGGGGAAGAAGGGGAAGAAGGGGAAGAAGTCGGAGACAATCGAGGAAGAGCCGGTGGGCGACTTGTCCGGCAAGCTTCCCGCTGATATCGACGAGCCGCGAGACACGCCGGCTGATACTGCCGGCGGCGCGGCTGGTGCGGGGGCGGAAGCGGACGCTGCAGCCACGACCGCCAGCGGCGATGACGGCTCTGCCGCGGGTAGCGCCCGATGACAGCCCTCGCCGTCGAGCGCGTGGCCATCGAGCGCGACCGCATGGCGCTGCTCGTGCGTGTGCCGGGGGGCGCCGCCGCACACCTGTCGCCCGAGGCAGCTGCGCGCCTTCTGCGGGAGCGGCCCCGCCTGGCGCGGCATGCCTGCCTGAATGCTCAAGGCGAGCCTTTCGGCTCCATCCTTCATCGCACCTCGCTTCCTCATGTGCTGGAGCACCTCATTATCGATTTCCAAGCCGAATTCAACGACCGTTCGGCGGCTACTTTTGTCGGTACGACGGAATGGCTGAACGAGCGCGAAGGACTGGCCCGCGTTGAAGTAAACTTTACCGATGATCTCATCGCTTTGGCGGCTTTGAAGGCGGCCCGGGCGCTTATGGAAGGGATGGTGGAATAGCCATGTCATCAGCTCACATCACCTTCGACACCACCGGCGACAAGATCGCCCGCCGCGTGCGCAAGATGCGCCCCTCGGCGGTGCGCAATCTCTTTGCCGCCGCTACGCGCGACGACGTTATCTCGTTGTCGGGCGGCATGCCCGCCGTGTCGCTCCTCCCCGAAGAGGACGTGCGCCGCGCCACTCTGGCCGCCATCGACGATCCGGCGGCCCGCGCCGTCTCGCTGCAGTACGGCCCCACCGACGGCCTGGCGGGCCTGCGTGCTGTGCTGGCCGACATGATGCGCGATCTGGGCATTCGCGTGAAGGCTGACCAGGTGCTCGTCACCACCGGCGCCCAGGAGGCCTTAAGCCTCATCGCCGAGGCCTTCATCGACCCGGGCGATATCATCATTACCGAAGGCCCCACCTATTTGGGTGCGCTCCAGGCGTTCTCTGCTTTTGAGCCCGATGTGCGCGCTATTCCCTTCGACGACGAGGGTATGCGCATGGATCTGCTGGAGGCCGAACTTGCGCGCATCGGCAAGGGCAACCCGCGCCTGAAGTATTGCTACACCATTCCGAACTTCCAGAATCCCGGCGGCGTCACCATGACCGCCGAGCGCCGCCGGCGCCTGCTGGAGCTGGCCCACGAGTACGACTTCATGGTGGTGGAGGACGACCCCTACGGGCGCCTTCGCTACGACGGCGGCCACCAGGTGCCCCTGAAGGCCATGGACGATTCGGTCATCTACCTGGGCACCATCTCGAAGATGCTCGGGCCTGGGCTGCGTACCGGCTGGGTGGCCGCGCCCGAGGCCGTGCTCGCTCGCATCAACCTGGTGAAGCAGGGGGCCGACCTGTGCGGCAGCTCTTTCGATCAACTCATCGTGCAGCACTACTTCGCCGATGTTCCCTGGCAAAAGACCCTGCAGAAGTTCATCGGCGTGTACAAGGAGCGCCGCGACACCATGCTCGCGGCCCTGGACGAGTTCTTCCCGCCCGAGGCCACTTGGACGCACCCCGAGGGCGGCATGTTCCTCTGGATCACGCTGCCCGACTATATGGATACCGATTCGATGCTTGCCGAGGCGCTGGAATCGGGCGTAACCTATGTGCCGGGGAACTCGTTTTTCCCCGATGGCGTTACAGGCAAGAACTCCATGCGCGTGAACTTCAGTTTCGAGTCGCCGGAGTCTATCACCGAGGCCATCCGCCGTCTGGCGGGGGTTATCGAGGGGCGCCTGGAACTCTATCGCGTGTTTATCAACGCCGGCGCGCTGCCGGGTTACGGAAAGGAGGCCGTCATGGCCGAGAACGAGCGTGAGAATTGGGACGATGTGCTGGTGGCTTCCGAGGAGAACGAGGAGGCCGTGATGCAGGCCCGCGACGGCGACGCCGCCCAGATCGACATCGCCGAGGATAAGGTGGAAGCTGCCGAGGAGAAAGCGGCCGAGTAGCATCGGCGCCCGGCGGGGGCCACGGGGCATACCCCTCGATCGTCCGGGCGCGGCTGCGGGGTATACCTCCGTGCTCAGACAGTCCTCGCTTGGTGCAAGTGTCCACTGGACACTTGCAGTCGCTGCGGAACTGCGCGCGGAGGCACACCCCGCATCCGTGCCCTACTCACAAGGGAAAGAGAGGCAACATGAAAGTAGCAGTGCTCATGGGGGGCAAGTCCTTCGAGCGTGAGGTGTCGCTGGCGTCGGGCAAGGTGGTGTGCGAGGCGCTGGAAGAAGCCGGCCACAAGGTAGTGCCGCTGGATACGAACGCCGATCTGGTGCCCACGCTGCGCAGCGAGCGACCCGATGTGGTGTACAACGCCCTGCACGGCAAGCACGGCGAGGACGGCACCATCCAGAGCTTGCTGGAGTTCGTCGGCCTGCCTTTCGTGGGCTCGCCGGCCAGCGTGTGCCACCGCGCCTGGAACAAGGACGCGCTGCACTCCTCCTTGGAGAAGTACCGCGACATCACTGGCGAGGAGGGCATTGCCTCCTGGCCCCAGGGCGTGTATCTGTCCCGCGACGCCTTCAAGGACATGGGTGCCGCCACGGCGCTCGACATGGTGGCCGACCGCGTGATCGGCGGGTACCCGGTCTGCGTGAAGCCGGCCCACGGCGGAAGCGCCCTTGGCGTGCATAAGGTGAACTCCCAGGACGAGCTCGGCGAGGCCGTGCTCGACGCGCTGTCCTTCGACGACGCGGTGAATATCGAGCAGTGGATCGATGGCGTGGAGGTTTCGGTGGCCATTCTCGGCACGGGTTGGGATGCCTATGCTCTGCCGCCGGTGGAGATCGTGGCGCGCGCGGGCGAGTTCTTCGATGCCGACGCTCGCATGCGCAACGATGCCGTTGAGTTCTTCTGCCCTGTGCGTCCCTCTTCGCTCTCGCCCGACGAGGCTACGGCCCATGCCATCCGCGCTGAAATTGAGCGGGCGGCTTTGGAAGTGTACCGCTCCTATGGCGCCCGCGACCTGGGCCGAGTGGACCTGGTGTGGGATGGGGGCCAGGCCCGTTGCTTCGAGCTGGACGTGTCCCCGGGCATGACGCCGCACTCGCTGTTCCCCATGGCTTGCGACGCCGCCGGGCTCACCCTGCCCAAGGTGCTCGACACCCTGGTGGTGGAGGCTTTCGCCCGCGGCGCCAAGTTCTAGGGGGGTTCCGTCCCTCTCATGGCGGCCGCCTATAACGCCCGCACACCCTAAGATTCGCAAAACGCTCCTGAGCCTCGTGCTCGGGAGCGTTTTTTCGTGGAGGGGTGAAAAAGTTTCCGATTTTTGCAATATTTCGCCGCTTTCAATCGTAATAGAGAGTAAAGGATGCATTGCCGCCCGGCTTGCAAAAGCTTGAGCAAGGAAGCGTTTCTGATTCCGCCGAGAGCGGGCACGTCCACTGGATGATGGAGGGAGAGCGATGAGGAACGGATATGGGATGTGGCTGGTGCTCGTGATGGGGTTGGTCCTCTTAGCGGGGACTGCGGGATGCGCCGACTCCTCCTCCCCCTTAACTAGGGAAGGCCTGTACGCGGAGGCGGTGCCCGGCGGAGAGGAGGTTGAGGTTCTCGGCCTCGAGGAAATCGATGCGACGGCGGGCGATTACCTGAGAGACATGGCGAATCTCATGGTAAGCGGGACATCGAAGGAGGAGGCCGTCGCGCTTGAACGGGCCGAGGCGTCGATTCCCGACTCGGAGTTTCAGAGTGACTTGCGCAAGCGAATCATCGCATGGCGAGAAGAGCTTGCTGAGATGCGCCTTACCTATAAAAGCGCGCAGTCGCGCGCTTGCGCAGAGAGGCAGGTTCTCGGTGATGACGGCCGGCTGTACCTGTGCGCTCGGGAGGAAACGGCGCTGCTCATCAATGGTGACGAGGTGGAGGAAGGCATGGCCAGCGCGCACGTCTTTGTCTACGAGAAGGCTGGCGGCTCGTGGGCGCTCGTCGAGGATCGGCAGGTAGAGCCGACGGGCCTTCTCCCCGAAGACGGCTATTGCGAGCGATCGTTCATCAACGAGGATGGAGAGCTGGAAACCATAATCGCCGAGCCGGCCGCGTTCAACGAAGTGCGATAGCGGGGTTCCGTTCGCCTCTGTCAGGCAAACATTTTTGGCCGATCTCGGCTCAGGAGGCCTCCGTTCTTCTTAGCCTGTGTCTTTATTGCGCATGGGCTGAGGTTTTCTGTGAGAGTTTTCCTTATCGATGATGTTTGACGCTTTGTTTACCGTAAGGTGAGAACCGTGCTTCAACGGCCGAAGATGGCGCGTGCGCACCCTATAATGAGCGGACTTGATATTCCGTCGATAAAGGAGGCAGTTATGGCCAACAAATTTGGAATGTTTCTGATCGGTGGCGTTGTCGGTGCCGTCGCAGCCTTGCTGGCCGCGCCGCGTCCGGGCGCCGAGACGCGCGCCATGGTGGCCGACAAGGCCAACGATATCCTGGGCGATGCCCAGCAGTGGGGTGGCCAGGCTGCAGCCGGCGCCCAGCACATCTACCAGGAGGCTGCCACCAAGGGCGCCGAGGTCGTGAACAACGTGACCGCTCGCGGTCAGGAGATCGCCTCCGAGGCCGCTGCCCGCGGTGCCGATGTGGCCGCTTCCATCCAGGAGGCCGCCAGCAACATTTCCCCTACCATTAACGAGAAGGGCGACGAGCTGCGCGACAAGATCGAGGCTGCGCGCCAGCGCATCGCCGATCAGGTGGCCAAGAACGCCGGCGAGGATGCCGACGCGGTGGCCGACGCTGCCGAGGATGTGAAGGACGCTGCCGCTGACGCGGGCGAGGCCGTGAAGGCCGCTGCCCACGAGGCAAAGGACGCCGTGGATGCGGCTGCCGACAAGAAGGACGACAAGTAGATCATGGCCAAGCGTTACGGTACGACAGGGGAGCTGGTTGGCAAGCGCGTGCTTCGCGACAAGAGCACGCCGAAGAAGCCTGAGGCGGTCGGCCGGTTGGGGAAAGTGCGCCATTGCGTCTTCCACCCCAACCAGCGCCGTTTCGTCGGCTTCATTGTGAAGCGCCCCGACCTTCTGTGGATGTTCCGCCGCAAGGACGTGTTCGTGGCCTACAACGGCTACGACGTGGTGGACGGCCGTATCGTGGTGCTGAAAGATCCGGCGGCCACCGACAAGGGCGCCTGCCGAGCGCTCGGGGTCAACTACGACGACTGCGTGCTGTGGGCCGACCTGCCCGTCATCGGCGAGGATGGCACCGTTTACGGCAACGTGGGTGACGTGTCCTTCGATCCGAAAAGCGGGGAGGTGCGCTCGCTCACGGTAACCCAGGGCGCCACGGCCAACGCGCTGCTCGGCGTGAAGGAGATTCCCGCCTCCATGATTCGCGGCTTCAAGCGCGGTATCGGTACGGCGCTGGCTGTGAACGGCGCCGCCGATGAGGAGAACCCCGTGCTCGGGGCAATTCTTGTGGGCGACGAGGTGGCCGAGCTTACCGCCGAGGGCGGCCTTGCTGCCAAGGCCGGCGAGGCTACCGCGGTGGTGGCCGACCGGGCGCGCGAGACGGTGGACGCCGTGAAGCCGGCTGTGTCCACGGCTACGAAGGCCGCGGGCAAGGCCGTGAATGCGGGCGCCTATGCTACTGGCCGACAGATCAAGCGGGCGAGCGGCATGTTCTCCGCCTTCAAGGAGGAGTACGACAAAGCCCGCAAAGACGATTAGAAATGGGACACCTTACCCGGTAGGGTGTCCCATTTGGCAAGGTTCGCAATACCGCCACGAACCTCAAGATTTTCCGAAGAGTGCCCCGAGTTCTGAGGCATTCCGATACCCTGGAGCCTATGACTACACAAGATAACAACCGACCCAAATCCGAGCGCCTCCAGAAGCTGGAGGCCAAGGCCCATGAGGAGAAATCTGTCGCTGGTCATGAGATGCCCGCGGCCAACATCTTCAAGTTCGCGGGGCTCATCGCTTTCTTCGTCATCATGATCGTGGTGTGCGTGGCGGTATGGCCCATGATCCACGAGCTATTCGAGCCTGGTGGGGTCGACCGTGTCACCTCCGACATTCGCAACGCGGGCCCCTGGGGCTTCCTCATTCTGCTGGCCATTCAGTTTTTGCAGATCGTGGTGGCCTTCATTCCTGGCGAGGTGGTGCAGGTGGCCGCCGGCATGATCTACGGCCCCTGGGTGGGTGCGCTCATCATCTGGCTCGGCTGTGTTATCTCCAGTTCGTTCATTTTCGTGCTCGTGCACAAGCTGGGCGCCCCCTTCGTACAGGCCATGGTGCCTGAGAAGTATATGGGGAAGTTCCGCGAGTGGGAGAACTCCGAGAAGTTCAATATCATCGTGTTCATCCTGTTCCTCATTCCCGGCTTGCCTAAGGATGTGTTCACCTACGTCACGCCCCTTACGCACATGAGCATGCGGAATTTCGTGCTCATCTCGAATTTCGCGCGCATTCCCGGCATTGTGCTGTCCACCTATGCGGCAGCCGGCCTCGTTTCGGGCAATATTGTGGAGTCGGTCGCCATCTTCGCGGTGACTGCCGCCGTTGCCGTGGTGGCCCTGGTGGTGTACAGCCGTATGACGAAGAAATAGGGTCCTCTTCCGCCACTTTCTTTGTGAAAGAATGGGCGGTCAGGGTTTGTTTCTGTACAATAGTCGCCGTTACTGAAACGAGCTTCAAGGAGGATACCCATGCCGAAGATCACCCGTGATCAGGTGCGCGTTCCCGCCGACGTCATGCCCGAGATGCGTGACGAGTACATTTCCAACTACATGAAGGCCACGCGTGAGACCGGCCGTCTCATGCTGTTCGCCTGCGATCAGAAGATCGAGCACTTGAACGCGGACTTCTACGGCGAGGGTATCGATATCGCCGACCTGGATCCCGAGCACCTGTTCAAGATCGGCAACGAGGGCGTCTGCGGCGTGCTCGCCGGTCAGCGCGGTCTGGTGGCCCAGTACGCCGCCGACTACCCGGAGATCAATTACCTGGTGAAGATGAACTCCAAGACCAACATCGTGGGCACCAAGCAGGAGGATCCCTATTCCCCGCAGCTCTACGATCTTGATGCCGTGCTGGCCATGAAGGAGGCCGGCGTGAACGTGGTGGGTCTCGGCTACACCATCTACCTCGGTTCCGAGTACGAGGCCACCATGATGGCTGAGGCCGGCGAGCTTATCGCCCAGGCCCATGCTAACGGCCTCATCGTGGTGCTGTGGATCTACCCCCGCGGCAAGGCCGTGACCGCCGAGAAGGATCCGGATCTCATCGCCGGCGCTGCTGGCGTGGCCCTGTGCCTCGGTGCCGATTTCGTGAAGGTGAACCCGCCGAAGCCTGAGGATGGCCGTACTCCGGCCGAGGCTCTGAAGATCGCCTCCACCGCCGCCGGCCGCTGCGGCCTGGTGTGCGCGGGCGGCTCCACGGTTGATGCCGAGACCTTCCTCACCCAGCTGTACGACCAGATTCACGTGGGCGGTGCCTGCGGCAACGCAACGGGCCGCAACATTCACCAGCGCTCCCTGGATGAGGCGGTGCGCCTGACCAAGGCCATCTCCGCCATCACCCTGGCCGACTGGACGGTGGCCGATGCCCTGGCCGTGTTCAACGGCGAGAAGGACTTCACCCTGGCCGATATCTAGGCTGCGGGCAGAACGTTTACAGGAAAGGCTTCCGCGAGGGAGCCTTTCTTTATGGGAAGATGCCGAGCGCGAGCTGTGCGGAAAGCAGGAGCGGCCGCTAGCGAGATAGGTAGTGTCGGAGTGAGGCCCGCGGTGCCAGACGGTGAATTTCGGCAAGGATGACGAGCCGCGAGTTGCGGATTCCGAGTTGCGGATGGCGGACGGCGGAGTGTGAGTTGCGAGGAAGAAGGAGGCGCCTATGAGCGCGCTTGAAGGATTGGCGATGCGGGTCACGCGGCCGTATCGCGAGGAAGATGTGCCGGCCATGACGGAGATCTGGAACGCCGTGGTGGAGGCGGGACGTGCGTTTCCTCAGGAGAACGTTCTAACTGTGGAGGAGGCGCGGGCCTTCTTTGCGGAGCAGTCCCACACGGCCGTGGTCACCGTCGCTGGGCGTGTGGCCGGACTGTACATCTTGCACCCCAACAACGTGGGGCGCTGCGGGCACGTGTCGAATGCCAGCTATGCGGTGTCGTCGGAGGTTCGTGGGCACGGACTGGGTCGCCTGCTAGTGGAGGACTCGCTGCGTCAGGCGGCGCGTCTCGGCTTTCGCGGCCTTCAGTTCAACGCCGTGGTGGCTAGCAATGAGCGTGCCATTGCTCTCTACGAGGATCTGGGCTTCAGTTGCGTCGGTACGGTACCCGGCGGTTTCCGCAACAAGGACGGCGTCTACGAGGATACGCGCATCTACTACCACGGGACGGTGTAGGGAAGAGGCCGCGCAAGGGCTGGGATTCGGGCGTAAGACCAGGGCCTTGCGCGCTTGTGGCTCCGCTCGCGCAGCGGCGCGGGCGTGATGCTGTTTGGTGCCGGCTGCGTTCGGGGGGGGGTTCGATTCCGGAGTTGCGTTCGGGTTGCGCTCGGCTCCGGAGCTGTGTTCGTGGGACAGCTCGGCTCCAGAGCTGTGTCGTGGGAAGCCCCAGTTTACGCACCGCTCGTTTTCGTGCAACAAACTCTGCCAAGTAGATACCAGCTTTCTAGAATGGTCAGCAAGAGAGGTCTTGCTGCGCAAACCAGCTCCCTTTTCCCAGGTGAATGCAGCCACGTAGCCGGCATTCCGATGGGGCTTCGATCTCGATATCTACTTCGCGGAGTTTGCTGCACGAAAAAGGCGACTTTGAAAACACGCGCAAGCGGGTAGAGTGCAAGTGAGTATGCGGAGCGGCACGCAGAAGCATGCGCGCGAGGCGCGGCGGGATGGGCGCATGGCAGCACGTGCGCGCAGAACGGCAGCGAGGGCATGCGGCGGCAAGGGGACGCGACGGCGAAGGCGCGCGATGGCGAAGGCACGCGGAAGGCGCGCGGTGGCACGGGCGCTCGAAACCACAAGCGTACGCATCATGAATGGTCGTTCCGTCGGTTTCCTTTGGTATGCGGGCACGGGCGTTGCCGTTGCGGTAGTCTGCCCTCCATGAATATGTATCCCAGTCATAGGTTTGCGCTTCAGCTTTGGCGTTCCTGGTCGGCGGCTCATCCGGTCACGCTGCGAGAATTTCACCTGTCCGGCAAACGCAAGAGCTTCGACTTGCCCTCGCGCCTACTGCCGGGATCAGCTGTGCTCAGGGGCCCCGCCTCGACTCATGAGGAAATCGCCCCCATTCTCAATGAGTTTGCACGGCGACTTCCGAAGGAGACGGCACCTTTCTGCGCTTCTTTGGCCGAGGAGATGCCAATTGAGGTGCTGGTGGGACGAAAGCCCGGTGTGCGCTCTTCGTTGTCGGTGAAGCGGCATCAGTGTGACCGGAGCTTGCCGCGCAATGCGTTTCTTGAAATCGCACCTGGAGTTTGGAATTCGTCTCCGGAGTTGGTCTTTGCCCAAATGGCCTCACGTCTCACTTACGGAGAACTGCTTGCCTTGGGGTATGAGCTGTGCGGTAGCTATCCGGTTGCCGGGCAGGATGGCTTTCTTGTGCGACGTCCGCTTACGACCCCGGAGCGCTTGGCGGCATTTCTCGAGCAGCTTTCCGATGTACGCGCTGTGAAGCTAGCCCGATCGGCGGCGACCCAGGTTCGGCGCAAGTCTGCGTCTATCATGGAGACTGAGGTTGCCATTGTAGCTCTGACCTCGCGGCGCCGAGGTGGTCTGGGGTTGCCCGGAGGCCGCTTGAACGAGCCGTTCAATCTGAGCGAGCGGGGACGACGTATTGCACGCCAAAAATATGTCGTCGGTGATTTGTGCTGGTGGGAATGCAGTACCGTGCTTGAGTACGATGGCCACGCGGTCCACAGCAGCAACGAGGCGCGTATTCGCGATTCGCGACGGCGGGACGCGCTACTCGCGGAAGGCGTTGAGGTGGTGACGGTGACCTCAGCCCAGTTCGCTAACGTGTACGAGTTTTCCGAGATCGTAGCTAGCGTGTCCGACAAGGTGGGAAAGCGCTTTCGCGGTTGGTCGTCGGGGCAGGTGGAGAGGCATATGGAGTTGCGGCGGCAAGTTCGAAAGTTCCATCGGGAACATTTTCCGTTAGACAGCTGACGCGTATTTCCGGCTGGTGCGTATCTCTGGCTGGCGTGTATCCTCGAGGCGAGATGCTGCGTTGGCGGCGAGGAGGCCTCGGCGTTTCCAATGGCTGCATTTTTGCGCAACAAACTTCGCGAAATAGATATTCGGATATCTTGGTTGGTTGCGCGAAGCGCCTAGTGTCGGATAAAGAAAGTGTTTTCCCAGGTGACGAGAGACGAGGTGCCGTGATCTAACGCAAGAGGAAAACGAAGAGTCTGCTTCGCGGATTTTGCTGCACAAAAACCAGCGGAAGAGAGACAGGGATGAGGTTTGGCGTGCCTGGGCTACCTGGTGCACCCCTGCGTTTGGCATCCGAGTCGCCTAAAGTCACCAAGAGCCACCTAAAGGTTTCCGAAACCGCTCAGAGTTGCTTGAAGTTGCTCTGGATTTGCCAGAGCTTTTCGAAACCACCCAGAAGCCGCTCGGGATCGGGGGTCTGAAGCCCCCCGGTCGCCCAGAGCTCTTCAAAGTTGGCCAGCGCTGCCTGAAGTCTTCTGGGATTGCTCGAAGCTTCTCGAAGTTGCCTGAAGCCATCTTGGCAACGAAAAACGGCTCCCCGTGGGGAGCCGTTGCTGTTTCGTGGTGCCCGGGGCGGGATTTGAACCCGCACACCTTTCGGCAACGGTTTTTGAGACCGTCGTGTCTGCCGTTCCACCACCCGGGCTTATGCGCATCTACGCAGTATAGCGGAAGCACGCGGTGCCGTCGAGGTGGAATCGGCGACGCCGCGGGAATTCCCCGAGTGGTGTTACGCCGCCGATCTGCGAACCGCGTTTTGCCGCGTGACGCTAGGCCAATCCGCACCACAGCATGATTTTCGGCACGTAGCCCATGATGAAGATGACGATGATGAGCGCCGGCAGGCCGAAGGTGAGCCAGCCTCGGGCCCAGCGGGGGAATTTCGCACCGGTGCCCGTGTCAGCCTCGGCGAGGAAGTTGTTCCAGCCCCAGCCCTTGCGGGTCACGCAGAACATCACGTACAGCAGGCTGCCCAGGGGCAGCAGGTTGTTGGAGACGATGAAGTCCTCGATGGACTGGATGTCGCCGATGCCCGGCACGGTAACGCCGGCCAGCACGTTGAAGCCCAGCGCGCAGGGCAGGCTCAGCACGGTGACGAGAATGGCCGTGCGCTTGATGGCGTCGCGGCGCGAGAGATCCCACTTCTCCATGATGAAGGTGATGAGGTTCTCGAACACGGCGATGATGGTGGACAGCGCGGCAAAGCTCATGAACACGAAGAACAGCGTGCCCCACAGCTGCCCCAGCGGCATCTGCTCGAACACGCTCGGCAGCGTGATGAACACGAGCGAGGGGCCCGAATCGGGGGCCACGGCGAAGGCGAAGCAGGCGGGGAAGATGATGAGGCCCGCCAGGATGGCCACCAGGGTGTCAAGGCCGCAGATGCGCAGCGCCTCGCCGGTGAGCGAGTTCTGCTTGCCGATGCGGCTGCCGAACACCTCCATGGCCGAAATGCCGAGCGACAGCGTGAAGAACGCCTGGCCCATGGCGGCGTACACGGCCTCGCCGAAGCCGGCCATGCCGCCGTCGAACATCTTCCCGAAGTCGGGCACCAGGTAGAAGGCCAGGCCCTCGGCGGCGCCGGGCAGCGTGACCGAGCGCACCACGAGCAGCCCCATGACGCCGAGCAGGCAGATCATCATGATCTTGGTGATGCGCTCCACGCCCTTCTGCAGGCCGAAGCTGCACACGAAAAAGCCGATGACGACAACGGCGAGCATCCAGGCCACCATCTCGGAGGGGTTGGCCAGCATGGCGCCGAACACGCCAGCGACGCCCTCGGGATCGAGTCCCGCGAAGGTGCCGGTGCCCATCTTGGCGGTGTAGGCCAGCATCCAGCCGCAGACGGTGGTGTAGAACATCATGAGCAGCATGCAGCCGATATAGCCCCACCAGCTGAACCAGTGCCAACGGCGCGAGGGCTGCAAAATGTCGAAGGCGAGGGCGCCCGAGCGCTGGGAGGCGCGGCCCACGGCGAACTCCATTACCATGACGGGCAGGCCCAGAATAACGAGAAACACCAGGTACATGAGGATGAACGCCGCACCGCCATACTCGCCGGCAATGTAAGGGAAGCGCCACACGTTGCCAAGCCCAATGGCGCAGCCGGCTGAGATGAGGATAAAGCCGAGACGGCTGGCGAAGTGCTCGCGCGGGGCGGCGGCGCTGCCGATACCGGCGGGGATGTCGCCCCCGGCGGGGTTCGCGTCGCAGGCGGGCACGGCCGCGTCGCGGGCTGGGGCGGGAATAGAAGCGGGGTCGGTGGCCATGGTGACTCCTGGTGTCTCGGGCGCCGGGTTGCAGGTGCGCAGTGGACGGCCGGGTTGCGGCCGCGTCGCGATGGGTCGCAGTCTGGCGCGTTTGGACGAAATTGCAGGAGCCATTGTAGCGGAAGGCGACTGGCGTGGTCATGGTAAGTGTCGGGAGGGTTGGCAACGGCTTTGTGTCTGGGGGAGAGGGCGGCGTGTGCGGGCGGTTCCGGTGCGGCATAATGAAACCATGAACGATGTACTCACATATTTGGAAGAGCAGCTGGCCCCGTTTAGCGAGATGCCCTTCAACGCCGTGGACTCGGCGCTGCTCGCGCAGTTCTGCATGGCTCGCGGCGAAGGCGTGATGCCTCGCGTGCAGAGGGCCGTTGGGAGCGAGGAGGTGGCGCGACCGTCGGCTGGCGGGAAGCTGGCCGCACTGCGGGCCCGGTTCGCGCGCTGGCGTGACCGAGTGCCGGGCGATGCGGCAGTGCGCGATCGAATGCCGGGCGATGCGGCGGCTGATGCTCCTGCTGCGCCCGAGGAGACGGCCGCTGTCGCCGCTGCACCCGATGCGGCGGCTGGTATTCCTGCCGCGTCCAATGCGGCAGCACATGACAAGGCCGAGGTGGCCCAGGATGCGCAGGCGCCCACCGAGCCCGTCCGCTTCGCTGACCTTATGCGCGCCGAGCTGTTCCCCACGATGTTCTCGGGCATGCACGCGGCCCAGATGAAGCAGCAGCTCTTTCTTATGGCGGCAAGCCCGCGCTATCGTGATCTGCTCATCTACGACCATGTGGCCGCCTTCGACGAGGTACTGGACATGCAGTTCGCCGCCACCACCTTCGTGTGCGCGGGCCAGTTCGCCTACGTGGGTTTCCGCGGCACCGACACTACGCTCACCGGGTGGCGCGAGGACTTCAACATGGCCTACATGGTGCCCGTGCCGGCTCAGGATCTGGCGGCGCGCTACCTGGCGGAACTGGCGGCCGATGCACGGGTGCCCGAGCCCATCATCTTGGGTGGTCATTCCAAGGGCGGCAACTTGGCCGAGTACGCGGCACTTACGGCGGAGCCCGCGGTGCAGGATCGCATCGCTCACCTCTACAACCACGATGGCCCGGGGTTCATGCCCGGCACCTTCTCGGCGGCCGACTACGCGCCGGTGGCGGGCCGTATGACCAAGCAGGTGCCGGAAGATTCCATGGTGGGCATCCTCATGACATCGCAGATGCCCGTGCAGGTGGTGCGCGCCTCGGGTCGCGGCTTTGAGCAGCACTCGGTCTACCGCTGGGAAGTGGCGGGCGCGCCCGTGGGCAAGCGGCCGGGTGCGGAAGACGCTAAGGGCGCGAAGGCCACGAGGGGCGCGGTTGGCGCGAAGGCTGCGCGTCCGGCAGATGCGAAAGGCCCTGCCGTTGCAAAGGATGGGGAAGCCGTGGCCGCAGAGGGCGCCTTCGTCACCCTGCCGGCTCTACCCGAGCGCACCCAGCGGCGCGCCCAGGCGCTGGGCCAGTGGCTCGCCTCCATGGATGGCGAGGAGCGCAAGCGGACGGTAGACGCCCTGTTCAACGCCTTGAAGGCCGCAGGTGTTACCGACGCCGCCCAGCTCTTCGAGGGCGGTCGCGAATGGGCTATCCTGCGCGACGGTGTGATGAAGGCCCCCATGCAAGATCGCACGGCCATGCTGGAGGCACTGCGTGGTATCACCCGCGCTTTCAGCGACGTAACTGCCGAGCGCAACAACGCCCGCCGCGCGCATCGTAAGTAGAAACTGGGACACCTTGCCCGGCAGGCCGTCCCACCTGGGACGGCCTGCCGGGCAAGGTGTCCCAGTCGGGAGGGCGGCTAGATCCAGTGGACGCGGGTCTCGTCGTAGCGAGTGAGGCCCTTGGGCTCGGTGTGGTGCGCCGCATGCCCCACGGCCACCAGTGCGAACGGTTCTACGCCTTTGGGGCTGCCGAGGGCCACTTCCACGGCTGCAATGCGGTCAGGCTCGGGAGCAATGCCGAGCCATACGGCGCCGAGTCCGATGTTCGCCGCTTCTAGCAGAATGTTCTCCACGGCGGCGCTCATATCGAGCGGCGTGCAGCGCGGGAAGCGCAAGCCCTCAGTGCGGGTGCACACGGCAATGACGCAGGGGGCCAGCTTGGCCGGTGCGGCATAGGGGCTACTGGCGGCCAAGGCCATGCGAGTGGTCTCGTCGCGGGCGATGTAGAATTCCCAGGGTTGCTGGTTGCCCGCCGAGGGGGCGGCCATGGCGGCGCGCAGCAGCCGTTCAATATCGTCGATGCTCACCGCCTCGTCGGTGAATTGGCGCACGCTGCACCGCTTGAAAATGGCGTTCATGAAGTGGTCCTCGATCCTGTTCGCCTATAGATTGCCAAGACCCGATCGGCGGGACAGGCCTTGGCATGAGAGCGCACCGAAGGGGCGCGGTATCCGCATTGCACGGATTCCACTGTAACCAGTGGCGCTCCGCGTTGCGCTTGCTTGCCAGTTCTCTTTACTGACCTGCGAACATGCTGCTACGGAACTGAAAAGAAACGGGCGACCCGCAGGCCGCCCGCTCAAGGGACGCAAGATATGGGGAAGGCGCTCGTCCGGGTGCAGCGCGCGAGCGCCGACCGGTGCCGTGCTGCGACGTCGGTCGCCGGTACGTCCAGCCTACAGGTCGCGCTGGTACAGATCCTCGTAGGTCTCGCGGCGGGTGACCACGCGGGCCTCGCCATCGCGCACGAACACCACCGCGGGTCGCGGCTGACCGTTGTAGTTGCTGGCCATGGTCATGTTGTAGGCGCCGGTGCCGAACACGCACACGATGTCGCCCAGGTCGGCCTTCTGCAGGGGCATGTCCACCACTACCGCATCGCCGCTCTCGCAGTGCTTGCCGCACAGCGTGACAATTTCCTCGCGGGGACGTGCGGCCTTGTTAGCGATGGTGGGCTCGTAGTCGGCGTGGTACAGTGCCGTGCGGATGTTGTCGGACATGCCGCCGTCCACGGCGATGTACTTGCGAATGCCCGGCAGCGTCTTCAAGATGCCCACGGTGTACAGAGTGACGCCGGCGTTGGCCACCAGGCTGCGGCCCGGCTCCACCAGAAGGCGCGGCAGCGGCAGGTTGTGGATGTCGCACAGATCGCGCACCGCCGAGCAGGTGACCTCGGCGAAATCATCGATGGACGAGGGCGCATCGTCGGCCAGGTACGCGATGCCGAGGCCGCCACCCAGGTCCAGTTCCTCGATCACGTAGTCGTAGCGCTCGCGGATGCGGGCCATGAACTCCACCATGACCGCCGCCGCCTCGCGGAAGGAATGCAGCGCGAAAATCTGCGACCCGATGTGACAGTGCAGGCCCGCCAGGCGTACGTTCTCGGCGGCCAGTACGTCGGCGACGCAGTTGAAGGCGAAGTCCTCGCGCATGGTGAAGCCAAACTTCGAGTCCTCGCAGCCAGTGCGGATGTACTCGTGGGTGTCGGCCTCCACGCCGGGGGTGATGCGCATGTACACGTCCTGCACCACGCCGAGGCGCCCAGCAATCTCGTTCACGCGTGCCAGCTCGATGCGGGAATCGAGCACGATGCGACCCACGCCGGCGGCAATGGCCTCCTCCAGCTCGCGGGGCGTCTTGTTGTTGCCGTGCACGAACACGCGCTCCATGGGGAAGCCCACCGCACGCGCGCAGGCCAGCTCGCCGCCGCCGGACACATCCAGGCACAGTCCCTCGGTCTCGGCGATGCGCACTACTTCCTTGTTCAAAAACGCCTTCGACGCGTAGATGATGTCGGAGTTCTCGTAGCGGCTGCGGAAGGACTCGCGGTAGGCCTCCATGCGGTGGCGCAGGTCGGCCTCGTCGAACACGTAGAGCGCAGTGCCCTCCTTCTGGGCGAGCTCCACCATGTCAACCCCGCCGATGAACAGGTGGTCTTCGCGCACCTCGGCGGTCTCGGGCAGCACGGCGCCCAGCTCCATGGTGGTGCGCATGTCGGGCTTTTTGGTCAAGTCGGAGGCAGGCAGGGCCATTTCCGCGTCCTTTCTTCTCGTAAGCGCAGCCCTTAGGCTCGCGCGAAGGTTCCCCGTGTGCGCCCATGGTAGCAAGGCTTTATTTCCAACGGGAAACATCGGCGGGTTTCCGTGTGATAATTCGGAACGAGTGGCGCGGCGGCCGGCGTCTTCTGTGGTATATTCTCGTTAGTGAATAATAGCCGCTGCGGCGGCGCCGGTGAAAGGACCCATCATGGCGAAGACCGAACCTTCCGTCGATCAGTGGCTGCGCGAGGCCAAGGCCGATCCGGCGGCGGCCCAGTGCGGCATGTTCCTCACCCACAACGGCGTGGTGCGCATCACGCCGAAGAAGCAGGTGCGCGAAGGCGTGGAGGGCCTGGGCAACGTGGTGGCCGTGGAATTCTCCTACGACGCCGAGGGTCTGGCTGCTGCCGAGGCCGAGGCTCTCACCTGGCCGGGCGTGTACTACGTGCGCACCTGGCTGAACGAGGGCCGCTGCGAGGTGGGCGATTCGCTCATGTACGTGCTCATCGGTGCCGACATCCGCCCCAACTGCATCGACGCGCTGCAGAAGCTCGTGGGGCACATCAAGAACGAGCTGGTGGTGGAGAAGGAGATCTTCGCGGAATAGGCTGCTGGGACATGGGGCGGGAGGAGCGCTCGGCGTCCGCTGATCGCCTGCCGACCCTGAGCGGGAGAGGGCGGTTTCCCTGTCCGCTGCGCGCTTTTCCCCTTTCGAACGCGGCGAAGGAAACAGCAAGGATGACGCACATAAGTCGGCACCTTCCCGGCATCATTGCTGCTGAAGTGGAAGCTGTTTCTTAACGGCCGCGTTCTCCAGGGGGCGCGCAGAGGGCTGGGAAACCGCCCTCTCCCCGCTCTGATGCGCGACTTCCGTCGCGGTGCCCTTATAATCGTCCGATCAGAGAGAACTTTCGCGCTCGGGAGAGGACGCAATATGGCAGTGAAGATCGGCTTGGTGGGTACCGGCACCGTGGGTGGCGGCTGCATCGACATCATCTTGAAGCACGGCGACGCTTTCCGCCGCCACTTCGGCATCGACCTGGAGCTAGCGCGCGTGTGCTCGCTCTCGTCCGAGGAGGCCGAGGCCCACGGCGTGGGGCACCTGTTCACCGACAACTTCAACAACATCATCAACGATCCCGAGATCGACATCGTTGTGGAGCTCATCGGCGGCACCACCATCGCACGCACCGTGGTGTTGAACGCTCTGGCCGCGGGCAAGAATGTGGTTACGGCCAATAAGGCGCTCATGGCCACCCACGGCAAAGAGGTCATGGACGCCGCCGAGGCCGCCGGCAAGGAGCTGGCCTTCGAGGCCAGCGTGGGTGGTGGCATTCCCATCATCGACCCGCTGAAGCACTCGCTCATCGCCAACGAGATCACCTCGGTCATGGGCATTGTGAACGGCACCACCAACTACATGCTCACCCGCATGGCCGACAACGGCCTGTCCTACGAGGATGCGCTGGCCGAGGCCCAGGCCAAGGGCTTCGCCGAGGCCGACCCCACCGCCGATGTGGGCGGGTTCGATGCGGCCGCGAAGATTGCCATACTGGCTTCCATCGCCTTCAACTCGCGTGTGACTTTGGATGATGTATACACCGACGGCATCACGAACATCTCGCCGGTGGATATCGACGCTGCGCGCGACATGGGCTACGTCATCAAGCTTCTGGCCATCGCGCATCGCCGCGAGGGCGGGGTTGATGTGCGCGTGCATCCCACCATGATTCCTGAGAGCCACCAGCTGGCCACGGTGAACGGCGTGTTCAACGCCATCTACGTGGTGGGCGATTTCGTAGGCGAGACCATGTTCTTCGGCGAGGGCGCCGGCGCCGGCGCCGCGGCCAGCGCTGTCATGGGTGACGTGCTGGAGGTGGCTCGCCACATTCAGCAGGGCGTGGCGCCCATCGTGGGCTGCACCTGCACCGACGAGCTGCCCATCCTGCCTATGGACGAGCTGGTCATGCGCTACTATCTGCGCTTCTCGGTGAGCGACCGCCCCGGCGTTCTGGAAACCATGGCCGGCGTGTTCGCGCGCCACAACATCTCGGTGAAGTCCATCGTGCAGCGCGGTCGCTCGGGCGCTGAGCGCGTGGACCAGGTGGTGGTTACCCACCGCTGCCGCGAGCGCGATATCCGCGAGGCGCTGGAAGAGGCCCTTGCGCTGGACAACGTGGTGCTGGATACCCCTTCGGTCATTCGCGTAGAAGAGTAGTTTGTTCCGTGCGGCCTGACGGCCACACGGACTTGTCGACGCTGCGAGGCTCTGACGCATTTCGTGCCCTGATAAGCAAGCTGCTCAGGGCGCTCCCTCTCGGTCGCCTAGAAAGTGCCGAACAGCCCACTGGGCTGTTCGCTGTTTTGCGCACGGCGTTGGCCGAAGCCAACTTGGCGCAAAGGCGTGCGAATCTGAAACGCGTCAGAGCCTCTCGCTGACTTTGTTTCGAATGTGAGGTTGTGGAATGAGTGATGTAGGCGTTATCTTCGATTGCGACGGGACGCTCGTGGACTCCATGGGCGCGTGGCACGATGTGGACCGCACGCTGGCGGCCGAGGCGGGCATTACGCTGACGCAGGCCGATGCCGACGCCATTACCACCATGTCGCTGCCTGAGGCCAGCGCGTATTTGCACGAGCAGTGCGGCCTGGGGAACAGCAGCGAGGAAGTGCTCGCCATGATCTTCGAGCGCATGCGCGCCTTCTACGCCAACGAAGTGGAGGCACGGCCCGGAGCCCTGGAATTCGTGCAGGCTCTTGCCGAGCGCGGCGTGCCCATGGCGGTGGCTTCCTCCACGCCGGCCGACATGCTGGCCATCTGCGTGGAGCGCTGCGGGTTCGCCCCCTACATGAAGGCCGTCGTGTCGGTGGATGACTTGCGCACGAGCAAGCGCGAGCCGGCCGTGTACGACCACGCCCGCAGCTTCCTCGGTACCGACCGGGCCCACACCTGGGGTTTCGAGGACGCTGCCTACGCACTGGACACCCTGCGCGGCGCCGGTTACCGCACGGGCGCCATCTACGACAACGACATCTCCGGCACTCGCGAGGCCCTGCTCGCCCGCGCCGACTTCCTCATCAGCAGCTGGGAAGACCTCAGTGCCGACGAGTTCCTGGAGAAGGCTTCGGAATAACCGCGCACCTAAGCGACAAAACCATAGGATGCGCGCAGCGGAGAAGTTGCGGCTAGTGCCGACCCGTTCCTGTTGTGTCGCGGGCATCTTATCGGAAGGGAATCCCAGTTCAGGGCCTTTTGTTAAGCATCGTTGCTTGTGTCCACGATCCCGTGCTGGTACGGTGAAGACGTGAAAACGCGTTCCGAAGGGGCTGGCACCATGCTGAAGGACAACATCAAGAAGCTGCGCACCGAAAGAGGCCTCAGCCAAGATGAGCTGGCCGAGCGCATCCCCGTGGTGCGCCAGACCGTCTCGAAGTGGGAACGCGGCACGTCGGTTCCCGATGCTGATTCACTCGTGGCCTTGGCCCGCGCCCTTAATGTGACGGCTTCCGAGTTGCTGGGGGAGTCGGTGCCGAAAGTGAAGGCGGCTGCCGACCTTTCGTGGAGGACTTCGCTGCTGGACGAGCGCGTCGCCAGCGAGTCGCGACGGCTCGATCGGGTTGTGCAAACGCTCAAGTGGGTTTTGGTCGGCGCGGCCATCGCAGTGTTGGCTCTCGGGGTTTTTGCCTGGTTGCCGAACCAGCAGTTCAATTATGTCGTCTGGTGGGATAGCGTAGCCGACGATCCCGATTACAACAAGATCGTCTTTCGCCTCAACGGGGAAGAGAAGTCGCTGCGCCTTCTTCTGGATCCCGAAGATCATGATCGGGTTATCGGCTGCGCCGGGGAACCGGGGCTGTCGGAAGCGATGGGGGCTGCGGAGTTCTTCGGAAAGCCGGGGAGCTTGGACACGCTGTCCGAGCAGGCGAATCAGGCCATCGAGGCAATGGGAGGCACGGTGCTTCGCCACGAGCTGTGGCTTCCTGCCGAGGCGCGCGAGGACGATGATCCCCTCAATGACGACATGCCTTGCTCGGTCCGTTACTATGCCGACCCCGACGGCCAAGAGATTCCGTGGCTCTGAGAATCGGGCACGAGCGCATGAGGCGGGGCGTGAGGCGCACACCTGCGTAGCGGGTTCACGGGTACCGCTAAAAGTATTCCCCATTCGGAATACTTTTCTGCAGAGCTCTTCCTTCAAAAAGTATTCCTCATTCGGTATAGTTTTCGATCCACTGGAATGGTCCGGTCGCCGGCTGGTAGCTGGGACACCTTACCCGGTAAGCTGTCCCGCTCAAAACGACAGAACTGTAAGGGGTGCGCAACAGGGCGGTAAGTTGGGGCTGTCATAGTGGTCTCATCGAAATTATCCCGCCTGGAAAGGAGCTCCTCATGATTACCCTCATCGCTGGCGCCCTGCTCGTCTTCGCCATCGCTGCCCTGGCCGGCTGCATCGGGGCTGCTGCGCTGTAAGAGCCGTCGCCCCACTGGGACACTTTACCCGGTAAGCTGTCTCGCTTCTCGCCCCGTCGCTCCGTTGAGCGTCGGGGCTTTTTGTTGCCAATTGTCGAAATTATCAAAGCTGATGAAGCAACTTATGCTATTATTATTCGTCACGAATAATAATAGCAAGAGAGGAGTTGAGCGTGAACCTGACGTTCAAGGGGTTCCTGCGTTTGTACTGTCGAGAGCTCACGGGGCTGAGGACGGACAATCTGCGGAAGCTTCGCGATTCCGTCGCGACGACCATGCCGGCGGCCGCCGAAGCGCTCATGGTGTTCGCGGCAATGCAGGACAAGGCTCGCTACCTGGCCGATATTAGCCAGGGAACGTGGATGGAAGACAGCTACGCCCAGATGGCCGAGCTTTTGGATGATCCCGAAGAGGTGTCGTTCTTCCTGCAGTCGCCGGAAGCGCCTCCTCGCTACCGTGCGGTGTGGAGCGCCTACGTAGCGCGCCGTTACGCCATCGCGGGGGAGCGTCTTGTCATCGCCGGCATTCGCGAGCAGACGCTGCAGGCCATGAAGAGCCGCGACATGACGGTTTATCGTCTCTGCAAAGATTTGGGGCTGAACAAGGGAAACATTTACGCATTCCTCAGGAAGGGCGACGACACCAAGGTGAGCCAAGGCACCGCGCAGCGCATCTTGGAATACGCGCGCAAGGCGTCGTAGCGTCCGAGGGGCAACGCATGCGAGGGGGAATCGAAGAAGGGGAAAAGAAAACGCGGGGCGGCCTCAACCGGAAGAGGTCGCCCCGCGTTGCGAGGGGGCTATTTGTCGCCGAAGGTGAAAACGCCGATCTGCGTGGCGCCGTCCTCGGCGTACACGGGGATGACCTCGGGGCAGTCCTCGGCATTGAACTGCTCCCAGTAAGCGTAGCCGTCGAGCCCGGAATCGGCCACGATGCCCACCAGGTCAGGAACAGCGCCTAGCTCGGCATCGTCGTAGGTGCCGAGCGTCTGCCCGTTCTCGTTCACGGGAAGCTCGGGTGGAAGGGAGCGGGGCATGGCCGCGATATTGCAGCTCTTCCAACCCGATCCGTCGTACCACACTTTGCCCTTCGAGCGGTAACCAGCTGCCAAGCTACTCAGCGTTACGGTGACAACCAGAGAGGTTCCTCGCACATTTGTCTTAACGCCAGATGATTTAACGATGTTGTTGTTCAGGCTTTTCACGATGACCGCCTGAGCCTTCATTGTGTTTGCGGCCATGGTTTTGCTTGCGGTTATTTTAGTGGTGGCAACAACTTTGCTAGTTACGTCTATCCCTGATCGATAGGTGAAGGTGACTCCGTTTTGCGATTTGCTAATGGCGGGACTCCAGGTTGTGGCAAAAGCTTCTGCCGGTGAGAGGCTGCTCAGAAGTGCTGATGCTCCAGCTATGCCAGCAACTGCAATAAAATTGCGACGGGTAATAGGCGGGTTGATTGCCTCGGTATTAAGCAAGTTCACTGGTCCTCTTTTCGGTCGAGAGTGAAATAGGGTGACGGCCATCCTTCATCCCAGTAGTGCTCGGTGTAGAGGCTGTCGAGAACATCCTGGCGTGTGGGGTAGTCGTCAAAGTTCAGGGTATAGGTGAAGCGCTCGCCCGAGCGCGTCTCAGCAATGATCTCGCAGTCGCGGAGCCGCTCGATTAGTTCGACGATATCCGAAGGATCCCACCACCATCCCTCGGGGGAAGTGTCTTCTTCTAAATCGGCGCGGGTCGTGTCAGTAAGGTAGGTGGCGGTTAGCCAGATTTTACCGTTCCGCGCCTTAACGATCAGGGGGTCATTTTTCCGTCGGAGGCTTTCGTACTCGTTGTACTCATAGGGTTCTTCTAGGGAAAAAAGTACGCCATTAGTATTTTGAAATGTCAACGTGATGTCGTCCGGCACATCTCCCGGCAAGCAAAGAAGAACCGGAGTGTAAGAAAGAATTCCCCTTAGGGGATACTCGCAAATGGACGTATTTTCGCTATCGAACTGGATGCGCTGATACGGAAGGAGGGGCGACGACGCAGTGGCGATGCTATGCTCCTTGTCAACGGCAGGCGTGATGCCTGCAGCGGCGAACAGCGCGATGCCCACGGCCACCACGGCGCAGGCGGCGGCTTTCAGGGCGAAGGGCGTCCGCATGCTGGCCCACTGCGGCTCACGACGCTTCCGCGCAGGCGAGGCCATCTTCGTCGTCTGGACGATGGCCGCCGCATCGGGCGCCGCGACGGCTTCGCTTCGGGCTTGCTCGGCCCTCATGGCCTGGATGATCCGAAGCGTCTCGCTGCGTGCCTCGTCGTCGAACGTCAGCGTGCGGGTTTGCTTGCGGTAGGTCTCGAATCGCCTTCTCGTTGATCGTCTCATGGTGTTTGCCCTCCTTTCTCTTTCTCTCGGTTTCAACCATGTGCCTCAGTTTCTTGCAAGCGCGGAAGAGCTGGGTGCACGTTGCGGCGTAGGATTGGCCGGTGAGCGCTGCGATCTCTCGTGGCAAGAGGTCTTCCGCGTAGCGTAAGTGCACGGCCTGCCGTTCCGCATCCGAAAGCGAGGCCACGTGCCGCCATAGGAAATGGTCCTCGTCGATTTCCACTGCGCTGCGGCTGAGCTGGGCTCGGTCGCCCATGAGCCGTTCGATGGCGTCGGGTTCGGTGGGATCGACGAGCTCCACGACAACGGTTTGCTCGCGCCTTTGCCGGTCGATGCAACCGTTGCGCACCACGCGGATGAGCCAGTTGCGCACATGGTCGTCGCTGGCAAACTCCTTGTCGCTCTGGAACAGCTTGATAAACGTATCCTGCGTTACATCGCGGGCCGCCTCTTCCGAGTTCAGCATATTGCATGCGATGCGGAACAGGACGTTGCTGTGGTTGCGCATGGCGTCCTCGATAAACTGGTCGCTTTTCAAAGAAAACCACCTCCTTCCGATCTGCTCGCGGGCCGCCGGGCATCGTGCGGAAAACACGTCCTACCTTCTATTACGTTTGGGAACGCGTTTATATTACAAAAATCTGAAATATTTTGAAAAAGATCATATTTAGCTTCTGACCAGGAAATTTTTCAAACTTTTTTGCGAAACCTGTAATATTTCGGCCTCGCCGTTCGTATCTAGGGGTGAAAGGAAAATTTTCCCGAGGACTCAGCCTCGGCCAGTGACGACTGGCTGGGGGCAAAAATAACTGCGGAGAGGAAGTTGAAATGAGTAGTAGCAAAAGGAGGGTGGCGGTGGCGGTTGTCGCGCTGCTCGTTTTTGCGCTGGGTGTGCCGTCGGCGGCGTTTGCCGCGACCTATCCAGGGGCGCAGAAAAACCTGTATCTAACCTCACACAATGAAAGCGTTCGAGCCTATCAGTCGAATAACTACATTGAGCCTGCCATCAAACGACTCACTGCGGGCATTGTGGTCAAATGCTCCTCGGACTCGATGAGGGCCAAAGAGGCGAAAATGAAGGCAGTGATGATGAACAGCAGCTCCGAAGTGATCAGCAGTAGCAAGGTGATATATAGCCAAGCGGTCAGTCGAGAGCAATTTGCGTATTGCACTACAGTATTAAGTACGTCGTCGGGCGTGAAAATACGGGGAAGAGCATCGGGTACGGTTTGGGTGAAGGACGCCAGGGGTAGCTATGTCAAGTTGAAGCCAGTAGACTCGCCGATGAAAAGTTCACTTTGAGGGAGGTAAAAATGCAAGCAAGACTCTTAGGGCGTGGTAGCCGCCGCAAATGGACAGCTTGTGCGGTCGGCGCTGTTGTTGTCGCAGTGGTGATGGGAGGGGGCTTTTCACTGTTCGCGAATTCAACAACAGCTTTGGGCGATGCTGCCTATTCGGACAGCGAGAAGGAGGCGATGGACTTGCGCAGCGAGTGCGTCTACCCCTTCAAGACCAATGAGCTCGGCATGACCTATGGGACGCTGGACGATGCCCCGAACGGTCAGGAGCCCGATCTTATCCTCGCGCGAGCTACGAACGGCAGGTCCGGCTTCATATCGAAGAAGGAATGGGATGAGGCCAGCGCCGCCGATGCGCCTGCGGGCGAGCTCCGTACCGCGCAGGCCGAGCTGGAGTCAGTCGCAGCCAAGATGCTGAAGGACGAGATCGACGAGGACCTCCAGGGCGCTGAAATTTCCCTCGAGGGCGCAGCGGGCATAATTGACGCGATGCATGTGGGTGATGCGCCCGAGATCGACTACGACGCGATCGCGGAGGAGGCGGCGCGCCATGTCGAGCCGCTGGAGGACGAGCCGGCGCAACAAGATATGGCCCTGACGGCCGAGATAGTGGAAGATGGCTACCTTGACGTGGTCGAGGCCACGACCGTCTACATCCCGGTATACGATGTTGACGGCAGAACGGTGATCGGCGAATTCCCCGTAACGCAGATCTGACATGCCGGCGCGTCCTGCGTCGTAGAAGATCGAGAGGAGGAGATCATGAAGCGCACGAACTCGTTCGCCTGGTTAGGTAAGGTGGGGCTTGGCTGTCTGGGAGCTGCTCTGATCGTTGTGGCCGGCTGGGGCGTATCTTATGCCGCAGAAAACGCCGGGAAGGTCGATCGGGGACAGGAGGCTGCTATCAGCTATAAATCGAACGAGGCGGGCCAGACATTCGGGTCTTGCGCGGACGCAGCGACGTATGATGATATGCCGGACCTGGTGCTGGTGGTGGCGACGAATGGCAAAGAAGGGTATGTCTATCGAGATGCCCTAGAAGAGGCGGAGGGCGGTACTGCCGAGCAGCTCGAGGACTTGGCGACTCGAACGCGGGAGCAGGACGAGGCATTTTCGGAGGCTCTCGTGGAGTCTCTGGAGGAGAGTGGATACCAAGTTAGTCAAGAGATGATCGACGACTTCATTGAGGAATCCCGTTTCGGGGCCGGGAGCGACTGCGCGACGGTTGATCTTATCGCAGGGATAGAGCGCGCGGACGGTGCAGATGCGGTCTCTTTGGCCGCTCGTAGCGGGTCTGGCGCAGAAGAAGTCGAGCGGGATGTGGAAGAGGCCCTTACCGAGGTCCTGCGGGCGTCGGGCGAGACTATTCCTGTCTATGATGCCGACGGGAAGACGGTGATAGGCGAGTTTCTCGTGACAGGAGTGTAGACTCCGGCAGGTTCTGCTAGCCTAGTGAGAAGTTGGCCTTTGGAGCTTGGAGTCGAAGGCGGCAGTGTTAGCCTTGCAGCTATGATTGAAATACTGCTAAGCAAAGGGCCCGCGGGCGAAAAGCCGTCTGCGGGTCTGTTGAGGCGGAAAGGCGGTTGGCATGAAGCTCTTTTCTTCCGCGGTTGCGGTCATGGTCGCGGCATTCGCCTTGGTTGGGCTGTGCGGGTGCGCGGCGGCGCATGAGGAGGTGCGCATCGGCGAGGTGGACGTGCCCTTCGAGCTGGCGTCCTCGCTCCAGCCGGTGGGGAGCGCCTCCGTCAAGCAGGAGATATCCGACGGTGGCGAGAGCTGCCGGCTCCTGCCCACCTTCGACGACCGCGACGCGGCTCTCGAGAACGTGAGGCGGGAGGCGCCTGACGCGGTGGCGGCGCTGGAGTCCCGCAACTTCTGGCTCGGGCCGCTCTCAGGCTGGAACTGGGGCTTCTATCGGGACGCCCTGGGCAGCTGCGCCGACGACCTCGGCGAGGGCGACCAGATGGCCGACCAGGTGGCCCTGCTGCGGGCGTTCTTCGACATCTACGAGAACGACGACGAGAACGCCGCCATCATCGGCCGCGCGCAGCGGGATGGGCTGGGCGCCGTCATGGGCGATATTCCCGACCAGGACGCGCTGGCCGAGTCGGTCTCGCGCTAGGGGCGGCAAGCCCGCGCCAGGGAATGGTGAAGTTTCCGAGAAATTTTAGCTTCTCGGTAATATTTCGGCTCACCCAAACGTATTACCTCATGAGAGGACGTTCCTCTTGCCGGCTCGCGCGGTGATACGCGGCCGACTTCTGACGGGTTCAGAGCAGGGAGGTCGAACGATGAACGGCAGAAATTGGGACGAGCTCATTCCGAAGCGATGGGTTGCAGGTATCGTGGGAGCGGCCGTTGCATGCGTGGCGGCCATGACGGTGGCCAGCACCCTGATCGGCTGCGCGGGCCCGATGAATACGCGGGTCGATATTCCCATGAGCCGGGCGGCCGTGGGAGTGATCGACACGTCCAGCACCGAGACCGCCTCGCGTATCGTGTTCTACGACGAGAACTTGAGCGAGCTGGGCGAACTGCCCTTCCGAAAGGGCGGCATGGGCGACGGGTGGGCCGATGCGTGCGTATGGGGCGGCGCGCTCTACCTTGCGCCCCAGGGCATCGACAAGTTCGAGCCCGGCCCCACCGACGAGGTGCTGGAGATTTCGCTGCAGGATGCGGCCGTGCACTCCTTCTCGCTGGGCGAGGACCATGCGCGCCTCGATTGTGTGGCGGCCAACGACCGCTATCTGTTCGCCTGTTCCAGCGCCATGAACGGGCCGCTGGTCCGCTACGATAAGCAGACTGGCGACGTGAAGGAGCTGCCGCTTCCCCGGGGAGGGGTCACGAAGCTTCTGTGGACGGGGCGCTCGCTGTTCGTGTTCGGCACCGACGACGGGGCGGCCTCCGATACGGGCGCGCGGGCAGATGTACAGGCTGGCGCGTCGCTGCCCTCCTCGTGGGTGCTTCAATTGGATGAGAATCTGGCTACGGAGCGCGAGTACGACCTGTCGTCCTACGGGAGCGGGGTGCGCCGCGCCGTGGCGTGTGACGGGGTGCTGTACGCCGTGTGCTCGGATGGCGCCGCTGGGGCGGACGAGTCCGGTTCCGAACGCGCGCAGGCTGGCAATATCGTGATGGTGGACACGCACACTGGAAAGGTGGCTCCCTATCCGCTGCCGGTGACGGATGCCCTTGCCGTGGCCGCGCATGACGGCCGCTTGTATATCGTGCGCCAGGATATGGTGGCGCCGATGGGGACGGCCACATTGAGCGTGGGCGACCTGGGCGGCGGCAACCTGGAAAGCTACGAGCTTGAGCATTTGGCCGACCAGATGGCAATACGCGGCGACCGTCTCTATCTGGCCGATGCCGGTGCCCGCATGTTATACGCCTACGACATGAAAGCCCTGGGCGCCGATCACGCGGCCACGCCCGCTGCATCGGCCGAGTTCGCCGCGCCCGACGGCACGCACACCTACATCACGAACCTGTTCCCCGCAGGGTCGTAGCGGCACCCCGCAGATTGAGGGTGGCCGCGTGGTCGTCTCGCTTCGCTAAGTCCGTTGCCCCCTAATAAGGGCCGCCCTGTCCCTTGCTGCAAGGGATAGGGCGGCCGTTTAGAGGAGGAGTGTGGCGGTTATTCTCCGGGCTCGAAGAAGTCCATGCCGGCGGGCGTCGGGAGCATAACCGTGTCCGCGTACTCGTTGGCGGGCAGATCGGCGTAAGGAAACGGTTTGTTGTTCTCTTCTACAACGGCGCCGTAAACGACGTGCTCCGAGTCGGGATCGGCACGCGTCGTCTCGATATGTACTGGGTGGATGGGGTTTCCATCCTCGTCGGCCGCGGCCCACCCGTCGCGTAATTCGATGACCTGCGTTTTGCAAGTGCCGTCGGTGAAGGTGACGGTGATGGTGAAGCAGACAGGCTCGGCTGCCTCGGTGTCCTCCGGGTACGTCGGTGGCTTTTCAAGCATGTTTTTGAGCGCTTCCCCGTCGCCCGGCGCGAGGGGAATGGAATCGGCGGGAGTGGTGGCCATGAGCACCTGACCAAATTGGATATCGCGTGTGCCGATGCGCTCGTCGTCACTCCGAGAAAGGTCGATAACGGTGCCTATGCGCTTGAGCCGTGTTACATCCTCGTGCCAGACCTGGTGACCGCTCTCGTCCTGCGCGAGCCGTCCGAGGTATCCGAGCGCGTCGCAGTCCTCGTACCCGTACCACTTGCCGCGCTGGGACGGGTCTGGGCCACGGAGGCTTTGCCGACGATAGATGGGCACGTCCCTCTCGATGGTCTGGCGGTAGAGCTCCCCTTCCGAGACGTGGATCTGAATGCGCTCTATGGCATCGCCCTCGACGGTGAAGGCCTGAAGAAATTCCGCATAGGTTATATCCCCATTCTCCTCGGCCCAGAGCGTATCGGTGCCGCCACCCGCTCCGGAGTAGAAAAGCGCGACGGGCTGATCGCTTCCGCTTACCATGGCGGTACCCCAGTCGCACGCATCGCCTTTATCGTCTGCGCCGGCAGCATAGGCTCGTATCGCGAAGCCGTGGTTGCTAGGCGCTGTTTCTAGGGCGTCGGTTTGCTGTCCTGCATTGTCGGCGGTGATGAGGGACGCTACGCCAGCGCTGCCGCTCGGCACGATCGTGAGGGCCACGGGCAGGGCGGCTACGAGGGCCAGGGCGGCGGCTGCGCAGGTGATAGCGACGGGCAGCGGGCGTCTCCAGAGCGGTTTTGCCGCCGAGCGCGCGATCACGGGCTGCTGTCGGCAAGGCCGTGAGGCTTCCTGCCCGCAGTTTTCCGCTTCGGCATCCTGCTCGGCCGCCAAAGCCCTGATCTGCTGCAAGATGCGTTCGCGAGCTTCATCGTCAAGCTTAAGGGAGCGGCATTGAGTTCGGTAGAGGTCGAACCGTCTGTCGGTGGATCGTTTCATCGGATGCCTCCTTCGGTAGGGGCGGAATCGCTTTCAATCATGGATCGTAGGCGCTTGTGGGCCCGCGAGAGCCGTTGGCGCACGTTGATGCTCGACTCGCCGAGCACTCGGGCGATTTCCCGCGGCTTGAGCTCTTCGACGTATCGCAGGTGAATAACCTGACGTTGCGAGAAGGGCAGCGCGGCCACGTGGCGCCAGAGGAAATGGTCGGGATCGATGCCAGTTTCCGTGCGCGGAGATGTATCGGACTGCGCGGTTAGCTGAGCGGCAAGGGCCTCCAGCTCTTCGGGAGCGGTGGGGTCTACCAGCGTGACGGGTGCGGTCTGCTGGCGTCGCAGCGCGTCGCGGCTTGCATTGCCGGCAACGGCAAGCAGCCAGTAGCGCACATGCTGATCGTTCTCGAACGCGCGCGAGGTGCGGCACAATTTCGCGAATGTGTCTTGGACGATATCTTCTGCTGCTTCGGGCGATTGCAGTAGGCTGCAGGCAAGGCGGAACACCGCATCGCCGTGATCGCGCATTGCCTGCTCGACGAATTCCCGATGGCTCACGGGCTGCCTCCTTTCTGCGCGTTGCGTTGTTGGAAATACTGCAGAGGAACCGGTTCCTCACTATGCATTACGAATGGGAGGCCGATTCTGTGACCGAGAAAGGAAGATTTTCGGAAAAGCACCGTGATTTTTCGCAAACGGGCTGCAATGGTATGCTGAGAGCGATATCGAGTGGTGCGGCCATGCGGCCGTATCGGGCGGCCGTGTGGGCGGAATGCGGAAAGGGTGAGGGCGCTGGTCGGATGGTTGGGCAAGATGCGGGAGCGCGTGGCGCGCCGGTCGTTTTCCACGCAGTTCGGCGAGGCTACGGTGTACGCGATGCCGGCCGAAGACGGCTCGCTCGTGCGCATGCTGAACGTGGGCGGGGTGCTGCAATCGGCTACCTACACCGACGAGCGCTGGGCGTGCTGCCCCTTCGCGTATCTGCGGGCCTTCGACCACCTGTTCGAGGCGGCGCTTCCTGCGGCGGCTCATCCCTTGGCGGTGGGCCGCGTGCTCATGATTGGCGGTGCGGGCTTCGCCTATCCCAAGCAGCTGCTGACCGGTCATCCGGGTGTTGAGCTAGATGTGGTGGAGATAGATCCCGCCATGGTGCAGATTGCCCGCGAGCATTTCTTCCTCGATAGGCTAGAGGCGCAACTGGCGGCCGAGGGGCGTGCCGGCGACCTGCGCATCTTCGTGGAAGACGGCGAGACGTTCCTGCGCCGGGCGGTGGGGAATCGCTACGACGTCATCATCAACGACGCGTTCGTGGGCCGCGATGCAGTGCCCTTCTTCGCGAGCGACGAGGGCATTGCCGCGGCGCGTGCGTGCCTAACTCCAGGCGGCCTGCTGATGGCCAACTGCGTGGTGGAGTTCACCGGCAACGCCATGTACCAGCTGTTCGCCCAGGTAGAGCGCTTGCGCGGTCACTTCGCCAACGTGTACGTCATCGATGCTTCCGACGAGGAGTTCGGCGGTGCCGACAACTACCTCGTCATCGCCACCGACGGCGCCTACCCCTTTACGGACGTCATTCCCTACGGAGAATAGGGCCGGCGCGCCCGCGGTCGGCAGGCCGCTTAGTCGCACGACCAGGGTTCCGAATCCGGGGGCATAGGGGGCATCACGGTGTCGGCGTACTGGTTGGCGGCCTCGTCTGCATAGGGGAACGGCTCGTCGGTCTTGCTCACGAGGGTTCCGTAGGCCAGATCGGTGCAGCCGGCATCGCTACTGGCGAAGACGTCCGTGTAGCGCTTGATGGGCTGTACTGGCATCCCGTTGTCATCGGCAAGCACCTGATCACGGTGCAGCTCGATTACCTGGGTCTCGCACGAGCCATCGTCGAAAGTGGCGGTGATTGTGAGTTTCACGCCGTCGAATAGGTATGCGGGCTGCTCGAGCGTGTCGGCGAAGTGGTTGTCCGACATCCAGTCGGCAGGCTTTCCTTCTGCTGAGGTGGTGGCCAGGGAGAGCAGCCCGAACTGGATATCCCGAGTCCCTACGCGCGCGTCATCGCTTTTGGAGAGATCGATAACGTTTCCCATGCGCTTCATGCGGAAGGCGTTCTCATGCGTATGCCACTGGCCTCCGGCATCTTGCTCCGTATAGTCGAAGAAGCCTAGGGCGTCGCAGTCCTCGTAGCCTGCCCGCGTGCCTCGTTCGCGCGGATCGAGGCCCCAGAGGTCTACCACGAGATCGCCGCGCACGTCTTCGTCGACAGATTGAAGGTACAGCTCTCCGTCGGACGTGCGGATTTGGATGCGCGCGATGTTCGAGCCTTCCACGGTGAATGTGTCGCTGCCGAAAGCGGCTTGCGTGACAGATCCGTCCTCTTCGGGCCACATGGTGCTTTCCCCCGATCCCGAGGCGCCGCCCGGGTAGAAAAGGGCGATGGGCTCGTCTTCTCCCTCGATAAAGGGCTCGCCCCACGACGACTCTGCGTCCTGGGCCCATTCGGGAATGGAGGCGTCGCTTCCTTCCAGTGCATAGGCCCTTACGGAAAGCCCCGGGGCGATGGGGGCGGAGGAGGCTGCGGCTGCGGGCTCGGCAACTTCCTCGTTCACAGATGCCGGGCAGGTTTGCCTGTGGACGGTGATCTCCTCTGACTCGACTTGCGGGGATTCCTCCAGGATCGGCGCCAGCGCCGGAAGGGCGGCCACCAGCGCGAGGGATGCCGCGGCGCACGCTCCCGCGAGCAGAGGGCGCTTCCAGAAGGGTGTCCTCTTGGGATGCGCGGCGTTTCTGCGCGAGTGTTGTGGAGAATGATGGGAGGCTTGGATGCCGGAGGAAGCGGCGGGGGAGGTCTCAACAGGGGAGGCCCCTGCTGTTTCCTGGTCTTTCACGGCTTTCAAGATGTTATCGGCAAGGTCGGCGGGATCGGGTGTGGCCTCGACGGAGGCGCGGTAGGCCCGGGAGAATTTCTCGTCGAACGTCATAGGGCATCTCCTAGTTCTCGTTGGAGCGTTTTGCGAGCGCGACGAAGGTGCGAGCGCACAGTGGAGGGGCGCTCGCCGGTGGTTTCGGCTATCTCGTCGCAGGTCATTTCCTCGAAGTAGAACAAGTGGACGGCCGTGCGCTGCTTCTCGCTCAGCGCCTCCATGGCGGCGCCGACAATTTCTGCAAGGTAGTCCTGGGCGGCATCATTGTTTTGCCGGCGAAGGGCTTCCGCATCCATCGAGCGCTGGGCTGCGACCTTCGCCTGCTCGTCGGTCGTTACGTGCCGCCGCCATGCTGAGCGGTGCAGATCCATGCAGCAGTTGACGGTGGCGCGCAAAAGCCAAGCGCGCTCGTGCTCGGCGTCGGTGAAGACAGGAGATGCGCGGTGCAGGCGCAGGAATACGGTCTGACACACATCTTCGGCGTCGGCGGCATTGTGTAGCCGGCTGAGTGCGAGCCGATAGACCATGCCGCTTCGGCGCCGAACGATGTTCTCGAATTCCTTTTGCACGCGCGAGCTCCTTCCCTTCTATAGAGTAAAACGAAGAAGCCTCGCGCAAGGTTGCAGGGAGGGGAAAATTTTTATTTGTTCAGCTGAGTAGTTTTGGCCAGGCTGGTTGGCCGGTTGTAGACTGGCCGCCCGGCTCAGGACGCTAGCGGCCAAGCTCCTTGCGCAGGTGGTCTGCCAGGTAGGGCACGGCCATGCGCACGCGGCCGCGGCCGGCCGCCTCGATGATGCCGCCGTCGATGAGGCGCCGCCGATACTTCTGAGCGTAGTCGGGCGTTACATCCATGCGCTCGGCGATGGCGCCCATGGATGCCTCTTCCCCGTCTTGCGCGAGGGCGTCTAGGAACTCGACGTCCTTTTCGGAGAGCGCGGCCAAGGTGGTGCGGCAAACATCGTTCTCGAAATCGGTTCGCGAGGTTTCGAGCGCATCGGCCAGACAGCTTTCGGTTACCTTCCCGTCGGGTTCAGCGTAGCGTGCAATGTTGTGGCCCACGAGTTGCAGCATGTAAGGGGAACCCGCCGTACATTCCGCCGCGCGTCGGCGCAGATCTGGTGTAATGGACAGGCCGAGGCGCTCGAAGGACTGACGGTAGAAAGCATCGACGTCGCCAAATGCGAGGGGATCGAGCGTTATCCTAGGCGCTCGATTCAGGAATGTGAGAACCTTGTCGTTGAGTGTTTCCGACACGGCGCCGGGGAGGCCGGCCATAACAAGTGCGACGTTGAGTCTCTCGCCGACGAGTTCCTGGTACGTGATGATGAATTGCCTCAACTCCGGTGAGTTGGCCTGCAGCTCGTCGATGAGAAAGAGCACGCCCTTGCCCTTATCGGTCAACTCGCGGCACAGCTCGGTGAGTTGCTGCTGGCGGCTTTTGGCGATCTCGGGAACCTGCTGGAGCTGAAGGCCGGCGGTGAAGCCGAGCGCGCCCACGCTTCCGCCGCTTACGTGTCGCTTGGGGGAGAGATCGGCATCGTCGGCGACCTTTTCTACGATGCGCGGCAGCAGATCTTCGGAGACGATAGTCGGGTTTGCTACGACGAATCCCGTTTTCCGCATACGGTCGGCCAATTCCCAGAGGAGGACGGTCTTTCCGCTTCCTCGCTGGCCGAGCAGGAGGACGGCTCGGTCGCGGCTGCCCGGTGCCGATTCGAGTCCTTTGACGATGCGGGCGATGAGCGCGCTTCGACCGACGAGCATCGACGGGCGATTGCCAAAGGAGGGAGCGAAGATGGTGTCGTGTGCGCTCATGCCGTTTTCCTTTCTTTCCTATTTTTTCCTTTCTTTCCTATTTTTTCCTTTCTTTCCTTTTATGTCAATGGAGGGCGTCGGCCTGCAGTTCGGATGTTCGACGAGGCTATGCGGCTGTCGATGGTGCCATGCGGTTGCCGAGCGTTGCACGGCTTTGCCGCCGACGTCGGCGGCCTGTCAACCAGCTTGTAACGGGGGATTATCGGGTTGGCAGACGTTGGGCACGGCGGTCATGGTTGCGCGGGGACCTTTCTATACTGTGAGCTGGATTCATCGCAGTTTACGCACGGGAGGAGGCCGGCCATGACAGACGGGAAGCGCGATGCGCGTGAGGATAACGCTTTGAGGAGCGCTGGAATCGGCACGCATGCCGAAGGCGCCGGGCGAGACGAGAGGCACGCCGCCCACCCCGATGATGCGACATCACCGGAGCACGGTGCGGCCGAGCGGGTGGAAGAAGCTGCTCGCAAGGCCGAAGCCGAGGTGAAGGAGGGTCTCGCAAAGGCCGTGGAGTTCGAGCGAGCCGATATTGCCGAGACGCGTCAGGAATGGCACGATCAGCTGCACAACGACAAGGAGCAGCTGGCCGCTGATGTGGCTCGCGACAAGGAGAAGCTGCACGAGGCCATAGACGAGGTGCGCCATCCCGAACAGTTGGCCGAGGCGGCCGAGGCCAAGATTGCCCATGCGGCCGATGAAGTGCGGGAGGCGGCGCGCGCCGTGGAGCATCCGAGCGAGATCGTCGCCGATGCGAAGCGGGCTGTGGCCGAGAAGAAGGCCGCGCTCGACGAGACGACGGCCACCATTGCCGCTGAGTTCACGAGTCCCGCCGACAAGAAGCGGCTGCCGGTGGTGCTGCGCGTGTTCGGTGTGCTGCTCATCGTGGGTGCGGGCGCCTCGCTGCCGGGTATTGCGAAGGTCGTCTACCGCACGGCGGAGCTGTTCAGGTCGGGCGCCATGGGCGGCGAGGGCACGTCTACCATCGTGGTCACGTTCGTGCATCTGGCGGTGCTGGTGGCGCTGGCCGTGGCTCTCATTGTGTTCGGGGTGCGGCTCATTCGCAACCAGCGGCGCTGGGCGGCGCTTCTGTCCTACGTGCTGTACGTGCTCATCATCGCCGGCGGCCTGTGCTCCATTATGTTGTCGGGCATCAGCGTCGATTTAGTGTTCTACCTGGTGGCGCTGGTGGTCACCATTGCGCTGCAAAGCTATCTGGATCCCACGCTGCTGGAAGAGCGCCGCGCCCACCGCAAGGCCCGCGAGGCCGAGGAGCACAAAGAAGGCGAGGCTGGCACGCTGGGCCGCGACCCGTCGGGCAAGGGCTACATCGCGCTTAACTTTTTCAATCTGTTCTGGATCTTCGTGGTAGCCAGCATCCTCGGCCTGTTCATGGAGGAGATCGTCCACTTCCTGTTCGTGGTACCAGGCCAGTGGCAAGACCGCGCGGGGCTGCTGTTCGGGCCGTTCTCGCCCATCTACGGTTGCGGTGCGGTGCTCATGACGCTGTTCCTGAACCGCTTCCACAAGAGCAACTGGCTCATCATCTTCCTGGTGGCGGCGGTTATCGGCGGCGGCTTCGAGGCGCTTACGAGCCTGTTCATGCAGTACGCGTTCGGCGCGGTGGCTTGGGATTACTCCAACATGCCCGGCTCGCTGTTCGGCGGTCGCACCTGCCTGCCGTTCATGGCCTGCTGGGGCTTGCTCGGCGTGGTGTGGATCAAGCTGCTTTTGCCCTTCATGCTGCGGCTCGTGAACTTCATCCCGTGGAACTGGCGCTACGTGCTCACCGCCGTGGCGGCCTGCTTCATGCTGGTGGATGCGGTGATGACGCTGCAAGCGCTCGATTGCTGGTACATGCGCCTGTCGGGCGACAAGGTAGACACGCCCATTCAGCAGTTCTACGACCACGAGTTCGGCGACACCTACATGGCCGACCGCTTCCAGTCCATGACGATTCACCCCGCCGACGCGGTGCGCGGAAAGTAGGGCTCGCTCCGATTGTGCCCGAAGATGCAAAGCGAGGGGGCGCCGGAACGCCCCCTCGCGAGGTGAGAGGGATGGGCGCATGAGAGTCACAGTGCCGGCGGTTACAGGCACTAAACTATTGTCTTCACCTGGGGTTTCGCGCTTGCCGATGGCAGTGGGGCGGAAGTTCCTATGGCGCATGGCCGATGCGAGGGCTTGGCACGGCGCGGGGGTTCCTATAATGGGCAGGCCATGAAACGAGGTTGAGAACAGCAAAGGAGCCCCTCATGACCGAGCGCATCGGAACCACCTGCGTGCAAGGCGGCTGGCGTCCCGGCGACGGCGAGCCCCGCCAGGTGCCCATCTATCAGAATACGACGTGGAAGTACGACACGAGCGAGCACATGGGTCGCCTGTTCGATCTGGAGGAGGCCGGCTACTTCTACACGCGCCTGGCGAACCCCACTTGCGATGCGATGGCCGCGAAGATCGCCGAGCTGGAAGGCGGCACGGCTGCCATGCTCACCTCGTCGGGCCAGGCGGCGAACTTCTTCGCCGTGTTCAACATTGCTGGCGCGGGCGATCACGTGGTGGCGTCGTCGGCCATCTACGGCGGCACGTACAACCTGCTCGCCCACACCATGCGCCGCATGGGGCTGGAATGCACCTTCGTGGACCCGCACTGCACCGATGAGGAGCTGGCGGCGGCCTTCCGTCCGAATACGAAGTGCGTCTTCGGCGAGACTATCGCGAATCCCGCACTTGCCGTGCTCGACATCGAGCGCTTCGCTGCGGCGGCCCATGCCCACGGCGTGCCGCTCATTGTGGACAACACCTTCCCCACGCCGGTGCTGTGCCGGCCCATCGAGTGGGGCGCCGATATTGTGACCCACTCCACCACCAAGTACATGGACGGCCATGGTGCCTCCGTGGGCGGCGTCATCGTGGATTCCGGTCGCTTCGACTGGACGGCCCATGCCGACAAGTTCCCTGGGCTCACCGAGCCTGATGAGAGCTATCACGGCGTGGTGTACACCGAGCGCTTCGGTTTGGAAGGCGCCTATATCACCAAGGCGACGGCCCAACTCATGCGCGATTTGGGATGCACCCAGTCGCCGCAGAACGCGTTCCTCATCAACCTGGGCCTGGAGAGCCTGCATCTGCGCATGGCGCGCCATGCGGCCAACGGACGCGCCGTGGCCGAACACTTGGCGGCCCATCCGAAGGTGGCCTGGGTGCGCCATCCCTCGCTTGCAGGCGATGCGGAAGAGGCGCTGGCGGCGAAGTACCTGCCCGAGGGATCGTGCGGTGTGGTGAGCTTCGGCGTGGCCGGCGGGCGCGCTGCGGCCGAGACGTTCATGGCGAACCTGCGCCTGGCCCAGATTGCCACCCATGTGGCCGACGCCCGCACCTGCGTGCTGCATCCGGCCAACGCGACGCACCGCCAGATGAACGACGCCGAGCTTGAGGCCGCGGGCATCACGCCCGACCTCATCCGCCTGTCCTGCGGCATCGAGGACGCGGCCGACCTCATCGCCGACATCGACCAGGCCCTGGCCGCCGTGGAATAGGAGGGAGCCGCCATGCCCATTCGTATTCCCGACGCCCTGCCCGCCACCGCGGCGCTTGAGAGCGAGAACATCTTCGTCATGACGGAGCATCGCGCCATGCACCAGGACATTCGTCCTCTGCGCGTGCTGCTGCTGAACCTCATGCCCACGAAGATCACCACCGAGACGCAGATTCTGCGCAAGCTCTCCAACACGCCCATCCAGGTGGAGGTGGAGCTTTTGCAGACGGTCAGCCACGATGCGAAGAACACGGCCGCCGAGCACCTGGAGGCCTTCTACACCACCTTCGATGAGGTGCGCGACCAGCACTTCGACGGCCTCATCATCACCGGCGCACCGGTGGAGAGGCTCGACTTCGAGGAAGTGGACTACTGGCCCGAGCTCTGCGAGATCATGGAGTGGTCGAAGACCCACGTGCACTCCACGTTCCACATCTGCTGGGGCGCCCAGGCCGGCATCTACTACCACTACGGGGTGCCGAAGCACGCGCTGTCCGAGAAGATGTTCGGCGTGTTCCCGCACACGCTGGTCAAGCGCACCTCGCCGCTCGTGCGCGGGTTCGATGACGAGTTCTGGGCGCCGCACTCGCGCTTCACCGAGGTGCGGGCCGCCGACATCGAGGCCCATCCCGACCTGGAGCTGATCGCGGTGTCCGACGAGGCCGGCGTGTACGTGGCGAAGTCCACCGACTCGCAGAACTTCTTCGTGTTCGGGCACCCCGAGTACGACCGTGAGACCTTGAAGGCCGAGTACGACCGCGACGTGGCGCGCGGTATGGATATGGCGCTGCCGGCCCACTACTACCCCGGCGACGATCCGGCGCGCGAGCCGGTTTCCACGTGGTTCTCGCACGCCCAGTTGCTGTACACCAACTGGCTGAACTACTATGTGTACCAGACGACTCCCTACGACATCAGCCGCGCCGGCGAGCGCGCGGGGGAGTAGGGGTCTGAAACTCGAGCGAGGAAAAGGAGGGGTCGTGGCCATCGATCCGACGCGCGACCCGCATGCGCGCATTGTGGTGAAGCCGCTGCCGAGCCAGGTGGCGGCAGCAAAGGCGAAGGCCCGCGCCGCCGGTGCGGGGGCTGCGAGCGCCGGTGTGCCCGGCGCCAGTGCGGCTGCGGGTGCGGCCGGGCAAGCGAGGCCGGCTGCGGGTGCGGCCGGCCTCGCGCCCGACCCCTTCCTGCGCGCGGCGAACGAGGACGACGACGGCTACGACCCCTATTCCGACCGTCCCGCGCCGCGCGAGCCCCTCTTTCAGGAAGACCCCTGGGCTTAACCGAGATACTTCATCTGCGCCTCTTTACGGGAATTGTGCAACCTGTCAAAATCGCCTTGGAAGCTGGGCGCGACGGGAGGAGGGGCGCAATGGATGAGAAGGCGATCGCGAAGGCTCCGGCGGCGGGGAAAAGCCATGTGGTGCGCGGTATTGTGTTCGCGGCGCTCGGCGGCATCTGCTGGGGTTTCTCGGGCAACTGCGCCCAAATGCTCACGGCCGAGCTGGGCGTGCCGGTGCTGTGGATCACCGCGGTGCGCCTCACGGTGGCGGCCCTCATCTTCTTGGCGATCTGCCTGGTACGCGAGCCGCGCAACCTTCTGGCCGCCCTGCGCGACGGGCGCAGTCTCGCCTACATCGCCGGTTTCGCCATTTTGGGCGTGCTGCTCACCCAGGTCAGCTATCTCTCGGCCATCGCCTACACCAACGCCGGCACGGGCACCGTGCTCGAGCGCACGGGACTCGTGCTCATCATGGGCTACGTGTGCCTGCGTACGCGCCGCCTACCGCGTCCGCGAGAGGCTGCGGGGCTCGTGCTCGCCATCGGCGGCACGGTGCTCATCGCCACCCAGGGCGATTTCTCGCGGCTGGCCATCGCGCCGGCGGGACTTGGCTGGGGGCTCGTGTCGGCCGTGGCGCTGGCCTTCTACACGCTGATGCCGGGCAAACCCCTGGCGAAATGGGGCAGCTTCATTGTGACGGGCCTGGCTATGGCCATGGGCGGCACGGTGTCTATGGCCGGCGTGCAGCCGTGGACCATGGGCGTGACGGTGACGCCTGCGGTGGTGGGAGTCATGGCGCTCATGGTGCTGGTGGGCACGTTTGCGGCCTATCTGTTCTACCTGCAGGGCATCGCCGATGCGGGCCCCGTGCGTGCCGGCCTCGTCGGCTGCGTGGAGCCGGTGTCGGCCACTATCATCTCGGCTCTCTGGCTCGGCACCACGGTCACGCCGATGGACGTGCTCGGCTGCGCCATGATCGTGGTGATGGTCTTTCTCGTCACCGACCGGGGTGGGGAAGGCGACGCCGACCAGGCTGCGGAAGGCGGAAAAGGCGCGGCGCTCAGCCATTACGATGGCGCGCGCGGCAACGTGCCCGTGTTCCAGGGTCGGGCCAGCGAGCTCGGCTACTACGCGGCCCGGGTGGCTACGCGCGATGACGTGCCCCGCCTGCAGGCGCTTCTGGCCGACGGACGGCATACCATGGCGAAGCTGGGCGTGAAGGAGGGCACGAAGCGGTTCCCCTCGTCGCGCCGCCTTTTGCGTGCGGTTGATGCCGGCAGCGTGTACGTGGTGGTGAGCAACCCCGACTGGTTGGGCGTGGACGGGGGCGAGGCGCCGGTGGAGCCGAACGGGGAGAGTCGCGTTATCGCCATGTTCGACGTGGATGTGGAAGGCGACGAGGCGTATGAGGAAGGCCGCGGCCTCACCTGGATCACCGAGGGCGATGGCAACTACGGCGCGCTGCACTGGGTGAACGTGGAGCCGTCGGCGCGTCGCTGCGGCGTGGGCGCCTACATTCTGGGAACCGCCCAGCGCATCGCCCGCGATGCCGGTTGCCACAACCTGTGTTGCGACGTGTACGAGGCCAACGGCCCCATGCGCGACCTGCTCGCCCGCGAGGGCTGGACCGTTGCCGGCACCATCGCCCTACGCGACTGGCACGGCCACGAAACCCACCGCCTCATCTACGAGAAGCTGTACTGGTAGGTCGCGCTTCGCCAAGACGCTTGTTTCGAGCGCACGCCAGCGTCGGTCCGGTTTGGGCCGTCCGCGTTCTGTGGGCCTGGTCTGAAATTGAGAAATCTTGCGAGTCGAGACGCATTTCTCGTGCAATCGTTTCATACCTAGGGAAAGCGAACAACGAGGGCCTTCCCCTCCATCTTCTCAAATTGGCTGCTTATCTCGTGGTACCACATTTGGTTGGCGATAATGTCCGAAGCGCGAATAAGTGCGTCGCTCTTGGAGTCGCGGAATTCCAGATGCACCGTTCCCTGCATTTGTGGGAAAAGAGGTGGGTGAAAGGCGTTGTACCTGAAGTTGTACGTCCCGAACTTAAATTCTTGCTCGATGGCTTCTCGAAGCTCGTACCGACCATCAGTTGCGGTCGTGTGCTCGTCGAATCGGATGAAGAGATCGGACACAGAGGAGGGGTTCAGCTTGCCTGCCTGAATAAGTCGTCCAAACACTCGTTTAAGCCCCACTTTGTAAACGTAATCGAGGTAGCGTTGCTTGGACTTCTTGCTGGAGAAGATGTTCTCGTTGACGTTGTGCTGATCAACTACGAATGCGTAGCGTATGCAACGATTGGTGGAGCGGAAAAGGCCCGCTTTGTGCTTGTTCTTTAGGCGGCATGCCTTGAGCTCAAAGTCCCGATCTGTAGCGCCATAAAGCGGCGCGAGTTTTCTTTCGGTCGCGATGAACCGACGATATTCCGCATCGCGATCCTCCTTGTTAAGAAAGATGAGGCCTCCGAAAACGAACACATCATGATGGACGGCGTCGAACACGCCCGATTCATCTCCGTATACAAATATGCTCATGAAGCCCCCCGCGTCCTAATACGAAAATACCGCCCGAAGGCGGTATCTCGCCCGGGGCCGACGACAGAAAATGCCGCTTAAACGTTTAGTTCGGGAGCCCGGGTATACAGCGCATTGCTGCCTGTACCAAGTATCCTACAGGGAGGAGAAGGTGGAGTCAAGAAACAATCTCCCTCCGAAAGACAGCTGCGCAGGGCAGCCCAAATGCTCTAGTAGAAGATCATGAGCATGCCCAAGGCCAGGCCGACCATGACGGCGAAGGCGGGCAGCTTGCTGCGGTAGATGAGGTAGCTTTCGGGCATGATCTCGCCGAATACCACGTACAGCATGGCGCCCGAGGCGAAGCCGAGCGAGAGGGTGAGGCCCAAAGGCCCGATATCGCCGAGCCAGAAGCCGAGCCACGCGCCGAGCACCGTGGGCAGCCCGCAGGCCGCCGTGAGCAGTGTGGCCTTCACGCGCCCGGTGCCGCCCGAGATAAGCGGCACGGCCACGGCCATGCCCTCGGGAATGTTATGCAGGCCGATGAGCACGGCCATGATCATGCCGGTGCCCCACATGAGGTCGCTCGACACGGCGAAACTCGCGCCGATGGTCATTCCCTCGGGAATGTTGTGCAGGGCGATGGCGCAGGCCATCACGATGCCGGCCACGAATAGCGACAACTTGGAGTCGTTGTGGCGCTTGTGCATGTTCAGATGATCGGCGTGCACCAGCTCGTCGATGTCGTCGTGGGTGTCGGGGTGCGCCGCATCGGCGGTGTGCGACACTTCGGAACGGGTCTTGCGGTCGATAAGATGGTTCAGCAGGTACACCACGGCCACGCCCAGGGCCACGGCCAGAATTACCAGCAGCACGCCGTGCTCGTACACCTGATTGGCGGCTTCCTCGGCCTCGGCGAGCAGGTCGAAGCACACCATGGCGGTCATGACGCCGCCGGCGAACGCCAGAAGCAGACTGATGGTGCGGTTGCTCTCGCTCTTGAACAGCGCGCCGATAAGGCCGCCGAGTCCCGTCCCCCCGGCACCGGAGATGAGCGTGACCAACGTAATGAACGCGAACGGCGATAGTGCTTCCATAATCTGCAGGCTTCCTTACACCCCAAGGTTTCACACAGCGCCGTCTATTGTGCGCTAACCCCGGTCTGCGGAAAGGCACTGGCCGCCCAAACGTTAGTCGAAGGTAACATTTCCCACGGCAACGGCACGCTCACGAACGGCCTGCCGGTGAGGGGCTGAAGTCGCCAAGGGATATAATCGACGACAAGACGCCCATTCCGAGGGCGCTCGATAAGGGAAGGCGGCTGGCCACGAGCGAGAGGAAATCGAAACGGAGAGGTCTTCTGTGGTGGATCGAGCGCGAGAATACCAATGAGTTCTGGAGTGCGAGAAACCCCTGGATTGCCGTCGCCGTTGTCGCGACCGTGGTCATTGTGCTCTGCATGATCGCGATGTATTTCTGGGGCCTGCCTCGCGCGGTGGGAAATGCGACGGTAAATGTGGTCTTCTACGGCTATATGGCTGTGCTCTTTGCCTGTGAGGTGAAGGCCGGGCGCCGGGTTGCGGCTCTCGGCGTTGCGGTCATTGCGGTGCTCAACCTCCTCCTCTGGTGGGTGTGAGCCTCCCGGTAATCACCTTGGCCAAATTGTTATTTCGTGTACATGAAAATGTACACGAAGGTAGCTATAATGAACTTATGATTGGCGCGACAAGGAGGAGTCTATGGCTGAGATGACCGCAACGGTAGCTGAGACGCGGGCGAACTTCTCGAAGATTGCCGCGACGGTGCGAGAGACCGGGCAGCCTGTGACGGTGTTCAAGAACTCGAAGCCCTGGGTGCTGGTTGCGCCCATAGAGAGCGGCTATGGCGATCACATCCCGCACATCGATTGGGCTGCTCAGGATGTAGTCCGGGTGGATCCGGAAACTCGCCGAACCGTTTTGCCCGCTGATTGGGACGACGAGGAGGACGACGGGGTCTACGATGCCCTCGCGTGATCCGAAACCCGGGGAAATATGGCTCGCCTACGTGGAGTTCCTCGATCATCCCGGCATCGGCAAGGTCCGTCCGGTGTTTGTGATCGATGTCGAAAGCGAGATGTGCATCGCGATTGCCGCAAAGGTCACTTCCAAGGATTTGAGCGCAAATGGATCGGGCAACTGCATTCCAATCATCGACTGGAGCGAGTGCGGATTGCTCAAGCCTTCCTACCTGCGGCTCGACCAAAAGCTTGAAGTCGCTTTCGAGAACCTTTTACGCGATAAACCTCTCGGAACTCTGCCTCCGGTGTACCTGGAACTTGCTGTGGGGGCGCTAAGCGCGTAAGGCGCGCGGATAGAACTGGCTTTAAAGACAAGATGTGAGCCCTCAGAGGTTGTCGGTGTCCAGGCAGAGGGTGAAGGGGCCGCGGTTTACCAGTTCCACGTCCATCATGGCGCCGAAGATACCCGTGCCCACCTGCGGCACATCGCGCCGCGCGAGGGAGACGAAATACTCGTAGAGTCGCTCGGCCTCGGCGGGCGCGCCGGCCTCGGTGAATGAGGGGCGGTTGCCCTTCTTGCAGTTGGCGAACAGGGTGAACTGGCTGACCACCAGCACTTCGCCCTCCACGTCGGCCAGGCTCAGGTTGGTCTTGCCGTTTTCGTCGTCGAACACGCGCATCTTGCGAATCTTCTCCCACAGCCGCTGCGCCTGGGTCTCACCATCGCCGTGTCCCACGCCCAAAAGAATCAGGTACCCGCGCCCGATCTGCCCCACAACAGCGCCATCGACGCTCACACTGGCTCTACTTACACATTGAACAACGGCTCGCACGGGTTTCCTTTCTGCGGAGGCGGGCTGACAACTTGCATTTCGCGAGTATGACAAAAAATGGTAGAAAAAGGGACGCTTTCGGTAATATCTCGTTGAAAAGAATAGACGAGCACACGCGTTTGCCCAGGTGAAAATAGAGCAGAAGGCGAAACTGTGCTTTCGAGACTACAAAAAAGCCTGCATCATCCCAGAAAACGTTTCAGCGACACGCCGCTTGCCGGTGGAGTTTTGACGATTCTTCGCATTCTGAAAGCAGTTTCGTTGACATATACGCGCGTGCGGGTGAAAATGCAAAAGTTCGCTTTCAAAAGCCCCGTAAACGCATTGGCTTGAGGAAACGCATCCGCCGCGGGTTGTCCAGGCCCAAGGCACCGCGTGCTGGCGTAGGAAACCGGCGTCCGAGGGTCGTGCACTTTTGAAAACAAACACCTCTGGAAGACGGTTCCGCGCTTCCAGGCAGCGCGGCTTTATGCTGCGCGGCTCGGGAGGAGCGGAGGCTTCACCCGTCGGACAGAACCTGCAAGTTAATGGAGGAAACAGTGAAGACGTATCATGCAAAGCCCGGTGAGGTTGAGCGCGAGTGGGTCATCATCGACGCTGAGGGCCAGGTTCTCGGTCGTGTGGCCACCGCTGCCGCTCAGATTCTGAAGGGCAAGCACAAGCCGCAGTACACCCCCCATGTGGACACGGGCGACTTTGTCATCATCATCAATGCTGACAAGATCAAGGTCACCGGTACCAAGGCTGCCACCAAGACCTACTATCGTCACAGCGGGTTCCCGGGTGGGCTCAAGCAGGAGACGTTCACCGAGGCCATGACCAAGCACCCCGAGCGCGTGATCGAGCATGCCGTGAAGGGCATGCTGCCGAAGAACACGCTGGGCCGTGCGATGGGCAAGAAGCTGAAGGTGTACGTTGGCGCTGAGCATCCCCATATGGCTCAGAAGCCCCGCAAGATCGAGTTGGAGGGTTAATCATGGCAGATGAGGCTTTGTACTACGGCACCGGCCGCCGCAAGACGTCGACGGCTCGCGTTCGTCTCGTTCCCGGCACCGGCAAGGTGACCATCAACGGCCGCGACGGCGAGGAGTACTTCGGTCGTGAGGCGCTGTTCAACTACGCGATGACCCCCTTCAAGGTGACCGACACTGCCGGCCACTTCGATGTGAAGGCTCGCATTGACGGCGGTGGCGTGTCCGGCCAGGCCGGCGCCCTGCGTCACGGCATCTCCCGCGCTCTGCTGGAGGCCGGCGATTACCGCGCCGAGCTGAAGAAGGCTGGCTTCCTGACCCGCGACGCCCGTATGGTGGAGCGCAAGAAGTACGGTCTGAAGAAGGCCCGCAAGCGCCCGCAGTTCTCCAAGCGCTAAGTTCAAAGGCGCGCATCGGATACCGATGCAGCGAGATATTGCATGCAGAAAGCCCGCTCCTCGGAGCGGGCTTTTTCTTGTGTGGTGGGATAAGGGTCGATGGATGGCGTATCTATGAGGGTAGTAAAAACTTTCTAGCGCGCAATCAATCTCTTGAAGTGCGACGCGTCTTTCTGCGAACATGATTGCATCTGAATGCGGGGTACACGAAAGGGGAGGGTCGTGGAATCCAGGTCGGCATTTCGCTCGGCGCCGTTGCTCGACCGCGCTCTGGCGTTGGCTTCCAAGCGCGCCCAAACCTGTGAGAGTCTGGCCGAAGGGCTGGGCATTGCGCCCGAAGATGCGGCGCTGTACTGGTTCTCCGTCAATAGTCTGCGGCGCAGCCTCGGTCACGATCTGCCGCCTTTGGCCGGTCCAGTGGCGCGCTGCTGGTACGATCCCACATGGCGCTTGTGCGCGCTGCTCGAGGAATTCCAGATCAACGAGGGTCTGGCCAACCACTACGGACGCATTTTCTACGACCCCGAAGGCGGCCACCTCGAGCTGAACCTGGCAGCCAACGAGGTGGTGTACGCCATCGCGCTTGAGCACGCCGACGCCGACCTCGACCGTCTGCGGCGGGTGTGCGTGCACGCCTGCGAGCCCGAGAACGGCCTGGAGCTTCTGGCGGCCAACGCGGGGAAGGTGCTGCTGGCCATCGAGGAGTACCGCGACGAACCTTTTACCCCTGCGTGCATCAAAGGGCTTTACGAGCGGCTGGTGGCCGGCATCGAGCTGCGCGATGGCGATGGTTCGGCGGAACGCACCGAGGCCCTGGCGCTCCTCTGCTCGTTCATCACCGGCGACGATGGCCCCATGGCGGGCCAGGCGGGCGACCATCAGCTCGTTGTGGCGCTGGCCACACTGCTATTCGTGCGCGGTGCGCGCCTGTTTCCCGCTGGCAATGCGCCGTTTGCCTTTCTGCTGTACCTGCTCATTCTGCACCGAGCCGGCTATCATTTCTCGGCGCATGTGCCGGTTATGCGGTTGCTTTACGGTGCGGAAAGCGAGCCGGCGGCCCGCGATCGTGGGCGATATGGAGCCGATGGCGCAGCAGCCGATCTGCCGACCGACCCGTCGGAGTGGGCGGTGGAATACGACGGCACCTACGACTGGACGCTCGTGTTCGAGCGCGCGGCGGAGCAGATTGTGGCCGAGCAGCGCTGGGTGATGACCAAGCTGGAGGGCATGAGCCGGCGTCGCGAGCGCATGCGCGCCATCATTGATGCCGACGCCTCTATGAATTCACGCCAGAAGGAAGTGCTCCTGGAGGCGATGCTACACAGCAACGCCGAGTTCACCTACGACATTCACATGAAGCGCTACGCGGTTTCCTACCCGAGTGCGCGTAGCGATTTCGCACGCCTCATCGATTTGGGCTTCCTGCAGCAGAGCGACGACGGCGTGAGGCACTTCTTCTTCGCCTCCGACAATCTGCACGAGGCGTGCAACGCTTATTTACGCGAGCGCTGCACCGATACCTACCTGCACTACTACGATGAGGAGGGCCGTCTGCGGCCGGAATTCCGCGCGACCGACGAGGCGCCGGAGCTTTACAACCGCGACATCGGCTTCTATGAGAAGGCCCTGCTCGACAAGATGTACACCGAGCACTACGACTTCCGTCGCGCGTCCATCGCCGACACCGACGGGCTGATACGGCGAAGTCCCGCACGGGATTAGGCGCTGCGACCGCCGCGTGCAGGCCGCAGCGCTCGACTCCACCCATCCAACGAGAACCCGGAAAGGAGGCGCAGAGGCGTCAGGGGTTGTTATTGCCAAAATCAAAGGAGGAGATATGAGAAAGCAAGCAAGGAAGCAGAGGGGCTTCTCGCGCAAGAGCCGCCTGAGCGCCGTTGTGCTGGCCTGCGCTTTAGGGCTCGGGTGCGTGGCCTGGGGCTGCGCGCCGAGCACTGCGCCGGCGTCGGGCGATGATGGGGCCGACAAGCCGGCTGTGGAAGCGGATGCGGGCGCTGTCGAGTCCGATGGGTACAGCGACCAGCTGGCCTCGGCGAGCGGGTACCCCACCGAGGGCCGTTTCGTGGACGGCGTGACGGCGCTGCCCGGCTTCTACCAGAACAGCGAGAAGAACGCCGCCAATGCCGAGGCCAATCAGCCGAAGCGCTATACCGACCGCAACGGGTTCACCGTGCAGCCGGTGCCGGCCGACGCGCGCGGCTTCAACATCACGTACCTGAACGCCGATAATCGCGGATGCACGTCGTGTCATACGATGGAGAACGCCATCATGAGCCTGCCGACCTACCATCGGCTCATTTTCTTCGGCTATCCCACCGAGCAGACCTTCGCCAACTGCATTGCCTGCCATTCCGAGACCTACCAGGGCACGAACTACCTGGGCGAGGCCGTGCACAGCACCCATATGGGCAGCGCGATGTTCGAAAGCCAGGGTGGCGACTGCTTCTCGTGCCATTACAACGACGTGAAGACAAGCGCTCTGAAGCGCTGGGACGATGCGAAGTACAACCTGTACCAGGGCATCACCGATGTGGCGGCCGAGGAGGCCCAGACGACGGTGAGCTACGACCAGACCACCATCACCCCGGCCGAGAACCGCTTCTTCAAAACGGTGAAGGACGAGCCGGCCGAGTGGCTCGTGGACGATTCCAATGTTGATCCGAGCATCTACGAGAACTGGACGGTGTCTATCGACGGCGACTGCGAGAATCCCGTGACCATGACGCTGCCCGAGATGGTGGAGCAGTTCGGTACCGTGAAGCAGGTTATGAAGATGGACTGCACCATTAACGGCGTGGGTCAGGCCACCATCATGCAGAGCGAGGTGGAGGGCATTCCGCTGTCGAAGGTGATCGAGTTCGCCAAGCCGAAGAGCGGTGCCAACATTGTGAGCCCCATCGGCTCGGACGGCTACGACTACGCGCAGATGCCCATCGACTGGGTGGTGGACAACGATGCCATTCTGGTCACGAAGATGGACGGCGAGACGCTGCCGAACACCCAGGGCTACCCCTGCATGGTGTGGGTGTACAACACCTCGGGCGGCAACTTCGTGAAGCGCATCAGCAACCTGACCTTCATGACCCAGCCCGAGGATGCGCTCATGTCCCAGGTATATCTGGGCGAGTTCGCCGACGACTGCACGGGCGAGGTGTATTCCAAGCCCAACAGCGCCGTGCTGAATTATCCCACGGGTGTGGTGCTTTCCGGCGACGAGGCAGCTCCGGTGCATCTGGAGGGCTTCGCCGACGCCTTCAACGAGCCCATCAAGAAGGTGGAGTTCTCCTTCGACCACGGCGCCACCTGGCAGACGCTGGACACGCCGAACAACGATTCCAAGTACTGGACCTACTGGCGACTCGATTTCACGCCGCCGGAGCCCGGTTCGTACCTGCTGAACATCCGCACCACCAGCGTGGCACCCGATGGTAGCGACCATGTATGCCAGTACGACACCCAGTTCATGTTCACGGTGGAATAGGGGGAAATCATGGGAGATTTGAAATCGAAGGGCAGGGCTGCGGCCGGTGCCCTGGCCAGTGTGACGATGATCGCCTCGATGTCGGCGGTGCCGGCGCTGGCCGCGCAGCCCGACGAGGCTGCCGGTGCTTCGGATGTGGCAGCGGCTCGTGAGGTTACCGGCGAGAATGCCGCGGCGTCGACGATGGTGAAGGCGCGGGCCGAGGGCACGTTCAGCTACGACCAGGACGCGGTGACGCCCAACGAGACGATTCGCACCCTGTTTCAGAAGACGGTGCGCGTGATCTGCGGCGCGGCTATTCCCGTGGCGACTGAGAATCCTCTGGGTTGGCAGATTGCCGTGTCGGGTGCGGTGGATGACGCCTACACCGCTTCGGTGGGCGAATTGGCCGACGACGATACGGTGCAGCAAAAGATGACCTGCACCTGCGGCGGCAACCCGGCGGGCGGCCGCGCCATCGTGACGGCCGACGTGAAGGGCGTGCCCGTGGAGGCCATGCTGGCGCGCGCTGGCGTGCAGGCGGGGGCCAATGCGGTGACCTTCATTTCCGCTGACGGCACCGAGACGATGTTGCCTCTGGGCTATGTGATCGGGCGCCACGGCGTGCTCAGCTATGAGATCAACGAGGAGGAGCTGACGGCGTCGGTTGGTGGCAACAACCAGCTGTGGATGACCCGCACGCCCGCCAACTACTTCGTGCGCGACGTGGTGGAGATCGTGGTGTCGGTAGAAGACGAGGCGCCCGCCGCTCCGGGCGAGGCCGATGAGCACCCCAACAGTCCCAACGCGGGCGTGCTGGCCGGAGAGCAGGAGTAGGGGCTCATGGCTGCCGAGACGCACGTTCGTTGTGCGGGGGTGGTTGCGCCCGCGTGCGCGCAGGGTCGGAGGATCCGATGATCGCGCCGATGGCCGTCGAGGTAGGGCGCCCCGTGCGCTTCACAGGCTATGCCGAGGATTACGGGGTGCCCATCGTCGCCGTGCAGTTCTCCCTCGATGGGGGCGAGACGTGGGTCGACTATGACGTGTCGGGCTCCACGGGCGACCGATGGGTGCACTGGACCTTCGAGTACACGCCCGAAGTGCCGGGCTCGTACTGCCTGCTGGTGCGCTCAGTAAACGAGCGCGGCGAGGTGAGCCCCGAGCCCGACACCGCCGCCTTCACGGCGTTCGAGCCGACGGAGGGCTCCCAGGTCTAAGGTGGCGTGAGGGGCGGCCTCGGGTCGTCGCGGCCACCGCAGCCGGTGCCCGACCGCTCGCCCGCCGCCGACGGCGGCTTTGCGGCTGCTATCGGCGGCGCTCGCCATCGCCTGCGGTCAAAGACGCGCTGCAACAGAAAGCCCGCTCTTCGGAGCGGGCTTTTTCGTGTGCCGGGGCAGGGGGTGCGGGTCTCCTGGCGCAGGCCGCGGGTTGGTGACTAGTCTGGGGCGGCCGAATAGCCACAAAAGGTGCAACGGCGGCTCTAGTGGTCACAAAGGGCGGGATGTATAAGGGTTTTCAACCTTCGGGTGGGGAAATTGGTCAGAAACTTGAGGATTTATATGGCTTTGATCGCCCGCTTGCGGCGATTGTCCTGACGGCGGATACCCCGACCAGGGGAAACGCAAGCCAGCGAGTGAGAGTTTCGTTCGAAATCGCCCGAGCGTGTCTACCGAGCCTTATAAACCGTGACTTTCCTGACCATAAACAACCAAATACGGTGAAAAGCTCATAGACATCTCTGCATTTGTGACCACTGGCTTACAAATCGTCGCGTTTACGATCATCGCCTCGCCTCAATTCCTCACCTATGAAGTCATTGTTGTTGATTTGTTACAGGCGCGCACCTCTTTCGATGTGAGGGCTTGCGCGGGACGGACAGCTGATACACTGTGCCGCGCATTGTTCACCAACTGAGTATTTCTCCCGATCAACGTTGAGAAATACCCTCATAGATAGGACTGTGACATGGCGCAGGAAGCGCTTGACGTGCGAACCGACTGCTACGCGGCCGTGGACATTGGGGCCTCGTCGGGGCGCGTGGTGGTGGGCTACGTGGAAGACGGCCTCATCCGCTTGGCGGAGGTGCATCGGTTCGACAACCGCCAGGTGCGCCGCAACGGCCACGACTGCTGGGATTTGGAGCTGCTTTCCAGCGAGCTCGTGCGCGGGCTCGCCCGCTGCAAGGAGGAGGGCTTCGCGCCCAAGTCGGTGGGCATCGATACCTGGGGCGTCGATTTCGTGCTGCTGGATGCCGACGACAACCTGGTGGGCGATGCGGTGGCCTACCGCGATGCGCGCACGAGCGGCATGTACGAGGTGGCCGATGCCATTATGGCTCCGGCCGAGCTGTACCGCCGCGTGGGTCTGCAGCGTCAGCCCTTCAACACGCTGTACCAGCTGATGGCCCTTGCTCGCGAGCATCCAGAGCAGCTGGAGGCGGCCGAGACCTTCCTCATGATTCCTGATTACCTGAACTTCCTGCTTACGGGGGTGAAGGCTGTGGAATACACCAACGCCTCCACTACGGCGCTGCTGAATGCAGAAACCGGCGCCTGGGACGAGACGGTGATGGAGACCTTCGGCATCCCCCGGCGGCTGTTCCGCAACGTGACCCACGCCGGCGCGTGCCTGGGTCCCGTGCGGCCCGAGGTGGCCCAGGCCATCGGATACGACACCCGCGTGGTACTGCCGGCCACCCACGATACCGGCAGCGCGTATCTGGCCGTGCCGGCCTGCGAGCCGCCAGCGGTGTTCCTCTCGTCGGGCACGTGGAGCCTGCTGGGTGTCGAGAACCGGAGCCCCATCTGTTCGGAGGGCGCCTTCCGCGCGAACTTCACCAACGAGGGCGGCTACCATTTCCGCTACCGTTTTCTGAAGAACATCATGGGCCTGTGGATGATTCAGTCCATTCGCCGCGAGCTGAACGGCATCACCTACGTGGTGGACGAGAAGGCCATTCGCAAGGGGCGCCTGCATCAGTACATGCGCGTGGAAGGCCTGGGACACGAGATTGACTTCCCCGATCTCATCAAGGCCGCCGACGAGGCCGAGGCCGCCGGGGTGGTGGCGTCCATCGTGAATGTGAACGACGACCGCTTCCTGGCGCCCGACTCCATGATCGAGGAAATCTGCGCGGCGTGCGAGGAATCGGACCAGCCGGTCCCCGAGACGCTGGGCGAGCTGATGCTCTGCGTGTACGAGAGCCTGGCGCGCTGCTACCGCGACGCCATCGAGGGGCTCACGGCGCTCGCGGGTCACGGCTATGCCTCCATCAACATCGTGGGCGGCGGCTGCCGTGACGACCACCTGAACCGACGCACCGCCGAGCTGTGCGGGCTGCCGGTGTACGCCGGCCCCGTGGAGGGAACCGCCCTCGGCAACCTGGCAGTGCAGATGCTCGCTGACGGCGTGTTCCCGCACCTCAAGGCCGTCCGCGCCGCTATCGCCGAGTCGTTCGACGTGCGGAAGGTGGAGCCGTGATGAGTTGTCCGACGGAAGGGCGGGGGCATACCTCCTCGACCATGGTTGAGCGTAGAGGAGACGGCGGGTGTTCCGACCGAGCGAGTTCCTCAGCGACGAGAACAGCCCAGTGGGCTGTTCTCCAAAGCGAGGACTGTTTGAGCGAATCGGAATTCCCGGCGGCTCCGACCGGAATGAGATTGCAGCAATAGCTTCAAGATATAGGCGAAACGAAAGGACAAGTAGATGACCACTATGTACGAGCTGGCGAAGGAGGCCTACGCTGATCTGGGCATCGACACCGAGGCTGTGATGGCCAAGCTGGCGGAGAAGCCCATTTCGGTGCACTGCTGGCAAGGCGATGACGTGCTCGGTTTCGATCAGGAGGGCGGCCTTTCCGGCGGCATCCAGACTACGGGCAACTACCCGGGCCGCGCCCGCACCTTCGAGGAGCTGACCGCCGACTTCGAGGCCGCCATGGCGCTCGTGCCCGGTGCCAAGCGCATCAACCTGCACGCCTCCTACGCCGTGTTCACCGACGAGAACCCCTGGGTCGACCGCGACGCGCTGGAGTTCAAGCACTTCGCGCCCTGGGTGGCGTGGGCGCGCGAGCACGGCTACGGCATCGACTTCAACCCCACCATCTTCGGGCATCCTATGATGAACAACGAGCTGTCGCTGTCCTCGCCCGATAAGGCCACGCGCGACTTCTGGATTCGCCACTGCAAGGCCTGCCGCAAGATCTCCCAGCAGATCGCCGAGGCGCTCGATGACGAGACGCTGTGCAACATCTGGATTCCCGACGGCTTGAAGGACGTGCCCGGCGACCGCTTTGGCCTGCGCGAGCGCCTGCGCGACTCGCTCGACGAGATTTACGCCGAGAAGTACGACCGCGTGATAGACTCCTGCGAGTCGAAGGTGTTCGGCATCGGCCTGGAGTCGATGACCGTGGGCTCCAACGAGTTCTACCTGGCCTACGCTGCCACGCACCCCGGCGTGTACGACCTGCTGGACATGGGACACTTCCATCCCACCGAGAACGTGGCCGACAAGCTGAGTGCGCTGCTGCTGTTCTTCGACAAGGTGCCGCTGCACGTGACGCGCGCTTTGCGCTGGGACTCCGACCACGTGGTGCTCTTCGACGATGCGGTGAAGGAGATGGCCATGGAGGTGGCCCACTGCCCCGGCGCCTGGGAGAAGGTCATCATCGGACTCGACTTCTTCGACGCCTCCATTAACCGCGTGGGCGCCTGGGCCATCGGTACGCGCGCCATGGAGAAGTCGCTTTTGTATGCGCTGCTGCAGCCGGCCACCCAGCTGAAGGAGATGCAGGACACCTACCGCTTCACCGAGAAGATGGCGCTGTCGGAGCAGGCGAAGAGCATGCCGTTCGGCGCCGTGTGGGACGAGTACTGCCGCCGCGAGGGCTGCCCGCTCGACGGCGAGGTGTACCCTGCCGTTGCCGCCTACGAGGCGAAGGTGCTGCCGACCAGACAGTAAGCGCCCTACTCAACCACGAAGGAGTGAACATGGCATTTATCGATCAGGCACAGGATTTGTTCGCGAAGGGGGCCAGTGCGGCCCGCGGGGCGGTGTCGGGTGTGGCGGTGGAGCAGCTCGGCTTCGTGCGCGGCTTCGTGCGCCTGTGCGACGACGGCTGGGGCCAGGGCTGGCACGAGCGCAACGGCGGCAACCTCACCTACCGCATGCGCGACGAGGACGTGGCGGGAGCCCGTCCCTTCTTCAACCCCGAGCCCGGCCCGTGGGTGCCCATGGGGGTGCAGGCGACCGACCTGGGCGGGGCCTTCTTCCTGACCACCGGCTCGGGCCGCTACATGCGTAACGTGGCGAGCGATCCGGCTCATAACATCGGCATCGTGGAAATCAATCCCGAAGGCGATGCCTGGCGCATCGTGTGGGGCCTCACCGACGGCGGCAAGCCCACCTCCGAGTTCCCGAGCCACTTCATGTGCCATGCCGTGCGCATGCGCGCCACCGGCGGCGCATCGCGGGTGCTCTATCACGCGCACCCCAACAACGTCATCGCCATGACCTTCGTGCTGCCGCTGGAATCGCGTGCCTTCACCCGGGCGCTGTGGAAGGCCATGACCGAGTGCGTGGTGGTGTTCCCGGCCGGTGTGGGCGTGGTGCCCTGGATGGTGCCGGGCGGTGCCGACATCGCGCGCGAGACGGCGGCCATGATGGAAACCTTCGACGCCGTTATCTGGGCGCAGCATGGCCTGTTCGCGGCCGGCCCCGATTTCGACACCACCTTCGGCCTCATGCACACCGTGGAGAAGGCCGCCGACATCTACGTGCGCGCCCGCGCCATCAACGGCGGCTCCGACGAGTTTTTGAACACCATCACCGATGAGGGCCTGCGCGCCATCGGCCGCGAGTTCGGCATCAAGGTGAACGAGGCCATGCTCGGCTTCCCCGCGGCCTTGGAAAACGACAACTAGGCGAACTCCGGCAAGGGCCGGACGCTTACGAGAAAGGCATCGAACGCTATGGCACTGTCCCAGGAGAAGAAAGGCACCATTGCCGTCTCCCTTACCAACTTCCTCGACTCGGGCTGCATTGTGGCCTCGTCGGTGGCGCTGGCCGCATGGGCCATCGCCTTCAACTTCAGCAACGTGTGGGTGTCCATCTTGGGCGCCGTGGGTGCGAACGCCTTCGGCGCAGCGGTGGGCGCGCTCATCGGCGGCTTTCTGGCCGACCGCTTCGGGCGCAAGTTCATCTACACCTATAACCTGCTCGTGTACGCCACGGGCGTGTTCATCATCATGTGCGCGGTGAACCTGCCCATGCTGTGCGTGGGCATCGTCATCTCGGGCTTGTCGGTGGGCGCGGGCGTGCCGTCGTCGTGGAGCTACATCTCGGAGATGTCGTCCTCCACGAGCCGCGCCGCCAACATCGGCATCAGCCAGTTCGCCTGGTCCTGCGGTCCGGCGGTCATCTTCCTCATCGCGCTTCTGTTCTCGTTCGTGTTCCCCACCTTCGGGCCGGACGGCGCGCTTCTTCCCGCGGGCACCTACGGGCCCTTCGACGGCCTGTTCGGCATGAGGCTTCTGTTCTTCATCCTGTTCGTGGTGGCGCTCGTGGCATGGAACCTGCAGCGCAAGCTGGAGGAATCGAAGGACTGGACGGAAAAGCAGCAGGCCGGCGCCCCGCGCGATACCTTCATCCAGATGATGCGCCGCGCGCTGACCAACTCGGTGAACGTGAAGTCCATCGTGTTTCTGGTGGCGGTGTACCTGACTTGGAACATCGTGGCCGGCACCATGGGCCAGTTCATGCCCTACATGTACGCGGCGGCCGGGCATTTGGACGATACCACCATCTCGCTTTTGCAGGCGGTCATGTGGGTGCTCACGGCGGTGGGATCGCTCGCCATCTTCTCGAAGTTCGGCGACAAGATTCCGCACCGCATCCTGTTCGCGGCCACGGCCATCATGGCGCTGGCGGCTTGGCTGGTCATGGTGTTCTTCGGCATGCAGCTTGAGGCTGGCACGGCCGACAGCTGGGGCTGGCTTCTGTGGGTGTTCGTGGCGCTGTGGGGCATCTCGGCCGGCTTCTCGGCCCAGTGCTTCTATGCGCTGTGGTCCACGGAGCTGTTCCCCACGCTGTACCGCGGCGGCGTGCAGGGCATCATGTTCTTCCTGGTGCGCGGCGTGCTCGGCATCTGGTCGCTCGTGGCGGTGGCGGGCCTTGGCGTGGAAACGCCTGCGGGCTTCGTGACGGCCGGCATCATCATGTGCGGTTTCCTGCTGGTGTCGCTCGTGGTGGGTGTGGTGTGGTGTCCCAACACCCAGGGCCGCACCCTGGACGAGATCACCGAGGAGCGCTACGGCAAGCACATCGACTAGCGCTGCTACGGGCTTCAATCCAGCCGCACCAATTTCCGTTTGATCGTGTAACGGCCCCGCATCGTCGGGGCCGTTTTTCTTAGGCGACTGCTCGGGAAAAAGGCCGGCGGGCATGCTGAGGAAGGGGCAGCCTGCGTTGCCGCACCGAAGGGGCTAGCCCTGCCGCTCGGCGATCTTCTCTTCTATGAAGGCGTGGAATTGCTTGAAGGTTTCGCTGGTATTGGCGCGGTTCCAGATGAAGTAGTAGGTGATCTGGTTGGCGGATCGATAGGGAATGCGCACCAGACGGGGGCTTTCGAGGGCGTATCCAGCTGGCAGGTTGATGATGGCGCCCCCGCGCTCCACAACGCTTAAAGTGCTGGGCTGGTGTAGCATGGTGGTGTAGTGCAGAGTCTTTCCGCGCTCCTCGAAATCTCTGACGACGATGCTCTCCCGGGACGTGGGCCTGGTCGGCGGGTATACGAATTCCTCGTCGATCAGGTCGTCGATGGTGACGAAGGGGCGGCTCGCCAGGGGATGATCGAATCCGACGAGGATCGTCTCTGTCATGGGAACGACAGGCTGTCTCTCGAGGTAGGCCGGGATGACTTCTTCCTTCGTTATGCCAGCGAAAACACAGTCGATGCTTTCTTCCAGGAGTCCGTTGAACAGCTGCGGCAAAGGCTGTTCAACAAGGTCAATTATAGTATGGCTACCGGAGCCGTTCCGGTATTCTTGCAGCCAGGGAGCGCTGATCCGATCCATGTACAAGTACTCGTATCCGACGGCGAGTCGACCGCAGTGGCTGTTCAAGGCCTTGCATTCCGCGATGGACTCGTCGATGAGCACGATAGCGGCGTGTGCTTTCTTGTAGAGTGCATTGCCGGTTTTGGTGGGGGTTACGCATCTTGTCGTGCGGGCGAACAGCGGACCGCCCAGCTCTTCTTCTAGCTGAGCCACATGGCGGCTGATTGCCGGTTGCGACGTGTACAGCTGCTCGGCTGCAGCGGTGAAAGACCCGGTTTCGTAAGTGGCGATGAAGCTACGGAGTTGCTCGATGCGCACGGAATCCCTCCCCTGGCTCCGATTCATACTGCGTCATTATAAATCAAGAGCTGTATCGGTATTTCTCTTTCTTCGGGACTTGCTGTTAACTGATGCCACGGGGACACGGCTCGGACCATCCCCAGAGATCTAAGAAGGAGGGTACTTATGAGTTCAACAGAAATGAACCGACGTCAGTTTGTGTCCATGGCCGGTATCGGTGCGGGTGTGCTTGCGGCTATGGGATTGGCGGGGTGCAGCCCTGCGAAGTCGTCGCTGGCAGGAACAGGGGAGTCTCAGGCCGCCGAAGGCGCGGGGGATGCGCCGGCGTGGCTGGGTGAGGCTCTGGAAATCACCGAAGATCAGATCGTTCGCACCGAGGCCACTGATCTGCTGATTATCGGTGCAGGCAATGCCGGCATGTCGGCTGCTGCTACCGCCGCTGATCTGGGTATGGACTTCATGGTGTGTGACAAGGCGGGTGACGTGCAGGCGTCGCGGCATTGGGTGGGCGCCGTCAATAGCCGGTGGCAGAAGGAGGCCGGCATCAACACCGATACGAACAAGTTGCTGAACGAATTGACGCGCTACGCCTCGGGCAAGTGCTCCCAGGACGTGTGGAAGGTCTGGATCAACGAGAGCGGCGAGACGATCGAGTATCTGAACGACATTATGGCCGCCGCTGGCATGGAGATCTACCTGGATGTGGACGATTACGATCACCCAACGGGCGGGACCGACTACTACGTCCCCATTCAACAGCATATGTGGTATTCCCCTGCGGTGGCCGAAGCGGTGCCTCCGGCTCTTTGGGGGGACGCCTCCGCTGAGGCCGGAATGGCTCGCAACAAGATTCTGGCGGATTATATCGCCTCCAAGGGTACTGAGGTCTCCTTCGGCTATAAGTTGGCCAAGCTTATGCGCGAGAAAGGCGGTCGTGTCACGGGAGCGATTTTCGAGACGAACGATGGCTATGTGCAGGTGGATGCTGCTAAGGGTGTCCTCCTTGCCACAGGAGGCTATGCTGCGAACCCGGTGATGCTCTCGGCGCTGGCGCCGGCCGTTCTGGATTCCTGCACTGCTGCCGACAAAATGCCGAACTGTACGGGTGATGGCATCAGGGCCGGCCTGTGGGTCGGTGCGCGCATGGATCGGGAATCTGCGCCGATGATTTTCGACCGCGGTGCGGTGTCCCCCGGCGTGGACTGCGGTCTTGAGGGCGACGGCATGGACGCCGACTTCCCCGGCGTCTGCCCGGAGAACGTTCTCGGCAGCCTGCCCTTCCTGAAGGTCAACCGCCGCGGCGAGCGTTTCTTTAACGAGTCGGCTCCCTACGATTGGTGCGCTGCAGCCGCGGCGAATCAGCCGGGCGGGGTATGGTGCTCCGTATTCGACGCCAATGCGAGCGCCGATGCCGCGCGGTTTCAGGTTGTTGGCTGCGCGAAGATCGGCGCGCAGGTGTTGCAGGGCTTTCCGCCCGAGGAGGCTGTGGCGGTGTTTCCTGGAGGACAGCAGCTGCTCGAACAGGGCGCCCTCAAGAAGGCCGATACGCTGGAAGAGTTGGCCAATCAGCTTGGCTTGCCCCAGGATGCCTTTCTCGCCACGGTGGAGCGCTACAATGAGCTGTACGACAAGGGGGTCGATGAGGACTACGGCAAGGAGGCGTTCCGCCTGTCGGAGATTCGCACGGCTCCGTTCTATGGCTGCTGGTTCGGTGGCTCGCTGCTTACCACGCTCGATGGTCTGAAGATAAACGCGAACATGCAAGTGCTCGACCAGGCGCTGGAGCCCATTCCCGGACTGTATGCTGCCGGAGATTGCAGCGGCAGCGTGTTCTCGGGCAACTACCCCGAGTACCTCGTCGGTTGCGCCATAGGCCGCACGCTCACCGAAGGGCGTCACGCCGCTCGCTATATCAGCGAGAACGAATAGCATCAATGTTTGGGCAGAGCGCCCGATGATATTTCCCTCCCTCGAAAAGGGTACGGCTAATAAGGCCGTGCCCTTTTCGCAATCGCGGTTTCGCTTACCTGAAAACTCCTCGAAACAATGCGCCGTTAATTTGGAACGTGCCGGGGCGCAGCGGTTGCGGTAGCTTCGACGTGGTATCTTATTCCGATCATCGGCCCGAGTGAGGAGCGAAGCCGTTATGTCGAAAGTGACCGATATCTACGGATCCATGGTGTTCAACGAGCACACGATGCAGGAGCGCCTGCCGTCTGCCACCTACAAGCAGCTCATGCGCACCATCAAGGGCGGCGAGCCGCTCGACATCGACGTGGCCAACGTGGTGGCGCACGCCATGAAGGAGTGGGCTATCGAGAAGGGTGCCACACACTTCACGCACTGGTTCCAGCCGCTGACGGGCATCACCTCCGAGAAGCACGACAGCTTCATCGACCCCACGCCCGACGGCCGCGCCATCATGACCTTCTCGGGCAAGGAGCTCATCCAGGGCGAGCCCGACGCTTCCAGCTTCCCCTCAGGCGGCCTGCGCGCCACCTTCGAGGCCCGCGGCTACACGGCGTGGGACCCCACCTCTTACGCCTTCATTAAGGACGAGGTGCTCTGCATTCCCACGGCCTTCTGCTCCTACACCGGCGAGGCGCTCGACAAGAAGACGCCGCTTTTGCGTTCCATGAAGGCCATCGAGTGCCAGGCCAAGCGCGTGTTGGCCCTGTTCGGCGAGACCGGCGAGCGCGTGACCACCACGCTCGGCGCCGAGCAGGAGTACTTCCTCATTTCCGAGAAAGACTACGAGCAGCGCCTCGATCTTATGCTCACCGGCCGCACGCTCTTCGGCTATTCCCCCTGCAAGGGCCAGGAATTGGAGGAGCACTACTTCGGCGCCATCCGTCCGTCGGTGAACGAGTTCATGAAGGAACTCGACGACGAGCTGTGGGCGCTCGGCGTGTCGGCCCGCACGAAGCACAACGAGGTGGCCCCGGCCCAGCACGAGCTGGCGCCCATCTTCGCGGAGACGAACCGCGGCGTGGACGAGAACCTGCTCACCATGGAGAAGATGAAGCTTCTGGCCAGCCACTACGGCCTGGTGTGCCTGCAGCACGAGAAGCCCTTCGAGTTCATCAACGGGTCCGGTAAGCACAACAACTGGTCCATTTCCGCCGACGGCAAGAACCTGTTCGACCCGGGCGAGAACCCCATGCAGAACCTGCGCTTTCTGGTGTTCCTCACCTGCGTGATCGAGGCGGTGGACGAGTATCAGGAGCTTTTGCGCATGTCGGCCGCCAGCGCCGGCAACGACCATCGCCTGGGCGCGAACGAGGCCCCGCCGGCCATCGTGTCCATGTTCCTGGGTGACGAGCTGGGCGCTGTTGTGGAGGCGCTCGTGGACGAGCACGACTATTCGTCGGCCGAGCGCGTGTCCATGGACCTCGGCGTGGACGTGCTGCCCAACTTCATTAAGGACAACACCGACCGCAACCGCACGAGCCCCTTCGCCTTCACCGGCAACAAGTTCGAGTTCCGCATGCCCGGCTCGGCGCAGAACCTGTCGGATGTGAACATGGTGCTGAACACGGCCATGGCGAAATCGCTCAAGGGCTTCGCCGATGCCATGGAGTCCGTCGCTATGGACGACTTCGAGGCGGCTGCCATCGACTACGTCAAGCGCACCCTGCGCGATCACGAGCGCATCATCTTCAACGGCGATGGCTACGCCCATGAGTGGGAGGAAGAGGCCGCCCGCCGTGGCCTTGCGAACCACCGCACCACAGCTGAGGCGCTGCCTTGCTTGGTAGACCAGAAGTCCATCGACCTGTTCGCCGAGTTCGGCGTGCTCACCGAGACCGAGGTACGCAGTCGCTACGAGGTGAAACTGGAGAAGTACAACAAGATCATGAACATCGAGTGCCGGGTGATGAAGCGCCTGGTGCGTCGCGACTACCTGCCGGCTATCAACCGCTACGCGGCCAAGCTGGCCCACGGCATCACGGCCATCAAGGAGGTGCTGCCCGACGGCGACACCTCGTTCATGGAGGAGAAGCTGCGCCGGCTGGTGGCCGGTGCCGCCGAGATCAACATCCAGCTGGAGAAGCTGAACGACCTGCACCACGCCTCTCGCGAGGTGGCCGACCAGCAGGAGCGCGCGAACATGAACGCCCACGAGATTGTGCCGGTGATGGACGCGCTGCGCCACGCCGTGGACGAGATGGAGATTATCGTCGAGCGCGAGGCCTGGCCGGTGCCGACCTACAACGAGATTCTGTTCTATGCGTAGTTAGGAGGGGGCCTCGTCCGGCAGCGGATGGGCGGCATGCCTCCATGCTCAGACAGTCCTCGCTTGGTGGAAGTGCCCACCGGGCACTTCCAGTCGCTGCGGAACTGCGCGTGGAGACACACCGCCCATCTGCTGCCTGCGTGGACCTCGCTGATTTCCTTGGGCGCATCCCTGGGACAAAAAAGAAACTAATATATAAGAAGGGCCCGCAATGCGGGCCCTTCGGATTCTTAGAGCTTTGCTGGGCTGCGCCTCGGCCTACACGCCTTGGCGGAGGCTGGCAGCTACGGCGTGGAGGATGTCGTTGCGCTGGGTGCTCGCCACGAGGCTCGCCAGCGGGGCGGCGGCCAGGGGCATGTTCTGGTCGCACAGCAGCACGAGCGCGCGCCCGACCACTTCCATCACGTCGTCCAGGGGTGCCAGCGGCACGCCGGCGGTGCGCAGGCAGGCCGTGGGATCCCAATCGTTGCCGGGCACGTTGTTGCCCATCTCGCTGATGAGGTCGTTGCGCTCGCGCAGGGCGGGCTCTCCCATGGGGCTCGCCTCGGGCACGCGCAGATAGCAGGCCAAAGCCTCGCGCAAACGGCCGGTCTGCCAGTAGGCGAAGGCCAAGCGGTAGAAGATGTAGGAGATGTCGTTGCCGGTCACGGCGATGCGCAGGGCGTCCTTCGCCACTTCCACAATGCGGTCGTAGTGCTCGCCTTCCGCAAAGCAGGTAATGAGGTCGTTGTAGGCCGGAGCGCTCGTGGCGGCCAGCTCGATGCACACCCGGGCTTGGGCCTCGGCGGCATCCAGATCGCCCATGTCGCGGTAGATACGCGACAGCGACGAACGGGCGGCCTGGCCGATGTCGGACACGCGCTGGTAGCGCACGGCCGGGTCGCTTTCCACAACGCTCACCAGGTAGCGGGCGAACACGTTCTCGCAGTACAGGGGCTTTACCGTGACGCCGGCCTCGCGCAGGGCGCGGATGGCTTCGTCCTCCTCGGTGGCCTTGCTCGTCTCGGCGACGATATCCTCCAGCTGGGCCACGGCCAGAAGCAGCGAGTCGTCCTTCTCGTCCATGATGGCACGGTAGCGGGCACCCAGCTCGGCGTCCTGCTCGCTCATAACATCCAGCTCGCGCACCGTGTCGGCGTGCAGAAGGTCGCGCAGCTCGGGCGAGAGCTCGCGGTCGTCTTCGGCCACAGGCGTGCGCACCACGGCCAGCTCCACTTCAAGCGGCTCCACTGGCTGCAGGCTGCCGTCGTCGGCCAGGTTGATGGCGCTGCTCTGCAGGTGCAGCAGGTCGAACAGGGCGCCGGGGTCGCACTCGGTCTCGGGCGCGCTGAAGCGGCCGTCGCGGATGGCGGCCATGGTGCCCATGGTGAAGGGGATACGGCCGAACTCCAGCGACATGACGGTGGTACCGGCGATGGAGCCTTCCTTCCCGTTCACGACCACGCGGGTCACGCCGACGGAGCTGCCGAAGGCGGCCGATGCGATAAGGGCGGCCAGGCGCAGGCCGTAGGCGGCCGCGGCGTTGGTGCGGGCGGCGGTGATGTCGATCCACTGGCCGCTAGCGACGTCGTAGCGCGACTTAGGGAATACGTCGGGCGCGGGCATGGACACGTCGGCCACGATGGTGCCGGTGCTGGCATCGCATACGAAGCGGTATTCCAGGCGGAAGGGCAGCACCATGGACTCGCAGGCCGCCGCGAAGCGGGTGGAGAGGTCCCAGTTGCCGCCGCGGGCGCCAGTGGTGCCGTATTGGGTATTCAGCTTGTTGTCGCGATCGGCGCCGGTCAGGTAGTCGTTGGCATCGTTGGCGATGGAACGCAGCACGCGCCAGTCGGCTTCGCTGCACTGTTCCTCGGTGAAGCTGCGCACGCTCACGGCGCCGTTGCCGTCTTCCATCACCTTCGAGATGAGAGCCAAACGGTCGAGTACCGACTCGATGCGCAGGATGGTGCCGCGGGCGCCGGCGCTGATGGTGCTGTCGTCGAACACCGACCAGAACAGCTCGGTGGTGTTCAGGCGGCGCAGCTCCACGGGATGCTCCACGGCAATGGCGCGCAGGCTGGGCGCCTCGGCGTCGGAAAGCAGGCGTGCGGCGTAGGCCTCGAAGCCCGAGGTGGGGTTGGCAGCATCGGCCATGGACACGCGGAACAGCAGGCCGTCCACGGCATCGGGCAGCGGTGCGGCGGTGAACTCGGCCAGCACGTCGCGTGTGGTTTTGTCGTTGGCGTCGCCCGCTCCGGAGGATGCGTCGGGAGCAGTGCGGCCGGCATCGGCCCCCTCGTCGCCGTTGCGATTGTTCTTCTTGCGGAAAAAGTCAAACACCCTGTGCTCCTTCCCATGGGGAAGTTGTTGAAGTCAAGTCGGTCTATTGTCCCACATTGCCCGCGCTTTTACAGGGGTGGAAAGGGAGAAATTGTGAGACCGCCACAGGTTGTTGGGAATACACGGCCCCTGTTGACTCAAAGAGGAGATTGTCAACAGATAATCTATGCAGAAGGGTCATGAATAGGGCGATGGGTGAACCGGGGCTGTGCAGCGTGAGCGTCTGGCCGCACGGCGGGGGCCTTGCATTCTTACGGCGGGGCGCCGGGCCGCAGGGCGAGCGCGCCCCTGGGCCGTAGCGCGCGGCGTCCCGGGCCCCAGGACGAGGCACCCCGTCTTATTGGGTGGAGAGCTTATAGCCGAGACCCCAGACGGTTTGAAGGTAGCCGTCGGTGCCGGTGGGCTTCAGCTTGCGGCGCAGGTTCGACACGTGCACATTCACGGTAGAATCTTCCACGGAATAGGGCTCGCCCCAGGCCAGCTCGAACAGCTCCTGCTTGGTAAACACCTTCGAGGGGCGTCGCATGAGCAGTTCCAGAATGTTGAACTCGGTGCGTGTGAGGGCCACTTCGGCGCCATTCACGCGGAAGGAGCGTCCCTCGGGGTCGAGCTCCCAGGTGCGGAAGGTGAGAAGCGGGGAATGCTCGGATCCGTCGGGCATCTCGTCGGCTGGCAGGCCCGAGCCGGACCCGAACGCGCCCGGGCACCCGGGTCGGCTTGTCCGGTGGCGCATCTGCACTTCTATGCGGGCGGTCAGCTCGTCTAAATCGAAGGGCTTGGTAAGGTAGTCGTCGGCCCCCAGGCGCAGGAGCATGGCCTTATCAGTTGGGGTGATGCGCGCCGAGATGACGATGACGGGCAGGCCGGCATCGGTGCGGCGGATGGCCTCCACGATGTCCTCGCCGGTGGTGCCCGGCAGCATGAGATCGGTGATGACTAAGTCGAAGGGCATGCTGCGCGCAGCCTCATCGAGCCGCAGCAGCCCTTCCGTTCCCGAGAAGGCGGCCGTGCAGCGGTGGCCCAAGCGCTCCAGGTGGGCGCAGACCACTTCGTTGATGGAGGGGTCGTCCTCGATGACGAGTATGTCCAGCGACGCTGCCATGGGGCCAGCATAATACGCTCGCGCGGGCTGTGGCGCCATCTTCAAACTTTCTTAATGCTTCGGCAGAAGTTCCTTCAAGGTTTCTGCGCACACTGGGATGCGCAAACGATAAGGTGTACCCGACACGAGAGGAGCGAGACGTGAGACGAACGGGCGAGAGGAGCGCATCGTGTACGCGATAGAGACGCGCGGGCTGACCAAAGTGTACGGCGGGCGCGCGGTGGTGAATGACTTCTCCATGGCGGTACAGCCGAGCGACATTTACGGGTTCGTGGGGAAAAACGGTGCCGGAAAATCCACGGTTATGAAGATGATCTGCGGCGATGTGGCTCCCACGGCTGGCGAGGTGGTGCTGTTCGGGCGCGAGGCCGAAGGGGCGGCGCCCGCGACGGCGGCCGCAATGGACCCGTGCGCTGGCGGGGAAGGAACGCGCCGCATCGGCGTGCTCATCGAGGAGCCGGGGCTTTTGCCGGGGTTGTCGGCCTACCGCAATCTTATGACGAAAGCGCTGGCCTGGGGCATTGTGGATGCGCCGGCCCGCTGCGAGGAGGCGCTGCGCCTGGTGGGGCTTGCCGGCGTCGGCGGCCGGAAGGTGCGTGGCTTCTCGCTCGGTATGAAGCAACGGCTGGGACTGGCCTTGGCTCTTCTGGGCAATCCCGACGTGCTGCTTTTGGATGAGCCCTTCAACGGGCTCGACCCCGAGGCAACGCGTGCTATGCGCAACCTCATCGTGCGCCTGAACCAGAGCCTGGGCATTACCGTGGTGGTAAGCTCGCACGTGCTCGATCAGCTGGATCGCATGGCCACGCGCTACGGCGTGATCGCCGAGGGGCGCCTGGTGCGTCAGATGAGCGCCGCCGATGTGGCGGCCGAGTGCGGCAGCAGCCTGCGCGTGCGCACGGCCGATACCGCCCGTGCCCTGGCCCTTCTGCAGGAAGTGTTCCCCGCACTGACGTTCCGGGCCGAGCCTGACGGATCGCTGGCGATATCGGGTGACTACGACGCGACGGCTGTGGCCCAGGCGCTGCGCGACGGAGGTCAGGTGGTGCTGGAATTTACCCAAGACCACCGCGATATCGAGGATTACTTCGTCGAGCTGATGGAAGGGGGCGCATCCCATGTTTAACCTGCTGAAGTCCGATGTGTACCGGCTTGTGCACGGCAAGATGCTCTGGGTGGCCACGGCGGTGCTGGTTGGGTGCATCGTGCTGTGCGCGGCGATGACGCACTGGGTGTCCGACCCGCAGTTCCTCTACGATGCGGCGCAGATGAGCGCCACGGTAACGGTGGGGGATGCCGACGAGCTGGACGCTGCCGACGAGGCCGCCCGCGAGATGGCCGAGGCCACAGTGGAAGAGCACGAGCGCGCCATGGATACTGCAAGTGCGGTGAATGAGGGCGACGGGGCGGCCGACAACGCCGGCACCAGCCTCGAGGCGCTGCTGGAATTCGAAGACCCGTCGAGTTTGTCCGTCGCCGACTTCGAGGAAGCGTCGCGCGAGATGCGCACCATTGATACGCCGACATCTATGTTCGGCGACATGCTCGTAAGTGGGGGCTTCCTCGGCGCGCTTGTGGCCGTGGTGGTGGCGCTGCTGTTTGCGAGCGATTTCTCCACGAAGTTCGTGCGGAACCTGCCCATGGATCGGCGCGGGCGCGTGGCCTACTACGGGGGTCGGCTGGTGCTGGTGGCTGTGGTGGCCCTGTACTTTCTCGCGGTAGGGTGCGTGTTCAGCGTGGTGACATTCGCCGTGGCCGGGTTCACCTTCGCCGCGCTTGATGGAGTGGCCGAACTGCTGGTGTTCCTCGGTTTGAGCTGGCTGTGCCTTACGGCCTACGGCTGCATGACGGCGGTGCTCGTATGGCTCACGCGCAGCGTCGGGGCGGGCATCGCCTTCGCGCTCGTGGTGGCTACGGGCATTGCGGGCACCGTGGCGGGTAGTCTGCTGCAGAACCTCGGTATGGCTGTGCCGGCATTGGCCGCTGTGCAGCCTTGGCTGCTGGCCACGTGTATGAACCACGATCTGGCGTTACCAGCGGCTTCCCTTCTGCTGCCTGCGGAAGGGGCTGTGTGGGCCGTTCCCGTGGGCATGCAGGTTGCCATAGTCGGCCTGTTCTGGGTTGCTGTGTGCACAGCCTTGGGCCTGGGCGTGTTGCGCCGGCGCGATGTGTAAGCGGCCGACAGACGTGTCGCGGGAAAGATGGGGAAGGATGAGACGATGACGTTGGCGGTGTGCTTCGGAGGCTTGGCGCTATGCGCATTCGCGGTGCTGGTGCTGTACGGACGCGAGCTCAGGCGCATGGCGGCGTGGCTGCGCACGCGCGATGAGCGGTCGAACGGTCGTCTGACCACCGAGATGCCTGGTCCGGGGTTTGCCGCCATGGCTCGGGCCGTGAACGAAGCGCTGGATGCGGGTGATGTCGAGCGTCGGGAGGCGGCGGCCGAGCGTCGGCAGTTCCAGCGAGATTTGGCGAGTTTGTCCCACGACATTCGCACGCCGCTCATGGGGGCATCGGGCTATGTGGCGCTGGCCGCCGACGAGCCCGATGCCGAGCGGCGCGCTTACTATCTGGAAGCGGCCCGCACGCGTCTGGCCGATATGGAGGGGCTGCTGAACGCCCTGTTCTCCTACGCGCGGGCCAACGATCCCGATGCCGAGCTGGATGTGCGGACTGTGGTGGTACTGCCGGTGCTTGCCGGGGTGCTGGCGGGACAGTTCCCCGCCTTCGAGGAGCGCGGGTGGGAGCCGGTGGTGCGTTTTGCCGACGAAGGTTTCGCGGCAGATGCCGATACCGAAGCGCTTGCTCGCATGTTCGAGAACCTGGTGAGCAACGCCTTGCGCTACGGCACTGCCGCACCGGTTATCGAGCAGAAGGGTCGGGCTATCGTCTTCTCCAACACCGTTGCCGACCCCGCCGCCCTGGATGCGAGTCGTCTGTTCGAGCGCTTCTACCGCGCCGATGCCGCCCGTGCCCAGGGAGGTGCGGGCTTGGGGCTTGCCGTGGTAGCCAGCCTCGCCGCGGCCCAGGGCATCGGGGCATCAGCCTCTCTGGAGGGCGACGTGCTGTCCATCAGTCTGGAGTTTCCCGCGTAGCTTGGCCCACCACGCTCTGAGCGCCCAAGGCGAAAGCTGCGACACCTTACCGGATAAGGTGTCGCAGCCCCTATAGCTGCACCTCGTCGATGAGGTGGATGAGCTCCTGCTGATTGTGGACGTTCAGCTTGCGGTAGATGTGGCGGATGTGGGTCTTCGCCGTGCCCTCGGAAATGTAGAGCTGCTGCTGGATTGAGGCCGACTTGTAGCCGCGGGCCAGGTAGTACAGCACCTCGCTCTCGCGGCGCGACAGCAGGTAGGTGTTGGCCACGGCCTCGCAGCGCAGACGGAAGCGGCCCATGCGCGCCCCCTCGTCCTCGGCATCGGAGGTCTCGCCGAGCATGGTGCGGCGCGCCTCCGATACGGGGGTTGCGGCGACGGCCGCATCGGAGGCGGAGGGCGCCTCGCCGGGGTCGCTGGCAATGCCGGGGGTGTGGTCGCTTGAGTCTGCGACCGATTTCGCGGAAGGGGCGCTCTCGGGAGCAGCCGGAGCATTTCCGGAAGCTGGGTTGGCGTACTCAGCGTTCGCAACATCGGAAGTCGCGATGCCGGCAACTGCGCCGGTGTTCTCCTGGCCAGCGGCTACCGGGGCGTTGTTGCCTCCCGAAACACCTACGGCAGGGGCGGCATTTCCCGGGGTGTCCGTGTTGTCGCTGGCGGGTTCGTCGAAGTGGGCCACCACCAGCGGGGTGCCCGGCTCGCGGGCGGCCAGCTTCACGCACGGGGCGGTGGACACGATAGTCATCATTTCACGTTCTTCGGGCAGCAGCGCGTAGGCCACCATCATGGCCACAATCACCATGATCACAAGCCCTGTCTCGCCCATATCCGGCACGCCGGGCACGGCGGCCGACGCCACGGGCAGAATGGAACCGCCTAGCGCTGCCAGGGCCATAACGCCGCGTCCCAGACCGAATACGAAGATGGGGGACAGGCGGAAGCGCTGGGAGAGCTCGGCGAAGAAGATCCACATGAGCGATTCGAAGGTCATGTACCCGATGAGCACCACCGAGGTGGTGAGCACCGAGTCGGAACCGGCCGACAGCGGGATGAACACCGCCGTCACGGCGATGAACGGGATGAGCGGCCGGAAGAAGGTGTGCCAGCGCTCGCTGCCGCCCAGGGCCAGGAAGGTAACCATGATGAGCATCATGGCGCAGCAGGCCGTGACGAACAGAATGGCCTGATCTTCGAAGCCGGCGCCGGGCAGCACCGTCTCGATGGAGCTCTGGCGCAGGACGCCCAGGGCAAGCCCCAAGAAGAACACCGGCAGCCCGAAGCGGAACACGAAGCGCGCCTGGTTGATAGGCAGCGGGTTGAAGATGAGGCGGCGGTTGTCGAAGTCGAGGCTTACGCGGGAGCGCAGCACGAACAGCAGTGCCGCCTCCGCCACGGGAATAAGCGCGCTGGCCAGGGCACCTAGAGGGAAGGGCAGCTGGTGCAGCACCAGGCCGTAGATGCCGAAGCCGATGGCGATGGACAGAGCGCCGTTGATGACGATGGAGGCCGGGTCGCGTCGCGCGAAGGCGATGCCCCAGGCAATGAGCAGTACCGACGAGCCGGCGCCGGTGAGCACGCCCGACGCCACCTGGGTGATGCCGGTGTCCCAGCCGGCTGCGGCGGGCAGGAGCAGCAAAAGCGTGCCTGCCGTGCCCAGCAGGGCCGCGCCTACGAGCACGGGGGTGGCGTGGAAGAAGCGGATGAGCTTCGTGTCCAGGGCGCTCGCCACGAGCAGCAGCATGCCGTACACGATAATGGACATGAAGTAAGCAAGGGACAGCTGGTCGTTCAGAGGGCTTGCCTCCAAAGGCGCGGTGCCGAAAATGCCACCCTTGTCGAACATGGAGCTGTAGATCCAGGCCTGATGCAGCCCGTAGCCGAGCGAGATGAGGCTCAGCTCGCCGAACGAGGCCTCTTTGCCGAAATCGATGCTGATGGTGACGCGCGGTACGTGGAAGCCCATGATCCCCCTTGGTGCCGTTTCCCCTGTCGTTCTTCTCTTTTTAACGCGGAGTCAGCGGATTATAGAATCGGCCTCACCGCATCGTCAAGCCCCGCGCCCGTCCCCTTGCGGCAAGCGCGAAAAGGAGAGGGGCCGCCGCTGGTCGACGACGGCCCCTCTCTGTGGGCGGCGACCTACTTGGTCACCGTGATCACTACGTTGTCGTAGCGATCGACGACGGTGCTGCCGTCGCCCTTCGACGCGGCGGTGTAGGCGTCGCTCACGTTCTGGGACGTAGCGGCGTAAGCGCCCTCCGCATCTTTGTAGGCCTGAACCTCTCCGGTCGGGTACACGGCAACCGTGTAGTTGTAACCGTTGGCCGCGAGGTACTCGGCGATGGACTGAACGTCATAGTTGTGAATGGCGTCCAGACCGGCCTGGTTCTCGCTGGAGATGATGCCCTCGTCGAGGACAACATCGGCCGTGCTGCCCGCCGGAACGAACATCAGGTCGGAGTGCACGTCGCCCCCGACGGCGGTCTCGTCGACCACCGCGAAGATCTCGTAGGCACCCAGGCCCTGCGATCCGTCCGACACGCCGTCGTCGTGCACATGGTAGAAACCATAGGCCGGGACGGCGATCAGGGCCGCACAGAGGCTGGCCATAACCGCGATGGCAAGAGTCTTCTTGCCGAATGCTGCGTTGGTCATAAGTGCTCCCTAAATCTCGGTAGCCCCGCAGTTTCGCAACGCTGGCCCCATTATGGCGCGCTCGCGCGAAACGTCAAGGCGAAAACCCCCGTTATCGTGCGGAATCATCCTCGGCAAGGCCCCAAATCATCATCCCAGGATGATGCTCCGCGCCCCAGATACGACCTGGCCGTATGAAGGTGCGGCATGTGCGCTTCTTACAATAGACGGCGAAGAGGATAGAAGAAAGGAAGGTGCCCCATGGCATATTCTACGCAGGCGACGAAGGGGGAGGAGACCCTCGATCTGCTCGCCTTCGACGACGAGTTCGATCCCCTTGCCGTCGATGACTCGGTCATCGACCAAGAGTGGATGGACGACGAGAACCCCTACGACACCATCGACTACCCCACGATGCGCAACATGCCCGAGACGGTGCATCGCGACCCGGTGTACTCGCCGGCGCGCCAGGGCAGCGCGCGAGCGGCTCTGCAGGCGCTCATCATTCGCAACCCCAATCGCCGTCCGGTGCTGCTGAACATCATCGGCCTCGCCGAGGGCGGCTGCGCCTCTAGCGTGATTTCCGAGCGGGTGGACGAGTGGCAGCGCGACAACTGGTCGGTGTACGCCCCCATGACGCTCTGCCGCATGCTCGAGCGTGCCGGCGCGCTTACGCTGGAGATGCCCGAGACGACCGAGGAGCAGGAGAGCGCGGCCGAGGGCGTGAGCTACCTGGAGATCAAGGAGCGCGTAGATCCGGTGTGGTACGCCACCGAGGATGCGCTGGCCCTGCGAGCGGAGTATATGGGCGGCGCCCAGTTCCGCGCTATCGTGCTGGAATCTAGCGAGTCCCGCTACGCCGAGGTGTACGAGCGCGTGATGGACGCGCTGGCTGAGGCGCCGCGCACGCTGCCGGCCATCGAGGAGATGACCGACGCGATGGAGATCACCCAGTCGCCGCGCCGTTTCGGCCAGCACTTCGTGGACATTCTGGAGACCACCGACTGCATCATCTGGGGCAATGGAGCCTGGAATCTGACCGATCTGGGGCGGGCGATGCTCGCCGAGCTGAAGACTGCTAAGGAGGCGTAAGGCCATGGCCGCTATCGAAGACGTGAAGACGACTGAGGACGTGGACCTCGTCGAGTTGATGAACACCCGTGCCCGCTCCTACGGGATGCTCGCCCGTCTGTTCCGCGAGGAGGTGGACCTGGCCACCCTGCGCGAGCTGCAGGGCATGCGCTTTCCCCAGGCCACGGGCAACGCCGCCGTGGATGAGGGCTATCATCAGCTGTACGACTACCTGAAGCGCGCTTGGGACGACTCGGTGACCGAGCTTGCCATCGACTACGTGAGCACCTTCATCGGCCATGGCGTGAACGGCTACTCGGCCGCCTATCCCTACGAGTCGGTGTACACCTCCGAGCGCCGTCTGCTCATGCAGGAGGCCCGCGCCGAGGTGCTGGCCACCCTGCGCGAGAACGAGCTGAAGCGCGGCGATTGGAACGAAGCCGAGGACCACATTGCGCTGGAGCTGGAGTTCATGCAGCGCATGGCCCTGCGCACCGCCGAGGCTCTGGCCGACAACGCCGAGGACGAGGCCATCGCCTATCTGCGCACCTCCTACGACTTTTTGGAGAATCACCTCATCAACTGGGTGCCCATGATGGTGACCGATATGCGCCTGCATGCCCGCACCCTGTTCTACCAGGGCCTAGGCCAGCTCACGCTCGGCACCATCCAGGAGGACGAAGCCGTCTTGCGCGAGCTTCTTGACTCCGTGGAGGACTAGCCCGTTCCCCATTCCTTATCAACCCCTTTTCTTTCCCCTCCTTCCAGTCGACCCCGCCTCCCCCTTACGCGGGGTCGACGCATATTCGGGCACCGTTTCGAGCTTTCGGGTGTCTCGGCCGGGAAAGGGCGCTTCCGCCGGCCTCTGGGCGCCCCCGGAGAGCGCAGTTGTTAAAGAAATAGCTTCTACGCCAGCAGCAGGCGTGTCGGGATGGTACCGACTTATGTGCGTTCCTTCCGCTATTTCCTTAACTGCGTTCGGAGGGGATCAGGCGCACAGCGGGCGGCGGAAGCTCCCCTTCCCGGCCGAGGGGTGCGGGGGTTCGGAACCGAGAAAAGGCCCCGAGATGAAGAAGAGCCCCGGCGATGCGGGGCTCCTCGGGGGAGTGGGTATGTTGCCGGACGGCTAGTCGATGCCGGCGTCGGCGAGGAGGGCCTGGCCGCCCAAGGTGATGGGGGCCGCGGCGCCTGCCTCTTCGATGAAGCAGGTGGGGCGCACGGCGGCCATGCGCTCGCCGGCCTCCATGCGCACGCGCGCGACCTGCATCTTCGTGCGCTCGGCCAGCTCGAGCGGGGCCTTGCTGAAGGTGGAGAGCGTAAGCGCGTCAGACGCCTTGCCGGTGGCAGCAGCGAAGGCGCGGCGCCCCTCCGCACGCACGCGGGCGCGGTCGGCGTCGGTGGAGACCACCTCGAAGGCGTCGCGCGCGGGCATAAAGCCGTCCACGCAGCCCACGGCGTACACAGAGCGGTAACCGCAGCCGCACATCTGCTCGTAGGAGCTCACGCGCACGGCTCGCTCGTTCTCGTCGTGCACGGGTGTGAACTGGGTGGCGCGCACCATGGCGTACAGGGCGGCTGCGTCCTCATCGCCCACGAGGGAGGCGGCTACGGTGGCGAAATCGCGCAGGTTCGCAGCGCCCACGGCGGCCAGGAGGGCATGGCCGCGGCGCTCGCAGTTTGCCTTAATGAGGGCGCGGCCGGCATCGTAGCGCTCAGCCAGACGCTCGCCGCGGGGGAAGGGCTCCGGCTCGCCGGCGGCGCGGGCGGCGCTGGCCGCATCCAGGGCGGCGAAGATGGTCGCGTCGTTCTCGTCGCACCAGTCCAGCAGGAACTTCCAGCCGTCGGAGAGCGTGAGGTAGTTGCCGAAGCCGAGCCACGCGCGCCAGGCGAACAGATCCTCGGGGTCGGCGATGAGGTTGAGCGAGGTGTAGGCCACAAGCGCCTGGGCGCGGGCCATCTCGCGCGGGTCGCCCGTCAGGCGCTCGAAGCCGAGCAGCGAGACCGCGAAGCCGCGCTTGACGAGCATCTGCTCGAAGGCGCGGGCCCACTGGCGGTTGGGAGCCACCAGGCATACCTCGCCGGGCAGCGCCTCGGCATCCTCGGCGGCCAGGGCGAACAGGTAGCGCGTCAGCCCGTTGAACTCCTCGTCGGGCGTGCCCCACTTCACCGTGGCAATGTCGCGGATGACGCCCTCGCGCTCGTCGGCGGCCAGGGCATCCTCGTTGCCCGCGCGCGCCACTGCATCGCAGAACGCGGTGATGTTCGGGTTGCCGAAGGCCGTCTGCAGCGTGAAGACGCTCACATTGCGGCGCAGGGTATCGAAGGTGGCAAAGCCGTCGGGCGCGGGGAAGTCGCTGGCCGCGGTCACGGTCTCGTCCGGGTTGCCGGCCACGACAAGCGCATCACGGGCGAGCAGGCACAGGCACGTCTGCTGCGCGGCCGAGAGGTTCTGGAAGTCGTCGGCGAGCACGTGGGCGAAGCACTGACGGGCTTCGGTGCCAGCATCGCCTTGCAGGTAGCGCAGGCAGAGGTAGGCCGCCTCGTCTTCCAGCATGGCGTTGGTGGCGGTGAGCAGGCGCCGGGCCAGATCGAGCGTTTCCTGCTCCTCGCCGGGCACCACCCATTCCTCCTCGGGTGCGCCAGCGCACCACTGCTCCTTGAAGTGGCGCAAAAGCGAGCGCAGGCGCCGGACCGGGGTGCCGAGGGTCTTCATATCCTCCAGGAAGAAGTTGTACTCGAAGGGGGCGAGCACCCGTGGCGTGCGGCCGGTGGCAGTGCGGGCCTCGGGCGTGTCCAGCACATCCAAGAGCACCGTGCGGGTATCGGCCACGTTCACGCGGGCAGCCACATCAGCTGCGTCGGCCACGCCGGCGGTGGCAAGGGCGCGCGTAAGGCGCCGGCGCGCCACCCGCGCCGCCTCTGCGGTGGTGGTAGCCAGCAGGATGTCCTCGGGTGCGATGCCAGCCGCCAGCAGGGCGGCGGCGCGGCGCACGAGGGCTTCGGTCTTGCCAGAGCGCATAGGCCCCGACACCTTGGCGATGCGGCCGTCGAAAGCCGCGATTTCGGCGATAACGTCGGTCATGGCAGCCTCCTACTCGGCAAGAACGCCGGTCTCGGCGTTGAAGTCGCGGGCGGATCCGTCGGCGTAGAACACGGTCCACTGGTCGAAGGCAATGCGGAAGTCGGCCTCGGGCAGCGCGTACTTCCGCTGGATGTCCTCGCCCAGATGGGCCTCCTCGGCGATGCGCTCGGCCACGATCTGCTCGGGGGTCTTCTCCAGCTCGCCGCGCTCGGCAGCCTCCAGGTCGCGGGCGATGCGGGCCTGCACGACGATATCGGCGGCCTCCTCGGCCTCGCGCGCCGCTTCCTCGGCCTCAGCCATCAGGGCGGGGGAGGCCATGAACGCGGCCTCGGCGGCCTCCTCGGCGGCAGCGGCCTCGGCAGCAGCGGCCGTCTCAGCCTCGCGTGCGGCCTCTTCCTCGGCCAGTTTGCGGGCCGCCAGCGCCGCCAGACCGGCGGTGCGCTGGGCCTCGTAGGAGGCGTCGGAGGGCAGCTGCACGCTCACGACGTCCTCTCCGAGCGCGCCCTCGTTCAGGGCCGTGCGCACGCGGGATACCCACACGCTGTCGGCCGGATCGATGCCGCAGGAGGAGTCGAGGCGCAGGCGTACCATGAGGCGGCCTCCGCCGAGCTCCACCTCCAGCCAGGTGAACGTAAGCTCGGGCGTGCCCTCCTCGCGCTGGCGGCGGTTGAAGATCTTCATCTGGTTCTCAACGGCGTGCACCTGGTTCAAAAGCCAGTGCTCGATGGAGTCGTTCCACAGCGCATCGGCGCCCTCGGCCGCAGAGTCCAGGTACTCGCGCGCTCCCACGCGCACCATCATGCGGATGTTGTTCACCGCCTCGCCCTCGGTTGCCGGGTGCGTGCGCACCACGGGCGTTCCCAAGTAAGAGTAGCAGCGGTCGATTTCCAGACGCAGATCGTTGTTTACGACGCGCTCGTCCAGATCGAGCAGCAGCGCCATAGAGGGATGGGGTTTTGCCATCGGTCTCTCCTTTCTCAGCGGCAGCCTCCTTGTTGCGCCCCGCGGGGCCCGTCTGCGGCGGAAACTGCCTCCTATCCTCTTCGCCAACCAGTATAGAAACGCCCCGAGCAGGCAAATCATCCCCCAAAGATGAGCGTGCGGGATGATTGTCGCGCCCCAAATCGGCCTGCTCTTATGATTGCGAAACGTAACGGCTCCGTATCATTTCCCACCGTTGGGCAACAAAACATCGGGGGCTGCTCGACAGCGAGGGCGCCACCCCACCCCCTCCATTCAGGGGCGGCGCTCGAAGCCGCCGAGGGCCTCCGGTGTTTTGTTGGAAAGCTATCTACTCTAAGAGAGAGGAGGGACCCATGGCTAAACTTTCACTGACTCGTCGCAGCTTCCTGAAGGCCGCCGCCGTCACGGGCGCTGCGAGCACGCTCAGCTTCGCCGCTGCTCCGTCTGCGGCTCTGGCCGAGGGCGTCGACGAATCAGCTGGTGAGGTCAAGCGCATCCGTTCCTGCTGCCGTGCATGCGGTAAAGTGGAATGCGGTGTGTGGGTCACCGTGCAGGACAACAAGGTCATCAAGGTTGAGGGTGACGAGTCCAACGCACACAGCCGCGGTCACTGCTGCGCCAAGTCGCAGTCGTCCATGCTGGCTCTGTACCATCCCGATCGTCTGCGCTACACCATGAAGCGCACCAACCCCAAGGGCGAGGACGATCCGGGTTGGGTCCGCGTGAACTTCGCCGAGGCTATGGATGAGGTGGGCGCCAAGTACAACGAGATCATCTCGAAGTACGGCGGCAAGGCCATCTTCTCCATGGGCGGCACGTCGCGCGTGTGGGCCCAGCCGCCTTACGGTACGCTGAAGTCGGTCTTCGGCACCCACAACTTCCACTCCGCCTACGAGATCTGCAAGGGCCCGCGCCACTTCGGCGGCGTGCTCACCGATGAGAAGGGCTCGCCCTGGATGGAAGTGGAGCAGGGCCCGATCGTCTACGTGCAGTGGGGCACCGCGTCCGAGTACTCCAACTACGACTCTACCAACCGTACCGTCGTGGACTGCTCGCAGCGCGCCTACAAGCACATTCTCGTTGACCCGCGCATGAGCCCGCTGGGCAAGGAGGCCGACATCTGGCTGCCCATCCGCGTCGGTACCGACCTGGCGCTGTCGCTGGGCTGGCTGAAGTGGATTGTGGACAACGACGCCTACGACAAGAACTTCGTGAAGCGTTGGTCCAACGGCCCGTTCCTGTACAACCCCGAGGCCGACGGCAAGACCTATAAGGGCTACTTCCTGGAGATGAACGGCGGCATCCACATGACCAGCCGTCTTCTCACCGAGGCCGATCTGGACCGCGAGTGGGTTTCCCAGTTCTGGGAGCCGGCGCCGGAGCAGTACTCCTACCGCCGCTTCATCTGCTGGGACGCCGCTAACGAGAAGCCGACCTACTGGGACGCCGAGGAATGCCAGTGGGAGGGCGAGAAGCACAAGATCCCGACCACCGGTACCTGGATCGAGCATCCCTACAAGCCCATCATCGCCGATGCCTGGCTGCCCGACCCCTCCAAGTTCGCCGACCCGGCCGACCCGGCCTACGACGCCTACTGGACCGGCAAGGGCAACGAGAAGGGCAAGAAGTCCAATCCCAAGGGTCTGCCGAAGGATCCGGAGCTGTGGCCCGACGGCGTGCAGGTGAAGTTGAAGAACGGCACCATGATCGAGGCCAAGTCCGTGTGGCAGGAGTGGGAGCACAACCTCGAGGAGTACACCCTCGACCGCGTCTCCGAGATCACCGAGGTGCCCGCCGATAAGATCGAGGAGGCGGTGCGCGCCTACACGACGCGCCTGAACCCGCTTCACGGCAACGGCGGCATTCACTACCAGCTGGCTCCCGACCAGACCGGCCATGCCGTGCAGAACACCCGTGCCCTGCAGCTCATCGCCTGCCTGACCGGCAACTCCGACGAGCCCGCCGGCAACCGCGGTTCCTCCAAGGCCCAGGTCGACGGCTGCGCCGGCCGCGCCAACATGATCGTGACCGATCACGAGCCCGTTGACTGGGGTATTCGCGAGGGCATCGGTACCATGGAGCTCGGCAACACGCCGCGCGACCTGACCATCGAGGATCAGATTCCGCTGATCCAGAACTTCGTGAAGTATCTGCAGGATGAGAACTCTCCGCTCATGGAGCGCTACGGCAACCACATCCCCACCGATGAGGAAGCCCGCATCATCGCCATGCGCAAGGGCGGCGACTACAAGAGCTCCCGCGCCTACCCGGGTCTGAAGACGCCGTTCGAGAACAACGCGGATCAGATTTCCGCCGAGCGTTTCCCGCTGCTGCGCTTCTGGAACTCCTGGACCGACGCCTCCTCCATTTGGGACGCCATCCGCGAGATCGATTCTCCCTACAAGCTCTACGGCGGCATCTGCATGTCCGGCGACTTCATGAACCAGTCCAACCTGCTCGAGGCGTGGGATGCCCTCACGCAGCTCGACTTCTGGGTGGACATCAACCTGTGGTCCTGCCCGAACAACGGCACCGCCGACTACGTCTTCCCCTGCACCCACTGGCTGGAGACCAACACCGGCCGCGTGTCCCAGGGTGCCGGCGGTATCTTCGGCGCGGGCCAGCGCTGCGTGGAGCCCATCGGCGACGTGGTCTTCGACCCGACCTTCGTGGTGTGCCTGCACAAGTCCATGGGCGTGCCGTTCAACGACCGCGACCCCGAGTACGACGAGTGGCTGAACCTGGATTACCACAACTTCATCCAGGCTGGCGGTTCCGTGGGCTACGAGGAGCAGGAGTACCGCGTGCTCAAGGACGCCACCGACTGGTGGAAGACCGAGGAGTATCCGGATGGTCCCGACTTCCCGCAGTACGCTGCGAAGTTCCAGGAAGAGGGCTGGTTCGACTGCCGCAAGTGGCATCCCGAGCGTTGGGGCACCTATCGTCGCTGGGAGATGGGCTACCGTCGCCAGCAGGCCGGCTACAACTTGTACGCCGCCGTGGACGAGAAGTGCGCCTTCGGTACCCCCACCGGCAAGGTCGAGATCTGGTCGACCATCTGCGAGTCCTACATTGGCGATACGGTGACCGAGTCCTACGTGCTCGAGACGCCGGGCACCACGGTGAAGGTGGGCGACAAGACCCCGTACTTCGCCGAGGTGTGCTCGCCCGAGCGTGCCGCCTACGCCGGCGACATCCCGGACATTGACAAGTTCCCGCACTGGTTCGAGGCCAAGAACTCCCGCGTCTCCAACCCCGAGTGGTACGACGCCAGCCTGGTGGACAGCGCCTCCTACAACAGCGAGAACTACCTCAACAAGCCCTACCACGGCATTGCCGGCGTGGGCAACGGCCAGGCGACCGACAACGGCGACACCGACAACCTCGAGGCCTACAAGAAGGCCGTCAAGGAGAACCCGGAGGCCACCTTCATCTGCACCTCTGGCGCTCGCCAGCCCGTCTACTTCCACTCCGAGCACCGTCAGCTGCCCTGGTGCCGCGAGCTGTGGCCGTCGCCGCGCTTCGAGATGAACCCGAACGACGCCGCCCGCCTCGGCATCGAGCAGGGCGACTGGATCTGGGTGCGCACCCCCTGGGGCGCTATCCGCGAGGTGGCCGACCTGTACTACGGCATCAAGGAAGGCACCACCAACGCCAACCATGCCTGGTGGTACCCCGAGATGGATCACGCCGCCCACGGCTTCGAGCTCGTCGGCATCAACTGCACCATGGACAAGTACGCCCAGTGCTGGATCTGCGGTGCCTCCCAGCTGCGCGGCAACCCGATGGTCGTTTACAAGGCCACCGAGGAGAACTCGCCGTTCGGCAACCCCGTGCCGTGCGACCCGTGGGGCAACGAGGCCATCACCAACGCCAACGACCCGCGTCTAAAGGAATGGATGGCCAACGACCCGCGTCTGGATGACTCGAAGGTGGAGCTCACCTACGCGAGCGCCGATGCCAAGGGTCTGCAGACCATCAGTCTCATCAAGGAATAAAGGAAGGAGGTAGAAGCTATGTCCAACTACGCAATCATCACGGACCTGAACCGCTGCACCGGCTGCCTTGCCTGCACCGTTGCCTGCAAGGCCATCAACGGCGTCGACGTGGGCAATTTCTGGATCAAGACCCTGCGCGTCGGTCCGCATCCCATCGAGGGCGGCTCCGGTACCTTCCCGGACGTGGAGATGTACTTCCTCCCCGTCCAGTGCCAGCACTGCGCTAACCCCGAGTGCGTGAAGGTGTGCCCGACCGAGGCCTCTCATGTGGCCGCTGACGGCACCATCCAGATCGACAAGGACAAGTGCATCGGCTGCCAGTTCTGCGCCATGGCCTGCCCCTACGGCGTGCGCTACCTGAACGAGGAGGAGCGCGTCGTGGAGAAGTGCACCCTCTGCGAGCAGCGTATCTCCCAGGGCGAGCTGCCCCAGTGCGTTGCCCAGTGCGGCGCCCGCGCCCGCTTCTTCGGCGATCTTGACCAGGGTGTGGCGAACTTCGAGGGCCCGGCTCACCCCGACAGCCCCGGCTGCCAGTACGACGAGATGACCAAGACCCGCGTCAAGCTCAAGGACTACGTGGAAGCCTTTACCGAAAACGATATCCATTATCTCACCAACAAGGGCAACGATCCCAAGATCATGTACTTGCTGCGTGAGGGCCGCAAGTGGAGGGAGTAACTACCAATGGAAATTCAGTGGCCCCTTATTCTCTTCACGTTCTTTAACTGTCTGGCCAGCGGCATCTTCCTCACCCAGGGCATTCTGACCCTGGCGGGCAAGGGCAAGGCCATGCAGCTGGCGTCCTGCGTGAGCGCCATCGTGGCTCTGGCCGTGGGCGGCCTGGCGGTGTTCTTCCACCTGGAGAACCCCCTGCGCATGCTGAACGGCTTCGGACATCTCACCTCGGGCATTACCATCGAGCTGATCTTCGTGATCATCTTCGGTATCGCCGTGGTGCTGTACTTCCTCATGATGCGTCGCTCCGAGGAGGGCGTGGCCCCCAAGTGGTGCGCCATCCTTGCCATCGTGGTGTCCGTGGCCCTGCCGTTCGCGACGGGCGACTCCTACCTCATGGCCGCCATCCCCGTGTGGGACACCATGCTGCTGCCTGTGTACTACGTGGCCGCCACGGTGATGCTCGGCGGTATCGCCGCCATGATCATCGCCGGCGCCACCAAGTGCGAGGATGCCGTGAAGCTCTCGAGCACCATCGGCTTCATCGGCACGGTGTGCGTGGCTATCGTGACCGTGGTGTACGCCGTGGCCATCTCCGGCATGGGCGAGCACTACACCGAGATCCAGTACTACTTCGATCCGACGCTGCCCGACGTGCCCATGCGCGGTGCTGAGGACGCGGTGACCGGCGCCATCATGACCGGTCAGCATGCCCTGGCCTTCTGGCTCGGCTCCATCGTGATCGGTTGCGCGGCGCCGGCCGTGGTCACCTTCCTGGCAATGACTGGCAAGGTGCCCGCCGACAAGGTGCTCGTGGCTGCCGTGATCGCGCTCGTGTGCGCCGTGATCGGCACCATCGTGTGGCGCGTGCTGCTCTACGAGGTGGCAGTGAACGCCCTCATCCAGTTCCAGTGGGCGAACTAGCTTAAACGTGGGAGGGGGCCTTCTCTGGTCGGAGGGCCCTCACCCGAAGTGAAATGAAAGGCAGGGCGGCTCAATGTAACGGATGAGCCCCGCAGGCGACGCAAGTGGGTCGCCCTGCCTGCTTGAAGCAGCCCGGCATGATGCGAGTCGGGCGCGAAATGGCTTGAAAATGACGGTTTTGGGGATGAAGCAAGGCGAAAAGGGCCTGGGATGTATGGCGGCCGACGCGTTTCGCCAGTTCGCGTATTACATAACGGCTTCTACATGCCGTTTTCGTACCCAAAACCGTGATTTTGAAGCCATTTAAGCGGAATGAAGAGGAGAAGCTATGGCTGAAGAGGAGAAGAAAGAGGGAATCGCCGCCGAGGAAGCGGCGGCCGGGGTGTCGGCCGACGCGGCTGCTCCCGGAGTTGCGGCCGATGCGGAGGCGGCGGCCGAGCCCAAGCGCGCGGGGGTGGGCAACATCTCGCGGCGCGGCCTGTTCATCGGCGTGGGGTCTACGGTGGCCCTGCTGGGCTTGGGCGGTCTGCGCTACGCGGGCCACAATCCGCTGAACCGCCCGCCCGGAGGAACCGACGAGGCGCACCTGGTCAGCGGCTGCATTCGCTGCGAGCGCTGCTACGAGGCATGCCCGCGCAAGGTGATCGTGCCGGCCAAGATCGAGGACGGCCTGCTTGACATGCGCAGCCCCATGCTCGACTTCAACACGGGCAACTACTGCGACTTCTGCTACGAGGAGAACGGTGGCCAGCCTCTGTGCGTGGCGGTGTGCCCCACCGACGCCCTGGAGCTTCCCGCTAGCTACACCGTGGGCAACCCCGAGACGGGCGAGACGGGCGACGTCATCATCGGCACTGCCGAGATCGACCCGCGCACCTGCCTGGCCTACCGCCTTACCGGGTGCCGCGACTGCTACGACGCCTGCAAGTACGGCGCCATCGAGCTGAAGGACGAGGGCGGTGCGAACCCCATCCCCTACGTCGTCGAGGACCGCTGCAACGGTTGCGGCGCCTGCCAGGCCGTGTGCCTGTCGCTGTCCTCGGGCTCCATCAAGTCCAGCGAGCGCGCCATCGTGGTGCGTCCCATTCAGGCCTAGGGGGCATCCATGAAGACCAAGAACCTTCGTACCATTATCGCCGCCGGCGTGTTCATCGCCATGGGCGCCGGCCTTATCGCCGGGGTGAGCACCGGCACCCTGTCCGGCTTCGGCTGGGATACCATCGCGGCGCTGTGCCCCTTGGGCGCGCTCGGCACCATGATCGCCACGAAGACCATGATCCCGCGCGCCGTGATATCGCTCGTTATCATGGCTGCGCTCGTACTGCTCGTCGGCCGCGCCTTCTGCGCATGGCTGTGCCCGACCACGCTCATCTACCGCATCCGCGACTACTTCCGCTCGCCCAAGAAGCGCGCTGCCCTGACTGAGCAGAAGAACGCCGAGATCAAGGCTATCTCCCAGCAGGAGCTGGAAGGCCTGCGCGCGGGCATGGGGAAGGCCTCCAAGGACAATGCGGCCGCCGGCCACGCCTGCGGTGCCTGCGGCAAGTGCCAGCCCGTGAAGCACGGCAAGCTGGACTCGCGCCACGCGGTGCTCGGCGGTGCGCTCTTGTCCACGGCCATCTTCGGCTTCCCGGTATTCTGTCTCGTATGCCCGGTGGGCCTCACGTTCGCCACGGTGCTCGTGCTGTGGCGGGCCTTCTCGGCGGGCGATGCCACTATCGGCATCATCCTCATCCCGGCCATGCTCATCATCGAGATCGTGTTTCTGCGGAAGTGGTGCACGCGCTTCTGCCCGCTGTCGGCCCTCATGAACCTCGTCGGCCGCTTCTCGCGCACCTTCGTGCCCGTCATCAACGACGAGAAGTGCCTGGAGACGGCGAAGGGCGCCTCGTGCAGCAAGTGTGCCGAGGTGTGCGAGTTCGACATCAACCTGCGCCACCCCGAGTTCGGCGAGCTCACTCAAGCCGACTGCACCCGCTGCCGCGCCTGCGTGGACGCGTGCCCCACGAAAGCCATTACCATGCCGGTGTTCGCCGGGAAGAAGGCGAAGGGCACCGTGGAGATACTGGAGCCTGTGATGGACGAACTGGAGCCGAAACTGGATTAAGGGAGTCTGTTCGCCGCTGGGCGCGCAGAGGTCGTCGATCACGGACGGCGGAGCCCAGCGTAAGGAAGATTATTACTCTTGTTATTACTTTAGTTGTAGGAGCGGGAAGGCTTTGGGAGAGGCCCGACCGCCTTTGAAGAGGAGCAACTATGGTTGAGAAGATCGATGCGGCGGCGCATCGGCATGTGGGCGCCGCCTTCGAGGTGGTGGACAGCACTGCCATTCGTGTGCACCGCGAGCGGTGCGCCAAGGTGCGCAACCGCAACGTGGACTGCCTGAAATGCGCGACGGCTTGCACGTCGGGTTGCATCGCGCTTGTCGATGGCGAGCTTACGCTGGACGCGGCGAAGTGCGTTGGCTGCGGTACCTGCGCCACGGTGTGTCCCACCTGTGCTTTGGAATCGCTGAATCCTTCCGATGCCCAGTTGAAGACGGCCTGCATGGCCGCTGTTCGCGATGGGGAAGTGGTCATTGCCTGCAGCCAGGCGGCAGCGGCGCTGGGCGATCTTGCCGCTCCGGACGCCTGTGCCTCGGTGGTGTGCGCGGGGCGGGTGGACGAGTCGCTGCTGGCCGGCCTCGCCGCTGAGGGCGTGAGTCACGTTACGGTGCTCTGCGGTCAGTGCGACCGCTGCGCCCAGCGCCATGGGCGCGACACGGCCGAGCTGGTGGCCGCGACGGCACGAACGCTGCTGGACGCCTGGGACTCTTCCACGAACGTCGTCGTGACCGACGAGGTGCCCGAAGGTGTGCTCGCAGACGGCGTATCGGTTGAGGCGGCCCGTGCGGCCCTCAACGCATTCTTTGCCGAGGAGCGCGCGTGCGAGCCCCTTCCGCGTCATCCCGAGCGTGGCATTGAAGAGGCGGAGTCGGAGGATGCCTTCGAGGCTGCCGAGGATACGGCCGCTTGCTCGCCCGCTGTGCCGACATCCCTCTCATCCCCCGAGGCCGAGGCGGCCGATGTGACGGCAGGTCCCGGTATGCGCTTCTACTGGAACTCGGGTCATACGCGCAAGGTGGCGGCCCATTCCATGCACGTTATGCGCGACGGCACGCTGCCTCATTTCGTGCCCGATCGCCGTGAGCGCCTGCTCGATGCCTTGGCTGCCCTCGGCGAGCCGCAAGCGCCCAGCATCTCGTGCCGATTGGCCGGGGCAGTGGTCATCGATGCCACACGCTGCGACTCCTGCCGCATGTGCGCCACGTTCTGTCCCACTGGCGCCATTCGCAAGTTCGACGACGCCGATGGTGCGATGGGCGTGGAACATGCGCCGAGCGACTGCGTGAAGTGCCGCAGCTGCCAGGACGTGTGTCGCAACGATGCCATCACCGTCGTCGATGAGGTGCCCACGCGCTGGCTCATCGGCGGCGAGACCCACCGCTACACCATGACGCCCCGTGCGGTGGCTCTCACCGACAACCCCCATCAGATTCTGGATACCTTCCGCCAAACCTTCAACGGCGATATCTTCGAGAGGTAACCCATTCCGTTAAGCAGGAAGGGCCGCATCTCCCGGCCGCGCGAGCGGTCAGCCGGCCCTGATCTGCCCGCCCCGGCGCCCCCTATCCTCTTCACGGGCGCCGGGGCTTTTTGCGTTGGGGAAGGGCTTGTGCTGACATCTCCCTAACCGCAAGGCAACGGAAGGTCGGTGGCTGGCTCCGTCTTTGCCGTATCAGAGTATGTTGGAGTTCGGTCGATCAACGTTTGTTGCTGATCGATAGCTCTGCTCGAACGTTAATGCGTGAGGCAACGGTATGCGGGGTCCTAGCTGGTCAGGGCGCTATCTGGCAAATCAGCATCGACTAAAGCCGAGACCATGCCTCCCGGTCTATATTGGAGCGTTCGAGGGATAAACCTGGTAGGAGGAAGACATGGATCTGCGAATTCGCAACAATAATCAGTGGTTAACTGCTGCGACGGCTTTTGTTCTTGTCGTAGCGGTTGCTGCCTCTCTTTTCGGACTTGCCGGCTGTTCTCCGGCTGAGCCTAAAGACGATACGACTGCGGCAACGACGAGTGACGAAGAGCGAACCGGTGACTCGGTGGCCAAGGACGACGACGATCCCATCGAGGGGCGGAGCATGAACTCGGTGTTCGAGGTCGGCACCGACGATCCCGCCAAGAGCGTCGAAGCCATCGGCGATGCGTCGCCCAACGCAGGACTCAGCTGGTCGGGCGTCATGAACGTGAGCATCGAGGACGCCTGTCTCTATCAGTCCTACGCTGCGGCGAAGGAGGCGAACGCCGATCTGGAGCTGAAGAAAGATGCGAGCGACAGCGGGGCGGTTCTGGTGTGCAAGGTGCTCGTCGAAAACGTGTCTGCTGCCGATTCTGCCGGATCCGACCTCTTCAAGGCCGATTTCCTCTACTTGAACGCCGACCGCATTCCCGTTACCAGCTGCATTCCGCAGACCAATGGCTCTTCGGACGAATCGCTCTTCGACTTCAAGCTTCCGCAGAACGAGACGACCGTTCTCACGGTGGGGTTCGCGGTTCCCGAAGAGTGGTGGGGCGACAAGGCTGCCTACGAGGGGCATGAGGAGGGAGCCACGCTCGTCGGGGCCGCGTACCTTGCCTTTGGCGCAGCGGGCGGCGGCTACCGCGACTCGGCCGAGGGTGCCGTTCCTGCTGATCCCTTTGCATGGCTGAGAATTCACCGAAGCGATGAAGAGATGGCAGGTGATTCGTCTGCAGCTGCCCAACAGGGCCAAAACAGCGGCGTGAGCATGGGCGACTATGTGGAGATCGGCACGCGGGCCACTCCGGAGACGACCTACGGCTGGACGGGATCGATGGACGCTTGGGTGATGGAGGCAACGCTGTACAAGAGCTTCGATGAGGCGCATAAGCACGTGCCGAATCTCGAGGCAGTTGGCGAGGCGGACGAGGATGACCCTGTTCTCGTCTGCAACGTCACGCTCAAGAATCACGACGCGAAACCCGACGATGGGCACACGGATCTTTTCAAGGCCGACTTCATGTACGTGGGCCCGGAACGGATTCCGGTGAGCTTTGCCGTTCCGCAGTCCGACGATAGCTCCAAAGCGCCGAGTGACGGCGGCAAGGATGCGCTCTCGTTCTCCTTCAACGATCAGAAGATGGCTGATCTCACGGTGGGATTCTCGGTTCCCAAGAGTTGGCTTGACGCTAAGGGTCGCGAGGGGAAGAGCTATCTGGCCTACGGCCGTGTCGAGGGCAGCTACCACGAAGATAGCAGCGGCCTCGTTGTTCCGACCGTTCGCTATACATGGCTTGACATCGCTGCTGCATAAAGAATAAAAGCTTCCGATCTGCCCGCCCCGGCGCCCCCTATCCTCTTCACGGGCGCCGGGGCTTTTATTGAACAATCATGCAAATTGCAAGCTCATGATTGATAAATCGTGCTATAGTGCGATTTGTGGTAAAGGACTTGATTGATTTTATACAAATAGAGTAGTAGAATAAAGTAGTAGAAAAAGGAACTCGACCATGGCGATGCTCGAAATTCACCCACGGATATTTCTGCGCCACCCCCAGTTGAGCGAGGAGGATATTCGCACGGCGTGGAAGAATTCTTACTACGAGGCTCTGAGAGCCAATAGTCCGAATTACCCCGAGTATCTATGGATAGGGGCCGATTCCAAGGGTCGCGACATCGAGATGGTTGGAACGCCGACCGTCGATGGGTGGCTCATCTACCATGCGAACACGCCGCTCTCGCGAAGGGTGCGGCTTGAGGTTGAGAAAGCGAGGCGCTAGGCGCTATGGCCGAATACAAGCTGAAGAACGGTTACATCCTCACCGACGAGGAGATCGAGAAGCGGGCTGCGGAATGGGAGGGCGCTGATGCGGAGATAGAACTCGTTCCCCTGCGCGTCGGCCGACCTCCTTTATCGGGAGAGCCCAATGCGAATCTCTCGTTCAAGTGCCCCGCATCGGGGGCGGAGCTCATAGCTCGCGCTGCCGAGATGGTTGGCGTGAAGAAGTCGGCGTTCATTCGCGAGGCCGTTCTTGAGAAGGCGGCGCAAGTACTCGCTCTTGCGGGATAGGGTTCCTTTTCGGCGGTTCCTACGCCAAGGGCAGACGCAGGGTGAAGGTAGTCCCGGCCTCGGCGGCGCTCGTGGCAGTAAGGGTTCCCTTGTGGGCCTGGGCGATGTCCTGGGCGATGGCCAGACCCAGCCCGTAGCCCTCGGGCGCCGCCGTATCGGTGCCGGCCTGGGTGCGGGCTTTGTCGGCGCGGTAGAAGCGGTCGAACAGGTGCGGAAGGTCTTCAGGCGCGATGGGCTCGCCGGAGTTCTGGACTGAAAGCACCGCTTCGGCCCCCTCGGCGCGCAATGTCACGCGCACCTGCCCTGCGGGTTCGGTGTACTTGCAGGCGTTATCCAGCAGTACCGCTACGAGCCGCTGCAACCGTGTGGCGTTTCCGCGTATCCGGATACCTGCGTCCACGGCGGTTTCCCAGGTGATATCGCGCTCGAAGGCCACCGACTCGAAGGTAAGCGCCTCGCCCTCCACCAGGCGGCTAAAGTCGAGCGATGGTGCCGGCTGGCTTGGGGAGGCTGTGGCAGCGGGACGCGCGAGGTCAAGCATGTCGGCCACAAGGGCCTGCATGCGCTCGGCTTCCATCTGGGTGCTCTCGATCCACTGGCCCTGGCTGGCTACGGTCTCTCCTCCGCGCTGCCGCAGGATGGCGTTGTTCGCCAGAATGACCGTGAGCGGCGTTTTCAGTTCGTGGGACGCGTCGGCGATGAACTGTTGCTGCTGGGACCAGGCGCGCTGCACGGGGCCTAGTGCCCAACGGGATAGGCGCAGGTTCAGCAGGAAGAGCACGCCGAGGGCCCCGATGCCGACCACGGCGAGCCCCCAGGCGAGCCCCTGCCATGCGTTGGCCGCGCTGCCATCGGCAAAAGCCACGATGATGCCGGGCCCCACCTCGCGCTTGGCGAAGAACAGACCGGATTCGGCCAGGTAGCCGTGATGACCCGCGCTCTGGGACGTGGCGACCAGCGCAGCCGGCAGCACCGACTCGGGTACTGCTGCGCTCGATTGGTCGACGAACTGGGCGGCAATACCGCCTTCGTAGTAGTACGCTGCCACCGGCAGGGGGTTGTCGCCCATACCGTGGCGACCGCCGATCTCGGGCGGCGCGAGCGAGCCGTCGGATTCGGCATCGCCCGGCTGACCGGCCGCAGCGCCGATGGCGCTCATGGTGTCGCCCTGGGCGCTATCGCCGGGGCGCGCAGTCGCGCCAACGGCTGGCGATGGGATCGGCGCACCGGTTGGGCCCTCGATAGAGCCGGCATCTTCGCGATCATCGGCGGCCTCGCGCGCGTCTTCCGCGGCATCTTCGTGTGCGTCGTCTTCCCAGTCGTCATCGGGCAGAAGGGGCTCGTGGTCGGGAACGAGGCGCGGTCGCTCGCCGGCGCGGTTGACGGTTTGGGCGAGCGTACGGTACACCTCGTCCACGTCGCTGCGGTAGTCCATGTAGCAGATGGCGGCGAAGGAACCTGCCAGTACGAGGGTGGCGAGCGCCATGTTCAGCGCGATGAACTTCAGGCGAAGCTTGCGCAGCAGGGGTGGTGCGGCCTGGTTCATCGACCGGTGCCCTCGGCGAAGCGATAGCCCACGCTGCGAATCGTTTCAATGCGGGCTGTGGATCCCACGTGTCCGATCTTCTTTCGCAGAAACGAGATATAGGCTTCCACGTTGTTTTCGCTGGCGTTGGAATCAGGGCCCCAGGCACGAGCGATGAGTGCCTCCTTCGACACCACCGCGCCCGGCGAGCCCAGGAGGATGCGGGCGATGGCGAACTCCTTCTGCGACAGGCGAATGGTCTCGCCGCCGCAGGTCAAATCGAGGCTCTCCAGATTCAGTGTGAGGTCGCCTGCGGTGATGGTCTCGAAGACCACGTCGCCCTGGCGGCGGGTGAGGGCCCGCAGGTGCGCCATGAGCTCGGCTGGTGAAAAGGGCTTGGTCATGTAGTCGTCGGCGCCCGAGTCGAGGCCTGCGATTTTATCGGTGGTGGCGTCGCGTGCCGTGAGCAGCAGGATGGGCGTGCTCACGTGGGCGCGGCGCAGGCGCTGGGCCACGGCGAACCCGTCCACCTTGGGAAGCATGACGTCCAAGATGATGACGTCGTAGGTGCCGGTCTCCCCGTAGTCGATGCCGGCTTGGCCGTCGTGAACGGTTTCGACGGTATAGCCGTTGTCTTCCAGAATGCGCGCGAGCGCCTCGGCGAGGCGGACGTCGTCTTCCACTACGAGTATGTGCACGGCAGGCTCCTTTGCGCCTTCGGGAATGCTTGGGCCATTGTACCGCGGTGGCTGAAGACAAGCTGAAAGGAAGTCGGTTGCTTCAGTGACTTTTCAGGAAGTATGCCTATGATGGCCGCCGTCAAAAACGAGAAAGGACGGCCGTGGCCTACGACAGCGTGTTCAAGCGAGTGGAGAAGAAGTACCGTATCGCGTCGTGCCAGCGCGCGGCCGTGGAGGCGGCGGCCCGCGGTGTCGGCGCGATGGCGGTGGATGCCTACGGGCGCAGCCGTATCACGAGCCTGTATTTGGATACTCCCGGGCGCGCCATGATCGCCCGTTCGGTGGAGAAGCCCCTGTACAAGGAGAAGCTGCGGCTGCGGGCCTACGGCGAGGCATCCGGCGCGGCGCTCATGGAGGCCTTCGCGGCCGGTCCGCTGTTGCGCGAGGCGGTCGGCGCGCCCCTGTCCGATGCCGAGGTGACCCGGCGTGCTCAGGTGGGCTGGGAAGCGGCGCTGGCCATTGCCGGACGCGAAGCTGCCGGCGGGGGAGGTATTCTGACACCCGGCGGGGAGGCGGGCGGAGGCGGTTCGGCTTCGGCCCCCGCTTCTGCCCCTGCTGACCCGTGTGCCATCTCCGTGTTCTTCGGCATCAAGAAGAAGTTCAAGGGCATCGTGTACAAGCGGCGTGTGGCCCTCTCTCTTCCGGCCGCTCTGGCCTTCGTGAGCGGACTGCCCTACGAGCGTGCCTGCGTGCGCTGGCCCCTTGCCGATACCGATCAGGCCGCGGCGGCGTTGGCTCCGGCTTCGCGCCAGATTGCCCGCGAGTTGCAGGCAGCCATGGATCGCTGGCTGCCCATCGCGCCCTCCATGGGCATCGCCTGCGATCGCGAGGCGTGGGCGACATGCTGCGCGTTGGCCGGAGCCGACGCATCCATGCCCGCGCTGCCTGCTGGCGGTGCGCCGACATCTGTGCCGGCGTCGTTCGATCCCGACCTGCGTCTCACCTTCGACGACCGCCTGGAGTATCTCGATTGCCGCGCGCATGCCAGCGCCTGGCGGCCGATCATAGCGCCGTCGGAGTCTATTCTCGAGATCAAGAGCGCCGGTCCCTACCCGTCGTGGCTGGTAACTGCACTTTCCTCTTCCGAGGTGTACCCCGCATCGTTTACCAAATACGGCAACGCCTACCAGCTGTGTGAGGGCAGCGCCCTCCAGCGGGCCGTCGCCGTCAGCTAGAGCGCAAGTAAGAGAAAGGACCCCTATGTTCGACATGACGTTCAGCTCGATATTCGGAAGCTCCGATTCGCTCGTGGGCTCGGTGGCTGCGCCCGACTTCCTGTTATGCTGCGTTGCCTCGGTTGTGCTCGGTATGGCCTGCGCCGCCGTGTACATGTTCCGCCACAGCTATTCGAAGAACTTCGTGGTCACACTGGCGCTGCTGCCGCTTATCGTGCAGATGGTCATTACCCTGGTGAATGGGAATCTGGGTGCGGGCGTGGCCGTTATGGGCGTGTTCAACCTCGTGCGATTCCGTTCTATTCCCGGTTCGGCGAAGGATATCGGCAGCGTGTTTCTGGCCATGGCGGTCGGCCTCGCCACGGGCATGGGATTCCTCGGGCTCGCCTGCGTGTTCACCGTGGTGGTGGCCGTGGTGAACCTGCTGTTCGTGCTCACGCCCTTCGGCAAGCCGCGCGAGCCGGGCAAGACGCTGCGCATTACCATTCCCGAGGATCTGGAGTACGACGGTGTGTTCGACGCGGTGCTCGGGCGCTATGCGGCGGAGTCGGAGCTTGTGGAGGTGACGACCACGAACATGGGCAGCCTCTTCCAGCTCACCTATCAGCTGCGCATGCGCGAGCCGGGGCTGGAGAAGGCCATGATCGACGAGCTGCGCTGCTTGAACGGCAACTTGAAGATCTCGTTGGGCATGACGCCCCAGGCGCGGGAAACGCTGTAACGCTGCAGGGCGGCTCCCCGACAGTCTGATCGCGGCCGGCTTCGCTTAAATCCCGTTGCGAATGCGGCCAGAGAAGCAGAGAAGATGACGCACGCATTTCGGTACCATCCCAGAATCGTTGCTGCTGAAATGGAATCTGCTTCTTAAGAGCCGCATTCTCCGCGGGCGCTCAGACGTCCGCGATCAGACCGCCGGGGAGCCGCTTCAAGAGGCTTCTGGACCAAATGGAAACGTACTACATTATTGGGAGGACTTACATGAAGAAGACAAATGTGATGGATGGCGTGGTGGAGCGTCGCCGGCGGTGGGCGCGCGGGGCGGTGGCCTCGGCGTTGGCTGCCACGCTGGCGCTGACGGGCTGCACGGGTGGCACCTACGGCAGCGACGAGGGTGCTGGAAACGAGGGTGGCTCGGAGCAGGCCGGTGCTGCGTCGGCCGAGAAGGTCGATTGGGACGCGCTTATCGACATCGACGGAATGGACTTCGATTACAGCGATCGCGACAAGGACGCCAGCTATGACGCTGCCTCGGCCACGACCATCGCGCTTGCGGGGTCGAGCGCTACGGTAACGGGCGAGGGCGCCCAGGCCGACGGTTCCACGGTGACAATCACCGCGGCCGGCACCTACATCGTCAGCGGCGAGCTGTCTGATGGCTCCCTCGTGGTGAACGCGAGCGATCAGGACAAGGTGCAGGTGGTGCTCGACGGCGCGACCATTCGCCACAGCGACGGCGCGGCCTTCGAGGTGCAGCAGGCCGACAAGGTGTTCCTTACCCTGGCCGACGGCTCGCAGAACACGCTCGCCGACGGGGCGACCTACGCCCTGGCCGATGGCGAGGACGAGCCGAATGCGGCGCTGTTCTCCAAGGACGATCTGACCATCAACGGTTCGGGTGCGCTTGTTGTGGAAGGCAACTACCGCCACGGCGTGAATTCCAAAGACGACCTGGTCGTCACCGGCGGCACGCTTACCGTGACTGCCAAAGAGGACGGCCTGCGTGGCAAGGACTGCGTGAAGATAGCCGATGGCACCTTTGCGGTAACGGCCGGCGGCGACGGCGTGAAGTCGAACAACGACGAGGATCCCACCCGCGGATTCGTGGCCATCGATGGCGGCTCTTTCACGTTGGACGTGCAGGACGATGGCATCCAGGCTGCCACCTATCTGCGCATTGCCGGTGGCGAGGGTGCCGTGAAAGCGGCCGACCATGCGCTGCGCTCCGAGGTTGAAGCTGCTATGACCGGCGGTTCCTTTACGGTGGAGGCCGGCGGCAAGGGCATGAACCCCGAGACGCGCTTCACCATGGACGGCGGCACGTTGAATGTGACCGGAAGCGACGAGGGCATCGAAGCCGAAAAAGTGGTCATCAACGACGGCGCGCTGAACATCGTGTCGAGCGACGACGGCATCAACGCCGCTGTGGCCGAGCGCTCGGATGAGAATTCCGACGCCGCGGCTGCCGCCGGCGACGCGGGCGACAAGTCTTCTGATGGCGACACGGCTGCTCGGGGCGATAGGAATGCTGACGGTGCGGCGCCCCAGGGCGACGGGGCTGCCGACGGTGCAGCCGACGGCTCGCAGGAAAAGCAGCCCGAGCCCCCGACTGGTGCCGACGGGCAGGCTCCCGAGCTGCCGAAGGGTGCCGACGGGCAGATGCCCGAGCCTCCCGAGGGTTTCGATCCGCAGAGCGGCGAGCGCCCCGAGCTTCCCGAGGGCGTGGAAGAGGGGCAGATGCCCCAGCGTCCCGATGGCGGGGGCTGTCCCGAGGGCGAGCGCGGCGAGCGTCCCGAGGGCGCACCAGGTGCCGACGGCCAGATGCCTCAGGGCGGTCGAGGCGGCGGTCCAGTGGCTGCCAATGCCAGCGAGGACTGCCTCATCCAGATCAACGGCGGCATGGTGACCATTGACGCGGGCGGTGATGGTCTCGACTCGAACGGGTATGTGGAGGTGAATGGCGGCGTGGTGCTCGCCAATGGGTCAGCGGGCGGTGGCGACAGCGCGCTCGATTATGAGTACGGCGCGAAGATCACCGGTGGTTCGGTGATTCTGGTCGGATCAACGGGTATGGCCGAGACCTTCACCGAGGGCACGCAGCCCTTTGCCATGGTGGCCGCTGAAGGTGCGGCTGGCGCCAACGTGGCCGTCACTGACGCAGAGGGTTCCGTGCTGGTCAGCTACAACGTGCCCAAGGCTTTCCAGTGCGCGGTGGTCTCGGCGCCCGGTCTGGCCGAAGGTGCTGCGGGCAAGGTGGTCGTCGGCGGCACGGTGGCCGGTGCCGATGCGGCGGGATGCGCCTCCTCCGGTACGGTGGAAGGGGGCACGGCGGTTGAGTTCACCGCCTCCACCACGCCGAGCAACACCGTGGGCCGCGGCGCTCGCGGGGGCCACGGCGGTCGTCGCGGCGCCGATACGGCCAACGAGCAGGATACCGGCCAGCAGTCTGGCCAAGACGCCGGCGCAGCGGGCCAGCAGTCCCAGGATGCGGCTGCGCAGGGACCCCAAGCCGAGATGACTGTCTGATATCGGTGATTTCTGGGCCGAAGCGGCCTCTATGCGCTACACTTTTCCATAGCAGAACGCGGCGGAACGCTCCTTCGGGGGCGTTCCGTATCTACGCTGCCTGCGGCCGTACCTCAAGGTTGCGCCGCTTTCATAGGGCTGAGGCGCGAGGTAAGGAAGAGTATGCGCGATTCGTCTTTGGCGCCGCTTCTGGCGGTATTTTACGGCTGTGGTTTTCTGGCCGGCTTCAACGAGAACCTGGTGAATATGGCCCTTGTGTCCATCATGGGCGATTTCGCGGTGGATGCAGTGCGCGCCCAATGGCTCGTCACCGGCTATATGATCGCGGTTACGGTGGTGGTCACCTGTATGGCCTACCTTTATCGACGCCTTACCATGCGTGCGCTCTTCTTCGCGGCTTCGGCTCTCAGTATCGCGGGATCGGTGGGGGGACTGCTGGCGCCGAATTTCATCGTGCTTCTGGTGGCGCGGCTCGTGCAGGCGGTGGGTACGGGTGTGTTTATTCCGCTTATGATGAACGTTATCGTCGATAGGGTGCCCCACGAGAATATGGGCAGCTATCTGGCCGTCGGCTCGGCCATGATCACCGTGGGCCCGGCAACCGCCCCCATTGTGACGGGCTTCATGGTGAGCGGTCTGGGTTGGCGCAGCGTCTTTTTCGTGCCGCTTGCCGCCGCGGTGCTTCTGGCGGCTGTGGGTGCCTTCGTGGTGCGCGACGGACGCGAGCCGGTGCGCAGCCGATTCGACGTGCCCTCGGCGCTGTTCGTGGCTGCCGGCGTGACGCTTTTGTCGGTGGGGCTTTCGGAAGTGGCGCTGCACCCGCCGGTGGGCGCAGCCGTGCTTATCGGTGCCGCGGTCGCGCTCGGCGTCTTCGCGTGGCGGCAGGAGAAACTTGCTCGGCCCCTCGTGTCGTTGGCGCCGTTGCGCCGCCGCGCTTTCTGGCCGGCCGCTGTGCTCGTGATGATCACTATGATGACCTATTTCTCCCTGTCGGTGATGGCACCGCTGTACTTCGAGGAGGCCGCAGGACTTTCGGCCAGCATCGCGGGGCTTCTCATGGTAGCGCCGGTGCTGGCGAACGCGAGTGCTGCGGTGGTGGCGGGCCGTGTCCTCGATCGGCGCGGCGAATGGCCGGTGCTGCCCGCGGGCCTGGGCCTGGCGACGGCGGGGCTTCTCGTCACCATCGGCGGTGCTCTTGCAGGCTCGGTGGCCGTGGCCACCGTCGGCATCTTCTTCGGGTACTTGGGGACGGGCATGGTGCTCTCGCCGGCTCAGACGGCAGGCCTGCGTCGGCTGCCCGATGAGCTGAACTCCCACGGCGTCGCGCTCATGTCCATGGCCGTGCAGTTGTCGGCGTGCTTGGGGCCGGCCACCTACATCGGCATTATGAGCGCCGCCATCACAGCTGTTGCCGCGTCCGGCGCCCCCGCGTCCCAGGCCAGTGCCGAGGGCTTCGCCGTCGCCATGGCGGCTGCCGCGGTGGTGGCCCTCGTCGGCTTCATCTCCGCCTGGGCCTACGCCCGCCGCATACGCCGCGTCTAGCGGCAGGGCGAGCCCTTTCTGTCCCTTTCATGACCTTCGCTTCGGCACTCTACTGCGTTGAAGTACAATAGACGGCGAACGAAAAGAACGCTTCAGGCTGGCGGGGTTTGCGGGTGTGCTCGGCGGGTGCTGTAGGTGCATCGGCGAGTAGGAGTCTTCCGTAGTTTCCTGACTGCCTGTGCAATGGTAAGGGAGGCGTGGACGATGGCCGATATTCGCACTCAAGACGTGGACGATCTGCTGACGGTGCTGGCCGCGCTCGATGATCCCGATGCGGTGTTCGCGCTGCTGGAGGACTTGTTCACCGTGCGAGAGATTCGCGAGACCTCGCAGCGGCTCGTAGTGGCGCGTTTGCTGGCGGCGGGGAAGTCCTATGCGGCTATCGAGGCCGAGACCGGCGCGTCGGCTACCACTATCGCCCGTGTGTCCAAGTGCCTGAGCTACGGTTCTGGCGGCTACGAGCGCGCGTTGGAAATCCTGGGGGAGAAGTAGCTGCCTTTTCCGATGAGAGCAGCTGAGGTTGATTGACCTGATGCGCCCCGCAACGTCGGCCTTTGGCAACGTTGCGGGGCGCATCGTCGATTTCGGGCAAAAGAAGAGAGGCGGCCTGGGGAGGGCCGCCTCTGTGCAGGGGTTCGAGAACGGATTGGGGAGATCTCGTTCTCGCGGAAGCGGACTATTGGGGGTATCCGCTTCCAAAAGAGAGAAGAAGGAAAGGAAAGGGAAAGAGAAAGATTCAGGAGGATTCAGCTCTTTTCCGTTTCGCTGAGTGCAGTATAGGCCGCAATTCCTGAGGGGGAAGGTCTGCGAAGCGCTTGGTTACCGTCGTGTAAATAAGCGTCCATCGTTCCGTGACATTCTCTGGAAAGCTAGCCGAAGGACCCCTTGTGGAGAAAATGTAAACCGCAGTAAACTCACTTGCTCCACACTTATAGTTAACCTATTATAACTTTCGTCAGCAGAGCTGAGGCGCCGACCAAGCCAAGTGCCGCGGAAAAGCCCAACGCTCTCCGACACCTCCTCTCTTCTTGTTTTACCGAGTGGCGAAGCTTCTCCTCGTCTCGCTATCGCCACAACACGAAGCCCGCGGATCCCCCCTTCCGCGGGCTTCGTGTATTTCGGGCGGCCGGCTGGCTGGGAGCCGTGCCCTTTGCGATGACGTTGCGTGATGCGGGCTTCGCGCTTTCGCTGTCCTTCATTCCGGCTGGGAGTCCGGGGCCGAGGCGCTGGGCGCTACGCTTTCGTCATGTTGCGGAACCCTTGCGGGAACCTTTGTTGCCAGCGCGCTAACCATGACGGGATGAGTATAGATTTCCCAGTGTTGACATGGCGATTTCAACAGAAACAAGGCAATGGCGCAGGGGCTACGAAAGCAGCTTGCGCGTCCATTTAGAACACTGTGCAAGTCATCATTTACCTGCAGGCTCAAGAGGTCGGATTCGGGCGGACGCGCCCGGTTGCGGCATTGGGGCTTGGCGGCGAGGGCGAGGTCGCTCGCGCCGGAGATTCGTGCACGATGGGCAACGACGTCCAAGGAGTGGTGATACGCATGAAACTGAGGAACATTGGCTGGGTGGCTTGCGCGGGTCTGTTCGCGGTTACGCTTGCAGGCTGCGCAGCTCAGGCCGAGCAGCCTGCGCCGAAGGGCTCCGAGCAGGCAGTGGTGCAAACCGAAGAGACCCAGGGTCCCGCCGCGGGCCAAGCCGCCGTAGATGAGCAGGCCGATGCGCAAGTAGCCGCGTCGGCCGATGAAGTCACGGCCGAGCAGGAAGCGGCAAGCCCTGCCGAGTTGAAGATCGTCGACTCGGGTTGGTTCGCCGCCGACAACGGTATGGTTGACTTTGCCGTGGAAGTGCAGAATCCGAACAAGACCGTTGAGGCCGTAGATCCGGTCATCGAGGTCGTGGGCAAGGACGAAGCCGGCAACGTGTTGTTCGATGAGACCATCGAGACGCCTGGCGTGCTGCCCGATTCCACGTACTACTACTCTTACGTGGCCGGTTCGAGCGCGACTGGATCGACCAACTCCACCGAGGCCGTGAAGCCCTCCACAGTGGACTTCACCATCACCACGCCCGAGGGGTCGTGGAAAGCCACCGATCAGAAGCTCGGCGACGTGTACGCCGTGACTGACGGCGGCGTGTCCGACACCGAGTTCGGCGCCAAGGAATTCAAGGGAACCGTGACGGCGAGCGAGCAGCTCGACGGTGCCGACCAGTCGCGCGTCGATGTGATCCTGCTCGACAAGGACGGCAAGATCGAGGGTGGCTACTTCAAGATCGTCGACACTGAGGCCGGCAAGGCCGCTGACTACGACATCTATGCCGTGGCTGCGCCCGAGTACGCCAGCTACGCTGTGTACGCGAGCCCCTGGGCCGACGATGCGGCCGAGGGCGCGGCGAAGTAGACCTCGCGGCGCGTATGCCCGCACAACGAGAAGGGCGAGTCCCCACCGGGGCTCGCCCTTCCTATAATGGGACACCTTACCGGGTAAGGTGTCCCATTATAAAATGCGATGCTCGCTAGCCGGCCAGAAACAGGCCCTTGAAGGGCGGCCGCGTAGTTACTTGGTTGTCTCGATACAAAAGCGAGCTGTCCATATTGGTGGCCACCTTGATCCAGCCGATCTTGCCACCGGCCTTCACCTGAAAGCGCACCGTGTTACCCTTGACGTGCACTTTCAAGAACTTCACCTTCTGGCCCTTCTTGATGGTGAACTTCGCCGTCTTGCATGTTGTGTTCTTGTAGGCCTTCATGTTCTTCAGCGCCGTGTAGGTGTTCGATTTCCGGGTACCCACCTTGAGGTTGGTTGTGGCGCTTGTCTTCTTGAGGGTGCCGTTCTGGTACTTGTAGGTGAAATCGCTGCAGATGCTGCCGGCCATGTAGGACATAGTTCGATGGGTCACCACGATCTTGTTGCCCGACACAGCCTTGATGTCGGCTCCGAAATGGTATCCGATCTTCTTGCCAAAGCCGCGGTTCCCATTGATGACTTGCTTCAACGTGCCTTTGGAATATTTGAAGATGCCGCGGACATCGGCGTCGTCGTTGTCCGCTGGGGTGCTGAGATACAGAAACGGCTTGCCGTTCTTCAAAGTAATCAGCTGGGCTTCTGCGTAGTTGAAGTACATTTTCTTGGAGAAGGCTCTCCTGCCGTTGATATACACGGCTATGCGCTCGCCGTTGCCATAGCCGTTGTACGTCGCTTGGATTTTGATGGTGTCCGGCTTTTTGTCACCCGTGATGTCGTACTGGGTGTAGGTTGTATTCTCTGCCAAGGTCTGTACCTTTGCGCCTCCGGTTGCCTTTGGCGCTGCATGGGCGTACCCCGGCAAAGCCAGCATAAGGCTCGCCGCCACTGTTGCGGCCAATGCTAACGCCGCAAGTGTAGGGAGTGCGCGCTGTTTGTATGCCCTCTCCATAGCCGATACCGCCTTTCTCCTCTAACCGATGGCGTCAGCATATCATGCCGGAGAGTTCGTTTAAAACGGACAGATTGGTTTTTTGCCGTGATGGGCTTTGAGAATGGCAGAATCCGGCGCTACTGCGCTGGCCTCACGCCCACAAGAAGGCTTTGCGACTGTCTAAGACTTCGCAAATGCTGGCTCTGTTCACAATCCTGCTACAACTGGGACACCTTACCCGGTAAGGTGTCCCAGTTTGCCGGCTAAGGTGTCCCACTGGGCGACGTTCATTGCTGCGAGAAGCGTCCCATCGGGTTCATGCGCTGGTGTTCTATGGAGAAGACCACGACCTTCTGGGCTTGTTCGTCGAAGTGGTAGTAGAGGGTGAAGGGCGTGTCGGGAACGGCGATCCAGCGGCACGGCACGGGGGGATAGGCCGCCTCGTATTCCGGTTGGTAGGCTCTCCCCATTTCGGGAAAAAGTTCCAGCATGCCCTTCTGCTGCTCGATGCGCGCCAAGACGCGGGGACTCTCTATGTTCTCGACGAGGAACGAGACGACGTCATTGGCGAAAATCACCTCGACGGTGGGCGGCATGTCGTCGGCCATGGCTAGTCCCACCCGCGCGCCGCACGGACTTGCGCAAAGGCCTCGTCTGCTGGAGTGGTTTCTCCGTTTAGATACTGCTCGTATCCTCGCATGATGCCCCGATAGGTGCGCATTTCCTGCTCGTAGATTTCGTTGCGGAAGGCCATGGCGGCATCGAAGGCGGCCGAGTCCATCACTACGACGCAGGCCGAGCCGTTGCGGGTGAGGTACAAAGGCTCTCCCGATTGGCTAAGGTCTTCGATCAGGGCGTTCTGGTTGCGGTTGAACTCCGAGAGGGGCTTTATCTGCGGCATGGTAACCTCCTTTGAATATGCTGTAAATATACTGCATATTCAAAGGAGATCAAGGGTATTCGAGAAACTGATAGCGAAGCGCATGATGCTGAACGGGCACTTGGATACAATGCCCGCCGGCGAGGAGCCCGGTTGGGAGCGCGATCCCTTCAGCGGGGATGTGGCCGACGGCAAGATCTGGGGCCGCGGGGCGGCCGATATGAAGTGCGGCGTGGCCTGCGAGATGTACGCCTACAAGTACCTGGCCCAGCTGAAGGACTCGCTGCCGGGCAAGGTTTCCATCACGCTCGTGGGCGATGAGGAAACGGGCTACGGTCGCGGCACCGCCTATATGTTCGAGCAGATTCCCGACCAGATGGCCGCCGACTGCGTGCTGTCCGCCGAGCCCTCGGGCGTGGAGTCGGTGAACTTCTCCTCGAAGGGATACATCCAGTTCAGCGTCTCGGTGGCCACACCCGGTGCCATCGCCGGCTACGCCAACGAGAGTGAGAGCGCCATTCTCATCGCGGCACAGATCATAACCAAGATGGAAGAGCTTGAGGACATCGAGGTGCAGCTGCCCGAGAATATGGCGGCGCTGTTCGCCAACGAGGAGTGGCTTGAGCTTCAGGAATATGTGCGCGGCGAGGCCCACGAGGGACTCATGAAGAGCATGACGGTGGACGCCTGCACCATCCAGGGCGGCAGCCTCTACAGCGTGGTGGCGCCCGACTGCACCTTCGCCGGCGTCGTGGTGTATCCCATCGGCTGCCCCTCCGACGACCTCATCGCGCGCATGCAGACCATCGTGGACGAACATCCGGAGGCCACGCTCGCCATCGAGGCCGTGGACGAGCCCGACTACTCCGACCCCACCGACGAGATGGTGGCGATTCTCAGCGACGTCATCGTGGAGCAGGGCATGGAGGCGCCCGTGGCGGTGCCCGACACCGCCATCTCCGACTGCCGCTACTGGCGCTACGACGGAGTGCCCGGGTTCTGGTACGGTCCCTACGGCGAGGGCATCGGAGGCGCCAACGAGTACGTCACGGTGGACGACGTGCTGCACACGACCCGCGTTCTGGCCGAGGCCGGCGCGATGTACCTTTTGCTGAACGGGGAATAGCGCGCGATTTCGCGATGCTCCCTCGCTCTTCTTACATGCAGAGGGCCCTCGGAATTATTCGAGGGCCCTCTATTTTTGCCGTGTCTGCCATGTTTCATGTCTGCTGGGTATCGTCCTATGTGGCTCGTCCATGAGCATTATGAGGCACCGATCTGGGCTGATTGCGCTCGGCGACATGGGGCTGAACTCGTAGAACTTTTGGTGCGTGGACCGATCCCTCAAGGGGGCTGCTCTCTTGTTCGGAGCCAAAATAGGGAGCGCGGGCGCTCCGGTCGACGACTTTTTGCCTCACGATGGTTGGAGCGAAGGGTTGGCGCGAAGCGCTTTTTCCGCTAGCTCGGCGAAGAGCTGAGCTGCCGGCGACAGCCGCTGCTTCTTGCGGTGCCCGAGAAGGATGGGGAACGTCGTCTCGTCCAGACCGGAGGGGATTTCCCGGAACGTGCCGCTGGCGAGTTCGGCGGCTACGGCGAAGCAGGGGAACACCGAGAACCCCTGGCCGAGGGCAACGAGGTGCTTGATAGCCTGGGAGCTCCACAGCTCGATGGTTTCAAGGGGATGGGAACCGTTGGCACGGAGGCAGCTCTCGAGGGCGATGCGGAAAACGTTGTCGGGCTCGTCGGTGATGAAAGGTGCGCGAATCTCCTGCCGAGGTTCGTCAAGGTCGGGCATCGGCGCATCCAGTGCGGCGACGACGATGGCGCGGGTCTCCGCGACTTTCCAGAATGTGAAAGCCTCTGGCTGCCAGTTGAAGGCGTAGGTCAGGCCCAAATCGCAGGCTCCGCTGCGCAGGTTCTCCGATACCTGGAGGCAGGTGCGGTCGCGCAGCCGGAGCGCGACGCCGGGGGCGCGCCTTCGAAATTCCACTACGGCTTCGTCCATGGCGTGGCAGAGGAGGGTTTCCGCCAGATCGACGCGCAGGGTGCCGGACAGCGCCGCCTCGTCCGCGCCCATCGATTCCAGGCGCTCGACGGACGATAGGATGTCGGCCGTCTGGGCCAGGACCTCCGTTCCCTTCTGCGTCAGAACCTGGCGGCGACCGATGCGCTCGAACAGGGGAATGCCCAGATCGCGTTCGAGCTGCTGAATGTGCACGGTTATGGTGGGCTGGGTGTAGCCGAGCCGCTCGGCGGCCTTTGCGTAGGACCCGCAGTCCACAACCGCCTGGAAGGTGCGCAGGTGCTTGGTATCCAAAGGTCCTCCCGCTTGTAGGAAAACATAGCTAATACTTATGAGTTACTTAGAACATATTCATTATACAAAATAATTGCGGTAGGTCATACTGGGGCAGCGGTATGGTGCAGGTGATGCATTCGCCTGCGGCTGGATAAACTGTGTGAAAGTGGAAGGAAGGTGTGGGAGGAATGACATCGGCGATGGTGGCGGGGCTTGCGTTCTACTGTTTTGTGCAGGGCATTACGCCCGGCCCGGCGAATCTCTGCTCGCTGGCGACGGTCTTGAGGGACGGGAAGGCGGCGGCGCTTCGCCAGTGGTGGGGGCTCACCGCCGGTTTCTACGTTGTGTCGTTCGCGGCGGTCTTTGTTGCATGGAGCGCCCGTCAGCTGATCGGGGAGGCGATTCCGCTGCTGTCGGCTATTGGGGCCCTGTACGTGCTGTGGCTTGCTTGGAGCATCGCGGCTCCGAGGGGCAAAGCGCATAAGGAGGTTTCCGCTGGATCGACGGCCGTTGCGGGATTCCTCCTCCAAATCGCCAACGTCAAGGTGCTCGTGCTGTGTCTTACGGCACTGTTTTCCTATGTGCTCCCTCTGGTGGACGGCTTCCCGGGTCTTTTGGCGGCCGGATTCTTCCTCCCCGTTATCGGGACGGCGTGCAACTTGGTGTGGATATATGCAGGCTCGCTCCTCCAGGGTTGCTATGAGTCCCATCGCAAGCTGGTGGATGGGATTATGGCCCTCTCTCTCGTCCTGTGCGCTGCTGGCATGGTTCTTCCGCTCTTCTAGCCTTTCGCCCGCATGAGAGCCTCGCAACTGGGGCACCTTGCTCGGTAAGGTGCCCCAGTTGCGAGCGCTGAGCCGCTAGGAGGCGTCGCGCAGGAAGGCTTCGTAGCCGCGGCGCGCCTCGTAGATGTCGGCCTTACTCGTGACCTCCCAGGGGGAGTGCATGGAAAGCACCGGCACGCCCGAGTCGATGACGTCCATGCCGTACTTCGCGGGGATATAGGCGATGGTTCCGCCGCCGCCCGCGTCCACGCGTCCCAGCTCGGCGGTCTGGAAGCTCACGTGCGCGTCATCCATGATGCGGCGCACCTGGGCCACGTACTCGGCCGAGGCGTCGTTGGAGCCGCTCTTTCCGCGCGATCCGGTGTACTTGTTGAACACCAGGCCGCGGCCCAGATAGGCGGAGTTCTTCGCCTCGAAGACGCTCGCGTAGGCCGGGTCGAAGCCGGCGGACACATCCGAGGACAGCATGCGCGAGCGCGTGAGCGCCCGGCGCAGTGCGAGCGGGCCCTCCTCGCCGGCGAGCGCCATGATCTCGGCGATGGTGTTCTCGAAGAACATCGAGGCCATGCCCGAAGCGCCCACGCTGCCGATCTCCTCCTTGTCCACCAGCACGCACACGGCGGTGCGGGCCGGAATATCGTCGCCCAGGGCCAGCTGGGCCGCCAGCGACGTGTAGGCGCACACGCGGTCGTCCTGGCCGTAGCCGATGACCATGGAGCGGTCGAAGCCCAGGTCGCGAGCGCGGCCGGCCGGCACCACTTCCAGCTCGGCGGAGAGGAAGTCCTCCTCGGTGATGCCGTACTTGTCGGCCAGAAGTGCCAGCACGTGGGCCTTCACCGGGTCCTTCGGCGTGTCGGCCTTCTCGGCATCAGGGGAGTCAGGGGAGTCGGAGGTGCCACTGGCGCTCGAGAGCGGCCGGTTGCCCACCAGCAGGTCCAGATCCTCGCCTTCCACCACCTTCTCGCCCGTTTTCTCCATCTGGGCGCGGCCGAGGTGCGGCAGCAGGTCGGTCACGCAGAACACGGGGTCGCCCGCATCGTCGCCGATGTTCACCTCCACCACGGTGCCGTCGGTCTTCGCTACCACGCCGTGCAGGGCCAAGGGCAGTGCCGTCCACTGGTAGTTCTTGATGCCGCCGTAGTAGTGCGTGTCCAGAAGCGCGAAGTCGTTGGCCTCGTACAGCGGGTTCTGCTTGATGTCGAGCCGCGGCGAGTCGATGTGCGCGCCCAAGATGTTCAGTCCCTCGGATATCGGCGCGGCGCCCACATGCACGAGGATGACGGCCTTGCCCTGGGCACATGCCCACACCTTGGCGCCCGGGCCTACGGGCGTGCCGGCGGCGATGAGGTCGGCCAGCGAGTCGTAGCCGGCGTCCTCGGCCGCGGCGATGGCAGCCGTGGCGCACTCGCGCTCGGTCTTGTTCTCGGAGATGAAGTCGATGTAGTCGGCCGCCAACGCCTCAAGTTCGTCCAGCGCCGCCTCGTCGTAGTTCTTCCAGGCCACGTCGCGTTCCACGATAAAGCCCCTTTCCCTGAAGGTGTCAGTTGTTCTTGCCCAGTATGCTACGAAACCTCAACGGATGGGGGAGCATGCAAGGAAAAAGCAGGGCTTCTGGCTCATAATAAATGGAGCGAATGCCCGCTGCAGAACGGGTTGCGCGTTCTGCCGAACAGGCGAAATAAGGGGTTTGTGAAGCCCCGGCTGTTTCGCTGGTGTTCTGGACGCAGCGCGCTATACTGCCCTGCGGCAAACAATTCGACTGCCGAACAAGAAGACGAGTTAGAAGGAGCGATTCCATGAATCTGCGTGACGTTATCCCCACCGCTGAGAACTCCAGCAACTTTAACGTGGTCCCCGAGTCCATCACCGAGGTGGGCACCACGCTTGAGAACCTGAAGGCCGCCGTCTGCGGTGAGACCGGCGCTTCCGCCAAGTACGCTGCCTGCGCGCAGGCCGCCAAGGAGCAGGGCTTCGACCAGATCGCCCGCCTGTTCGAGGCCACCAGCGCCGCCGAGCAGATCCACATCGGCCTGGAGGCCGGCGTGATCTGCGAGATCGAGCCGGGCTACGAGCGCCCCGCCGCCCCCGAGGCCGAGGGCATCGCCACCGACCTGAACCTCATCGCTGGCGCCCTGGGCGAGATCTACGAGACCTCCGACATGTACCCGAGCTTCATCAAGGTCGCTCAGGAGGAGGGCAACAAGAAGGCCGAGATGGTGTTCACCCGCGCCAAGCTGGCCGAAGCTGTGCATGCCGAGCTGTACATGGATGCCTACAACAACATCGACGCTCCCACCGATGAGGCCTACTACCTGTGCCCCATCTGCGGCTACATCCACAAGGGCGACGACTTCGAGAAGTGCCCCATCTGCTTCACCCCGGCCGACAAGTTCCGCAAGTTCTAATTCGGCAGCGGAAATCTCGCACTCTGAAAGCGGCCGTCCCTCGGGGCGGCCGCTTTTTTACGGGAGCCTGGCGGGTCGGGCTCTTTGCTGCGCGCGACGCGCGACAAAGTCCCCGGCCCCGTCGCGTTGCAGTCGTACGGGCGGTGGCTCATCGGGTGTAGAATGGGCCTCGCAGCCTTTATATTGAAGGAGGTGAGAGGGATGTCGAAGAAGCGCAAGAGGGCGGTGCCGGTGCACACGCCGAAGCCGATGGACGATGTGGTGTGGCGCCAGTCGTCTGAGGAGGCGACGCTGGCGGGCAAACCGCGTTACAACGGATTCGCCTGCGGCCACGGCGCCCACGGCCCGGCGAAGTACAGCCGAGCGCGCACCAAGCAAGCGTGGCAGCGCCACATGCGACAGGAAGGAGCCTCTCGGGGCTCCTTTCTTTTCGCTGGTTGCGGGTGGCAAGAGATGCTTCTTTGGCTTAGAAATCACGGTTTTGTTGCCATATGCCGTGCGAATAGGGCGCTGGGTAATGCAGATGCGACCATTTTCCCAGGTGACGTATTGGGCTGAAGGCGATTTCGCACATGCTCGGTAACAAAACCGTGATTTCTAAGCCAAAATACGCGGAATTTCGTTCAGGAAGGGATTGGGGCCGCCCGGGCTGCCGGGTTTTGCTCATCGTCGAGTTTGGCGGCTTGCGGCGAACTCGGCAGTCAATGGCTGCCGTCGATTCTGGGGTCGATCGGATGCGCCACTATTTCATTGATTGCAACGAGGAAGCCCCGCCGCGGGGGAGGCGCGAGGCGGGGCTTCCGATGGGAGGGATGCCGCAAAGGGCACAGGGTTGGCTAGGCTCCGAGGGCTTGTTTCGCGGCGTTTTGGCCGGCGAGCATGCCGAGCGTTTGGGCGAGGGAGAGGCTCTGGCCGGCGATTGAAGTGAAATATTGCCAGCCGAAGCGACCGCCCGAGGCATTGCCCGCGGCGTAGAGCCCCTGAATGGGACGGTAGTCCTGTCCGAGGACCATGCCGTCGGGGTCGACGAGCAGACCGCCGACGGTTACCATGAGCACGCCGAGTTGCTTGACGCCAGCGTAGCCGTAGTAGGGCGGCTGCTTGAGGGGGAACAGCAGGCTTGGATCTTTGCCAAAGTCCTCATCGATGCCTTTCTCGCAAAGCTCGTTGTAACGTTCGATGGAGGCGACGAAGTTGCTTAACGCCTCGCCCTCGTAGCCCAGGTACGTGCCGAGGGTCTCGAAGTCGTCGGCGGCGAAGACGACGGCCGATGCCATAGCCGCCTTGTCGCTGCCGGCCTTACCGCCCATTTCAGCTTCGGCGTCAGCAGAGCCTGCAGCTCCTCCCGCGTAGGCCTTGGAGAGGGTGGCCCGCAGGGCGTCGAACCCGTCGCGAACGTGGTCGATGGCGAGGTGGCCGAATGCCTGGGCGCGAATCTGCTCCTCGATATTGTCATCAAACAGCGTGCAAATGGCGCCCTTGGGCTGGAAGGCACCGGTCATGGACTGCAGTTCTGTCGAGCCGAAGCCCTCGTTGCTGTATCGCTTGCCGTCGCAGTTCAACCATAGGGCGGAAGTTGCTCCGATGGGATCGGAGGGGCCGTCGGTGGGGTACCAGTAGACGCCGTCCATAGTGCCGACGCACGGGTCGATCCGGCCGCCGACCCAGTATCCCATCTGAATGCCGGAGCCGTCGCAGTCCATCATGCAGCTGATCTCGTCATCGGGGTCGAGTCTCTCGCTAATCTCGTAGAGCAGATCCTCACGCATCTCTTGGTTCGAGCCGAATCCGCCGGTGGCGAGGATGACGCCGCCTGCGGCGTTGACCCGGACATAGCCGCCGTCTCCCTGGCCCACAGCGCCTGTCACCCGCCCGTTAGCGTCGGTGATCAGCTGGCAGGCTTTCGTCCCCCAGTACACTTTGCCGCCGGCATCGACGGCCATCTGGATGCAGTTGCGCAGCACGCGGTCGACGTACTCCGTCAGGTTCGCCGTGCCGACCCAGGTTTTCAGGCCGGAGAATTCGTGCATGTAGGGGCCGCCCTCCACCAGGTTGGTGACATGCATGTTGAGCTTTTCCTCTTCGGAGAGGCTTCCCTCAATGAGCCAGTCGAAACATTCGCCCGCATGGCGAGCGTAGTTCATGATGAGGCCCGTGTTTGAGCGGTTGTTCGAGTGCAGCTGCCAGTCGTTCACGAACTCCACCACATCGACCTCGGGCACGCCCTTGTCCTTGAGGTACTGGGAGTTGATATGGCCGACCTGGCCGCCCTTGAAGGTGAGCGTTTCCTCGGTAGTCTCCTGCATCGCGCACACCTTGGCACCCGCTTCCGCCGCAGCGCGCAGGGCGGCGCAGCCGGCGTGGCCGAGTCCGATCACCAGCACGTCGCAATCGTAGGTCTCCACGATCCGGTCCTCGGCGATGGGTTCGGGTGCCGTGCGCCAGGTCGCGCCCGTTCCGGTTTCAGACAGATTGCCCACAGAGGAAGTACTGTCGTCCGTGCCCGTGCTGCCGGAGGTCTGGGGCGCGCAGGCGGCTAGGCCTCCGGCGCCGACGACCCCCAGTGCGCCGATACCGGCGCTTCGTAGGAAGTTCCTTCTCGAGATATTGCTCATAATGCCTCCTTCAAGAAAACGAGTTCGCACGGCTGAGCTGACTGTAGCTTCGAGCCGTCGGGGGTCATTTTGGCCTGAGGGGCGACTGTCGGGAATGCCCGAAGTTGGTGAAAGGGGGATAGGGATATGAACGGAATGGGTGATTTTCGTATTGTCCCAGGTGAAATACGGTGGGATTGATTCATTCAAAGGCGAGGGGAGGGATTGGGTGCGGTAGACTTTGCCCGGAAGAAATGAAGAAAACGGAACATCCGGCAAGGAGGGGCTACGGTGGGATCGGTTGAGCATGTGGGGAAGCGCGGCAAAACGATGCTGCTCGGACTTGCAGCTGTCTGCTATCTCGAGGCTCTTCTCTCATGTTTGTACGGCCCCATGACAATAGTGGCTCATGCTCCGTCATGGGCGTCCGAGGCGGTTTGGGTAGGGTGCATTGTAGGGGGGCTAGGCTGTGTCGCCCTGGCAATGGTTCGGCCCTTCCGCATGGAAGGCCGAGCGTGGGGCATTATCTGCGCGGCCGCATTCGTGATTGGCACGCTTCCTCCAGCGTGCGCCTACGTCGGCCTTCAGCTTCCCTCTGTGGTCATCGTTGGTTGTGGGGTGCTACGCGGGTGCGGGCTCGTGTGTTTAGGCGTTGCGTGGACGTGCACGGTCGGGACTGCTTCCTTCAGCCGTCTGCTCCCCGCCGTTGCCGCCGCCTCCCTGGCTGCCGTTCTGGTGGCCACGGTTCTTGAGGAGATGGGAGGATACCCCGCTGCTGTGGGCGCTTTGGCTATGGCAGCTCTGGCGACGCTGCCTTCCTGGCGCATTGGGTGCGTCTTCGGTGTTGTCGATGCGAGGGGCGACAGTTTGGTTCCCCGTGCGCGAAACTCCGGACCCCGGAAGCTCTCCGCTCTTCCCAGCCTTTTTTATGTATTGGCCTCCTCTGCGATAGGCTCGATGCTCTCCATTGTGTTTGTCCATGCCCAGCCGCAGCCCGTGCTGCAGGGGCTCGTGCCCGAGTCCTCATTTGGTGTGGCTTCTGCATCGGTGGTGCTGCTGGCAGCCAGCTTGTGGGGTGGCAAGCGACTTGATCTGCCGTTTATCCAATGGGTTGCCTGCCCTGCGGCTGCCGCGCTTATCGTCGTGCTGAGCAGTTTTCCCGTGAGCGGCATCGCGTTTCATATCGGTGCAATCGCGGTCTTCGCGTTCTTTGCAGCCTTGGGCCTTTTATCGCTGGTGGTGCTGGCGAAGGCCAATTCTCAAGGGGAATTCTCTCCCCTCATGACGACGGGGCTTTCCTTCTGCTGCTTCGCAGTAGCCGCATGGGCTGGGTCGTTGCTGGCCGCATCCGGGCTTCCGGTTGCCCGGCGGGGGGAGCTGCTGCTGGTTGTTGCGACGACGTACTTCGCATTCCTCCTTGTTGCGCCCGGCGTGCGCCTTTGGAGGACGTCGAAACTGCCAGAGGAGCCGTTGGAGTGGGAGAAGCGGGAACAGGAGAAGCCACTCGCGAAAGGGGAGAAGGCGGTGGAGGAGGCGTGCGCGGAGGTGGCTGTCACGTACGGTCTGTCGGCTCGCGAGGCCGAGCTTCTGCCCTATGCCTTCCAAGGATATACCTCAACTTATATCGCGAAGGCTCTTTTTATTTCAGACAACACGGTGCGGAGTCATCTGAAGAACATCTATCGCAAGCTGGGCGTCTCGTCGAAGATGGAGCTCATCGACTTAGTCAAGCGCCGACGGTCCGAATAAGGCTGCGTCAGGGGCGTAGCGCCAGCCGGCCGGGATTGTCGGTTAGCGCACGTGGGGCCACGGATCCCCGCGGCAACAGACGTGAGCCGACTTGCAAGAGCTTCCTTTGGCTTAGAAATCACGGTTTTGTTACCAAATGCCGTGCGAATAGGGCGCTGGGTAATGCAGATGCGACCATTTTCCCAGGTGGCGTATTGGGCTGAAGGCGATTTCGCACATGCTCGGTAACAAAACCGTGATTTCTAAGCCAAAATACGCGGAATTTCGTTCAGGAAGGAAACGGGTGGCAAGGAACGGCTGCCTTTGGGGGAGCAGCTTTATACAATAGGAGAAATTACCTATTCGCCGGATGGATGCCCGGATGCGTGAAAGGACTTCCTCATGAGACTGCAGGATAAGGTTGTGGTGGTCACGGCGGCGACGCGCGGCATCGGCGCGGCCATTGTGAAGGCGTGCGCGGAAGAGGGGGCGATCGCCTACATCGGCGCCCGCAGCATGGAGCGCGCCCAAGCCGAGGCTGACGAGCTGACCGCGCAGGGCCTGCGCGTGAAGTGCGTCTACAACGACGCGGGCAAGCCCGAGAGCTACCAGTCGATGATCGATACGGTCGTGGCTGCCGAGGGCCGCATCGACGTGCTCGTGAACAACTTCGGTGGCACGAACCCCGCCGAGGACAAGGACCTGCTCTCCACCACCTATGAGCATTTCCTTGCCGGGGTAGACGCGAATGTGGGCAGCGTGTTTCTCGGCTGCCAGGCCGCGGCTCGCGAGATGGCGAAGACCGGCGGCGGCTCCATCGTGAACATCAGCTCCATTGCCGGCACGGTGCCCGATATCAGCCAGATCGCCTACGGCACCGCTAAGGCTGCCATCAATCACATGACAAAGTCCATGGCCGTGCAGCTGGCCCACATGAATATCCGCGTGAACGCCGTGGCCCCGGGCATGACCGCTACCGACGCGGTGGCCGACAACCTCTCTGAGGAGTTCAAACAGTTCTTCCTGCGCCACATCCCGCTCGGCCAGATGGCCACGCCCCAGCAGATCGCCGATACCGTGGTGTACTTCGCCAGTGACGAGAGCGCTTCCACCACGGGCCAGCTCATCGAGGTGTCGGGCGGCTTCGGCCTGGCCACGCCCATCTACGCCGACGCCATGGCCCAAGCCGTGAACCGTTAGGCACCATCGCAAGGCCTCGATTTCTCCTAGCCACCGGCATGAAAACGTCGCGGCTCCGCTGCGCGCGGAGCCGCGACGTTCCCTGGGCGACGCAGGAAGGGGAGGAATTCCGGTCGCCGGCTCGGCGGTTGTTACGAAAGATCGCCTGCCAGGTATCGGGCCACATGCCGGCCGAAGGTCAGCGTGCGACCGCAAGCGCTGGCCACGAGGAGCTCGGGGTAGGTGTTCGCAAACATAGAGCCTGAGCAGTCGCCCACGGCGAACAAGCCCTCGATGGAATGGCTCTCCTCGTCGAGTACGCGCATGTTCTCGTCGATGCGCAGACCCTGCAGGGTGGTGAGCAACGATCCTCCGAACCACGCCCCATAGAAGGGAGCCGTTCGCAGCTCCGACAGTCGGTAGGGCTCTTTGCCGAACTCATCGTCGCGTTGGTTGTCGAAGGCGGTGTTGTAACTGTCCACCTGGGCAAGGAAGGTCTCTTTGTCGACGCCTTGGAAGCCCAGCATGTCGGCAAGTTCGTCAAGGGTATCGGCCTTCTTAATGGGCGCGGTGTCGGCATGCATCATCTGCTCGATGGCTGCGAGCCACTCGTCGACGTTGGGGAAGTTAACCATCCACATGCCGCCCGTGGAGCAGCCAATGGTGGCGAATCGTTTAACATCCTCAGGCGCTTTGGCGTCCCACACCATGCACCAAACGCCGCCTTCCTGGCCCGCAGCCGAGAACACTACGTTGTCGTAAGGGGTGGACTCGTTGATGAAGCGACGTCCGCGTCGGCTTACTTTCATGAAGGGCTGCGAACCGATGCCGTTTTGTCCGATTTGCCCAGAGAACATGGCCGCGTCGGAGTCGTCGGTGTAGCCTGCGTCCACGCCCGGCTCAACCATGCCGCGGTTGAAAATCATTGGCGCAGGCTCTGCGTCCAGCTGAGCGCCCGCCTGCATAGCGACGCGAATTCCCTCGCCAGTCGCGCTCGGCGAGAAGGCGTTGCCTGTGATGCACTTGCCGAGGATAGGGTTGAGCTCGCGCGTCATGGCGGCGTTGGCCGCATAGCCGCCGGTTGCCATCACCACGCCGCGGGAGGCATTGACCCGAACGTATCCCTCGGGTGTCTCGAAGATGGCGCCCGTGACGGCTCCCATGTCTGCGCGGTCGATCTTGACGAGCTTGTGGTTGAACGTCACCTCGTGCCCCGCCTCGTTGAGGTATTCCTCGAGCCACTCGTTGCGCGACCAGTCAACGGCCAAATCCAGGCTGCCTGCCTTTTCGAGGGAGATGCCGGGCTCGATGGTCTCGTCGGCTACGTACACGTGGGAAATGGGGGGAATGTAGTAATCGGTCCCGCCGTCGCCATTGTGCTCGTGGAGGCACAATGTCGCCTTGAGGCCTTTGCGTGCCATGATGCCGTCCAGCCATTGCTTCATCTCTGCCGACTCGTCGATCCATACTTTGCCGACGCGCGGATCGTTCTTGAAGCCGGCATAGCGGCTTAGTTCGTTTAAGAGCTTCAAGGAGTCAACTTCTACGCCTGCCGCCTTCGCGCAGTCTGAGTTGACGACGCCGAAGAAGCCGCGGGCGGCCTCCACGGCAGCGTTCTTCTCGCAAATTATGAAATCGAGGCCCAAGTCGACGCAGGAGGCGGCGCAGGCCATGCCCCCATTGCCCGCCCCCACGATGAGCACCTCCGTCTCAAGGGTGCTGACGATGTCGGCATCGTTGATATCGGGCGCCTCTCCGACCCAGTTGCCGGAGGTCGGCTCGGCCGCATCGGCTGTTTGTGCGAGATCGACGCCTTGCCGGGGCGCGCATCCCGCCAATGCGGCACTCGACGCGAGGGCCGTCAGCGCGCCGAGGCCGAGAAAGCCGCGACGGGTAAAACTCTTCTTGCTCGTGTTGCTCATGTGATCCTCCTCAAAGTTGATTCGCCTTCGCTCGGGGCCGCAGTTGCCTCAAGCGACCCGATGCGTTTGAGTATGGCCGCTCGGAAAGTGCTTGGGAAGGCGTATCCCCAGGTGAAATACGGGTGATTCTGGCCATATCCATCATCACCCGTTTCATCACCAAGTGTCGAATCGCCTGCTATAATCGTGCAATTCGATGAGAGGGGCAGGGATGGCGAACTCCGAAAGACGAGAGTGGCACGCGTGCCTTTTATGGGCGGGGCTTCTGCTGACGGTGCCGGTGATGTTGGGGCTCCTTCAGACGCGCGAGGCCCATGTCGGGTGGCTCTCTCCGATTCATGCTACGGTTCTCGGCGGGGCTGTCTCGCTTCTCGCAACCGCCTTTGCCGGGCGCCGCGGCCGAGAACTGCACGCCGGTAAGCGATCGGGGCTGGTTGCCTACGGGCTGCTGGTGTGCGGAATGCTCATCTTTGTGCTGGGGTCGATCGGCTTGTCTGCTCCGCCCGAGGTCTTTATCGTCGCCGGATTTGGGGTTGGGGCGGGGAAGGCGTTGGCGTTTTTGCTCTGGGCGCGCCTCTTCTCCTCCCTGCCCCTATCCAGTATGCTCCTTCACTCTTCGGCTGCTTGCTTGGTTGCGGGGGTTGCGGGTTGGTTGCTAATGGGCCTGCGTTTTGAATGGGCGGCGATCGCCGCAATCGCCGTTCCCGCCATCGCGGGAGTTGCCTACGGATGCAGCGGCGCGACGCTTTTGCCGCCCCCGCCCGCGATAGAAGATGAGACCCAAAAACGGGGACGCAGCCACTTGCCCTGGCGCCCCATTATCATTATGGCGTTGGTCGGATTCGTCGCCGCGCTCGGGCCCATCGCGACCTTTGGCGTTACGGTGAGCTTGGAGGCGGTAGCCTTAATGCCCGTGGGCGCGCTCGCTTTGAGCGCCCTGCTTTGGATGGGGGCATTTCGTTCGGAGTTTCTGCTCAAGGCCTCGTTCGCCGTATACGGTCTTGGCTTCCTCCTTCTGCTCTTCTTTGCCCGGTGCTCGATGGCTGCGGGCTTTCTCGTGTCGATGTCTTATTGGGGCATGGCCTTGTTCGTGTTCTGGTTTCTCTGCAACGAGGCGCATGAGAGGGCGCTCTCGGTGAGTTGGACTTTCGGCATAAGCTTCGCGCTGCTCGATATCATGCAGCTCATCGGGTATGTGCTGCCACAACTGGGACTGGCGGTGCCGTCGGCTAACGAAGGAGGAACTCTCGGCGTGTTCACGGTCGCTGCCCTCGCTCTGGCTATTGCGGGTGCGGCGCTCTGGGCCTCTGAGCATGTCGGGCAAGGTCACTGGGTGCGGCGACAGGTTAGCGCCGATCCAGTGGGCATTCCGCATACGGCAAAAGTTGGTGAGAGCGAATTGGCGTTTAAATGTCGGCTGTCAGGGCAGACTCACGGACTTACGCTTCGGGAAGAGGAGATTCTCGTGCTCTTGCTGGAACGCAACACAATCGATCAGATAGCGCACTGTCTCTTCGTGAGTGGCAATACGGTGAAGACCCACGTGAAGCATATCTACGGAAAGATGGGGGTTCACAATCGCGACGAGCTGCGCGAAGCCGTGCTCGGCTCATAGGGGCAGGGATCGCCTTGCTCCGCCATCGCAAGGCCGCTGCCGAAAATATGGTGCACTCTGGGCGACCTCTGGCATGGGCGGCGCTCTCGGCCTATAATGAATCAATTACGTTCTGGGCACCAAGCGGAAAGAAGGAGCGCTGACAATGGCCTACTATTTCGAGGAACCGTCCCGTACATTCAACGAGTACCTGCTGGTGCCGGGCCATACGCCCGCCGATTGCGTGCCCGCGGCGGTCAGTCTGAAGACGCCCCTCGTGAAGTACCGCAAGGGCGAGGAGGAGTGCCCGCTCACCCTGTCCGTGCCCATGGTATCCGCCATTATGGCCGCCGTATCCGACGACAAGATGGCCGTGGCTCTGGCCACCGAGGGTGGCCTGTCGTTCATCTACGGCAATCAGTCCATCGAAGACGAGGCCGCCATGGTGGCTCGCGTGAAGGACTACAAGGCCGGCTTCGTCACCTCCGATGCGAACCTGTCGCCCGACATGACCCTCGAGCAGGTAGTTGACCTGAAGGAGCAGTTCGGTCATTCCACCATGCCTGTCACCGAGGACGGCACCGCCCACGGCAAGCTGCTGGGCATTGTCACCGAGCGCGACTACCGCCTGTCCCGCATGTCCCTGGACGAGAAGGTGGCCGACTTCATGACCCCGCGTGAGAAGCTCGTGGTGGCTCCCGATGGCACCTCGCTCAAGGAGGCCAACGACATCATCTGGGATCACAAGCTGAACTCTCTGCCCATTGTGGATGCCGACGATCGCCTGGTGGCGCTCGTCTTCCGCAAGGACTACGACTCCCACAAGTCCAACCCCGACGAGCTGCTGGATTCCCACAAGCGCTACATGGTGGGCGCGGGCATCAACTCCCGCGACTACGCCGAGCGCATTCCGGCCCTCGTTGAGGCCGGCGCCGACGTGCTGTGCATCGACTCGTCGGAGGGTTACTCCGACTGGCAGAAACTTACCATCGAGTGGGTGCGCGAGCACTACGGCGACGCGGTGAAGATCGGTGCGGGCAACGTGGTGGACGCCGAGGGTTTCCGCTTTTTGGCCGAGGCCGGCGCCGACTTCATCAAGATCGGCATCGGCGGCGGCTCCATCTGCATCACCCGCGAGACCAAGGGCATCGGCCGCGGCCAGGCCACGGCCACTATCGAGGTGGCGAAGGCCCGCGACGAGTACTTCCGCGAGACGGGCGTGTACATTCCCATCTGCTCCGACGGCGGCATCGTGTACGACCACCACATCTCGCTGGCGCTTGCCATGGGTGCCGACTTCGTCATGCTGGGTCGCTACTTCGCCCGCTTCGACGAGAGCCCCTCGGCGAAGGTCATGGTGAACGGCACCTATATGAAGGAGTACTGGGGCGAGGGTTCCGCCCGCGCCCGCAACTGGCAGCGCTATGACCTGGGCGGCAAGAAGAAGAACCTCTCCTTCGAGGAGGGCGTCGATTCGTACGTGCCCTACGCCGGCAGCCTGAAGGACAACATGGCCATCACGCTGCTGAAGCTGAAGAGCACCATGTGCAACTGCGGCGCTCTGACCATCCCCGAGTTCCAGGACAAGGCCAAGCTCACGCTGGTGAGTGCCACCTCCATCGTGGAGGGCGGCGCCCACGACGTGCTGCTGAAGGACAAGGCTCCCTACGCCAGCAACACGCGCTAGGGTATTCATCCATTGCATGAGCAGAGGGCGGCCCGCCGGGTCGCCCTCTTTGCGTTGATGCGCCTCCTTATATAAGAGGGTGTGTTGCCGAAAATCCGCTGGTTGTGTCTAAAATTCTGAGAAATCAACGTTCTCGTGCCGCCTTTCTTGACAGATGCTATACTTCCTCTTCAATGGATAAGACCGCCTATTTTGGGAAGAAACGGAGGCGACGTGGGCGATTTCCCGATCGGCATGGCACTTTTTGTGCTGATCATCATCGTGGGCCTTGTGGTCGGTCTGCGCCTGAGCTCGACATCGCCCCAGCGCCGTGCCGTTGCCGCGGCTTTTGCTTCGATGACCCTGGTAGCTGCTTTATTTTGGGTGGTTGCCATCCGCGCCTCCCAAGTATGGACGGCGCCCTTCTTCGCCATCGCCTGCATTGTGGTGCCCATCGCCGCCTACATGGGTGTGATGAAGGCGGCCAAGGCCGCCCAGGCGGCACGACGTCGCGAAGAGCCCACACTGCGTGCCCGCACCACCGAGCCGCGCACGCGCACCGTTAAGCCGGGCATGGGGGTGGACGGCGCGCTCATGCCCGTTACGCCCAACCATCCGGTGAATGAGTTCCGCTCGCTGCACCAGCCGACGCTGGTGGCGGACGAGGCTGCTCGCGACGAAGAGGACTTCCTTGTCGACGAAGAGGATATGCTCGCCGAGGATACGTCCGAGGCGACGGTTGGTGAGCAGGAAATTGCGGAGACCGTCGCGGAGGAGCATGCGGAGGTCGATCGCGGCGAGTCGTCTGGCAACGGCAACGATGGCGATGCGGCCGTCTCCGGTCCCGATCCGAAGGCCGAGGCGTTTATCGAAGATTATCTGGTTGAGCAGAACGAGGGCGACGATGGCACGTTTGAGCCCGAAGTCGCCCCTTCCCTGAAGCCCCCGCAAGGCTCGTCGCACACCACGTCCACCATGATGCTGACCGTTCCGTTCGCAGAGGGCGACGAGCGCTACCTGGTGGTGTCCGATACCGAGACGGTGCCCAACCCCATTCTCGCCTACAAACGCACGACCTCTTCGCATCTTGTGCCGCTCGGAGCTGCGCGTCGAGGGGCACACGCCAAACCGGCGCCCGAGCCCGATATGGATACCGCGTCGGTGGCGCCCGCTATTCCCGAGGCCGTGGCCGTTCCCGAGCCGCAGCCTGAGGAGTCCTTCACTCTGCGCAAGACCGTGCTTGATCCGAACGCCACGGGTGAGGTGGACTTCGCCGCTATCTTCGGTACAGGCGAGGAGCCTGCTTCCTCTGACGATTCGCAGCTCGCCCTTGACTTTACGGCTCCCGCCGCTTCTGCGCGTCGGACGGTTAAGCCCGCATCGGCCCTCAAATCCGAGGTCGCTGTGCCTGCCGCGAAGCCTGCGCAGGCGCCCGAGCCGAAGGCCGCGGCCGCCGTGCAGCCCACGCAGCCCGAGTCCGCGTCGCGCGTTGCTTCGCCGGAGCCTCTGATGCAGAAGGCGTCTGAGCCTATTTCGTCTCCGGCGCCGATCCCGACTCCCGAGCCGCAGCCCGTTTCGACCCCGGCACCCGAGCCGAAGCTCGTCCCGACCCCGATCGCCGCATCTGCCGAGCAGGAGCCTGCTCCCGCTGTGCGGCCTATTCCCGCGCCTGTTGCCGAGCCGATTGCGCCTCCTGTTCCGGTGCCCGAGCCCGCTCCCGTTGCCGAGCCGATTCCGGCTCGCGCCCCGGTGCCCGAGCCCGCTCTCGCGTCCGTTGCCGAGCCCGCTCCCGCGCCCGTTACCGACTCCGACCCGCTGGCCGCACCGGGCATCGAGGTGCCCGCCGATTTTGTACCGGCTTCCACGGCGCCCGCTTCTACGCGCGAGGCGCGCTTCGAGGAGTTCCTCGCGAAGGCCCAGGGCCTGCGCGACAAGGGCCTCTATCCGGTGGCTGCCCGCCTGTACGGCGAGGCCGCGGCCGCAGCTCCGCAGGGATCCGATGCTCGTCGCGCCCGCTTCGAGGAGATGGCCTGCTACGTGAAGGCCGGTCAGGGCGACAAGGCCCGGGCCCTTGCGGCCGAACTGCGCACCGCGAGCGTGCTCACGCGGGTGGAGCGCATCAAGCTCGATGCCGTTGAGAGAATGGGCTAGGCCATGGCACCGCGCTCTCATGTGAAACCGCCGATGCCCGACGATCGATCGAATGCCGCTCGCTCGGTTTCCGAACATCTTGCGTTGGGTCGCCGCCCCCGCTTTCCCGTTGCATCGCCCTATGCCGCGCCGCTGGTCGCTGTTTGCGCCGTGGCGCTTTCGGCGTGCATGGCGTTCGGCAACCCCGTTATCTGGGAGAGCTCGGCGCAGAAGGCGCCCGAGCCGGCCGCCGAGCCGGCACCAGCCGAGGCTGCGCCGGCGCCCGAAGAGGAAACTGAGGAAGAGCCGGCGCCCGAGCAAGAGGTCATCGGCGAGTACCAGGCTATTTCCCAAAGTGAGGATCCCGGTCGGCGCGAGAATATTCGCCTCGCGACCGAGGCTATCGATGGCACCGTCATCGAGCCGGGCGGGACGTTCTCGTTCAACGACACGGTAGGCAACACCTCGGCTGAGCGCGGCTATCAGGAAGCAGCCGTCATCAGCAACGGCGAGGTGGCCCAGGGCGATGGCGGCGGCGTATGCCAGGTGTCCACGGCCCTCTATATTGCTGCGGTAAAGGCTGATCTGGAGATTGTGGAACGCCACCCTCACTCCGTTCCTTCTGACTACGCGCCTATCGGGCTGGATGCAACCATTGTCTACGGCTCCTTCGATTTGCGCCTGAAGAACAACACCGATCACCCCATGACGATTCACGCGAAGGCCGTCGGCCAGACGGTGGACGTTAGCATCGAGGGCGATCCGCTGCCTGAGGGGCGCACGGTGGATGCCACCTCGCAGATCGTCAGCCGCTACGAGCGCGATGACGCGGCGGGCACTCTGCGTCAGTACTATGTATCCGAGGCGTTCCGCGTGTACTATCAGGATGGTGTGCGTACGACGCGCGATCTGCTTTCCAGCGATATCTATCAGGTGGACGAGAACACGCCCGTGACCACTTCTGAGGGAAGTGTCGATCCGAACAAATAACGACCTGCGGATTTTCAGCCCAGACCTTCCAAATGACGGCCAGTTTTCACTGACGCGGGCGCAGGTTTCGTATACAATGTGGCCTACCTGCAAGTTATGAGCTTTCGGTCGCCTGTGCGGCCCGCTCCCTCCGAGAAAGAGCTGAAGATGGAAACCAATGAGTCCATTCTCGTTCGCAGCGTCGTCGGCCTCGACGACCGCCGGGTTATCGGCAAGATGCGCGAGCTGCGCGTCGACTGCGACACCCTTGCCGTCAGCCACTACATCGTGGCCAGCGCCACCACCACCGCACCGTTGGTGCTGCCCTTCGACCGCGCCCTGGCTATCGGCGACACGTTCGTCACGGTGCAGTCGCGCGAGAACTTCCTGCCGGCTTCCGATGCCAGCGCTCAGGCGCTCATCGCCGGCGGCTTCAAGCTCGTGGGTGTGGAGGTCTACAGCCGCACCGGTGACAAGCTGGGCGCAGTTGCGGGCTATGAGTTCGACCCGGTTTACGGCTCGGTGACCAGCATCACCCTCGAGGACGGCACGGTGTACGCTGCCGATACCTTTGTGTTCTTTGCCCCCGAGTTCGTCTTCGTTGACAACGGCGCCAAGACGGCTGCCGAGCTGCGTGCCGGCGGCGAGGCGGCGGCCGAGGAAGAGGTCGTCGAGGAGACCGTGGTCGAGGAAACCCCGGCTCCCTCTGTCGTCGAGATGACTGCCGCTGTGGCCGTTGCTGCCGTCGAGGCCGAGGAAGAGGCGGAAGAGGAGGTTGCCGAGGAGGCTGCCGCCGAGGCCGGCCCCGAGCTTTCCGCCGAGGATGCCCAGCTCGTCGAGCTGCTCGTAGGTGCTACGCTCGTCGACGATGTGACGAGCGAGGACGGCGCTTTCACCGTGAAGAAGGAGACCGTGCTCACGCGCGAGATCGTGGACGAGGCCATCGCCCACGATGCGCTGCTGCTCCTGACCCTGGCTGCCGACCTGTAGTCGCGGGCTCAGAGATATCGCCGAACGGGCGGTCGTCGTAAGACGGCCGCCCGTTTTTTGTCGAGCTGGGACGCCTTACCCGGTAAGCCGTCCCAAATGGGACACTTTACCGGGTAGGGTGTCCCATTTGGCAGGGTTCAACGAGGTTCGAGGGTTCTTGCAGCCCGTCGAAGAGCGCGCGCAGGTCGTCTTCGAAGATGCTGTGGGGCAGGCGCACGAAGGCGATGTCGTGGTCGATGGGCTCGCCGGCCAGCGGCACGATGCGCAGCGTTCCCTCCTGCACCTCGCGCGCAACCGCTGACTCGTACACGAACGAGATGCCCAAATCGCCGGCGACGAATATCTTGATGATGTCGAGGCTTTCCACCACGCAGGTGTCGGCGAAGGCATCCGTCGACAGGTTGTGCTTCGCGAGGGCGTGTGTGAGCACGTCGCGGCTGCCGCTGCCCTCCTCGCGCAGAATGAGCTTCTCGCCCAGCAGGTCTTGCAGGGTTTTGGGTTGGAAGGCGAACTGGTGGTCAGCGGCGCAGATGCACACGAGCTGCTCGGTGCGGAACGTATCGCCGGCAAACGCGCTCTTGTCGAAAAGGCCCTCCACGAAGGCGCAGTCGATAGATCCCTGGGAAAGCAGCGCTAGCAGCTGCTGCGTGCCGCCCGATCGCACGGTGGCGCGAATCTCGGGATGGGCTGCCAAGTAGCGCACGAGCGGAGCGGCCACCACGTATTCGCCGGCCGTAAGGGTCATACCGATGCGCAGGGGAATGGCCGTGCCGTGGGCCACTTCGGCAATACGCTCGTGCAGCAGCATATCGTCATGGGCCATGGTGGCCAGGGCGTCGCGCAGCACGCGCCCGGCGCGGGTCAGCTCCAGCTTCTTGTGGTGGTAGGTGAACAGCTTCGCACCGTATTCCCGTTCCAAGTAGGTGATGTGCTGGGACACGGCCGGCTGGGTAAGCGCCAACTCCTCGGCTGCCCGGGTGTAGTTCAACGTTTGGCAGACCGTGAGGAAGGTCTTCACGCGAAAGTCTTGCATATCTGCTCCCATCAGGGGTTTTGCCATACAACGATGGCATTTTGCCCGAATGATCATAGCAATAAAGTTAACTTATGACAGCATAAATATATATAAGTTTTCATTTGGTAAGAAACCCCGCATAATAACGGCACTGAATTCCTGCGGATCGCTGCGGCGCTCCCGGCGATCCGCGGTCGAATCGTTTATCAATGAGCCCCAATTGAAAGGCAGTCCATGCGCGACGTTATCAAGAAAGTACCGATCCCCACTGCTGGCGTGGCCCTCGGCCTCGCTGCGCTGGGCAACCTGCTCCAGCCCTACACCGAGATTGCCCACATCCTGTGCGGCGGCCTCTCCCTCTTCCTGGTGAGCATGCTCATCGCCAAAGTGGTCATGTTCCCCTCTATGATCCGCGACGATCTGCAGAACTCCATTCTGGCCAGCGTGTCTGCCACCTTCTTCATGACCGTCATGCAGCTGGCCGGCTATCTGGCACCTGTGGCCATTGTGCCCGCCTTCGGGCTGTGGTGCGCGGCCATTGCGGGCCACTTCGCGCTGATGGCGTGGTTCACGGCCCATTACATCCGCAACTTCAAGCTGGCCGAGGTGTTCCCCACCTACTTCATCTGCTACGTGGGCATCATCGTGGCCGCAGTGACCTCTCCTGTCTTCGGGATGGAAGCCTTTGGCCAGGGCATCTTCTGGTTCGGCTTCGCGTGCTTCGCGGTGCTGCTGGCTGTGGTGGTCGTCCGCTACATCAAGCATGAGATTCCCGAGCCCGCCCGTCCGCTGTTCTGCATCTTCGCGGCTCCCATGGGCCTGTCGCTCGTGGGCTATCTGGCCGTCATGCCCGATCCGAACCCGGTGTTCGTGGGCGTGCTGATGGGTCTCGGCCAGGTTATGCTGGTGGGCGTGGCCACCCAGCTGCCGAAGTTCATCGCTCTGAAGTTCTATCCCAGCTACGCGGCTATGACCTTCCCCTTCGTCATCTCCGCCATGGCACTTGGCAAGGGCGTTCAGGCTCTGTACGCCGCCGGTGTTGCCATCCCCATGCTGCCGATGGTCGAGGCGCTCATCGCGCTGGAGACCGTGTTCGCTGCCGTGATGGTCACCTACGTCTTCGTGCACTACATGAAGTTCTTCTTCGGTACGCCGAAGGGCGCTCCGGTGGCGGCTCCCGCAGTCGAGGCTCCGGTGGTGCTCACCACCGAGACGGCCGAGTAACTAAGACAACTCACAGCCTCGGGCAACCGACGGCTCCTCCTCTCTCTCCTCGAACGCTCCGGTCCCTCCCGGGGCGTTCACCTTTTTACGAGGAGGTGCGCCTGTCCCGCCAGAGCCGTGAATCCCAGGTTGCAAGCGCGCGAAAAAGCCCCTGGGATCAGGGGCTTGCGGGTATACGGGGTTAGCGATTCGGGCTTTTGTTGCGGTGCTGCTCGGTGCGGCGTGTGGCGCCGCTACCGTTCCATGGCGCTGGCGATGAGGGCGCGCAGCTCGTCTACACCGTCGCCCTTCTCGGAGGAGGTCACCACGATAGGCGTCCCCTTCGGCAGGTCGAGCGCCTTCTTGATGGCGGCGCGCTGCTTCTGCTGTTGCTGTTTGGAAAGCTTGTCGGCCTTAGTGAGCGCGATGGCGAAGGGCAGCTCGGCGTCCTGCAAAAAGCGCACCATGTTGCGGTCGAGCGCCGAAGGGTCGTGGCGGATGTCGATGAGCGACACCACCAGCGCGAAGTTGCGGTCCTGGTTGTAGTAGCCTTCGATGAGCTCGCTCCAGCGGCCCTTCTCCGATTTCGACACCTTTGCAAAACCGTAGCCGGGCAGGTCCACCAAGTCGCGGCCATCTACATCGTAGAAGTTGATGGTGGCCGTCTTGCCCGGGGTGGAGGACACCTTTGCGAGCCCCTTGCGGTACATGAGCTTGTTCAGAAGCGATGACTTGCCCACGTTCGAGCGTCCCGCGAAGGACACCTCGGGACCTGTGGAGGCGGGCAGCTGGGCCGACGTGCCATAGGCGGCCTTAAACGATGCGTTGTGGAAGTTCATAGGTGCTCCTTTTCTGTTCCGCTGGTATGGTACCCGAAAGAGGTGGCTGGCGCAGAGAAGGAGCGCGAAATGACCGAAAAGGGGAGAAGCGACAAGCTGGAAGTGGCACGCATCACGGGCGTGCAGGGCATCCGCGCCGCCATGGGCGTGCTTGCGCGCGAGGCCGAGGACGACCCGCTGTCCACCGCCGAGGTTGACGCCCCGCACCCGATGAAGACCTGCGCCGTCTGCGCCGCCGACAACGACGGGGCGCGCGAGGTGTGCTGGAACTGCGGCGCATCGCTTCGCCGCGTGAGATAGGGGCGAGGGCGTTCAGAGCCGACGGCGGGCCTTTCGGTTTGCGCCGTCGCGCGGCCGTCCGCTCGGTGGTATCTGGGAGCGGGCGGCCTTGTGCGGGGTTCCCTTGGGAAACATCATGGTTATAATGGGGCAATCAATTCGCGGTCGACTTGGAGGGCGCTCGCGGGAGCCCGTGCGGCGGCCCGTGCGGCGCGTACTGGGCCAGGCCGGGCAAATCGCGTTATGCCAAGGGATACAAGGGAGAGCCATGAAAGCCTACAACCCCCATGAGATCGAACCCCGTCTGCAGCTGGCCTGGGAAGAGGCCGGCCTGTACACGGTGCCGGAGAACTCCGAGCGCCCGAAGAAGTATGTGTTGGAGATGTTCCCGTATCCTTCGGGCGATATGCACATGGGGCATGCGAGCAACTACACCTATGGCGATGTGGCTGCCCGCTACGCCAAGATGCAGGGCTTCGATGTGCTGCACCCCATGGGTTGGGACGCCTTCGGACTGCCCGCCGAGAACGCCGCGGTGAAGCACCACAGCCACCCGGCTCTGTGGACCTACGAGAATATCGAGACCCAGAAGAAGAGCTTCTCGCGCATGGGCTTTTCCTACGACTGGGATCGCAAAGTGGTGGCGTGCGACCCCGAGTACTACCGCTGGGGCCAGTGGATCTTCCTGAAGTTCTGGGAGCGCGGCCTGGTGGAGCGCCGCAACTCGCCGGTGAACTGGTGCCCGAGCTGCGCCACGGTGCTCGCTAACGAGCAGGTTATCGAGGGCAAGTGCTGGCGCTGCGACTCCGAGGTTGAGAAGCGCGACCTCACGCAGTGGTACTACAAGATCACCGACTACGCCCAGGAGCTTCTGGATGACCTGGATCAGCTGGAAGGCTGGCCCGAGCGCGTGAAGCAGCAGCAGGCCAACTGGATCGGCCGCTCTGAGGGCGCGAACGTGGATTTCATCCTGTGCGACGCCGAGGGCAACGTGCCGGAGAATCCCACCGAGGACGACATCATCACTGTGTTCACCACCCGTGCCGACACGCTCTTCGGCTGCAGCTTCTTCTTGCTGGCGCCCGAGAGCAAGTTGCTGGCCGGCCTGGTGGCGGGCACGGAATACGAGGCGCCCGTCATGGAGCTCGTTGAGGCTGCCAAGAAGGTGACGGCGGTGCAGCGCGCCCAGGGCGACCACGAGAAGCACGGCGCGTTCACCGGCCGCTACGTGGTGAACCCCATCAACGGCGAGAAAGTGCCTGTGTGGGTGGGCGACTACATTGTGGCCGACTACGGCACCGGCGCTGTGATGGCCGTGCCTTGCGGTGACACGCGCGACTTCGAGTTCGCCCGCAAGTACGACCTGCCCATCATCCCCATCATCCTTCCTGAGGACGATGAGCTGTACCCGTCGTTGAAAGACGAGCAGAGCCGTGTGGTTACTACGGTCGACTGGCCGGAGGCCTACGCTGCCGAGGGCATGCTCGTGCAGTCGGGTCCCTACACGGGCATGCGCGGCGGCAAGCACTCCGAGGGCGAGGCCGCTGTCGTGGCCGCGCTGGAGGAGATGGGTCGCGGGCGCCGCACCGTGGAGTTCCGCCTGCGCGACTGGCTCATCAGCCGCCAGCGCTACTGGGGCAACCCCATCCCGGCCATCCACTGCGAGACGTGTGGCGTGGTGCCGGTGCCCGAGGAAGACCTGCCCGTGCGCCTGCCCGAGGACATCGACCTGGCCGCCGGCGAGACGTTGGCCACCCATGCCGGCTTCGCCGAATGCACCTGCCCGGTGTGTGGCGCCCCCGCCCGACGCGAGACCGACACCATGGACACCTTCACGTGTTCTAGCTGGTACTACATGCGCTACACCGACCCGCACAACATCCACGCGCCCTTCGATTCGGCGAAGGCCAACGGTTGGATGCCCGTGGACCAGTACATCGGCGGTATCGAGCACGCCATTCTGCACCTGCTGTACAGCCGCTTCTTCACGAAGGTGATGCGTGACATGGGCCTGCTCGACTTCGACGAGCCCTTCACGAACCTGCTGTGCCAGGGCATGGTGCTCGACGCCCACGGCGATGTGATGAGCAAGTCGAAGGGCAACGTGGTCTCGCCCGAGGCGGTCATCGCCGAGTACGGCGCCGATGCCGTGCGCGCCTACATTCTGTTCTTGGGGCCGCCCGAGAAGGAGAAGCTGTGGAACGACGATGGCCTGCCGGGCATGTACAAGTTCCTGAACCGCGTGTGGCGCCAGGTGCACGACCTGATGGGCAAGGCCGGAGAAGAGACGCTGTTTGCGCAGAAGCCGGCTGACGAGGTAGCCGTGGCCGCGGCGAAGAAGCTTGTGCGCGAGCGTCATCGCGTGGTGCAGAAGGTGAGCGCCGACATCGAGCGCAACAACTTCAACACCGCGCTCGCCGCCATCATGGAGCTGTCGAACGCCGCCGGCGAGTACCTGCGCGCCTTCAGCCCCGACGACCGCGCGGCCTGCGAGGACCATCGCGCGCTCGATGCGGACGTGGCCGAGGTGCTGGTGAAGTTGCTGGCGCCCTTCACGCCTCATCTGTCCGACGAACTGTGGCAGCAGGCGCTTGAGCACGAGGGCTTCGTCTACGACGAGCCGTGGCCTACGTTCGACCCCGAGCAGGCGAAGGCCGACGAGGTGGAGCTTGCTGTGCAGATCTGCGGCAAGGTGAAGGCCCGCATCATGGTGGCCGCCGATGCTCCCGAGGCCGACGTGCTGGCCGCCGCCCGCGAGGCCGTGGCCGCCGCCATCGAGGGCAAGCAGGTGAAGAAGGAAGTCTACGTTCCCGGCCGTTTGGTGAACATCGTCGCGGTGTAGCTGCGAGCTATTGCAGACTGCGAAAGCTGGGACACCTTACCGGGTAAGGTGTCCCAGTTTTTTTGGTCGCGACCCTTTTGCCGTGGGACACCCTACCGGGTAAGGTGCCCCAGTTTTACTCGATGCCAGGCAGAGGGGTGGAAGGGCCTTGGCGGTGAAAGGTGCGGCACCCGGCGAGATTGGGGCCGGCTGGGCGCACGGCGATCTTGCGGATGCGCAGGCCGAGACGCGCGGCCCGGCTGCGGATAGCATCTTCATAGGCGTCCACAATGGGCTGTACCGACGCCGCATCATCGACGTACAGCACGAGCCAGTAGCTCTTCTGACCGCTGCGCCGCTCATCGCGCCGCGAGCCGTCGCGGCGGGGCTCGCGCAGGAGCACCTCATCCAGAGCCGCCCCGTGCACCTTCTCCAGAAGGGCCCAAGCTTGCTCGTCGTCCTCGAATACCAGATACACTGCCGTTTTCACGATATCCAGGGCCCGCGAGGTGTCGCGGTGCTGGCGGGTGGGATCGGGGGCGGCAACCGGAGCGGGCGCTTCGTCGCCTCCGTTCTCCGTCAGCTCGGGGAACAGTTTGCGGGCGCGCATGTCCCACTTGGCCGGCAGGAAGCGCAGCTCGTCGATGGTCATCCCCTCGGCATGCAGGGCCTGCAGAAGCACCGACTGCCATGCGTCCACTTCGGTCCGCGCCGTGGCATCGTCCAAGTAGATGCCGAAGACCCAACGGTCGCGATGGCGGTCGGGGCCCTTGCGCGGGCGCTCGTCTTTGGCGATGTAGATGCCATTGGTGTGGACCAGCACGAACCGCGCCACCTCGGGCCGATTGCGCCAGGTGCGCTCTACTGCGGCACGGTACCGCTCCTTGTTGCGGGCGCGCTTCAGAGCCGCTGCGGCCTCGGGCGGTAGATTTGCCGCGAATTGGTTCAACTCGGAGAAGATACTCGGCATACGCCCCCCTACGTCAGGTCGCCGGAATCATCGAGGGACACGGTTTCGCCAGCGGTATCCGCGGGCAGGTGCAGAAGCGAGGCGTAGAAGTCCTTCGTGCGGGCCATAACCTCGCGGACGCTGTACATCTGCTGGTTGTCGTAGGCGCCCTTATCGCAGGCAACACCCCATGTTTCCATGCCGAGGCATTCGGCGGCGAACATGGCGCGGTACAGGTGATAGGCCTGGGTGGCTACTATGATGCGCTCGGCTCCGAAGACGTGGCGCGCTCGGTACATGGACTCGTAGGTGCCCACGCCGCCGTGGTCGACATACACGTCTTCGCTCGGCACGCCGGCCTCGACGCAGAAGGCTTTCATGGCGTCGGACTCGTTGTAATGGGAGGAGCGGTTGTCGCCGCTCACGATAATGGCCCGCGCGGCACCCTCGCGGTACAGGTCCACGGCCACCTCCAGACGGTCGGCCAGAATGTCGCTGGGCGTGCCGTCGGGATATACGCTGGCGCCGAGCACCACCACCGCATCGGCCGGCTGCCCTTCCAGTATCTCGGCAGTGCGGGCAACGGTGTGCACGTTGCCGCGCGTGACCGTTACAGTCGCGATGTTCGCCACGGCCATCACGGCGACTGCCACCACGGCCACGGCCGCGAATATCCGCGCGCAGCGGATGGGCAGCGAGGGGCGATCGGTGGCGTTGCGGGGCACGGATACCTCCAGAGGTCGGGGCAGGGGGTTCACTATAGCAAATTTGCACCTCCCCGCACGTCTTCGATGAAATGCGCAGATAAAGTTGACGGTAAACTTGGTATACTACGACGACGGGCGGCGTTGCCTTCCTGTAACGTTGCCGTAACGTATCTGGAACCTTCCGAAGGACGCGCGCATGTACCACTGTCCGGTCAATATCTGCCTCATCGGTGTCACTGACGAGTTCGCTCATGTGGTGGAAGCTGCTCCGCCACGCGAACAGTTCTCGCATTTCGTGTACCGCCTGGACGAGCCCGAACCGGATGCCGTTGCCGATGCCGACGCGCTGTTTCTCGATGTAACTGGCTGCGACGATCCTCTCGCCTGGGTGCGCGAGGTTATTGCCATCAAGAAAGAACGGGCTTGCGTCATCGTCATCGCCGCGCACGAGCAGTTCGACGGCCTGGCTCCTCTGTTCGGCCGCATCCAGGACATCTGGCTTGTTCCCTTCGCCGCGCAGGAGCTTGCCTACCGTGTTGGGCGCTGGCTCGACCGCTGCAAGCGCGATGCCGATGCCTGGCGCGATGGCCAGTATCTGGAGCGCACCATCAACTCCATCCCCTGTCTGGTGTGGTACAAGTCGAAGGACGGCATTCACCACAAGGTGAACGACGCCTTCTGCGCCACCGTGAACAAGGAGAAGGACGACGTGCAAGGGCGCGGCCACGCCTATATCTGGGATGTGGAAGCCGACGACCCGGCCTGCATCGAGTCCGAGCGCCAGGTCATGGAAACCGAATCGACCATCGTGTCCGAGGAAGTGGTGCAAACCGGTGCCGGCACCCGCCTGCTCACTACCTACAAGTCGCCCCTGTACAACATCGACGGGGCGGTCATGGGCACGGTGGGCGTGGCTATCGACATTACCCAGGAGCGCGCCTACGAGACCGAGATCGTTGAGAAGAACCGCACGTTGGAAACCATCTTCGCCACCATGGAGTGCGGCGTGATCACTCATTCCTTCGACGGCTCCCGCGTGCTCGGCGCGAACCAGGCTGCCCTGCGCATCCTGGGCTACTCGTCGAGCGACAGCCTCATGGAGCACGGCTTCGACATGGTGGCTCCTTCGGTGCTGCCCGAGGACGCCGACCGTCTGCGTGCGAGCATCGCCACCCTGAAGGAGGTGGGCGACTCCGTTTCCACCGAGTACCGCGTGCGTCACGAAAACGGCGATATTCTGCACGTTCTCGGCAATGTGAGGCTTATCGAGAGCGATGGCGAGCTGCTGTACCAGCGCTTCCTTCTGGACTACACCGACAAGAAGTTGGAGGAGGTGCAGAAGGACCGCTATCAGAAAGAGCTCATCCACGCGCTGTCGGAAGACTACCTCATCGTGTGCTCGTTCAACCTGGACACGGGCGAGGGCATGTCGCTGCGCGTGAGCGGCGACAAGATGCGCCATCTGGACGAGCTGTTCACAGGCCCCCTGCAGCTGGAGACGTGCATCGACCGCTACCTGGAAAGCGCTGTGCACGAGGACGATCGGGCCACGATGCGGGACGCCCTGACGATCGACCGATTGCTGGCCGATTTGGCCGAAACCACGCGCACCCATGTGAACTACCGCATCGTGCGCGACGACGAGGTGGAGTACTGCCAGGTTACAGCGGTGCGCACGGGCGATTGGAAGAACGGCCACGATATCGTGCTTGGCTTCCGCAGCGTGGACGCCCAAACGCGCGAGGAAGTGAAGAAGCGCGCGCTTCTGGAGGAGGCTCTGCACGCGGCCAACAGGGCCAATGCGGCCAAGAGCGCCTTCCTCTCGAACATGTCCCACGACATTCGCACACCCATGAACGCCATCGTGGGTTTCACCACGCTCGCCGGCAGCCGCATCGACCAGCCGGAGCGAGTGCGCGAGTATCTGGACAAGATCCAGTCGTCTTCCAGCCACCTGCTCAGCCTCATCAACGACATTCTGGACATGAGCCGCATCGAGAGCGGGAAGGTTGCCCTCGATGAGCAGCCGTGCAGCCTCATCAGTCTGCTGGACGATCTGTACAGCATCATCCAGGCCGAGGCGAGCGCGCGTCAGCTGTACCTGACCGTTAACACCGAGGGGCTCGTCCACGCCAACGTGCGGTGCGACAAGCTGCGCATCAACCAGATTCTGCTGAATCTTTTGGGGAACTCGCTGAAGTTCACGAATCCGGGCGGCTTCATCCGTGTGTCCGTCGACGAGCTGAGCGGGGCGCCGGCGGGTTGCGGCCGCTACCGCTTTACGGTATCGGATACGGGTATCGGCATGTCGGAGGAGTTCGTCGATCACATCTTCGACCCCTTTGAGCGCGAGCGCACGAGCACCATCAGCGGCATCCAGGGTACGGGTTTGGGCATGTCCATCACGAAGAACTTGGTGGATATGATGGATGGTGTCATCTCCGTCGAGAGCGAGAAGGGTCGCGGCACCACGTTCACTATCGAGCTGACGCTGGCTCTGGACGAGGGGGGCGCGGCGGCAGCCCGGGCCCAGGCCGAGAAGACGGCCCATACGCATTCCCGTCATTTGCGCGGCAGCCGCCTCTTGCTGGTGGACGATAACGACCTGAACCGCGAGATCGCCATCACGCTTCTGGAGGACGAGGGCTTCACGGTGGAGTACGCGGTAAACGGCCAGGAGGCGGTGGACTTGCTGAAGGCCTCGGGCGCCGATCATTTCCAGCTGGTGCTTATGGACGTGCAGATGCCGGTCATGAACGGTTACGAGGCGACGCTGGCCATCCGCAGCCTGGAGGACGAGCGTCTGGCGGGCATTCCCATTTTGGCCATGACGGCCGATGCTTTCGAGGAGGATCGTCAGAAGGCCCTGCGTTGCGGCATGAACGGGCATCTGACCAAGCCCATCGAAATTCCCAAGCTGTTCGAGGCGCTGGACATGCTGCTCGCCGAGCGATAGCGGCGGCTCGCGAGCGCAGAAGCCTCATCCCAAAGTGGGACACCTTACCGGGTAAGGTGTCCCACTTTCTGGTTTACGGGTGGGTGCGTTTGGCTTAGCCGAACTGCTTGAGGGGCACCTCTTCGCACAAGGAAATGCGCATCTCCCAGCAGTTTCCCAGGTCGTAGGCGTAGAAAAGGGGTGCCTGATCTTTGCCGAGCACGTTGCCCGCGGGCACGTCGGCTGCGGAGTATATTTTGCGGCAACGAGCCGAAACCGGGTCTATATCGGCGAACATGGCCGGATCTTCATAGCGGTTGCTGCCGTGGCTGAAGAAATAGTTGTGGGCCCCATCCCATCCGAACAGCTCGGCAATGGTGCGGTGCACCTCGGCCAGGGATGCGTCGTGGCGCACGTGGGCGCGGCGCACGGTGACCGGCTGCGTGTCGGCGAGCTCGATGGCGAGCTCGAGAAGCGCTCCTCCTTCGGTTGCGCGCGACTCCCCGCGGGCCTTCGTTCGCGGGTCGACCGGAAATCTGAAGATCGTCGCTGCCATGGCCTGTCCCCTTCCCCGTGGTCGACGATGGCTTTGGCGCATTGTAGCAAGATTTTTTCCAAGCGGCTGCCCATTTGTTGAAATCACGGCAAAAGTGAGGTGTTATCAGGGAATTATCGGCTATTTAAAATGAGTCAAAGGGTCATGAAATTGGGGAATTGGTGACGGATGGGGTTCGCGATAGGGGCTGCTTGGGGCGCGGTATAATCTTGCCACGACCACGAGCCCCGATAAAGGATATGCACGATGCAGCGGAAAACGAAGACGACCAAGGCCGATGCCACGCGCCGCCAACTGCTGGACGCCGCCCTTGCCGTTATAGCCGAGCGCGGCTACTCCGAAGCTACGGTGGATCGCATCGTCGAGGTGGCCGGGGTTTCCAAGGGCGTGGCCTACTATCACTTCTCCAGCAAGGCCGACATCGCCGAGAGCATTCTCGTGGAGGGCATCGGCGACCTGATCGCGTCGTTCGAGGTGATTGCCGAGGATGCCCCCACGGCTGTCGAGGCGCTTATCGCCATGGTGGAGGTGTTCGCGTCGGTCATCTTCGAAAACCCCTCCTTCGGCCGCTTCTTCGTGGCAGAACTTTGGCGTCCCGGACGGGCCTGGTCGGCATCGATGCGCCGTCATGAGCAGCGGCTGCTGGCCCTGCTTCAGGCTCAGCTGGCGCGCGGGCAGCGCGAGGGCACGGTACGTGCCGAGATAGATCCCGCCTTCGAGGCGGTGGCCATTGTGGGCATGGTGCTCACGACGACGCTCTACTTCATCGGCGAGGGCGAGGCGGAAGGCGATGCGGCTGCGTGTCGCCAGCGCTTCGTGGCCCACGTCTGCGATTTCGTGCGCCACGCCAACGGTCGCGGTGCGAGCAGTGCAGACGATTGCGTCGCCAAAAAAGCGCGCATTTAACCCGCAGGGGCGGCGCTTCTCGCGTGCGAGTGCGCTTTCGCGGTATGCTGGGACGGTATCTGACCCTGGTTTCGCAGGAGAGAGGGAGCGCCCCATGTACAAGATCCACTGCCTGAACAACATTTCCCCCGTCGGCTTGGCCGTGCTGTCCGACGAGTACGAGCTGACCGACAACGTCGAGGAGGCCGACGCCATTCTGGTGCGTTCCGCCGACATGCACGATATGCCCATTCCTGCCAACCTGAAAGCCGTGGCCCGTGCCGGTGCCGGCGTGAACAACATCCCGCTCGATAAGTTCGCCGAGGCTGGCATCGCCGTGTTCAACACGCCGGGTGCCAACGCCAATGCCGTGAAGGAGCTCGTGCTGGCCGGCATGCTGTTGGCGAGCCGCGACATCATCGGCGGCGTGGCTTGGGTGCGCGACAACGCCGACGACGAGAACGTGGGCAAGTCTGCCGAGAAGGCCAAGAAGCAGTTCGCCGGCGGCGAGATTGCAGGCAAGACCCTGGGCGTTATCGGCCTGGGGGCCATCGGCCGTAAGGTGGCCCAGGCCGCCGAGGCTCTCGGCATGAAGGTAGTGGGTTACGACCCGGCGCTCGACGGCATCACCGTGCACGAGCAGATCTCGCCGACGGTGAAGTTCACCGACGATCTGGCCAAGCTGTATCCGGCCTGCGATTACATCACCATCCACGTGCCGGCGCTGCCCGCCACGAAGATGATGATCAACGAGGAAGCCATCGCGAGCATGAAGGACGGCGTGGTGTTCCTGAACTTCTCGCGCGACGTGCTGGTGGACGACGCCGCCATGGCCGCCGCCCTGGAGTCCGGCAAGGTGGCCGCCTACGTGACCGACTTCGCGAACCCCGCGGTGGTGAAGATGGAGCGCGCCATCGTCATTCCGCATCTGGGCGCCTCCACCGCCGAGGCCGAGGACAACTGCGCCGTTATGGCCGTGGAAGAGGTTATGGCCTACTTGGAGCGCGGCGAGAAGATCCACTGCGTGAATATGTAGCAATTCGATAATGCGGGCGGCGAAGGGGATGCCCTCTCGCCGCCCGCTTATCGCTTATGCCTGCTGCACTCTGTTCTCCATAGGGGCGGCTTTCGGGCCGCCCTTTTCGCTGCCCCGTCACTTATAATAGGCGGAAAACTTCTTGGAAGGAGAAGCCGATGAGCGTTGAGCGTCCTTGCGTGTTGGTGGGCGTGACTGGGTGCATTGCGGCCTACAAGGCGGGCGAGATCGTGCGCGGGCTGCAGAAGGCCGGCGCGCGCGTGAAGGTGGTCATGACCGAGCACGGCACGCACTTCGTGGATCCGGTGACTTTCCGCGCACTCACCCACGAGAAGGTGGCCGTGGATCTGTTTGACGACCCGACCGACCCCATCCACCACATCTCGCTTGCCCAGGAATGCGACGTGTTCCTCATCGCGCCCTGCACGGCCAATGTGATGGCGAAGGTGGCCTGCGGCATTGCCGACGACCTGCTGTCTACCACCGCGCTGGCCACCACGGCTACGCTGGCCATTGCGCCGGCGGCTAACGTGCACATGTATGAGGCTGCGGCCACCCAGGAGAACATGGCTACGCTGCGCCGGCGCGGCGTGCGCTTCATCGAGGGCGATGCGGGTTATCTGGCCTGCGGCGATGTGGGGCGCGGACGCTTGGCCGACCCGGCTGTGATCGTGCGCGAGACGCTGGCATTGCTTGCCGATCGCGTGGGATTAGACGCGCTGCGCGCGGCCTGCGAGGCCCACGGCGAGGTGCCGTTTGCCTCGGTGGCAGAGCAGATCGCCGCGGCTCACGGGTCCGCTTGTGCCGGCGCGCACGCTGCTGCCGAGGGCGCGGAGCCGAAGGGTCTCTCTACTGCCCCTGCTGCCGACGCCCCTCAGCCTGGGGCTGTGGCCGACGGCGCGGCAGTTATGCCCGCGGGGGCTCTTGCTGGGCGCACGGTGCTCGTGACGGCGGGTCCCACGGTGGAGCCTATCGACGCGGTGCGCTACATTTCCAACTACTCTTCGGGCAAGATGGGCTATGCCATCGCCGAGGCTGCTGCAGCCGCGGGCGCGCGCGTGGTGCTGGTGTCGGGACCGGTGGCTCTGCCCACGCCGGCGGGCGTTCAGGTGGTGCCCGTGAAGACGGCCCGCGACATGCTGGCCGCTGCATCCGAGGTGTTTCCTGTGGCCGACGCCGCCATCTTCTCGGCCGCCGTGGCCGATCTGCGCCCGGCGAATCCGGCCGACCGCAAGCTGAAGAAGGGCCGCGACGATGCGGCGCTTGCCAATGTGCCCCTGACCGAGAACCCCGACATTTTGGCCACGCTGGCCGCCACCAAGCGATCGGGCCAGTATGTGGTGGGCTTCGCCGCCGAGACCAACGACGTGCTCATGAACGCTCATGCCAAGCTCAAGAAGAAGAACGCCGACATGATCGTGGCGAACCAGGTGGGCGACGGGCTCGCTTTCGGCACCGACAACAACGAGGTGTGGTTCGTCACCGAGGGCGACGACGTGCTTTTGCCCCTCATGAGCAAGCGCGACGTGGCTCGGCGCCTCGTGGATGTAGTGGCCGCGCACCTGGGCTGATGCTTGCCGCCGAGAGGCCATTACGCTTCCGTAAGCCGCGGTGGGAATTTCCCGAAAGCGCCCCCTGGTTGGGGCGCTTTCGCTATTATGGTGCTCGAAGGAAATGTGCGAAGCGGAAGGAGCGGCCATGCGCGTGCTGTTAGTGGAGGACGACGGCGCCATCGTGCGCACGCTGACCGATCTTCTGGTAGGCGAGGGGTTCTCGGTGGTGGCCGAGGCGACCCAGGCCGCAGCCCAGCAGCGCCTGGCCGCCGAGCGTTTCGATATCGCGCTTCTAGATGTGACGCTGGCCGAGGGCAACGGGTTCGCCGTCTGCGCCGCCGCCCGCGAAGTCGCGCCCGATATGCCCGTCATCTTCCTAACCGCCTCCGACGACGAGTACTCCACGGTGGCGGGGCTCGACATGGGCGCTGCCGACTACATCGCCAAGCCCTTCCGCGCCCGCGAACTGGTCTCGCGTATGCGCGGGGCGCTGCGACGCACGAGCCCTGCCGAGAGCGTGCTGACCGTGGGCGACGTGCGCCTCGATGTGACCTCGGGCGTGGTAACGCGGGGCGGGGCCGAGGTGTTCCTCTCGGCGTTGGAGTACCGGCTCCTGCTGTACTTTTTGCAGCATAAGGGCAAGCTCGTTACCCGCGAAATGCTGCGCGATGCCGTGTGGGACAGCGCCGGGGAATACGTGTCGGACAACGCCCTGAACGTGTACATCAAGCGCCTGCGCGAGAAGGTGGAGGCCGATCCGTCTGACCCGTGCGTTATTGTGACTGTGCGCGGGCTTGGCTACAAGGTGGGGGAGTAGCCGGTGGGCTCCGCATCGACTCTGCTGCGCCAGTGCGCGGTCATGGCGGCGGCGGTGGCCGTGCTCGCCTGGGCGGCGCCGGCCGACGCGAAGCTGTGGGTGGCAGCCACAGGTGCGGTGCTGATCGCGCTGTTCCTGGGCATCTCGCTGTACCGTCATCGGCAGATTCGCCGACTTGCCGCGGAAATCGACGAGGTGCTGCACGCGGGTCGTGCCGTGGGGTTCTCCAATTGCCGCGAAGGCGACGTGGCGGTGCTCGCCAACGAGCTGGGGAAGGTGGTGGCGCGCCTGTCCCGCATGAGCGAAATGCTGGCGAGCGAGAGCCGCGCTCTGGCCGATTCCCTGGCCGATGTGTCGCATCAGATTCGCACGCCGCTCACGGCCATCGCGCTGATGCTGCCGGTGGTGGAGCGTGCCGATGACCCGCGCGAGCGCAAGCGGGCCCTGCGCGAGCTTGAGGCCATGATCGAGCGGGTGTCGTGGCTGGTGACCACGCTGTTGAAGATCGCGAAGGTGGATGCCGGTGCCATGCACGTAGAACGCCGCGAGGTGCGCGCCGCCGATGTGGTGCGCCGGGCAGTGGCGCCCCTGGCCACGGCCATGGACCTGCGGGATGTGAGCCTGGTGCTTCAGCTGGACGAGGCTGCCACGTTCCAGGGCGACGCGCCGTGGACCGCCGAGGCCGTGGAGAACATCGCGAAGAACTGCATGGAGCACACGCCGGCCGGTGGCACGGTGACGGTTGCGGTGCGTGAGGACGCCCTGGCCTGTTCTATTACCGTATCCGACACGGGCTCGGGCATCGCGCCCGAGGATCTGCCCCATATCTTCAAGCGCTTCTACCGGGGAAGGGGAGCGAGCGCGGTGGCGCGAGAATATGAGGGAGCAGTCAAGGGCGCGGCGACGCAGATTGTTGCCGAGGAAGCCGGCCAGGTTGTCGTTGCCGCTAGCGCGGACGCGGCCGGGGACGTGCGCCAGCCGGCCGGCTTCGGCATCGGGCTTTCCCTGGCCCAGGCTCTCGTGTCGGCCCAGGGTGGCACCTTGCGCGCCGCGAACAACACGTCCGGCGGCGCTCGCTTCGAGATATCCTTCCCCAAGCTGGTGGTGTAGGCCGGCGTGCTCGTTAATGTTCCAAATTTCGAACATTAAGCCTTTTAATTACAGCATCGTAATGGGCGCGTTAGGGGTGAGCAAGGAGGCTTGCCCATACTTGTCCGTAGATTGGGAAACCAGGAGAAGAAAGGCATCTGGCATGGACATCTTGACGGTCAGCCACTTGACGAAGATCTACGGAGAGGGCGGTACGGCCACGCGCGCCTTGGACGACGTGTCGTTTTCCGTGGCCGAGGGCGAGTTCGTGGCCATCGTGGGCTCATCGGGGTCGGGCAAATCGACCCTTCTGCACCTCATCGGCGGGGTGGACCGCCCCACGTCGGGGCATGTGCTCTTGAACGGCGCCGACGTGTACGCGCGCAGCGATGAGGAGCTGGCGGTGTTCCGCCGCCGCGAGGTGGGCCTGGTGTATCAGTTCTACAACCTGGTACCGGTGCTGAACGTGGTGGAGAACATGACGCTGCCCGTGGCCCTGGACGGTCGCGTGGTGAACGAGGACCGCCTGACGCATTTGGTGGAGCGTTTGGGGCTTTCCGGGCGCGAGGGACATCTGCCGAGCCAGCTTTCCGGCGGCCAGCAGCAGCGCGTGGCCATCGGGCGCGCGCTTATGAACGCGCCGGCGGTGGTGCTGGCCGACGAGCCTACGGGCAACCTGGACACGCGCAACAGCGGCGAGATCATGCAGCTACTGCGCGATTCCAACCGCGAGTTCGGCCAGACCATGATCGTTATCACCCACGACGAGGAGATCGCGCTGGCGGCCGATCGCATCATCGCCGTGGAGGACGGCCGCATCGTGCGCGACGAGAGGATCCGCCGATGAACGCCATGGCCAACTTCACCATAAAGAGCCTGCGCGCCAACCGGGTGCGCACGCTGGTGACCATCGCGGGCGTGGCTTTGGCCGCCGCCCTGCTCACGGCGGTGCTCACCACCTACGCCTCGCTGAACGACTTCCTCTACCGCATGGAAGCCGAGCAGTCGGGCACGTGGATGGCCTGCGTGGAAGCTCCGGGTGACGCCACTACGCAGGAGCGGATCGATGCTGCGGCGGCCGACCCGTCGGTAACGGCTACGGCTACGCTGCGCGATGTGGGCTTCGGGCGGCTGACGCCTGAGCAGCAAAACGTGCTGGGCGCCTACGTGCCCGTGCGCGCGGGCACCGGTGACCTAAGCACCGTGTGCGGCATCCGGCCCAGCGAGGGCCGTCTGCCCGAGAACGAAAACGAGATCATGCTGTTCGCCGCTTGGCAGAGCTATGAGAGCCTGGAGCTGGGCGACGAGATCACCCTAGAGGTGGGTCAGCGCGTGGCGCGGCTGGCTCCTGGCGAGGAGGGCGAGCAGGTCCACGGCGAGCAAGAGCTCGGCTGGGGCGTGAACGACGGCGAGGGCGTGGAAAGCGTCATCGAGGACGGCACGCCGCTCGACTCGTCCATGGGCATCTTCGACGCGGCCTCCGACGGCGGCAAGTTCAACGAGGAGTTGGCGGATACCGAGAAGCGCACCTTCACGGTAGTGGGCTTCTACGACCGGGGCGGTTACGCGCTGTCTACCAGCGCGGGCATGACGGCGCTCACGGGCCCCGAGTCCGGCGATAAGGATGCCTTCACCGATATATACCTCACGCTGAACGACGTTGCGAGCGCCCAGGATGTGTCGGCGCGGGCCGAGGCGCTGTTCCCCGACGACCATATCGTGCTGCACAACTCCATGCTGCGCTACATGGGCATTTCCGACGGCGCGTCGCTGTGGTCCACGTTCTACGGCATCGTGGCGGTGCTGTCGGGCGTTATCGTGGTGGCCTGCGTGTCGCTCATCTTTAACGCCTTCAACATCTCGGTGGCCGAGCGTATCAAGCAGTTCGGACTGCTGTCGTCGGTGGGCGCCTCGCGTCGGCAGCTGCGCCGCGCGGTGGTGCTGGAAGGGGCGCTGGTGGCGCTCGTGGGCATTCCGCTGGGGCTGCTCATCGGCCTGGGCGGCTGCGCGGTTACCTTCGCCTTCATCGGTCCTATGATCGCCACGCTGTCGGGTGCTGAGGACGTGCCCTTCACCCTGGCGGTGAACGGGGCGGTGCTGGCCTTGGCGGCGGCGCTCACCTTCGTGACGGTGCTCGTGTCGGTGTGGATTCCCGCGAAGCGCGCGAGTCGCACGAACATTATCGACTCGTTGCGGGCTCAGGGCGGAACCCGCGTTTCGAAACGTGGGGCGAAGGCGGCGGCGCGGGCGGCTGCCGGCAGCCGGCTGTGGCAGTCGCGCGGTGTGGCCGGGCGCTTGTTCGGCATCGGCGGTGCTTTGGCTCGCATCAACCGCAAGCGCGGCACGGGGAAGGGCCGGGCGGCATCGGTGTCGCTGGCGCTGGCCGTGGTGCTGCTCATGACAGCGGGCTCCCTGAATGTGTTTCTGGGCACGTTGGCCGATGTGGTGAGCGGCGGCGAGGCAGCCGGCCAGGTGTCGGTAACGACTCAGCTCATGGCCGTGACCCACGGCGAGGCCGACGGGGTCGAGGAAGGCTCCGCTGGCGAGGGCGCAGTCGAAGGTGACAACGATGCTGCGGCCGACACGCCGGGTGCGGAAGGGGCTGTGACGGACACGGCGAGTGCGGAAGGTGCCACGGCCGATGGGGCCGACGCGACCGCCGCCACGGTGCCCACGACGCCCGAGGCCCTGCTGGCCGAGGACAACGCGCGCTTCGCGGATGAGGCCGCCGTATTCACGGAAGCTTTCGGCACCTTGGGCGCGCTTCCGAACGCGAGCCCGGTGGGCTGGAAGCTCTCGGGCGATGCGAACGTGGTGCTTCCCGCCTCCATGGTGGGAGAGGCATTCACGAACGAGGATGGCCTGGTGGGCGGCGTGATGGCCGACGGGCGCTATGGCACGGTGGCCTCCCTGGTCTATTTGGACGACGCCTCCTTCGATGCCTACGCGCGCGAGGCGGGGCTTGATCCCGTCGATTTCCGCGACCCTGCGCACCTGCGCGCCATCGCACTCGGCCAAGGCTACGGCAACAACGGCTCCGTCTACCAGCTGCTCGACGTGCTACGCGAGCCGGGTGTGGTGGACGTCATCGCGGCAGCTACCTACCAGGGCGAACCTGTGGCCGGCCTTGGCATGAGCGCGGAGCTTGGCGCCGATGGTGCGATGCAGTTCGCCTTTGTGCCCTACGCCCCCGCGGGTTCGGACGACACGCTCTCCGGCCCGACCATGGCCGATGTGGAGGTACAGACGGTATCGCTCGATGTGGCTGCCGTGGTAGACGAGGTGCCCCCGTTGGTTGGCGGCCCCGGTGCCGGCCTGCAGCTCATCGTGCCCATGTCCATGGCCGCCTACCAGGGCTTCGGCAATACCGATCCGGTGTTCTACAGCTACTTCGACCCGACCGACGGCGATCATGCGGCCCTGGCCGAAGAGCTGTCGAGCGCGGGTGGCGAGTACTTCCACGACCTGGAGAGCTACGAGCCCACGTTCTACTCGTACAACGATTTCATCGCCGAGCAGGACTCCACCCAGATGCTCGCGATGGTGGTGAACGTGTTCTGCCTGCTGTTCACCGTCATTCTGGCGCTCATTGCCATGGCGAACGTGTTCAACACGGTGACGAACGGGCTCATTCTGCGTCGGCGTGAGTTCGCGGTCATGCGCTCGGTGGGCCTTTCGAACCGCCAGTTCCGCCGCATGATCGCCGAGGAGTGCATGAGCTTCGGCATTGCCGGCCTGGTGCCGGGACTGCTCATCTCGGTGCTGGTGGCATGGCTTCTGTGGGCCGTGGTGACCCAGTCGATGAGCGGCTTGGGCTTCACGCTGCCCTGGGGCTACGTGGCGCTGGCCTTAGGCCTCACGGCGGCGGCCATGGGCGTCTCGGTGGCCTACGGCATGCACCGCTGCCGTGCCGACAGCGTGGTGGAGGCCCTGCGCGCCGACGCCGTGTAGGGCCTGCGGCGGCGGACTGCTCCTGCACGATGCCGTGCAGGAAGCGCATCGGCCGCTGAGGTGCGGGGTGCCTGGAGCCGAGAGGGCTCCAGGCACCCCGCGCTGCGCTCCCGGGTGGGTTCTTCGGGGTTTTCGCTGGAAAACGAATGTGGTATAAAGCATAGATGTTCGAGAGAGCGCGGGGCAGCTGTAGATTGCCCCGCCGTTGTTGAGTGGAGGTGACACCTATGTTCGAGCATCGATGCGACGATGCGCGCAGCGCTCGATCGGGTCGCATAGCGCGGTTCGCGGCGGTAGTCTCCTGCGCTTTGGCGATCAGCCTGGTTCCGGCTCTGGCCGCGGCATGGACTGCGGTGACCGGTGCGGAAAACGTGCCTGGGGGGGGTCTTTCGTTAAACGCCCCGCTCTGGTCGGCTGAGTCGTCGGCCCTGGGGGAGAGCGCAGGCGAAGGGGCTTCTTCGGAGGCGGGTGCATCACCTGGCGCGGCACTGTTTTCTCATGAAGCGGTGGCATTCTCTGCCGATCCTGTTCCTATCAACACCATTGGCGACACCTACGGCACATCGGGCAGCGCCACGTTCGCCCTGAACACGATAGGGGCGCACGACGGCATCGATTCGTTTACGTTCGTGGGTCCCTATCGTTTTAACATTACGGGAAACACGGTCACCCGCGGAAAGAACGACAGCTTGTACCACACGGCCCTCCACGGCGATCCCGATGCCGAGGAGGCGGTGGGCTACGCTTTTGCGAACCCCTACGGGTACGACAGGGTGGCGAAGGCGTATGTGTCAAATTCGAGTACCGCTGTCCTCTCCCCGCGTAGCGTCGGCGCGAAAGTGCATCGTGCCTTCCTCGTAGCCGTAGGCGTGACTCCCAATACGAGGGCGGCAAAGCCTGCTCAAAGCCCGCTGTCGGTCTACGGCGTGTCGATCAAAGGCCCCAAGGGCGATATCAACCGCTATTTCCCCTCCCTGGTGTATGGCGATCGAACAAGCAATGTCACTGAGCGCCAGTCTATGGTCGTCGACATTACCGACTTCGTTAAAGAGCAGGGGTGGGGCACCTATGCAGGTATAAACATCCCCTATTGCCAGCGCCAGACGCCGAATATCGGAACGGATTTCTTCGCCGCCTGGAAGATCATTGTCATTGAGGAAGATTCCTCGTTGCCGACGCGCATGATTCGACTCAGGATGGGCGGCACGACGGTGAGCAAGGGAACGCCGACGACGGTGGACATCTCGGGTGACGGCCTGTATGTGGCCAACGAGAACGGCGAGGGCCCGACGGGTGAGAACCTCGTCTCCATGGACGGATGCGACGCCTACGATAGCAATCAGCGCCTCGCCTATTGGACCGATGTTACGGGAACGAGCGCGTCACCTTTGTTCGTGTCCAATGAGGTGACCGACCCGTTCTTCCGTCCGACAAACGCATTCTTCTCGTTTCATATTGATATCGACGGACAGCTGGTCGATGTCAACCCCGGGCCCACGATCTCCTATAAGGGGCAGCACGGAATTGCAGGCAGCGGACCGTTCTACGGACAAAATACCGATTTGTCGTTAATGACGGTGAACAACCCCGACAATCCGGGCTCAATGCAGCTTGAAGGCGGCGAGCAGCAGGTTGTCATGACAGTTGATTCGAACAATGCTCCTACGCTTCTGAGCGCTCTCGGTTTGGCGGTGGACATCGTGGTGCCGGAGTTCGAGACCGAGCTGGTTGTCTCCAACGGCAAGAAGAACTACGCGACATCCGATCCGGGCTACAAGCTGGAGCGCGATTACGCCGAGGCGGGCGAGCCGTTGCGGGCCACGATGATCAGCCGCAATGTGTCGAAACAAGAGCATCTGGGCATTCAGGACGCGGCAGTTACGGTGCAGCTGCCTGCGTTCGCCTCCATCGATCCAGCGACGGTCCAGGCGCACTACTGCCTCGCTGACGGTACTGTCGCGCCTTTCGAGCATGTGGATATCAAGCAGGTTGATGGGGTGTGGACCATTGTAGCAACCTCGCTCGAAGTGGACGCCATCACCTACGGAGGGTACTTCGAGGTAGTGGCCGAGGGCACTGCGAACGGCACGAACGAGTTCACGACCTACGACAACGAGGCGTTCGTGGCGGGCACCTTTGTGCAGAACAACGAGGTATACGAGGATTTCCAGATGGACAAGCTCGGCGTGGCTCAAGCGACCACGTCCTCGGATCGTACGAAATACGATGTGACCGTCTCCACAATGGGGCCCGGTGCTGCCGGTATCGTGGAAGCGCTTCCGCTGCCCGATGAGGGGCCCTACGAGACGGCCGGAGTGTTCTATGGGGACGAGTCGGCTCTTGTCGCGTGGCGCGCTGAGGGTGGCGGTCATGTGGCCATGGTCATGGTTGACGGTGTGGTGAGGGACGACTTGCTCAACGCGGGGTGTGTGCAGGTGCCTGTGGAGAATGCGTCCCATGAGGTGCTTGTGGTGTTCACAGCCGATCCGCTGCCGGCACCGGGCGAGCCCCTGCAGGTAGAAACCGAGGGCGACGAGGGCGTTGACATTACCCCCACCGCAACGCTGCCGCCCGGTTCCGACCATACGGTAAGCTGGTCGGTGAAGCCAGGATTCGTGGTGGGCGAGGTGACGGTTGATGGCGTTCCAATGCCGCCCTCGCTGCTCTCGTCCATGGACTTCACCGCGTTGTCGTCCAACCACAAGGTGGTGGTGAAGACGACGGCGGTGGATCCTACGCGGGTGAAAGTGACCACGATTGTGCGCGGCCCTGGTGCCATTACGCCTTCGGCGACGGTAAGCCGGGGGTCTGATTACCGGGTCGAGTGGAGTCCGCGCGGCGACGCCGCCTTGTCGCTTGTGAAGGTGAATGGCGTTGTGGTGTTCGACAAGAACAAGGACACGCCCACCAAGCCTCAGGAGCGCCCGTGGGCCTATGTGCTGAAGGATCTTCAGGCCGATGCCGTGGTAGAGGTAGTGTTTCTCGATCCCGACCGCACGCCCGACGCGCCGGAGGACCTGGTCGTGCGAACCGAGCTCCTCGGCGGAGAAGGGAGCATCACGCCGTCATTCACGGTGGCGCCTCATGGGGGCGGCACGGTGTCATGGACGGTTGGCGACGGGTATGCGGTGAAGTCTGTCACGGTGATGCGTGGAGATGAGCGCATCGACTACCCGACCGACTCGACGAAGATCGAGCTTGCGGGCATTACGACCAATTGCCTGGTCTCGGTAGTGCTGGAGCGCCAGCAGTTCTCGGTGAGCACGTCTATCAGCGGGGGCTCCGGGGGGACGATTACACCGTCGATCACGGGGCTGGCTCCAGGTGCGTCTGCGACGGTTTCCTGGACGGCTCCCTCTGACAGCGTCGTGACGACGGTGGTGGTGGACGGGGTGGTGCGCGATGACCTGCTCGCGGCCGGCTCGGTCTCTTTCGAGGACATCCAGGCGAACCATACGGTGGCTGTCACATTGGCTGAGAAGCCCCTCTGGTCCATCGTGGTGACGAGCGAGGGGCCTGGTACAGCGGGGCAATCGGCAACGGTGCGCGATGGAGACGACCATGCGGTGTCGTGGGCAGGCGACGATGGTGCGCTGCCGGTGAAAGTGGTAGTCGATGGAGTGGAGCGCCCTGATCTCATCGAGGCCGGAGGCCTGAAGTTTGAGGATGTGGCCGCCAACCATACCGTGCACGTGGTGTTTCCCATCGTGCCCGACTATACGATTACCACGGCGATAACCGGTGGCCCGGGCACCATCGCGCCATCGGTTACCTTGAAAGCCGGTTCCTCCCATACGGTTTCCTGGGAAGCCGCCGAGGGGTGGAAGGTGAAGCAGGTGCTAGTCGACGGTGCTGTGCGCTCCGATCTGGTGACGCGATCTTCGATGGCCTTCCTCTCTGTCGATGCGGACCATCGCATCGAAGTGCAGCTGGAGCAGATACGGTGGAAGGTGACCGTCACCCACGAAGGAGCCGGTACGGCCGGGCCGAGCGCCGAGGTGCTTCAGGGTGCTGATCATACGGTGACGTGGGCGCCCACGAGTGGTGCAAAGGTTGCCTCGGTGGAAATCGACGGGGTGAACCGCCCCGATCTTCTGGAGGACGGCTCGTTTACGTTTGCCAATTTGCAGGGCGATCATACCGTGCATGTGGTGTTCGAGCAGGATCCGCCGCCGGCGCGCCTGTTCCAAATCTCGGTCGTCCTTGAGGGAGGGCCAGGGAAGACATCGGGTACGGGGAGCGTGCCGGAAGGAAGCGATTGCCTGACAACGTGGAAGCCTGCGGAAGGGTACCGCGTCACGTCAGTGACCGTAGACGGGGTTGAGCGTCCTGATCTGATAGATGCCGGACAGCTGTCGTTTGCGGCGGTTGACCATGATCACAAGGTGGTGGTGAAACTCGAGCAGGAGCCGCGCTATACCGTAACGACTGAGATCGTGGGCGCACCGGGCGGCACTATCACGCCGAGTGCCGGCGGCCTTTTCAAGGGCGCTGACCACAAGGTCGCATGGACGGTGCCCGCAGGGTGCCGCATCTCGTCGGTCACGGTGGATGGCGTGGTGCGAGACGACCTTCTCGAAGCAGACGAGATCGAGTTCCGCGACCTTTCCGCCGACCATCATGTGGTCGTGACGGTGGAGGCGAACGAGGAGCCGCCCGATCCCGAGAAGTTTCTCATCGACGTTACCTGGGAAGGGCCGGGTACGGCGGCTGGTGGGGGCGCCTACGATGCGGGGAGCGATCGGCGAGTTGCCTGGGCCGGTGCCGACGGCGCGCGCCCGGTGCGCATTGTGATCGATGGGGAGGAGCGCCCGGAGCTGCTAGGTGCTGGCGGTATAGACTTCCGTGCTTTGGCGGCCAATCATCAGGTGCATATTGTGTTTGAGAAGCCGGAAGAACCGCAACCGCCGGATAACCCCACTCCGCCCGGGCCGGTTATTCCCGGCACCGACCCTGCTGTTCCCGAAGGGCCGGTGAATCCGGAGCGCCCCGAGGATCCGAGCAAGCCGACCGGCCCGGAGACTCCCGAAGGTCCGAATACCCCGACAGATCCCGAGAAACCTGGTGTCCCCTCTGGATCTCCGACGGGGGAGGGCGATGACTCGCAGGGGAACCGGCCCGGTGGAGACGATGGCGATGGCGGAGCGCGGCACGATCGCGGAGGCGGTGGGTCCGACGAGAACGAGACCGACGGGTCGGGCGAGGACGCCACCAGGCTCATACGGCTCGCCCAGACAGGCGACGGCGCGCCCGTCGCGGGCTTTCTGGTGACAGCCGCGGGCGCCCTCTGCGCAGTCGTCCTTCTCCGACGTCTACGAGATGTGTAGGAGTTGGTGCGGCTTTTACTGGTAGGAGCCTCGGGGCGCCTTGATTCGTTGCGACAGTCCTCGCTCGGTCAAGGTGCCCCGTATCTCTCCTGTCGGGCTACTTGGCTGCCGGGGTCGCCTTCGCCTCCAGCTTCGAAAGGGCCTTGGGGCTCAGGCCGCGCTTGCGGTAGCCGTAGCGACCCGAGAGCGCGATCATGAACGTGGCGGCCACCAGGCATGTGAGGGCATCGCCCACGGTCACCGACAGCCAGATGCCATCGATACCGAAGATCATCGGCAGCACGATGACGGCCGCCACCTGGAACACCAGCGTGCGCAGAAACGAGATGGTAGCCGAGACGAGGCCGTTGTTCAGCGCCGTGAAGAACGCCGAGGCGTAGATGGCGAATCCCATGAACAGGAAGCACAGCGCGTACAGGCGGTAGGCCTTGGTGGTCAGCTCCAGCAGGTCGGCATCGTAGCTGACGAAGATGGCCGACAGGGGACCGGCCAGCTCCTGCCCCAGCAGGAACATCACCACGCTGGCAATGGCGATCATTCCTAGACTCTTCAGCAAAAGCGAGCGCATCTCGGTGTGGTTGCCGGCGCCGTACTGGAAGCTCATGAGCGGCGACGATCCGATAGAGTAGCCCATGAACACCGCTGCGAACACCATGGCCGTGTACATGATGACGCCATAGGCCGCCACGCCGTCCTCGCCGATGAAGCGCAGCAGCTGCCAGTTGTACAGGATGCCCACCATGCTCATGGCGATGTTGGTGACCATCTCCGACGAGCCGTTTGCGCAGGCCTTCCCGATGACGGGCCAGCGCAGGTGCGGGCGCACGAAGTAGAGGGGGGTGGAACGCTTGCGCGCGAAGTACACGAGCGGAATGCCGCCGCCGATGAGCTCGCCGATGTTGGTGGCGAGCGCCGCGCCCGGCAGGCCCCAGCCGAACAGGCCCACGAACAAGAAGTCCAGCAGGATGTTCGTCACACCGGCCACCACGATGACCAAAAAGCCGTACTTCGGCCTGCCCGCGGTGACGAAGAAGCTCTGGAAGGCGTACTGCAGGATGAAAAACGGCATGGAGATCATCATCATGCGGCCGTACAGCGTGGCGTCCTTTGCCATCTGCCCGGTGGCACCGAGCACCGCCGCGGTGGGCTCCATGAAGAACCAGCCGCCCACGGCCAGCACGCTGCCCAGCACGAAGGCGAAGATGACAAGCAACGAGAAGTGGCGCCGGGCGCGGGCCTCGTCGCCCTCGCCAAGGGTCTTGGCCACCAGCGCGCTGCCGCCGGTGCCGATCATCATGCCGAAGGAGGCGAGCATCATCACGGGCGGCAGGATAAGGTTCACGGCTGCGAGCGCCGTCTTGCCGGCGTAGTTCGACACGAAGAAACCGTCTACGATGGTGTAGCACGACGTGAAGATCATCATGGCGATAGTGGGCAGGGTAAAGCGCAGAAGAGCGCTCGTGGAGAAATGCTTGGACATATCGACTGGCATGGGAAAACCTTTCGGGTGGTGCTGGTAGTGCTTGAGGATACCGAGGGAGCGTAGGGGCGGTCGCGCAAGCTGGGCTGTTGCCTGTGCGCGGGGCGACCGCGAGGTGCGGGAGCGTGGGGCGCGGGCGATGCGGCCCCATGCCGCACGGTGCCGCTAACGGAAAGTGAGAGCCGACAGGCGCGCGTCCAAGGCGTCGATGTAGCGCGCCATGGCCTCGGTGAGCCGGCGCTGCTCCTCATCGGTGAAGATGTCCACGGCCTCCACCTCAGCACCCAGCACGGCGCGGATGTGCCCTTCGTATTCGTCGCGGCCGCGATCGGTGAGGTAGGCGCGCATGGTGCGGGGGCTGTCGCCGCGCAGGGCGATGAGGCCCTTGGCCTGCAGTCGCTTCACCGAGGAGTGCACTGTCTGCTTCGAGGAGAACCCGCGCTCGCAGAGCTGCTTCTGGGTAAGGCCGTCTTCGTCGACGAGTGCGTACAGAATGTCGAAAGCGCAGTCGGCGAGCCCCATGCGCCAGGCGGTCTGGCGGTACAGCTCGTCGGTGCGCCGATAGAAGTCGTCGATGGCGCGGATGGTTTCCATAGTGCGATCGTGCGTGGTGGCCCCTGTGGGTGCGTCGCTGCGGCAAGAGGCCGGGGCGGTGCAGGCGACGTCTGGTGCGGTGCTCATAGGTTCCTCAAAGTAAATGGTCTGATTTCGGACTAACGAGTACGCTAGTATAGTCCGAAATCAGACCAAGGCAAGGGATTCACAAGGTTTCCAAGGCTCTGCGGCGGGGAATTTCCGATTTCGTGCACTAAAAAGTGCGATTGTGCGAGTTTTGGACTCGCTCAATCGCACTTTTCTCTGCGCGTAGCTCCGAAAATGGGGGTTAGGACTCGCACCATCGCACTTTTTTCTGCAGAAATGCCTTTAAGGCGGGGCAGGGGACAAGGCGCTAAGAGGTTCGAGGGCTGCTGCGCTGCTGTCCCCCCCCTGCGTGGTGCGCCGGATGCCCGGGGCGCGCCAAAATGGTGCTAGAACGCGCGCCGCTCGTAGAGCTTGGCGGCGACGAGTGCGCTGACGACGTAGACGGCGGTCGCCGCCAGCGTGATGAGCGCGGCAGCCACGAGGTAGTTGCTGCCCGCGTCCAGCCACTGCACGAAGTCGGCGAGGACGCCGGTTGGCTGGATGCCGGAGCCGAAGAAACCTACGCCCAGGGCTAGGAAGATCACGACCACCGCGGGCACAATGCGCGTAGCCTTGGTCATGCCGAACCGCATGATGAGGGGGAGTGCCACGGCCATTCCCACCATGATGACGCACACGCCGCCGACCACGCCGCCGATGATGGCTGCCGGCGGGTTCTCGGCTGGCGCGAGCCCCTCGGGCACGATGGCGGCCGGCAGCAGGGCCAGCACCGCGAGGACGCCGAAGGACAGCGCCAGAGCGAAGGCAATGGTGCCCAGGGCGATGGTTCCCAAGGTGGCGTAGCGGCCGAACACTACTTGGCGACGTGTGATGGGCAGGGTGAGGCGGAAGCGCTCCCATCCGCCCTGCTCATCAATGGCGGCGAGTGAGAACAGCAGCATGAACGGCGTCATAGCGGCTATGGCGGCTGCTCCGCTTGCCACCGAGCCTGTGGCATAGCCCATGGCCAGGGCGACGACGGCGCAGATGCCGGCGAGTTGGATGAGCGTGGGCCGTAGGATGGCGAAATCGGAGACGATCATGGTCTTCATCGGGATTCCCCTTTCAGGGTAAGGGTCATGTAGTCTTCAATGGTGGCCGCGTCCACGGGGATATCGGGGAAGGCGCGGGCGAAGGTGAAGCGGTCGGGCACGAGCAGGTTGCAGCCGAAGCCGTGACGCTCAATGCGGACAGCATCAGCGCTTAGGAAGTTTGCGGCCAGTACCGTTTCCAATTCGGCGGTACGGCAGCGGGCCACGCCGGCCTCGTCGGTAATGGCGTCCTTCGGCAGCGAGAACACCACGCGCCCCGCATCTAGGCAGATCACCTCGTCGGCGATCTTCTCCAAATCGGAAGTGATGTGGGTGGACATGAGGATGCCGCGGTCGCCCTCGGCCATGAAATCACGTAGAAGATCGAGCACGTCCTCGCGGGCGAGCGGGTCCAGCCCTGCCGTGGCCTCGTCCAGGATCAGCAGCTCGGGGTTGTGGGCCAGGGCGAAGGCCAGCGTGAGCTTCATGCCCATGCCGCGCGATAGCTCGGACACCTTCTTTTTGGGAGCGAGCTCGAAGCGCTCGGTCAGCGCGGCGAAGCGGGCGCTGTCCCAGCTGGCGTAGGCCGCGCACCCGATGGAGCCCGCCGACTTCACCGTGCAGGTATCGGGGAAGGCGCAGGTATCCAGCACCACGCCGATACGGGCCTTCAGCGCGTCCAGCGCGGACGTGCCGGGGCGAATCTCCTCGCCGAACAGGCGCACGGTGCCCGCGTCGGCAGCGATGAGCCCGAGAGCCGCCTTCAAGGTGGTGGTCTTGCCGGCGCCGTTCGAGCCGATGAACCCGATGACGCTGCCCGGCTCCACGGTCAGACTCACGTCGGCGAGCGCGAACCCGTCGTAGCGCTTGCCCAGGTTTTCTATCTCTATCAAGTTGGTCATGGCGAATACTCCTCGTGCGGCCTTAAGCGCGTCATGCGACGCGCTGGGCGCGTTAGTTTTCTTCCAGCAGCACGTCCAGCATGGCGTGCAGGTCGGCGGCTTCAATGCCGGCGCCGGCCGCCTCGGCCGCGGCGCGGGCGAGATGCCCCTCCACCTGGCGCAGGCGCTCCTCGCGCAGAAGCTCCAGGTTGCCGCCGGCTACAAACGATCCTTTGCCCTGCACCGTGTCGATGAACCCGGCCTCCTCCAGCTCGGCGTAGGCGCGCTTGGTGGTGATGACGCTGATACGCAAGTCGTTCGCCAGGGCGCGGATGGAGGGAAGGGGGTCGCCCTCGGCCAGGTCGCCGGCCATGATGGCCGCCTTCACTTGCCGCGCGATCTGCTCGTAGATGGGCTCGCTGCTTCCGTTTGCGATGATGATGTCCAAGGTGCCTCTTTCTTGGGGAGCGCCACCCCGCCGGCCGTCTCGGATGGTCGCCCGAGATGGCTGGCGCGACGCGCGCCCTGGTCGGCTTTCGCGGAAAGGGCGTCCCCGCTCCGCGAAAGCGCGAATAGTGTATATACCCTACATGCACAGTATATACACACCTATACACACTGGTCAAGGGAAATCTCTACCGCCTCGAAAACAGCTCTTGTACGATAATTCAAGAAGCGATACACTGGCAGAAATGCCGGTGATCAACCGAAGGAGCATCTGTGGCAAAAACGAACAGCGTCATCGACTGGGAGGCCTACGGCACCATACTGAAGGCGGCCCGCCTGGCGAACGGCTACTCGCGGGGGAAGAAACTCGTCGATGCGGTGGAGGAGCGTACGGGCATGAAAATCTCCGAGCGCACCATCTATGCCCTGGAAGATGCAAGCCGTGCCCCCTCGGCCGATATCTACCTGGCCTTGCAGCAGGTCCTTCCTGAGCTGAACGACCCGGACTACATTCGTCCCATTTTCCGCAACGCCAATATGAAGGTGATGATCGTCGAGATCTAGACGCGGTGCGTGGCGCCCGCGCTCTCGGCCCCTGCGTTTTCGTAGCGCTCGGCCACCCATTCTCGGGCTACTTCCACGAAAGCGCGGGTAGCAGCCGAGGCGGTATCACGCGAGCGGGCGGCCAGCGATATCTCGCGGGCGCATTCGCGCTCGGCGGGCAGCACGGCCAGGGGGAACAGGGGCCGCGACAGGATGAGGCTCGGCAGGACCGAGAAGCCCAGGCCGGCACTCACCATGGACATGACGGCGTAGTCGGAGTCTACGGTGAAGCGCACGTTGGGGGTCACGCCGTTGGCCTCGAACAGGGCCTCCATCTCGGAGGGACGCGCGTTGCCCTGCAGCTGGATGTAGGGCTCGCTTGCCAGCGCTCCGGTGGGAAAGACGGGCTCGCCGGCCAGCGGGTGATCGGGCGGCAGCACCACGAGCAGAGGGTCGGTGTGCAGTGGCACCGCATCCAGGTTGCGCTTCTCGGGGGCGACGGAGAACGCACAGTCGGCGCGGCCTTCCCAGGCGGCTCCCAGCAGTTCCTCCTCGTCATCGATGCACAGAAGCTTCAGGTCGATTTTCGGGTACCGGTTCAGAAACGCCTTGGCAATGCCGGGGAACCATTCGATGGCCACGCTCGTGAACGAGCCTACGCGCACGAGGCCCCCTTCGAGGTTGTTCAGCTCGCGTACCCGCGTAGCGAGCGCGTGCTCGTCGGCGTTGATCGCTTGCACAAGGCCAAGCACCTCGTGCCCCTCGGTGGTCAGGTGCACACCGCCGTACTCGCGCACGAACAAAGTGAGGTCCAGCTCCTTCTCCAGCGCGTTCACCAGGTAGCTGATTCCCGCCTGGGTATAGCCCAATTTCTCGGCGGCTGCCTTGAAGCTTCCGAGGCGCGCCACGGCGATGAACGCATCGTATTTCTGGTTGGCCATGGAAAGCCTCCCTTGCTTTGCTGTTTCCTGGTGCAGATGCATCAGTATAAGACTTTCTTTAAAAGTTTTACAAGAAGTCTCGTTTTACTTTCAATGATGCGGGGCTTAGTATGTCAATCGTTCCTAATTCAGAAAGAAAACGCCCCTGCGGGGGCTTGGAATTGTGCGCTTTGAAGCGGGTGCAACCACCGGGTGAGCGGCCTTCCGGCAGGCGGGCGGCTTGGCGGCACGGGGTTCCGCGCGATGAGGCCGAAAGGAGGAGCCATGAGCCATTGGAAGCAGGCACGCTGGCCGTTCGTGGTCTTCGTGCTCATTGAAGTGGTCATCTTCGGATCGGGCAGCGCCGTGACGAAGTTCGCTTACGAGTCCATCACGCCCCTGTGGTGTCTGGCCGTCCGCTTTGGCCTGGCCACGATGGTGTTCGCCCTTTTCTTTGGCCGCCGCATGCTAAGCGGCCTGCGGAAGGTGCGCGTGCGCACGTGGTTGCCCCAGGCTGTGTGCATGGCGGTGTCGTATTTGTGCTGCAACGTAGCGCTCGACCTTACCACGGCAACCAACGTGGGCTTTCTTGTAGCGCTGCCGGTGGTATTCGCTCCTTTCCTTTCCACGTTGGTGGAGCGCGGGCGCTACCCGCGGGCTGTCATTCCCTTTCAAGTGGGCGTGGCCGGCGGTCTGTACCTGCTGTGCAGCCAGGGCGGAAGCCTTGCGGTGGGCCCGGGTGAGCTGATGGCGCTGGCATCGTCGGTAGCGCTGGCCGGTGCGCTCGTGTTCGGTAAGCAGGCCCTGACCGAGCTGGATGCCGTCACCGTGGCGGGCACGCAGATCGCCGTTGCCTTCGCGCTGTGCCTGGGCTGCGCGCTTTTGTGGGAGCCGGCGCTGAATGTGGCAGCGGTCCGTCCGGTGGCCTGGGGTATCATCGCGTTTCTGGCGCTGTTCTCTACCTGCCTGGCGTTCTTCCTGCAGAGCCTGGCGCTCGCCCGCCTTTCCTCCACCACCGTGTCGCTCCTGCTTACGGGCGAGCCAGTGTTCACGGCCCTGTTCGCCTACTTGTTCCTGGGCGAGACGCTCACGCCGGTTGGCCTTGCCGGCGCGGCGGTTATCGTGGGCACGGTAGTGGCCGCTACCTACATGGACGGTCGCAAGGACGCGCCCGCGAAAGTTCGCGTGCCGCGTGCCGCAGGGGTTGTTATTGGCGAGACACGGCGGCGGGGGAGGATTTCGACCGCCATGGCCGCATCGGTGCGGGCTATGGCTCGTACGGCGACGTTTCCTATTCTCATACGATAGCAGCGTCGACGATTCTGCCAAAGGGCGCGGGTGCCGGATCGGGGTGCTCGCGCCCTTCTTTTGCCGGCTGGCGTGGCCGGCGTTGGCGCGGTTGCGTCTCGGAGACTGCCCTTTCCGGTGGTCTCTTACGCCGGAGCGCGGTCGCATCTGCGCGGCTTGCTGCCTTCGCGCTCCCTTTGCCGCAGAGCCTATTCCGCCACGATGACGCCGAGGCGCCGTGCGAGGGCAGCGGCTTGGTAGACGTTCATCTTCGTGCCGTAGATCTCGCTCATGGTGTCGGAAAGGGCCACGCCTTCCAGCTGGCAGGTGGTGAAGTCGATGCCGAGCAGGCGCGTGCGGAAGAAGCTCGTGCCGAGGAAGCGGCAGTCGTCCAGCATCACGTAGTGCAACTCCATCTCGGCCATATCGGCGCCAGAGAAATCGCAGCGCACAGCTTCCACGCCCCACCAGCGGCACTGATTGAAGGCTCCGTAGGCCAGCATGCAGTCGGCAAGCGACACCTGCTCGAAATTCGCTTCCATGAACGAGGCGCCGGTGAGCTTGCAGTTCTTGAAGGTACAGCGTGTGAAGCCGGCACCGTCGAAGTAGGTGTTGGCGAAGTCGCAGCCCTCGAACACGGTGTCGGTGAACAGTGCGCCGGAGAAATCGCAGCATGAGAGGAAGCAGTTGGTGAAGCGGGCGTGAGCGGCTTCCAGTTCCGAGAAGTTCGCGTCGGCGATGATGAGGTCGCGGGCGTCGATGGCCTCCAGTGCATCCCCCGCGCTTTCAAGCAGCTCGTCAGCCTCCAGCGCGCGCAACTCGTCAGGTATGGCGGGCAGCACGAGGGCACGTTGGGACGTGGCCCGATCGAAGGCGGTCTGAACGGTATCGACGGGAGCGGTCACGGAGCAGTCCTTTCGCAATGCGGGAAGATGGCCTTTATTGTACTACGCCGCCAGTCTCCTTCTCGCGGCGCGCGTTTGTCGCGGGCGGTTCGAAAGCGCAAGGCCGGTGATGGTGAGGACAAGGCCGGCGGCTATGGGGGCGGTGAAGGGCTCGCCGAGCACGATGGCCGAGGCCGCGCCCGTGAGCGCTGGCACCAAATAGATGTAGGTGCTCGTGACCACGGCGCCCAAATGCTTCACGGCGAAATTCCACGTGGCGAAGCAGGCGGCCGAGGCGAGAAGTCCCAAGAAGAGCAGATTGGGGATCACGAGGGGGTTGGTGAGCGCTTCTGTGGGGAACGTGCCGGCGAAAGGAAGGGCTGGGATCATGAACAAAAGGCCCCAGGCGAAGATGCGCTTGGTGGAGGCTAAGGTCTCATAGCCGGCCTCGGCGATACGGCTGACGAGAGTGGAATAAGCGGCCCACACCACGGAGGCAACAAAGGCCAGGCCGCAGCCGATGAGGTTGTCTGCCGCGCTTCCGCCCAGGGTGCCATTGCCGCTGGCGCTTCCCACGAGCAGGATGCCGCCCATGGCCAGGGCAAACCCTCCGGCGAAGGCGAGGGGAGAGGCGGGGCGCTCGCCGCGGGCAAGAGCGATAAAGGCGCAGAACAAAGGAGCTGTGGCGCAGATGGCGCCGACGGCTGTGGCGCTCGTGAAGGTGAGGGACACGTTCTCGAGCAGGAAATAGCAGGCCACGCCGGTAAGTCCCGCAGCGGCGAATAGGCGTCCGTGGCGGCGCTCGGCCAGGCGCAGCCGATGAGGCCGCAGGCAGCACAAGGCCAGAAAGCCCAGGGCGAAGCGGATGACGAGGATCCACAGCGGTGTGATACCGGCGGCGAGCAGCACCTTGGTGGCGACGAAGGTGGTGCTCCAGACGAGGATGGTGAACAGGGCGAGCAAGTGGGCCTTCATGGGCGCACCTGCTGCGGCGAGGCGGCGATGGCTCGCTGGTAGAAACCGGGCGTCATCCCTAAGCGCTCTTTGAAGGCGCGGGTCATATGGGCCTGATCGGAGAACCCGGCTGCCAAGGCCGCCTCAGCGCAGCTGGCGCCGCCGGCGAGCGCCTCGCGGGCCGACTCCACCCGCAGCGAAGCCAGATAGCGCATGGGGGTCAGTCCGAAGGAGGCGGTAAACGAGCGTAGCGCGCGGTACTTGTCCAGGCCGGCCGCGGCGGCCACCTCTTCCAGACGCACTGTCTCGGATGCGTGGCGGCGCAGGTAAGCGGCCATGGCGTGGGCGGCGGTGGTGCGAGGTTCGGCACGGTCGGCGGCCGCCAGCGATCCGATGAGCAGATAAATTGCCTCTTCTAGGCGCCCCTCGTCGACGATGGGCGCCTGTATGAGCTCGACGGCATCTTCCATAAGGGCGATGGCCTCGGCGTCTACCACCAGAGGTCCGGCAAGAGGCGGGCAGTCGGGAAGGCCGAGCAGGGCAAGACTGTCGTAGACGAGCGGCACCGCCCCTTCCTGGATGCAGCCGTGGGCGTCGCCTGGGTTGAGGACGAGCAGTTGTCCGGGGCCCAGGAGGTAGCGCCGCCGGTTGCATTCCATAACGCGGTGCCCCTCGCGCGCCAGGCCGATGACCGGGTAGTCGTGGGCGTGGGGCGCGAACAGCTGATCGAAGCCGGCGAAATGCCGGAACTCCACCGCACCGTCCAGGGCGCGGCGCACGGTCTCGCTCTGACAGGGGCGCTGGGGCTGTTCGGTATGTCCGGGGCGCGTCGTTTCCATAATTGGGTACGATGATAGCTATTCCGCCTGAGATTTCTTGCACGAAATTGCACGGTGCCGGGCGGTGAGGGGTGTCCGGCGCGCGCCCGGTCGCCAGGCGCGATGGACGAGGCGGAAAGGTGGTCGGGCCGAGGGCCGCAGGGGCCGAGGTAGCGGCTTGCCGCTAGCGCCACCAGGCGATGGCAATTTGCGTACGGTTGCGCAGGCCGCATTTCTGCAGGATGGCCGAGATGTGGTTGCGCACGGTTCCCTCAGACAGGTACAGCGCGGCGGCTATCTCGCGGTTGTCCAGCCCCTCGGCGATGAGCTCGGCCACCTCGCGCTCGCGCTCGGTCAGGCTGCCGGCAAGGGCGCTGCCGCCTTCCAGGCTGCGGCCTGCGAGTGCCCCTACGCGCCCGCTCACCTCGGCGCCCATGACGATCTGCCCGTCCATCACGGCGCGCAGGGCGCCTTCCAAGGTGGCGACATCCTGCTTGATCAGGTAGCCGCGGGCGCCCAAGGCCAGGGCGCGCACGATGTAGTCGTCGTCGGCGAAGGTGGTGAGGAACACGACGCGGGCATCGGGGTCGCCGCCCAGGATGCGCTCGGCCGCTTCCAGGCCCGACGTGTGCGGCATGCGGATGTCCAGCAGCGCGATGTCGGGGCGGCTTGCGGCGTACAGGTCGGCGGCCGTGCTGCCCTCGGTGCTCGTGCCCACCACCTGCACGGCGCCGCGGGCCTCTAGAATGGTGCGCAGCGACTGCACGATGAGCGGGTCGTCATCGACGATGATCACGGTGATGGCGTGGGCGATGCCGGTGCGGTTGGTGTCGGCGCTCATGCGTCCTCCTGGGGCTTGGGGAAGGTGGCGAACACGCGGCTGCCCGTGCGCGGGGCGGCCAGCGGCGTGAAGGAGAAGGTGCCTCCGAGGGCGTGGGCCCGCTCGGCCATGGAGGTGAGTCCGAGGCCCGCAGCCGCCGCGTCCGCATCGGATGCGCCCGCGCGGCCTGCTTGGCCCGCGCTCGCACTGCCCGCGCGGCCGTCATCTTCCACGACAAGCTGGTAGAAGCGGGGAAATTCCGTGACGCGCACCGTGGCATGGCGCGCCTGTCCGTGGCTTGCGGCGTTGGAGAGTGCCTCGCGGACGATGGCGAGTACGGCAAGACCTATGGGCCGCGGCAGGGCATCGGCCTGAAACGAGAGGGTGCCGGCGACACCTGGGAATTCCGCGACCAGCGTCTCCAGGGCCGTGCGCGTATCGAGGGCCGCGTCGTGCAGGTCGTGCACCGAGGCGCGCACCGTGTCCAGGGCCTCGTGCAGGGTTGCCGCCACGGCATCCAGATCGCGGGCCACGGGTGCGGCGGCACCGTGAGCCACGCCGGCGGCCTGCACCTGCAGCACCGAGCGGGTGAGCAGATGTCCCACGTTGTCGTGAATCTCGCGCGCGATGCGCGCCCGCTCGTCGAGCACCGCGCAGTTAACTTCCAAATCCTGCCGTTCGGCAAGGTCGCGAGCGCGTTCAGCAAGGACAAGCCGCTCTTCCTGCACGGCATCGCGCAGCGAGCGCAGACGTTCCCGCTCCTCGGCGTTTCGCCGGGTGCGCCATCCCATAAGGCAGGCGAGCAGTCCTAAGGCCAGCGCGGCTGCGGCCAGGGTGAAATGTCCCGTCGCCGCAGTGTAGGCGAGCGGAAGCGGCCACGCCCAGCGCAGGCCGTGCAGGCGGAAGGCCCAGGCAGCGTAGGTTGCGATCGCTGCGAAAGCGCCCAGCGGAAGCACGGCGATTGCTCCTGCAAGCAGGGCGACGGCCACGGCGATGCGCGCCGGCGCGCGCCCGGCAAGCTCCAGGACGCAGGCCGCGCATACGGCTGCGAGCAGCGCGGCCACGCTTGCAGGCCCGACCGGTGCCAGGAGCATGATGGGAATGCCCAGGGCCAGAAGAACGGTGTTGTCGATGGCGCGATCCATGGGGCCATTATAAGGGCGCGTCGCCGAGCCGGGCGAAAACCGTGACATTTGGCACTTCTGCCGCAGCCGGTCCCTTGGAATAATGCAACCAGTGAACCTGACGAGGAAGGAGCCCCTGTGGACGAACGCACGGCATCTGGCGACGCACGCGCCGCAGGCGATATCGTGGTGGTGGAGAACCTGGTGAAGCGCTACGGCGACGTGGTGGCCTTGGACCACTTCAACCTGGCAATCGCCCCGGGCGAGATATTCGGGCTGCTCGGGCCCAACGGCTCGGGCAAGACCACGGCCATCAACTGTATCCTGCAACTGCTCACCTACGACAAGGGCTCCATCTCGCTGTTCGGGCAGCCCATGGGTCCCACCCGTTACGACTTGAAGCGCATGATCGGCGTAGTGCCCCAGAACGTGGCGCTGTTCGAGGAGCTTACCGTGCGCGAGAACATAGACTTCTTCTGTGCGCTGTACGTGGGCGACCGCCGCGAGCGGGCGCGCTTGGTAGACGAGGCCATCGCGTTCGTGGGACTTGAGGACTACGCGTCGTTCCGCCCGCGGAAGCTGTCGGGCGGCCTGCTGCGGCGCCTGAACATCGCCTGCGGCATCGCACACAAGCCCCGCCTCGCGTTCTTCGACGAGCCCACGGTGGCCGTGGACCCCCAGAGCCGTAACGCCATCCTGGAGGGCATCCGTGCCATGAACGAGGCGGGCTGCACCGTGGTGTACACGAGCCACTATATGGAAGAGGTGGAGGAGATCTGCTCGCGCATCATGATCATGGACCGGGGCCGTTCGGTGGCCGTGGGCACGAATGCCGAGCTGAAGGCCATGGTCGGCGCCGGTGAGCGCATTCTCGTGGAGGTGGCGGCCCTTCCCGATGGCGCGCGCGGCCAGCTGGAGGCGCTGCCCCACGTGCGGCGCGTGACCTATACGGAACCGGAACTGGTCGTGCAATGCGAGCAGGGCGCGCACAATGTGGGCGACGTGCTGGCGGTGCTCTCGGCGGCGGGGTTGTCCCTGGGCCGCGTGTACGCCGAGCCGCCTACCTTGAACGACGTGTTCCTGGAAATCACCGGCAAAGAGCTGAGAGACTAGGGGGCGTTATGGGCACGCTGTTTACCAGCACCCTGCGCGCGCTGCTGCGCGAGAAGGGGCTGTTCATCTGGTCGCTCGCCTTCCCCATACTGATGGCGACCATCTTCATGTTCATGTTCGCGGGCATCGAGGACGCCACTGCGTTCGACCCGGTGCCCACGGCTGTGGTGGCCGATGAGGCGTGGGAGGCGTCGCCTTTCGCGGGGGTGGTGGAGGATCTCGGCGAGCCGGGCGACGACCAGCTGCTGGACGTGCGCTCCTTTGCCGATTCCTCGGAGGCCCTTCATGCCCTGACGAGCGGGGAGGTGATGGGAGTGCTTTCGGTGGACGGGGGCGGCGAGCCGGAGCTGGCGCTGTCGCCGGGGCTCCAGATAGGGGCCAGCACCTCGGCCGATGCCGTCAACCGCAGCATCTTGGAGTCGGTGGTGACGGCCTATGTGCGCGATGCCGACCTCCTGGCATCCCTTGCGATGGCCGACCCGACCCTGCTCGCCGACCCCGACCGTCTTGCCGCGGCCTTCAGCGGGGGAGATGTCACCGAGGAGGTGTCGCTCACCCGCAACGCCCCGGCGCAGACCGTGCGCTTCTACTACGCGCTCTTCGCTATGGCCGCCCTGTTCGGGGCCCAGATTGCCGTGTTCGCCATCTGCTGGACCCAGCCGAATCTGTCGCCTTTGGGCGCGCGTCGGGCGCTGGGGGCCATCGGGCGCACGCGCACCCTGGCGGCCACGCTGGCGGCCTGCTGGCTCGTGAGCTTCGGCTGTCTGGTCATTGCGTTTCTGTACACGCGCCTGGTGGTGGGGGTCGATTTTGCCGGCCGCGAGGGGTGGTGCATTGCGGGGTTGGCCGCTGCCGCGCTTCTGGCCTGCGCGCTGGGCACCGCGCTCGGGGCCCTTCCCAAGATCGACCTGGGTTCGAAGACGGGCATTCTGACGGGTGTGGTGTGCCTGCTGTCGCTGTTCACAGGGCTCTACGGCGAGCCCTGTATGGAGCTGGCCGATCTGGTTGCGCGCGAGTTCCCCGTGCTGGCTTCGCTGAACCCCGCCAAGGCCATCTGCGACATGTTCTACAGCCTGTACTACTACGACGGGTTGGAAGTGTTCGCGGCGAACGTGGCCGAGATCGGCGTCTTTGCGGCGGTGCTGTTCGCCGTGGGCGCCCTGTTCATGAGGAGGCAGCGCTATGCGAGCCTGTAGGTATGCGTTGGAGATAGTGGCGAAGCATCCTATCTACCTCATCATATACGTGGGGTTCCTAAGCCTCATGGGCCTGTTCGTGACGAGCGGCCTGTACCCGCCGACGGCATCGGACGAATACGAGTCGGCCGAGATTCCCTTCGCGGTGATCGACCGCGACCAGTCTGGCCTCTCGCATTCGGTAGCGGCGTTTCTGGCCGAGCAGGGGCCTTCGGTGGAAGTGCCCGACGAGCTGCAGGCGTGCCAGGATGCCGTGGCCACGGGCGAGGTACGCTACCTGCTCATCGTGCCCGAGGGCTATGAGGAGAGCTTCCTTGAGGCGGCCCGCGAAGGTACCGCCGCACCGCGCCTCGAGACGGTGTTCAGCTTCGAATCGATGGGGGCGACGCTGGTGGATACCCAGGTGAGCCAGTATCTGCAGCTGGTCCGTGCCACTGCCGCCCTGCAGCCTGCGGCCGATGCGGAAGCGGTTGTGGCCCAGGCCGAGGCCGCGTCCGAGAAGACCGCGACCATCCGCGAGGTGGCCGCGCCCGGCGAGGTGTCCGGCTGCGAGGCCTTCATCTTCTACCTGCAGTGGAGCGCGTACCCCCTCACGGTGGCTGTGGTGGTGTCGGTGGGCATTCTCATGGGCGCCTTCAACCGCACCGATGTGCGCCGACGGGTTTCCGTGTCGCCGGCATCGGGGCTGTCCATGGGCCTGCAGAAGGCTCTGGCGGGGCTCGTGGTTGCTCTCGGGGTGTGCGCGGTTATCGTCGGCATCGGCCTGGTGTTCTTCGGCGATGCGGCCGCGGCGCTTCCCGCGGGGGCCTTGGCCTCCGTGCTGGGGCTTGTGCTGGCGTTTCTGCTGGTGCCGCTGGCCATTGCGTTTCTGCTGGGGCAGCTGGGCTGCGGCGAGAATGTGTCGAACACCGTGGGCAACATCGTGGGCATGGTGCTGACGTTTCTCGGCGGCGTGTGGGTCAGCACCGATCTCATGCCCGAGGTAGTGCGCACCGCATCTATGTTCACGCCGGTGCACTGGCTCGGCACGGGGCTGAACGCCGCGGCCGTATCGGCGCCCGCAGACGAGGTGCTGCTCTGCATGGGCGTGATGGTGCTGTTCGCGGCGGCCATCTTCGCCGTGGCGCTGGTGGCCGGCCGCCTGCGCGCCCAGACGAGCGAGGCCGGTGGCAACGCCGCCGCTGCGACCCCGCGCTAGGGGAGGAGCTTGCTGCGCTCGTTCAATATCGCGAGGGTCGAGAGCGCTCTTCTGCCCTCTTGTTGCTCGCCGATGGGCCCGCGATTGATTTTCGCGGGTCCTTTGCGCTTTCTTTCGCCGATTCCTGGCGGCGACCTTCCCCGCCTCCCCATCGGGGCTGTGGGGTACAATGGGCCAAACAGATGGAAGGAGCGCCGCGTGAAGCAGATTTGGGACAGCCTCATCATAGAGCATCCGGTCATTAGCGTGGTCGGCGCACTGCTTGTTGTGGCCCTGACGTGCGCTGGCGCTGGCTCGGCAGCGCTGTAGATGCGGCTCTTGGCGGTAAAAGGGGGGCAACGTGGAAAACATCGCTTCTGACGTGCAGATATCGCTGGCGACGGTAAAAGATGTCGACGAACTGCTCGGCCTGTACGCTGCCGTGCAGGAGGCGGTGGCCGGTACCGATAACGATCCGCAGTGGATCGTCGGCGTACACCCCTCGCGCGAGCAACTGGAGGCGGCTATCGGGGCAGGTGAGCTCATCGTGGGCCGCCTGGACGGCCGTCTGGCGGCCGCCCTCATCGCGAATGCCGAGGGTGCCGAGGGCTACGAGGCGGTGCCGTGGAATGTGGACGCGAAGCCGGGCGAGTACGGGGTTATTCACCTGTTCGGCGTGCATCCCGCCTTCCGCGGGCGCGGGCTGGCGCGGCCGCTCATGGCTGCTGCCGAGGATGCGGGACGCCGCCGCGGGTGGAAGGCGCTCAGGCTGGATACGCTCGTGGACAACTACGGCGCCCAGCGTACCTACGAGCGCCTAGGATTTTCCTGCCTGGGGCCGGTGCATCTCACTTACGGCTCCTATGTGGACACTGAGGAGCCGCGCTTTGTGATGTACGAACGAGCCATAGGGTAGATGCCCGCGCGGTGCGGACGGCGAGACGCTGGCGGGGGAGATGGCCCTTCGGCAGCGCGCGACGTTTGCCCTGCGGGGGAACTTGTGGCACAATACCCATTCGCGCGATAGCTATCGCGCCTTACAATCGGTCGCGTGGCGCAGCGGGAGCGCAGGTGCCTTACAAGCACAAGGTCGGGGGTTCAAATCCCTCCGCGACCACCATGAATGAACGAGCCCCTTCCGAGGGGCTCTTTTTGTGTTCGCGATCTGGTGTTCTGACGTGTGTTGTGGTCGGGGCGTTGTTGCGACCGCGTGCTTCGAGTGCGGCGCAAGCGCGGTATCCTTGCGGTTTGGGGGCGGTGCGGACGGGGCGTTCTTGCGGTTTGGGGACGGTTTCCGAACGGCTTACGGGCGGCTCGCAGGCGGCTCGCGGACGGTTTCTGTCGGACTATTCTCGAGATCATTTGACGGTTGTGCGCAGGCATAATGCCGGTGTTTCCTGAGAATGCGAGATGGGATAGTTCATGAAGAAGACAACGCTGGCCGGTTTGGCCTGCGGCCTATGTTGCTCCCTGTGCGTGGGGCTGTACACCGTGCAGGTGCGCGGCGAGGTCGATGAGGCGCGGGCGGAGGCCTTAGCGCGGTACGGAGGCGATCAGGTAGAGGTATGCGTCGCCACGCGCGATCTCGCTCCCGGCGAGACGGTGGACGCTTCGGCTGTTGCCACCAAGATGTGGGTGGCCGACTTGCTTCCCGACGGTGCCGTCACAGAGCCATCTGACATCGTGGGACAGAAGCTGGGATCGACGGTCATCAAGGGCGAGGTGCTCAGCTCTCGCCGTACCGAGGTGCAAGAATCGGAACTGAACGTGCCTCAAGGGCTTGCCGCCCTCAGCGTGCCTGCCCAGGCGGTTCAGGCGGTGGGCGGCTCTGTAGAGCCCGGCATGCAGGTGGATGTGTACGCGACGGGACCCGTGTCTACGACGAAGTTGGTGGAAGGCGCGTTGGTCTTGGCGTCGAGCGCCTCGACCGACGCAGGTGCGGTGTCTACGTCGAACGCGTGGATAACGCTGGCCGTGTCGCCCGAGCGCGTGCAGGAGATTGTGTCTGCGGCGCAGAACCTAGAGCTGTACTTTGCCCTTCCCGCTGCCGCGCCAGTTGCCGAGGCCGCGGTTGCTGAACCGGAGGCGGTCGAGGTGCAGGGGGGTGCCGAGGATCAGTCGGTGCCCGACGCGGCAACCGAGGCGACTTCAGAGGCGCCGGTGCCGGCTGCTCCGGCCGGTGAGGAGGCATCCCGATGAACATGCAGGCGAGAATACTGCTCTGCGCCAGCTCCGAGCAACAAGATTTACTGGTGGCTGCAGGACTTGATGCGGCAATCCTCAAAGCGCCGCATGTGGTCGTTTGTGCTCACGCCCACGATGCACGTGATGCGCTGCGAGCCTATCCCGCTGTAGAAGAGGCGGTGGTTTTCTCGAGCGACGAGGTCGAGGGCATCAATCTCGCGGCCGCCTTGAAGGCCGACGCTCCCACATGTCGGGTGTACCTCGCTGCGTGCGAGGAGACGGGGTCGGTGCGGTCGCGCTTGGCGTCCGCTCATCTCGACGGCATGCTGTCCCTTGATGACGTCGTATCTAGGCTGCGCGAGTCGGCGCGTGGGGATGCGACTGACTTGAAGACCCTTTCAGATGGGAACTCGGGAATGGGGGCGTCGGGGTTTCTTCTAACGGTGGTGAGCGGAAGCGGTGGTGCAGGTAAGAGCACGGTGGCGGCGATTTTGGCCCATGCGGGGGCGCGGCGCGGGCTGCGGTGTGCTTTGGTCGACGCCGATCTGGAGTTCGGCGATATGCGCGATGTGGCATCGGCGGCCTCCCGTGTTTCCCTCGATGAGCTCGTTGCAGGAACATCGGAGCTTCCTGCGGCGACAGCGGGAGCGGTTGTGCTCGTCGAAGCGCCCGATCGTCCCGAGTTGGCTGAGACGCTCTCGGAGTCGATGGAGGAGGTTGTGCAGGGCATGCTCGCCCGCTTCGACCTTGTCGTTGTGAATACGGGCTCGGGATGGAACGAGCAGCAAGTGCGCCTGCTCGAACGTAGCGCGGCGGTTGTGTTTCTGGTGGACCAGCGTGCCTCTTCGGTGCGGGCGTGTCGTCGGGCGCTTGATTTGTGTCTGCGCTGCGGCGTCGCCACTGGCTCGTTTGCGCTGGCGCTCAATCGCTGTTCGCGCCGCGCCCCTTTTACATCCATCGATGTGTCCACTGCGTTGCAGGGGGCTCATGTAGTGGAGTTGGCCGACGGTGGCTCGGAGGTGGAAGAGCTGCTGGGTTCCGGAATGGCCCCAGCTCTCTTCGCCTCCGGCAACGCGCTGTGTGCGAGCGCCGATCGTTTGCTCAGCGAGCTTTTACCTCGAGGGGTGGCGGCTGGTTGTGCCACCGCACGAGAGAGCGTCATTGCGCGGTTCGGGTTGAAGGGACCGCGTGCGCGAGAGAAGAGACGTTCGCGCAGGGAGCGCGGCCGCGGCAGCCGGTGCGAAGTACAGGTGCCGTTGGGCGAGGGGAGGTGAGCACTGTGTCGCTGCTTGACCGTGTGCGGGCGGTGGAAGATGAGCATCGCGATGAGGACGAGGGTCGTGCGCGTGTGGGCATCGAGGCTTTGAGGGTGGCTGTAGGCGAGATCGTGCCCCTGGATCGGGTGGCCGTGATGGCAGACGAGAGCCCCGAGCGTGCGCGCAACGAGATACGAGCCGCATGCCGCCGCATCGCGACACGCGAGCCATGGCGGGAGCTCAAGCCGCTTGTCTTTCGCGAGCTCGTCGATGGGTTGATCGACACTGTTTTCGGCCTGGGTCCGCTGGATGTGCTTATTAGGGACGAGACGGTGACGGAGATTATGGTTAACGGAACGAACAGCGTGTATATCGAGCGACAGGGTCGTCTCGAGCGAACGGCGGTGCAGTTCGAGAGTGACGATCAGGTACGGGCGCTGATAGATCGCATCTTAGGCCCGCTTGGGCGGCGAATCGACGAGTCGTCTCCTCTGGTGAGCGCCCGTTTGCCTCAGGGGCATCGCGTTCACGCCGTCGTGCCACCCCTGGCCATCGACGGCCCGTGCCTTACCATCCGATCCTTCACGCGGAAGGCGCTGAGCCTTTCGCAGCTACGTCGGCTCGGCTCCTTCGACGGCGCGGTCGAGCAGTTCCTCGTATGGGCGGTAGGTGCTCGCAAATCTATGGCTGTGGCTGGCGGTACCGGCAGCGGGAAGACGACTTTGCTCAATGCCCTCTCGTTCCACATTTCCTTCGGGGAGCGCATCATCACCATCGAGGATGCCGCCGAGCTCAAGTTCGACGAGCATCCCCATGTGATTCGTCTGGAGGCCCGGGCGGCGAACGCCGAGGGCGTAGGCGAGGTGAGCATACGCGAGCTAGTGGCCAATGCGCTTCGCATGCGACCTGACCGCATCATTGTGGGCGAGTGCCGGTCCGAGGAGGCCATCGACATGCTGCAGGCCATGAACACCGGTCATGACGGATCGTTGACTACCTTGCATGCGAACTCGCCACGCGAAGCCGTCGATCGTCTGGTGACCATGGTTCGCTACGGGGTCGATCTGCCGGTCGATACGATCGAGGCGCAAATAGGGAACGCGTTCGATCTCGTGATTCAAACCGCGCGACGCCCTGATGGCGAGCGGTGCGTGGCAGAGATAGCCTCTATGGCCTTCGATGCCGATCGGCGGCGTTGCGCGTTGAGCACACTGTACCGGCGCGATATGGGGCGCAAGGAGGGAGTCTGGTTGGACTACCCCCGATGGGTTGAGGAGCTTCCCTTGGCGGGAGTGGCCGATAAGAAGGAGGTGAAGCAGTGGATTCGCTCGCTGGATATGCGCTTGTCGGCGTGATATCGGCTGCAGGCGCCGGCTTTTCCGTCGGCTCCGGGTGGATTGCGCGCTCGGCCAGGAGAGCTCGGGCACGGGCGGCGCTCGAAGAAGCGGGGCCGAAGGAGCGGTATGCGGAGCTTGCTCGGCGACTTCGCTGTGGGGTTCCCGCATTGCGGCCGTTGGCCGAGGCGTTGCTGCGCCGTCCTCCCATACGGCGCGCCGTGGCGCAAGGTCGATGCTCTTTGGAAGCGCGCGGGCTGGACGTTCCGGCGATCTCTCTCTTGACGGTTGTGCTTGCAGGTACCGCTGCCCTTTTCGTCGCGGGTTGGGTGCTCGCGGGCTCGCCGGTGTTCGGTGTCGCGTTGGCTGGTTGCGCTCTTGTGGCTCTTGTCGGTCGCGTTAGGGGCGAGGCGGACCGTCGCGTCTATGCGCTGCGCGATGAAGTGCCTGATGCTTTGCGCTCGCTCGGGGTGTGTTTTCGTGCCGGCCTGTCGCTGATGCAGACGCTTCGTCAAACGGGGACGGAAATGAAAGGGCCTTTGGGCGATCTTTTCCTCTCGTCGGCGCGCTTGCTGGAGACGGGCGCAACGGCCTCGGAGGCCTTGGCGGTGTTTCGATGTCGCTCGGATGCCTCGGAGCTCTCTTTCATCGCCGTTGCCCTCGATGTGCAGCATGCGAGCGGCGGCAGCTTGGCTCACGTACTCGATGCGGCGCGAGAGTCGGTTGAGGGGGAGATCGAACTTGCGCGCTCGCTCCGCGTGCAAACGGCGCAGGCAAAGCTGTCGGCTCGCATTGTGACGATCATGCCTTTCGTGCTCGTCGGCTTCTTTTCGCTTATGAGTCCGGGGTTTCTTGCACCGTTTTTCGAGAGCGTGCCAGGGATGCTGTTGCTGGGTGCGGCCCTCGTTATGCAGGCGGCGGGCGTTCTGGCGGTCCATCGGTTGCTGGATGTGGATGGAGGACGAGAGCCGTGAGTGCGGAAATCATAAGGTTGGTGCTTATCGGGGGCGCGACGGCTGCGGCGTTTGCCGGCGGATGGGTCGCCTGGTGCCTCGTGGCGGCATGGCGTCGGCGTGTGCGCTACCGGACGTTGGTGGCCGGCGATATGCGCGAGGGTGATGAAGCTCGCGCTTCCCTGTCGTCTCGCAGTCGGGGTTCCTCGCTCGATGAGCGGGTTATCGCCTATGGAATCGAGGTATCCCAAAAGTTACTGAGTCCCCTGGCGCGTCCTTTAGCTCCTGATCTGCTGAGACAGCGGGAAGGTGTGGGTGCTCGGGCGGATCCAGCTGGCGTTGCGGGGCGCCTCACCGACGCCGGATTCTGGGAGACACGCTGGCGGCTTGCCCTGATCGGAGCGGTAGCGGGTGTGCTGGCCGGAGGGATGGTAACGGTGGAATTGGGACTATGCCTCGGGTTGCTGGGTGCTGTCGTGGGTTGGCGGGCGCTTCCCTGGGCCCTTGCGGCGCGGTGTCGTCACCGTGCCGAGGCGATGGAGCGCGATCTATCGGAGATGCTCGATGTGACGGCTCTGGGCATGCGCAGTGGTCTCTCCTTCGACCGGAGTCTTCAGGTGTACACCGAGCATTTTGACACGATGCTCGCCGAAGCATTTCGGGCGGCGCATCGGCAATGGGCTTGCGGCCTTGTCGATCGGGACGACGCTCTCCGGGAAGTGGCGGCGTCCTACGCCTCTCCGCTGCTTGCCCGTGTGATCGAGAACATCATTCGGTCACTGCGCTTCGGGTCCATGCTGGCAGACAACCTGGAGGATGCGGCGAGGGAGGCGCGCAGCGGATATAAAGCGCGCAGGCAAGAGCAGGTGGCAAAGGCGCCCGTGAAGATGATGGTGCCGACTGGCGTGCTCATTCTACCGGCCATGCTGATGCTCGTGCTCGGGCCTGTTCTGCTCGAGTTGGCGGGAGGACTGTAATGAAAGACAGGTACGGAAAGGATGCAGATCATGAAGACAACCACAGGAGTACGTGCGGCAATTCGATGCGGCCGCGAGATGTTGGATCGCCGATCGCGCAAGATGCTTGCGGCAGTGCATGCAAAGTTGCTGGATGCACGGGGGCAGGGGACGACCGAGTATGCCATTCTCGTCGGCGTGCTGGTGGTCATCGCCATCATAGCTATCACCTTGTTCCGACCCAAGCTGCAGGAGCTTTGGGACGCCATCGCAAGTGGGATCAACGGGCTTTAGGAGAATCCGGACAGAGCACGGTCGAGTACGCCATCGTGGCTGCTGCATTCGTTTGCGTACTTTTGGCCGGAGGCGCCTTATGGCGTGTGTTCTCGTCGGGCCTTGTAGTCGATCATGCGCTTCTCTCCGCATCGCACCATATGCAGGGCGCAGTAGGGTGGGTGGCTGATGTGTTCGGCTACTAAGCGAGAGGAGAGAACATCGTGAGGAGGTGCGAGATGCTTCTGCGATGCGATAGGGGTCAGGCAACAGTGGAGGCGGCGTTCGGCATTCCTGTTGTGCTTCTACTCGTACTCCTGCTCGTGCAGCCAGGGATCATCCTCTATGACCGTATGATCATGGCGTCGGCTGCGGCGGAGGGCTGCCGTCTGTTGGCTGTCGGGGAGGGAGACGCCGAGACGTGCATCGACTTTGTCAAGCGGAGGCTGGGGGCTGTTCCCCAGCACGATTTGTTCCATGTTCACCAAGGAGGCTGCACATGGGAGGTTCTCTGCGAGGGAGGCGGCTCGGCCGATCGGTCGAGAGTAGTGGTTCGGACCGAGGTTCGGCCTTTGCCGCTTCTCGATATGGGGGCTGCGCTGCTCGGGCTTGTGAACGAACGCGGCAATCTCGTTGTGGAAGTGGAGGCGGAAGCCCCCACACGGGCCGCTTGGGCCCAGGATTCTTTGGGAGGAGGTCATCCGAATGACAAAGCAGGTGTGTGGTGCGAAGGGGTTTGATCGGTTTTTTCGCGACGAGGAGGGCTCTACAACGGCGGGGATGGCCATCGCCCTCTTGGTAACGCTATCGCTGTTGCTCTCGGCAAGTCAGGTGTATCGGATCAACACCTTGGCGGCCGAGGTGCAGGATGTGGCCGATGCCGCCGCCTTGGCGGCAGAGAATCAAGTGGCCGAGTTCATGATTGCCGTGCGCGTGGTGGACGGGGCGGTGCTGTCGATGTCGCTGCTCGGCATCGTCTCGTATGGGCTCGGCGTAGTGGGGCTGTGCGTTCCCCCGGCGGCCGATCTTGGGTCGAAGTTGATATCGGCGGCCCAGAAGATACTCGATGCGCGAGATGCGTTTGCTACACGGGCTGCAGCTTCGTTGAATGAGCTGCAGAGGGCTCTTCCCTTCATGGCTGCGGCAAGTGCGGCGGCTGTTGCCTCGGCTAACGGGAGCGACGGCGGCGGGTATCATGCAGTTGCCCTGTTGCTGCCAGCTGAGGGTGCGACGATTGCGACGGGCTCAAACGGTGCCGAGAGCGTGTTGGAGGTGTCGGTCGAGGAAGAGAAGGATGCCTTGGCTGAGGCTGCCGCTCAAGCGGAGGAGGCCACCCGTCGGGCTCAGGAGGCGAAAGAGCGGGCGTATCGCCGTGATTGCGGGGATAACCCCTCCTATTGCATGTACGAGAGGGCGGCGCATTTGGCGGGGCTGTCAGGGAGCGACAACCCCTTGTATCACTCGGTGGACGCATGGTCGTTCACTACCGCCCGAGACAGGGCGCTCGCGTATTATCAGGCGCGCCTGATGGGCGAGCGGCCCGAGAGCGACGCTGCCGAGGAAAAGGCCCGCTCGGCCTTGCGCAAAGACTTCTACGCCTATGCGATTGCCCAACTGCGGGCAACGAACCTTCATGAGACGCCCACGTCGCTGGAAGGCTCGTTTCCTCGCTTTCCCCGTAACCTTGACCAGCTACGGGCCACCACACTCTATACCACGGCGAAGTATCCGGTTGATGTGGAGGGAGAGCTTCCTGTGATGCACGCATGGGAGGGCTGTCCGGGACTCGGGCTGGTCGAGTACTACGATTCGGTGCGCGCGTGGGAGGCGGGAGAGTTCGCTGTGTGCGAGGAGTGTAAGTTTACCGCGAGTGCGCTGGGCAGCGTGGCCTCGGCATCGACCTCCATCGATAACGGCTTCGAGCATCACTACGATGCAGTAGCCCAGGCGGCAGACGATTACCGTGAGGCATTGCGTGAGGCTGCGCCTCTGGCCGAGTCGGCAAAGATGGGGGCGCAAGGGCTTTTCGACAAGGTTGTGGAGGCTCTGCGGGGCACGTTCTCTATGCGCATAGACGCTGCGCCGCCTGGCGCGACAGGATGCATTGCCCTGGCTGTGGCACCTGCAGGAACGGAAGTGCCGAGCACGCCCTTTGTGGATGCAAATGCGAGGCTGGGTGCCCGAGTTGCGGTATCTGCTGCGACATTGCTGGAGGATGGAACAGAGGGTGCTTCGGTGATTGGGAATGTGCTTGATGGCCTTGAGGGCGGGGGAGCCGCGACAGGAGCGGCCAGGATTGTTCTCAGTTGCTGGGGCTCGATGCTCGACGCATATGGATCGGGGCAAGACTCGCTTATCGAGGGAGTAGAAGAAGCCCTGGATCAGCTTCCTTTGATTGGCTCTGCGGGATTGGGGTCGTGGGCTTCAGAGACACTGCGAGACACATTGGAGTCAGTTGGGCTGGAGCCAGCCGATACGAGTCCCCTCAAGCCCGTGCTCGCACAGACGGCGGCGGTGGCCTCGGCCGATGGGGGCGAATACGCGATGCGCTTCCTCTCAGTTCGAGACCAGGTGCTCTCTTCTCCGCTTGCATCGACCAACCCGATTGCATCGCTGGCCGACCGTATCGAGCGCGATGCCTATGACCGCCTTGCAGCCCTGGAGATACAGATTGCGTGTATCGAGTTGCCATTGGGGATCGGATCGATACCCGTGACCGTGACGTTGCCGCCCTCGGTGACGAAAGGCGCGCAGGGGCTCGTGGAAAAGGCGACGGACGCCTTGCAATCGGCGGCGGGGTCGCTGGGGTTGGTTGAGCCATGGGAGTAGGGATTGCGCAGACGAGAGGTCTTCGTGGAGACGAGCGCGGTCAGGCTACGGTGGAGCTTGCGGTCGTCATGCCGGTCGTCATTATTGTGGCGGTGATTGCCGTCAACGCCCTTGCGTTTTTCGGAGAGTGCGCAGCGTTCGACCGCTTGGCGCGCCAGGCGGCTTGCGCGTGGGCTGCGGCCCCCGAGGCGGGGCAAGATGCCGGGGAGGTGGCGGCTTGCATACAGGAGGAGTTGCAGCGCACGATGGGGGCACCCAATATCGCGATAGCGGTAAGGGCTGATTCTTCGCCGTTTGGCCTGATGCGGTTCGTGGCGCGCATCGAGTATGGCCCGACGCTTTTCGGCCTCGGAATACGTCGTGAGGTGTTCGGCATTGCGCTGCCTCCGCTTGTCCATGAGGTGTCGATGACGGTGGATGCCTACAAGCCGGGTGTACTGTTTTGAGGAGGGAGGATCTCGTGGCGGGCAGACAGGCAAGACGGGCGCTGGGCGTCTTGGGTGTATTCGCGGCGTTCTTCATTGTGCTAGCGACAGCAGGCGCATGGCAGACGTCGGCGGCTTTTCTCGGCAGTGGCGTGGGCTTTTCGGGAAGAGCCTATGCTGAGCGCCTAATGACGGAGCGAGGGGGAGCGGATACGGTTGTCCTGCCTATGGAGATAGAGAGCAGCTGGCAGAGTCCAGGGCAAGCTCCATCATGGGTGGGGGAAGAGCTGGTGGATATTACGCAGGTTGAAGACTTGAGGGCGACTGACGAGTGGGTCACGATAGGGTTCTCGATGAGCGAGGGGCCGAGTGCGGTGTGCTCATGGCTCGCCGATCAACTCGCCGAAAGGGGCTGGGCGCTGGCAAAGATGGGCGTCGAGGGATCGATGACCGGCGTGAAGGAAGGAGGACGCTGCACATGGCTTTGGTTCAGCTGCGCAGCCGTTGGAGGCAGGACATGCGTTGTCATGCAGGTGCCTACGAGGTGATCGACGGTACAGGGGCACCGTTTGGCGGGGTGTGGATCGTTGCCACTACATCCCTGATGAGGCTGCGAGGATTGTCGGGGCGACCTCCCGACGATACCGTGATGGTGCTTCCCCGCTGCAGGGATGTGCATACATTCACAATGACCTGTCCCATTGACGTTGCCTTTGCCGATAAGGATGGGGTTGTGCAGAGGGTTTATCGCTCGGTACGGCCGGGTATGCGTCTACGTCGACGCGATGCGTCCTTCGTATTGGAGCGCTTCGCCCGTGAAGGTCCGTGGTTTGAGCGAGGAGACTGTGTCCGTATCAGTAACGATCGTCCCGGGAGCGGATACCTGGGGGCGCGACAAAGGAGTATGCGATGGATTTGAAGCTCTGCCCTACATGTAAGACGTTTGTATTCGAGGATATGGACACGTGCTATGGGTGTATGTACCGGTTTGGGAGCGATCCTGCTCGGGAGGAGCTGGTGCACCGCGAAATCGTGGGAAGCGATTTTCCCGAGAATTCGGACGATCCACCTCTTGCCTCAATCGCCGAATCGGGAAAGAGCGTAGGGGCTGACCGAAGCGGCTGCTTTCTCGATGAAGCCCCGTGGCCTCCTCCGGCAGAGAATGAAGAGGGGCCATTGGCGACTCTTCTCGATGGCTCTCCGGCGCCGTCGGGAAGGGAGGAATCGCCAGCAGTCAAAGTTATGCTGTTGGGGGACTGGCGCATTCTTCTCAATGGGGCTGAGTCGATCGCTGGCACCCCAGCGCTCCATATAACAATCGAGCCAGCTGTTGCAGAAGCTGGCTCGGGAAATGGAGAGAGGTGCGCGCGGTGAGCTTAGCTCACCATGTCGTCGAAAAGCGATTGGGCTTGCTGAGCGAGATCCTCTTGAATGGCAAGATAGGCGTCAAGCAGCCTGTCCCCCTCTTCGGTCAAGGTGGAACCGTGGGCTCCGTCTCGCAGGAGCAGCTGCACGCCGAGGGAGTCCTCGGTGTCCTTGATGATGCGCCATGCCTTGCTGTAGGCCATGCGGATGGACTTTGCGGAAGCGTTGAGGGAGCCGTGCTCGCGCACGCCGAGGCAGAGCTTGGCTACACCGGGCCCAAAGGCGGAGGTGCTCTCAGATGACGGATTGGTCACCGTGAGGCGGACGCTGATGGCGAGCGTTTGAAGTTGGCTCATGGTTGCGCTCCGTTTCAAGGGGCCTACCGGTCGAGGAATGCCTCGGTCGCCGATTCGATGGCCTCTAGGTTGCTGTCGATCACATCCATAAATCGTACCTCGGCCGTATCGAGGTTGGCAAGTCCCGCGGGAATGTCGTCACGGCCTGTTTCCTTGGCAATGAGCTCGTTCAGCTCGCAGCCGGTGAGCGCCGCGATTTCTGCGGGGAGCGCCTCGTTGGGGGCAATGCCATGGATCGCGCGATATACATTGTCGCCGAACTTGGCCCAGTGGGCGGTGGCGGCTACGAGCACCGGGTTCTCTCCGCGCAGGTTCTGGGCGGCGGCGAAGGCTACGGCTGTGTGCGGGTCGAGCAGGTATCCGTGCTCGTCGTGCACCTCTTTGATGGTGGCCAGGCATGTGGCGTTGTCGATGGAGTCGGCGCTGAAGTTCTCGCGCACCTTGGCGAAAGTGTCGGGGTCTACGCGGAAGCAGCGCTTCTCGGCCAAATCGGCCATCCACTGACTGATGGCTTCGGGGTTGCGTCCGGTCAGCTCGAAGAGTTGGCGCTCCAGGTTCGAAGACACGAGGATGTCCATGGAGGGGGAGGAGGTGAGAATGAACTCCCGATCGGAGATGTCGTAGGTGCCGGTGTTGATGAAGTCGGTGAGCACGCGGTTGTCGTTACTGGCGCAGAAAAGCATGCCGATGGGCACGCCGATCTGCTTGGCATACCAGGCGGCCAGAATATTGCCGAAGTTGCCCGTGGGCACGCAGATGTCGATCTCGTCGCCAGCGGCGATCTTGCCGGTGGCCACAAGTTCCGCATAGCTGGAGATGTAGTACACCACCTGCGGCAGCAGGCGTCCCCAGTTGATGGAATTGGCGCTTGAGAGCGCGATGGAGTGCTCGTCGAGCAGCTTACCTGCGAAGGCATCGTCAGAGAAGGCGCGTTTTACGCCGGTCTGACAGTCGTCGAAGTTGCCGCGCACGGCCCACACGCGTACGTTGTCGCCGGTGGTGGTGACCATCTGCTTTCGCTGGATGTCGCTCACGCCGCCATCGGGGAACAGCACGCCGATGGAGATGCCGTCGACACCTTTGAACCCTTCCAAGGCCGCCTTGCCGGTGTCACCGGAGGTGGCTACGAGGATCATGAACTCGTGGCCGAGCTTGCCTTGGTTGCGCAGCTGGGCGGCGCTTGCCGAAAAGAAGTGAGGCAGGCACTGCAGTGCCATGTCCTTGAAGGCGCTTGTGGGCCCGTGCCATAGCTCCAGAATATGAGTATTCTCGTCGAGCGACGTAATGGGGCAGACGGCTTCGTCGTCGAAGTTGTCTCCGTAAGCGCGGCCCATCAGCTCGTCAACCACCTTGTCGGGCAAATCGACGTTGAAGGCTTTGTATACGGCTGCCGCGCGCTGAGCGTAGGGGAACTCGGCCAAGGCGGTGATGTCCTCCACGGTAAGAGAAGGAAGTTCTTGGGGTACGTACAGACCGCCCCCCGTCGCCAAGCCGTCCACGACGGCCTCGGTGAAGGGGATCGGCTCGTCGGTTGCCCCACGGGTGTCGATGTAAAGGTTCTGGCCGAACGCTTTGGTTCGATCGGTGCGCTGCGACATAGGTCTCCTTCTCTGAAAGCCGTTATCGAGGTCAAGAATACCACGGAGAGGGCGATCAGGACGCAAGGGTTGAGGTGAACGACGGGCAATGGGGGAGGAAGGAGGACATTGCGCACGATGGCCATCTTGCCTGCGGTGGGCATCGCCTCGGGTTGGTATTGCTGCTCGGGGGGGGGCGGTCTGCGCTGGAACGGCAAGCAGGCTGGAGTCCGCTTGCGGAAAAGTATGAAAAAGTTAACTTCAGTGGGTTTACATAGGCTAACTTTGTCTTACAATACATTGTTGCATGCATCTAACTTTGATGGGAGTCGCAATGAGCCAAGCAATGGTTGTGGAAGGTGCCCGCTGTCTGACCGACAGCGTCGGGGCAACGTGCCAGCCGATGCCGCTCGCGTTTCTGCGGAGCGGCGACGCGGCGAAAGTCGTCCGTGTGCGCGGAAAGGGCGAGGTGCATCATCATCTCGAGAACCTGGGGTTCGTCGAGGGCGCGCTCGTGTCTGTCATTTCCGAGCAGGCGGGGAACTTCATTGTGCAGATCAAGGGGGCGAACGTGGCCCTCGATCGCAGCGTGGCGTCGAAGATTATCGTTGCCTAAAGCATCTTGCTTGGCGCGTTCGCAAGACGCCGTCTGACATCTGCCGCTTGCGGAGCGGTGGTTTCGTTGCGTTTTCCGTCACAGCCGTCTCGAAGGACGCCCCGGCGTCCGTCTCAGAGGAACACAGAAAGGAAGGACTATGGCAGAGGATAAGACCTTGCGCGATGTGGCCGTGGGCCAGTCGGCCACCGTGCGTCGTCTGGTGGGCGAGGGCGCGGTAAAGCGCCGCATCATGGACATGGGCATCACGAAGGGCACCGAGGTGCTCGTGCGCAAGGTGGCCCCGCTGGGCGATCCTATCGAGGTGACCGTGCGCGGCTTCGAGCTGTCGCTGCGCAAGGACGAGGCGGAGAACGTGCTCGTCGCCTAAGGAAGAGCGCTTCTTCCCATCGCGCCACAGGCGCGTTTTTTCTCCCCTCTAGTTAACTGTAACTAACTTTGATGGTCTCGCGGGCGCCCTGGGGAGGCGCCGCAGAAAGGACGCGGGACGGCACCGTTCAAAGAAGGAAAGGCTGATCATGGCAATCAACATCGCCCTTGCCGGCAATCCCAATTGCGGCAAGACGACCATGTTCAACGATCTGACCGGCGCGAATCAGTACGTGGGAAACTGGCCCGGCGTGACCGTTGAGAAGAAGGAAGGCCCCTGGCGGCACGACAAGTCGGTGAATATCACCGACCTGCCCGGCGTGTACTCGCTGTCGCCCTATACCCCCGAGGAGATCGTCACGCGCGACTACCTCATGAGCGGTGCGCCCGATGTTGTGGTGAACCTGGTGGACGCCACCAACCTCGAGCGCAACCTCTACCTCACTACTCAGATTATCGACCTGGGCATTCCTGTGGTCATCGCCCTGAACATGATGGACCTCGTGGAGAAGAACGGCGACACCATCGACGTGGCCGGCCTTTCCGAGCGTTTGGGCTGTCCCATCGTGGAGACCTCCGCTCTCAAGGGCCGTGGGACCGCCGAGGTCATCAAGGCCGCCAAGAAGGCTGCCGAGAAAGGCTGCGCTCCGGCGACCACCCTGCGCTTCTCCGCTCCCGTGGAGGAGGGCCTCGCGCGCATCATCGACATCGCTGGCGGCCACATCGCCGGTCGCCATGCCCGCTGGTACGCTATCAAGCTTTTCGAGGGCGAGCAGCTTACCGTGGACAAGTTGGACCTACCGGCCGGCGAGCTCTCCCAGATCGCTGCCATTCGCGACGCCGTGGAGAACGCCGAGGACGACGATGCCGAGTCCATCATCACCAACGAGCGCTACGACAACATCACCGCCGTGTGCAACGTCTGCGTGAAGAAGTCGCCGAAGGCCATGACCACTACCCAGAAGATCGACCGCGTGGTCACCAACCGCATCCTCGGCATTCCGATCTTCATTGTCATCATGTTCCTCGTGTACTACATCTCGGTGTCTACTGTGGGCACGCTCGTGACCGACTGGGCCAACGACGGTCTGTTCGGCGACGGCTGGCTCTACACCGGTACCGAGCAGTACGATGCGGCCGTTGAGGAGTTCGAGGGCATCCTGGAAACCGACGAGGGCGTGGCCGCCTTTGAGGCCGGCGAGCTGGAAGAGCCCGACCCGGCCGACTTTGGCGTTTACGTGCCCGGTGTGCCCGCGGTGGTGGGCGGCTGGCTCGAAGCCGCCGGCGCGGCCCCGTGGGTGCAGTCGCTCATCCTGGACGGCATCATCGCCGGCGTGGGCGCCGTTATCGGCTTCATCCCGCAGCTGATTGTGCTGTTCATCCTGCTCGGCTTCTTGGAGGGCTGCGGATACATGGCCCGCGTCGCCTTCATCATGGACCGTATCTTCCGCCGCTTCGGCCTCTCCGGCAAGTCCTTCATTCCGATGCTCATCGCCTCCGGCTGCGGCGTGCCCGCGGTCATGGCCACCAAGACCATCGAGAACGAGAAAGATCGTCGCATGACCATCATGACCACCACGATGATTCCTTGCGGTGCCAAGCTGCCCATTATCGCGCTCGTCTTCGGCGCGCTTGCCGGCGGCGACTACGAGGCCACCTGGTGGGTCGCCCCGGTGTTCTACTTCCTGGGGCTGGCTGCCATCATTCTGTCGTGCGTTATCCTGAAAAAGTTCCGCGCCTTCGCCGGTGAGGTGGCCCCTTTCATCATGGAACTGCCCCAGTACCACCTGCCCACGGCGAAGAACGTGCTTCTGTCCATGTGGGAGCGCGTGCGCAGCTACGTGGTGAAGGCCGGTACCATCATCTTCCTGTCCTCCATGGTCATCTGGTTCCTGCTGAACTTCGGCTTCTACGAGGGAGCTTTCGGCCTGCTTGATCCCGAGATGGACGACTACATCCAGTACAGCCTCATGGCCGGTCTCGGCAACCTGCTCGCCTGGATCTTCGTGCCGCTCGGCTTCGGCAACTGGGAGTCCACCGTCACCTCCATCACGGGCCTCGTGGCCAAGGAGAACGTCGTTGCCACCGTGGGCGTCATCACGAGCCTCGGCGAAGTGGGCGAGACCGATCCCGGCCTTTGGGCGTCCTTTGCCGCCATGCTCGGCGGCAGTAGCGCCGCCATCATGGCCTTCTGCGCTTTCAACCTGCTGTGCGCCCCGTGCTTCGCCGCCATTGGCACCATCCGCCGCCAGATGATGTCCGCGAAGTGGACCTGGGCCGCCATCGGCTACATGACCGTCTTTGCGTGGTGCGTGGGCCTCATGCTCTACCAGTTCGTCGGCCTGGCCACCGGCGAGGTTGCCGCGGGTCCCTTCACGGCTCTGGCCGTCGTAGTGGCCGCTGGCATGCTCTTCCTGCTGTTCCGTCCCGCCGTCAAGCCGGATGCGGCCAAGCTGAAGGCAGCGGCTGACAACGCTTAGGCGCTGGCTTGCGACAGAAGCCCCGCATCGTTCTGCTTCTGCGGAAGGCGTTGCGGGGCCTCGCGCGAGACGGCACGATCGCAAAGGATTCATCATGCAAGAGATCAGTCTCAATTTCCCCACTATCGCCATTCTGGTTGCCATCGCGGCTCTCGCTGTGCTCTCCATTCGCCGGATGGGCCGCCGTGGTCTGTGTGACTGCGGCGATCACTGCGACGGCGCTTGCCACGGTTGCGCTGGCTGCGCAGCTGCGGAATTGATGAATGCCGCGATGGAGGAGGCGGTTCGGGGAAAGTAAGCAATGGGGCGGCGCTCTGCGCTCCCGGGTGTGAAAGCACGCGCTGCGCCGCAGGTCAAGCAACCGCTGGCAAACCGTTGGCGAAAACAATGTGAACGAGGCTCGGAACTCTGCGTCCGAGCCTCGTTTTTTGAAGGGGGCCGTGATACCATGGCAGAGTATATCTGGACAAGGAGAGCGTTGTGGTGAAGACATCGATGTCCCATGAGGACTACCTGGAGGCCATCGTCATGCTGGGAGGCACGACGGAGGCTCCGGTGCGTTCGGTGGATGTAGCCAACAAGCTGGGCGTTTCCAAGGCATCGGTGAACAAGGCCATCTCGTCCTTAAAGGAGCAGAAGCTGGTCATTCAGCCTCACTACGGCGACATCACCCTCACCGAGGAGGGGTACGCCTACGGTAGCTCCGTGCTCGGGCGCCATCGCATGCTCTTCGACTTCCTCACCAAGGCCGTGGGCATCGCGCCCGAGGTGGCCGAGGAAGAGGCCTGCCAGATGGAGCATGCCATCAGCGATGAATCCTTCGAGAAATGGGAGGCGTTCGTCAAGGGCCTGAACCTGTAGCATTCGGCGCTTGCGCGCCTCGATTACCTGTCCGCTTTCGACTGACTATCTGCACCTGAAACGAACCACGGCAGCGAAAGGAAGTTCCACCCCCGTGCCATCCCAGGCGAACATCGTATCCTTCGACGCAGCGCGCCGCGCTGCGGCGGGCTCGCGTGCGTCCGGGACGCGCTCTGGAGGCGGCCGCGTTCTCATCGGCGGCGATCAATCTGCCATCGTGAGCGACCGTCGTACGGGCTTTGGCAGCGGCTCAGCCGCTGCGCTGAGGCCGACTCCCAGCTGGTACACTGCTTCGTCTCGTGATCGTTCGCGCGACGATGAGAGTCCCTCCGCATCGGAGCGGACCGTTCGTTCCCAGAGGTTCGCCGACGACGAGAGCACAGGCGACAACGATGAGCGCCTCGAGGAAGCTCTGGCGCAGCGGGAGCGCGGTCCGTTCGGCCGTTTGCGCGCCGATTCGGCGAAACGGCGGCGTGAGCGCACCAAGGAGCGTGCCGATCGCGCCTACTTCCGCCAGTACGAGGCCGGGAAGGCCCCCGAAGGGGCGGGCGGTCCGCGTGCTGCCGTGTACAAGGGCGAGATGGGCTCGGCCCACAAGCGCTCTTCCCGTATGCAGCAGCAGGCATCGGCGACTGCATCGTCCCCGCGGCGCGGGCGCCGGGGCGCAGCGTCGGAGGGCGTGCCGCTCTTCGCGCGCCCGTGGTTCATGGGTCTTGCAGCTACGGCCCTCTGCCTCGCGTTCGGCATGGTGACGCTCTACGGCCCCGCCCAGCAGCTCTATGCGGATATTCGCGAGAAGGATCGCCTGGCAGCCGAGTACGCGGCTGTTGTCGAGCGCAACGAGGCAATTGATAGCCAGGTACAGGCTTTGGAAACCGACGAGGGCATCGAGGATATGGCCCGCACCCAGTTGGGCTGGGTGCGCGAGGGCGAGCACGCTGTGAGCGTGAGCGGGCTGGACCCGAAGGACCCGGCGGAGTTCCGTGGCAACATCGTCTCGGAGGACATCCCCCTGCCCGATACCTGGTACTCGGGCTTCCTCGATCCGTTCTTTGGCGTTTCCTGATCGCCGGTCGCTCTCGCCGGCTCGCCAGCCCTCGCCGACGCCCCTTTTGGGAAAGGATGCATCATGGTTCTTCGCAATGGCCGGTTTGCGGCCCTCGATATTGGAACAGTGACCTGCCGCCTGCTCGTGGCTGACGTGGAAGACGGCGCCGTACGCGAGGTGGCCAAGGAGTATGCCATCACCGACTTGGGTGTGGGGGTGGATGCCACGGGGCGCCTTTCCGAAGAGGCTATGGAACGCGTGACCTCCACGGTTGGCCGGTACATGGCCGTGCTCGCGTCGCACGATGCGTCCGACCATCCTGTGCAGGGCATGATCGCCATGGCCACGTCGGCCGCCCGCGATGCAGCCAACGCCGATGAGTTCGCGCGGCGCCTGGCCGCGCAGGGTGTCACGCTGTCGGTGATTCCCGGCGAGCGCGAGGCGTCGCTGACCTTCGCCGGCGCTTCGAGCGATTTTCCCGGCGAGGGGCTGCTCGTAGTGGATATCGGTGGCGGCTCCGCCGAGCTGGTGGCGGGACGCGCCGGCGAGCAGCCCGTTGCGGCCCATTCTTTCAACATCGGCTGCCGCCGCCTGACCGAGCGCTTCTTCCACAACGATCCGCCTACGGCCGATGAGGTGTCAGCGGCACGCGCGTGGGTTCGTGAGGAAATGACCTCGTATTTCCGCGAGCTGACCGAGCGCGGGTTTGTCATCGATCGGGTAGTGGCGGTGGCGGGCACGGCTACGAGCGTCGTGAGCATGCGCGATGCGATGGCCGTCTACGATTCGGCACGGGTGCACAAGGCCGTCGTGTCGCTGGATGAGTTAGGGGCTCTCGAGCGTCGCATGAACACGCAGCCGATCGAGCAGCGTCGCACCACGGTGGGACTCGATCCTAAGCGGGCCGGCGTGATCGGTGCCGGTCTTGTCATCTTGGAAGAAGTGCTGCGCTTGGCTGGGGCTGAAAGCTACACGGCCAGCGAGTCGGATATTCTGAAGGGCATGATTTTGGAAGCCGCGCGAGAGGTCTGATGCCGCGAACGCTGGCTGCCGGCGACGATGGTAGGGGTGAAGGGGTTCGAACCCTTAAGCCTTGCGGCGGCGGATTTTAAGTCCGCTGCGTCTGCCGATTCCGCCACACCCCCGCATATATCGTCGAAGAGCAGGAGCATCATAGCACGAATGGGGCGCCCCTAGCGCGCCATGACACAACGGACGTGCTTATTGTCGGCGCAGCAGGTCTGCAGCGTGATGGATTCGCCCGTGGGTGCGATGCGTCCCTCGTAGCGGAAGTAGTTCGACTGGTTCGGCAGGGTGAGCACGTCGAAGACATAGTAGGTGCGTGAGCGTCCCTTGCCGTCCCATACTGTGATCTTGTCGCCGAGCTCCAGATCCATAACGCCGCTGAAGACGCCGGGATTATGCCCGATGAAGTAGGTGTTCTCGTTGTCGGTCACGTCGCCGTCGCTCACCCAGGCCGCCGCCGTGGTGGCGGGCGCCGTCTCGTCGGAAGGGGATCCTTGCACGTAGGAGACGTACTCGCCGTTGAAGCGAATCATGTTCTTGCGCGGCTTCGACGACGAGCTGTCCGTGCTCTTCTCGCTCGATGCGGCCGGCGTCTCTTCGGTAGCGGTGGCGCTGCTGCCATCGTCGGCCTCGGCGCCGTTGCCGTCGGACGACGCCTCCCCGACCAGCTCCTCCACGGTGGCCGTGCCGTTCAGTAGCTGGGAGGCGGCCTCAATGGACTTGCTGTACTCGTCGCCTTTGCTGTTCAAGGCTTCGATTCGCAGTTTCTCGGACACTTCTTCGCTGCGCCGCGCGTGCTCGAGCTCCTTCTCGACGAGCACTTGCTGTCCGTGGGCGTCCACGCGGCCCTCCAGCGTGGCGAAGAAGTCGCAGAGCCCTTGGGTTACCGGAGTCGTGTTGGCCGCAGCCGCCTCGTCAGCCTGCGCAATGGTCGGCGCGAGGAGCCCCACGGCGAGTGTGAGGGCCAGGAGGGCCGTTGCCGTGCGGGCGCTTCGAGCGCCGGCGCAGATGCGTCGGTTGCTGCGCGCAGGGCTGAAAACGCGGCGCGTCACGGTGCGGTTCCTCCTTTCAGGCCGAATCGGGCTGCGGGTGAGTCAGCCGCCGAAGCGGGGTGCGCAGGTGGCCTTGCGTGTGATTTCTCTGGTGGTACTGTATCGACTTCTCGTCAAAAATGCTAGCCCCCATCGGCTGCCGATGCTGGGTTCGGAAGGTTGTGCTGTCTTATTGGGTACCGTTCAATCTTACAATCTCGTTTGTGCTCGGGGCCTGCACGCGAGTGAGCGCAGGCCGTGGTATCATGATTCGATGCTACAGCGACCGACCAACGGCAAGAAAGCGCTATGAAGAACATCACCGAAATTCTTTCCAGCGTCGAAGAGACGCCCGCCACGTTCGAATCCTATCTGAAGTGCTACGCCGACCCGGTCGGGGAGCTCATCAACAGCTACATCCCCCATGGTGCGCACGACGACATGGATCGTTACCTGTACGCGCCCTTGTACCGTTACAGCGAGAACGCGGGCAAGCGCCACCGCCCGCTCATCTGCTTTGCGGCTTGCTTGGCGGTAGGCGGCAACCCCGATTGCGCTACCACCTCGGCCGCGGCCATCGAGCACTTCCACTCCGCGGCCCTCATCCACGATGACATCGCCGACGAGGCCGAGCTGCGTCGCGGCGAGCCCTGCCTGCACCTCACCGAGGGGCTGGGGCTGGCCATCAACATGGGCGATTTGGCGCTTTCCATGGTGAACGGCCCCGTGGTGAACGACCCGCTGCTCGATGATGCCACGAAGGTGCGCGTCATCAGCGAGCTTATCTCCATGACGTGCCGTACGGTGGAGGGTCAGGCGCTCGATTTGGGCTGGGCCCGTGACGGTCGCTACGACATCACACCCGAGGACTACCTCACCATGGCCATTCACAAGACGGCCCACTACTCTGGTGCGGTGCCGCTAGCCGTGGGCGCCATCGTGGCCGGCGCGCCCGACGAGAAGGTGGAGGCCCTGCGCAGCTACGGGCTGGACACCGGCCTCGCCTTCCAGATTCAGGATGATCTTCTGAACCTGGTCGGCACCGACGAGGCGAAGAAGAAGGATTTCCGCAGCGATATCACCGAGGGCAAGCGCACGCTGGTGGTGGTGCATGCCCTGCAGAACGCCTCCCCTCAGGCCCGCGAGCGACTCATCGAGATCCTCTCCGCGAAGGAGCGCGATCCGGAGGTGCTGGCCGAGGCCGTGGCCATTATGGAAGAGGCGGGGTCGATCGACTACGCTCGCTCCTACGCCGAAGAGCTCAGCCAGAACGCGAAGGAGCGCCTGGTGGCGGTTATCGAGCCGTCCCCGTATCGCGATCTGCTCGTGTCCATGGCTGACTGGTTCGTGAACAGGTTGAAGTAACATGGAACCTATCAAGCGCAACGATTCCGGCGCTGCCGTAGAGGATGTGCAGCAGCGCCTCGCCCGCATCGGACACTTGCCCGAGGATGCCATCAGCGGCACCTTCGACGACGCGACCGCTGCGGCTCTAGCCGACTTCTGCGCCGCCTCGGCCCTTCCCATCGCCGAGGAAGTGACCGAGAAGGTGTGGTCGGCGCTCGTGGACGCGTCGTTCAACCTGGGCGATCGCACGCTGTATCTGCGCATGCCCTATTTCCACGGCCACGACGTGCTGGAACTGCAGCACGCCCTGGGGGCTCTCGGCTTTTTCTACGGCGATGATGACGCCATCTTCGGCGCGCACACCGAGGACGCCCTGCGCCGCTTCCAGCTGAACATGGGGCTGCCCTCCGATGGTATTGCCGGTGCCTACACCTACGCCGCCCTGCGCAACCTCGCCCACTCTTGGGTGGGGAAGGAAGCCACGCACGGGCCGGCGCGTCATCTCGGGTTCGCTCGCGCTGCCGACGTGCTGGAGCGCAACGCCGTGTGCCTGTTCGGTACCGATGAGTTCTCCCGCTCGGTGGCTTCCCGTATGTCGAACCTGTCGGTGGCCACCAATCCTGCGGCGAAGATCATCAGCGCCGACAGTCTGTCGGTACCCCCCGATGCGTCCATGATGCTTGTGCATGTGCTGCTCTCGGCCGAAGACGCCGAGGCGGGCGTGCCGCTGGTGTCCTACGAAGACGAGGAGTCCCTGGCGCTTCGTCTGGCCTCGGCAGTAGACGCGGCTCGTGAGGCGAACTGGCCTCGCGTGTCGGTGCTTCTGCCCGGCACTGTGTGGTACGAGGCCGGACCTGAGCGTTCCGCTCAGCACTACGCCATCACCTTGCTCGACGCCCTCTGCTCGGCGTTGCAGGGGTAATCACTCGAACAAATCCAGCAATTCCTGACGGGAATGCACGCCCAGCTTCTGGTAGATATGCTTCACATGCGTGGCCACGGTGTTCTTGGAAAGCACTAACTCTTCGCGAATGTAGGGCTGGCTGCGCCCGCGGGCCAGATATCCCAGGATTTCCCGCTCACGCCCCGATAGGCCGCGCGTCTCGGCTAGGCTGTCGCAGATAGTTTCCAGCGTGTTCTCTCGGTTGCATTCAGCTGCTGTTTCATCAGTCGGGTTGTTGGCGGGTTTGCTGACAGCTGCATTGGTGGCACCCGACGCCGGCAATTTGGATTGCGCGTTGGTGCGCCGATCTCGTTCCGCAGGATACAAAAACCAGGCCAAGGCGAAAAACGCCGTCAATCCGAGTGCAATGGAGAAGAGCCCGGTGGAAGAAGCCGAGGTCAGCGGCTCTGCCGCGCTTCCCGTTACGTTCCCCACAAGCACGCCCAGCTGCAGCGATCCCTGGGTGATGCCGATACCCACGGCGGCGTTCACCAGCCCGCGCCTTGCCGCGTCGACCACGAACAGCACTGCGGCGATGGTGAGCATGGTGTCGGCCAGGCTCACGAGGGTTGCCGAGAGGAACACCGCCCACAGGTCGGCCCAGGGCAACAGGGCTGCCGAGCCAATGACGAGCGGAGCGACTAGGCGGAATAGCGAGTCGAACCGAAGGCGGGTCGCGAAGAGCACGAAGCAGCCCATGAGCACGATACCGCCGATGGAGCCGATGAGGGTGGGGAAGTCAAGGCCGAGCACGATGAAGGGCGCGTCGGCTCCCTGTTGCAGGGCCCCGCAGTATCCCACGGTAAAGTAAGAGAGAAAGACGAGGGCCGAGATGCGGATGATGGGCGCGGGCAGCAGCGCGCGGCTAACGCCCCTGCCGCCGATTCGGGTACCCTCGCTAGAAGTACGGAGGCCACCGGAGATGGTCTGCGTGCCAGCGTTGGCTGCCGCTTGAGTTGGCGCAGCGTGCTCCGGGTCTTCTTCTTCCCAGGTGAGAGCAGGATCTCGATAAGTCAATCCCAACAGCAGCCCCGACAGGAGTGGGAGCGTGGCGGTGGCGGCCACGCCGGCGAATCCGGGCAAGTAGGGGAGCACGAGTGCTCCAGCAAACATGACGAGAGAAGCCGAGGGTATGGCCACTTCTGCGGTCTCGGCATCAAGCCGGGCGAGCGCTTGACCCCACAGCACGTAAAGCGCGCCCGTGCCGAAACCGGTCAGCAGGCCGCTTGCGAGAAGCAGGGGAAAATGCGGACTCTCGGGAAGGGGCAGGGCCGACAGCACCGTGCCCGCGGCGGCGGCAAGGGAGGCGGCCATGGCGAGCTTGCGGTGCGGCACGGCGGGGTGCCTTCCCAGCATCAGGCCCGTGGCGAACATGGTAATAACCACGGCCGTGGCCGAGATGACCCACGACTCGTCGGCGTTGATGCCGACGCCCGGACGCTCGGGATACACGGCAAAGGTCTCATAGGACCCGTAGATCCACGCCCATATGAAGCCGATGCCCAAATAGCGCAGCTTCAGCGCGCCTTCCAAACGCGAGAGGGCGCCTGGGGCTGCGCCCGATGTCGATGAGTGTGCCATATCCCTCCCTTGTGCGATTCCCTCGTCTCATGATAGGGCTGCCCCTCGCATTTCACCCTCACCTATTGTAGGTGAAAACGGCGAAAACCCAGCTTTCAGGCGATGTTTCGCCTCCTTATCCAATGCCATGATGGCCGTGCCTTGAAATCTCAAGGGAGGGTTCCTGCTTCGGCTCCGGGGCTGTGCATCGGCTCCGGATGCGCTGTGGGTCGCGGCTTCGGGCGTGCTGCCCCGTGCCGCCGCGACGCACGGTTGCGGCCTGGGGCGGAAAGTGAAAAGGAGGAATACCATGGCTGAAACTTCGTTCACCCGTCGCTCGTTTCTGACCGGCGCGGCCGCGCTGGGATCGCTTGCTGCTGTGGGTGCGGTAACCGGCTGCTCGCCGAAGACGCCCGGCGAGGCTCCCGCCGCCGACGCTGCTGAGGGCGATCTTGCATCCACGGCGGGCAAGCCGGCGTGGCTTACCGACGCTCCGGCCGTCTCCGACGCCGATTGCACGGAGACCATTGATACCGACGTACTGGTAATCGGCGCGGGCACGGCCGGCTACTTTGCCGCCTGCGCCGCTGCCGAGAACGGCGCCAAGACGCTGCTCATCGAGAAGTCGGGCAACGGCAACTCCGTGCGCTCCTCGGCGCTCGGGGCCGTGAACAGCCGCTTGCAGCAGGCGGAAGGAGAGAAAGCCGCCATCGACCCCATGGAGATCGTGAACGACATGGACCGCTACGCCAACGGCCAGGTGTCCATGGGTCTGCTGAAGAAGTGGGCGTTCAACTCCGGCGAGGCCATCGACTGGTACACCGATCTGCTTGAGAAGAACGGCATGGAAGTGCAGCTTGAGTGGAACATGCCCGAGGGCACCTTCTACAAGGATTTTCCCACGGGCCACGGCACCAACGGCGAATACCCCACCCGCGAGGGCGACGTGGCGGTCATCATGGACACCTACATTGCCTCGTTCCCGGGCTGCGAGGTGCGCTTCAACACCTCCATGGTCGACCTCATCGCCGAGGACGGCCGCGTGGTGGGCGCCTACGCCGAGGGTTCCGACGGCATGATTCGCATCAACGCCGCAAAGGGCGTGGTGGTGGCCACGGGCGGCTACGCCTTTAATCAGGAGATGTTCGCCGACCGCCACGCCACGCGCTACGCCTGCAACGGCACCATGGACGCCTTCCCCAGCTGCACGGGCGACGGCATTCTGGCAATGTTGCGCTTGGGCGCCTACATGGACGAGAATCCCTCGTCGGTGTCGTTCAACCGCTGCCTGCTCACGGCCGACCAGGAGGTGGGCACCCCCTTCGAGATCGGCGGCGAGGAGTACGGCTACCACTTCTTCGCGTCCCAGCCCTTTCTGCGCGTGGATGCCCACGGGCGCCGCTTCCACAACGAGAGCGCGCCCTACGACTTCGTGCAGAGCGCCATCTCCCGCAAGCCGGCCGGCGAGCGCTTCTGGCATCAGGTGTGGGACGGCAACTGGAAGAACGACGTGCCGCGCTTTCACACCGTGGGCTGCTCTACCATCTACCAGCAGCCCGAGGGCGGCAGCGATCACGACTCCTTCCCCGATCAGCTGGACATCTGGATTGAGCCTGAGATGGAGCAGTTCGTGGCTGACGGTCGCATTGTGAAGGCCGACACGCTGGATGCCCTGGCCGATGCCCTCGACTTCTCCGGGGACGACAAGGCCGCCTTCCTGGAGACGTGCGAGCGCCAGAACGAGAACTTCGACAATCAGCTTGATCCCGATTTCGGCAAGGAGGCTTTCCGCCTGTCCGAGCTGCGCACGCCGCCATTTTACGCGTCGGTGAAGTCGTGCGGGTTCACCCTGTGCACCACCGACGGCGTGGTAGTGAACGACGACTTGCAGCCCCTGCGCGAGGACGGTACGGTCATCGAGGGCGTGTACGCCGTGGGCAACGACGGCGGCTGTTTCTACAACGGCACCTATCCGAACCTGGCCGCGGGCCTGAACGCCGGTAAGTGCGTTACCTTCGGCCGCATGGTGGGCAAGGCCCTGGCTGAGAAGTAAACCGATATCTCCCATTTTTCTGAAGCCGCCGGCGCTCGTTCCTCCCTGCGAGCGCCGGTGCGTTTTGTGCTGCAGTTCTTGGTACGGCGCCTTTGCATGGAAAATCTTGCAGCTGGCCGCGAGGAAACCGATTGGAAATTGACGCGGTGCTACAATTACGCGGTTTTAGGTAAGGTTTGCGTTTGCGTAAAGGAGCTTCCCTTGACTCGTCCCATGACCATGGCGGAGAAGATTCTCGCCGCCCATGCGGGGCTCGACGAGGTGGTGCCCGGCCAGCTGATCGAATGCGATCTCGACCTGGTGCTCGCCAACGACGTCACGGCCCCCATCGCCATCAAGACCGTCCGTGAGATCACTGATGCGGTGTTCGACGCCGATCGCGTGATTCTCGTGCCCGACCACTACGTGCCGAACAAGGACATCAAGAGCGCCGAGCAGGCCAAAATCGTGCGCGATTTCGTGCGTGAACAGGGCATTTCCCACTACTACGAGGTGGGCTGCATGGGCGTTGAACATGCGCTGCTGCCCGAGCAGGGCGTGGTGGGCGCGGGCGACCTCATCATCGGCGCCGATAGCCACACCTGCACCTACGGCGCGCTTGGCGCGTTCTCCACGGGCGTGGGGTCTACCGATGCCGGCGTGGGCATGGCCACGGGGAAAGCTTGGTTCAAAGTGCCCGAGACCATTAAGTTCGTTATCGACGGTGAGCTGGCCCCGGGCGTGACGGGCAAGGACGTCATCCTGCACATCATTGGCATGATCGGCGTGGACGGGGCTCTGTACAAGGCTATGGAGTTCACGGGCAGCGCCATTGAGACCATGCCCATGGACGAGCGTCTGTCCATTTCGAACATGGCTATCGAGGCCGGCGGCAAGGCGGGCCTCATTCCGGTGGACGACGTGACCCGCGCCTACATGGATGGCCGCGTCGAGCGTCCCTACACCGCCTACTACTCCGACGACGATGCGCAGTTTGCCCAGATCATCGAGGTTAACGCTGCCGATATCGTGCCGACGGTGGCCTTCCCGCATCTGCCTTCCAACACGCGCCCCGTGGCCGAGGCCCGCGACGTGAAAATTGACCAGGCGGTCATCGGCAGCTGCACCAACGGCCGCTTGGACGACATGCGCCAGGCCGCCGCGGTGCTGAAGGGCCGCACGGTGCACCCGGATGTGCGCTGCATCGTGATTCCCGCCACCCAGAAGGTGTACCAGCAGTGCATCACCGAGGGGCTCATGGACATCTTCATTAACGCCCACTGCGCCGTGTCCACTCCCACCTGCGGGCCGTGCCTGGGCGGCTACATGGGTATCCTCGCCGCCGGCGAGCGCGCCATCGCCACCACGAACCGCAACTTCGTCGGCCGCATGGGCGACCCCACGAGCGAGGTGTACCTGTCCTCGCCGGCCGTGGCCGCCGCCAGCGCCGTACTCGGCCACATCGGCCTTCCGGAAGATTTGGAACCCGTCGCCAGCGCGGCGGAGTAGGGAGGAGCGCCATGCAATTCAAGGGAACCGTGCATCGCTACGGGCGCGACATCGACACCGACGTCATCATTCCGGCTCGCTACCTGAACACTTCTGACCCGGCGGAGCTGGCGCGCCACTGCCTGGAAGATCTGGATACGGAATTCGTCAACAACGTGCAGGCCGGCGACATCATTGTGGCCGACGAGAACTTCGGTTGCGGAAGCTCCCGCGAGCACGCGCCTATCGCCATCAAGGCGGCCGGGGTTGATGTGGTCATCGCCAAGAGCTTCGCGCGCATTTTCTATCGCAACGCCATCAACACGGGCCTGGCCATCATGGAATGCCCCGAGGCCGTGGACGCCATCAGCAACGGCGATATCGTGTCCGTGGATGCCGACACGGGCGTCATCACCGACGAGACCACGGGCGAGAACTTCACGGCCCAGCCCTTCCCGCCGTTCCTCATGGAGATCATCAACGCCGGCGGCCTGGTGCCGCGCTGGCAGAAGAAGCTGGGGAAATAACGCGCGAACAAGGAAGAAGGAAGAAATGACGACGACCTACAAGATCTGCTTGCTGGCTGGTGACGGCATCGGGCCGGAGATTATCGCCGAAGGCGTGAAGGTGCTGAACGCGGTGGGCGTGAAGTACGACACCACCTTTGAGTACACCGATGCGCTCATCGGCGGCGCGGCCATCGATGAGACCGGCGAACCGCTTCCCCAGGCGACGCTGGACGCGGCCCGCGCATCCGACGCGGTGCTGCTGGCCGCGGTGGGCGGCCCGAAGTGGGACACCACCGACCCTGCCGCCCCGCGTCCGGAGCAGGGGCTGCTGGGTATTCGCAAGGAGCTGGGTCTGTACACGAACCTGCGCCCAGTGCAGATCTTCAGCGCCCTGGCCGATGCGAGCACCCTGCGCCCCGAGGTTGTGGACGGCGTGGATATGATGATCGTGCGCGAGCTGACCGGCGGCTTGTACTTCGGCCGCCGCGAGCGCTTCTACGACGAGCCGGAAGCCGGCGTGAACGGCGCCCCGGGCCAGCGCGCCTACGACACCCTGGAGTACTCCGAGTACGAGATCGAGCGCATCGCCCGCCAGGCCTTCGAGATCGCGCACAAGCGCCGCAACAAGGTGACCAGTGTGGACAAGGCCAATGTGCTGGAGACGAGTCGCCTGTGGCGCGAGATCGTGCATCGCGTGCATGACGCGGCCTACGCCGATGTGGAGCTTGAGGACCTGCTGGTAGATAACACCGCCATGCAGCTGATCAACCGCCCCGCAGACTTCGACGTGGTGGTGACCGAGAACATGTTCGGCGACATCCTCTCCGATGAGGCCGCCCAAATCACCGGCTCGCTCGGCATGCTGGCGAGCGCTAGCTTGGGCGACGGTGTGGCCCTGTACGAGCCGAGTCACGGCAGTGCGCCCGACATCGCGGGTCGGGGTATTGCCAACCCCCTCGCGCAGATTCTGTCGGTGGAGATGATGCTGCGCTACAGCTTTAATATGGCCGAGGCGGCCGACGATATCCGTCGTGCCGTGACCGAGGTGCTGGACGCCGGCTGGCGCACCGGCGACATCAAGGGCGCCGACACCCCGGCTGACCACGTGGTCGGCACTGCGCGCATGGGCGATTTGGTGGTGGAGCGCCTGTAAGGCTCCGTTCGGGACGCGCTGTCGCCAAGCTCAGACCAACGTGAGGGCACCTTCGGGTGCCCTTTTTCGTAGGGTCGCTTGACGGATAGGGCATTTTCGCGTTGAATGGCAGGTGAGACACACTTCGAGAGAAAGAGGATGCGTATGACGACGATCAAGCTGGCGGTGCCCACCATGGGCGAGGCGGGGCTTTCCGCTCAGCGTGCGGGCCATTTCGGCCATTGCGACCGCTTCACCATCGTGACCATCGAAGACGGCGCGGTTGCCGAGGAAACCGCCGTGGTGGAGAACCCGCCGCACGAGGCCGGCGGCTGCCTGCGTCCGGTGGGCCTCTTGGCCGACGCGGGTGTGGACGCCATTGTGGCCGCGGGTATGGGCGGCCGTCCGCTCATGGGCTTTAATCAGGCGGGCATCACCGTGTACTTCGACAACGTGCACCCGGTGGTAGGCGACGCCGCAGCCGCCGTCGCCGCCGGAGAGGCCCCCATCATGGACCCCTCCCAGGCCTGTCAGCATCACCACTAAACGCAGGAGCGGCAATGTTGCCGATCGTTTCGCTTTAGCGTGTCAAGCCCTCGCTCTGCCGGGGGCTTTCTCTTCTTCTCGGCCTTAATCCGAAGCAAGACACTTATAATAAAGTCATTGTCTTGTACGAGGAAGGCGGAGGAGGACTTCATGGACCAGGTAAAGAAGTCGAATGGGGCGAGGTGCATCCCGCTGCTTGTTGCGGCAGCGCTGGCGGTTTGCATTGTAGCGATGGTGCTAGCGCCGGGCAAAGCCTACGCATATGGGTTTACACAGACGAAGGCTACGAAGAACTCGGCCACAATTACATGGGAGGACCCGAATGCGGGGAGCGCGTATTCCACTACGACGGGCTACACCGTGAGCTGGGGCCCGGAGTATGGGAAGATTACCAACACCGTTTCTCTCGATCCGACCCAGAAGAGCTGTACGATCACGGGTCTCAAAGAGGGTACGGAGTACTACGCAAAAGTGGAGTATGCCTACAAGTCCAATAGTTCTGGAACCGCATTCTCTTCGTATATCGGCACGGGTACTGTTGCCTCTCGCGTGGTAACCCCTACGGGCATCAAGCAGGATAAGTGGTGGTACTACGCCAAGAGCGTTGACTTCACGTGGAAGATGCAGGATGCAGCCGACAAGGTTGAATACCGAGTGTATAAGACGGGCAGCTCCAAGGTGGTCAAAAAGGGCTCCAGCAACTACCCGCAGAAAAATTACTCTCTTTCCAAGGTGAGCAACAATGCCGTTTATACAGTTCAGATGCGCGTGCATGACCAGTGGGGCTGGTCTGGCTGGTCTAAGAAGGCCTATCTGTTCACCCAGCCTATGATAAATGGGAAAAAGACCAAGGTAAAGAACGGCAAGCTCACTATTAGTTGGAACAAGATCAAGGGTGCGACATCCTATTCTGTTTACGTCTCCACCAAGGAGAAATCAGGCTACAAGAAGGTGGCCACGGTGAAATCGTCGAAGTCGTCATATACGCTTAAGAAGTTCAAGAAAGCGAAAATCAATCCGAAAAAGAAGTACTTCGTGTACGTGGTCGCCAACAAAAAAGTAGGGAAGATCACCTACAATAGCGGCAAACTTTACACCTATAGTATCAAGGGAACTCGTGGTTCTCTGAACTGGACCTTCAATTAACAAGGCTGCATATCGATAATGCGCTACAATGAACGCGCGTCTGCCTTTCTGGCGGGCGCGCGTTTTCTATTTCAATTCAAAGGTATTTGCGAAGGACATCATCATGGCCATTAACGCTCCCGAGGGAACCCGCGATCTTCTGCCCGACGAGGCGCTGTTCTGGAACCAATTCAAGCAGACGGCGGCCGAGGTGTTCGGCGCCTACGGCTATCTGCCCATCGAGACCCCCATCATGGAGCAGACCGAGCTCTTTGTTCGCGGCATCGGCGAGGCCACCGACGTGGTGTCCAAGGAGATGTTCACGGCTATTTCCGGCGAGAATCTGCGTCGCTGGGTAGAGGAGGGGAAGGCCCCGAAGGCGAAGAGCCGCCTAAGCCTGCGCCCCGAAGGCACGGCCGGCGTGGTGCGCGCCGTGGTGCAGCACGATCTGGTGCCCCAAGGGGCGGCACCGGCGAAGCTGATGTACGCAGGCCCCATGTTTCGCGCCGAGCGCCCGCAGAAGGGTCGCCAGCGCCAGTTCAACCAGGTGGGCGTAGAATGCCTGGGCGCTGAGGAGCCCACCATCGACGCCGAGGCCATCATCATGCTCATGCGCTTCTACGAGAAGGTGGGTATCCCGCGCGACTCCATGCGCCTTCTGCTGAACTCCATGGGCTGCGAGAAGTGCCGCCCGGCTTACCGCGAGAAGGTGCGCGCCTACATGGACGAGCACGCCGGCGAGCTGTGCGAGACCTGCTTCACGCGCGCCGAGGTGAATCCGCTGCGCGCCTTCGATTGCAAGAACCCCCAGTGTGCATCCGTGATGGCCGAGGCCCCGAAGATCACCGATCACTTGTGCGACGAGTGCCTGGAGCACTACGGCGCGGTGAAGGAGCTGCTCGACGGCGCGGGGGTGGCCTACGAGGAAGATTACAAGCTCGTGCGCGGGCTTGACTACTACACCCGCACGGTGTTCGAGGTGCAGGTGGACAACGGCATGGGAAGCCAGAACGCCATCGGCGGCGGCGGACGTTACGACAAGCTGGCCGAAGAGGTGGGCGGTCGTCCCACGCCGGGTCTGGGCTTCGCCCTCGGCTTCGAACGCTGCGTGCTGGCCCTGGAGGCGGCGGGCGTTCAGTTCCCGCGTGCCCAGAAGTGCGACCTGTTCGTGGCCTGCGTCGATGATTCGGTGCGCGCCCGGGCCTTCGCGCTGGTGCAGGAGTGCCGCGACGCTGGCTTTGCCACCGAAATGGATCACCAGAAGCGCAGCCTGAAGAGCCAGTTCAAGCTGGCCGACAAGTTGGGCGCGGCGCGGGTGGCCGTGCTTGGCCCCGACGAGCTGGCCGAGGGCGTTGTGACCCTGCGCGACATGGGTACCCACACCGAGGCAAAGGTGTGTTTGGAAGAGGTCGTCGGCGAGCTGGGCCGCGCGATTCTGTAACGATCGGCACCTCTTATCCTTGCGGTTTTCTTTCGGGTATTTGACGGCTTCCGCTTGAGCGGGAGCCGTTCCTGTATAGTGGCACGAAACCTATGGCGGGGCGGGAAGTCGCCCCGGGGAAACGAAGGGGCTGCCGGCTTGGGCGCGGCGAGGGGCCGCGCGGTAGGCAGCCGTTTGGAGAGGATGATTTCAGTGGCACAATCTGGTCTGGATTCCCTGCTGGAGGCGCTGCGCCAATCGGGCGTGAACACCGACAACGTGGGTGCGGGCGGCGCCGCCGGCTCGGCTGGTTCGCAGACGCCGGGCTCCGGTTCGGGCGCTGGCTCGGCCGGCGGCTCCGGTGCATCGGGCTCGCGCGGCGGCGTGGGCGGTTTCGGCGGGTTCCCCTTCGGGGGCTTCGGCGGTTTCGGCGGCGGCGCGAGCGGTCACGGCGGCTCGGGCGCGGGCGGCAACGGCGGCTCGGGCGCGGGCGGCAACGGCGGTTCCGGCAACGGCGGCCCGACGGTCGACTTCGAGTTTCTGGCCAACGACTTCCACCTGCCCTCTAAGAAGTGGCTCGTGGTGCTCATCGTGGTGGCGCTGCTCGTCATCGCGGGCGCCTACTGGTGGTTCCACCCGGCTATCAACATCCACTCCACCGACTTCTGGAGCTTCGTCTTCATCGTTGTTCTGCTGCCGCTGTTCCTCATCTTCTGGGTGCGCAGCAAACAGTACAAGACGGGCACCAAGGAAGTGACGAAGAACGAGGGCAAGGCGAAGACCTTCCGCATTCTGTCTCTCGTGCCGGTGGCGGTGGTGGCGCTGGTGGCCATCGGCGCCGTCATGTCTATGGCCATCTTCCCGGGCAACGCCGAGAAGTACTCCAACGTGCTGAAGACCGACACGCTGGAGTTCGCCCAGGACATCAAGGAAGTGAATTACTCCGAGATTCCAGTGATCGACCGCGACTCGGCCATTCTGCTGGGCAATCGCGAGATGGGCTCCATCCCCGAGTACGTGAGCCAGTTCGAGGTGTCGAACCTGTACTCGCAGATCAACTACCAGGGCACGCCGGTGCGCGTGAGCCCCTTGGGCTACGCCGACCTGTTCAAGTGGTTCACCAACCGCGACGGCGGTATTCCGGCCTACGCGCTCGTGAACATGACCACGCAGGACGCCGAGATCGTGCGCCTGGGCGATTCGCCCATCTACTACTCGGCCTCCGAGCCGCTCGCCCGAAACATCGACCGCCACGTGCAGCTGAAGTACCCCTTCTACATGTTCGGTGAGAAGTCCTTCGAGATTGACGAAGACGGCCATCCCTGGTGGATCTGCCCCGTGCGCGACTTCACCATCGGGCTCTTCGGCGGCGAGACCATCAGCCGCGTGGTGCTGTGCGACGCCACCACGGGCGAGACTCAGGACCTGTCGCTGGAGGAGTGCCCCGAGTGGGTGGACCGCGTGTTCCCGGCCGAGCTGCTCATCCAGCAGTACAACTGGTGGGGCGCCTACAACAACGGCTGGCTGAACTCGTTCCTCGGCCAGGAGGGCGTGGTGCGCACGACCCCCGGCACCGACGGCACGCTCGGCTACAACTACATCGCGAAGGACGACGACGTGTGGGTGTACACCGGCGTCACCTCCGCCACGGCCGACAACTCCATTATCGGATTTGTGCTGGTGAACCAGCGCACCCAGGAATCGCACTTCTATTCCGTGGCCGGTGCCACCGAGGATTCGGCCATGGAATCGGCCGAGGGCCAGGTGCAGAACTTGCGCTACACCTCCACGTTCCCGCTGCTCATCAACGTGGGGAACCAGCCCACCTACTTCATGGCCCTGAAGGATGGGGCGGGCCTGGTGAAGAAGTTCGCCATGATCGACATCCAGCGCTACCAGAACGTGGCTGTGGGCGATACCGTGGCCGATACCCAGAAGGCCTATGAGGCGCTGCTCGCTACCAACGGCGTGGTGGCCGAGGGCGATGGCGGCGCGGCCACCGACGTGAAGACGGTGTCGGGCACCATCCGCTCGCTGAACCAGGCGGTCATCGAGGGCAACACCCACTTCTACGTGACGCTGGAAGACGAGGACGGCAACATCTTCGACTTCGCGTTGCCGGGTCTTCTGGACATCGTGGGTTACAAGGTGGGCGACGTGATCAACTTCACCTACGTGGAATCGGCCGGCTCGAACGTGAGCCCCGCCTACGAGATTTTGGGTGCCGACGGGAAGGCTCCGGCAACGGAGGATGCTGCAGGCTCCGATAAGGCGGCTGGCAACGATGCGGCTGCGGGCGCTGATGGCACCTCGGCCGGCAGCGACGCGGCCGATAATGCCGAAGGCGCGCAGGCTTCCACCGGTGACGAGAACGCCTCCGGCGAGCCCGAGGACGACGTGGTGGAAGAGAACGGCGCCGCGCAGACCCCCGAGGAGGTGGCCGCCGGCGACGACACCAAGCAGGTGGCATAAGTTCTCGCAACAACGGCAACGGTTTAAAGCGGACGGGAGCAATCTCGTCCGCTTTTTGTTTAGAGACTATCTGTCTTGGCGAAAAGAGCATCGAGCAGCATGTCCCGCGTGGGCTTCAAGTTAATTTTGCAGCCGCGAAGCATGATATCGCCCACACCGTAAATATAAATGCTCAAACACTGCTTTGCTGTCTCAACGTCAAGGTGCGGCGATAGAGCCCCTATGCTTTTGCCATGCTTGAGGACTTGCCCAAACATCTCGCAAGCTGTTTCGTATTGGGCCTGGGCGTTCTCTGTTACAGCATGTATTTGCCCTGAAGCTGACTCAACGGTGGCAACGAAGCGAGCACGCTGCTCGTCGTCGTGGAGATTGTCGGTGATACTCTCAATCAGAGCCGAAAACTCCTCGCGAAAGCAATCAACTTGCCTGCATGCGAGGATGCGATCGGCGCTTATGTTGATAAGGGGATCGATGGTCTCGTAAGTTGCCAGCAGTAGATCTTCTTTGGAAGAAAAGTGATAGTAAAGTGCCGGTCGTGTTATTCCGATCTCCTCTGCGATCGTACCCATAGAGGTGCGATCGTAGCCTTTCTCGGCGAAGGTGCGATAGGCAATTTCTAATATCTTATCTCTTGTTGACATGGGGTTTCCTTACCTCGCAGACACTTTGTGTGTGCGAGCTCCAAGCTGTTGAACGCATTTATCTTACCTGAAAACTTACACTGTGTAAAAATCTCATTGACTTTGGAGGTAAAGGTTTGTATAGTGCAACTTACTTACTGTAAGTAAAATTCGGCAAGAAGAAGCGTTCTGCTGAGCGTGGGCGGAATGAAAGGAGCAGCAAGTGGAAATCGAAAAATTCCGATTCCCGGGGGAGTTTGAGCCGCAGACTGATGTATTCATTAATTGGCTTCCCGACTACTGTGCTGGCAACGATGGCGACAAGGCCCGTGAGGTGCTGGTCGAGGTGGTCAAGAACCTGCTCGGTCACGTGAATGTTCACGTAAACTGCGGCTGCGAGACCTCGCTCGAGGCCTGCAAGCAGATGCTGGCCGATGCTGGCGTGGATGTGTCCGACCCCGATACGTCGGGCCAGCGCAACACCACCGCCGAGGAGGGCGACGGCGCCTTCAGCCCGCACATCCGCTTCACCCAGTTCGACGACTGGAGCGTATCCATCCGCGACAATGGCCCCGACATCATGATCGACGACGAGGGCAACGCCCTGGCCGTGAACATGCGCTGGAGCAACTACTCCAACAACGACAAGATGGAGCCCTCCCAGCAGCTGGCGCGCCGCGCCGGCGCCAACATGGCCATCGACCTGGACGTCTTCGACATGGTGAACTCTGACATGGTGTCGGAGGGTGGCAACCGCGAGTTCAACGGCAAGGGCGTCATGATTGCCGTGGAGGATACCGAGGTGATCAAGCGCAACCCCGAGTTCACCAAAGAGGAGATCGAGGAGGAGTACAAGCGCATCTGGAACCTGGAGAAGATAATCTGGATTCCGAAGCCCCTGTTGGAGGACGATGACATCCGCAAGGGTCCCATCGACAAGCTTGAGGACGGCACGCTCGTGTGGCCCGGCTCCTTTGCCGCCCATGCTGACGAGTATTGCCGATTTGTTGATGAGGACACGGTGCTTCTGGCCGAGGTGACCGAAGAAGAGGCCGCCGAAAGCCTCGTCAGCGCCGAGAACAAGCGCCGCATAGACGCCGCCTATGAGATCCTGAAGAGCGAGACGCTGCCCGACGGGCGCCCGCTGAAAATCATGCGTATGCCCTTCCCGGAGCACCTCGTCTTCCGCGGCGGCCAGGACAATCCCACGGTCATGGGCTGGAAACAGTTCTTCGACGAGAACGGCGGTGTGGCCTTCGACGGCACCCCGTGGCCTGAGGGTGACTACTGCTTCATCAACTCCTGCAGCTACTGCAACTTCCTCGTGTGCAACGACGTGGTGTTAGGCCAGCGCTACTGGCACGAGGGCATGGATCCCGCCGTCAAGGAGAAGGACGAGCGAGCCAAGGCCGTGCTGGAGAGCGTGTTCCCCGGCCGCGAGGTCATCATGCTGGACACCTACTACCTGAACCTGTTCGGCGGCGGCATCCACTGCTGGACTAAGAACGTGGCCCTGCCGCAATAGACCGCCCATAAGAAGGCAAGAGAGAGCCAGAGAAAGGAAAGCCACTCATGCTTAACAACTTCGTAGGAAAAGACATCATCAACATCGGCGACATGACCCCCGACCAGTTTCAGTACCTGCTGGATCTGTCCAAGATGTTGAAGGCCGAGAAGATGACTGGCGTCGACCACGCCCGCTTCCACAACAAGAACGTGGTGGCCCACTTCGAGTGGGAGTCCACCCGTACCCGTTGCGCCTTCGAGACCTCCTGCCACGACCTGGGCCTGGGCTTTACCTATCTGTCCAACTCGCACTTCGGCAACAAGGAAACGGTGAAGGACTCCATCCGCGTGTTCAGTGAGATGTACGATGCCATCGTGCTACGCGCTCAGCGTGAGGAGGACTACGTGCGCGAGGTGGCTGAGATTGCAACTATCCCCGTCATCAACGCCTGCTGCGAGGGCGACCATCCCACGCAGATGCTGGCTGATGCTCTCACCATGCAGGAGCTGCTGGGCAACCTCAAGGGCCGCAAGCTGGCCTTCGTGGGCAACTGCGCCACCACCGCCATGTGGTACGGCCGCCTGTGCGCGCTTTTGGGCATGGACTTCTACGCCGTGGGTCCCGAGGACGAGCGCTACCAGCTGTGCGACTCCTTCAAGGCCAACATCGAGGATCTATTCAACAAGTGGGCTCCCAACAACGAGATCGTGCTCACCTCCGACAAGGGGAAGCTGAAGGACATGGACGTGGTGACCACCGAGTGCTGGATCTACCAGAACCCCGACGTGCATGACGAGGACTTGGCCGCCTCCGGCGACTGGACCAGCCTGGAGTACTCCTACGACGCGTGGCTGCGCCACTCCGACATCATGGAGCCATACCGCGTGACCAGCGAGCTCATGGACACCTACGTGAAGAATCCCGACTGCTTGGTCATGCACATGCTGCCAGCCTACCACAACGCCGATATGAAGCTGATGCAGAAGTTCCTGGCCGAGGCGAAGAACGAGCGCGACCGCCGTATCCTCACCGAGGGCATCTGCATCTCCGACGAGTGCTTCGAGAAACACGCCAGCGAGATCTTCCGCGAGGCCGGTAACCGTCAGCCCACCATCAAGGCCTGCCTGGCCGCTGTTCTGGGCATCTAGCCGAAACGTTCTCATGGGCGGGCGACCTCGTGCGGCCGCCTGCCGCCCCTGTAAGGAGAAAACATGTCTACTGAAGTAGCAAAGAAAAGCGGGAACGGGTACGCGTGGCTCGTCATGTTCGGCTTCGGCATGGTCATGTGCGCCACCATCGGCGCCGTCACCGTGATGGGCGGACTGTTCTTCTATCCCGTGTGCGAGGAGCTGGGCTTCGACCTGTCCACCTTCACCCTCTACATCACGCTGTCTATGGTCTTCATGGCGCTGGGCATGCCCATCTGCGGAAAGATCATGGCATCGGGGAAAATCAAACTGCAGGTGCTCATGTCGGTGGCCGTGCTGATGGAGCTGATCCCCTTCGCCTGCATGTCTCTGTTTACTGAGATGTGGATGTGGTTCGTGGCGGCTGTTCCCATCGGCTTCGGCCTGTCTGCCACCAGTACCGTCACCGCCGCGCCCACCCTGGGCAATTGGTTCCACAAGAAGACCGGTTTTGCCATCGGCATGATCTTCACCATCCAGAGCATCTTCGTGGCAGTGGCAAGCCCCATTTTCAGCGGCATGATCGAGAGCATGGGCTGGCGCACCAGCTACGTGATCCTGGCCGTCATCGCCGCGGTGATGGCCCTGCCCTTCACCATCTTCGTCATTCGCTACCGTCCTGAGGACAAGGGCATGCTGCCCTACGGCTACGATCCGAATTCCGTCGACGGGGAGACGGGGGCCGTGGTGGAGAGCGGCGTGCCCTACAAGCTGGCCCTGCGCTCGGTACCCTTCGTGATGGCCATCCTGGTGGTTATGATGAGCATGACCATTTCCAACATGAACGTGGTGTTCCCCACCTACGCCGAGGTGGTGGGCCTGGGCGCTATCGTGGGCGGCTTCATGGTGACGGCCGCCAGCCTGGCCGATATCGCCCTGAACCCCGTGCTGGGTGCCACGTCCGACAAGTTCGGCCCCACGAAGTCCTTCATCGGCTGGACCGTGGTCACCATGGTCTCGTTCGTCATCCTGTTCTTCAGCGTGAACAACCCCGTGCTCGCCATCGTCGGCGCCGGCATCAACGACGTGATGTACGCCCTGTGCGGTGTGGGCCTGGCCACCTTCACCATGGCTTGGTTCGGCAAGAAGGACTACGAGCGCATTTTCTCCACGGTGATGATGTTCGGCTATCTGGTGGCCAGCCTGGGCGTGCCCATCATGATGAAGATTTACGAGATGACCGGCTCCTTCGAGAACGTGTTCGTCTTCGGCTTCATCGTGTGCATCGTCATTATCGTGTGCCTGCTGATAGGCGAGAAGCAGTCGGCCAAGTTGCCGAAGGAGACCGCCGAGCCCTCCGAGGCGGTCGTCGAGGCAGCGACCAAAACCGCCGAGACCGCTTAGCAGATTGCGTCCAAGGCTGTCCGCCCCTGTGTCAGGCGGACGGCCTTCGGCCTGTTTGCGGCCAGGGGGCCGTAAGGGAGGAAGGAGATGGATATGGCCTATTGCTACCACCCCGAGCTGGGGAAGCTGGTGGATGACCCCGCGGGTTTCCCGCCGGCTGAGAAGTTCGTCGGAAGCCTGGGGGAGATGAGGGCGTTTGCCGAGCCCCTGTACGCCGAGATGCGCCAGCTGCCGATGGCGGAGGGCGTTGTGGCGCGGGACGTCGAGATTCCGACGGGCGACGGGTACGCCATGCGGGCCCGCTGGTACCAGAAGGAGGGGTCGGGCGCGCGGGCCGCCGTGATGTACGTGCACGGCGGGGGGATGATCCTCATGGGCATCGACGAGATGGACGCGGACATCTCGCGCTACGTGGCCGCGAGCGGCGTGCCGTTTCTGTCCATCGAGTACCGCCTGGCGCCGGAGAACCCGCGTCCGCAGGCCGAGGACGCCCTGGACGGCTACCTCTGGCTCGTGGACCACGCCGGCGAGCTGGGGGTCGACCCGCGGCGCGTGGCCATTATGGGCGACAGCGGCGGCGCCGGCATTGCGGCGGGTGCCGCCATCCTGGCGCGCGACCGGGGCATTTTCCTGTCCAGGCAGATTCTCGTGTACCCGATGCTGGACGACCGCACCATTTCCTGCGACTCGGAGCTAGACGGCCTCCTGCACGTGTGGTGGGCCGAGAACAATAAGATGGCCTGGGAAGCGGTGCTGGGCGACCGGCGCGGAACTGACCAGGTGCTGCCATGTGAGGCGCCGGCGCGCAACGAGAACTTCGAGGGCCTGGCGCCCGCCTTCCTGGAAGTGGGGGAGCTGGACCTGTTTAGGGACGAGACCGTCGAGTACGCGCGGCGACTCATGGAGGCGCGCGTGCCCACCGAGCTGCACGTGCTGGGCGGCCTCACGCACACCTTTGACACCTTCCCGCTGCCCATAGCCGACAAGGCCTTCGAGTACCGCTCCTACCTCATCTCGCAGCTGTAGGGGCCCAGCCGGGACCGCCCGGCTTCGCGCGGAGGGGAAGCGCCCCTGGGTCGCATCGGCGACGACGCGGCCCGGAAGGCGCGGAATAACGCTTCGAATGAGGGAATGGAGTTGGCATGACGGCATCTGCAGAGAGTGTTGCCCGGGGCGGCAAACCCCACTACGCCTGGTTTGTCATGGTTGCCTACGGGCTTTTGATGAGCGGCACCATCGGCTCGTTCTCGGTGGTGGGCGCGCAGTGGTTCTACCCGGTCAGCACCGACATCGGCTGCGAGCTTTCCACCTTCACCCTGTACACCACCATCGAGATGCTGTGCATGGCCATCGGCATGCCCCTGGTGGGGAACTTGCTCACCCGCATGAAGCTGCAGACGCTTCTTACCGCGGCCGTTCTCCTGGAGATCGTCCCCACGGTTGCCATGGCGTTTTTCACGGCCCCATGGATGTGGTACGTGGCCGGTGTCTTCGTGGGGCTGGGCCTATCGGCCACCAGCACCGTCACCATCACGCCCACCATGGGAAACTGGTTTGCGAAGAAGACGGGCTTCGCCATCGGCGTGGTGTGGGCCACCCAGGCGTTCTACTGCGCCATTGCGAGTCCCGTGTTCGCGGGCGTCATCGAGGTCATCGGCTGGCGCTCGTCCTATCTGGTTCTGGCCGCCGTCTCGGCTGTTCTGACGCTGCCCGCAGTCGCCTTCGTCATTCGCTACCGGCCCGAGGATCGCGGCATGCAGCCCTATGGGTTTGAGCCGGGATCGCAGGGCGATAAGAGCGACGCCTTTTCCGGCCTGCCCGGTGTGCCGGCCAAGGTGGCCTTCCGGAGCGCCTCTTTCTTTCTATGCGTTGTCATTGTGATGCTCTGCACGGCTACGGGTCTGATGAATGCCATTTTTCCCACCTATGCCGAAGTGGTGGGGCTTGGTGCAGTGGTGGGCGGCCTCATGGTGTCATCGGCTAGTTTGTGCGATATTGTCTTCAATCCTCTGGCAGGCGCGACCAGCGACAAGTTCGGGCCGGCGCGCGCTATGGTGCTTTGGACGGGTATCGCTATGCTGTCGTTCGTCGTGCTGTACTTTAGCGGCAGTTCGGTAGTTGGCTCGTGTGTGGGCGCGGGCCTGAACGACGCAATGTATGCCATTACTGGGGTGGGGTATTCCACATTTGCCCTTTCTATTTTCGGTATGAGAGATTTCGAGAAAATCTTCTCGCGCATTACGAGTTGCGGGTATCTGGTCGCCAGTTTCGGCATTCCCGTCATGATGGCAATTTATGAGGCGACGGGTGTGTTCCAAAACGTGTTCGCGTTCTGCTTCGTTGTTGATATCGTCATCATCTGTCTTGTTGTTCTCGCCCAGAAGAGCAGCCGCACATTGCATCGGCTAAGCGATTAAGCGCTGGGTTGCGGGGCTGTTGCTGGGGAGGGTGCGAGATCCGCGACCTATGATGTCGTTGGTGCTGTGGCCGTTGCAGATGGTCTGTGGTAGACGAGCGATCTTTGGGGATACCGATTTATGCAGTAGCCGCCGGAGGGGGTTGCCTGGAGGTAATGATGGCTACTATACGCGATCGGAGTCGGGGTAATGTCACGGCCATTTGTTTTCCCAGATCAACCACTAGGTTTATAGGGTGGTTTAAAGCTTTAAACTTCTTTTTCCCCTGCGGTCGATGCGCGGTTTCGCCGTCGCGTCCATAGTGCGTGGTGCAGCCAGCGAGCTGCAGCGGCGGGCGAGGGAGCTTCGCCGCGAACCAAGGCAGCACGGAGGCTGCAGCCGAGCCTGGTAAGGGCTCGGCGCCACGAGAGAGGGAAAGGGAACCCATCATGAAGAACGCTATGAATGTTTCTCGTCGCGACCTGTTCAAGTTCGGCGGCGTGGCCGCCATGGGCGTGGCCGCCGCCGGAGCGCTTTCCGGCTGCGGGCAGCCCAAGCTCGCCGGCACGGGCGATGCCGCAGCCGCTGGCGACGGCTCCACCTATGTGGGCCCGAGCTTCCTGCAGAAGCCCGCCGAGATCACCGATTTTGCCGAGATCCACGACTTCGATGTCGTAGTGGTCGGTGCCGGCGAGTCGGGCCTGGCCGCCATCCACGCCGCCCTGGAGGCTGGCGCTACGGTGGGCGCGCTCCAGAGCCTGTCCATCGTGCAGACCGCTGGCAACATGGGCGCCTCTATCGACCTGACCAAGACGAGCGAGGCCGGCATCAAGGCGGCGCTGTCCTTCATCAACTACAAGAGCGACTACCGCGCCAACATGGGCCAGGTGGAAACCTGGGCCCGCAACTCCCAGGAGGCGCTGGCCTGGTGGGCCGAGGCTGCGGCCAAGGGCGGCAGTGAGTCGCAGCCCTACGACTACGTGGTGAACTGCAACGGCCATGACGTGTACTTCCACGCCAACACCTACTTCCATGACGAGGGCCACCAGAAGGGCGCGCTCATCATCGGCGACGCCGTGCAGGAAGAGGGCGCCGAGATCTTCTTCGAGACCCCCTGCGTGCAGCTGTACATGGAGGACGGCCGCGTGGCCGGCGCCATCGGCGAGGCCAAGGATGGCAGCCACGTGCTGCTGCGTGCCGCCAAGGGCGTCATCATGGCCTCGGGCGACTACGTGGGCGACTCCGAGATGCTGTACTACTACACCCCCGACGCCAAGGGCCTGCATCAGGCTGTGGACTTCCGCAACGGCACCGGACTCAAGGCCGCCATGTGGGTCGGCGCCCAGATGTGCCCTGCCTCGCACACCAAGATGGTGCACGGCGAGGGCCCGAAGGTACGCTTCGAGATGCCGTACCTGTTCCTGGACCGCCATGGCAAGCGCTTCATGGACGAGGGCTGCTGCCGCATGGGCTACCTGAACGAGTTCACCAACAAGTACCTGGCCGAGGTTGATTTCGCCGAGTCCACCGCCGCGAAGTTCTTCTCCATCGTGCCCACGAACTGGGAGGAGCACTACGAGGCTTGGAAGCCCTTCTCCGATATCTCCATCCACAACGCCTACCGCAACGTGGATCCGGAGGCCTGGATCAAGGGCGACACCCTGGAGGAGCTGGCCGCGAACATGATCGCCTACGCCGACGAGGAAGGCTGGGCCCACGACTACACCGTGGAGGCCATCGTTGAGTCCATCAACCGCTACAACGAGCTGGTGGCTGCTGGCGAGGGCGACGCCGACTTCGGCAAGCGCGACGAGTACATGGTGCCCATTGAGGCCCCCTGCTACGCGGTGCCGCGCGGTGCGAACAACATCGACGCTTTGGTGGACGGCCTGTGGTGCGACGACAACTTCCAGTGCCTGGATGCCGATATGCAACCCATCCCCGGCCTGTTCGCCGTGGGCAACGCCTCGGGCCCCTTCTTCGGCAACAGCAACTATCCGATGGATATCGAGGGCCTGTCGGTGGGCCGTGCCATCACCACCGGCTTTGCCACGGGCCGTTACGTGGCCGGGCTGTAAGCCATTCCCTGTTCCGCTGCGCCTGTTCCCTCCCCATGGTGCGGCGGAACGTTCCCTCGAAGCCGGCGATCTTTGGGTCGTCGGCTTCGACGTGTATAATCACCCTGGATAAGGAGGGGGATGCCCATGACCGATAAAGCGGAAGCGGGGGAAGACCGCCGCGCGCTTCTGCGGGGCGGTCGTCGCTATGTCATGGCCTACGGGTGCGCCCGGGCCTGGGCCACGCTGACGTTCACGGGTGCTGGCGCGACAGCCGCTGTCGGATCGGGCGCAAGCGTCGGGAGCGGTGTTGGGGCTGGGGTGCTGGATGCGGCCCCGTGGTCGTTCGATCCGCACTTCACCTTCGATGTGGCCTATATTGCCGTGAGCATCCTGCTCGTGCTGCTGTTCCGCCGCCTCGTTCCGCTGAACGATAACCGGCCTGTGCGCGCGGTGGCTGCCGGGGGCATGATCGTGGCGTCGCTGGCTTGCGCGGCTGCGGCGTGGCTGCCCGAGGCGTCGTTTCCTCTTATGGTGGGCGGCTCGCTGGCGGCGGGCGTTGGCTACGGCCTTTTCCTGCTGCTGGCCGCCGAGGTGCTGGCCACGTTCAGCTTGCTGCGCATCTTCCTGTTCCTGTCGGGCGCTATGCTGCTCGGCACCGTCATCACGTTCTTCTGCCAGGGCATGGCTCCGTGGCAGGCCACCTGCGCGCTCGTGATGTTGCCGGTGCTCGCGGTGCTGTACCTGCACGGCGCCTACGAGCACGTGCCTGCCGCCGAGCGCCCGCGCCGCAGCGTGCCGAAGTTCTCCTGGCCCTGGAAGCTGTTTGTGCTGTACGGCCTGTACGCCTTCGCCTACGGTATGCGTGCGAACCAGCTGGTGGCGGGTGCGGGACGGCACTCCTCGGCATCGACGTTCATTCTCATGGCGGTGCTGTTCGCCACGGCCTATTTTGCGTCGAAGCGATTCAACATCGGGCTTCTGTACCGATCGCCGGTGGTGCTCATGGTGTGCGGCTTCCTGCTGGTGCCGGCCGAGAGCCTGCTTGGCACCGCGGCATCCAGCTACCTCATCGCCATCAGCTACTCGCTCATGTCGTTCCTCGTGATGTTTCTGCTCTTCGATATTTCGAAGCGTCTGGGTGTGGCCATTGTGGCCTTCATGGCGGTGAAGAATGCCGAGCAGCTGCTGCAGATGGCCGGCGGCGGTCTGACTGACGGGCTGGGCGCGCTGGGCCTTCCCGCGTCCACCGAGGCCCTGGTGGTAACGGTGGTGGTGTCGGTGCTCATCCTGGCGGCCACGCTGCTCTTGTTCTCTGAGAAAGAGCTCGCCAGCAAATGGGGCGTGTCCATTCTGGATACGGGCGGCCTCATCGAGCGCACGGCCGAGGAGGAGCGCGTGAGCGAGCGGGTGGACGAGCTTTCGCGCACGTACCGCCTGAGCCCGCGCGAGCAGGAGGTGCTGGCGCTTCTGGCCGCGGGGAAGACTGGTCGCGTCATCCAGCAGGAGCTTTTCATCGCCGAGGGCACCTTCAAGGCTCACACCCGGCATATCTACGAGAAGATGGGCATCAACTCCCGCAAGGAACTTTTCGACCTTTTGGGAATTTCCCATTGACAGCGCACGCGGGCGCATTAAACTAGACAAGCTGCTCAATTATGGGCAGTGCAATGAACAGAAATGTTCCGCTACTTAAGACAGCAGGTACGGGGCCCGCAGGGCAACCGTTTAATCGCGCAAGCGGCCCGCCGAGGTGGTCGACATTCGCATCCGTGAATTCGTGCGGCCTCCGTCTTATGGGCGGGGGCCGTTTTGCTTCTCAGGCTTGCGGCCCACCCACCAGGTGCGGAACCCGGAAAGCTTGAGAAGGAGGTGTACGTACAACATGCCCAACGCTCAGAACAAGGAGATGCTCACCAGCATCAAGGAGGATCTCGACGGCATTTCCGCCATGTGGGTCGTGGACTACCGCGGCCTGACCGTGAAGGAGATGCAGCAGCTGCGTCGCGACATTCGCGAGACTGGCTCGGTGCTGAAGGTCTACAAGAACACGCTGGTTCACCTGGCGCTGTCCGAGGCCGAGCTGCCGACGCTCGACGACATGCTCGCCGGCCCCAGCGCGTTCGTGTTCTCCGGTAACGACGTGGCCGCTTCCGCGAAGGCCCTGAAGACCTTCGCCAAGGCCAACGAGAACCTTGAGATCAAGGGCGGCCTGATGGAAGGCGCTGCTGTGTCTGCAGCGGAGGTGGAGGCTATCGCTTCTCTGCCCTCTCGCGAGCAGCTCATGGCTCAGATCGCCGGTGCCATCTCTGGCGTCGCTCGTGGTCTGGCCACCACCATCAACGGTGTGCCGCGCGGTATGGCCCAGGTCGTCAAGGCCGTGGCCGACCAGAAGGAAGCTGCCTAACAGCTCGGGCGGCCTGAGACGGGCCGTGTAACGCAAAAAGAAACTTGGCCGGTACGAAGAGGCGCCGGCCCCCTTTGAAAGGAAACTAACATGGCTGTTACTCGTGAAGAGATTCTTGAGGCTCTGAAGGAGATGTCCCTGCTCGAGGCTTCCGAGCTCGTGAAGGACATCGAGGAGACCTTCGGCGTGTCCGCCGCCGCTCCGGTGGCCGTGGCCGCCGCTGGTGCTGCCCCGGCTGAGGGTGGCGCTGCCGAGGAGAAGTCTGACTTCGACGTCATCCTCGAGGGCTTCGGCGACAACAAGATCGCCGTCATCAAGGTTGTCCGCGAGATCACCGGCCTGGGCCTGAAGGAGGCCAAGGAGGTCGTCGAGGGCGCTCCGAAGCCGGTGGCCGAGGGCGTTGCCAAGGACAAGGCCGAGGAGATCAAGGGCAAGCTGGAGGAAGCCGGCGCCGCTGTGACCCTGAAGTAAATTCGCTTTCGCGAATACTTCTCCCCTCAAGGGACTGCCAAGAACCCCGCTTACGAGCGGGGTTCTTTTTTTGCGGGGGGAGGAGTCACCTCGGGCGTCTAGCCCAGCCACTCCAGCAGGGAAGCGATGTCGCGGCGGGATTGGGCCTGGCCGTCTTCGAAGGCTTTCACCAGGGCGTCGTAGTCGGTGGTCTTGTTGCTGACCTCCATCACGTCGGGGTAGAACACCCAGGCCGCCCCCGATTTCTCCAGCGCCTCAATTTCGTCGCAGAGCTCGTTGTAGGGCTGCCAGCGGGCGATGGTGCGCTCGGCTACCACGGGATGCTTGCGGAAAGCTGCGCGGAAGAGGGCTTGGGCGCTGCGTCCCATGGGGCGCTTGCGGTAGCCGCGGGGCTGGGTGCGGATAATGCAGAAGCGCTCGAAGCCGTCGGCGCGGGCGGCGTTCAGCAGAATGCCCCAGCTGTCGCCCATGCCGCCGTCCACGTAGGTGCGCTCGCCGATGGTGGTGGGCGGCATGAAAATGGGCATGGTGGACGATGCGCGTACCATAAGGCCCACGTCGCGGGCGGTTTTCATGTCGGCCTTGGTGAAGGCCACCGTCTCGCCGGTATCCCAGTCCAAAGCCTCGATGTGCACCTCGGCGGGGTTCGCGCGGAAGGTGTCCCAGTCGAAGGCCATGGGGTCGCCCGCGGGCGCGGTTTCGATAAGCTCCTCGTACAGATAGGGCCCGTTGAAGTAGCCGTGGCCGGCCAGGAAGCTGCCCCAGCCGCCGAAGCGCGGATACTGCACCAGCTCCACGAAGCTGGCCCGCGCGCGCTCGGGGTCGCGCACCAGGTAGTTCACTGTGTGGCTGGAGCCGGCCGAGATGCCGTAGACGCGCCCGAAGTTCACGTTGTGCGCGAGCAGCTCCACCACCATGGGCGCCGTGTAGCTGTTGCGCATCCCGCCGCCTTCGAAGATAAGCGCCACATCGGGCTGATTGATGGCCATGGCGGCGCGGTCGGTACGGGAAGCGGTGGGGGACATATCGGGCATGACGGCGGCTTTCTCTCCATGAAAAAAGGGAGCTCTGATGCGAACTCCCTTTCAGTATAGCGGTTTGCCGCGGCGGGCCGGGCCGACTATTCCGCGTAGCGGAAGAGGGCGGCGACGGACTTGTCGGTGGGCATCTGGTCCTGCTCAACGATGTAGATGTGGGCGTCCTGCACCAGTGCCGCCTGGGCGAAGGCATCGGTGATGTCGGGCGCGGCCGGGTCGATGTAGCCGTCATCGACCGGGTTGGGGTTCGGATCGAAGGTGACGGTGCCGGTGTTGATGTCGAAGCCGCCGGGCAGGATCTTGCCCTTCACCATGAACAGTGCCCCCACGCGACGCTCGGCGAGCGCCATGCCGATGGTGTCGAAGTCATCCGACGCCTTGCCGTGGGCCGCGTCGGCGCCGAACTTCTCAGCAGTCTCCTTGATGTTCGCATCGCGGATACCGTCCATCACGGCCAGTGATTCTTCTAGCAGCGCCTTGCCGTCAAGGCCGGCCGGATCCTTCTTGATGCCGACGGGCAGCATATGGCGCAGGGTGCAGATCTTGCGGAAGTCGTTCACGTACTCCGGATCGCAGCACAGGATGATGGGCGTGGTGTCGTCGCGCACCAGGTAGTCGTTCACGGCCTTGTTCACGTAGCGGAACCACTGGGCGGCGTCTTCCTTCTTTACGTCGTTGCGCGACTGATGGTCGTGGTACTGGCCCATGTGGCCCTCGAGCGTGATGTAGTCCAGCGCGCCCAGCTCGTCCTTGCGGGCGTCGGCGGCGATGTCGTCGCTGTTGGCGAAGAGCTCGCTGAAGAAGTCGTGCACTTCCTGGGGCAGCTGCTGACGCTCCACATGGGTGCGGTCGCCCTTCACCCAGCTGAAGCGATCGTTGGAAAGCTCCAGCACGTAGTACTCGGTGCCGTACTGGAAGTTGCGCAGCAGCGGCTTCACGAAGTAGGTGTCGCCAGCGGCCACCATGGGATCGGGGGCAAAGAACAGGTTGTACACGTACACGTCGTCGTTGCTCATGAGGAAGCCCAGGCCCTCGCCAGCGTGCAGCCACAGCGGCATATCGGGATGCTCCAGCAGGTAGTTCGCGCGCTTCACGATGCCCTTGTAGGCGTCCTTGTCGTAGCTTTCGGCCAGGGTGCGCTCGGCGTCCTTCATCAGGTCCTTGAACATGTCGCGGTCCCAAATGTCGCGGCGCTCTTCACGCTCGGTATGGTGCACGGGAATGTAGAGCGACACGACCGGGGCGGGCACGTTGGAGAGAATGGAGGGATCGAAGCTCTCCATCACGTGAATGCTCTCGTCGGTCTTACGCAAAGTCTCCTTCTCGTCTTTCATGGCGAAACCTCCATAGTGGTCGGGTGCGATGTTGCGGCGCGTCGCCGGTGCCCGCAGGGCCGCCTTGCAGAAGGCCGTGCTCGGGAAAGCTCGTCGGCGCGTAAGAAGAGCATAGCCCCCCGAGGCTGAATCGGAGGGCTATGGGTAAGTCTGTGAACTTCTGGTTGCCGAAATGCTGATTTGCGAACTTCGGGAATGGAAGGGAGCGGTCTGAGCTTGTTCCGGTGTCCCCGCGGAGCATACATCCATGCTCAGACAGTCCTCGCTTGGTGGGACAGCCCACTGGGCTGTCCCAGCCGCTGCGGAACTGCGCGTGGAGGTACGCAGCGCGGGGACGCCTCCTCGTCTTCAGCTACTTCCGCTCGTAGCGCTTCACGTTCATGGCGCGCATGGCGTTCAGAATGGCGATGACGGCCACGCCCACGTCGGCAAAGACGGCCATCCACATGTTCGCGATGCCGAAGGCCGCCAGGATGAGCACGGCGAACTTGATGCCGAGGGCGAACACGATGTTCTGCCACACGATGGCCATGGTGCGCCGGGCCACGTCGATGGCCTTCGCGATGTCGTCGGGGTTGTCGTTCATGAGCACGATGTCGGCGGCCTCGATGGCGGCGTCCGACCCCATGGCGCCCATGGCGATGCCGATGTCGGCGCGGGTGAGCACCGGCGCGTCGTTGATGCCGTCGCCCACGAAGGCCAGCTTGCCCTTGCCGTGCGTGTCGCGCTCGGTGGCGGTCAGCAGCGCTTCTACCTGGGACACCTTGTCCTGGGGCAGCAGCTCGGCGTGCACCTCGTCAATGCCGAGGTCGGCCGCCACGGCTTGGGCCACGGCCGCGCGGTCGCCGGTGAGCATGACCGTGCGTTTCACGCCGGCCGCGTGCAGATCGGCAATAGCGCGCTTGGCCTGGGGCTTCACCGTGTCGGCGATAACCACGTGCCCGGCGAAGCGGCCATCGATGGCCACATACAGCACCGTGCCGGCAGCATCGGTCGCCTCGAAGGTCACGTTGCGGGCGCCCATGAGCTTCCCGTTGCCCACGAGCACGGACTTGCCGTCAACAAGCGCCGCCACGCCCTGGCCGCTGATCTCCTCTACGTCGCTCACGCGCGTTGCGTCCAGGGGGTTGCCGTAGGCCTCGCGCACCGAGGCGGCGATGGGGTGGGTCGAGAAGGACTCCGCCAGCGCCGCGGTGGCGATAAGCTCGCTCTCGGTGAAGCCCGCTGCCGGGGCAATCTCGGTTACGGCGAAGGTGCCGTCGGTCAGCGTGCCGGTCTTGTCGAACACCACGACCTCGGTGGAGCCCAGGGCCTCCAGGTAGTTCGAGCCCTTCACCAAGATGCCCAGACGCGAGGCGCCGCCGATGCCGCCGAAGAACGACAGCGGCACCGAGATGACGAGCGCGCAGGGGCACGACACCACGAGGAAGGTCAGGCCGCGCAGCACCCAGTCGGCCCAGTCGCCGCCGAACAGCAGCGGGGGCACCACGGCCAGAAGTGCCGCCACGCCCACGACGATGGGGGTGTACACGCGGGCGAAGCGCGTGATGAAGTTCTCGGTGCGGGCCTTCTTCTCGGCGGCGTTCTCCACCAGCTCCAGGATGCGGCTCACGGTAGAGTCCTCGAAGGGCTTGGTGGCGCGCACGACGATCTTGCCCGTGAGGTTCACGCAGCCTGAGATGACCTCGTCGCCCGGGCGTGCCGTGCGGGGCACCGACTCGCCGGTGAGCGCCGCGGTGTCCACCTGGCTGTCGCCCGACACGATGACGCCGTCCAGCGGGATGCGCTCGCCGGGCATGACGATGAACTCGTCGTCGGGGGCCAGCTCGAAGGGGTCCACCTGCTTGAGCTTCCCCTCCTCCATCACGTTGGCGAACTCGGGCGCGATATCCATCATGTCGGCGATGGACTTGCGCGACTTGTCCACGGCGTAGCTCTGGAACAGCTCGCCCACCTGGAAGAACAGCATCACGGCGGCGCCTTCAGCCATGTGCGGCTCGGTATGCGGGAACAGCACCAGCGCGAACGCGCCGAAGGTGGCTACGGTCATGAGGAAGTCCTCGTCGAGCGCGTGTCCGCGCGCGAGCCCCCGAAAGGCGCCGGTGATGACGTCGTAGCCGGCGATAAGGTAGGGGATGAGGAAGAGCACGAACTCGGCGTACACGTCGCCGGGGGTGCCGAAGGCGTCGCGCAGGATGCCCATGTTCTCCACGACGATGATGGCGAAGAAGATGACGAGGGCGACGATAATGCGGGTGAGGAGTCGCTTTTGCTTGGGGCTCATGGTGGGGTCCTTCTGGGTCCGTCGGTGGGCGCGGGGCATACCTCCGTGCTCAAACAGTCCTCGCTTGGTGGAACAGCCCACTGGGCTGTTCCAGTCGCTGCGGAACTGCGCGCGGAGGCACGCCCCGCGTCCACCGACTACTCTTACGTACTTGAGGAGACTGGTGTCTGGCGCATTGAACTGCGCGTCGAGCATCGCCCCCTGATCGGAAGCTGCTCTTACGGGATTGAGAGAGTGCTAGCGCTTGATGAGGCAGTCTTTCTCGTAGCTGGTGCATACTTGCTGGGCGGCGTCGACGATGGCGGCGAAGGCCTCGGCGTCGTCTGCCTCGGCGTCGATCACGAGCTTGCTCGTCATGAAGCTGATGGTGGCCTTGTTCACGCCGGGCAGCTGGCTGATGCCGGCTTCCATCTTCGCGGCGCAGTTGGCGCAGTCCAGATTCTCTAGTTTGAATGCCTTTCGCATGGCGGTTCCTTTCTCGTTCCCACTCAATGGTGGCCGGGGGTCTAAGTGCTGGATTACTCGCAGACGTGGGTGATACCCTGGGCGAGCATGGTGAAGACGTGGTCGTCGGAAAGCGAGTAGATGACGTTCTTGCCATCGCGCACGGCTTTCACGAGGCGCGCCTGCTTCAAGGTGCGCAGCTGGTGGCTGACGGCGCTTTGGGTGCAACCGACGGTCTCGGTGATCTCGCCGACTGACAGGCCACCGCCCATGAGCGCGAACAGGATCTTGATGCGCGTGGTGTCGGAGAACGCCTTGAACAGATCGGCCACGTCGAAGAGAAGCTCTTCGTCGGGCATTTCCTCGAACAGGGTGGCGGTTGCCTCGCGATTGCAACCGCAGGGGCAGTCGATCATCTGGGCGCACGCGTTTTCCACGACGGATTGCGCCTCCCGCTCCAGTGCCGTTGTCTCGCCCATGGCGATCATCTCCTTGTGAAGTTAACAACATATGAACAACTATTCATAAGTATAGGCACCGTCATGGGGTTGTCAAGGGGAAGTCGGGAAGAATCTACCTTTCCGCTTAACGGCAAGCAAAGCGTAACGGGGTCGTTTTTCGCCATCGGCCGTGCCAGCGCTACCATGGACGGCGAGGCGCGGGCGAGAGTTCCGCCAGATGCCAACGACAGTCGCGCGGGCACTCCATCGGATGCCGATGGGGCCGCCCACCTCGGTGATGACGTTCCGCCAGATATCGGCCGATGCGGCCCCGATGTCGCGCCGGGTGCCAGCCGCTGTCGCAAGGGCATCCCGCTGAATTCCCGCTCTTATTCTCGGTGCGCCCCGAAGGACGATTCTCGGAAGGTGATGTCATGAGAGCTTATCAGGTTGTCGATGCCGATTACGTGAAGCGCGAGATCGGGCGCATGCCGCTGGTAGACGTGCGGCCTCCGTTGCTTTACGATGCGGGCCACATTCCCACGGCGGTGAACGTGCGCCTCGATGTGGCCGCCGCGAGCAGCGACCCTGCCGAGACGTTGGCGCGTCTGTTCCAGGACGCGGGGATCTTCTCCGATGATGCCGTCATCGTGTACTGCCAGTCGGGCATTCACGCGAAGATCGCCTGCGATTACCTGGCCAGTGTGGGATACGACCAGCTGTACCTGTATGCAGGCAGCATGAACGATTGGGCGAGCGACCCCGCGCGTCCCATCGAGCGTTCCGAGGTGCCCTTCGCGCGGGCCTCGTAAACAGGGGAGGGAGGAAGCGATGGAGACTCATGAACCTTTAGAGAGCCCCAGCGTGGTGCGCCGGGTGGTGACGAGCCTGCCGTTCATCTTGCTGGTGGCGGTGGCCGCGGGCCTGGTGCTCGGGCAGTTGGCCTCGGCCGATGTTATCGCCGTGGTGGCCACGGTGGGCGATGTGCTGCGGCAGATCATCGTGTTCTGCGTGCCGCTGATCATCATCGGGTTCATTGCGCCTTCCATCGCGAAACTGGGTGAGAACGTGTCGCGCATTCTGGGCGTGGCGCTGCTGATAGCCTACGTGTCCACCCTGGGCGCGGCCCTGCTTTCCATGGCGGCCGGCTTCGGCGTCATCCCGCATCTCACCTTGGCCGACGGCGCCGAGGCCCTGCGCGAGATTCCCAATCTGGAGTTCCCGCTGGATATTCCCGCCATTATGCCCGTCACGAGCGCGCTGGCCCTGGCGCTTATGCTGGGGCTGGCGGCCGTGTGGGCGAAGGCCGCGCGGTTCACGGCCCTGCTCGTGGAATTCCAACGCATGGTGCTCGCCATTGTGGTGAAGATCGTCATTCCCATTCTGCCCGTCTTCATCGTGTGCACCTTCGCGGGGCTGTCCTGGGAAGGCGCGCTCACGAGTCAGCTGCCGGTGTTCCTGGTGGTCATTGCCATTGTGCTCGTGGGGCATTTCGTGCGGCTCGCGGTGCTGTACGGGGCGGCCGGCGTCTATTCGCGCACGAACCCCTGGGAGGTGCTGCGCCACTACGGGTCGGCCTACCTTACGGCGGTGGGCACCATGTCGTCGGCGGCCACGCTGGGGGTAGCGCTGGAATGCGCCGGCCAGGCGAAGACGCTGCGGCGCGACATGGTGAGCTTCGGCATTCCGCTATTCGCGAACATCCACTTGTGCGGCTCGGTGCTGACGGAGGTGTTCTTCTGCATGGTGGTGTCGCAGGTCCTGTACGGCGCGCTGCCCAGTCTGCCCACCATGCTGCTGTTCTGCGTGCTGCTGGGCGTGTTCGCCATTGGCGCGCCTGGGGTGCCGGGCGGCACGGTGATGGCGTCGCTCGGCCTGGTCACGGGGCTGCTCGGGTTCGATGGAGCCGGCACGGCGCTCGTGCTCACGGTGTTCGCGCTGCAGGACAGCTTCGGCACCGCCTGCAACGTGACCGGCGACGGCGCACTCACGCTGATCCTTTCGGGTTACGCGAACCGCCACGAGGTGGCCGACGCCATGAGCCCGGCCCAGGAGGCGTTCTTCGACGGTGAGATCGCCGAGGGCGCGGGCATCGGCCGCGAGAAGCCGGCTGGGGAAGGCGCTACCAGCATGGCGGACCGCGCAGATGGCGACGCTGCTGCCGGGGAGCGGTAGCGGGAATGTAGCCAGAATGCGGTGGCGGCGCGGTCCTTCCCGGCGCCTTTGCAGCCGCGCCCGCTTCCCCAACAGGCCCATAACAGGTTCGGTTCTCGTTCGCGCTCGCGTGCTGTTCCCGCTACCATAGAGCGAAACGATTTCGCGAGAGAGGCGGCTGCTATGGCAGATGCAAAGGTAGAGACCCCTGAGGCCATTCCCGGGTTCCCGGAGTTCGGGCACATTCCCTTCGAGGGGCTGCACAACACGCGCGATTTGGGCGGCCTGCCCGCGGCCGATGGGCGTCGCATCAAGCCAGCGCTGCTGCTGCGGTCGGGCGCGCTGCACAAGGCGACCGAGGAAGACCTTGCGCGGCTTCTGGCAGACTATCATCTGGAAGGTGTGGTCGATTTCCGTACCGAGCTGGAGCGCGATAAAGAGCCCGACCCCCGCGAGCTTATGGAGGGCGTGGTGTTCTACGACCTTCCGGCGTTGAGTGGCGAGACCATGGGCATCACCCACGGCGCGGGGCTCGCGAAGGACATGAAGGCGCTGGAGGCGGTGAAAGCTCAGCCCCACGAGATGGTGAAGAAGATGTACCCGGAGATTCTGCTGGGAGATGCGGGACGGGTGGCGTACCGCTCGCTTCTGAACGTGCTTCTGGAGTCGGATGGCGGGGCGGTGCTGTGGCACTGCACCGAGGGCAAGGACCGCGCCGGTTTGGGCGCGGTGGTGGTGGAGCGCGCGCTCGGCGTGCCCGAGCCCGATGTGCGTGCCGACTACCTGGCCACCAACTTGTTCGCTCGCACGCGCGCCGAGGGCATTCTGGATGCCCTGGCCGCGAAGCTGCCGGCCCTGCGCGGGCTGGATGCCGATATCGACTCGTTCTTCTACGCTTACGCCGACTACTATGACGCCGCCATGGACGCCGTGGCGAAGCGCTATGGCACCTTCGACGCCTATCTTGCCGAGGCGCTGGACTTCGGCCCCGAGAAGCAGGCGGCCCTGCGCGCGAAGTATTTGCACTAGCATCCGGAGCGCCCCTGCGTTGCCCCAGCCTCCCTGTGTCATCCTGAGCGCAGCGCGTAGCGCGGAGTCGAAGGATCTTCTTCGCCGCCCATTCCGCAGTTTGATGATATTTCGCACGCTGGAAATATGCCCCCGCGTGCGGAGGTGTAAAATCGCCCTCGAACATTTCGCAACCCAAGGAGGCACCGTGGCCGAGTCCGCAACCCCGGAACAGATTGTCATCGTCGTCGATTTCGGCGCCCAGTACGGGCAGCTCATTGCCCGCCGCGTGCGCGATTTGCACGTGTATTCCGAAATCGTGCCGTGCGATATCACGGCCGACGAGGTGCGCGCTATGGCGCCCGCGGCCATCATCTTGTCCGGAGGTCCGGCCAGCGTGTACGCGGAAGACGCGCCCTCCATCGACCCGGAGATTCTCTCGCTCGGCATTCCCGTGTTGGGCTTCTGCTACGGCCAGCAGGCCATGGCGGTGGCGCTCGGCGGGGAAGTGGCCCACACCGAGAAGGGCGAGTACGGCCCGGCGGTCATCACGCGGGCGGGCGAGTCGGCGCTGTTCGACGGCACTCCCGGCGAGCAGACCGTGTGGATGAGCCACCGCGACGCCGTGAGCCGCGTGCCCGAGGGCTTCTCCATCACGTCGCGCACCGAGGTGTGCCCGGTGGCGTCGATGGAATACCCCGAGCGGCGCCTGTTCGCCACGCAGTTCCATCCCGAGGTGCGTCACACCGAGTTCGGCCAGACGCTGCTGCGCAACTTCCTGTTCGGCGTGTGCGAGCTTGAGCCCGATTGGACCATGGACTCCATCATCGAGGACTCGGTGGAGGCCATCCGCGCCGAGGTGGGGGACGACCGCGTGATTTTAGGCCTTTCGGGCGGCGTGGACTCGTCGGTGGTGGCGGCGCTGTGCGCTCGCGCTATCGGTAAGCAGCTGACCTGCGTGTTCGTGAACCATGGGCTGCTGCGCAAGGGCGAGCCCGAGGAAGTGGAAGAGGTGTTCACGAAGCAGTTCGATGTGGACTTCATCCACGTGCACGCCGAGGAGCGCTACCTGGAGCTTCTGGCCGGCGTGACCGACCCGGAGGAGAAGCGCCGCATCATCGGCACGCAGTTCTGGAAGGAGTTCTTCGCCGTGGCGGAGGATCTGGCCCAGGACGGGCGCCCGGTGAAGTACCTGGCCCAGGGCACTATTTACCCCGACATCATCGAGAGCGGCGCGCGCAAGACCGGCGGGAAGGCGAGCACCATCAAGAGCCACCACAACCTCATTCCGTTCCCCGAGGGCGTGCATTTCGACCTGATTGAGCCTTTGGACCACTTTTTCAAGGACGAGGTGCGCGCGCTGGGCACGGCGCTGGGCCTGCCCGACTACATCGTGCACCGTCAGCCCTTCCCGGGGCCGGGTCTGGCCATTCGCATCATCGGTGATGTGGATGCCGAGAAGCTGAACATCCTGAAGAACGCCGACGCCATTGTGCGGGCGGAGCTGGATGCCTACAACGAGCGCCTGTTCGCCGAGACCGGCGAGCGCAACAGCGAGCACGCCGTGTGGCAGTACTTCGCCGTGCTGCCCGACATCAAGAGCGTGGGCGTCATGGGCGACGAGCGCACCTACGCCCGCCCGGTCATCCTGCGTGCCGTAGAAAGCTCCGATGCCATGACCGCCGACTGGGCGCGTTTGCCCTACGACGTCCTAGCCCGCATCTCCGGCCGCATAGTAGCCGAGGTCCCGGGCGTGAACCGAGTGGCGTACGACATCACCAGCAAACCCCCGGCGACGATTGAGTGGGAGTAAAAGGGCACTTTGCTGCAAGCGAAGAATCAAGATAGAAGCTAATCGGCCTGTGGACGGGTTTTGGAGTGCTCAGTTGCTTTGTTGCATTCAGTTACGCCCATGAGTCTTACTTCCACTTGTCGATCTTTCTGATTGCGTGGAAGTATCACGTTCGTACGATCTCTTGATTTGGCTACCACCTCACGCATTTGTGGTGTAAGCATATTGGAAGAAATTTACTCACATTTACGTGAGATGGTAATCTATATCCCTGACAGCTTGTTGGGAGTTTGCGTTATGAGAAGGGTTTCTGTGGGGGTGAGGCCTGAGTAGCTGAGCGCTTCGACGCTTGGGAGTCGTCTCCAAGTTCGCATACGCGATCTTGGAGAATGCGGAATCTTTCGGATCCACCGTGCGAGATATAGATGGTGTTCCCGCCATTGTGAGGGGATTCGGCTTTGCAATGGACATCTTTGCCGAGCTTGTTCGGGACGGGGAAGGAATGAGGGAAAAGCTAGGCAACCACGAGATCGCTAAAGAGGAATACGAAGACTGGAAATGCACTTGGGGTAACGGTTCGTGAGCTAAGGCTGATGGTGACATAAGCCCGTATGCCGAGAAGTAGCATCATAAGGAACGGTGTTTATGACTGATAAAAAGACCAAATTATCTATCTACTTGATAAAGCAAGATTACGAAACTGAAGAATCGATTCTCGTAGAGGATAAGAGTTTTGCCCGCCAAAACATCACAGGAGTTGGCAATCTTTATCATATCCAGTCATTTTCCTCTAAGCCAAGATGGTTAGATTCGTTCTTCGGGACCGCAATTGATGGCAGTGATATATTCAATGCCACAGCAAGCGCTTTGCTGCTTGTGCCCGTAAGTATTAATGGGAATTCGAGATATTTCGCTATTTCTTTCGGAAGAGGATTATCGCTAATTGATAGGAACTGTATTGAAGAAAGATTTGGGCTTAAGACGGTTCTTAACAGTGTGGAGCCAGATTCAATTCGCCGCATAACTAAGACAGAAATTGCTGGCAAAGCTAGTAAAACAAATGAGCAAATGCCTAAAAAGTCAGAAATTCATGATTTTGCCTTGGACATTGAAAGAGATTTACTTAATGGAATTACTGCATCAGGAAGCGACGAGTCTATCCTTTCGGGCTCACTTACTGGCACCGATTCTTTAAGCGTCTCTTCATCAGTAAAGCTTGAGGATATACCGAGTTATTTGAGTGGCATTTACGCACTGTATGAATCTAAACGGTATAAAGAAAACTTCCCATGGGTTGATCATATTGCGCCTGTACGAAATGCAGCTATGAAACGAGACTTAGATAATGCTCTTGTCGGTGCCATAAAAAAAGGGGACGTCAATATCTGGATGGCCGTTCCAGAACTTATAGGCTGGGAGGAGACGGCAGGGTTTAGATATCAAGGAAGTAAGGAGCTGCATGATGATATTTTGATAGATAAAGTTCTCGATACATTTAGGCATCCTCTTGAAAGTGTTCAGCAGCTCAAGAACAAAATCATCTTCCAAATCGGAGCAGTTGATGATAGCGAAATTAACCACTGGACTGCTTATAAATGCATCTATGGAGAACTCGAATATGAAGGTCGGCAATACTGCATCAATGGCGGCGAATGGTTTTGCATCGAGGCTGATTACGTCCAGAGGATTAATGACCAGTATTCTGAAACTACAATCTCCTCGCTTGAATTCCCGATGTATGTAAAAAGCGAGCATAATGAGGGATCATATAATAAACGTGCTTGTAGCGAAAACCCCGATTCATTCATCTTGATGGACCAGCGGTTTATTATGCATGGTGGTGCAAACAGTAAGTTTGAGCTATGCGATATATTGGTTCGTGATGGGTCATTTGTTCATATAAAAAGATATTCTGGCTCAGCGACACTGAGCCATTTATTCAGTCAGGGTCTTACGACAGCTGAACTAGTCCGGTCTGATCCCGCCTTTCGCAAAAAGGCTAACGATAGAATTGCTGAAGCAAAAACTTCTGGACTTGGGTACGAAATTACCAGCTCTGAGCCTAACCGAGTTGTTTTTGGGATCATCACAAAAGACAGAAAAGAGCTGCCGGACATTCCTTTCTTTAGCAAGATTACGTTTTGCTCAGTGAAGAAGCACTTGGAAATGATGCATATTCAGGTAGCTATAGCGGCCATACCGAAAGAAATCTAAGAATCAATCAATCGTCCCTATAAATGCAAGGAGGTAGAAATGATAGAGAGGACAGCCGATCCCATGCTTTTCCCTTTTTATATCAATCAAGAAAGACTATTGGATATATATGCCATTCTAAACGGCGGATATGCAGAATACGAAGAAGTATCTGTCGCATCTGCAGATACAAAGAAAAAAGCAGGCAATGCAAAGGTAGAAGGCAGTGGAGGATTTAAGCTTCTAAAGATTGGAGCTTCGGCTACCGGCTCTTTGGAGTGCGTTGCCAATGACTCGACAACGTTAAATTCAAAAAAGGTTCAAACGCCGACGTCGATGCTGAGCTTTGTTGTAGATATTCTCGAAGATCGTGGATATATAAGGTCTATCGATGATGCCAAAGTTGGTTCGTTTGTTCTCGTTCCATCAAAGATGAAAATTAACTCAATAAAATCTCTGATCAATGAAGCTAAAGAGCTAACAGAATTGTCAGGAAAGATGCAAGCGCTCGATAAAAATAATTCTAGCGCCGCTAAAAGCAAGAAGGCGATGTCTGCCCAGATCCAACAAATCGCCGATATTGTAAAAGAGCTCTTTGGGGCGGAAGAGATTGTGTGCGAGACGAAAGACTATGCTCTCGTTGGGTCTATATCCGATTCAAACCTCTACCAATCTGTTAGGGCGGACATTGTCGGATCGGAGCTGCAATGCTTGGCGCAGGTTAAGCGTATCTTTCCTAATGGCACTCCTCTTATGAAGAACACTGTTTTTACGAAGTTCAAGGACAAAGAGTCAAAGCAGGGGATGATTGAGGCGTTAAAGGAGCTTACGCAAAATAGCAATTTCGATTATGAATGTGAAGCGATTACCGAGATAGAAGGTAAGCCTGTTTATCAGCTTGAGATTATTGCCCTTTATCAATTAGCTTCATCTAAAAACAAATGAGAATGGCATAGGCGTATCAAATAATGAAATGCATATATCTAGAAACGAGTAAAACCATATGAGGTCAATTAGAGCAATCATGGCTTAAACAATGCTAGTTGAAGGTGGGCGGCAATCGGGCACTCGCCTTCAACACTAAGCGCTCCTTGCCGTTTGTGGCAGTTGCTGGCCTGGATTCTCCTGTGTGTTGTTGCCGTTGCTAGCGAGTGCTGAACTGACGAGGGATGGCGGGAAAACGATGGCATCATCCAGATCTCTCGGTTTGATTGCGGGCTTGCGGTGATGCTGCGTTTCGACGGCGATGCCTTTTATGGCTAAAAGATCGGTTGTCTGTACTTAAGCAATAAGAGAATTAAATCGAATTAACACCATGCAAGATAGGCATGATGGAATTAAGAAAAATTAATTCTATTGCAGGGGGGGCTCAGAGCGGTTTTGCGAACGCAGTATCTTGAGAGGATTCGTCCGTTCTACGACTCCGAGTTGATCAAAGTCATTGTCAGGTGCAGCGCTGTGGTAAATCTGTCTTGCTGAAGCAAATAGCGGACGAAATCCGCACGGAGCAGCGTGATTCCGTAGAACCCGATGAGCGACCTAATGGCCTAGATTGAAAGAGTTGCTTAATCGGGGGCGGATGCAAGAAGAGCTACCAGACCCGGGCAGCTCTTCGAATCTTCTATAGCTTTGCCATAGTGTTGTCTACTATGGCCTCGATCGCCTTTATCCCTCCGCCACCGGTATCTACGATGATGCCTTGCATGCTCCCTATAGTTGTCTTCCCAGTTACCACTGCTCCATCTTCATTTGGGATATACATGAAACAGTTCAAGACCATTGGGTAAGTTACTAAACAATTATTCGGAGATATGGGGTCGATGAAGTTCAGATTTATGCCCGCCTCGCCATTCAGAATGGAGTCCGCTACGAATGCAACAGTGCTCTGATTGTGGATGCGAGCAATGTTCATCTGCAATGCCAGACTCGCGCGTAAAATGTTAGACAGGACGTCCTCTTTTATCCAGCCTTTTAGGTTGGGGTCTTGAGTCTCTTTGTAAAGAAGAAGAGTCTGGACGAATGCCATCTTTGAGGTCTCTATCATTGTCTGGAATTGAATTTCCAAGTTGTAGGAGATTGTCATCTTGTCGCTCTGGAAAGATATTTGCCCCCTGACTCTCTCGAACTCTTCTTGATATGCAATGTCCCCGCAGTTAGATAGGTAGGTGTTGAGATTTCCGTGATCCGGGTTTAGATACTCCTTGAAACGTGTTGATGTGTATAGCTCGGAAGGCGTGACGCCTTCTTTATTGCAAAGAGTTATGATTAGTTGAGGATAGATCGATTGGATGGAATAACAAAATTGGAAGAAGTTTGGCATGGCGGCTTCTTCCCTTACTCCGGTAAACGCCATTACAGAGCCGCAGAACTTGGCTAGCGCATAGACGGTTCTTATAGTCTGGGATTCATTGTCTGAAGGATTCTTATCTTGGACAAAACTTTCAGGTGCTTTGCCATCTTCCCTAGTTGAAGAAAGCCAAGGAGTTCGTTCTCGTTTTTTGCCCTTTTTGAACCTATCGAATAATCCCATAAGAACTCCTCTTGCTTTTATACATCGTATCAGCCTAATCATACCAGTCTATTTTTCCAATTGAAGGTAGGTGGAGCGTAGGAAAAGATGACATTGGGCAGATCGCGGTCCCACAGGTTGGTTGCTGATGCCCTCTGCCTGCGCGTTCATATCTCGTCGATGAGCGTCTCGGTTATATTCCTGATGGGCTTCTGGACGCCGAGCATGCCGTTGTCGAATCTGGGGGGTCTCGGCTCGTTCGGCTATGTTGCGCTGTAAGCTGCCCATATACTCTCATTGTCTTACCGTTGAATCCGTCAATCTAGTCAATCGAAGACCCTTGGTGATGACCGCTCTTAGCGTATCGGCTGAGCGGCTACTACACCAACAATGAGGATGCGATCTTCGCGGTCTTCTTCCAATTCTTGTTATGCGTGGCAAGAGGAGCCGTGAAAACCCTCGTTTGCAGCTCGCTCAGGCAACAAACTGTGCTCCTCTGCATGTCGAGGGTGCAATCACACAACGGGCGAAACGGCGGGATGATGCAGCAAATGAGCTGCTGCATGCTAATCCATCTTAATTATTTGGCTCTCTGTTGATAACTTTAATGGCCGTCCAGCTCCACTTTCCCTTCTTCTTGTCCCAACTTTTTCGCGCCAAAACAGTCACGCGATCACAGTCTCTGAGTTTTTCTGCGGAAACCAAGCTTTTCGGCACGAAGCAGTCTCCGATGAAACCAAAAGATTGCCTCGTGCTTTCGAACTTGCCTGAGATTTCCCTCTCGACATCTTCCGGATTTGGCTTATCAAGAAACTCGATACTCGTTGCTTCCATCGTCCACTGCTCGTCTTTGAATATGGCTCGCGCGGTTCCTTTTACGATATCGAAGGTGGTCAAACTTGAGTTATTGAATAGATTGGGCGCAACGAAGAGAGATCCTCTTTGTGTGTTTCGCACAAAGCCTATCGCCTTGCTATTGCCTTGCTTGTCTTTATATCTTACGAGATCGAATGTCCCTTCGAATTCGATAGAGAATCTCTTCTCAAACTCCTCTGACGCGCAACTTTCGATGTCGCCAAGTATGGTCCTTCCGTCCTTGGACAACACTCCCGTGTAGCAAGCGCCTATTTCCATTGACTGCATTATCTCGCGATCCTTGATAACTGTCCGTCTGATGCCCTGGGCCCAATTCGGCACATGGGTATATTTGTTGCGATAGGAATAAATTCCCAAACGGGGGTCTGGATCCTCGATTCCTTCAGACGCGATTCCCATTAGGCCTTTTTCGTCATCTTTCCACTCGACATAAAAGTCCGTCTTGGATGCGTAGGGGAAGACGTACGCTTCTGAACCGATTGACAACTCATGGTACAGTTCGTTGTTGTCACTTGACGCTTCGACGGCAAACCAGTCTTCGTTCCTCTCGGCTTCCACAATGCTTGATTCTGGCCAGCCCTGAGCTTGCCGATATTCCGAAACCGTTAGCGCTTCCCTCTTTGCTTCAGGGTATTTTTGAATCGATTTCAAATACAGCATTGCCTTTTCGTGTAATGCAAGAGCAAACCCGATATTACGCGATAGTCTCAGCCCTCTAAAAAGGCACTTAGCGTATGCAGTGGGATCTTCTCCAACGAACGTGTCGGCAAATGCTCCCCAGATGTATGATTCGCTCCATTTGTCCAGAAGAACCTTGGCGAAGAAAGGCCGTGCCCTCTGCGCGCCGTCAATCTGCATCAAAAGCTTGCCGTATTTGTACTGAGGCCATACCCATTGCTCTGCATAGGGTTCTTGAAGTGCATTTTCGAGCGAGTTCAATCCCATCCTGATGCGTGCATCGTCGAATATGAGTTGTCCATTTTGGTTCCGGAATCCGAGGGCGTCTATATATCTGTTAACCAGCTTCTCCGCCAGGGATTGCTGCATCTTTCCCTGGTACTCTTCCTTTTGGAACATGTCTTGCGTTAGGTTCTCCAATCCAAACCACTCGACAAGCAGTGCTGTTCCTTCTGCTTTCTTTGCTTGCACCAATGGCGCATCAGAGGGGTTTTTGCATGGTTCGAAACCCTTGACAAACATCAATAGCGTATCTCTGTTCTTGAACAGCGCACTGGTGGCGCCTAATGATAAGACGGCATGCAGTAGGCCGATTAACCCGTCGAGATCGTTGGTTTTTCGGTAATCCCAGCCGAGAGCTCTTATCGGCTCTTCCAGATAAGCAATCATTGTCTCGTAGACGCGAGATTTCTCACCCGAATCCAGCTCTATGAGGCATGTGAGGAGGTTCTGCAGTGCGGGAATGTTCTTCTCCGACCTCAGATCCCAGCCTAACTTTGGGATGAGGTGTTTCGCAACGTTCTCAAAGAAGAGGTCGTTGGTGTGTGCATCCAATCTAAAGCTTGGAATCATTTTTAAGGTCTTGAGGAACGCGGGAAGGTCTTTGCGATATTTGGATTTTTCGTCCTTGTACCTTTTAAGGCAGTCGTACACAACCCAGGAGAAGGCTCTCTCGATATGTTCATCGCTTGGAAGCCTTTCATGGAGCTGCTTTCCAAGATGATAGGCCTCTTGTAGTTGGCCCCTGGTTCGCATGTCTTTCAGTTGGTCGCAGTAGTAGCTTGTCTGCTCAGAGGGTTCGCGTCTCATAAGGCCGCCTCCCCAGGCTCTGCATTCCAATCATAATAGGAGGTTATGGCTTCGACTGCTTTGCTGAACAGATTCTCGCTGCCGGAGACTAGCTCAAATCGAGTGATCAGGCCACGCTTTTCGTAGACGACTCGCACTTCCGCTCGCACTTCGTTTTCTTCAAGGGTTACTCTGTCCTGGTACTGATGCGGCTTCATCAACGAGATAGTAATTCCGTTTAGAACAGCTTGGTTGAGGCGCTCGTATAGCTGTCCCAAGGGCGAGGCTGCCATTTCGACTTCGCTAGGTGCGAGGCGGGTTGCTAGCATCTCGAGGATCTGCGGATCACCAGTAAGAAGCCTAGGCGAGTAGATCTCGCCCTTCCCGTTGTAGTCGAAGCCGATTTTTGCGCTGAACTTTTCATGCTCTATTTGGGCGATCTCTAGGTAATTCTTTGACTCCATTGAAGTTATCTTCGCACCTTCGCCAAGCGCCTTATCAAGCAGATTTTTGACAATTTCGGCGGGGCCACTTTCGTCGATTGTTGCCACAACAGTCCGTTTCTTTTTATTCGCGCCGGTTGTCTCTTTGACAAAGATGGTCTCAGAGAATGGAGAGAGGTTCTCCCATCTGACGAGGCATACGTCTTCGGACGCCCTTGAAATGCCGGTATAGATGAACTTGAAGTATTCGCGGTTGTTTCTTCCCTGATTGTAGGTCGTTGCAAATGCAACGTGAGGCCACTTGTACGACATCGCCTTATGAACAGTCAGGCACCATCCGAATTTGATCCGGGCGGCATTTTGCCATCTGTAATATTCGGAGCTCGGGTCGGAAGCCAGTCGTCGTGTAGCTTTTTCACGATGCCTCTTTTCGTAGATGGTCAAACGTCTTGCATCGCTCTTGTCTCTAAAACGTCCGTCTTCGGTTCTGATGTAGTCCTCCGCCTCGATCATTTCATCGAAATCGGGATCGCCCGGCGCAAAGGGGTGGTTCTTTTCGGCGGTCGCAAGAAGTTCCCTAAGAAGAATCTGCAGAGCCCGTTCTTCGAAATCACTCAAAGCTGCTCTTTCGGAGTATAAATACTCGGCCAACATCTCGACTGTAACGGGCGTGCCGGATTCAAGCTTTATTTCGGCTTGGATGAGGCTAAGCGAGACTGGCTCTGCGAGATCATCGAAGGAGTAAGAGCGGGAGAGCGTTTGGCCGCCGATCCTCTGAACGATTCCGAAGTCGCCATTTTCGATGCGAACAGGCTCGCTGGTGTCAAATGCAAGCACCTGCCCTGGAATACCCGCACTGGTAGGATACGCGGATACTTGGTTATTGAAAATCACCAGATCACCTGGGGCAAGCTGTGCCCCGTTTTGAATTACGTTCCGTTTGATGTAAAAGTTGAGATCATGGCAGCGCTTATTGTTGTATGCAATGATCTTGTGGGTTGTCCAATTGTTCGCTACCTCTTCGATCAGCGCTCTCTCTGATCGCTTTGGCTTGAGATCCACCATTTCATTTGGCGCTATAGTCAATTCAGAGTAGCTTTCCGTTTTGATTTGGTTTGCGATCTCCAGGCAAATTCGTTCGATGCCGTTTGGATTCTCGGTGTCCGGAAGTTCTATCGTGGTAACCGCTATGCCATTTTGATAGGCATCTGGATTAAGACTCGATTGGTTCCAGGAGCCGAAGCCCAATTGGAACTTATCTCCAATGAAGACAACCTTGTTTGTCTTGGATGAGGGTATGCCCAGATAGTCTAAAACGTCCTTCAGCAGTTCGCCAGATCCGAAGCGCACCGTTCCCTCATCCCTGTAGGTGTTGGTGACCATCTGGCTCTCGTAAACGAGAAAAATGCTTCTTAACTCCTCGGCATGCTCATGCGGCTCGATATCCCCAAAAGCTTCCGCAGGTGAGAAGGCGGCGAGCGGAATGACCTCTTTGCCTAATTGCTCGTCAATTTCTTTTTTGCTGAAGTCGTAAATTGTTGCATAAAGGCTCTCGACATCTTCGATAGAGGTCATGAGGTTATTCTTGACGCGATTTGATAGCGCGAAAAGGCGTGCGGAAGTAAAGCCAGCGGAGTACGCGTTTTCTCTCAAACGTTCTGCGAGGGAATGCTTTCCAGAGCCGATAGTGCCAGTGATGACCAGAACGTCATCATCGCTCTTCATGAAGCGGGTTACTTGATTCCAGATATCTGGTTCATGAGCGCGTGAGGACCTCTCGACATCCGCGACAGCTGTTTTTGAAGCTTCCTCTTCAAAATTCTCTGGGATGATGAAGCAGTCATATGGCCTGGATTCGAAAAGCTTGCCGTTTAGGAATTCTACGAAGTTGTCGCTTAGCAGGTCGTTGCTGTCTTCCTCGACGTTCATAATGTCGAACAACTTCTCGAGGTAGGATTCTGAATTGGCTATGAAGAATGAGAGTTTGAATCTTCCAGGTATAGAGCCGTCAACTTCGACGGGCTCAGTGAAGCAAACGACGGTGCTTATGTGTTTTGGGTCGAACCTGGTGAGGTTCTTCGCTGTCATTCTAAGGATGCTGGAGAGTCGATCTCTCTGAAGCCCAAGTTGGTAGAAAGGGTTCGGGCTGCTGCCGCCTTTGACGGTTAGGCCGCTAGACATCTTCCACGCACCTTTTTTGAAATTTGTCTCGTTCGGCAGCGTGAGCGTCCCCGAGTAATCCTTGAAGTCAATGATCGTCATGGTGCGGTCGGTAATAAGAAGCGCGTCGATCTGCAGGTCCTCCCTTACTCGACAGATTGGAAAACCAAGCAATACGCCTGTCATATCATGAGAATCGAAGTATTTCTTTAGCGCTTGAGCGAATTTGCGAAAGAAGGTATTCTCATGCGACTTTGCCGCTGTTCCGTATCTGACTTCGAGCATCTACATCCCATCAAATTTGCATTAGTGATTAGCCCAGCTAGCTTTTGACCCTACGCTATATTAACTCCGCTACACCAAGTTTTGACAGAAAAGCTTTTACGACCTTCTGTACGGTATCAAGCGAAAAATTCCTCGTGGGCGATAACCTTGTAAAGGCCATCTCTGGTGATGACGGTTTCCTTTGAGAATTGCGTCGTTCCCTTTGCGCGGGCGATGTCGCCAAGGGTGGCGGCGATTACGGAGGTGCCGCCGCCTTCGAAGGCGGCATTTAGGTAGGCTGCAATGCCGGCTTCCGTCTTGAGGTGGTCAGCTGCGTCCCAGGTTGTCGCTTTCTTCATTATTAGCTCCTATCACCTGTACTCGAGGTTGAGCTTTTTTTGTTTTCGTGATGCCTCGCTGTTGCGATGATTCGTCTCCGCCGATGAGGAGCAAAACTAACGCACTGTCCCACTTTGCGTGATAGGGGCGATATCCAGCGATGTGCATCTTATAAACGCCGTCACCAACTGGTTTAACGTCTCCAAAATTATTAGTTAATGAAAGGCGCCGCATTCTCACGAGAATACGTGCTTGCGCCTCAGCGTCTTTGAGTCGTTTCGCGAACTCGGTTGTTTGTAGGACGGTCACCATCGCTCATGCGCCCTCTCCTTCCTGGTTGTTATCTATGTCGGCGAGGGGGCTACCGCGTAAAGCACTCCCGATCGAGCCTCCCGTACGCGGTGATACGCGGTTGCTGGTTCCACGTCGAGCTCAGCGATGGAGGCGTCCAAGAGCCATTCATCCATTTCGTTTAGACTTCCTCTTTGTTGCTTGGGAATATGTGTCAAAGTCAACAGTGGTATATATTTGGCTGCGGAAAAGTCGATGTTGTTTAGCCAACTGCAGCCGCTCAGATTATGGCGTGTTGGTCTTGTAGGCGGTCTTGCTCTGTGATTACGGCTCTTGATATGGACTGTACGGTGTACTATGTCGCCATTAAACCGCTCACACTTATTGGTCGAGGGCGATTAGTGGTAGCTTGCGATTTGGCTGAGCGATGTCGAAGGCTCGCCAATCTGTAGATATGGACAAGAGCCGTTGTTCGTTTTGGTTTTAGTTTCGATACTCGAAACGCATTAGGATGGAGGGCGCCATGAAAGAGGTTGATCCAAACGAAAAGTGTCCTTGCGGTCGAGGAAAGAAGTACAAAAGATGTTGCAAGAAGAAGGGCATTAGCTGGTTTAAAGCTGATGATGGCTCATTCGTATCAAAGAGTAGTGCTTTGATACCCAAAGAGCATTTAGAGGCTTTCCGTCGTTCTCATGATAGGTTTTGCAAGCTGTTTGGCCGAGAACCCGGATCGGACGATTTGATCAGCTTTGATGCGGAGCGTCATAGCAATAGCTACTACAAAACTGTGATACCCCGATTGCGAGAAAGCGGCATGTCGGAGAGATGGATATATGCGATGTATCGCACGGACGGCCTCATGCCGAATGCGATGAACGAAAAATACTTAACCCAGTATGATCTTGACGCATTTGCTGCGTATATGGAAGAGTACGATGAGATAGTTGATGAAGTCGCTCGTTTGGGAGCCGGAAATCATGAAGAAGAACTGCGGGTAGGCATTCCTGCCCTTGTTTTGATGGGAAACGAGATTATTGGTGAACGGATAAACGATACCGTATCGTCTCTGACAAGTGGATTAAATTATTTTTTAAACTATCAGAATAAAGACAGGGGTGATATTGAAGCTCCTCCGAATTCACTCGCAGAATACGTCTCTTTTGTGGCGATCCGGACAGCTAAAACGCTCAATTCGATCTCTAAGCTGCGGGAGATTGCCGAACCCACTTCAATCTATGCTTTGGGTAGAAGCCTATTTGAAAGCTATATATACTTAAAATCTATCAATTGCGATGAAAGTTTTTTCGATAATAAGATACTTCCTTCTCTCTCATTTGCTGAATACGGATTCGAGATAGAGGATGGTGTCCTCAACTACAAAAAACTCAAGATCGATTCGTTGTTTGGCTCTGATGCTCCAAAGCGCAATAGGAGAGACGAGCTAAAGCTCGGCAACGAATGTGAGAAGCATGGAACCCGCGCAGACAAGGAATTGAGGAGTCTCTTCTATAGATATGCATGCCAATTTGTGCATATTGATGCACTGACTGCGCGGTCTTTCTTCTATGAGCCAGATCTGTATATGGAGTTTGACGAAAGCTCTATAGCGGCTGTCTGTTCTTTGTCGATGGCGACAATTCTTTTAGAAGAGATTGCAAAGCTGCCAATTACACCCGATCGGCAAAGAGCTGACTTGCTGTTTTTGGTCGGGAACTTGGCGAGTGATTTATGTGATTGCTTCATGATTCTCACCTTGGATGGCGAGCAGTCGGACGAAATGTACGAAGTGTTCCTTCGAAGGCTCTTGGAAATCGAGGTTAACACTTGGAAATGCAGAGAGGATTATCTTTCGGCACATGCAGAGGGCGCGTTCGGAACGAAACGGTCGAATTGAGTAGCGTTGAAAGACATTTTTTGAGGAGAGTGTCAGAATGGCCTGGACCTATTTCGGGCCCTAATCGCCGGCGAATTTTAAGCCGATGAATACACCTGGATGGCGGGGGGGGGAGTCGGTGATGAATGCGATAATGACGCTTTTGCTTAAGCGAGACTCGGACGTGCTGTGTCTCGATGTCAGTGCCCTTTGCAACGTCAAGGATGCTTTTCTGCAACGTGCGAAGCGGCTACCCAGCGGGAAATCGCCTGTCGGCGCTGGTGGAGTAAAGGAGTTAAATATGATTAACGCCAAGAAAGAAAGCCACAAAGGAATTAAGCGAGTCTAATTCCTTTGTAGCTTTAACAAAGTCAGCGGCTTTTGGCAAGATAAAGCTCAGATCTGCAATTCAGGGCCAAAGGGTAGATGTTCGATTCTGGATCAGTCGGCCATGGCGCTCGGGGAAGGCAAAATTGCAGGGACACGACCTCGTGCCATGCGAGATGGCGTGGGTCGTGCCCTCGGGAAACGCGACGGCTTTGGCGGCCTTAATGTCCGCGCCTGCAGCTACTCGTTCTCCTCCACGATGCGCTGATAGGTCTTCGTGCCGGCGTAGATCTGGTCCTTCAGCGGGCTCAGCTTCAGCTTGCGGATGCGGTAGAACTGGTAGGCCGCCAACGCCACGTTCGACGCCAGCGCGAGCAGGCTCACCACGAAGAACGCCGTGGGGTTGTGCGTGGTCGGAATGGGGGCGAGCACGTCGGCGAACTGGGGCACCGCCATCACGAACATGATCCAGAGCACTAGCGTCTGCGCCCGATGCTGCAGCCATGCGCCGCGCTTGATGAAGAACGTCGGGATGGTGCAGGCCAGAAGCAGCGCCAGGCCGCAGTAGGCGGAGTGGTCCGAGATGCAGTTGTAGGTGTAGGCGAAGTTCCAGAGGTCGTAGGCGATGATCCAGGCCCAGATCATATCGGGCCAGATCATGTCCTTCGACGGGTCCTTCGAGATGAAGATGCCGAACTAGCCGCAGATCGTGATGATGTTCAGGATGCCGGCGACGCCGTTCATGATGTTCCACGGGCCCGAAATGGTCCAGAGGTTCTCAACGACGCCGCCTTGCCACAGCCCGAAGCTGAACACCTGGAAATCGCGGATGACGGCCTCGGCGATGTTGATCGCCAGAATGAGCGGCGGGAAGCACAGCGCCCAGCGCTTCTCATAAAAGCAACGGGTGTCAGGCTGTTTCGTGGGACGCGCCGCGACTTGAGAGGATCGCGAACCCGTCCGACGCACAGGGTGCGATTACGATCATGGCGAGCAAGCTCTTCGAATTGGGCGGAGTGCGGACGACCTCCATTGCGGCCATCGCGAAGGAAGCGAACGTCACTCGCGAGCTTATCTACTACCACTTCGCGAACCGCAACGGGCTGATTGAGGCGGTCATCGACGACTACGTGGAAGACTTGGTTGAAAGCGTGATTGTGTGGAACGAGGCGCGAGCCTTCGGCGACACGTCCGGTCGCTGAGGAAGTGCATTCAGACGTTTCGGTACTCGCTCTACGACGAGGCGGGTCGTCCGCGCCCGATGATAGGCGTGCTAGAGGAGCTGGGCGTGCGAGACGTCTTCGACGTGCGCGTCACGCGCGAGACGGCGGACTGCCTGGCGAATCACATCGCGAAGGAGTACGCAGCCTGCCACCGAGTCGAGATTGAGCTTTTGCACGAGATGCTCTGCGTCGTGATATTCGGCCTGGTGGGCCTCGTGAAGATGAACCCCCAGATAGAAGACGACGTCCTCATGAAGGTGATAGAGCAAATCCTGCGCCTCGACATGGTACCGATTGGGGCGGGGAGAGGTGAGCTTCCGTCTCTGGAAGATGCTTCGCCGTGAACGCTTTGGGAATATGGCAGCAGTTGTCTTCTGCTCGCTGTCTTGGTGGCGCCAACGCTGGCCGGCTCCTTGACGAGCGTCTGCGGACGCCGCAGGCGTCTGCTGGCAGAGTGGATCGAACGCCCTATACCCTAAGGACCAACCCACGAGAATGAAGGGTACCTGTCAATAAATTCGGGGAGGCGGTTGTGCCGGGATCGAAAGCCACGACTGCTTAATTTGTGTTTGGCAAGAGAAAAGTCGACGCTTTGATCTGATTAGAATCGTCGCCTCGGTGGCGAATACCGACTTGCGTCCACTGTCGACCCGATATTAGCGAGCCACCCATACGATTGCCCTCACCTCCGAACTTCGCCAGACAACTGTGATGCACAATGCGATCCATGGTTGCGACGGCCAGTTTCGGCCTCGCTTGCTTGCTCGATGCGCGTTGCGATTATCAGAGCTTCGTCCCTCGTAGCAGCTCTATATCGCTTGGCGCAGCAGCCGCTCTTCTTTCGTTAGGCGTTCCCGTATGAGCTTAGTCGTGTGAAGCTACTCGTGCCAGCCCCTGGCGATCTCTTCCGGGCGGGAGACGATGAGCCGACAGTGCTGATCCGTGGCGCTCGTCGACTTGCACTTGGCAGCCGGTTGCGGCGAAAGCTCGGATTCTCCCCAGACACTTGCATCCAGTGTCGAAGGAGGCCTTTGGCGTTCCGTCAATCTTGGAGATGCTGTGCCCCTCATGCACATTTGTCTAATAGAGTGCACCCGAGACATGTCGATCATGTGCCTTTCCGACCTTTCTTGTCGTTTTCGAGACAAGACAAGAATAGCTATTGGCTGTGAACGGCATGTCCGCTGCCAAAGTGTCGAATCCCCACATGCTAAGTTGTCGAGAATTGTGCAGCCATGCGCAATCCTGTGCGGCTTCCGTGCTTGGCGGTCACGTCCCAGCTGAGAAGAGCCACGGCTCGGCCACCTTGGGCTTTTCAACGTCGCTTCCTGCATCGGCGTCGGAGGCTTCGGTGTTGATGGGGCGTTCTCGCCGGTTACCGGCCGCGTCCGCGCCCGCTCCGTCGTGCTCTGTGTATCTATTTGTGTTCGCTCACACATTTCTCGGTCGCTGCTCTCGTCCCTCCGCGGGAAAGTTCACCTTTCTCGAAGAAGGGGTAAAAGAAGAACTCATACCTTAACGTTGAGCGCAGGCCATGTTGATGTCACGAGCCTTACTCTGCTGTGTTGTTGACGTTCATGCGCGTGTCTATGAATCTCTTCACAGTTGCCCGGTTTACCTTAAGGATTCGCGCGATCTCGCTTTGGGAGACGTTCTCGTCGAGCAGCCCTTGAATCAGCGCCTCCTTTCCGGTTAGCTTTACCTTTGCGGACAGGCTTCCCCTGGGACGTCCAAGGACGACTCCCTCGGCGCGCTTGCGCGCTAGTGCCTCCTTTGTGCGCTGACTGATGAGGTTTCTCTCTATCTCGGCTGAAAGACCGAAGGCGAATGCGAGCACCTTACTTTGAATGTCGTCGCCAAGACGGTAGTTGTCTTTGATAGTCCAGACCCTGCATTCCTTTGACATGCAGATATTCAGGATTTCCATGATCATGAAGAGGTTTCTTCCAAGGCGAGATAGTTCAGCGCAGATGATTAAATCGCCTTTCTTCACGATGTTGAGGAGTTCGCCGAGCTTACGCTTATCGTAGCTCTTGGTGCCGCTAATTGTCTCCTCTATCCAGCCATCGACGGTCAGGCCGGATTTCTCGGCGAACTTGGTTATCTCGAACCTTTGGTTCTCTACGGTCTGTTTGTCGCTGCTTACGCGAATGTACCCGTAATTCATAGCACTCCTTACTGCTTAATACAAGGGAGCGATTATGTTAAGCGGCATGCCCTGCCGTGCACGTTCAGCAAGGGCGACAGCTGGGTGGTCCTCAGCGAGATCGAACAAGGCATTAAACGAAAGATTGAGACGACGGGCGTACCGTTGAAGAATTGGGGAATCAAGATAAGTCGCGGCATTTTGACCGGCTGCAATGAAGCGTTCATCATTGATGGCGATACCAGGAACCGCCTCATCAAGGAAGATCCAAAATCCGCTGAGATTATTCGACCGATTTTGCGAGGCAGGGATATCAAGCGATATGGATATGTATTTAAGGATTTGTGGCTAATCACCTCTCATAATGGCTATAAAAGTGAAGGTCAAAAAATCCCACCTGTAGATATTGGCCTCTACCCTGTCGTAAAAGCACATCTCGACCAATACTGGAAGGAAATTTCAAAAAGAGGCGATAGAGGTATCACTCCGTACAATCTGAGAAATTGTGCTTATATGGACGATTTAGATAGGCAGAAAATAATATGGGGCGAATTGTCTGATTTGCCTAAGTTCACCTTTGATGTTGAAGGGA
>JBCLSG010000004.1:0-307510 GCA_041225375.1 Eggerthellaceae bacterium 24-137
ACGACCAAGTGCAGGGGCTGTTCTCGTCGATCTCCGGCAAGCGCAGGCGGCCCGACGGGGCGCCCGAGGAGTACGGGGCGGGCATCGACTGGAACGAGTTCCACATGCCCACGCAATACGGGCAGTGAGTAAACTTCAGGAGCACACTTTTTGAGCCATACCCCGGAAATTGCCCTGCAATTTCCCCGCAAAAAAGAAGGGCCCGGCGGAGGGGGCCGCCGGGCCAGAAGGAGGGGGGATGCGGCTCTCTTAGGAGCCGCTTTCTGCTTTTCAGAGACAAAGCAGGCAAGTGATCGGAGGGGGTTGTCTCACTTGCTGAAATCAGTATAACGACCACCCTTGAATTCCCTATGACGCGAAGGTGGGGAACTTGTGGATTCAAAGGGTCATCTTTAAGCAATTCTTCAGAAATGAGAATTATTGCGACCAGCGAGAACATAGCAGCGACTCCTTATCTTAGCATCGCTGCTGACGCGCTGTCGACCCCCTTTTCCGTCGCATCCGCACCCGAAGACGGCGAGCCGCCCGAACGGTCAGAAAGGGCCGGCTTTGCCTAGCCGTGCTTGCGTTGAAACAGGACGTTGTTCGTCTCGAGCCAGCTTTCCACGGTGCCGGTATCGAAGCCGTCGGCCGGGTCTACGACGAGCGCGTACATCTCCTCCTCAGCAAGCACTGCATCCAACGCGTCGGTGAGTTGAATCTCCCCACCCACGCCCGGCTCCACATCAGCCAGAAGCTCCATCACACGCGGCGAGAGCAAGTAGCGGCCGAACACGGCCAGGTTACTGGGAGCATCTTCAAGCGCCGGCTTCTCCACGAGCGCGTCCACCTTCCACACGTCGTCGGCCACCGGCGCACCGGCGATGACGCCGAAGCGGCTCACCTCATCGTCGGGCACAGGCATGACTGCGATGACGCTCGCGCCGCCGTGGGCATCGGAGACCGCCTGCATAGCCGGCAGCATCTGGTTATCGGGCACGAGCACGTCGCCGAGCAGTACGTAGAACGGCTCGTCACCGGTCTTCTCGGCGGCGCAGCGCACCGCATGGCCGAGGCCCAGCGCCTCCTCCTGGTACACGTAACTCACCGGGTAGTTGCCCACCGCCTCCACGGCATCGGCGTAGGCGCCCTTGCCGCGCTCGCGCAGCAGCGCCACCAGCTCGGGGTTGGGCGCGAAGTGGTCCTCAATGGCCTTCTTCTCGCGACTGTTGATGATAACCACCTCGTCGGCGGCCGATGCGAGCCCCTCCTCCACCACGTACTGGATGGCCGGACGGTCCACCACGAGCAGCATCTCCTTGGGCTGAGCCTTCGTGGCCGGCAGGAAGCGGGTGCCGAGTCCCGCCGCGGGAATGAGAGCCTTCATCGATCGCCTTTCTCTTCGAGGGCCGCGGGCCTCAACACCTCGTCAACCCCATGTCTTCGTCGGCCCATGATACTACAGGATGTGCGCTATACTTGCCCCATGGCAATCGACGGCAAGCAAAATACCGACCCTATCCCCGACGAGAACTTCGTGCAATGGCGCGAGGCGGCAGACGGCAAGCCCGCGGGCGTGCGCTTCCTCGCATTCAACACGGTCATCGACATCGAGGCCTACGGGGATGCGTCCGCGTGCCGCGCGGCATTCGAGGAGGCGCGCTCCCTCTGCCGTATCTTCGAGCGCCTGTTCAGCCGCACGCTCCCCCACTCCGATATCGCGCGCATCAACTCCGCGGGTGGCGCGGCGGTACTCATCGATCCCCTCACCTACGACCTGCTCACCCGCGCGCTCGCCTACTGCGAGGCCAGCGAGGGCGCCTTCGATATCACCGTAGGGCCGGCCGTGCGCCTGTGGAACTTCCACGAGGGAACCGTGCCTGATCCGACGGCCCTCGCCGAGGCGGTCACCCACGTGGACTGGCACGCACTGAGGCTGTGGAAAGAGACCTCCGCTGAGGCGGCTGCAACCTCGCCGGACGACGGCAGCGACCACGTGAAGACATGCTTCGCCCAACTGGCCGACCCCGCAGCGGCAGTGGACGCGGGCGGCATCGCCAAGGGATGGATTGCCGACGCGCTCGTGAGCGCGATGGCAGCCCACGGACTTGCGGGTATCATCGTGAATCTCGGCGGCAACGTGGCCGTCAGCGGAGCCAAACCCACCGGCGAGCCGTGGAACGTGGGCGTGCGCAACCCCGCCGAGCCGGAGAAGCTCATCGGGGCGGTGCCGCTTGCCGGCGGATCGGCCGTCACGAGCGGCGTTTACGAGCGGTGCTTCACCGCGCCCGACGGCACCTTCTACCACCACATCCTGGATCCGCGCACGGGCATGCCCGCTGAAACCGACGTAGCCGGTGTCACCGTCATCTGCGAGAAGTCCATCGACGCCGAGGGTTTCTCAACCACGCTTCTGGCCTTGGGGCTGGAACGTGGGCTCGCGCTCGCCCGCCGGCGACCCGAAATCCAGCAGGCCTTCTTCATCGACCGCACGGGGCGCATTACCGCTGCCCGCTAGCTGGTGTGGACGCCTCTGCACAAACATCAATTTTTTGACCAATTTCTGAGCTCTTTTACACATTGCGCGCCTCACGCCTCTCAGCAGCCGATATAATTATTTCAGCAATGAACTATCTATCGGATCGAGCGAGAGCGGGGCATCGGTGCCGAGCGCATCCACCGAGGAAAAATTCAACCTGGACTCCACGTACTTCGTGGCCTTCGAGATGGCCCACGAGACGCTGCGCCAGGGCCTGGGCGCCGCCAGCAGCCTGAATATCACCCAGTACCGTGTGCTCACCAAGCTCCTGCAGGCCGCATCGCCCGTGAACCAGGGCGATCTGGGAAAGCTTCTGGGCATGAAGCCCAATGCCGTGACCCAAGCGGTGGACGCCCTCGTCGCGCGCGGCTACGTCACCCGCAAAAGCGGCGAGGCCGACGGGCGCACGCGCTTTTTGTCCATCACCGAGGCCGGGCGCGCCCACATCGCGACCGTGAACGAGTCGCTCGTCGCGAGCCTGTACGCGAACTTCCCCACCGCCAACCCCACCTACCGTACCATTCTGGAAGCCGCCGTGGCTGCCGGCGCCTCCATCGAGCCGCCGCTCGATGCCGCGGTCGCCGCGCGCTTTCCCGCCTCGCGGGCGCTCGTGTCCGTAGAGCTCATCCGTGCCGAGACCGAACGCACCCTGCGGGAGGCCACCGGTGCCTCGTTCAACGAGTGCCGCATCGTGCAGCGCCTGGGCGAGACCGACCGCCCCGAGCGGGTGGGCGCGCTGGCCGAGGCGCTGGCCATGTCGCCGGTGAACGCGGCGCGAGCTGTCGAGCGACTCGTGCAGCGCGGCTGGGCGCGGCGGCTGAAATCGCCCCACGACAAGAAGGCCGTGTACGTGGCCCTTACCGACGAGGGCGTCTACGAGGGCTTCCTCATCGGCGCCACGGTGAACGAGCTGGCCGCTACCCGGCTGTGGAAGAACCTCACCCCCGGCCAGCGGGAGGCCATCGAGCAGGTGGGGCACGTGGTGGTAGCCGATTTGGATGCCCAACGCCAAGCAAAGGAGCAGGCCGCCTACGACCTGCTCCAAGAAATCTAGCACGTTACTTGATGCCGCAGGGCCGGCGGCCCGCGAACCGTCGCATCCGAGCTTCCCAGCTACGCCGAAACGCGCCGAGGAGTGGGGCCAGCCGTTGCGACTTCGGCTGCCCGCCGAGATGCGGCTTTCCGCCAGCTAAGCGGCCCGCACCTTCCGAGGCGCCGCCGGCGCGGCAGAGGCGCCCTCCAACTTACCTCTATAGGCCGCAGCGCCGAAGAGCATGGCCAGGTTCACGACCACATCCGCCGCAACCCACGCGCCGAGCGCGGGCAGGCTCACCGTCGCCGCATTCAAAGCCGAGAAGGTGCCCAGGGTGAGCGCCGCCACTACGGCACCGCAGCCCGCGCACGCCACGAGCAGCGATGCCTCCAGGCTGCGACCTGCGCGAACGCGCGCCACGCAGGCGCACAGCACCATGGATGCCGCGCCCAAAAGCGTGCCCAAAAAAGCCGCGAACACGATGACGCCCGCGATGATGACCGGCAGCCCGGGCAGCTTCGAGCTCATGGAGCCCACCTGCACTGCTGACAGGATGCCGAGCGCCACCAGCGCCAGGCACACGATGGCCACAAGCGCCGTAGCCCAGCCCCACAGAAATGCCGTGAGCGGCCGGGGCCGTGCCGCGCCGCAGGCGGCCAGCGCAGCGTAGAGCACCACCCCGGCTGTGGAAACCACGAGCGCAAGTCCCGCCGCGAACAGGAAGGCCACGAAGGCCGATCCTGTGAGGATGGAGCAGATCACATCCAGAATGGGCACCCCCGATGCGGAGATATAGTCGAAGGCGAGTGCACCGGTGCCCCCGGCCACTACGAGGGTAACGCGCCCCAGAAGCGCGATGATCGCCACAAGCGCGTACAAAGTGAGGAAGGGGCGCGCCATCGCTTTCATATCGTTCATGTTAGTCTCCCATCTCGTTTTCCACCGCGGAGGTGCCGCAGAGGTAGCCGCCGCAGAAGGCGAGCCCCACGTCTCCCATGAGCGAGCCCAGAATGGGATCGCCGATGTAGCTGTTTTCGCCGCAAGCGCCGCCGGCGGTGTGCCAGCCGGCGTACAGGCCGGGGATCACGCGGCCGTTGGTACCCACCACTTGCATCTGATCGTTGATGAGCAGGCCCGCCTTCGTGCCGTACAGGTTGCCGCCGATGCGGCAGCCGTAGAAGGGCGGTGTAGCAACGGCGTGCAGCCATTCGGGCGGCATGGGGTACATGAAGTCGTCCTCGCCGCGCTCGCACGCCTCGTTCCACTTCGCCACGGCCTCGGTGAGCACGCCCTCGGCGAGCCCCAAATCGCGCTCCAGCTCCTCCAGGGTGTCGCGGCGCTTCAGCACGTCGGCGTCGATGGCGTCCTGCACGCCGTGGTGCCAGTCGCGGTAGTGCTCGGGCACCTTCTCAATCTGCTCGAGGTCCGGCGTGATGAGCTTGCGGCAGTGCTCCTGGGCGAAGCCCGCCAGATGGTCCTCGTAGTTCGCGTCGAAGATGATGTAGGAGCGGTGCCCCGGAGGGGTCATCTGGATGGTGGCCAGATCTCCCAGGGCGTAGATGGCATTCGCGCCGTCCTCGCCCACGCGGGAGTCCATGTAGCGCAGACGGTTGCCACACCGGTCGATGGTCAGCCACGGCTGACGCGAGAGCTGGGTCATGCCGTCGTAGAGGAAGCGCGCCCAGGTGCCGTCCTCGGCCTGCCAGTCCACGCCGCCGTCGAAGGAGGCCGAGCTGTTGAAGCCGGACACGTCGGCACCGGCGCCGAGGCCCATGCGGAAGCACTCGCCGGTCTCGCCGGCGGTGAGGTAGCTGGAGGCGCAGCCCATGGCCGCTGTGGGAATGTACTTGTCGAGCAGCGCCTTGTTGTTGCAGAAGCCGCCCGCAGTGAGGATGACGGCGCGGCGCGCGTGGATGTACTTCTCATCGCCGTAGTCCTCGTTCACCACCACGCCCACGATACGGCCGTCCTCATCGCGCACGAGCGCAGTAGCCGGGCTCTGGAAGTGGAAGTCAACCCCGTGCTTGTTGCCGTAGTTGTACATGGCATCGGTGGCGTCCTTCATCTTCAGCACGTGGTGGTCCAGCGTCGAGCGCTTCGGGGCCACATACACCGGCACCTCGCCCAGCCGCCACTGCACGCCGCACTCGGCCATCCAGTCGAGGCTGCGGCCGCCCTCCTCGGCGATCTTGTAGATGAGCTTCGGGTCGGCCGCGTAGTGGTACTCGTCCATGGCCCAGTCGGTGAGCGCCTGGGGGTCGAAGGGGTAGCTCGGGAAGGCGAACTGCTTCGCCTCCTGGCCGGAGTAGCCGCCCAGAATGCCGCACATGCCCGCCTCCTGGGCGTTGCCGCCGGGAAGCCCCATGGCCTCCACACAGATAACCTCGGCGCCCAGTTCCACGGCGCGGGCCGCGGCGTTCAGGCCGCCCCCGCCGGCGCCCACCACGCAGATGTCGCACTCGTAGTCCCAGGCGGCGGGCACGTCCCGCGGCGGGATGGGCGTAGCGTCGTTGGCCGGGAAGCTGGCAGCGTTGTGCTCGCGGTAGGCTCCGTCGGCCGCGCTCGCGTTGGTGGCGTCGCTCGGCGCGTCGGCCGCCACCGGGTCGCCCTCGCTCGTCCAATCGCCGCGGCGCTCGGAACTTGCGGCGAGGGCCGCCTCGGGGGCGAGAAGCCCGGCCGCGGCGGCGCCGGCGGCCGCCAAGGCCGAGCCGGTCAGAAAGTCGCGGCGCGAGAGGCCGCTCGTGCGCATTGACTTACTCATGGCTCTCCCCCTCCTGTGCAGCAGCGGCATCGGCATTGGAGCCGTCCTCGGCCGCAGGCTTCTCGGCGGTCGTCGTCTCGGCGGCCGCCTCGGCGGCGCCGGCCTGGGCCAGGGCATCCTCAACCGCTTGCTTCACGCCTGCCGTGGTGATGGTGGCACCGGCCACCGCGTCGATGTCGGAGCCTTGGGCCGCCTCGATCATCTGGGCGTAGCGGCCGTCGCGGATGGCCTCGTAGCCCCCACGGCTCTGGCTCTCGCCATCCTGAGCGGTTTCCAGACATGTCAGGCGCCCGTCGTTAACCAGCAGCGTCACGCTGACCCAGCCTTCCATGCCGCGGCCATAGCCGGTGTACACCCCGTCGCGCAGATTGCCCTCGGCCCGCTCCGCACCCGCGGCAGCCGCCTCGGCCGCCCACGGATCCTCGGTATGCTGGGCCAGCTGCTCGGCCGAGGCCGCATCCTTCGAACCCGAGCCCTCGTAGGAGGCCCCGCAGCCCGCAAGCCCTAGGGCGAGCATGGTGGCGCACCCGAGGGCCGCCGTTGTCTTCACGCCGTTCATGTTCCCTCCGATCATTCCGACATGTGTGACTGATATTTCTTCATGAAAGTTTTCTTTTACTTTCATTCATGAAGTTATTTGAGCGGAGCATAGCAGCATTTTTCCTGTGTATCAAGGAAATATTGACGAGTTTTTGTATACCGTCAATTACAACCAAACTGATAATTTATGGATATTGACTGTAGATAGCAACACGAGTATGGTGGTGCCAGCGATCGCAGGAAAGCCTGCGCAGCCGTCGCGGCTGGCGCCGTGGAGGTACGTTCGCCAAGGGAAATCCAGACCGCCACCGGTCCAACCGCGACGAGCTTACCAATCAGTATCTATTAAGGAGGGATACCCATGCTCTTCGACGTGTACGGCCCCAATGCTGTCTATCAATGGCTGGGTTTGGCCATGGTGCTCGTTCTGCTCATCGTGCTGAACGAATTCGCGCGTCGCACCAAGTTCGGCGGCTGCTTCATGTTCTTCGGCGTATGCGGCGTCATGACCGTGTACTGCCTGGCCGTGGAAATCGGCGCGGCCATGGGCGCCGAATGGGCGCTTACCAACCCCACCCACACCGATATGAACAGCTGGTTCCATTACGCGAAGGTGTACGCTGCCACCGCCGGCTGCATCGGTTTCATGATGATCAAGTACTCCTGGGGCAAGATCGGCCGGGCCCACTGGTTCAAGGCCTTCCCCTTCATCATCGTGGCCATCAACATCCTCATCGCCGTGGTGAGCGACTTCGAGAGCGCTTTCCGTGCCTTCGGCACCACCTGGGTGTCCTCCGAGGGCGTGACGCTGTACGGCGGCTGGCACAACGTGTTCAACGGCATCGCCGGCATCATCAACATCTTCTGCATGACCGGCTGGTTCGGCATCTACATCTCCAAGAAGCGCCAGGACATGCTGTGGCCTGATATGACCTGGGTCTTCATCATCGCCTACGACCTGTGGAACTTCTGCTACACCTACAACAACCTGCCCACCCATTCCTGGTACTGCGGCGTGGCGCTGCTTCTGGCCCCCACCATCGCCGGCCTCATCTGGAACAAGGGCGGCTGGATCCAGAACCGCGCCTTCACCCTGTCCATGTGGTGCATGTTCTGCCAGATGGTTCCCATGTTCGCCAACGACTCCATCTTCGCCGCCGACTCGGTGAACGACCCGAACGTGAACCTCGTGGTGTCGCTTCTGGCCCTGGGTGCGAATATCGCCGCCTTCGCCTACATCATGTACCGCGCCAAGAAGCTCGGCGTGAACCCCTGGATGCAGGAAGCGTTCGTGGGCACCAAGGACTTCATCGCCGCCATGAAGCGCCGCGCCACCACCGCCTACCTGGTGGAAACCGAGCCCAAGAGCGCCTCGGCCGCCGAGATCGCCGAGATGGTGGCCTACAACGAGCTGCCCGCCGAGGGCACTCCGGGCTTCGTCTACGTGGCCGTGGAGAAGGACGAGCAGTAGCCGATCGCGCCACTGTCTAGGCAGTCGCCGTCCGGGCCTCAATTGCCCGAACCTCCCCACAAGGGGGATCCGCCCCGACGCGGATCCCCCTTCTTTCGTTTCGAACACCCTCACAGATGCCGCAGATTGACGCGATAGCTGCGCAGGCGCTCCTCAGAAACATGGCGGAGTCAACCTTCTTCGCGCAGCTGGACCAATGCTTCCTTCACGCCATCCCTGCTTATAACTTCTCAAAATTTTTGAGAAGTTATCGCGCCATCTTCTCAAGGACTTTGAGAAGTTTCGCGCCCTGTCGAACCACGACCCTTACGCGCAAAGCAAAAGGCGGCCGATCCGGGGAGGGCGGCCGCCTTACTTGCAATCTCGGTCGCCGCTGGAAGGATGGAGGAGGAAGGCGGCTCCGAGGAAGATTTCGAGCTATGCTCTGCAACCATAATACAAAGAAGCCCGTTTAGGCGTATCACCTAAACGGGCTATATTGTCTCCGGTTTCGTTGCGCTTCGCTATTCAGCTTTCGCCTGCTGGTCGGCCACGGCCTCCTCTAGCAGCATCAGCTGGCGCTCGGCCTTCTTCGTGCCGCGGAAGATCATGAGCACGTACACGAGCAGAGCGACCCACAAAAGCGCGTAGGCCGCGATGATGTAGGGGGCAGAGGGCAGGATAGTGGAATAGATATCGGCAAGAATGGGATTCATGGTTCGGCCTTTCTCTCGGGCTTGCGGCGCTTAGCGCTCGTCGTCGATGGTTTCCTTCAGCGCCTCCACGCGCTGGGTGAGGCGCACCTGGTTGAAGCGGGCGCGGTACAGGGCGAAGCCCACGAGCATCATGCCCAACGCGCACAGACCCACGCACAGGCCCATCTCCGGGCTCATGCCGCCCTCACGCAGCACCACCGGGTGGATGGACGAGGGAATAAGGCGCGTGATCATGAAGCAGATGGGCACATCGATGGTGGCGATGATGGCCACCACCGCGGCGAAGGTGGCACGGCGCTCGGGCTCATCCACCGAGCTGCGAAGCACGAAGTACGCGATCACGATGAGCATGAGGATGAGGTAGGTGGTCAAACGCGGCTCCCAGCTCCACCACACGCCCCACTCGAAACGCGTCCACATCTCGCCGGTGATCATAGTGAGTACCACGAACAAGAGCGCAATTTCCAGGCAGATACGCGAGCAGGTATCGAAGCGCTGGTTCTTCGTCATAAGGAAGCGCACGGCATAGTAGCAACCGAAGCCCAGGGCCACAAACGAGGTGATGGCCACGGGCATGTGGAAGTAGAAGATCTTCTGCGAGAGCAGCATCTTCTGGGACACCATCACGTCCCCGATGAGCTCGGCGCCGTTCACCGCCGCGCCGCCCACCGGTGCCACGGCGAAGAACGCCATGAGGAACCCGATAGTGGTGAGCACCGCGCCAGCGATGAGCGCAGGCGCCGTGAGCTTATCGGGCCACTGCCCCACCTCGGGCAATTTCACTTTCTTATCAGACACGCGGTCTCCTTTCTAGTTGACTACGAAGTCGTAGAGAACCCACGACGCCAAGATCATCACCACGTCGTAACCGGCGCCGAGGGCGAGCGATGTCGCGAAGCCGTCGGCGAACACGTCGCCGCCCACGAGCGCGCAGGTGGTAGCCGACACGCAGGCGTACAGCAGCGGGAAGATCACCGGCACGAACAAAAGCGCCAGCATGACATCTTTGCCACGGGTGGAAGCCGTGATGGTGGACAGCAGCGTGCCGATGCCGGCGATGCCGATACTGCCCAGCAGCAGCGGGGCCACAATCATCCAGCCCGTGTCGGCCGGCGTGGCAAAGCTCGCGAAGAACAGCCAGTACAGCGGCACGGCGATCACTTCCACTACAGCCAAAAACACCAGGTTCGAAGTGGCCTTGGCCAGAAAGATCACACCACGGTCGAGCGGCGCGAGCAGTAAGCCCTCAAGACAGCCGTTCTCGGTCTCCTTGGCAAACGACCGGTTCAGACCCAGAAGCGACGTGAACACCACGAGCGCCCACAGAAGACCGCCGGACACCTCCAGAAACTCCGAGCCGGGGCGGGCGAAGGACAGCGCCACGCCGAACACCACGATGACCAGAAAGGCGTAGATGCCCATGGACACGATCATGTCCTTAGTGCGGAACTCCGCCTTCAGATCCTTCGTGAGCAAGGTCTTGTACTGCGTCCACGTGCTGGGAGCCTTGCAGAGGGCACTGCGAGTCCCTTCTCGATCAGCCGCAGAAGACGCACTGGAAGACTCCGGGTGTTCCGACCGAGCGAGTTCCGCAGCGACCGAAACAGCCCGGTGGGCTGTTTCGCTAAGCGAGGACTGTTTGAGCGAATCGGAATTCCCGGAGGCTTCCGCTCCGTGGCGGTCTTCCATCTAGCTCACCCCCAATCCCACGGTGGAGCGGTAGAGCTCGCGAAATTCTTCGGGAGCAAGCTCGTCCTTCTCGCCGAAGTGCACCACGCGGCCGCGGGCGAGTACGAGCACGTGGCTCGCGAGCGCGAGGCCCTTGTCCAAATCGTGGCTCACCATGACGAAGGTGCGGTTCTCGCGCACCGAGGCGATGAGCTCGTCGAAGATCTCGATGGCGTGAGGGTCGAGCCCGGAATAGGGCTCGTCCAGAAGCACCAGCGACGGATCGTTGACGAGCGCCCGGGCAATGGAGGTGCGCTGGGTCATGCCGCGAGAGAAGGTGCGCACCCGATCGAAGCGGCGGTGCTTGAGACCCACCGCCTCGAGCAGCTCTATCACGCGGCGCTGCGGGTCGGCAACGCCGTAGAGCTTCGCGAATAGCAGCAGGTTTTCCTCGGCCGTAAGGTCGGGATACAACATGGGGTTGTGCGAGATAAGCCCGATGGCCTCGCGCGCCCGCTCCGGCTCTTCCTTCAGGCTGATGCCCGAAAGCGTGACAGAACCTTCAGTGGGCCGCGACAGCGTGGCCAGCATGCGCAGAAGCGTCGTCTTGCCGGCGCCGTTAGGCCCGAATACCGACAGGAACGCACCCTGCGGCAACGTGAACGACACATCGTCGACGGCCTTGCGGCCGCCGAACGACTTCGTCAGATGATCGACTTTGAGGGCCGCATCCACGGAGCTACTCCCCCGCCTTCGCGTCGGTCGCAACCGCATCGGTCCCGGCAGCCGCATCACCCTCGGCATCTTCCACGAGGGCCACCTCCTCGGCTACCGTCTCGGCCACGAGACCCTTCTTCGCCGACAGCTCGCTGGCCTCGGCAGCACGCGCCTTTGCAGGCTCGCCGTCGGCAAGCACGGCTGCGGGCTCGTCAGCGGGCGCATCGCCCTCGCGGCGCTCGGCGCGCTTCGCGAACAGCGGAATGAGGCAACCGACCATAAGTAGGCCGAAGCCCACCCACACCAGCGAGATAAGCGGGTTCACGCGCACGTCCATTGAGAAGGCGCCCTCCTCGTTTACCCCACGGTACACCACGAACAGGTCCTCCAGCGGGAAGCCGATGACATTGGCCTCCAGCTTCTGCTGCTGAGTGGTGCCCACCACCTGTACCGCCGGGTTCACCTCGCCCACGAATTGGCCGTCGCGGAATACGTCGAAGGTGAGCGAGTAGCGCACGTTGCCGTTGCCCAGCTCGTCGATGGCGTTATCTTTGTACACCAGCTCGAAGTCCTGGATGGTGAAAGACTCGGTGGTGCCGCCGGTCTCCTCGTCATAGGGCAGATACCCCGTGATCTCGGTGACGTACATGGACGAGCCGATAAGGCCCACCAGAATGATGCCCATGGCCGCATGGGCCACCGAGCCGCCGAACAGCGCCAGGCGGCGGCGCAGCGAAGAGCCCGTCACGCGCTTCAGCGAGCGGACGGCCATGAACAGCGCGTTGAAGAACAGCAAACTCGCCACCGCGAAGCCCACCACGGTCAGCCCGTTGTAGTAGATCGGCGCACCCTGCTCCAGCAGCCCCTCGGCGGTGCTGCCGCCCATGGCGATCATGGCATTGTAGCTGGGCAGAAGGTAGGTGGCGAAGTAGATCATCAGCACGATGAACAGCACGAGGGCGCAGAGCCCCGGCACCCGGGCCGCACGCCAGAACGCGCGCTTGTCGGTGCGACGCCAGCCCAGAAGCGGGCAGATGGCGAGTACGGCGAGATACGCGATGCCCAACGGCCGCGCAATGGCGTTGTAAGTGCCGGCCGACAGCGACTGACCGCCGAAGGGCAGCCAGCTCGGCAGCGCCGAGGACACCGTCATGTAGGCGAGCAGCACCGCGAACACGATCATGATGAGGTTGTTCACGTAGTAGGCCGCTTCCTTCGACATCATGGACTCGATGTCGTCGTCGGCCGCATTGGAGGCACCGAAGCTCTTGCGGCGCACGACGAGCCCCACCACACCCGCCAGCAGCGAGCAGATGATGAGAGCGCCAAACAGCACGAGCGAGACCGGGTCGCCTTCGAAGGCGTGCACCGACTGCACGAGGCCCGAGCGGGTGATGAAGGTGCCCAGGATGACGAACGTGAAAGTCAGGCACGCGCAGAACACGCTCCAACGCTTGAAAGCGCCACGCTGGCGGTACACCGTGAACGAGTGGATGAGCGCCACGCCCACGAGCCACGGCAGAAGGCTCGCGTTCTCCACCGGGTCCCAACCCCAGTAGCCGCCCCAGCCGAGCACGACGTAGGCCCACACGGCACCCAGGCCGATGCCGATGCCGAGCAGAAGCCACGAGAACATGAGGTAAGGCGTAGCCCGGTTGACCCACACCGCCGAGTCGTCATTCACCACGAGCGCCGCGATGGCGTAAGCGAACGGAATGGTAAGGCCCGCGTAGCCGATGAACAGCGTGGGCGGGTGGATAGCCATGGCCCAATGCTCCAAAAGCGCGTTCATGGAACGCGTGGAGGCCATGACGCTCAGCGTGCCGTCGTCACCGAAGTAGCGCGCGTCGGTCACGAGGAAGGGCATGTTGCCCTCGGAGAACAGCAACACCGACACGAAAGCCGTCAGCACCAGCGTGGAAATGGCGAGCGCGCCGTTGTCGAGCGGGCGCACGTCCTTGCGCGTGGCGAAGACGAGCACCGCGTTGAACACCGCGATGAGCCACGCCCAGAACAGAAGCGAGCCCTGGCGGCCAGCCCAAAGCCCCGCCAACTTGTAGAGCCACGCCTCGGGCGCCACGGAAGTGGAGCGGTTATCAAGTACATACTGGATGGTGTTATCGCCCGAGAAGAAGCACCACACGAGCACGGCGCAGCACACGGTGAGCGCCACCGCGGAGAGCACTGATGCCAGCCGGCCGCCCCAGGCGAAGGTCTCGGAGCGCTCGAAGGAGCGCTTCTTGTACAGGATGTGGGCCACACCCAGGCAGAGCACCGAGATGACGCAGCCCGCAAAGGCCACGAGCAGGCCCAAAAGTCCGATCATCGACATGGCCTAGCCCTCCAATGCAACGTCGGTGGCGGCGAACTTGCCGTCGGCGCCGATGGAGCCGGTGAGCACGAGCGTGGAGCCGTCGGCCACCTCCTCGGAGAGCGCGCCGTCGAAGGCCACGGGCAGCTCGGTGCCGTCCTCGGCGTCCACGAGCACGAAGCGGTCGCCCGCGCCTGCAGCGGTCAGCGTGCCAGCCTTCACGGCGCCGGTCACCTTCACCACGTTGCCCACCACGCCGTCGCCGTAGCCGACAAGCTGCGAGACGGAGAGCGCGCTGTCGGCGTTCTCGTACTTCGAGGGGCACTTCGTGACGAGCTCGGAGCACTCCAGCACGCCGGCCTCGTTGATCTTGCCGGTGCAGATAGCCGTCACGTCGTTGCCGAAGGTGGACGAGGCGGCCCCGTCGTAGCGCACCTCCAGCTGCTGGGACGGATCACCGTCCGGGTCGTAAATCTTGAAAGTGAGCACATTGTCGGCCGTCGTGTAGGAATCCTGCACCACGTTACCCGACACCTGCACCTTCTGGCCCGCCTGGGGGTTCTCCGCCGCCTCGGCGATGGAGACCGTCTGCGCGGCGGTGTTGCCGCCCACAAAGGCGAGCACCAGAATGAGCACGATGACGATGACACCCGAGACGGCGATCATCCTCTTTTTCATCTTCGCGTTCATAATCCTCCTGTTCCGTCGGTGAGCCAGACCGGCCTCCCCGACGGTCTGAAAAATTACCATCGGCCAGTATCGCCGATGCCCACGCGCACGCACGCGAGAAAGCAACCGAAACCAGCAGATCAGCGCAAACGCAACACTTCCGCAATGAGAGCCCGCCGAAGCGGGAAGCCCTACCGGGTAAGCTGTCCCACTTTGCAAAAAAATAGGCCAACTTACCCGGTAGACGCCCCACAAGAAAGGGCGCACACCTTTCTCGCGGTGCGCGCCCAAAGGTGTCCGGTGGGAAGGGAGGGGTCCCACCGGGCATCGGAAGCGGGAACAGGAAGCGGCCCCTAGTAGGTCATCTTCATCAGGGCGTAGCCGGCCTTCAGCTCGTCCTCGCACTTGTCGAGGTTGTCCTGGGCCAAGCCCGGGTTGTGGGCGCCCTCGGAATTCTCCACCATCACGAAGTCCCAGTAGAACTGCGCGTGGCGGTGAAGCCGCTGGGCCTCGGCGAGGGTGTCGGCGTCCAGGCTCTCACGCTGGGCGGCGAGCTCGTTGATGTAGGCCTCCAGCTTGGCCGCCAGCTCGTGCTCTCGGTCGGTGGTCTCCTTCTGCCACTGGACGATCTGATTCGGCAGGTCGGCGTGACAGCCCTCGCACTTCTCCATGATGGCCGGGTCCTCGGTGGGATTCACCAGGTTATGAGAGCTGTACTCGGTGCCGTCCTCAGCCACAGCCGGGGCCATGTGGCAGTCGGCGCAGCTGTAGCCCTGCTTGGCCATGGAGGACTGGGCGCCGCCGTAGATGGTCTCGAACTCAGGATGCTGGGCCTTCAACATGGGAGCGCCGGTCTCGGTATGTTCCCAATCTTTGAAGTCCATGGCGTCGTAGTAGTCGAGCATGGCCTCGGCGGTCATAGCCTCAAGCCCCACGTAGGGGTTCGTCGTGGCCTTGGTGTCCGGGTAGAAGTAGTACTCGTTGTGGCACTGACCGCAGGTCTCGGCGTTCACGGACACCGCGTCGGCATCGTCACCCAAAGCGTCGGAGAAGTGCCTCTGGGTGACGACCACCTTCGAGGGGTCGTTCTCATGGCAGTTGTAGCAGCTGATGGGCTCGGTCATCTCCATGAGCACCTCGGCAAAGGGCTTCTGGTACGCCGCATCGCCCTCGGAGTTCACCATGGCGGTGTACTGGGGCGTCTTGCAGGTGAGGCAGTTCGCCAGCGTGTTCTCGTTCACGCGCGGCGTCTCGGAAACCGACTGCAGGGTGTAGGAATGAGCCGCGGCCTCGTCATAGCCCTTGGCGAAGCCGTAGCCGGCGTACATGGTAACAAGCTCGGGGTACTCGGTCAGGTAGTCCTGCTTACCCTCGGGGCTGTTGGACTCGTTGGCCTTGTAGGTCTGGTACTGGTTCGGATAGATGTCTTTCCAGGAATCGGCCACCACCACGCCGAAGGAATCGGCCTCGGGAGTCTCGGCCGGAGCCGCTGCTGTCGGGGCGTCGGCCCCTCCCCCCGATGGTGCCGTTGCAGGCTCGTTGCCCGCGGGCGCGCAGGCGGCAAGGGCGGCCACCAGGGCCACGGTGGTCGCAGCAACGGTGGCCGCCTTGCAAGTCGATCGTTTCATCGTTCCCTCCTTTAATCGTTTGCCTCTCTGATGGCCGCCCTCCGGCGACCGCAACGATACCTGAAGCTTAGCGCGGCGCTCCTCTCGACGAAAAGGGACGCTTTCGGTCATATTCATGGGGATGGCAACGGCAGGGAAACAAAGCAGCAGCACAGCGGCACTCCAGCGAGCTGCCAGTGGGACAGCTTACCGGGTAGGGTGTCCCAGTTTTACCGGGCAGACCGCCCCAGGCGGAAGCGGAGAGCCGAGGCGGGGCACGCGTCTACGCACGCACCGCAGGCCATGCAGTCGCCGGCGCGCACCATGTCGTCCTCCCCCGCCAGTACGGGCGCAAGGATAACGGGGTCGGCTAGGCACGCCTCGGCACACTTGTCACAGTGGATGCAGGCATCGTGGTTAATGGCGACGTTCACCTGGCCCGCACGGCCGAGCACCTGGAAGGCGCCTCCCAGAGGACAGAGAGCGCGACACCACACGCGCCGGCTGACGAATAGCTCGGCGATGATGATGGCCGCAAGCGTGCCCGCACCCGCGAAACCGCCGAAGACCAGGCCCTTGTTCACCGCGCCGATGGGAGAGACGGTCTCGAAGACGGGGAATCCCACGAGCGCTGATGCCGCCACCACAATCGCGGCCACAATGATCTTGGCCCGGCGGTCCACCGTGCGCTCCGGTACGGCGATGCCGGCGCGCCGGCGCATTGCATCCACACCCTCGCCGATAAGGTTCACCGGGCACACCCAGCCGCAGAACGCGCGGCCGCGCACGAGCCCGTACACCATCACAACGAGCAGCGCGCCCGTAAGCGCCGACGCCGTCAGAAGGCTGCGCGAGGCCGCCATCGCCTCCAGGGCCGCCAGCGGGTCGAGCAGCGTGACACCGGCGGCGCTGGAGGAGGACAGGCTGCCGAAGAAGACGCCCTCGGCCGGCGTGGCCACTTCCCCATCGCCGCCCGCGAACAGTCCCGCCAGACCCCATCCGGCCAACAGCGGTGGCAGGCAGAACAGCGCCAGCATCCCCACCTGCACCACCCGCCGCACCACCGTTATCTTTCCCATAGACCGATCACAACCTTCTCTTCAATAATGGCAATGCGTAGAGGGAACACGGGGTGTTCTGACCGAGCGAGGACTGTCTGAGCGAATCAGAATATCCCGTGGTCCCGACCAGCGGAGAGCCGCCACCTAAAGTGTCTCGTCCTCGAAGTTCACGTACACCAGGTTCACGTTCAGCACGCCGGGGATGGCCACGATGCGGCTTGACACCGCGTGGGAGGCGCCGGTGGAGGGAGCCTCGATGGTGATGACGATCTTGTAGCCGCTCACCTCGTGCACTTCCACGCCTTCCATGGCCTCAAGCGCCCGGCACACCGCGTCCACCGCCTCCGGCCGCGCCTCCACCACCAGCGACGAGATGACCACCTTTTCCGCTTCCATGGCTACGCCTGATCCACGGGATGGCAGGTGATGCACTCGGCGCGGGGGCCGTCCACCGTGCGCGTGGATGCATCTCCATCAGCATAGTGGTCGGCCGGCAGCGGCGGTGCCTGCACCAGGAGCACCTCGGCCGCGTCACTCGAGCCATGGCAGCCGTAGCAGCCGTTGGCGCCCAGGCGCTCGTAGCGGCCCTCGTGGCTCGCCGTCATGAGCGGCGGCTCGCCCGGGTTGTAGACAGCGCCGGTATCGGCCATGGGCGCAGAGCACCCCGCCAGGGCGGCGGCGCCCAGAACACCCGCGAGCACGAGCGCGGCAAGGCAGTTCGACTTCTTCATGACATCCCCCTAGATCTTCTCGATGCGAACGCAGGTCTTCTTGAAATCGGGCTCCTTGGAAAGCGGGCAGTAGGTATCCTGCACCACCAGGTTCACCAGCGTCTCCTCGGCGAAGAAGGGCGCGAACACCATGCCCTCGGGCGGGCGCGTGCGCCCGGCGGTGGACACCGTGATGTCGCAGGTGCCGAACCGCGAGGTTATCCGCACGCGGTCGCCGTCGGCTACGCCGAGCCGCTCACAGTCGGCCGGGTTCATGTCGAGCAGCGCCTCGGGCAGCGCCCGGGCGAGCTCGGGCACGCGGCGGGTCATGGAGCCGGTATGCCAGTGCTCCAGCAAACGCCCCGTGGAGAACCAGAACGGATACTCGTCGCTCGGCTCCTCCGCCGGCGGCTCATAGGGACGGAACACCACCGAGGGCTTCTTGTCGGCCGACTTGTAGAAGCTCACGCCACCGGCCTTGTCGTGCTCGCCATAGGCCTCCACGCCCAGCTCGTCGAAGCCGTCGGCCTGGGGGCCGTCGCAGAAGCGCCACAGGGTGGGCAGCCACTTCCCGTCCACCTCGCGTACGGGCCAGGTAAGGCCATGGTTGTGGATGTACTCTTCGTAGGGGGCCAGCTGTTTGGCCTCCATCTTCAGCTTCGCCTCGGCGTTGATGGCCGCGGCGTCGGGGTTCAGATCGGGGTTGGAGAAGGTGCGGTACTCCTCCCAGATGCTCGCGCACACCTCGCGGTCGGTGCCCTTGAAGGCGGCCGCGTCGGCGTCGTACCAGGCGCCGAACAAGTGCTCGAAGGCGTCCTCGCCGCCGATCTGTTCGCCGGCCAGCACTCGCTTGGCAATCTCCATGAGCATCCACAGGTCCCACTTCGCCTCGCCGGGCGCGTCCACGGCCTTCTCGAACACGGCCGTGCGGCGCTCGCCGTTGCCGAAGGCGCCCTCGCGCTCGACCCACATGGCCGCGGGCAGCACCACGTCGGCGTACTGGCACGACAGCGTCGGATACACCTCGGCCACGCAGATGAAGGCATCGTTGATGCCCGTGAGATCGCCCTTGCCGAGGAAACGGGTGAGGTTGGGCATCGACACGGCCCAGTTGTTGTGGGCGCTCCACAGAAAATCGATGTTGCCCTTGGAAAGCTCGCGGAACATCTTCACCGTGTGGAAGCCCGGCGTCTCGATGGCGTCCAAATACCCGTTGGGCAAGTCCCAAATGGCCTCGGTGTAGCGACGGTGATCCGGGTTCTTCACCACCAGATCGGCGGGCAGGCGATGAGAGAAGGTGCCCACCTCGCGGGCTGTGCCGCAGGCCGTGGGCTGGCCGGTGAGCGAGAAGGCGCCGTCGCCGGGACGGGCGTAACGTCCGGTAAGAAGGTGGATGTTGTAGATGCAGTGGTTCATCCAGGTGCCGCGGTTGTGCTGGTTCACGCCCATGGTCCACAAGCTCAGCACCTTGCGGCTCTTGTCGGCGAACACCTCGGCCAGCTCTTGGATGTCCTCGACCGGCACGCCGGAGATCTCGGAGGCGTACTCCAGCGTGTAGGGCGCCAGCCGCGCGGCGAAGGCCTCGAAGTCGATGGGCTCCACGTTGTCCACCGCCTGGCCGATATCGCTCTTGTCGTAGCCGTCGTCGGTGGCGTTGCCGATGTTTTCCGTGCCTTGTTTGAACTGCACGTGGTCGGCGACGAAGTCGTGGTCGTATTTGTCGTTCACGATGAGGTAGTTGGCGATGGCGTTCGCGATGGCGATGTCGGAACCAGGACGGAAGGTGATCACCTTGTCGGCTGAGGCCGAGGTGCGGGTGGTCATGGTGGTCACATCGTAGTGGCGCACTGCGTCGTCGGCGAGCTTGCGGGCCGTCAGGCGCGAGTACAGCATAGGATGCGCCTCGGCCATGTTCGCGCCCCAGGTGACGAACACGTCGGTCTCGTCGATGTCGGCGTAGCAGCCGGCCGGCTCATCGGTCTGGAACACGTTCATGAAGCCCACGACGGCCGACGCCATGCACAGGCGCGCATTGGGGTCGATGTTGTTGGAGAGCAACCCCGCCTTCCAGAACTTCGCCGTGCAGTAGCCCTCCACGATGGGCTGCTGGCCGCTGCCCCAGAAGGCCAGGCGGCTCTTGTCGGCCTTCCACGTGTCGCGGAGTTTGTCCGCCACCAAATCGAGCGCCTCGTCCCAGGTGGCCTCGCGCAGACCTCCGTCGGTGCCCTTGGTGGATTTGTCGTCGCGGATGAGCGGAGTGGTCAGGCGATCCTCGCCGTACAGGGCCCCGGCCAGATAGTAGCCCTTTACGCAATTCAAACCGCGGCTCGAGCCGTTTTCCGGGTCGCCCGTGACCGAGATCACCTTGCCGTCCTTGGCCTCCACGATGACGCCGCAGCCGCAGCCGCAGAAACGGCACACGCCCACGGTCTTCACCGTGTCGCCCGCACCGGCATTGCCGGCATCGCCGGTACCCGCCAGCGACGAGCAGCCCGCCATGGTGCCGGCGGCGGCCGCCGAGGCGAGAGCCACCGCCGTGGTCTTCACGAAGTTGCGTCGGGTCAAATCCATAGGTTCCCTCCCTTATGACAGGGGGCTTATGCGCCCCGCATTACCAAGAAGCCCCGTGCGGCCATAGCGCAAAGGCCGCCGGCACGGTTCGGCCGCAGCCGCTAGCCCTCCTGCCGCCGCAGAGCCACATAGGCCGTCTCTTCGGTGCCCGTCGGCACCACCACGATGGCCGGCGCGGGATCGCCCACCGGGCAGCGTTGCTCGCACAGCCCGCAGCCGGGACACTCATCGGATACCACCTGGGGTGCGAACACGGCGTGGATGCCGTCGCCCTCTCGCGGTCGGTAGTCGATGCGGATGGCCTCGTCGATGAGCGGACAGGCGCGGTAGCACACCTCGCAGCGCATACCCTGGAAGGAGAGGCACGTCTCCTCGTTGATGCGCGCCACGCCCATGCCTGCTGCCGCCCGCCCAGACGGCGGCGTGAGCGCGCCGGTGGGGCACGCCGCGGCACAGGGGAAGCCATCGCACAGGCGGCAGGCCTGAACCCGCGCGCTCACATACGGCGTGGACGCCTCACGACCCGCATTCAGAGGTGCCGCGTGCACGGCCTGGTAGGGACATGCCTCCACGCAGCGCCCGCAACGGATGCAGCGCGCCGCGAAGTCGGTCGGATGCCCGGCTCCGGGCGGCCGCAGCAGGGGCACCGGCGACGGGGCGGCGGCCAGAGCCGCGCCGGCCGCAAAGACGAGGACAGCCCCGGCGGCAGCGACGACGTTCATGGGCAGACCCCCTTCCCTTTCCCCGGGGCTCTTCCACACTGCCCCTCGATGACCTCAGCATACAATGGGGACGGTTGGCCGAAAAAGGGACGGCATACCGCGAATATATGGGGACGATTAACTCGTTTGGGGACGCTTTCCCACTCTTTATTGGGGACGGTTCGGCAATCGTTGGGGACGCATTCACCTGATGTCCTCATTTTGCTACCATGGCCCCATGGCACGCCCCATCGGAAAGGAGGCGCCGGTGCACCTCGATGACCGCCTCGCCACACCCCTCTACCAACAGCTCTTCGACCAGCTGCGCCGTGATATCGAGGAGGGCGCCCGGCCCGAGGGGTCGCGTCTGCCGCCGATCCGCTCGCTGGCCGCCGATCTCGGCTGCGCCCGCAACACCGTGGAGAACGCCTATGCCCTGCTCGCCCAGGAGGGCTATGTGCGAAGCCGTCCCGGGTCGGGCTATATCGTGCAGAACGTGGCCTACCTGCAGGCCGACCCCGACCGCGACGCGCGACCGCCCGAGCCCCTGCTGGGCGCCGACGCCGGGCGCGTGCGCTACGACTTCACCTACGGCAACCTGGAGCCGGGCACCTTCCCCGCCGCGGCCTGGCGCGCCATCACCGACGACATCCTGCTGTCGGTGGAAGCCGTCGGCTGCGACGCCTACAACGACCCTTTCGGGGAAGAGGGGCTGCGGGCAGCCATCGCCTGGCGGCTCACCACCCAGCGGGGCATCGACTGCACACCAAGCCAGATCGTCGTGCAGGGCGGCACCCAGACGAGCGTGCAGAACCTGCTCGCGCTCTTCGACGGATCCCGCGACCGCGTTGCCATGGAAGACCCGGGCTACGACGGCGTGCGCACGGTCATCGAACGGGCGCGCTTCTCGCTGGCGCCCTGCCGCGTGGGCTTGGGAACCGACATGTTCGTGGCCGACCTGGAGGCCTCGGGCGCCCGTTTGGCCTACCTCACGCCCTCCAGCCAGTTCCCCACCTGCCGCGCCATGCCCACCGACACCCGCGAGGCCGTGCTGCGCTGGGCCGAGCGCACCGATGCCTACCTGCTGGAAGACGACTACTGCCGCGACTTCCGCTACCGCGAGCGGTCGCTGCCGCCACTCGCCTCCATGGACGCCCGGGGACGTGTGGTGTACATGGGCACGTTCTCGAAGTCGCTCTCGCCGGCGCTGCGTATGAACTACCTGGTGCTCCCCGAGCCGCTGCTCGACCGCTGGCGCGAGGCCTTCGCGAACTCGTACTCGCCGGTGCCGTGGCTCAACCAGCAGGTGCTCGCCCGCTTCATGACCGACGGCTCGTGGGACCGCCACCTGCGCCGGGTGCAGGCGAAGAACCGCCGCAAGTACGAGACGCTCACCCGCATGCTGCGCGCCACCATGGGCAACGACGTGGAGATGATGGAGAACGGCACGGGGCTTCACCTGCTCGTGCGCGTGCGCGACGGGCGCCCCCAGGACGAACTGGTGCACATCGCCGCCAAGGCCGGCGTGGCGGTGTATCCCACGAAGAAGTACTGGATGGACCCAGCGGGGCATATGAGCTCCACCGTGCTCGTGGGCTTCTCCTCCATCGCCGAGGACGATATCGAGCCCGGCATCCGCGCCCTGGCGAAGGCGTGGTTTGGGTAGGGTGTGCTAGTTTTTCCCTTCGCAGGGTTCGAATCCTGCGGATGCCCCGAACAAGAAAGGACCCCCGATGTCGGAGGTCCTTAGGCTTCTGTGGTGGAGATGAAGGGATTCGACGCATCCGCTTCGCGGCTGCGGGACCTGCGCCCGCCTTCGGCGTGCTCGGCCGAAAACAGCCCACGGGGCTGTTTTCCCTTCGCAGGGTTCGAATCCTGCAGGTGCCCCGAACAAGAAAGGACCCCCGTTGTCGGAGGTCCTTTGGTTTCTGTGGTGGAGATGAAGGGATTCGAACCCTCGGCCCCCACGTTGCGAACGTGATGCTCTCCCAGCTGAGCTACATCCCCACGAAGGTATGCGCTTATCGCGCAAGGCAGTAGTTTGCCCGATTTCGGAGCAGTTGTCAACCTCCCCGCTAGGAGACGACGCGCTCCTCCACAACGTAGTCGATGAGCTCCATGGACTCGTCCACGAACGGGGCGAACAGAGGCTCGCCGTTCTGGGACAGCTCCACCATGCCGGTGAGCACGTCGACGTACTGGTAGGACTGACGGGCGGTGCGACCGCGCTTGCGATCCACCTCCATGATGAACAGCTGCGGGTGAACCTGGGTGAGCACGCCCTCGCTCTCCACGATCTTCGAGCGACCCATGTTGGCGCGCACCTTCAGTCGTTGACCGACGAAATCGTTCAGGGTATCATGAATGCCATCGACGATCTTTGCCTGCTTGGCCAAATCCATTGACGAACTTCCTCACATATACTGACGGTACAAGTACAGCCCCATATCATATCACGATTGTCAAGCCCCGCAACTTTTTTCGGTCTCGGGAACGACGAAGGCCCCCAGCGGGGCCTTCGCTTGAAGTGAGCTTCAATAAGTAACGCAGCATCTACGAGTGCTTATGAATGCCGCCGTCCACCATGTAGGACTGGCCGGTGAAGTAGCCGCCCTCGTCGCTGACGAGCAGCACGATGAGCGGGGCACAGTCCGTCTCGGTGGTGCCGATGCGGCCGAGCGGCGTCTTCGACTCCAGGTTCTTCAAAGCCTCGGGCTGCGTCTCGCGGAAGAAGTCGGTAGCGATGATGGGCAGAAACACGTTCACCGTGATGCCGTATTTGCCCCACTCGTTGGCCGCCGTGCGCGTGATGGCACGAATGGCCTCCTTGGCCATGCCGTAGGCGCCGAAGCCCGCGTTGCCGTCGTAGCCAGCAGCCGAGGCGGTGTTGATGACGCGCCCATGGCCGCTCTCCTTCAGATAAGGGAAGCACGCCTTCATGAACATCATGGAAGCAAGCGGGCCGCTCTCGAAGGCCTCCAGCGCGTAAGCCTCGTCCACGTCGTTGATCTCGCGGTACTGCATGGCGCCCTGGGCGCAGTTGATGAGGATATCGATACCGCCGAAACGCTCGACGCACTGGGACACCACGTTGTTGATCTGGTCGATGTCGGTCACATCGCACGCCACAGGCAGCACCTCGCCGCCGAAGGCCTCCACTTCCGCCTTCAGCTCTTCGAGCTTCTCCACACGGCGGGCGCAGGCGCAGATCTTCGCGCCGTTCTCGGCGAGCACCTTGGCAAGCCCGCGGCCCACTCCGGAGCTGGCGCCGGTCACAATGGCGACGCGTCCTTCAAGTTTCTTCATAGGGAATCTCCCATCTGTGAGAATTGCCTTGTCATCCGCAGTATAGGGCAAAGCGGCCGCAAGGGGCCCCACGATACCGTCGGACGAGAAGACCCGTCGGCGGCATCATCCGCACTGCACGGTGCGCAGGCCATGGGCGAAAGCTACAATGGCACCGACAGGAAAACCAGCGGCAAGGAGGCAGCGGTGGCCACGATCGTGATGGCGGACTTCGACTTCGACGACTGCGACTTCGAGCGCGCGATGGTGGAGGCCACCGGCATCCGCTTCGCCAGCTTCAACGACAAGGGCGCCCGTACTCCCGGCGACATCATCGGGCACCTGCGCGAGGCCGACGGGGCCATCACCTCCTACGGACGCTTCACGGCCGACGTGTTCGAGGCGCTGCCGAACCTGAAGGTGGTGGCAAAGACCGGCACCGGCGTGGACAACATCGACGTGGCCGCCGCTACCGAGGCGGGTTGCGCCGTATGCAACGTGCCGGCCTACGGCACGGAGGTGGTGAGCGATCACGCCATCGCGCTGGCCCTCGCCTGCCTGCGGCGCATCAACGAGATAGATGCCGACATGCGCGCCGGCGTGTGGGACTTCCATCGCCGCCGGCCCTTGGGCCAGGCGCACGGCCGTACCTTCGGTGTGGTAGGTTACGGCAACATCGGCCGCGCGACGGCGCGCAAAGCCGCAGGCCTGGGCTTTTCCGTGGTAGTGTGGGACCGCAAGCACACCCCTGGCGCTGTAACGGCGGAAGGCTTCCCCTGCCTGGCCTTCGAGGACCTGCTGCGCACGGCCGACGTGGTAAGTTTCCACACGGCGCTCGCCCCCGAGACGCATCACCTGCTGAACGCCGAAAACATCGGGTTCATGAAGGACGACGCCATCGTGGTGAACACCTCGCGCGGCGCGGTCATCGACAACGACGCTGTGGCCGCCGCACTTTGCGCGGGGAAGCTCTGGGGCGCGGGAATCGACGTGTTCGAGCACGAGCCCGTCTCCCCCGATGCGCCCATCATGGGTGCGCCCCGCACCATTCTCACCTCGCACGCGGCCTACTGGTCCGAGGAGTCGGCCGCCGAGCTGCGGTGCCGCTGCACGCAGAATGCCATCGATGTGGTGCTGGGACGCAATCCCGAGGCCTGCGTGAACCCCGAGGCGCTGCCCCGCGCGCTCGCGAAATAGAAGGCGAGCCGCCTGAGAGGCGCGCTGAAACGAAAGTGGGACAGCTTACCGGGTAAGCTGTCCCACTTGATAACGCCGAAGCCTGTGCGAGCTTAAGCGGCCAGGCGACGGGCGATGGCCTTGATAAAGTCGCCGGTGGAGAGGGTGGTGGGATTCGGCAGGCTCGTGATGCGGGCCAAGTCGCCGGTCATCTCGCCGGCCTCGATGGTGTCGAGGGTGGCCTTCTCCAGGCGATCGGCGAAGGCGACCAGATCGGGCAGCTCGTCCAGCTCGCCGCGCTTGCGCAAAGCACCCGACCAGGCGAAGATGGTGGCCACGGAGTTCGTGGACGTCTCCTTGCCCTCCAGGTGCTTGTAGTAGTGGCGTTGCACGGTGCCGTGGGCGGCCTCGTACTCGTAGACACCCGCGGGGCTTACGAGCACCGAGGTCATCATGGCCAGCGAGCCGAAGGCCGACGACACCATATCGCTCATCACATCGCCGTCATAGTTCTTGCAGGCCCAGATGAAGCCGCCGTCGGCCTTCATGACGCGGGCCACGGCATCATCGATGAGCGTGTAGAAGTACTCGATGCCGGCTTCTTCGAAGCGGGCGGCGTACTGGTCGTCGTAGATCTCCTGGAAGACATCCTTGAAGCGGTGGTCGTACTTCTTGGAGATGGTGTCCTTGGTAGCGAACCACAGATCCTGCTTGGTGTCGAGCGCGTACTCGAAGCAGCTCGTGGCGAAGCTGGCGATGGAGGCGTCCAGATTATGCACGCCCTGGGCCACACCCGGGCCCTCGAACTGGAACACTAGATCGCGGATCTCAGTGCCGTCGTCACCGGTATACACGAGCTCCACCTTGCCGGGACCGGGCACGCGGATCTCGGTGTTCTTGTACACGTCGCCGTAGGCATGGCGCGCGATGGTGATGGGCTTCACCCAGTTGCGCACGCAGGGCTCGATGCCCTTCACGACGATGGGGGTGCGGAATACCGTGCCGTCCAGCATGGCGCGGATGGTGCCGTTGGGGCTCTTCCACATCTCCTTCAGGTCATACTCGTCCATACGCGCGGCGTTCGGCGTGATGGTGGCGCACTTCACGGCCACGCCGAGACGCTGGGTGGCCTCGGCCGACTCGATGGTGACCATGTCGTCGGTGGCGTTGCGATGCTCCAGACCCAAGTCGTAGTACTCGGTCTTCAAATCGACGAAGGGGCAGATCAGGTCGTCTTTGATCATCTGCCAGATGATGCGGGTCATCTCGTCGCCGTCCATCTCCACAAGCGGCGTGGTCATCTGAATTTTCGTCATAGTGCTCCTTAGTGTCGAACGTGCATGGCCCTATGCTACCGCGAATCATGAGTCGCACACCCCGCAATTCGCCCAGAAACAAGGATGTAACGGAAAGAAGGCTTACGAGTCGGCCTGGAAAGCGGCGATCTCCTCGAGGAAGGCATCACCGTAAGTGGCGAGCTTCTTCTCGCCCACGCCGGGCACCTCCAGAAATGCCGCGCGGTCGACAGGACGTGCGGCGGCCATGGCGGCCAGGGCTCGGTCGGGAAACACCACGTAAGGCGGCACCTCGGCGGCATCGGCCAGGCGCTTGCGCAGGGCGCGCAGCCGCTCGAACAGGGCCCGGTCGCTGGCGGAAAGGTCCCCGGCGGCCGCGGCCTTGGGGGCGGTGCGGGCGACCTTCGCGGGCAGGCGCTTCATAAGCAGGCGGAAATCGTCGCGCGCCGCCTCGCGGTAGCGGCCGCCGGCGCAGACCACCGGGTACTTCCCCTCGGTGATGGCCAAGTAGTCGCCGGCCGCCAGCAGCTCCACCACCTCCATGAGCAGCGGACGCGCGGCGGTGCAGCTGCCGTAGGCGGCCGCGTGCGCGAGGCCGCGGGAGCGAATGGCCTCGGTATCGGCACCGCGCAGCACATCCACCACCACGGTCTTGCCGAAGCGACCGCGCAACTCGTGCACGCAGCGCATGACCGCCCGCGCCTCGGCCGTCACATCGACCACCTCCATCTCTCCCGCGCAGTTCGAGCAACAGCGCTCGCCACCGGAAGGGGCGGCCACCCGGAGCGCATCAGCAAGTCCCGCCCCTTCCCCGAAGTAGCGCAGCAGGTAGCGGCGCAGGCAGTCGGTGGTGTAGCAGTAGCCCACCATGGCCTCCAGCATGCGCCGGCGCCCGGCGCGCACCACCTCGGCCTCCTCGGGCGTAAGCGCCTCGTTGGACGATTCCTGCTCGATGAAGAAGCGGCCCGTGGCGATATCGGCATCGCACCACAGAAGCAAGCAGTCGGCCGGCGAACCGTCGCGGCCGGCGCGACCGGCCTCCTGGTAGTAGGCCTCTACCGAGCCCGGCATGTTGTAGTGCACCACGTAGCTCACGTTCGACTTGTCGATGCCCATGCCGAAGGCGTTGGTGGCCACCATCACCGGCGCATCGTCGGCCACGAACGCGCGCTGGTTGCGCTCGCGCTCCTCAGAAGAGAGCCCCGCATGGTAGCGCGTGGCGGCAACGCCCCGTTCGCGCAAGTGATCGCACACCTCTTCCACGGTGGCGCGTTTGGCACAGTACACGATGCCGCTTTCCGCCCGGCGCTCATCGATGAATCCGTCCAACCGCGCGGCTTTCCGCTTCGCCTCGCAGCGCTCCACCGCAAAGCGCAGATTCGGGCGGTCGAAGCCGGTCACGGTGAGGGCCGGCTCATGCAGGCCGAGAAGCCGCACGATGTCGTCGCGCACGCGTTCGGTGGCCGTAGCTGTAAGGGCCGCCACCACGGGACGGCTGGGCAGCGCGGCAATGAAGTCGCCGATGGCCAGATAGGAGGGACGGAAGTCCTGCCCCCACTGGGACACGCAGTGGGCCTCGTCCACCGCCACGAAGGGAATGACCGCCTCGACGGCGAACTGGGCGAAGCGCGGGTCGGCCAGACGCTCGGGAGCCACGTACATAACATCATAGGCACCGGCCCGCGCCCGGGCGAGCACTTCGGACTGCTGGGCAGGCGTCAGGGTGGAGTTCAAAAACGAGCCCCGCACGCCCGCCTCCCTCAAGCTGCGCACCTGGTCGGCCATGAGCGACACGAGCGGGCTCACCACCACCGTAAGGCCCGGCAGCACCACGGCCGGCACCTGGTAGCAGACAGACTTGCCCGCTCCCGTGGGCATGACCGCCAGCGCATCGCGGCCGGAGAGCACCGCACCTACTACCGCCTCCTGGCCGGGCCGGAAGTCGTCGTAGCCGAAATGCTCGGCCAGCACAGCCCGCGCGCGATCGAGCAACCCTTCTCGCAGGCTCATAGGCTGCCCTCCCTACAAATCAACAATGGCGAGTTTCTTGGTACCGCTCACAACAAAGCCCACATCGCTCACGGTGTCGCCCGCGCCCACCTTGCCGTTGGATGCGGCATTGCTCACGGTCAGCTCGTTGGCCGCCACCGACACCTCGCAGTTCCAGCTGTCCTCCACCTGGATATCCTCGTTGAAGGGAATAGTCACCGACCATTTCTCGGTGGCGGCGCTGTAATTGCTGCCCGCCATTTCGTACCGGAAGAACACGCGGTCGCCTTCCTCCCATTTGTCGGCGACGTTGAGCTGCCACTGGATGGTGTCGCTGGAGAACGCCATCATGGCAGCGCCCTCTTTGTTCGATTTCTTATCGGCGCGGGCGAGCATGATCTTCTTGGCATCGAATCCAGGGCCCTTCAACGCATCCACGAGCCACAGGCCCGCATCGGACAGATCGTCCAGCGTGAAGCCGGAGGTCTTCTTGCACGAGGGCTTGAACAGGGCGGTCGTTTCCTTCTTGTTGGAGAGGTTCCAGCAGATGTAGCTCACGTTCAGCTCGTCCATGAGCTGTACCCACGCGTCGGCCGAATCGTAGTCGATCTCGCCATCGCCGGAGGCCTCGCAGATACCGAACTCCGTGACGAACACGGGCAGACCGCCCTCGACGGCCGTGCGCAGCCGCTCGCGCAGATCGGCCTGGTGCGTGGCTGCATAGAAGTGCAGCGTGTACATGATATTGCTCTCGGCGATAGGATCGGCCGCCGCCTTTTGGATATCCTGCGACCAGGTAGGCGTGCCCACCACGATAACGGCATCGGGATCGTTGGCGCGGATGATGGGGATAATGTCGGCCGCATAGGCCTTCACATCGGCCCAGGTGGTATCGCCATTGGGCTCGTTGCATATCTCGTAGATGACATTGTTGTGATCGGCCAGATCACGCGAGACGACGCGGAAGAACTCGGCTGCCGCCCACTGGTTGGTCAGGGGGTTGGCGTCGGTGAGCGTATGCCAATCGACCACCACGTACATATCGGCCGCCGTCGCGCATTCCACGCCCTTCAACACCAGCTCGTTCAGATTTGATCGCAGGGCATCGGTGGCATAGCCGCCTTCCTCGGCCGAGTACAGGGCCAGACGAACGGCGTTGGCGCCCCACTCGTTCTTCAATTCGTTGAAGAACTCCTGGTTAACGTACTCGGGATACCATGCCAAACCGTGGGTGGAAACGCCCCTCAGCTGCACGGGGTTGCCCGCGACATCTACGAGCTTCGCGCCCTCCACGTGAAGCGCCCCAGTCGTAGACGGCGACGCCAGCGGGCGGGCAGGTTCCTCAGTCGTAGAATCCGGCTCGGCAACGGGCTGCTCTTCAGCCTCCCCCTCGTCGGCGCCCGACACCTTGGGCGGCTGCGGCAAGGTGGGATCGGTTTCCACCGCGAGGCCCGAGTAATCGGGCTCACCCGTATCATTGGCGGCAGCTATGGCCAAACCCACGCCCACAGCTACCAAAGCCACCAGCGCCACAGCGGCCAAGACGATGCGCTTCGTGCGGTTCTTCTTCCCATGCGTGCCTGCGGCCATTGTCCCGTTCCTTCCCAATATGCGATGGAAGTTGGTATTGTACACCGACGACCGCGGTCCAAAAACCCGAACGGCCTCGAAACACAACACGAGCTGCAAACCGCTTCTCGCTATGGCCTCCTATCGTGAGAGCGGGGCGCCGGACGCCTTGCGATCGATACCAATGGTCAGCCTCGCCCCCAGCGCCTCGGCAAGATCGGCGACAAGATCGAGTGTGGCGTTGACGCGCCCCCGTTCCACTCGGCTTACCACCGCTTGATCAATCCCGGCGCGCTCGGCGAGCTGCATTTGGGTAAGGCCTTGCGCCCGCCGCGCCTGGGCAAGAGCGTTGCCTACGGCTTTCCGCACCTGGTCTCGACTATTGCCGACACTCTGCCGATCATCCGGATCGTAGGGGCCTTTCAATATGAAATCGTCGTGCGAGCACGCACCGCGACTTCCCGAAAGCAGGGCGACCTCGTCGTAGTCGTCCAACCCGTAAGCGCGCAGCACTTCCCCCAAATTCTGCCGGCCAGCTGGCACGAGACGCTCCTCCACCCATCGTGCCGCCCACGGCATGCCGATTTCGCGCTCGCCGCGCTCGAGAAACAGCGCGAGCATAAAAGGAACCTCTGTTGGCTGCGCGTCGGGAGCAATGCGAATAGCCCATTGCTCCTGTGTAGGGTCGTATAGAAGCTGACCGCAGGGACGCGCGTTGCGGCGTCCGTCAACAATGTCAAAGGCAATCATCGGACATCCTCCCCCGCCCCCGCGCCGGCGCCCTGCGGCACGACGATACCGCGCTCCACCAGCAAGTGCCACCGCCTTTCGATCATCTCGCGCATTTTCGCCCTATGGGCGGCGGACGGAATCGCAGGATCAAGCTGATCGAATACGCGGTCGAGAGCAGCCGCGTCAAGGACCGGGAGGGCCAGCGAGCCCTCCGCAAGGTCAGTGACGAACTGTAAGTTCTCTAAAAGCGAGCGTGTACCGAGATAGTTGTTGGCATTCACATCTTCCAAAGCATCGAAAGCGGCAGCCCGCTTCGCATCGCCATAGCACGAGAACACGAAGGAAAGCCCGTTGTCGAACAACGGTGCCAAGCGCATGGCCCCGTCTGGCGAGAGAATCACCTCAATATTGGCTCCGTGACGGTCGCGATTGGCAATAAGAAAATCGAAGGCGAGCATTTGGGCGATATGGCGACCCCAGCCCATGCGCTGGCAAAAAGCAAACGGCGACTCCCCGGAATGACGTTTCAAGTCATAAAACAACTCAAAGGTCATCTTGCGCTCGCCCGGCGCGCGAAAGCTCGTAGATACGTTGAGCCAAGTTTCTCGTTCCTCCCCGTCAATGGCCACACGAGCATGGACAAGTCGATAATCGACCCGCGGTATTTTCAGCTCGGCAAGAAGACGGGCGGCCAACACCTCGTTTACACACTCGTGGCCGTAAATGCCTCGATAACTATCGTAACAGGAGAGCTTGTAATAGTAGGTAACCCCATGGCCGCTGCGCCGCGCTTTCGGGAACGTGCCCGAGGTGCCCGAGGTAACCGCACGCTCATCCCAGCGAAGATGGCGCAAATCTTGCAAAGGCACGCAAACATCGTCCATGACTCCTTCCTTTCGCAATATGATTTTTACATCATATCATAGGGTAGAAAGACGAGATGTGTCAGAACGCCGCCCGCGATTGGCAAAGGCGGACGCGAACGCTCTGGCGCGTAAGTCCTCTAAAGTTGCTGCAGCAATGCCGCACCCAAGGCGAGGAATTCTTGCTGATTGAGGGTCTCGCCGCGGCGGCGGGGGTCGATGGCGGCACGCTCGAAAAGCTCGGGCAGGCGCGCGGCGAGGGCGGCGCCGTCGTATTCGCAGACATGACCTTCCAGCCGGGGCAGTGTGAGGCTTTTGCGCCCAGAGAAGTAGGTCTTGCAGGAGTTCGCGAGGGTCTTGCGTCGATTGGTGAAAGCGGCATCGGCCATGAGGCAAGCGGCCGCCACGAGCTCAGGTGTTGCCGGGGCACCATCGGACATGCGCGGCACGCGGCGGTTCAGGCGAATGACCGCGGAATCGACCCGGGGCGGCGGGAAGAAGTTGCCCGGGCCCACCGCGAAGCGGCCAGCGGCCTCGGCGTACAGACCGAGCTTCACGGTGTAGGCGCCGTAGTTCTTCGTGCCCACGGTCGCCGCCATGCGGTCGGCCACCTCCTTTTGCACCATGACGGTAGCTGACTCCAGGAAGGGGAACTGCTCGAAGTAGTCGAGGACAACGGTCGCAGCCACCGCGTACGGGAGATTAGCGACAAGCTTGTTGGGAGAGCGCCGCTGAGAGCTTCCCTGGGACGCAGACGCGGGGTACCTTGATTCGCTCAGACAGTCCTCGCTTGGTGACTCACCGGAGTCGGGCTTCCGGGTAGCGCTCAGTCGCTCAGACAGTCCTCGCTCGGCGCGACAGCCCACTGGGCTGATCGCGTTCGCTGCGGAACTCGCTTGGTGAGCACCACCCGAAAGCCCTCTACGCTCCTCCATAGCCAAAGCGATGTCATCCGCGGTTACGTCGAGGGCGTCTTTCTCGATGAGGGCGAATTTCTCGCGCCAGGGATGCAGCGTGTCGGCCAGAACGGCGGGCAGGTCGGGGTCGCGTTCAATGGCCACGACGCTCTGGGCGTGCTTGAGCAGGGCGATGGTGAGTGTGCCGATACCAGGACCCACCTCCAGGATACGATCTCTCTCCCCCACCTCGGCCAGGGCGATGATCTTCTTCAGCACATCGTCGTTCACGAGGAAGTTCTGCCCGAGCGTGTACTTCGTGCCGATGCCGTGGGCCTCGAGCACGGCGCGGGTAGCGCTCGGCGTGGACAAGGGCGACAGGCGCCCGTCCTCGGCAAAGCTAACGGCGCCCGCCACGGCCGTTGCCCTTCTTCTTCGTGTTCTTCTTCCCGTAGGCCGGGCCACCGCCCTTGGCGTGCGACTTGCGCGGCCCGCGGCCGCCCTTGGAACCGCCCGCGGCCTCCTTCGGCGCGCGCTGCGGCTGGCTCACCGACAGCTTAGCGCGACCCTTCGGCTTGACCTCGCCCGCAACGACACCTGCGGCGGCGGGAACAGCGGATGTAGCGCCATCATCGTCGAAGCCGAACTCGAAATCGAAGTCGTCGGCGTCATCGGCGGCGCCCCGCAGCTCCTCGGCGGCAGCGCCATAACCGATCACGTCGTCGCCGAACACCGCATCGCCATCGTCTTCCACGAACTCGTAGTCGTCGCCCAGGCCGAGCGCACCGAAACCGCCCACGGGAGGTAGCGGGTACTCCTCGGCATCGGCGGTGATCTCACCGTCGGCGCGGATCTTCCCCACCCAGTCGAGCACGAGCTCCACCGTAAAGCCGGCCACGGAAAGCGCCGAGCGCACCGTCCCGATAAGCGGCTCGAAGCCGTGGGGGTCGCCACCGGCACCCACCACGTGAATGGTCGCGGGGCGCTTCGGGCGGGTGCGCAAATCGGTGAAGTAGTAGGGCTGTAAACGGTCGAGCAGCGCCTTCATCTGGGCGGGTACGCTGGCGAAGTACACCGGGCACACCACGATGAGCTCGTCGGCAGCGTCCAGGTGCTTGCGCACCTCGTTCATGTCGTCGTCGATGACGCAGTGGTGAAAGAGAGCCTCCGATTCCACCACTGCCTCCTGGGGCAGCAGCGGGTCGCCTTCCTGGAACACGTGGATGGGCTCCTCCGACACGGCGCGGCACTCGTTGCAGCCGATACAGGGACGCACTTCGGTGGAGGACACCGACACAATGGACACCCCGTCGTCCGGGCACTCCTCGATGCACGCGTTGAACAGCTCGTCGGCGAGCGCGGCGCTGCGCCCGTCGGCGCGACACGATCCGTGCAGAATGACTCTATGCATGGGTGTTCCCTTTCTGCCACAGAGTGGCCGGCCGATTGAGAAGGCTCTGGGCGTTGGTGTACAGCTGGGCCAGAAGGGCGGCGCGGGCTTCCGGCGTATCGGCACCGCGAACCTCGCAGAGCTTGGCGGCAGTGTAGATGGTGTGAGCCGGCCCGCAGTCGGTTCCGCGCAGGGGCTCGGGTGTCATGTAGGGCGAGTCGGTCTCGGTGAGCAGGCGGTCTGTCGGCACCAGCGCGGCGGCCTCGCGCACCTCGTCGGCGCGCTTGAACGTAACCGGGCCCCCGAAGGCGATATAGCAACCGGCCTCCACCCAGCGCGCCACCTCGGCCGCATCCAGGTTGAAGCAGTGCAGCAGCGTGCCAGCCTCGGGGAAGCCCTCTTCCGAGAGGATGGCAAAGCCGTCGTCGTGGGCCTCGCGCAAGTGCAGGCACACGGGCAGCCCCGCCTCCTTCGCCAGACGGATCTGGGCGCGAAACACCTCGCGCTGCACCTCGCGCGGCGACAGATCGTAATGGTAGTCGAGCCCGATCTCGCCCACGGCGCTCACCCGACGGTCGTGCAGGCGCTCCCGCAGGGCGGTCGCGACCTCAAGTGTGTAGTCCTTGGCGTTATGCGGATGCACGCCCGCAGCAATGCGCACCGCCGGCAGCGCCGCCCAGGGCTCGCGGCCCGCGTCGGCTGTCGGAGCGGTCACAGGACCGCCTTCCGCGGGCACCGTCCCGGTGGCCGTTATCTCGCGCAGCACGCGGGAGGCCTCCATAAGCCAGCCTGGCAGCGCGTCGAAGGTGGCGAAGCCGTCATCGGCCGGATCCACGATGGTTTCCACGAAGCGCACGTTGTGAGCGGCGGCGCGGGCCAGCTCCAGCGCCGGATCGGCGAGCATCTGCAAATGCGCGTGGGTGTCGGCCACGGGCCCTTCCAGCGCTGGCGCTTCCACCTCACGCCATTTGCCGCCCTTGCGCTTCTGCCGGAACAGAGCGTCGTAGAAAACGGGATCTTGCTCTCTCATGATTCCTTCTGGCATCCTTAAAATCGGCCTGCTATAATGGGGGCACCAGCAAAGCCCGAGGTTGTGATCCCTAGCGGGCGGCGCGGGTTGTTTTATCTTAGAAAAGGTCAGTTGCCGCTGGCCTTTTCCTTTCTCCCCTCGTCATCCTCCTGCACGCTTGATTTCATCTCTCTCCAAACCTCCAAAAGGAAGCCCGCTATAGTGGCGACCGCTGCTGCGGCGAAAAGAACGCTCTCAAACATAGGCGTCACTCCAATCTCTCGAAGCGCCGCCCGCAGTTGGACTTTGCTAGTGCCGTTTCATTGTAACAAACATTTAAACGTATTACAGATTACATTTCACTACAGCTCCGGAAGGTTCTCCACGTCCAGGCGCGGGAAGAGCGGGTCTCCCACCTCCACGGCCACGCTGGCGGGCAGCTGGCCCCAAGCCGTTGCTTCCTGAATGTCGGTGACGCCCGCGATGTCGCCCAAGCCCAGACGGCGGAACACCTCGGCCGAGGTGGTGGGCATGAACGGAGCCATGTACAGCGCGATGATGCGAATGGCCTCCAAGCAGTTGTACAGCACCGCCGCCAGCTCGTCGGCCTTCGCGGGATCCTTCGCCAGGGCCCACGGCGCGCTCTCCTCCACGTACAGGTTCACGCGGCCCGCGAGTTTCTGCACGGCTGCCGCAGCCCCGGTGAAGTCCACCTCGCTCATGCAGGCGTCGTATTCCGCGTACAGCGTGTCGGCGATCTCGCGCAAGGGGTTGTTCTCGGCGCCAGCCGGAGCCTCGGGCACGCGACCCTCGAAGTACTTGCCGGTCATGTTGGTCACGCGGGACACCAGGTTACCCCAGGTGTTGGCCAGATCAGCGTTGTACACCTGCACCATGCGCTCCATGGAGATGGAGCCGTCGTGGCCGAACTGCACGTCGCTCATGAAGTAGTAACGGTAGGCATCCACGCCGAACACCTTCACCAAGTCGGCCGGCATAAGGCCGTTGCCCTTCGACTTCGACATCTTCTCGCCCTTGGTGAGCAAAAAGCCATGGCCGAACACCGTGTGGGTGATGGGCATGTCGGCAGCCATCAGCATAGCCGGCCAAATGACGCAGTGGAAGCGCGTGATGTCCTTGCCCACGAAATGGTACTGGATGGGCCAGCGGCGATCGAACTCGGCCTCGCGCTCAGGGTCGCCGTAGCCGATGCCGGTGAGGTACGCGATGAGCGCGTCGGCCCACACGTAGAACACGTGCCCCTCGTCGAAGGGCACGGGAATGCCCCAGTCGAAGCTGGAACGCGAGATGGACAGGTCCTGCAGGCCGCCCTTCACGAAGGAGACGATCTCGTTGCGGCGGCTCTCGGGGCGGATGAAGTCGGGGTTCTCGTCGTAGAAGGCCAAAAGCTTGTCCTGGAACTCCGACAGCTTGAAGAACCAGTTCTCCTCGCCCGAGGCGCGGCGCACGGGGCGCTTGCAATCGGGGCAGACGAACTCGCCCTCATCGTTCTTCTCCAGGTCGCTCTCGGCGTAGTAGGTCTCCTCGTGGATGCAGTACCAGCCCTCGTAGGCGCTCTTGTACAGCCAGCCCTTATCGTGCAGCTCGCACCACAGCTTCTGCACGGCGCGCGTCTGACGATCCTCGGTGGTGCGCACGAAGTTAGTGTAGTCGATATTCAAAAGCTCCCACGCGTCGGTGAAGGCCGGAGCCAAATGATCGCACCAGGCCTGCGGCGTCATACCGTTCTTCTCGGCGGTCTCGGCGATTTTCTGGCCGTGCTCGTCGGTGCCGGTGACAAACGACACGTCGTAGCCGTTCATGCGCTGGTAGCGCGTGATGGTGTCGGCGGCCACCGTGGTGTAGGCGGTGCCGAGGTGCGGCGCGGCGTTGATGTAGTAGATGGGCGTAGTGACGCCGAAGGTACCCTTGGACATGCGGTCAGGGCCTCCTCTCCGGACGCGCGCGGCCAATGACGCCGCGGCTCCCTCGGGGGTGAATGCGTGCAGGCTATCTTAACACTGGGAGGAGCCTCCGCGCCCGAGGATTCCGCGCAGCGTGGCGGCCAGATCCTTCACGCTGATGGGCTTGGAGAGATGATCGTCAGCGCCGGCCCGCTTCGACTCCTGCACATCCTCGGCAAAGGCGTTGGCCGACAGCACCACCACCGGCAGCGCGCGGATGTCGGCGCGCTCGCTCGCGCGGATGGCGCGCGTGGCCTCCAGCCCGTTCATCACCGGCATCTGAATGTCCATGAGCACCGCGTCGAAATGCCCCGGCTCGGCGGCCGCGAGCGCGTCGAGTGCTTCGCGCCCGTCGAAGGCGCACTCCACCGCCAGCCCGAGCGATTCCAGCAGAGCGGCAGCTATCTCGCTGTTCAGTTCGTTGTCTTCCACAAGCAGCACGCACGCCGGGCCGAGCGGGCTCTCGTCGGCAGGCGCGGCGACCTCGTCGGCCGCAGCGTCGACGGCCCCGTGGCGCAGGTTCACATGCACGGTGAAGGTGCTCCCGCGGTCGGGCTCGCTTTCCACCTCCACCGTACCGCCCATGAGCGATACCACGTTCTGCACGATAGAGAGGCCCAGCCCCGTGCCCTCCACTCGTTCGGTGCGGGAATCGTGCTCGCGGGAGAAGGGCTCGAAGACGTGCTCGATGAACTCGGGCGCCATGCCGCAGCCGGTATCGGAGAACACGAACTCGTAATCGCTGCAGCCCTCGATGCGCACCGGATGCTCGATGACGCGCACCGACACCGATCCGCCTTCGGGCGTGAACTTCACCGCATTGCCGAGCATGTTCATGAACACCTGCTGCAAGCGCAGGGCGTCCGCCTCCACCAGCGGATGAACCACATCCTCCATAACAACCGAGAAGTTGATATCGGCCTTATCACAGCGGGAACCGAACACAGTTTCCACCTCTGCCACAAGGGATCGCAGATCCACCGTGGACACCGACAGCACAAGCCGGCCGTTCTCGATCATGGACAAATCGAGCACCTCGTTGATGAGGTTGAGCAGGTGGTTGCTCGACAAGGTGATCTTCGCGAGGCAATCGTCAACGCGCTCGGGGTCGCCCTCGCTCATGCGCGCAAGCTCGGTCATACCGATAATGGCGTTCATAGGCGTGCGAATATCGTGGCTCATGCGCGAGAGGAAGTCGCTCTTGGCGTTGTTGGCGGCCACGGCGGCGCGGTAGGAGTCTTCCATGGCCTGCTGCAGCTGCTTCTCGCGAGCCTTCATGACGGTAACGTCCTGAGTGGTGTACACCAGACGCAGCGGGCGCCCCCAGTCGTCGCGCTCTACGCAGATGAGGTTGACGTCCTCCCATTTCAAATCGCCGCCGCGATTGAACTGGTACTCGAAGCCGAGATTGTCAACCCCGGGCGGCATGGCGCCCATGATAGCCTCGCGGGAGAACTGCTCCACCACCTCGCGCTTGGCCTCCTCGCCCACCACCAAGCCTTCCAGACGATCGACCATCTGCTGGTAGGTGCCCTCCAACTCATAGGGGTCGTGAGGCGTTTCAGGACCGCTCATATAGCGGAAGCGATCGGCGCCGAAGTCAATGAGCACGAGGCGCTCGGTGAGCTTGCCGACGCCGATCTGCGCATCGATACGATCCTTCATGGAGCGGGCCAGGATACGGTGGCGGCGGTTGTTGAAGACCACGATGCCGACGATGACCACCACAAACACCAGCACGATAATGAGCAGAGCGCTCCAACCGCCCTCGTTGGCCGCGTTGATCATCTGCTCGGTGGCCGCCGAGGGGAAGGTTTCCAGGATAGCCCAGTCAAGACCCGGCACGTTGGTAACGCAGGCCGACCCCACGCCGCTTGTGCCGTTGTAGGTGAACGCGACGCTCTCCCGCCCGGAAAGGGCGGCCCGCAAGCCCTCGGCGGTGCTCCCGAGGCCGCCGGCCGCAATGTCAGTGATCAGGTTCGTCCCCACAAACGACCGGTCGGAGGCTGCCACCACCTCGCCGGTTGGCAGGCACAAGAGCACGTGGGAGTCGTAGCCGAAAAAGCTGTTCTGCAAAAGCTCGGTCAGGCGCCCCTCGTCGTAATGGGCCAGCAGAAGACCCACGACCGGACCGTCGGCGCCTTCGCGCACCGGAGCATAGAAGTAGATGAGGTTCTCATGGGTAAGCCGCGTGTTGAAGACGCATTCGATGCCCGACAGCCCGGCCATGGCCTTCTGGTAGTAGGCCCGATCGCTCACATCTACCGCGTCACGACCTGGAGAATGCTGCATGCCGTCGGCGTCGACGAAGTCGATGGAATCGAAGGGCGATGTGTTCCCCACCTCACGCAGCCATTCCTCGCTCGTGACAATAGCGGTGACATCGGGAGATTCAGAGGCCAGAGAGGCGATGGTCTCGACGTCCTTCTGGGTGTTCTGCATGAAGGTGGACACCAGCTTGGCCGTCTGGTTCGTCGCATCGGTGACGTATTGGCTCGCCTGGGACACGATGCGGTTGCTTGTTTGCTGCATGAACATGGAGAAGGTGATGACCACGGCGATGAAAACGACGAGAAAGGCCGCCACCGACAGCCAGTACTTCCTTCCTTCGTCCTCCATATGCACCCCCTCGGGCCCATCTTTCTCTGAACGAATCATGATACGGCATAGAACGGCCCCAAGGGATGGCCGCAAGGCAACCCACACCGACTTTGCGCAGACTCCAACCACGGGCGGCACGAGGGCGGAAACATCTTGACTCGGGGGCATGGCGGCTGCGGTACGTCCGGGAAGCAGGCTCCGCGAGAAACCCCTTTTGCCGCGGCTGGAAGCCGCTCCACCACGGTTGGCGGCAGACCCTTCCGTTGCGATGAGCGGCAGCCCTCTCTGCTGGGGCTGGCGGCAGCAGGTCATCGCCGCAATTGGTGGCGGGCCTCTCTGCTGGGGCTGGCGGCAGCAGGTCATCGCCGCAATTGGTGGCGGGCCTCTCTGCTGGGGCAGGCGGCGAACCTCTCCGCTTCAGCTCGGCAGTCGAGACCCCATGCCATGGTTCCCCGAAAGCGTCTGACTGTCATCGCACGTTCGCGCAAATTTCGCTTTACTTCTTCCCAAAATCGCACTATCATACAACTATGAACGATCGTGCAGAACGAATTGGGGGACGGCGAGATGAGGGGGAAGCCATGGAGCAAACGAGCTGTGGTGATGGAAAGCGAATCGGATGCGGAGCGGGCGGCGTTGCCTTTCTGGCGGGCATTGCCCTTGTCGCGGCCCTTACGGGAACAGGGGAGGCTCTGGCTCAGACCGCGGAACACGCGGACAAGCAGCTTCCCCCTTCCTCGGGCAAGGAGATCTCCTCGGCACCCGAGCGTGCCCGTATTCTGGATCCCGACCGCCCCCGAACCGTCGCAGCCGACCCTTCGGTCCAGCAACGACGGCGCCCTCCCGTGAGCATTTCCCGGGGCCTCGGGGAAGAGAGCGAGCGTCCTGCCGCGCAGCCGCAAGCAGCCCCTCTCCCCCAGCCTGACACGAACACCGCAACGTCCCAAACTCCCTCTCCGGCCAAATGCCGCACCCTGACCATTGGCGACGCGACCATCCCCTACCGCGATGTGCGCGGCGGCACAACGCCGGCAACGGGAGCCGGGCTTTGGCTCGGATCGGATGCCACCGCTGACGGCAGCTGGGGTTACTTCATCGGGCACAATCCCGGCTCCTTTACGCCTGTTCGCGCCCTGAAGCGAGGCGATGCCATCATGCTAGTCGATAGCCAGGGCGCCGCTCGCGACTACCGGGTTCACGCCGTGTTCACCGTTGAGATAACGGCCACGTGGAAAGCTATCGCCCCGCGCGTGACCGGCTTCGGCGAGTCCATCGTCCTGCAAACCTGCACGGGCGACGGCAAAACCAACACCATCGTCGTGGCCGTCTAGCAGAACACGCAGTCGCCAATATCGAACCCGCCCGACAGAGCATGCCCATGGGACGAACGCCGACCACATGCAGAAACGCGCTGGGGCATAGAGCCGACGAGCAGCCAACATCAAGCGGAAAAGGACTCGAACAACACCCCTTAAAAGCAGGCGGGGCCGGAAACTTTCGCTTCCAGCCCCGCCATCGAGATTCAATCTGCACGCGCTTTTTTTGCTCGCGCCTAGTCCTCGTCCTCCTCTACGTCGTGGTGGTGGTCATGCTCGCCAATATCACTCACCGGCTTCTCAAGACCCTCGATGACGAGGTTGTTCTTCTCGGCATAGTCCCACAAGGCCGCATGAATGGCCTCTTCAGCCAGAAGCGAGCAGTGCACTTTCACCGGCGGTAGCCCGTCCAGGGCCTCCATCACGGCCTTGTTCGTGACCTCCAGCGCCTCTTGCACGGTCTTGCCCTTCACGAGCACCGTAGCCATGGAGCTCGTGGCGATGGCCGCGCCGCAGCCGAAGGTCTTGAACTTCGCATCTTGGATGACGTTGTTCTCGTCGATGTCCAAATACACGCGCATGATGTCGCCGCACACCGCGTTGCCCACGGTACCGCAGCCGCTCGCGTTCTCTATCTCGCCCACATTCTGCGGGTTGGTGAAGTGCTCCATTACCTTCTCGGAATAGTTCATTGCCATGAGAGTTCTCTCTTTCTTTCGGGCTGAAAATCTAGTTCGCGTAGGGGAAGCCGTCGGCCTTGAACTGCTCGATGACCGAGGCCACTTTCCCCTGCTGGAAGTCCTCGTACAGAGGACTCATCATGCGCAGGTTCGCAAGGGTCGCCTTCAGGGAGTCGATGGCGAAGTCCACATCCTCGCGCGTGGTGTCGCGGCCGAGGGTCATGCGCAGGCTGCCATGGGCGATCTCGTGGGGCAGCCCAATGGCCAGCAGCACATGGCTCGGATCCAGCGAGCCCGATGTGCAGGCGCTTCCCGACGACACGCAGATGCCGCGCGCAGCCAGTTGCAGCAGCATGCCCTCGCCTTCGATGAACTCGAAAGAAAAGTTCACGTTGTTGGCCAGGCGGCTCTCCCAACTGCCGTTCAGCTTCGCGGAGGGGATCTCGTCCAGGATGCGGCGGATGGCATGGTCGCGCAGCTCGCGCTGGCGGTCGCGCTCGAGGCCCGCGTCGGCTTGGGCCAGATCGGCCGCCTTCGCAAAGCCCACGATGCCGGGCACGTTCTCGGTGGAACCGCGCCGACCACGCTCCTGCTGGCCGCCGTCGATGAAGTTCTGCACCTTCACGCCCTTGCGGATGTACAAAAGCCCCACGCCCTTGGGCCCGTAGATCTTGTGGGATGAGGCCGACAGCATATCGATGCCCATGGCCTTCACGTCAATGGGCTCGTGCGCGAAGGCCTGCACCGCGTCGGTGTGGAAGACCACCCCGTGCTCGTGGGCGATGGCTGCAAGCTCAGCGATAGGCTCTATGGTGCCGATCTCGTTGTTGGCGAACATGATGGAAGCCAGGATGGTGTCGGGACGGATGGCCGCGGCGAAGTCCTCGGGGCGCACAAGCCCGTGCTCGTCCACCGGAACGTACGTCACCTCAAACCCCTCCTTCTCCAGGGCCTCGCAGGTGTGCAGCACCGCGTGGTGCTCGATGGCGCTCGTGATGATATGGCGGCCCTTGGCGGCGTTCGCCCGGGCAAAGCCCTTGATGGCCCAGTTGTCCGACTCGGTGCCGCCGCTGGTGAAGTACACCTCGCGCGGGGTGGCTCCGATGATGTCAGCGAGCACCGCACGGGCATCGGCCACGGCATCGGAGGCGTCCTGGCCGAGCGGGTAGATGGACGACGGGTTGCCGAACTGCTCGGTGAAGTACGGCAGCATGGCCTCCACCACCTCCGAGCGCACCGGCGTAGTGGAGGCATGGTCCAGGTAGATCTGCTTCATGGGGCTCACGGTTCCTCGTTCTCTTTGCGACGGAGCGCCCCGTGCCGCTCGCTCCTTCGAGAGATCCGCGGGCGCTCTATCTAAGTCTAGTAGTTTGCTAGGTTTTAATATAAACTGGAAAATGAGAATGTCAAGAAGAGAATGGTAACGACATGAAGATATCGACGAAAACCCGCTACGGCATGCGCGTCATGCTGGATCTGGCTGCACGCTACGAAGAAGGCTGCACTCCTTTGAAGGATATCGCCGAGCGCCAAGGGCTTTCCAAGAAATACCTCGAACAGGTGGTGGCGCCTCTGGCGGCGGCGGGGCTGCTCACCGTGACCCGCGGATACGCGGGCGGCTACCAACTGGCGCGGGCGCCGCGCGACATCACCCTGGCCGATGTGGTAAGCGCATCGGAAGACGGTCTGGAGCTGATGACCTGCACGAGCGACCTTCTGGCCTGCGAGCGCGCCGACAGCTGTCCGAGCCGCCGCATCTGGGGCGGCCTGCAAGATGCCATCAACGATTATCTACAAAGACAGACCCTGGCGGATATGGTGGCGTAAGCGATATGGTGGCGTAAGCGACATGGTGGCGTAAGCGGGCGCACGACTGACCCGATTCCAGCTGCCCCCATCGACCGGATTCCGGCTGCCCCATTCCGAAAGCAAGCCGAATCGAAATCGCGTTCGCAAGCGATCCGGTCAGATCGAGGTCGAACTTGCAGAAATGCGAGATGAGGGACGATCTGACCGGATTTCAGCCGGTCTACGTCCTCAAAACAGGTCAAATCGGGCGCCAACTTGCAAGTGGTCTGGTCAAATCGGAGGTCATCTTGCATGTCTGCAAGTTGGGTGGCGATTTGACCGGGCTTCGCCCCCTCCGTGTTCCGAAAACCGGTCAGATGAGCGGCCGACTTACAGGCGACCTGGTCAAATCGGGGATCATCTTGCATGTCTGCAAGTTAAAGGCCGATTTGACCGGGTCCCAATGGACTCACGCCCGAGGAAGAAGCCCAGCTCTCCCGCCTCCCGCGTGGTCTATCGCAGTTTGGCGCGACGTGTTTTCCAGTCGGGCATGAAATGGTCCATGAGCGCGTGGAAACGCGGGCCGTGGCCGCGTTCCAGCAGATGGCACAGCTCGTGGACGACCACGTACTCCAGGCATTCGGGCGGGTACAGTGCCAGGCGCACGTTGATGCAGATGCGGCCCGTAGCCGGCTGGCAGCTGCCCCAGCGGCTTGTCATGTTGCGGTAGGCGATCTTGCCCGCCTTCACGCCCATGATGGGTTCCCATGCCGCGATGAGCGGCGGCACGCAAGCCTGCACCACGACACGCCATTGGGCCACCTCTTCGGGCGTTGCCATCGCCGCCTCCCCGCGGGGCGAGGCGGCGATGGCCTTTTGCTGGCGCTCGATCCAGTCGCGCTTCTCCCCCACGAACGCCCTGATGGTGGCAAGCGGCAGGCGCAAAGGCGCCGAGACCTCGATACGGCCATCGGGCGGCTTCACGCGCAGATGCATGTTCTTGATGGCCTGGCGCGTGAGCCAGACTTCCATGCCGTCGATGAAGACGAGCTCGGGAGGCATCGTCTTTGACCGTGAGCGACTACCCACGAGACGCGCGATACTCGGCCTTCACGCGGTCGATGGTTTTGCCGCCGATGCCGAAATTCTTCTCAGGAAGCTCTTTGATGGTGACGGAGAAAAACTCAGGGGGAACGGACATAATCTCCGATGCCACCTCAGTTAAGCGGCCGATCAGCTGCTCCTTCTGGGCATCGTCCAATGCACCGCTCTCAATGGAAATATAGGGCATAACTACCGCACCTTCCCCTGTCTCATGGCCAGTTCGTAAGCGTCGTTGCGGGAGATGCCGAACTCAGCGGCCACGCGCTTGGCGACTTCCTTGGTGCGCAGACCCTCCGCAACCAGCTCGGCGGCACGCGCCTCGGCCGAGGCCGCGGCCGCCTCGGCGCCGGCGGCCGCCTCGGCCGCATTCGGCGCGTCGATCACGAGCGCGATCTCGCCGCGAATGCCGCCAGGCTCCTCGGCCCGGGCCGCAAACAGCTCGGTCAGCTCGGCGGCCGTGCCGCGCGCCACCTCCTCGTGCAGCTTCGTCAGCTCGCGGCACACGGCAACAGAACGCAACGGCAGCACCTCGGCGATGGTCGCGAGCGCCGCCACCAAACGGTTCGGGCTCTCGTAGAACACGAGCGCCGCATCCAACCCGCGCAACTCTTCCAAAACGGAGCGCTGCTCGGCCGCCTTGCGGGGAAAGAAGCCGCCGAAGTAGAAACGCGGGCACACCGTGCCCGAGGCCACGTAGGCGCATGCAGCGGCCGAGGCGCCGGGCAGCACCTCCACATCCACGCCCGCCTCCCGGGCCGCGGCCACCAGCCGCAACCCTGGGTCGGACACGCCCGGCATGCCGGCATCCGAGCAGTAGGCCACCACCTCCCCGGCGGCGATGCGCTCCACTACAGACGCCACCTTCGCCCCGATCATCGCCTCGTCGAGACGTTCGAGCGGCTTGCGTATATCGAAGTACGCGAGCAGCTTGCCCGTCACCCGCGTGTCCTCCGCGCACACCACATCGGCCCTGCGCAGCGCCTCGAGCGAGCGCAGCGTCATATCCCCCAAATTCCCAATGGGGGTCGGCACGATGACGAGCCTTCCGCCCATTACTCTGCGACCTCGGTGGTCTCCACTTCCACGGACGCGGCGACGGACTCGGCCGGCTCGGGGGCGCTGCCGCGGGCGGCGTCGCGCACGGCGCGGGCCTCGGCCTCCTTCTCGGCCAGGTTCGCCTTGGCCACGGCGATCATCAGCTTAATGCGGTTGAGCTGGTTCACCTCGGAGGCACCGGGGTCGTAGTCCACGGCCACGATGTTACTCTCGGGGTAGCGGCGGCGCAGCTCCTTGATGGTGGCCTTGCCCACCACGTGGTTCGGCAGGCACGCGAAGGGCTGGGTGCACACCACATTCGGGCAGCCACTTCGGATGAGCTCCACCATCTCGGCGGTGAGCAGCCACCCCTCGCCCATGGAGTTGCACAGGGAGAGGATCTCGCTCGCATACTCGGCCAGCTCGTAGATATCCGCCGGCGGGTGGAAGCGCGCCGACTTCTCAAGCGCGTCGGTCACCGGCTTGCGCAGCTTCTTCACCGCAGCCAGGCCGATGCGGCTGCCGAGCGCGCTCTTCTTCGACTTGCCGATAGGCTGCTGGAAGATGCCGCCGGCAATACCGAACAGGAAGAACTCGATGAGCCCGGGCACCACGGCCTCGCAGCCCTCGCGCTCGATAACATCGACAATCTGGTTGTTGGCCGTGGGATGGAACTTCACAAGAATCTCGCCCACCACGCCCACGCGCGGCTTGGTGCCCTCGCCGGTAAGCGGCAGCGTGTCGAAGTCCTCCACGATGCGACGCACCGTGCGGCGGAACTCCGACTGGCGCACGCCGCGCTGAAGCTGGTGCTTGCAGGCGTCCATCCAGTACTCGAACAGGCGGTTCGCGCTGCCCGGCTCCACCTCGTAGGGGCGCGTGCGGTACAGGCACATCATGAGCAGGTCGCCGTACTGTAGCGCGTAGATGGCCTGGTAGAGCATCTTCGGCGTGATCTTGAAGCCCGGGTTCTCCTCGCCCAGATCCTTGAACGAGATGGCGATGACCGGGATATGCCCGAGCCCCACCGACTTCAGAGCCTTGCGGATGAGCGAGATGTAGTTGGTGGCGCGGCAGCCACCGCCGGTCTGGGTGATGAGCACGGCCAGCTTGTCGGTGTCGTACTTGCCCGACAGCACTGCCTCCATGATCTGGCCCGTGACCAGGATGGACGGGTAGCAGATGTCGTTGTTCACGTACTTCAGGCCCGCGTCCACCGCGCCGTGGTCTACCGAGGGCAACAGCACCGCGTTGTAGCCGGCCCGGTGGAAGATGGGCACCAGAAGCTCGAAGTGGTAGGGCGCCATCTGGGGCGCGAGGATGGTCCAGCCCTCGTCGCGCATCTGCTCGGTGAACTGCACGCGCGTAAACTCGGTGGAGGTGCCCTCGCGCTGCTCCACCTCGGCGGCGGCCACCACGCCGTCGGCCTTCTCGGTGAAGCTAGCGGGCACAAGCTTGTCCAGATTGTCCAAATCGATACAGGCCGCAGGGCAGCCGCGCTTCTCGGCGGCGGCATCGGAGGCAGCTTCGGCCTCGCGGTCGGCCTGGTCCTTCAGGGCCGCGAGCAGGCTGCGCACGCGAATGCGGGCGGCGCCCAGGTTCGATACCTCGTCGATCTTCAGCACGGTGTACACCTTGCCAGCCGCTTCCAGCACCTCCTGCACCTGGTCGGTGGTGAGCGCATCCAGGCCGCAGCCGAAGGAGTTCAGCTGGATGAGGTCCAGGTCACGGCGCTGGGTGACCACCTTGGCAGCCGCGTACAGGCGGGTGTGGTACATCCACTGGTCCACCACGCGGATGGGGCGCTCCAGCTGGCCCAAATGGGCCACCGAGTCCTCGGTGAGCACCGCCAGCCCGAAGCTCGTGAGCAGCTCGGGGATGGCGTGGTTGATCTCGGGATCCTGATGGTAGGGGCGGCCCGCCAGAACGATGCCCCGGGTGCCGGTCTCCTCCATCCAGGCCAGCGTCTCCACGCCCTTCGTGCGAATGTCGCGCTTGAAGGCTTCGTCCTCGGCCCAGGCCGCCTCCACCGCCGCGTCGATCTCGGCGCGGGTGAAGGGCGCGCCCTTCCCGTTCGCCTCGGCCGCGAAGTTCTCAGTCAGCTCCACGAACAGGCGCTCCTTCAGCTTCTCCTTGTCGTGGTAGGGCACCCAGGGGCTCACGAAGGCCACGTCGGCCTCGCGCAGCTCGTCGATGTTCAGGCGCAGCGCCTCGGGATAGCTGGCCACGATGGGGCAGTTGAAGTGGTTGCCAGCGGTCTCGTCTTCCTGGCGCTCCCATTTGCTGCAGGGCATCCAGATGAAGTCAGGGTGCTTGTCCAGCAGGTTCATGATGTGACCGTGAGAGAGCTTCGCCGGATAGCACACGCTTTCGGAGGGCATGGACTCGATGCCGGCCTCGTAGGTCTTCTTGGTAGACGGGTCGGAGAGAATCACCCGGTAGCCCAGCTTCGTGAAGAAGGTGAACCAGAACGGATAGTTCTCGTACATGTTCAGCGCCCGCGGGATGCCCACCGTGCCGCGCTGCGCCTCTTCCTCGGAAAGCGGCTCGTAGCCGAACGTGCGCTCGGCCTTGTACTCGAACAGGTTCGGCACGGCCGACTTCTCGGCACCCGTGCCCAGGCTCTCGCCCTTCTCGCAGCGGTTGCCGGTGATGAAACGGCGGTGCTTGCCGGTGGCCGCATCCACGCCGAAGTCGTTCACCGTGAGAAGGCAGCTGTTGGAACAGCCCTTGCAGCGCACGGTGCGGTGGCTGGGGGCGAGCGCCTCGATGGCTTCGAGCGACAGAAGGCCGCTTGTAAGTACCTTCGGCCCCACGTCCGGCGAGAGTGCCTCGCCCTCGCAGCGGCGGCGCGCATCCTCGTAACGGTCGCGGGCCAACAATGCCGCGCCGAAGGCACCCATGTTGCCGGCGATATCCGGACGCACGGCGTTCACTTCCGACAGCTGCTCGAAGGCGCGCAGCACCGCGTCGTTCAAGAAAGTGCCGCCCTGCACGATGACCTGAGTGCCCACATCGTGGGGGTCGCGAATCTTGATGACCTTGAACAGCGCGTTCTTGATGACGGAGATGGCCAGGCCCGCAGCGATGTCGCCCACGGTGGCGCCCTCCTTCTGGGCCTGCTTCACGCGCGAGTTCATGAACACGGTGCAGCGGCTGCCCAGATCCACCGGGTTCTCGGCGGAGATGGCGGTGCTCGCGAACTCGGCCACGTCCAGGTTCAGACCGCTCGCAAAGGACTCGATGAAGCTGCCGCAGCCCGACGAGCAGGCCTCGTTCAGCATGATGTGGTCGATGACGCCGTCCTTCACGCGCAGGCACTTCATGTCCTGGCCGCCGATGTCCAGGATGAACTCCACGCCGGGCAGCATCTCCTGGGCGCCGCGCAAATGCGCCACGGTCTCGATCTCGCCGGAATCCACCCGCAAGGCCTCCAAAAGCAGGCCCTCGCCGTAGCCGGTCACCGTGGCGTGCCCGATGGTCACGAGCGGCTCGCCAGTTTGCGGGTCGCGGGGCAGCGCGCGGTAGAGCTCGGCCACAGCCGCCTTGGCGCAGCCCAGCACGTCGCCCTTGTTCGAGGCGTAGGTGGACCACAGAAGCGCGCCGTCCTCGCCGATGAGCGCCGCCTTGAAGGTGGTGGAGCCGGCGTCGATGCCGAGGAAGGCCACGCCGCGGTAGTCCTCCAGGCTCGCGCGACACACGCGCTCAGCGTCATGGCGACTGCGGAATTCGGCGAGCTCTTCGTCGTTCGCGAACAGCGGAGCCAGGCGCACCACCTCCGAGCCCTGCATATCGCCCAACCCCTCCAGACGCGCAAGCACGTCGGAAAGCTTCTCGGGCGCCGCGCCCTCGGCCACGCCGGCGATGGCACAGCCGGCGGCAACGAACAGGTGCGCGTTCTCAGGCACGATGATGGCCTCGTCGGTCAGCTCCAGCGTCTCGTAGAAGCGCTTGCGCAGCTCGGGCAAATACTGCAGAGGACCGCCCAAGAAGGCCACGTTGCCGCGGATGGGGCGCCCACAGGCGAGCCCCGAGATGGTCTGGGTGACCACTGACTGGAAGATGGAGGCGGCGATGTCCTCGCGACGCGCGCCCTCGTTCAGCAGCGGCTGCACGTCGGTCTTGGCGAACACGCCGCAGCGGCTGGCGATGGGATAAATGGTGCTGTGGTCGGCCGCCAGCTCGTTCAGGCCGCCGGCGTCGGTGTTCAGAAGCGCGGCCATCTGGTCGATGAAGGCGCCCGTGCCGCCGGCGCAGGTGCCGTTCATGCGCTGCTCGATGCCGTTGTCGAAGTAGATGATCTTCGCATCCTCGCCGCCCAGTTCGATGGCCACATCGGTTTTGGGGATGAAGGTCTCCACGGCCGTCTTCGACGCGATGACCTCCTGCACGAAGGCCACATTCAGCCACTGGGACAGAAGTAGGCCGCCCGAACCCGTGATGGCGATGGTCATCTCCTCGGTGGAGTACACCTCGGCCGCCTCGCGCAGCACCTCCACGATGGTGGCGCGCACGTCGGCGTGGTGGCGGCGGTACACCGCCCACAGAATCTCGTTGTCGTTGTTCAGCACCGCGAGCTTCACCGTGGTGGAGCCCACGTCGATGCCGATGTGGAAGGGGCACGCCGCGGCGGCGACCCGGGCGGCGGCAGCCTCGGCGGCGTTGGCCTGGGCCGCATCCACCGTCGTAACACGCGGCGCGCAAGAGGCGCAGGGGGCCGGTGCGGCCTCGCCCGCCGGGGCGGAGGTAGAGGCTTCGGTGATGATCTCGGTATACTTGCTGTTCTTCTTTTTCATAGGTATCTCGCTTCCCCGTTACAGCTCGATGGATTCGCCGGGTTTGATGAAGAAGAGGCGCATGGCGATGCGGGCCATGTCCTCAGAAGTTTCAGGGCAGCCGCGCTCGATCCACCGGGCGATAATGCCCAGATAGGCAGCGGCGTAGAAGGCAACGTAGTATTCCACGAAGGGCGTGGGGTTGTCGCGGTACTTCTCGTGGAGGATGTTCTGCACCAGGTTCTCGCAAACCGCCTCGCGCAGGCGCGGCCCGAAGCTCGCGTCGCCTCCGGGCCCCAACACCGCATGCAGAAAATCGCTTTGGGCGCGCAGGTAGTCGAACAGCTCCACCAGAAGCGGCAGCGGACGCCCCGCCACGCGGTAGGCCAGCATATCGGCCAGGCTGACGTCGTGCATGCGCCCCTGGAGCGCATCGATGTCGGCCATCACCTCGTCTTCCAACACCGCCAAAAGATCTTCTTTGTCGTGAAAGTGGTTGTAGAACGTGCCGCGGTTCAGATCGGCCCGTTCGCACAGGTCGTTTACCGTGACGGCATCGAAGCCGCGCTCTTCCAGAAGCGCAATGAGCGCCCCTCTCAGAGCCCGCTTCGATTTCGAGATGCGCCGGTCCTCGCAAGGAGCTGCGACGGACGGTGCACAGGCTGCAATGGCGATAATCTCGTCCTTTCGCTCGTTTTAAACAGAACGGCCAAAAATGAACACTCTGTTCAATAACGTGCATTTTAACGAGTTAAACGGGCAAATGCAACGAGCCTGCGGGATATTTCCACGATGCTGGAGGAACGCTGCCCCTACAAATAACGGGGGCCGGAAGCAAAACTTCCGGCCCCTTTGCCAGCATTCAATTACACGCCTCCGCAAAAATTCGAGCACAGTAATCTGCGGAAAGCAAACAGGTGGACAGCGGACTTACTCGCCCTCGCCGGTGCGGGAGCGCTGGATGAGGCGACGCAGTGCGCCGATGTTGAGCGCGCCGTGCACCACCAGAAGCGCGAGAAGCACCTTGGCGGACGCGGCGTGCAAAGGCCCCCAGAAGTAATACCCCTCGGCATACAGGCCGAATGACAGCAGCACGGCGCCTGATTCCATGAGGCCCGAAAGCACCACGACCGCGACCGCGATCACGAGCGCCGCATCCAGCAGAACGCGGCCTATTGCTCGCAGTGAGCGGTGACCGGACAGAAGGCGCGCAACGAGTTCGAAGTGCTGGGCGCCGTGGACGAGCAGAACAAGCCCCACGCCGAGCCCGAGCCACTCGTGCGGCCCCACGCCCGTCAGCGCGGGCAGCGACACCACGATATACAGGGCCAGCGCCAGGGCATCCACAACGAGCATCCTCATGACCGTCCCACCTTCCGCATAATGCCGGCGAGCGCCACTACGAGGGCAACCGGCATGAGAATCCACAGGTTCAGGCTGGCATCCGACGCCTGGTAGTAGCGCGACGAGAGCGTTTCCCAGCCATGGCATTCCACCGATGCGCACGAGGCCTCCGGACAGGTCATCTCGTGCACGCCGTCGGGCTCGGGCACATCGTCGAAGCCGTGGCACTCACCCGATGCGCACCCCACCACCGGGCAAGGCGAATCGGCAGCGATAGGCCGCACGCTGAGCGCATCGGGCTGCACGAGGGCCACCGCGCCGACAACGCACGCGCCGGCCAGCAGAAACACCACCACCGTCGCAATGATCTTCCTCATAGGGTTCCTTCCTCCCTCGAAAGAAAAGGGCCGCCCGCCCCACGGCAGACGGCCCGCATGCTAGAGAGACGCGCAACCGATTGGAGGGTTCGGCCCGCATCTGCGGAAACTACTTCTCGGCGGGTCGCAGAGGAAGGAACTTCAGACCCAGGAAGAAGATGAGGAACCCGAGGGCTACCACGCCCAGCGTCACTCCGAACTCCAGCGGCGTAGGCCAGTAGACGAGGTTCGCATAGGCGTCGGCGAGCGTGCCGTCAGCGTAGGTAATGCTCATGGAGTTCATCGCGAAGGGCAGATCGAGGTTGGTAATCTGGAAGCCGCCCACCAGCAGCTGCACGCGCTTGCAGAAGATGCCCGCGATGGCCAGCAGCGATGCCGCCACCAGAAGGCCGTTGCGACGCAGAGCCGGGGTCAGGCAGATGACGGCGCACACGGCGCAGCCGATGATCTCGAACCAGAAGTAGGGCGCCAAGGGACCTTGGGTCAGCAGGGTCACCACTTCCGCTCCGGCGCCGCCCGGGAATCCCTCGGTGAGCAGGTCGCAGCCGAAGAAGTACAAATCCACCAGCACGAAGGCGCCGAGGAGCTTGGCGAGGCGCACCACGTTGTCCTGCTCAAGCTCGAGGTAGCCCGCGCGGCGCAGCCCGATGACGATGGCCATCACGAGCGCCGTGCCGCACACCAGAGCGGAAGACACGAACCAGGGAGCCAGAAGGGCGGTGTGCCACATCTCATGCCCCTGCTGCAGGCCGAAGATCCAGGCGGTCACCGAGTGCACGAGCACAGCGGTAACGAGCGCGATCACCGAGACGATGCGCAGCGCTACGGCGCTGACCTTGCCGCGCTCGGCCTGAATCTGCGCCCACAGGTACACGCACGACAGGATGAGGTAGGTGGCCAAGACGATGATGTCCCACATGAGGGGGCTGCCCAGGTTGGAGTACACGAACAGCTCCCACACGCGGAAGGGCTGGCCCATATCCACCACCACAAGGCCGATGGCGACCACCGTGCAGGCGATGGAGGAGAACACAGCGACCTTCGAGATGCCGCCGAAGCCGCGGATTCCGAGGGCCTTGGGCACCGACGAGATGATGAGGCCGCCAGCCGACAGGCCCACGAAGAACATGAAGCCCGTGATGTAGAGGCCCCAGCTGTCGAGGTTGCGCATGGCGGTCTGCACCATGCCGCCCGACAGCTGCATGAACCACAGCGCCAGACCGGCCAGCACCGCCACGGCGCTCACGCCGATGGCCACGTTCAGCGCCGGGCTCTTCACCGCGGCCGACGAGCGCTCGCTGGCGCGACTCCGCTCGCGGGGCGCCGAGAAATCGAGGTCGTCGTTGGCAAGGGCGCCGCCCTGCATATACTCAGACATAATGTCACTCCCCTCTGCTAAACGAGATAGTAGGTCGAAGGCTCGGTGCCGCGCTCTTCCAGCAGGCGCTTATGGGATCGCTCTGCAAGAAGCTGGCTTACCTCGGACGTTGGATCGTCCAAGTCGCCCCAGAAGCGCGCACGGCCCACGCACAGGTGCATGCACGCCGGCTCAATACCCTGAGAGGTGCGGTGATAGCAGAAGGTGCACTTCTCCACTACATGGCGCTGATGCTCGGGCGCGTCCTTACTGCCCATGGCGTAGTCCATATGGAACGCCGGCTCTTCCCAGTTGAAGGAGCGCACGCCGTTGTAGGGACAAGCGCTCATGCACATGCGGCAGCCGATGCACTTGTCGTAGTCCTGGCGCACCACGCCCGTCTCGGGGTCCTTGTAGGTAGCGCCCACGGGGCACACTTTCACGCATGCGGGGTTCTCGCAGTGCTGGCAGGCCACGGGGATGTAGCCGAACTGCAAGTTGTCGGGATACGATCCGCCGACCATATCGAATCCCATCTCGCCGCCGTTGTCGGTGAAGATACGGTTCCACCACACGTCATTGGGCAAGTTGTTCTCGGTCTTGCACGCCATGGCGCACACGTGGCAGCCGATGCACTTCTTGGTGTCGATCACCATTCCATAGCGAGTCATTTACTTCACCTCTCCCTCGTACTTGCGTACCTCGACGAGCGTGTCATCGAACGACGTGTTCATGTGGAGCAGATTCAAATGGTCGTTGGTCAGCTCCTGATAGCTGCCCGCCACATAGGCCCCACGATGCCATCCCTTGGGCGAGGAGACCATACCCGGCCTCACGCCCATGTCGAATTTCGCCTTGCACACGCAGTGGCCGCGATCGTTGTAAGCTTCGACGTAGTCGCCCTCGGCGATGCCACGCGCCTCGGCATCGACGGGATTCATGCGCAGGTAGGGCTCCGGATCAAGCTCGCGCAGCACGGGAGCGTGGTTGTACTGGGTATGCAGGTGCCACCTCGTGCGCTCGCAGTAATGGTACAGGGGATACTTGTCGTGCTGCTCGCTCTCGTCGTAGGCCTCGAAAGGCGTGTGGTAAGTCGGCATATGGTAGAAGTCCTTGTCGATGGGCTTGCCGATATTGATGCGGGCCCCGGGGTTCTCGACGTAGAATTCCAGACGGCCCGAGAGCGTGGGCCAGCGCTGCTCCTCCCAGTGAATCCAGTTCTCGTCGCGATCGGCCAGAACGCCCTTCTCCTTGAGGTTGTCGAGATTGATACCCAACGGCTCGCCCTTCTCGGTATCGACAACCATGCGCATCATTTCCTCGTTGGACTTAGCGTAGAAAGCCTTGGCCGCCTCGTTGTCCATGCGCTCGGCGATAGCCCGGAAAATCTCAACGTCCTCCTTCGCCTCACCGATGGGGTCAGCCACCTTGTTCGCCATGTAGAGGAAGGGCGTGTGAGAGCTGGCCTGAATCCAGTCGTACTCGAAATAGTGAGCGCAGGGAAGCACGATGTCGCTGTACTCGCAGGTTTCGGAGAACTCCATGTCGTTGGTCACGATGCAGGGAATCTTGGGGAGCACCTCTTCGATGGTCCTCTTCTGAGCCGCATAGCTGCCGACCGGGTTCGCGCCGATGTTGTAGAGAAGGCGCACCGGGAAGTCCTCGCCCTTCAGCTTGCCCGTTTCCAGCACTTCAGGCAGATGGAGCCACGGCAACTCGTCGTTCAGGCCGTTGAACCCGGTCGGGAAGGCCAGACCGCCCATGTTGATCGTCGGCTTGCTCTTCCCCAAGTGGCCGATGGAGGCGCCGCGCTTGCCAATGTTGCCCGTGAGGGCGGCGAGGCAGGCCCAAGTCATGCCCATCTCCTCACAGTTGTCGTACAGGTGATAGCCTGCGTAAATGGTGGAAGGCGCATCCTGGGCATACATGCGAGCGAGCTCGACGATGGTGTCCGCCGGGACCTCGGTGATCCCCTCAGCCCATTCCGGCGTGCAAGAGGCCATGTGCTCCTTGAACAGAGACCATGCCGTGGTCACCTTCACGCCATTCACCTCGAAGCTACCCTCCATAGCAGGGTTGGCCACCTCGTTGATGAGACCCCAGGCGTTCTTGTCGGCATCCCACACCACATAATGGGCCGTTTCCTCCAACGTGGGTACCTGCGCGGCTTTGACGCCCTGAAGCAGAAGCGTGCCGAAGAAGGGATACTCGGGCAGCTGCGCCGGACCCTCCTCGCCGAAATCTGTTGCCCGGAGGAAATGGCCGTTGTCCTCGCGCACGAGGAGGGGAGCGCACGTCTTGTCGCGCATAAAGTCCAGGTCGTACCATTCGTTCTCGATGATAGCGTTGAGCATGGCCATGCCTAGGGCCGGGTCGGTGCCGGGCTTGATGGGCACCCACTTGGTAGCCTGCTGGGCCGCGATGGTGTAGGTGGGATCGATGACGACCAGGTTGGCGCCAGCGTCCTTGGCCTCCATGCAGAAGTGCCAGCTGTGGGGCTGCGAGTTGGGCGGGTTCGTATCCCAAATCAGAATCGTCTTAGCATATCGGTAGTCACCGGCCATGTTGCGCTGATTGAAGTCCCAGCCACCGCCGGTCACCTCTCCAATACCGACCAAATCGCCGTAATCAAGGCATACATCCATTCCCTGGAAGCCGAAGGCATTCGCAAAGCCGAGACCGGCGATCAGACCGCCGTAGGCGGCGAAGGAGTTACCGGCGGACACGAGCACGCAGTTCGAGCGCACGCCGTAATTCTCCGTATTGTAGGTCAGCGTCTCAGCAACGAGACCAATAGCCTCGTCCCAAGACAAACGCTCCCACTCGTCGCTGCCGCGGTTCTCAACATGGGGCTCCTCCAAGCTCCAGGTTTTCCGCTTCATGGGATACAGAACGCGGTTGAAGTCGTACATGCGGTTCGCATGGCTGAAACCACGCATGCAGATGCGCTCGTAAGACGGGTACGGAAGATCCTCGTTGGACCGGATGTTGACCATCTTGCCCTCGCGCACCGTGGCGACCATCGAGCAGTTACCCTGGCAGTTGCAGCCGCAGACGCAGACCACCTCGTGCTCGTCGGCACCCGCAGCTTCCTCGCTGGTGGCGGCAAGAGCCGTCATCGTGGTACCGCTCACAGCGGCGGCGCCGGCCGCGGCGGCCGTGGTCTTGAGAAAGCTCCGGCGGGAAATGCCCTTGACCGGGGTCTTCAGCTCCGACATTGCTCCTCCTATCTCCAAATGCAGCAGAGAAATGTTCTCTGCCCTCTGTTCGGGCGCCATGCATGAGCGCCCACCCTCGCGCGGGGTTGGCCCCTCCCCGCTCTCACTGCGCAGTATAGTCTCTTTGTTTGTTTGTCGCAATACATTGTGACAATTATTTTTAGCTTATTTCCGGGGAGATCAGAGGAGCCACTCTTTCTTGAACCCCTGGAGGCACAGCTCGCACGCATCAGTTGCACCGGTGTCGTCAGCAAGTCGGACAGGAACCCCGTTTGCGGGCTCTACCTTCAACTCTCGCAGAGACCGTCCCTCATCAGCCACGATATTGAAAGACACGCACAGCCGATCGGGCTCAGAGGCAGCACAACGAGCAAAAGGCAGCCAGCGAGGATGGAATGCCAGCGATCTCCCTTCGGCATCCTCGAGAAAATGGGTGCACCCTTTCCGCTCAAGCGCTCGACGTACCGGCGCACGATCGTCATCGAAGGCCACCGCGGCCTTCAGGAAGAAATCGTCGTAATCGAAGGCATAGCAAGGATGAATGTCGGCAAAGGGCTCGTTCATATTGCGCACCTGGGCGCGGTGCTTGTTCTCCAGCGAGCAGTAGTGCAGAGAAAGACGCAGGCCTTGCTCGCGCGCCCACAGCATCAGGCACAAGCACGCCTCCTCGCTGTCCTGCACCGCCAAAGCGCCTGCATAGGTGTAGTCGAACAGCACCCGCTGGGGCGGATTGCGCAGGGTGAGACCCAAAGACTCGAACACAGGCCAGTTCCACATGGAGTAAGCGAACTCCAGCAAGTTGATACCATCGACGCCCAGGGCATCGAGCTTCACCAAAAGCTCCTCCATGAACAGCTCGGTTCCTGGAATAACGGGCATCTCCACCATGACAGTGGGCACGCTCTCGCGCGCCCAGGCCATACGCTCCAGCACCTTCTCCAAAAGTGCCGGATCGTCATCTTGCTTGACGGAGAATCGGATTTCATGGAGTCCCGCTCGTACTAGGCGGTCAATCAAATCGCGTGTCAGCAAGTCGCCCGACGTGTACAAGCGCAGATGCGCATCGTGAAACAACTCGGCGGCGCGAGAAAAGAAGGCCACGGCCTCGTCGGCCATCAAAAGCGGTTCCCCGCCGGTCAGCGCAACACAAGCTGGAGGGCATGGCTCTGCAGCCAATTCGTCCAGCTGACGACGCCAAGGAAAAGGATGCTCGCACCAGTAGGCGAAATCCTCCTGGTTGGGATTGAAGCAGAAAAAGCAGTCACGATGGCAGTTGTTCGTCAGGGCAAAACTGCGGCTCACACAGGAGCCGGTGCACGCCTCGCAGGCCACACTCATGGGCCCCAGAGCCACGCTCGCTCCGCCGTTGCGGATGCGCGCTCCCCGCTCGCGAAGGCGGCAAAGCAGGCTCTCGCGTTCATGGCGCTCACCATCGTACGGGGCAAACGCCACGCCAGTTGCCTCGAGGGCGGTCATATGCTCCGCCTCGATGCCCTCGTACAACGCGAGAGCCGAACGGAAGCCGTCGCCAGCATCAATCCCTTTGGTTTCCCTCTCGACTGCCATCTTTCCCCCTGGACAGCACCGCCTCGATAACCCGATATGACCGTGTCTACGTCACGGTGTCACATTATCACAATATCTTGCGACAATAAAGACTCAAATTGGCCATCAACGCGCATCCGAGCGGCACCGCACCGCCGGATTCATGCACCGCGGCCCGTGCCTCGTCTGAACGCAAGCGAGAACCTAGCGCATGAACTCCCGGTGAGCGAGGCGCGCCTCCACCATGGCCACGATGTCGTCGTCGGCCAAACCCGCATTCGAGCATACGCGAATCATGTCGTCGATCACCAGCTCGATGGGAGAATCGGAGGCGGTGTGGGCGCCCAGATCGTGGCGTTCGGCCACGAAGGTGCCCCGCCCCTTGCGGGTGGAGATGTAGCCCTCGCGCTCCAGATCCATATAGGCCCGGTTCACCGTGTTGTAGCTGATATCCAGATCAACCGCGAGCGCGCGCACCGTGGGAAGCCGGTCGCCCGGCGCATAGGAGCCCGAGCCGATAAGGTAGGCAATGCGGTTCTTGATCTGTATCCATACCGGCAGGCCGGAGTTGTGGTCGATGGCGAAGGATTCAAGGGCGTTCATGGCATATCTCTCTCGTCGCTAACGGTCATATCCTATCAGAGTCCCCCGCCCTGCCTCTGAACCCCCTCCGCAAAACCATCGCTCACAGCCGTGGGCACCGTGACCACCGCGCTACCCGAGCCCCTCACCGTCTCGTACTGCATGAGCATGGTGCGCAACTTCAGGGCCGCATCGGCGTCGCCGTACACCTGGGCCGCCTCGGCGAGCATCTCCGCCAGGTCGGCCTCGGCGCTGGCCACGGTCATGCGGGCATTGCGCTCGCGATCGGCCTGGGCCTCCAGCGACATGACGTGCTGCAGGTCGGCGGGAATCACAATGTCGCGCACCTTCACCGAGATAATGTCGACGCCCCAGCCGGCCGCCTCCTTCTCGATATCGGCCTTTATCTCCTCGTCCAGCTGGTCGCGTCGCAGGGCCACCTCGGCCACCGTGGAGCGGCCCACCGCCTCGCGCAGCGAGGTTTGGGCGAGATACGATATGGCCGCGTAGTAGTCCTCCACCTCCACGCAGGCCTTTTCCGCATCCCACACTACCCAGAACAGCACCGCGTCGATGTTCACGGGTACCAGGTCGGCCGTCAGCGTGCGCTCGGCGCGGAAGGGCGTGGCGATGGTGCGCTGGTCCACGCGGATGGTCCCGTATTCCAGGATGGGGATGGTGGCGTAGAAGCCGGGTCCCACCACGCGGTTCAGCTTGCCCAGGCGCAGCACCACCACCTTCTCCCAGCCGAGCGCGATGTGCAGCGACGAGGCCGACACGAGCGCCGCCGCCAGCGCCCCTAAGATGCACGCGAGCGAGATGCGCCCCTCCAGGGCGATGCCACAGGCGAGTACTGCCGCCCCGGCGGCCAGAAACACCGCGACGCTGAACACAAGCGCCCCGTTGCGGGAAGACTTGCGCGGCACGTAGGACGTAGCGGCGAGCATCTCGGCCTCGTTGTCGTTCCAGGGACCGCCCGCGGCCTCGCGCTCGCTGCGGAGGACCCTCTTGCTTCTTGTGCTACCGAACATCGTCTATCCCTTCCTCTCGTTTCGTTCCGTTCTAGAAAATCGCGCATTCCCTCGCGGCTCAGCCCGACGCCGTGGCGGCGGCCAGCTGAAAGGCGAGATCGGGCGCTTGGGAGATGTCAAAGGCGGCCAGGCCGGCCACGCTCACGCGCAGCGCAGCGGCGCCCAGCAAGATACAGAAGGCAATCCAGAGGCCCTTCGCGCGGCAATCGCCCGCCGGGTAGCACCATTCCAGGATAAAGGGCGCGCCCAGACCGACAAGCACCAGCACCACCCAGAACAGCACTGCGCCGTCACCAGCGACAAGGGCGGCGGCGCCAGCTTTCGTGCCCTCGCCAGCCAGCTGACCCCCGACGAACAGCGCTAGCAGCGCCGCCTCCACAAGGATGATGACGCGGTCGGCGCGCCCGAGCCGGCGCAGCGCCGAGCCGAAGGGCAGGCGTGAGTCGACGAGGGATGCCGCAGCAAACACCACCGCCACGCCGCACGAGAGGGATGACAGCAAAAACAGGGCCGGCAAGACACCCGTGTGGTAGGCGAGCACCGAGGGGAGCGAGCCTAAAAGCACACCCGTGTACACCGCCGTGACGAACCCGGCGGCAATGGCGACGATCGCGGCTGCCAGCACCAGGGCCGGGTGCAAACGCGCGCCCCACCCGTTCGAAGCCACGGCGAAGAACGCAGCAGAGGCGCTCGATGCCAGCAGGGCCCAAGCTCCCACGGTGACCACCGAGAAGCGCGGCGTGAGCCACAGGGCCACCACACGTTCGGGGCGCCCCGCGTCGGCCAGCAAGCAGAGCGAGCCGGTGCCCAGCAAAAGCAGGCACAGCACCCAACCGCGCGCCAGAAGGTCATGGGGAACCCGCAGGCGCCGCGCCCATCGCGACGAGCGCGCCCGCGTCATCCCCACACCGCTCCCGCTCGGCAGCGCGCCGTAGCGACCGATGTTGGCGCATTCCAGAACGCCCAAAACCACGCACGCGCCCGCGCCCGCCCCGCCGAAGAACAGGTAGGCCACGGCAAGCTCGCTGAACAACCCTCTCCCCCGCCTTCCCGCGCACTGCGCATGGATGCGAATGTCATTGCCGCCAGTGTATCCCCTCTATCACTTTATCGCAAGCCATTACGATAATGCTCCTCCCGGGCGAACAGCCTTCCCCTACCCGATATGGGGCACCAGCGGAAGGTAGCAGGGGATGCAATCGAGCCGCCATGCGCTAGCCTGCCGCGCCTTCCAGGAAGTCGACCACGCCGCAATGGGTGTGATACACCGCGCAGCGGATTTCCAGGCCGTCCTCGGCGGCCAGACGCGCAAGTTCCGGGCTCATCTCCAGCTCGGCAGCGGCCGCCCGGGCATTCACCACGCTGGCGGCGTAAGGATCGCGCACGTCGCCCAACGCCTCGGAGATGCGCTCGGTGATGGCAGCCACGTACCCGCGCTCGCCGTCAAGCGCCGCCTTGATGGCGCCGCAGTGAGTATGCCCCAGCACCAGCAGAAGGCGCGTGTGCAAATGCTCGCAGGCGTACACGGCGCTGGCCAGCTCCACCGGCCCCACCACGTTGCCGGCTACGCGGATGACGAACAACTCGCCCAAACCCGTCATGAAGATGTGCTCGGGCACCACGCGCGAGTCGGCGCAGGTGATGACGCAGGCAAAGGGGCGCTGGCCGTTCTCGAACAGGTCCTGGATGCGCTCGGGCGACAGATCGCGCTCATGGTCGAGCGCCGCTACATAAATGCGGTTGCCGTCGCGCAGACGCCGCAGCGCCTCGTGTGCCCCCACATGGGCGTCACTGTCGTAATCGTCGGCCGTGTAGGCCATGCCCGTCAGCCGCTCAGCCGCCAGCTCCTCAACGCTCTCGTCGCTCATCGCTCTCCCATCTCGCAACACGGTCTTGCCTGCTGGTTCTATAATGACTTGAATAAGGATTTTGAGCAAAGGGGCGCATCTATGAGCGGGCCGAAGACGAGTCAACTGGAGATAGAGCGGCGGATTCAGGCACAGCTGGCGGCGCTGCGCCATGATGTGGACCACAGCCGCAGCCGGGCGCGGCGGCGTATCGTGGAGCTGCTGGAAGAGGCGCTGGCAACCGGTGCGGAATGCCCCGAGACCGAGGAGGCAATCGCCGCTCTGGAGAGTGCGGCCGAGGAGGCGCTTGACCGACTCGCTGCAGAATGCGCGTTCACGCCAGCCGCCGTTATGGAAGATTCCGTGACCCGCGCCGAGCACTGCGCCGCCCAGGCGGCCGCCACCGCCGAGGCCTTCTGTGCCCAGGCGGCACCGCTCTGCGAGCGCATCGGCCGCGCCGCGAGCGAGTCGGACGCCGCTCGCGAGACGCGGGACTTCGCACGGCTCCTGGCCGCGGCGGCAGGCGAGCCGCATGCCCAAGCGGCCGAAGCCACCGGCGGCGAGGGCAGCGCGGAGAAGGCGGTTGCCGAAGCGCCAGCGGGCGACGGAGCAACCGGCGCTGCCGCCGAACGCGTGCAGACCGCGGCACGGCGGGCCCTCGCGCTCATCGAATCGCCCTACACTCTGGCAGCCGATCGCGCCCTGCTGCTGGAGGCGGCCCCGGCACTGAACGAAGCGGGCGCCGCGCAGCTGGAGCTGCTGCTACCGTCCATGGAGGCCGGCGCCCGGGCCATGGCCGATCTGGCAGCGCTCATCGAGGATGCCGAGGAGGAGCTGGCGGCCCAAGGCGTTCCGTATCCCGAAGGGGCCGCGTTCGCCACGCTGGAAGAGGCGGCGGCGCACCTGGAGACCCTGCGCGCACTGCAAGCCCAGGCCGACCGCAACGCCTACCTGCAGGCGTGCATCGATGCCGTCATGGCCGCCCACGGCTACGATATCGCCCGATCGGTGCGCATGGGCCGCGACCTTGCGGGCCGCCACCGCGTCTTCGGAAGCGCCGAGCAAAGCGACGGCATCCACGCATTCGTATCCGATCAGGGCGACCTCATGCTGCAAGTGGCGGGGCTGCCCGCGGGCATCGGCGGCGTTGCCGACGGCGGCACGGTCACGCTGGACGCCGCCGCACCCGGCCCCCGCACCGAGGCCCTCCTGCAAGGCCAGCACGACTTCTGCGCCGTGTACGACGAGATAGCAGAAGACTTGGCCTCCTACGGCATCACCAACGCCGTGCGCTACAAGGCCGAGCCCGACGCCGCCTTCTGCCGCGAGCTGCACGAGGCGTCTGCCAGCACCGCCGGCACCCAAGCCGCATCCTCCACAACCTCGCGAGCCCGCGAGCGGCGCCGCAAGCGCACCGGGGCTGCCGCCCAGGCGGTGAGGTAGCATGCGGCTGTGCTCCTGCGGCTTCACCAATAACGACGATGCACGGGTCTGCGTCGCCTGCGGAAGCTCCCTCGCCCGCGAGGGAAACGCACTTGAAGATCCCTCGGCTGCGGGGCTTCGCCCATCAGCCCAGAATGACACGGAAAGGGCACCCCAGCCTGCACCCGACCTGCTGCTTGAGGACCTGCGCACGGGCACCGTCGTGCGCGCCACAGCACCAGGCGGCATTCTGGGGCGCGCCGGCGACTTCTCGCCCGACGCCTTCTCGCCCCGCGTATCGGGCGTGCATGCCGTGGTGGCCGCAAGCCCCGAGGGCCGCTGGACCATCGAGCACACCGGCCGCAACGAGTCGTCGGTGCTGCACGGAAACGCCTGGTCAACTCTGCGCGCGGGCGCACCCCAGCCGCTCTTCGGGGGCGAGACCCTGAAGCTGGCCGACATGGTGTTCCGCGTTGCCGTGGAAGCGCCCGCAACAACCGGCGCTTCCGCAGACGCCGCGCCGCCCGCCGCCGCTGCCGCCGAAGCCGACGCCTGGTCGGTGCGCTGCCCCGTCTGCGGTACGGAGCACGCCGTGGCCGACGCCGAAGGGCGCGTAGATGCCTGCACCTTCTGCAGCGACCCCTTCGACCGCGTCGCCATCGCCCGCGTATCCGCGCGCCCGCGCCCGGTTGCCTGAGCCGCCATGCGCATCGACCGCCTCTACCACCCCGTGACCACCCTGGGCCCCGGCACGCGCGTGGCCGTGTGGACGAGCGGCTGCTCCAAGCACTGCCCCGGCTGCGCCAACCCCGAGCTGTGGGGCCCACGGCCCGAAGCCAACCTGCCGCCCGCGCGCGTGGCTGCCATTCTGAACGAGCTGGCCGCCCGCACCGGCTGCCACCGCATCACCTTCACCGGAGGCGACCCCCTGGAGCAGGCCGCCGAACTCGCCCAGGTGCTCGAGGCCATCCGCCCCGCCTTCGACGACATTCTCCTCTACACCGGCTTCACCCTTGAAGAGTTACAGCGCGACCCGCGCATCCCCCGCACGCTGCTCGCAGAAGACCCGGCAGATGCCGCGCCGGTCCTCGAAGACGCCCTAGCGTCGGAGGGCACCCTGCCACCGGTAGCCCCCGAGCAAGCCCCCGCGCATCGCGGCCTCATCGACGTCCTCATCGACGGGCCCTACGTCGCCGCGCTCAACGACGGCGCCTGCGGGCTGCGCGGCTCGACCAACCAGCGCGTAATCGTGCTGAACCCCGCGCTGGAAACCTTGTATCATGACGAGGAGAGGAAACCGCGCCGCGTGCAGAACGCGGTGTTCGACGGTCGCGCCCTGTCCATCGGCATCCACGGGCGCCCGTCCGGAGAGGAACCGCTATGACATCTCCCACCTGGCAGCGCGAGCTGGACAACTTCGTCGGCATCAAGCCCGTCCTCGTCATCGAGGGCAACGTGGCCGACCTGTACCCGTGGGAAGGCCCCGCGGGCGCAACCCAGTTCCTGCCCCTGAACCAGATCCTGCCGGAGCTGTTCGCCGGCGCCGAGGGCGCGCGTCCCTACCGCTTCCTGTTCGCCGACCCCCTGCGCGGCATCGGCGACCCCTTGGGCACAGGCGACGCCCGCGAGCTGGCCGAGGCCGCCCAGGCCCAGGCCGACCGCCTGACCGCCGAGGCTGAGGCGCTGAACCCGGCTCGCGACCCGGCGGCGCGCCAGGCCCCCTTCGCTACCAACCGCCTCGTCCATGACGCGCTGCTCATGCGCGCCGCCCTCTCGCGCAGGCTCGACGCCGGCGTTGCCGAGGGCCGCTCCATCGCCTGCGTGCTTGATCTGGCAAGCCGGCTCGCGTCCTCCCCTGAAGACCTCACCCCCGAGGAGAACGCCGTGTTCATGAACTTGTACCTGGGCGCGGCCGACGCCATTCGCGGCGACGGGGCGCACGTGAACACACTTGTGCTGGTGGTGAACCGCGCGGGGGACGTGCCCTCGTGGCTCACCCGCGCAAACCCCGATGCGCGCGTCATCGCCATCCCCAACCCCGACCGCCCGGCCCGCGAGGCCTTCATCGAGCGGGCCTTCCCCGACCTGGACGACCCGGCACTCGCCAAGGCGCGGGAGAAGCTCATCGACACCACCGACGGCATGAAGCTCGTGGAGCTGGACGAGCTGCGGCGCCTGTACGCCCGCGGCGGCACGGCGCCCGAGCGCGTGGCCGAGCTGGTGGACCTGTACAAATACGGCATCCGCGAGAACCAGTGGGCCGCCATGGCCGACAAGCTGCGCGACGACCCGGCGGCCGCCCTGCGCCGGCGCGTGAAGGGCCAGGAGCCCGCCATCGAGAAGATCGTGTCGGTGCTGAAGCGCTCGGTGCTGGGCTTCTCCGGCATGCAGCACTCCTCGGGCACCAAGCCGAAGGGCGTGCTGTTCCTCGCCGGCCCCACGGGCACGGGCAAGACCGAGATCGTGAAGGCCGCAACCGAGCTTCTGTTCGGCGACGAGCGCAGCTACCTGCGCTTCGACATGTCGGAGTACGCCGCCGAGAACGCCGACCAGAAGCTGTTCGGCGCACCGCCCGGCTACGTGGGCTACGAGGCCGGCGGCCAGCTCACCAACGCCGTGCGCGCGAACCCCTTCTCGGTACTGCTGTTCGACGAGGTGGAGAAGGCCCACCCCTCCATCATGGACAAGTTCCTCCAGATTCTGGAAGACGGCCGCATGACCGACGGCCAGGGCCAGACGGTCTACTTCAGCGAGACGCTCATCTTCTTCACGAGCAACGTCGGCATCTCCGAGGAGGTGCTCGACGAGCACGGGCGCGTGGTGGGCCGGCGCAACATCGTGCAGCCCGGCGAGCCCTACGACGCCATGCAGAAGAAGGTGCGCGCGGCCATGGCCGCCCACTTCAAGCCCGAGGTTCTAAACCGCATCGGCGACAACATCGTGGTGTTCGACTACATCTCGCCCGAGGCGTCGCGGCTCATCCTGGAGGCGCAGCTGGCCAAGATCAACGGCAACGTGCGCGCCCGCTGCGGCATCGCGGTGGCTGCCGCCGATGCCTTGGTGGAGCATCTGCTGGAGCGCGCGCAGGAGCCCGGCGTGCGCGAGAACGGCGGCCGCGGCATTGGCAACCTGGTGGAGACGGCCTATCTGAACCCGCTCGCCTCCTTCATCTTCGATGCGGGGGTGGAGGCGGGCGACGCCGTGGAGGCCTACCTGGCCGACGGCGATGCGGCCTTCCGGCGCGTCGGCGACGACGGGGCCGCGCCACTTGTGGGATCTGCCGCCGAAACGGGACGCCTCGCGCCCGAGCCCGCGGCGGAAGGCAGCGCCCGTGGCCGCTAGCGACGACATCTCTCGCGAGCCTCGGCGCTCGGTGGCGCCCACCATCGTGGACGTGGCCGCCACCCTGGTGGACCTGGACGCCGCCTCGCCGGTGCTGTCGGGGGCCGACCTGCCCTTCACCGGCGACGGCGAGCGCGCCTTCACCCTGCACACGGCCGACGTCATCGGCGCCGGCGGCCAGGGCACCGTGGTGCGCGCCACCGATGAGGCGGGAAACGCCTTCGCCGCGAAGATCGCCTACCAGCCCCACGCCGTGCGCGACCGCCTGGCGCGGCGGGCCATCCTCGGCTACCTGCGCGGCCTTATGACCGACCACCCGCTCGGCGAGCGCCACTTCACGGAAACCCACCTTATGCCGCTGTACGCCGCGGGCACCGTGAGCGACGACACGCCGGGGCTCGGCGAGACCACCTACGACGTGGCCGTCATGCCGCTGTGCGACGACCGCCTGGCCCACGAGCCCGGTGCGAGCTACGAGCTTTTGCGCGACACCGTCATTCCCCAAGCGGCCTGCGCCCTGCACCTGCTGCACGAGCAGGGCATCGTGCACCGCGACGTGAAGCCGAAGAACCTCTACCTTCTGGACGGGAGCGTGGTGCTCGGCGACTTCGGCATCTCCTCGGTACTTGAAGAGGGCCGCGACACCTCGGCCACCAAGGTGGACCGCCGCACGCCCGGATACTCGCCACACTCCTCGGTGGTGCAGCGCGAGAACGACTGGTACGCGCTGGGCTACACCATCTGGACGCTCTACAACGGCGGGACGCATCCGCACCAGGCGCTCATCGACGCCGACGACCTGTCGGCCGTGCTCGCCGGCGGCCGCCCCGTGCCCTTCCAACCGCGCGAAGCCGAGCACGCCTCGCTCGGCGATCTCATCTACGGGCTCACCTACGCCCACGCCCAGGGGCGCCTCGGCTGCGGCGACATCCAGCGCTGGCTGGCCGCACCCGACGCCTTCCGTTACCGCGACCCCTTGGCCGCGGCCATGGCGGGGCCTGCCGGCTACCAGTTCGAGGGCACTCTGTACGAAAGCCGCCCCACCCTGGTCACCGCGCTGGCGAGCAACTGGGAACGCGCCAAGCGCCACCTGTACACCCACGGACTGGAAGACTACTTCCGTAAGATCGGCGAGACCGACCTGGCCGTGGCCTTGAACGACATCACCGACCACGACCCCGACACGCTGCCCGACGTCGAGGGCGGCAACGAGGATCTGGGGCTGTCACGGGCGCTCGCGCTCATCGACCCCACCCGCAAGGCCGCCTTCTGGAAAGGAGATGCGGTGCTCCGGGGCGCTGCCGGCGTGGACGCGCTCTTCCGCCGCATTGCCGCCACGCCGCTGGGGTTCTACCGCCTGGCCGCCGACGACGAAGCGGCCCGCGATGCGCTCGGCGTGGTGGCCGTGGCAGGTTTTCCCGCGCAGGCCCAGGTGGGACTCGCCTGGCTGCGCGAGCACGCGGACGCGAATGTGGGCGAGCGCGCCGACCGGCTGCTGGAGGTGCTGGAGGCCACCGCCGGCGACGCCGCGGCCGTGCGCGCCTTCGCCGTGCGCTACGGCAGCGACGGCTGGGCGCGCTGGGTGCAGGAGAACCTGCGGCTCTACCACGGGCGCGACGGCGCCGGCGAGCGCCTCGTGCGAGCCGTGGCCGGCGCGAAAGTACCCGAAGCAGCGCCCCTGGCCGACAGTGCCGAGGCCCGTGCCGAGCGAGTGCGCCGCGCCGAGGACCTGGCGGCCCGCACCGAGGCGAGCCCGCACCTGCGCCATATGGGCATCGTGCGCGCGAGCGAGACGGTAGCGCCCGCCACCGCCGGCGGCTACTTCACCGCCGAGCTGTTCGGCCGGCCCGTGCCCCGCGGCTTCGTCGCCCATCTCATGGAGGCTTCAACAGCCGACGCCGAGGCCGTGGCCTGGGCACGCGCGATGTGCTGGGGAGCCCGCAGCCGCGCCTGCGCCGAGGACGCGCGGGCGGCCCTGGAAGACGCCGCCGCCCAGATAGACGCCCTGGCCGACGCCGAGGGCAAGCACGCGCCCGTGGGCGGCCTCTCCAAGCCGGCCTTCTTCAGCCGGCTCATCGTGGCCGTGGCCTTCGTGCTGCTCGTGTGCTTCATCATGCCGCGCTTCACCTTCGGCATGTGGAAGGAGGGCGTGATCAACGCCGGGGAGCCGCTTGCCACGGCAAGCACCGTGCTCATCTCGCCCACGGGCATGGGGGCGGGCTCGGTGTACCCCGACGCCCTCGTCGACGTGTCGGCCATTCCCACCGCCACGTTCGGCGGCGCGATCCTCCTGGGCTTTCTGGCTGCCGCCGCCGCGGTGCTGGCGCCGAAATTCGCGAACGCCCTCTTCGTCCTACGCGGCGTGGGCACCAAGGGCCGCACACGGCGCCGGGCCACCGCCCTGCGCAAGGAGGCCGAGGCCATCGCCGCGGGCAAGGGCGCGGCCGAGGGCTGGATATCCGGCGACGAGGAGGGTGCAGTGCCCGTGGCGCGGGACACGAGCGCCTTCATCGCCAAGACCCGGGCGCGCCGGCATCCGGAGACGTCGGCCACGGGCCTCTCGAAGGCGCTCTTCTGGGGCGGGGCGGCCGTGGCGGCCCTCGGCATCACGGTGCTCATGGCACCGGGGCTTGGCTACGAGTCGTGGGCGAGCCTGGCCGCCGAGACCGGCTGGCCCTTCCTGGAAAACCAGCTGGTGTGGGGCATCGGGTTCTGCGGCCTGGCGGCGGTGTCCTTCGCCGTGGTGGCCGTGCTGCGCCGCGAGCATCCCACCATGGTCACGCTAACGCTGCTCTGCCTCGCCTGCGTTCTGCCGTACCTGGCCGTGGGCGCCGGCTTCATCGGCGTCGTGCTGTTCGTGCTGTACCTCGTCTTCTCCCTGTTCCGACGTTAGGGGCCCGCCATGAGAAACACCGCCGACGACGCCACGCCCGAATCGCTCGCCGCCACCGTGCGACGCCACCAGAACCTGCAGATCCTCGGCACCTTCGCCGGGCTTGTGGCGCTGTGGCTGCTGCTGAACCTCACGCCTGCGCCCCTGTGGGTGTGCGAGCAGTTCGGCCTTCACCCCAACACGCCGGCAAGCTTGCTCGGCAGGGCCTACTGGGATGATTGCTTCGGCGGCCCTTTGGGCGATGCCGTGGCCGGCCCTCTTCCCCGCCCCGATGACCTGAGCTACGCCCCCGAAGCCGACCAGTTCCTCGCCGAGCTGGAGAACTTCGCCGATCGGGAGGAAGCTGCCGCAGAGGACGAAGAGAGCAGGTGATGCGCCGGCCCTCTGTGGCGCGATACTTCAAGGTGCCCCGCAGAGCCGAAGCAGTTCCTGCAACATAAACGACGCGACGTCCTCAGCAATGGAACATCGCGAGTGAGCTAATATACGCAACGAACGACTCTTCCCAAGGCCTCAGAGCACGATCTTGGCGATATGCCAGAGAAAATCCCCATGTTAGATCCACTATAGGCACACCAACGTAACCCTCATTGGGGAACGAGCTCGTATGCGACCGGACGGTAATGGCCGTCACTCCGCGAATCATAGCACGCTCAAGCACTTCTATCATCTGATCGGCGTACATAAGCTCGCACCCTGGAGCCTCTTCTTTGACACGATGCTCAATGCTGCTCAAAGAGGTGTACTCGTCGGGCGCCAGGCAAAACACTTCGCATCCAGCCAAGTCGGCAAGGCTCAAGCATGGCTTACGCGCAAACCACGAGTCCTCGGGCGCCCAGAGAAACATCATATCCTTGTGCAGCGGCACAGACAGCAGTTGAGGATGAGCGACCGGATTATTCAGCAAAGCGAAATCGCAAGCCTTTTCCAATAAAAGGCCTTCGCAATCATGATCGTAGACGGCACGAAGAATGTCCACGGAGGCATCGTGGGAATTGCTGGCATCGAAGCGCTTGATCTCCTCGCGAGTGATGACGTTGAGCAAACCCGTCGAGTAGGCAAGCGAAATCAATCTCTTCTCCCTGCGTCGCAATTCTTCAAGCCGATCGACCATGGCCCGATGAGACTCCTCGAAGTTCACGCTAAAGCGATAAACAACCTGACCATATTCCGTCAAAGAAACGCCCCTGTGATCGGCCTCGAACAGCTTCGCACCGAGCGCCTGCTCCAAGCGCTCTACGGCACTCGCAAGACCCTGACTGGTAATGAACGATCGTTTCGCCGCGCGACCATAGCTGCCCTCTTCGGCCAAACTGACGACATATCCAAACACTTTGGTATCCATAGGGCGCCCCTCTCGCCTTGAGATCTTGTTTCAGAATACCTGCAAGAGCACTGTTTTAGCAAGCAAGCAGATTGTTGAAATCAAGCAACAAGTTCTTTATTCCCAGCCATTCCGTCGCGCATCGATAATGACCGCAAGCCAGCGCAAGGGTGCAAGGTCAGGAGAAGAGACGGCCCAGCGCAAGTTCTAAGGAGGAGACATGGATCTTTCCCGTCGTAATTTCATGAAGCTCGGTGCCGCGGGGGTAGCTGCGGCCGGCCTCGCCGGACTCTCGGGCTGCGCCCCAACCGCCAAGAAAGAAGAGCAGCTTGCCACCACCGGCACCACCGAAGACTGGCTTGGAAGTGCGCCGGCCCTTGCGCCCGAAGATTGTTCCGAAACCGTGGAGACCGAAGTGCTCGTCGTCGGCTCGGCTCTCGCCGGTTCCATGGCCGCCTACGGCGCCATGCGCAAAGGAGCGCAGGTGACCGTCATCGAACGTAACGCGAGCCCGCATATTGGCGGCATGACCATTTCGTTCCTCAATTCCGAAACACAGCTTAATGCAGGACTGCCGCAATACGATCCCGTCCAGACAGCAAACGACATGTTCAACCTGACGCAATACCGCTCGGACATGCGACTCAACGCCCTGTGGTGCGAGCGATCTGGCGAGGTGCTCGACAACCTCCGCAAAGACTTTCTAGAACCCTACAATCAGTACTACCTGCCGCTGAGCCTCGAGGGCATCTTCCCCGATCCAACTCAGGAAATCACGTCGTACATCAGCACGGGTGTCGCTTTCTCGGAGACAGACATTCTCACTGATTTTACGCATAACATTCACCAGTTCCTGCAGGACAAGGGCGTCGAAACCTATTACCGAACCAAAGCCGAAGTACTCGTGCAGGATGAGAGCGGTCGCGTAACGGGCGTAGTGGCAACTAACGAAAACGGTGATAACGTCTATTTCAAAGCTTCAAAAGGCGTCATCATGTGCACAGGCTCGTTCGGAGGCAATGAGGCCATGATGAGGAGGTTCTATCCGAAAAACTTCGCTGATTGGGCCATCGATAACAACGCCTACGAGGCCTATATGGGCGACGACCCGGTAACCGACAATAATATGGACGATGGGCTCGGACATCGCATGTTGTGCTGGGCCGGCGCTGAAATGGAGGAGATCTGCAGCTATGCGGCTTGGCAGACGACCGCCTGGCGATCCTTCCCTTATCTTTTGGTCAACACCAAAGGCGAGCGTTTTATGAATGAGTGCACGTCACTGCTCACCTCCGCCCACATTGTGGCCGACCAGCCTGGTGACGGGAATTATGTTTGGCAGATTATTCCGACCAACAACTTCGAAATGCCCTCTTCCTTCGGCTACGACAAGCAAATGGCCGCCGAAATGTTCAAGATCGAAGAAAGCGAGCACTACGAAGCTGATACGATCGCTGAACTTGCCGAGCTGATCGACGTTGATCCCGATACGCTGGTCGCCACCGTGGAACGCTACAACGAGTTGTGCAACAATGGCGCGGACACCGATTACATGAAGGCAAAGCGCTATCTTGACCCCATTGATGACGGCCCGTACCAAGCTTGGAAGATGACCTATCTGTTCTACTGTACCCTCTCGGGCGTACGCTGCAACGACAAGCTCCAGGTTCTCGACGCTAACCACGATCCCATTCCCGGCCTCTATGCCGGTGGCAATACGGTCGGATATCGCTTCGGAGCAAGTTACGAGTCACTTCTGCACGGTGGCTCTAACGGACTTGCCACTACCCACGCGTACCTCGCTGGAGAGAACGCCGCGCTTTCCTAAACCGCCAAAAGCCCTCCCCAAGAGCCGCCTTTCACACGAAGGCGGCTCTCCGCATTTCGCCGAGAAGCCCATCTTGGGCGAAATCAGCTACAGATCGAACACCATGACACCCCGAGTGACGGGGCCTCCTACGAGAACACGCGCGTCCGCATCGTCCCGCATTAGCCCCTACTTGTTCCCAAGTGATCAATCTGCGCCTTTGCAAACACCTCTATATCACGCAGCTTCGAAAGCGATGATCCCAGGACGTCCTCAAGGTCGTCGACCATATCGCGCGCTGCTTCGCCGATACCTTCGCACGTCTCTTCGATGAGACGACTCATCATGCGCTTGGAAACGCCTAGCTCTTCTGCCAGGGCGAAGAAGTCGTCTCGTCCAACTTCGTCAATTTTGTTGGTCGACCCAATACGCATGGCCATATGGCGATCGAGGCCAGCGTATACCACCGTTGAAGCGATATCGTAGACCGGCGACAGCGAGAACGAAGCCCAGTCGGCACCCCTCAGCGCCGTGAGGTTCTTAAGATGTCCGTCGCAATTTCCCAGAATAGCGTTCACTATCAACAAACGCGAGAAAGTCTCTATATCTCGAACAGGGTTGGAAGATCGCTCGTAGAGCGCATCCCGGACCTTTTTCGCGCAACGATCGCCCCCCGTCTCGTACTTGTGCTCGGGCAGAAAGCCCAGTACCTGACAGAAATCCTCCTGATGAAGTCTCTGGACCTGGCGAACATTCCCACCAGCCCTTTGGTCGTTGTCAGCGAGTATCCTGCGGTCAAAGCGTTCAATGGCGAAAACCGTTTGGCCGCCGATGGTATCGAGAAAACAAGCAGGGACGGCCAAGCCAGCCCGCTTGGCCAGGCAAAGACAGTAGTATTCATTCTCGCTCAATTGCTCGAACCGCCGGTTCGCTGCTTTCACAATATGCGTCGAGGCCGCACTTCCCACCGGCAAATAGTACTGAGGCGTTCCCTCCGATCGATCCACGTACAGGCCCATCTTAGATTGGGCCCCCGCCAAGGAGAGCTTGGCCTCTTCCTGCAATTTGGCAACTCCCCCCGCCCCCGCCTCAAATGAGCGGCCAAGCTCATCACGCGAGAGGCGAGTGTATCCATAAGGATGCCCCGCCTGCCCCCCATCGCTTTCAAGCACGAGCGCGCCAATGCACTCGCTTCCCAGTGCATTCAAAACTTTGAGATAGGAAGAGCTCTTCACCTCCAGTTCCTTCGCCACAGCGGCGAGCGCCCCTCCCTCGGGAAGAAGGTTGCGAAAGAACGCTCTCGTTTGACGGGCTGAGAACGGTTCTTCCTGGAGAGGCAGCCGCACTGAGAGAGGTTGGGAAGCCTCGCTCTCGAGATAAGACTCCTCGTAGGAGAATTGCTCCTCGCGCCCCGGTACTGTTTCCAAGATTCCGACGAGCAGGCGCTCGCCGGAGATTTCGCCCCACACCCTCATGCGCATGACCTACCTCCTTTCCTGGAAAACAATATCGAGACCCACCATGTTGGCAACTCTAATCGCTTTATCAAGCTGAGCAGTCGGCTTCCCGTTTTCTAGCTGGGAGACGAACATCGTTCCCACATCGCACATTTCAGCAAGCTCCCCTTGCGTGTAACCAAGCTTCTTGCGACGATCGCGAATCGATGCTCCGAAGTCCCGCGCGTTCCTAACGGCCATACCTATCCTTTACCTCATCTATTATCGCGATCGCGATAATACCACAGGGACATGGGAGTTTTATTGCGATCGCAATAAAACTCGGGTTTCTTTCCGTGATTATTGCGATCGCGACAATTAAACCGTCTATCTTCGAAGTACGCTCTCGCAGCTCCTCTTCCGGGAGAGCGCTCGCGCTGCATGCCCGCGGGCTATGATGGCCGTCTGCGCGCGTACGGCGACGGTCGGGCGCGCGATTTGGTAGACTAGGCGAAACATTGCCGAAAACGCGCACATGCCGCGTCATCTGCCACCGCGAACGAGGAGAACCCATGCAGATTACCCCCGCCGAGGTCGCCGAGACCCTCGCTATGGTCTCGAAGCAGAACCTGGATATCCGCACCATCACGTTGGGCATCAACCTGCGCGGCTGCGTGGATGCCGACGTGGATGCGCTGGCTGCCAAGGTGTACGACCGCATGACCACCGCCGCCGAGCAGCTGGTGCCCACGGCCGAGCAGCTGGAGCGCGAGTTCGGCATTCCCATCGTGAACAAGCGCATCTCGGTCACCCCCATCGCGGAAATCTGCGCCGCCGTTACCGCCGAGGACCTCTCCCCCATCGCGCGCGCCATGGACCGCGCCGGCGCCGAGGTGGGCGTCGATTTCGTGGGCGGCTTCTCGGCGCTCGTGCACAAGGGCGCCACCCGCGCCGACCACAAGCTCATGAACTCCATCCCCGAGGCACTCGCCACCACCGAGCGCGTGTGCGCCAGCGTGAACGTGGGAAGCACGCGCGCCGGCATCAACATGGACGCCGCCTTTAAAATGGCCGGCATCATCAAGCAGGCCGCCGAGCTCACCGCCGACCGCCAGTGCATCGGCGCCGGCAAGCTCGTGGTGTTCTGCAACGCCGTGGAGGACAACCCCTTCATGGCCGGCGCCTTCCACGGTTCCGGCGAGGCAGACGAGGTAGTGAACGTGGGCGTGTCGGGCCCCGGCGTGGTGCGCGCCGTGCTGGCCGACCTGCCCAAGGACGCCGACATCACCACCGTAGCCGAGGCCATCAAGGCCACTGCGTTCAAGATCACCCGCGCCGGCGAGCTCATGGCCCGCGAGGCAAGCCGTCGTTTGGGCGTGCAGCAGGGCATCCTTGACCTGTCGCTGGCCCCCACCCCCGCCGAGGGCGATTCGGTGGCCGAGATTCTGGAGGCCATCGGCGTGGGCCAGTGCGGCGGCCCCGGCACCACGGCGGCGCTCGCCATGCTGAACGACGCCGTAAAGAAGGGCGGCGTTATGGCGTCGTCTTCCGTGGGCGGCCTGTCGGGCGCCTTCATTCCCGTGTCCGAGGACGCCGGCATGATTCGCGCCGCCGAGGACGGGGCCTTGTCCATCGAGAAGCTGGAAGCCATGACGTGTGTGTGCTCGGTGGGCCTGGATATGATCGCCGTGCCGGGCGACACCACCCAGGAGGCCATCTTCGGCATCATCGCCGACGAGTGCGCCATCGGCATGATCAACAACAAGACCACCGCCGTGCGCCTCATCCCGGCCATTGGCAAGCAGGTGGGCGACCAGCTGGACTTCGGCGGCCTTCTGGGCTACGCCCCGGTCATGCCCGTGAACCCGTATGCCGGCACCGTGTTCGCCCACCGCGGCGGCCGCATGCCCGCGCCTTTGAACTCGCTGAAGAACTAGCGCAGCAAAATCCTACAGCGTTGCATCAACGGGCCGCTCTTCCCTCGGGAGGAGCGGCCCGTTTCCTATACTGGCAGCACCTGGCATCGCAAAAGAACGCAGAAGGAGCGCGCCATGATCAAGACGTTCAAGATGAAGCTGTACCCCGGCATGGAGGAAGAGTACGAGCGCCGCCACAACGAGCTGTGGCCCGAGATGGTGGACATGATCCACGAGCACGGCGGGCGCAACTACACCATCGCGCTGGACCCGGACACGCTCACGCTGTTCGGCTACATCGAGATAGACGATCCCGAGAAGTGGGCCGCCGGCGCCGACACCGCCATCAACCGCAAATGGTGGGACTTCATGGCCGACATCATGGAGACCAACCCCGACAACTCCCCCGTCTCCGTCGACCTGCCCGTGCTCTTTCACTTGGATTAGGGCAAACCCCGGCCGAAAGATTCCATGAAGCGGCAAGACGCAGCACTATAATTGACCCTCGAAACGCGAACGAGACGGCGAAAGCGAGCGAGCATGCATGTGCACACCCCCATCAAGGTACGGTACGGCGAAACGGACATGATGGGGGTGGTCTACCACGCGAACTACCTGCTGTACTTCGAGGACGCGCGCATCGACTTCCTCGATGCGCTCGATTTCTCCTATGCCGAGCGCATCGAGGGCGCCGGCTTCATGAGCCCCATCCACGACGTGGAAATCCACTACCATGCGCCGCTGCGCTACGGCGAGGATGGCTTCGTGCGCACCTCGGTGGCGAAGAGCCTTCCCATGCGCACCGTCTACCGCCAGCAGGTCTACCGCGCCGCCGATGCCGCGGGCGAAGGCGAGCACGGCGAGCCGCTTTTGCGCGAGGGGGCCACGCCGCTGGTGGACGCGCTTGTCACCGTGTGCGTGGTGGAGCGCGACACCTTCAAGCCCGTCAGCCTCAAGCGCACCTTCCCCGACCTCCTCGCCTGCTACAACGAGATCGCAGAAGAGGCGTAAGGCCAGCCAGCTTACTCGGCATCCGAGGGCGCGTCGAGCAGAACGCCTGTGTAGAGTTCGTCGATGCCGCGCTTCAGCTCCTGGAAAGCCGGCGTATAGGCCTCGACGATGCGATCAACCGTGATACGGGCCGCATCGCCATCGTAGATATGCGACAGCTCGTTGCGGGTTTTCAACATTTCAAGCCAAAGATCTTCATCGATGAAATCGTAGGCAGCGAAAGCCGCCTTGAGTATTTCGCGCGGCGACCCCGACGTTGCTTCCGCGATGCCTTCGTAGGCAAGCGTCTCCTTGAGCAGCTTCCACGCCAGCTCGAACTGCAGCGCGAACTTGCTCGTGACACCGCTCATGACGAACTCGTTGGCGAGGTCTTCGTCCTTCGCACGCTCAAGCACCGCCAACTGCGCGGCGTAGTTATCGTACTTCTTCATAGAGAACCACACCTTCCGAGGCAACGCGGTCTTTGAGCTCCTGGGAGACGGGGCCGTCCATGCCCACGAAGTCGAACTGAAGCAGCGTGGGGGCCTCCTCGTCAACCGCCAGGGCGAAGTGCACCTGATCGCCGCCGTACATGGCCAGATCGATATCGCTCTTGGGCCGATGCTCTCCACGAGCGCGGGAGCCGAACAGCACCACCCGCTCCATCCCGCATCGCTGCGCGATGTCGCGAATCGACTCAATCACCGCATCTTTGATTCCCGTATCAGCCATGCCAAGTATTGTACACGACGAAGCGGCCCGCATCGGGGAGGGACGACGCGGGCCGCTTGCTGGCTTGGCGCCAGACGCCTGAACCTTGAAAGAGAAAGGGACGTAGCTTGGCAAGCCCTAGGCCAGGCAACTGCGAGCGCTGATGCGGCCGAAGGCCATGGCCTCGCCGACATTGCCGTTGCCCTGGTAGAGGTAGCCCCACACGCTGCCGAACTCGCCGGCGGCGTACAGGCCGGGAATCTTCTCGCCGTTGCAGTCGAGGATGGCGCCATCGGCCGCGCGCTTCGGGCCGCCGTCGGTGTTCAGCATGGCCGGATTGCAGCGCTGGGCGTAGAAGGGAGCGGTCTTGATGGGCGTGAGCGTGTCAGCCGGACGATAGAAGGCCATGTCGGCGCCGCGCTCGCAGAACTCGTTCCACTGGGCCACCGTCGCCACCAGCTCCTCGGCGGGAACCTCCATCTGCGCCGCCAAGTCCTCCAGCGTGTCGGCTTTGTACAGCCAGCCGTCGGCCACCGGGTCGGTCGAGCCCGTGGCCTCGAAGTCGAAGGCGCGCTCGTAGTTGTCGCCATCGAACACGAACCAGCCGATAGAGGGCATGGGCAGGTGGTTCCACTCGCCGCCGAACTGCATGACGCCGTGGCGGCTGCCCACATGGCGCGTCAGGTCGTCGCGCGGGATGCCGGCGGCGTCGTTGGAAACATCAAGGGATTTGTGGCCGTCCCAGTCCATGTAGAAGCGGCGGCCGTTCTTGCCCACGGTAATGCCGTAGCACTTGAACTTATGGCTCGCCAGCGCTCCGTTGGAGAAGGCGTCGTTGGCCAGGTTGCGGCCGGCCATCCAGAAGCCCGCGGCGTTGTGCATATGCCAGAAGTCGGCGCCGTGACGGGCGCAGATCTTGTGGCCGTCGCCAGTGTTGCCGGTCATAGCAAAGGAGATGGCATTGCCCACGCCGCAGAAGCCCTCGAGGAACTCCTCGTTATGCTCGTAGCCGCCGCAGCACATGACCACGCCCTTGTTCGCCTTGATGGCCACCCCGTCGGCGATAACGCCGATCACACGGCCATCCGAATCGCGCACGAGGTCCTCGAGCGGTACGTTGAAGCGCATCTCGACGCCCTCGGCGTAATCGTTCTGGCATACGTGGGTGAGGAAGTTGTGCAGGTGGTTGAAGGGCGGCTGGGCATTGTCGTCGAAGCTGTACTCGGGAGCCACGGCGCTGGCGAACTCGCGGTACTCGGCCTTGTCCAAATCCTCCATAAGCGTGCGCTTCGTATCCAGCATGTCCATGGTGGCGCCCAGCGAGAGCACCCATTCCAGGTTCTCGTTGATACCCGCGGCGAAGGCCTCCAGCACGTCATCGGGGATGGTCTGGCCCGTGGCGGTGGTGGCCATGTCCTTCAAGTACTGCACCGGGTACTCGTGCTCGTCGTCGCGACCGAGAAAGTCGCCGGCGCACACCGGAGAGCAGCCCGCGGCGGCCGCTTCCTTCTCGATGACCAGGCAGCTGGCCCCGTTGCCCTCGCGAGCCACCGTGATGGCCGTGCTCACGCCGGCGATGCCGGCACCCACCACGACGACGTCGTACTCCTCGTCGAAGTCCACGTCCGACGCTCCCGCACCCGTGCCCGAGAGCTTGTCGCCCTTCGCCTGAGGCGCGCAGCCCGTCAGGGCCATGCCCGCGCCCATGGCAGCCAAGCCGCCCAGGGTCAGAAAGTTGCGGCGCGAAATCTGAGATGCGTTCTCGTTCATAATGTCCTCCCGTTTCCGGTCTCCTTCGCCTCGCTCATTCGAGGCAGGCCGAACTTTACGGAAGGAGGGGTCCTTCGCCATCACCCTAAGCGGGCAAAGCTGGGTTTTCCCTTGTCCCCATAAAGGGGGTATACAGTATGAGCTGGGGTTTTACCGACCACTTTCGTCGAGTCGGTCGATATGGGAGATAAGTTCCTGCTTGCCTGAGACGCCGACTTTGTTGTAGATGCGCCTCAAATGCGTCTTCACGGTCTCCCGCGACACGTACAGCCGGCGCCCGATGTTCTCCATGGAGTAACCGTGCATGGCCTCCAGAAGCACTTCGCGCTCGCGCGGCGTAAGGTCGTAACGCTGGCAGAATGCCTCGAGATTGCGCGCGAAGGGCGACGCGTCAGCCTCCGACTGCCCAGGTTCGCCACCTCCCTGCGCCACGTCTCCATCTTCCGCAGGAGCAGCCACGGTCGTTTCGGCCTCCGGCGAATCCGCCGCCACAACCCCCGATGCCAGACGCATCGCCTCCGACGACTCCACACCGACAGCCGTCGGTGTGCCGCGTTGCCAGTACTTCGAAATGGCGAAGAACAGCAGGCCGTACAGTGCAATGAGCCACAACGAGAACAGGGCCACCGCGGCCATGGTCTCGAAATCGATCATGTCCGCCTGGTAGAGCGACGAGGCCGCCAGGCGCGCAGCCGCCGTCGCCAGCTCGAATAGGCCGTAGAAGATGCCGAAATAGAGGTAGGTGTGACGGATATCCTCATAGCACTTGCGCGCGAGCAGCATCCAAAACATCACCTGGTAGAGCGTGTACCCGCACTTGACAAGCAGTCCCGCATAGGGAACCTGCCCGCTCCAGGAGAAGGGCAGAAGCAGACAGCCCGTGGCGAACAGCGGAACCGTGAAGTACAGCACCTCGTCGAAGGTGATCCGCCTCCCACGCATGAGGCCGTAGACGACGAGCAGTACGAGAAGGCCCAATGCCATAAGCTCGTTCACCACATCGTAGAGCCCCGAGTTCGTTCCCGCATTCGAGCAGATCTGCGCGATGAAGCCGAACAGGAGCGGGAAGAGCGTCGTTCCCGCGAGGATGAGCATCCAGTCCTGACTGCCCGAGAGAAACCCGAGAAGCGGCTCGCGATTCGTCCTGAGCGTAATGCCATATTGGAACGGATGCTCCTCCGCCGCCTCCGACACCACCTGCTTGCGCCGCAGGCACCACCAGAGCACCGCGATGCCGGCGACCTTTCCCGCAGGCCGCAAGGCGAGAATGAGCGGAATGGGCAGATAGAGCGTCGAGTAGTAGAGCGCCTCGTTTACAAGGTAGGCCAAGGGGATGGCCACCGCCGAGATGCGCGGAGCGAACGTCGACAGCAGATGCGCGAACAGGAGGATGATGCATGCCTCACCGATGCCGGAGAACACCCCCGAGAACAGAGAGGCCATGAGATATTCGGGCGCCTCGGGACCCAATACCACCGTCATCGCATAGGCGACAAGATGCAGTCCGATGAAGGCCGCGCCCGCACCGAGCATGCGCTCGACCGAGGGAATATGGCTACGCATGAGAAACGCGACGACGAAGCAGGCGACCACTTTCGAGAACCGCGCCGCATACAGCCCGAAATCCGATACGAGGGCATTCTCGTTGCGCGCCGTCCAAACCGCCGAAAGGAACAGCGCCAATCCGATGACAGCCAGCAGCGCCGTCACCTGCGTGCGTCGTGATGATTCCATTGCGCTCATATGTTCCAACCCCCTCATGGCTATCGAGCGATTATAGCAACTGGAGCCCCTCCCAGCGGCAAAGCCAGCCGCAGGGAGGGGAAGCGGCTGGCTTGCGAAGGAAATGTGTCGAAACCCGTGAGAACGCTCAAGCTCATGCTCTACTGGTAGGAGACCTCGACACCCATGGCGCTCTCGGCGGCGATGCGGCCGTAGATCAGGCACTCGGCAATATTGCCGGAACCTTGATAGAAGTGGCCCCAGAGGCTGCCGAACTCACCTGCGGAGTACAAGCCGGGAATAGGTTTGCCAAAGGGATCCATGATCTCGCCGAGATGGCTGCGCACCGGGCCGCCATCAGTGTTCAGCAGCGTGGGTGCGCAGAACTGGGCGTAGAAGGGACCCTCAGCAACCTTGGTCAGCGTCTCGGGCGGACGGTGGAAGGCGAAATCCTCGCCCTCATCGCAGAACCTGTTCCATTCGGTCACGGTTTTCTCGAGCTCCTCGGCCGGAACGTTGATCTGCGCAGCGAGGTCAGCCAGACTGTCAGCACGATAGGCGAGCTTGTCCGCAACCGGATCGGTGGACGTCTCGGCCGGGATGGCACCGGCCTCAAGGCCGGCCTGGTCGAAGATAAACCAGCCGCCGTCTGCCGGCATGGCCTGCCAGGGCCACGCACCGCCAAAGTTGGTGTGGCCGTAGCGCATGCCCACGTCGGTGCGAAGGTCTGCCTCGTAGCCCGGCTTCGGATCCGGCCAGGAAGTAAGAGCGTCGTAGTCCATATAGAAGCGGCGGCCATTGGAACCCACTGTAATGCCATACTTCTTCACACGGGGGCCACCTACCACTACCGAGGTGAACTTCGTGTTATCCAAGTCACGCGGCTGCAACCACATGCCAGCCAGACCGCTCATGTGCCAGAAGTCAGCACCGATCTTCATGCAGGCACGGTGGCCGTCGCCAGTATTGCCGATGCCCGCTGCCGGCACAATGGTAGACACGCCGAAGGTGTTCTCCTTCAGGACCGGATCGTTCTCGAAGCCACCGCAGCACATGATGACGCCATCATTGGCCTTGATGTTCTTACCGTCGATAACCGCGCCGACAATGCGACCGGTCGAATCTTGAATGAGCTCCTCCATAGCGAAGTTCCTGCGATAGTCGACAACGTCGCTGTGAGAGTTCACCAAATCAGTAAGCCAGGTGAAAATATGCGGTGCGCCTTTCAGCTGGTAGTCAGGCACGTCGCGCGTGACGCCCCCGATGGTGCACATGGCGTGGGCGTAGGAACACTCCAGCTCGGGCCACACGACGTCGATGTTCAGCACCGGATCCTCAGCGGTGCCGTTGGGGAGAATCTGCATCTCCTCTTCCAAGGCACCCAACTCGACGACCCAGTCCTTCACCTGGCCGAGGCCGTTGGCGAAGACTCGCAGCACCTCATCGGGCGTCGTCGTATGCTCGCCAGCCAGCTCTTTCAGGTACACATAGTAGTCATCGGGCACCGTAGTCCAGCTGAAGTCGCCAGCGCAGAACGGCGAGTTGCCATTGGGCTGCGTCTCCTTTTCAGCCAGAAGGCAGCTCTTGCCATTACCCTCTCGAGCCACCGTTATAGCGGCAGTCATGCCCGCAGCACCCGCACCGATAATAACGACATCGAATTCCTCGTCCCAGGCGACGGCAGACGCATCGCTTCCGGCCGCCGGGGCGGAACCCTCGACGTTGCCATCGGATTTGGGGGCACATCCCGCCAAGCCCATGCCAGCCGCGCCTAGACCGATAGCGCTCAAAGCTGCGCCTTTTAGAAAACCACGTCGCGAGGTCTCCATCTTCCCATTCTCCATGAGGTCTCCCCTTCCATATCGTCGGTCATGGATTGCCGGGGCTCTCTCGCCACCGACAGGGAGCACTTTAGGAAACCGGCACAGTTCCGCCATCTCCCAGATGGCATGAAAGCCATCGCCCAAAAGGCATTATTCGATTGTTTAGCCTGATCATCAGCTTAACATTTTTGAATGAGCGAGATGAGCTCCTGCTTAGAGTGGACGTCGAGCTTCTGGTAGATATGGCGAATGTGGGTCTTCACGGTTCCATCGGAAAGAAACAACTCGCTCTGGATGAACGTACGGCTCCGCCCCTGCGCGAGCAGAAGAAGCACCTCCGACTCGCGAGGCGAAAGACCTCGTGCTGAGGCAACCGACGCGCAGGCAACCGCAATCGGATCGTCGGCAGCCTCTTCCACGGGTATCACTGTCGCGCTCATCTGCTGCATACGACGAAGGAGATACCACACCACCACCAGTGTTCCATAGGTAGCAGCAGCCGCCACCGCTCCGGACACGTCGCCGCGTCCGAACATGGCCGTGCCCAGTACGAGCGCCGAGGCACTCATACATCCCTCGGCCACGCCCACGGCGCGATAGGGGCTCACACCGCCCATGCGCATAGCAGCAATCATAGCCACCCAGAAGAGAAACTGGCTAAATAGTTCCGTGGCGATCGACGCCTGCGATCCCACGACTGGCAGAAGACCCAGCGCTTTCAGGAAAGCACCATCTTGGAGGAAGAGACCGCCCAGCACAATGAGGAAGAGCACGACCAAATGGGAGAGCATCTCGGACTCCCGCAGTCTGAAGAAGACGAGGTACACAGCAATGGCCAGCGCAATACCCACAGGCAGTGCATAGGCGACGTAGTCGACGCCTATGATGTTCCCGCTACCCCAGTAACCAAGCACGCTCACCGAGCGCGCCACAGCGGAAAGCACCGCCGTGGCAACAAGGAACACGTAAGCCGTCCTCGTATCAGAGAGCACAGAAGATCGAGCGAAAGGAAGCTCGGCCATCCCCCGCAGAAGAGCCGGAGACACCACAGCCCTGTCGGCCACATGCGCAGCAAGTAGAACGGCGATCCCCGTGAGGAGAGGGGTGATCGCCGTAGCCGCAATTTGCGCTAATTCGGGAAGAAAACCCGCAATCGCGACACATACCATCTTCAAAACACGACTCGCCACCAGCACAAGCACAATGAGCGAAAACTGGGGCAATCGGGCCGCCAAACTTATGAGACGTACCTCAAACCAAGCATAGCCGACAGCACAAAACGCAGCACACGATGCAGCAACAACCGTCGCCGCTGAGAAGCTCTCCGAGAAAGCATAAAGGACCGTGCAAGCGACACCACATACGGGCACTATTATCGCAAAAGGCTTGTCGAGCCGCCTGACGAGAGTCGGAATCGCAGCTATGGCAAACGAACCCAAGGCCAATCCGGCTGACCAAAAGAAACGTGCGTTAAGGCCGAGCGCAGCCAACTGATCGTTGGCCGAAGCCAAACCCGTACAATGCCCGAGCATGTCGGGCCATATGTCAAGACACACGAGCCCGAGTACCAGAGCGATTGGGAAAAGTATCTTCATGATATGACTGTGGGCTGCTTCCATGGATGACATGATACCGCACCGGCGAAGAACACGACGTAGAGAAGGGCCCAGCCGGCCACGGTGGCCCAGGCAACGCCGGCAAGCCCCAACGGCGGCGCCCACCAGAGCGCGAGCGCGACACGCACGTAGATCTGAAGGGTGGTCGCCACGAGCGGCGGCGCGAAATGTCCCGTGCCCTGGAAGCACGCCACCCAGGCATTCCCGCCCAGGCACAGCACATAGGCGAAGGCGATGATGCGAAGATAGGGCACGCCCTCGGCCAAGGCCCGAGCGTCTCCGGCCGCGAAGAGCGCCACGAGCGGCTCGGCGAAAACGAACATGGCCGCGCCGATGCCTACGGCCGCAACCGTCATCGCCCCAAGAAGCCAGCGAAAGGATGCCAGGATGCGCACGCCTTCCCGAGCCCCGTGGTTTTGGGAGATCAGTGCCACGCCAGCGGCCTGCCCCGCCTCCCCCGCAGCCTGGGCAAGCCCTTCAACGCGCAGCACGGCTGCATAGGCGATAATAGCGCCGGTGCCCAGCCCGTTCACCACGCCCTGCACGAGGATCTTGCCAACATACAAGCTCGCGGCCTGAAGCGACGCCGCGCTCGAAAGGCGTGCCATGGCCATCACCTCGCCGCGGCGGGGGACAAGATCGGCCCGAGACAGTCGCAAGGTAGAAGCGCGCCGCTGCAGGCAGCAACCGCATATGAGAGCCACGAGCACTTGGGCGAGAAGCGTGGCCGCAGCCGCTCCCTCCACCCCGAACCCGCACCGCCCCATAAACAGAGCGTCCAACCCGACATTCGCGAGTGCTGCTACCGTGAGCGCCGCAAAGGGAACCGACGCATTGCCGGCCGCCCTTAGGAAACCCGCCAAGAGATTCGCCACGTAAACCGCCGGCAAGCTGGCCGTCGTCCACAAAACGTAGAGGAGGGCATCGTCCATAAGAGGGGCTGGCGTTTGCAGAAGCTCCAGCACCGGCCGGGCGGCGGCTGTCCCGGCGAGGGCAATCGCCGCCGACGCGCCGAGCCCCGCCGTAACGGCGGCGCCGGCCGCCTGCCGAGCCTTCTGGGGGCGGCGGCCTCCCAATTCGTGACCAACCACCACGGCCGGGCCCGAGGCCAAACCGATAAGCAGGAACACCAGGAGGTTGCCCAGAGTCTGGGCAATGCCGACGGCCGCGAACGCCTCGGCTCCCACGCAGTAGCCGATAAGCAGCGCGTCCGCGACGGTGTAGAGCTGCTGGAAGATGCTCGCGGCCAGCAGGGGCCCGTACAGCACCACCAGATGGCGCGGGATGCTCCCGCGCGTAAAATCCCGCTCGCGCGCCACGAGGCAGCCACCGCCCTCTCGCTCCTTCTAATCCTCTCACCGAATCGCCGCCATCTCGCCGCTGCGATCCTCCGATTGCCTGCCCATCCTAAGGCTTTCCCAGCGATTCATAAAATTGTATAATTCCTTTTTAAATATTCATAAAAAGTATATTTAAGAGGACAACCATGAACTACGCGGACTTGGAACTCATAGCCGCCATCGAGCGAACGGGCAGTCTGAGCGCGGCGGCGAAAAGTCTGTTCACCACTCAACCCTCCCTCACTCGGCGCCTGCGGCAACTGGAGGTCGAGACGGGAAGCCTCCTGGTGGAGCGGCGCCCGGGCGTACGCGAGACGACTCTCACCCCGGCCGGACGCCGCCTTATGGGCCAGGCGCCACGCTGGCGCGCGCTGCTCGACGAACTGGGCGCGCCCGCTGAACAACGTCGGCGCTTCTCGGTCGGATGTGTCGATTCAGCCGCCACGTTCCTTCTGGGCGATGTCTTCTGCACCTTCGCCCACAAATATCCCGAGACAAGCCTGGAAGTGAGCGTACAGCACTCAGTCAACTCCTACGAGCTGGTACGTGCCGGGCGCCTCGATGCAGGACTGGTGTCCGGGACGCGCCATGCACCGGGCGTCGCAGCGCTGCCACTGTTCTCGGAGTCCTTTCTCGTGGCATCGCGCTCCCTCCCCAGCGAGGGGCCCGTACGACCCCAGGATCTTGACCCGTCGCGGGAGATAAGCGTCCCCTGGCACCCGAATCTGGACGAGTGGCACCGTTTCTGGATGGGCGGCTCGCTGCCGTTCGTCACCACCGATGAGATGTCTCTACTCGTGCGATTTCTCCAGGAGGAGGGTACCTGGGCCGTCGTGCAGGCCGGGGTTGCCCCCGCCCTCGCCGAGGCCGGCATCGCCACCGCCGCCCTTGCGGAGCCGCCGGCCGAGGTGACCTGCCACCTCATCGTGGCCGAGCACGGGCAGCGCGCCCTCGCGGAATCCCTCGCCGTTCTCATTCGCGCCGCCATGGACGGGCGGCCCGGCATCACTGTGCTGACCTCGGGGCGGCCCTGAGCTCCGTGTGGAGCGCGCTCGCGCCCCATAGCCCGACTTACTCGCCATCGATGAGGTGCAGGAGCTCCTCGCGCTTGCTGATGCCGAGCTTGCGGTAGATGTTGCGCACGTGAGTGCGCACAGTGCTGATAGACAGCACGAGCGATTTCGCGATATAGGCCGGCGTGAAGCCGCGGGCCAGGTACACGAGCACCTCGGCCTCGCGCGGCGAGAGGCTGTGGACGGCGGCCACCTCGGCGCAGCGGGCCTCCAGAGTGACGCGCATGGAAGACTCGGCCGCAGGGACGGGGGAGGCTACGGCGGCCGGCGTGGCTGAAGAGGCGAACGCGCGCGTCGGCGCGAGAACATCCTCATCGGGACCTTCCAGAACGTCGCCGTGCGGCGTTACCAGGCCGACCCAGGCCGTGTGCCCGAGAAACACCAGCAGCGCCGCCACGAACGAGCCCGTGAGCACCGATATCCACGGCGAGAAATCGTCGGTCACCACGAGGACCGTGGAGAGAATCTGCCCCCCGAGTCCCGCGCCCGCGACGACCGCCACGGCGAACGAGCAGGCCAGATCGGGCGTCACCTCGCGCCCGTGCACCACCGCCAGGAACAGCGCGCAGCCGAGCATGGCGAGCACGATGTAGAACAGGTACAGCGCCACCGTGGATGCCTCCTGCGGAAACGTTCCCGCAGGAAACGAGCCGAGCACCACGAACGCCGCTCCCAGCGCAGGTACGAGCACACGGTAGCACCACGGCAGCAGGGGCCGGCGGGCCCAGCAGGCGCAAGCAACGAGCACCGCGGCAGCAGCAAGCAGCCCTCCCAGATAAGCGGCCTGCACCACGCCAAAAGCGCTGTGGTTGGCCACGTCGGTCATGAAGGCGTACACGGCGATTCCCATGAGGGGAAGCCAAGTGACAGAGGCCAGCCGCCGGAGCGGTCCGGGGCCGTCTGCATCGGACATGCGAGCGGCGTCGACCGAGGGCTGCTTCGGCAACGCGCCGTCAGCCCCGCCCTCTTTGCCGCCGCCGACGGCAGGAGCATCGGCATCGGCGGCGCAGGCGTCAACCGCGCTCCCGCCGCGTTCGTCCCTCATGAGCAGAAGGGGCGCCGAGCCCGCGACGAGCAGAACGCAGAACACGGGAACGAGCAGGTGCAAAGGGAGCAGGGCGAGCACCCATCCCCCAAAGGAAGCCACGCAGCCCACCGAGGCGCACACGAGAAGCGCAGCGCCCATGGGGCACGCCACCGCGCACGCCCACGCGCGCACCACCGCGGGAAGGGCGGCTCCCGCTGCAATGCCCGCAAGTGCAGCCCCCAAGGGGAAAGGCTCGGGGGCCATGAGGAACCCCAAGAACAGAAACGTTGCCGCGAGGTACGCCCCCACCGCCACAGGCGTGCGGAATCGCGGCGTCCGGTCGCGCCCGGAAGAGGCCAGGACGCGCAGCAGCACGACGAGGGACGAAACTGCCGCGGCGAGCATAAAGCAGAAGAGGAACGTGTCGGCAAGGGACGCGAACTGAGGAGCGCCCTCGAAGTAGGCCACGGTGGGCGTGTATCCCAGCAGCGTCACTGCGAAGGCGCAGAGTGCCCCGTAGCGTGGGCGCAGCTCGACCATCGCCGAAACCCGGGACCGTGCAGCCGCTGAACCGCCTCCCATGCCGAACCACCTCCCTTCCCGCAAAATTATCGCCATGCGCAGAGCCGTCTCAGGAGCCGGCGGTGCGTCATGAACCCTGCGCGCTGCGATCTTTACGGCCCGATTCTAGCACCGTGCAAGAACTGCCGCCGCACGGGGGACTACCCGTGTCCAACCCGACAACAACAGCTCCCACCTGCCAATACCTAAAAAGTGCGATGCGGTTACCCAAGAGTGGCGATGGCCGATGCCCTGAAAGTTCCCTATAGTGAACTCGTTCCTCTTTTGGAGGTGGACTCCCAACGGCACAGCTTTTTTGGGGCCATTGAGGCTGAGCCGTTCCGCCTCCGTCAAGGGCTAGCGGCCAGGCGCGCAACATGCGCGTCTGGCCGTGGGGCGGCGGCTCTCCTTTCTGGCCGCCGCCCGCTTCCTTTCAGCTAACTCGGACCGGCGACGCGCTTCAGGGGATACGCGCCGCCAACACAACAGGCCGCCCGCGTCACGAGAGAGACGCGGGCGGCCCTCTTTTCGCATTGAGGCGCGCGGACGACCGAGCCGGATACCGGGCGACTAGAACGGGGTCGTATAGAGACGCATGCCATCGGGCAGGCGCGCGAAGCCCTCGGCCTGCAGCAGATCGGCGAGAGGCGTCTCCAGCACATCGCGGGCGTTGAAGTGCTCCACGACGATCTTGCGCCGCGAGGCCGCCGAGCCCTCGCGCTTGAGGGCGGCGCGAACGAAGGCGACAAGCGACGCCACCGCCGCCGCCAGAACGGCGGCATCGGATGTGAACGCAAGCACCGATTTCAGGCGCGGAGCGGCCCACAGCACCGGATGCCCGGCAGCCACCACCACGAGCGCTCCCTCGCGCCGAACGGGCTTGGCCGCCACGAGGGCGGCGTCGATGGCCGGCGCCGCGCCGGCTGCCTCCCAGGCCACCTCGGGCCAGGGAATGCCCGCACCGAAGAGGCACGCCGGGTCGTCGGCGGGCAGCACCGCGCAAGCCGCGACGCCGCCCGAAGCGCCCAAGCGGGAAGAGCTCGCCGCGCTGTCGGCCGCAGCCGCGCGCAGGGCCTCCACCACATCCCGGGGCGCAAACTGCGCCGGGCCCATCCCTTCCACGAACATACCGCGGGAGAGCTCGCCGGCATCTTCCATGGCACGCAGCACCGGGTACAGAGCCGACAGGCCGCCCGGCACCCCAGCGGCCAGCGCGATATCGCGCGTTACCACCCCGTAGCGGTCGATCAGCGATTCCACGAGCGCAACCGCCCGCACCGTAGACCCCTCCCCGCACGGCGCCAAAGCGCTCCATCGGCCGGCCAGGGCCGCATCGAAGGCGGCTGCGGCGCCGTGGCGCGACACCGCAGCGGCGCGGGCCTGGGCACGGGCTGCGGCCATAGTGCGCCCACGGCGGCTCGTCGCCCGCCGACGCGAGGGCGGGGGCACCTGGCCGCCGCCGCGGGCGGGCTCGGGCGAAGACGCGAGACCGCCCGCACGGGGAAGGCCGAGCCCGTCGGCCGTGGCCTCGCCAGCCCAGACGAGCCTCTCCAACGCCTCGGCCACCTCGCGGCTCGTGGGCAGAGCGGGCTCCACTGCCCGAGCCACGCCATCGATCAGGCGGGGGAAGGAAACCGGCCCCTCGGCAACGAGCACCCGCCTCACCGCGAGATCCAACGCGAAAGAGCCTTCGGCCCCAGCGGAGTCGGCTTCCGCACCCCCGGCGAGGCTGGCCGCGGCCCCTTCCCCGTGCCCGGCAACCGTACCCGGCGCTTCTGCACATCGTTGCCGCTCTCCGGGTTCGGGCGCAAGCGCCGCCGCGATGCCGGAATCGCTATCAACGGGCAGCGGAGACAGCGGCGAGTCGGTCGGGAAGAACGACACGAGGTGCGTGCCGCCTACGGTGGAGGCCGCCCACAGCACTTCGCCCGCTGCCACGAGCTCGTCCAGCATGGCAGGACGGTAACCGGGTACGCGCACGGGAAACACGTCGGATTCCCACTGGGCCATGGGCAGTGCCGCGCCCTCGAATTGAGCGATCACCTGGGCCACGCCATCGATCCCCGCAAGAGCCGGCTCGCCCGATACGGCCACACCCTGACGCTCCATCAGGAATTGCACGTAAGCCTCAGGCGCCACGGGACGCACCGCCTCGCGGGCCCGGGCGAGGGAGCGCGACCGCAACCGACGCAGCACCGCCCCATCGGCCCAGCGGTCGGCGCCCAGACGCACCAGGCGCCCATCGGCCGCCAGCCGCTCGAGAGACTCCGCCGCAAGGGCCGCGCCAACGCCCACGGCCGCAGCGACCTCATCGGCCGAGAACAGCGTGTGCGTGCGGGCAAAACGCGCCATCAGGCCGTCAAGAGGCCGCGCACCCGAATCCGACCGCCCGCGCTCCGGAAGGGCCCACAGAGGCGCTTGCATACCGAGTACGTCATGCAGGCGTCGGCCGTCATCGGCCGCCACCCACTTCCGCACTCCGGCAATAGTCGCGGGAAAGGCGCGGCGCTCGGCCTCCAGCGCAACAAGAAGCTGCTCCGCAGCGGAGACGGTAGCCGCCCCGGCGCCGCCTTCCGGTGCCGAGCTACCAGAGTCCATACACGCAGCCACCTCTTCCACCGTCAGCGGTCCCAGCTCGCGCAGCAGATCGGCCACACCCTCGACACCGTGCACGCGCCAGCCGGGCGCGGTGCGCTGCAGCTCGGAAAGTACCTGGGCCGTCACATCGGCATCCAGCACTTCCTCCACCGCCGGTGCGCCCACGAGCTCGGCGAGCAAGGCCGGATCCACCGCCAGAAGCGATGCCTGCCGCTCGGCATGGGGCAAATCGCCCTCGTAGAGGTGCTCCCCCAGATAGCCGAAGACGAGCGGCGCCGCGAAGGGAGACGGCACCGCGGTGCGCGCCTCGCTCACCTTGATGGAGCCTGCTTGAAGGGCGCCCAGCACCTCGCGCAGCCCCGGCAGGTCGAACACGTCCTGCAGGCACTCGCGCATAGCCTCCAGAATGATGGGGAAATCCTCTTCGCGACGCGCGGCCTCCAGAAGCTGGCCGCCCTTCAGACGCTGCTGCCACAGCGGCGCCCGCTTGCCCGGGGCCGTCGGCGACATGAGCAGCGCCCGTGCCGCGCATTCGCGGAAGCGCGCCGCGAAGAGCGCCGTGCTCCCCACGCATTCCCGCACGATGGCCTCGGCCTCGTCGGCGTCGAACAGGAACAGCTCGGCACCGTAGAGCTCCCCCTCGGTCATGGGCACGCGCAGCACGATGCCGTCGTCGGCCGCGGCCGCCTGCGCATCGAAGCCCCGCGTCGTCATAATGCGGTGGCCCACAGCGAGGGCCCAGGGCTCGTGCACGCGCCGGCCGAAAGGCGAGTGCAGGATGACCCGCCAATCGCCCGTCTCGTCCTCGCACTGCTCCACCACCAGGCGCTTGTCGGTAGGCACGATGCCCGTGCACGCGCGCTGCGCCTGCACGAGCGCCGCCAGATTGCCACGGGCGTTCTCGTCCAGTCCGTCGGCCGCAAGGCGCTCGCGCAAGGGCTCCTCCAACTGGCAGCCGTCCCCTGCATCAGATTCCAAGCCTCCGTCCAGCGCACGCACGAAGGCACCGCGGGAGCGTCCCGCTTCAAAGGGACGTCCTACCGCCTCGCCGTGCCAGAACGGCAGCCGCGCCGCGCGGCCGGGAGCCGCCTCCACGATGACCCGGTCGGCGCCGATCTCCTTGATGCGCCAGGTGCTGGTACCGAGCGCGATGATGTCGCCCACCCGGGACTCCATCACCATTTCCTCGTCCAGCTCACCCACGCGCCGCCGCCCCTGTTTGGCATCGCCCTCGGGCAGCACCACCGAGAACATGCCGCGGTCGGGAATGGTGCCCGCCGCCGTAACCGCCAAGCGCTGGGAGCCGGGACGCGGCTTCAAGAGCCCCGTCTCGCGATCCCAGAGAATGCGCGGCGCGAACTCGGCCACATCGCCCGAGCCGTAACGGCCCGCGAGCATGTCCAGCACGCCCTCGAAGGAACGGCGTCCCAGATCGGCGTAGCAGGCGGAGCGGCGCACGCAGGCGAGCCAGGCATCGGCGGGAAGGCCGTCGGGCGCCATGGACACCGCGGCCACCGTCTGCTGGGCGAGCACGTCCAGGGCGTTGCGCACGAGACGCGTGGCCTCGATGGCACCGGCTTCCATGCCCTCGGCCATCACCGCGGCGTCGATCACCTCCACCCGCGTGCGCGGGAAGATGATGCCCCGCGAGCGGCCGCCCACCTGGTGGTTCGCGCGGCCCACCCGCTGAAGCCCGCTCGCCACCGAGAACGGAGCCGCCACCTGAAGCACCAGGTCGATGGAGCCCATGTCGATACCCAGCTCCAAGCTGGAGGTGGCCACTACGCAGGGCAGCTCGCCGGCCTTCAGCTCGCGTTCCACCTGCAGGCGCTTCTCCTTGGAAACCGAGCCGTGATGAGCCTTGGCAATGAGCACCGAGGGCTCGGTCACGAGCGCCGTTGTGGAGCCGATATCCGATCGGAAAGCCGCCCCCGGCCCCTCACCCGCACTCCCCGTACCCGCCCAGTAACCGGCCGTCTCCGCGTGCGGCGCATCGAGTCCCAGGCGCTTCGCGTACAGCTCGTTTAGACGCGCCGTCAGCTTCTCGCACAAACCGCGCGAGTTCACGAACACGATGGTAGAGGTGTGCGCCAGCACCTCGTCCAAGATAGCTGCCTCTATATGGGGCCAGATGGAGGCCGTGCCCATGCGGCTGTCCGGGTGCGGCGGCGCGGCCTCGTCCCGCATAACGGCGCGAAGGGCCCGGTCTGATTTCCAGGCCTGCTCGATGGGTGCTCGCCGCGGGCCGCTGCCGCGCTCGCGCGTGCCGTCTCCCGCGCCGCGAAAACCCCCGAATGCAGGAACCGCCGTCATATCGCTCACCGGCACGCGCACGGAAAGATCAAGGGCCGGAGGCGCCTCGGTTGCCACCACCGTCACCGGATGCACGCCACCGAGGAAGCGGGCGACCTCATCCCGCGGGCGCACCGTGGCCGAGAGCCCGATACGCTGGGCAGGCGCGTCCAACAGATCGTCCAGCCGCTCCAGCGACAGCGACAGATGCGCGCCGCGCTTGTCGCCGGCGAGCGCGTGCACCTCGTCCACGATGACCGTCTCCACGTGTCGCAGCACATCCCGCGCGGCCGAGGTGAGCATAAGGTAGAGCGACTCGGGCGTGGTGATGAGAATGTCCGGCGGGTTGCGTGCGATCTTGCGGCGCTCGTCGGGCGTGGTATCGCCGGTGCGCATGGCCGTACGAACCTCGGACGGCTTCGCGCCATCACGCCCCGCCTGGGCCGCCATGAGATCGGAGATGGCCGTAAGCGGCCCTTGCAGATTGCGGTCCACGTCGGCGCCGAGGGCCTTCAGGGGCGATACGTACACCACGCGCACGCCGCGAACCCACTTCTTTCCCTCCTCGGCAGCCCGCGCCTTCTCGGCCATGAGCGTGTCGATGGCCCACAGAAAAGCGGCCAGAGTCTTGCCCGAGCCCGTCGGCGCGATCACGAGCGCGTTGTCGCCCGCGGCAATGGCCGCCCAAGCCCGTACCTGCACCTCCGTGGGCGCGCCCAGCGCGTCGGCGAACCAAGCTCGCGTAGCCTCGGAAAACGCCCCGAGCGGCCCCGCCTCACGCGCCCCGCTCACAGGAGCCCCTCTTCCTCGAAGGGGGCCAATGCCGCCTTCAGCGTGAGCTTGCGCGCCGTCAGCTGCTGGTAGGTGGCCGTCCGCGTCTTGTTCTGGGCCCGCAGCGCCTCAAGGGTCGCCGTCACCGATTCCCGCTCCGCCACCAAACGCCCCAGCGCCGCCTCGAACCGCGCCAACCGCTCGCTTGCATCCACATTAACTTCCCTTCCATGCATTCGAAAGCTTAGGCAACGTCAGCAGAGGCGAGGTCTCGGTCGACCAGCCACCGCAAATAGTCGGAGCGTTTCATGCCCAAGCTGTCCGCCCGCTTGTCCATGCGCTCGATCTTCTGCTCGGTTTCCTTGAAGCCCACGAGCTTCAAATGCTCGCCGAACTTCAATGGTCTCCCGACAACCACCTCGCCGACCGACTCGCCCGGAATCTCGCCCCGGACGAGCATATCGTCCCATTCCTCAATTTGCTCGCAAGTCACACCGAAATAGTCTTCGATTTCCTTTTGTGACATTTTCTTAAAATCCTTCTCAGACATTACTGCCTCCTCGCAAGTCCGAGCTCTCGAAGGACGCTCTTGGTGGGCGGTGTGAGGGCGTGATATATCAATAGTGCGTCCTCTTTCTCTACCGCGACCATTTCAACTACGACCCCCTCCCGCGTAACCCCCACTGCCACCACTTGATCGCTATGAGGTGTGCAGCGGTGTCTTTTGCGAATAAACCCTCTCCAGGCGAATTCGATTTCCTCACTTGTCAGCCCATGCTTCAGGGCATGGCCATGTACAACGATTTCGACCATAGCGTCCTACTTTCGTTAAACGAAATTATAATGCAGGATGCGAAGCGGGGCAACAACTCTCGGCATGCGTTGCCCCGCTGAAACCGTCTGAGAAAATGTGAGGAATAGCGACCCACGACAGCCTCCTTTGCAACAGGCGGCTGTCCTTCGTAGGGCGGAAGTTAGGGAACGCACCCAGCCTTTAGATCAATTGTTCAAACTCATTATACACAAACATATGTTCTATTCAAGATGTTTTCTCCTTTTGCTCGACCACCCCTCGCGCACTCTTCCGTCTCCGATTCTTCGCCACGGCGCTTCCCCTTGCCGCCATCACCGTTGTTGCTATCATGGGGGCGACACGTCTGTCCCTCTGGCACACCGTCAGCACCGCCGCGGCCCTCGGCCCACCCGGCTGCCGTGGCAGAAAAGCCAAGGGGCATTGAGGCAAGCCGAGCAATCGGGGCAACAGGAGGAGCGACCATGCGCAGTAACGAGGTGGCGAAGCTGGCCGGGGTGACCGTGCGCACGCTGCGGCACTACCACCAACTGGGGATTCTGCCCGAGCCGCCCCGGTCTGCCAACGGCTACCGCGACTACCCGCCCGCCGATGTGGCGCGGGTTCTGCGCGTGAAGAGGCTCGCCTCGCTCGGCTTCCCCCTGGCGCGTATCGGCGAGATATTGGAGGACATGGACGCGCCCGGCTCGTCGGCCACCGCGGCCCTCGACGACTTGGATCGGGAACTCGCCCTGGAAATCGAACGACTGGAGGAGCAGCGCCGCACCATCGCTGCCCTGCGCGCCGAGAACCTGGACCCCACGCTTCCCGTGCGCTTCGCCCGCATCCTGTCCATGCTGCCCGGCATCGATAGCCTCGCCGACGCCTCCCCCGCCGACCGCACCGCCATCGTGGTGGCCGGCCACCTCTATAGCGACGACGAACTGGACGAACTAGAGCGCGTCGTCGGGCGCATAGCGAGCGATGACCTGATAGAGGCCTTCGAGCAGCTGAACGCCCGCATAGAGAGTCTGCAGCCCAACGCGCCCGAAGAAGAGCGCGCCGCCTTGGCCCAGCAGACCTTGGATGCGCTGGCGCCCGTCATTGCCTGCTTCGATGTGGCGAACTGGCTGCGCCCCTCCACCGACCGCGAGCGTTTCTTGGACGAGATTGCCTTCGAGGACTACAACGACGCCCAGCAGGACGTGCACAACCGCGTCGAGGCCGGCATCGAGGCTGCCATGACCGCCCGCCTTGAAGCCGAGCAGCACGCCGAAGCATCGAGGGCGCTCTCTTCATAGCTCCTTCACGGGACATTTGACCCCGACGCAACGTCATAGTTTTAACTCCTTTCCCGAACGATCATCCCCCGCTCGAGAAAGGCCCCCTCATGTCTCTCGCCGCCCCCGTGGCCCGCACGCTCCGGCCATCCCATCGTCCCCGCAAGGTCGCGCCGCGCTACCTCTTCTCCTGCGCGCTCTCGCTGCTCGGAAACTCCGTCGCCGGCGTCGCACTGCCCCTAGTGCTGCTCGCCACCACCGGCGATGCCCTGGCCGCCGGCGCCTTCGCGCTCATCTGCGCCGCGCCTCAGTTCCTGATCGGGCTTGTCGGCGGTGCGCTCATCGACCGCTTCAACCGCCGCAACGTATCCGTGATCTCGGACATCTTGTCGGCGGCAAGCGTGGCCCTCTTGCCCGTAGTGGACGCGGTGTGGGGGCTGTCCTTCGGGTGGTTCGTGGCCCTGGGCCTCGTCGGCGCGGTGGGCGACATTCCCGGCATGACAGCCCGCGATGCGCTCGTGCCCGCCGTGTGCGAGCGCGACGGGCGCAGCCTGCAGAAGTTCATGGGCCTCACCCAGTCGCTCGATTCCCTCGTGGTCATCGTGGGTCCGGCCCTGGCTGCCTTCCTTATGGGATCGGTCGGCGCCGTGAACGCGCTGTGGTTCACGGCCGCCATGTCCCTGGCCGCGGCGCTCACGACCCTCACGCTGCCCCGCACTATCGGCCGCATCGGCGGGAAAGACGCTCCCAGTGAAAGCGAAACCTCCCCAGCAGCCAGCCATGGCGAGCGCGGTATCGCAAGCGGAGCGTGGGATGCCCTGCGCTCCGGTGCGCGCGTGCTGTTCGCCGGCGACGCGCTGCTGCGCTCCTCCGTGTTCATCAGCTTCGGCATCGTCATGATCATGGGCTCGTTCCAGGGCCTCGTGCTGCCCGTGCATTTCACGGCCGCAGGCACTCCCGAGCTGCTCGGCTACGTGCTGTCGGCCATGTCGGCCGGCATGCTGGCAAGCTCGCTTTGCTACGCCGCCCTCGCCTCCAAGCTGCGCCGCCGTACCTGGTTTGTGCTGTCGCTGGCGGGCATGGCCCTGGGCATTCTGGGGCTGGGGCTTCTGCCCTCCTTCCCCCTGCTCGCCTTCAGCGCCCTGCTGTTGGGACTGGCGGCCGGCCCCCTGTCGGCCCTGCTCGGCTTCTTCGTCTTCGACCGCATCCCCGCCGAGAACCGTGGCAGCGCCCTGGGCACCCAGAACTCGCTCACCCTGGCCGCAGCCCCCGTCGCCGTGTTCGCCACGTCCCTGGCCGTGGAGGCCTGGGGCGCGGGCGCGGCGGCCTTAGGGCTCGCCGCCTGCTGGTTCGCCGCCACCCTGTGGGCCCTCGGCTCCCGCAGTCTGAGAAGCCTCGACGACGAAAGCGAGGAAGCCGTCGCGGCGGCTTCGTCACCCATGCCGACGTCTTCCGCTTCCGCCGCAGCCGCGCAAGCCTCGACGCACGCCCCGGCTCCCGCCCCCTTCGCTCAACTGGCGCCCGAGATGCCGCGTCCGTGCAACACAGAGCTCTCCTGATGCAACTGGGGGCGGCCGCCCTTGCGCTCGGCCCGCGCGCGCGGCACACTGGCAGCACCGAACCGTTTTGCGCCGCAGCGCCAACCGAGAGAGGAGCCCCGTGAAACTCACCGTGGAAGAGCACGCCGACGTGCCCGACATCGAGGTGGACATCCGATGTGTGGCTGTAGACCGGCGCGTGCGGGCACTCGTAGCCGCCGCAAGCGCCCTAGACCGGCGACTCGTGGGCACGCTGGACGGTGCCACGATCATCCTGGATGCCTCCGAGGTGCTCTATGCCGAGGCCGTGGACGGCCGCACCTTTCTCTACGGCTGCGACCGCGTGTTGGAAAGCCCCCTGCGGCTGTACGAGCTGGAGGAGCAGCTGGCAGGCGCAGAATTCGTGCGCGCGTCGAAATCGCTGCTCGTGAATTTCGATCACGTGCGCGCCCTGCGCCCGTACCTGAACGCGCGGCTGGAGCTCATCTTGTCCAACGGCGAGCACGTCATCGCCTCACGCCAGTACGCACCCGCCGTCAAAGCGAAGATCGGCCTGTAGCGCACACCCGCAGCGGTCCGCCGCAACCCCAACCGCACCCCCGCCCCGCGCCCACTCATCCAAGGAAAGGAAGCCCTATGAACCGCATCCTGAAAAGCGCTCTCGTCCGCGCCTGTGTCACCTTCACCGCCGCCATGGCCCTGTGGTGTGCCGCCGGCCTCATCTTCGCCGGTCCGGTTGAAGGCGTCGTTATCACACTTTCGCTTCTGGCAGCCTGCCTGGCACTCGTCGCGCTGCAGGTCCTGTGGTTCACCGAAGTGGTGGTGAAGCGGGCGCCCTACCCCGCGCGCATCGCCGGCTTCGGCCTGACGGCACTGCCGGCCCTCGCAGCCGCAGCAGCCCTCGGCGGATGGTTCCCCGCCGACAACGGCGGCGCCTGGATCACCTTCCTCGCTATCTACCTTATCACGCTTGCCGCCATCACCGCCGGCTACACCCTCTACTACCGCCGCACCGCCGGCAGCTTCGATGCCGCCCTCGCCCGCTACCGCGAAGGACGCGGGCAGCGAGGATAGCGCAGAGCGAACGAGGCGGGCATCAGCGCAGAAACGGGCTCGGCTCGTCGCGGTACAGCACCGTGAGAGCGTGCATGGCGCGGGTAACGGCCACGTACAGCAGGTTACGGTCGGCCTCGCTGGCGTACTGGCGCCCGTCGGCATCCAGCAGCACCGCCTCGTCGAATTCCAAGCCCTTCGCCAGGCGCACCGAGGCCACCACGATGCCGCCCGGATACACGGCGGTCTCGTCGGTGAGCAACGTCACCGGCCGCCCGCGGCCCAGCAGCTCGGCATAGCGGGCGGCCAGGAAATCCGACTTAGCGATGATGCCGAGCGTGCGGTGCTCCGACGCCTCCCACCGCGCGACAGCCTCCTCCACAGCCGCCAGCACGCCTGCCGTGTCGCCGCAGCGCACGAATCGCGGCGGCTCGCCGTGGCGCTGCACGGGCACGAGCCCGGCCACCGGCAGCACGCGGGAAGCCAGCTCGGTAATCTCGCACGTGGAACGGTAGCTCGTCATGAGGCGCACCACACGGGCACCCGGGTAATGGGTCGCCAACGTCTCGGGCGCCGCCACCGGCCGGCCGTCCACCAACTGGTTCACATCGCCCAGGATAGTCTTGTCGCAGCGGAACAGGCGCACCACAGCCTCGTGGGCCACCGGCGGCAAGTCCTGCATCTCGTCGATGACCAGATGGCGCACAGCAGCCGTGGCGGCAAAGCCGTCGGGGCCAAGGAAAGCCACGGCGCACAGCGCGAGGGGAAAGGCGTCCTCCCATTCCACCACGCCCTTCGATGCCATCTTGAGAAGCGCACTCTGCCCGGTGTCGGCCAAAAAGCGCCGGTACAGAGCCAGCGGATTCTTCGCCCGCATCATGCGCAGCAGACGCGAGCGCAGTTCGCGACGGGTTGGCATCGCATGGGCATAGCGGCCGAAGGTCTTGCCGTGGGCGAGTTCCAATGCATCGCCCGCTATAAGGTCGAGCCGCTCCTCGAAGGGCACGGGCGCGTAGGCTGCGAAGCGCTCGGCGAGCCAGCCGGCCTCGGCCACATCGCCGCCGACAGCCAAATCGTGCGGATCGAAGATCGACGGCGCCTTCCCCGCGTCGGCGGCGGATGCCCCCTCGCCCGCCACTTTCTCCCCCAGCTGCTCGTCCAACCACGACGCGAGTTGCCGCGCGAACTCCTCGGTGCCCTTCACCTGGGCGCGCTCAGCCCGGGCCAGATCGGCCTCATCGGCAAACGAGCGCGGAGGCACCACCTTCGCGACGCCCTCCAGAAGCAGGCTCGCCACATCGTGCAGGCTCCACTGACGCACCGGCTCCTCGCCGAGCTCCGGCAGAACGCCCGAGATGTAGTCGGAGAACACCCGGCTCGGCGACAGGATGGCCACCGACCGCGAGGAGAGCCGCTCCTTCTGGCGGTACAGCAGATAGGCCACGCGATGCAGGGCAATGGAGGTCTTGCCCGATCCTGCCACGCCCTGAATGATGAGCGTGCCCGGCGCCTCATCGCGGATGACGGCGTTCTGCTCGTGCTGGATAGAGGCCACGATGTCGTGCATCTTCGCATCCGACGAGCGGGAGAGCGCATGGGCCAGCACCTCGTCACGCACGCTGGAATTCGAGTCCAGCGCGTAGCGAAGCCGCCCGTCCTCCACCGCTATCTGCCGCTTGAGCACCAAGGTGCCCTCACGCCGCCCACCCGGCGCGTCGAAGGCCGCCGGCCCGCACTCGAAATCGTAGAACAGCGCGGCCACAGGACTGCGCCAGTCAGACACGAGGGCCCGGTTCTGCCAGGTGAACGCGAAGCGCCCGATATAGGTGGCCTGGGGCCGATCTTCGGGAAGCGACTCTCCGTCCGAAGCAGGCCCGCCGTGCGTATCGCCCTCTTCGGCAAAATCGACGCGCGCGAAATAGGGCGACGCGAGAAGCTTCTCCAGGCGCCGATGGGACCGGTGGGCCAGAGCGGCCTGAACGTCCATGCGATTCAGCTCGAAAGCCGACAAGTGCGCCTCTTCCGGTGCCAGCTCACCGCGGTCGGCCGCCAGCTGCGCACCGGCCTCCCGGTGGCTCGCCTCGGCACGCTCGGCCAGATCGCGGGCACGCCCGACCGATGCCCGCACTGCCGCGAGCACCTCTTCTAAATGGGAACGTTCCTCGTTCTCAATGGCTGTCGTTGGGTGATTGTCGATGGCTGTCGCCGGGCAATTGCCCGCCTGGTCGCACGTCAGTCGCGCCTCCACGGCCCTCTCCTTCCTCTTCTGCGGCTCCATTGAAGCGAACGGCTCGGCCCGGTGGCCCCGTTCGGGAAACCTGAGAGGTCGGAGGCGTGAGAAACACCGACATCGAGGTGGGGCCGTTATCCTAGCGGCGAGCGCCCCAACGCACCCCAGACACCACGCCGATCTTCACAAGATGTTCACAGAAAACGTCGGCGGAAACTCCGGCCCTTCCACCTTCCCGTTCCCCAACCTGCGGCCATCGATTCGCCAACAGAAGCGCCACGCTCGCACCGGCGCGCCTCCCATCAGCGTATACCGATACTCGTACACCCCTGCGCCCCGCCGCTGCGCCCACCCCGGCGCGCCCTCGGCGCAACCCCGGAACAGGAGGCTTCCCATGGCATGCACCACCCTGCTCGTCGGTCGCAAGGCGACCAACGACGGCTCCACCATCGTCGCCCGCAACGAGGACGGCGAGGATTTCTCGTTCAACCCCAAGAAGATGATCGTCGTAATGCCTGACGACCAGCCGCGCACCTACACCGGCGTGGCCAGCCACCTCACCATCGAGCTGCCCGACAACCCGCTGCGCTACACCTGCACGCCCAACGCCGACCCGTCGAACGGCGTATGGGCCGAGACCGGCATCAACGCCGCGAACGTGTCCATGTCGTCCACCGAGACCATCTCGGCCAACGCGCGCGTGCTCGGCGCCGACCCGCTCGTGGTGTACCAGCCGGCCCAGGGCAAACCGGGCGATGCCGACTACCGACCCGAGGCGCCCGGCGGCATCGGCGAGGAGAACCTGCCCACCATCACGCTGCCCTACATCAGAAGCGCCCGCGAGGGTGTTCAGCGTCTGGGCATGCTGGTGGAGAAGTACGGCACCTACGAGACCAACGGCGTGGCCTTCGGCGATGAGCACGACGTGTGGTACTGGGAGAACATCGGCGGCCACCATTGGATCGCGCGGCGCGTGCCCGACGACTGCTACGTGGTGCAGCCGAACCGCCAGGGCATCGACCACTTCGATCTGGCCGACGCGCTGGGCGACCAGCACGACTACATGTGCAGCGCCGATCTGGCCGAGTGGATCAAGGCCCACGACCTGCTCATGGACATGCCCGCCCACGAGGACGATGCCGGCGAGACCGTCTGCGGCCTGCCGCGCTACTTCAACGCCCGCATCGCGTTTTCCACCTACACCTGGCTCGACCAGCTCTACAATGCGCCGCGCAAGTGGTACCTATGCAGCCGCCTGACCCCTTCCGACCCGCGCTTCCAGGGGCCCGCGCCCGAGTTCGGCCCTGAAAGCCTCGACATTCCCTGGGCCATGCGCCCCGACAAGAAGCTGTCGGCATCGGATGTGAAGGACCTGCTGGCCACCACCTACGACGGCACCGAGTACGACCCCTACGGCACCAAGGGCACGCCCGAGACGCGCCACCAATACCGCTACGTCGGCATCGACCGCACCTCCGAGTGCTCGGTGCTGTGCATCCGACCGAACGCGCCGGAGGCCGCCCGGGGCGTGCACTGGTTCGCCCCGGCGTCGGGCCCCTTCAACACCGCGGTGGCCCTGTATGCGAACGTGACTGCGCTGCCCGCCTACCTGGACACCCCCACCGAGGTGACCACCGACAGCCTCTACTGGAACAACCGCCTGGTGGCGGGCCTGGCCGACCCGCAGTTCTTCGAAAGCTACGAGGCCATTCAGGCCTACCGGCTGAACACCATGGCCCAGGGCTACCAGTCGCTGCACGAAACCGACGCCAAGCTCGCCCACATGGCGAAGGAGGGCAAGGTCGATCTGGAGAACATGGATGACGCCGGCGTGCAGGAGGTGCTGGCCGCCGCGAACCAGGCCCTGGTCGACTCGGTGCAGACCCAGACCCGGGCGCTTCTGGGAAGCGTGCTCGACCAGCGCACGGTGACCATGAAGAACGCCTTCAACATGAACGACCACTGATCGCGCGCGATGGCCGCCCGCTTGCGAGCCGCCGGAAGGCCACCGCAGCCGTAGCCGCAACGGCGGGGCTGCGGCGGCGCGCGCCCGCCATCGCCTCGTTTACCGTTTGATGCCAAGGGGTCCGCGCCTTCGCGCGCGGGCCCCTCATCGTTTAGCATGAGGCTCACCATTTACGCAACGTCAACGAGCAAAGGAGGAGCTATGCCCATGAACCCCGTGGTGCAGGCCGTCATCAAGGCCATCACCCTGGTGCAGCCCGACGTGGCCTCGTCGTGGAATGCCCAGCGCAAGGTGGAGGACGCCGCCGGCAAGCTCACCATCGCCGACCCCCGCTGCCGCATCGACGAGATAACCGCCACCGCCGACGACGGCTACCAGATTCCCCTGCGCGTGTTCACCCCGCTCGACATCGACTTCTCCCTGAAAACGGGGCTTCATGTGAACGAAGACCACCGCGGCACCATCCTGTACCTGCACGGCGGGGGCTGGGCCAACGGGGATGTGGAATTCTACAGCGACGCCTGCATGAGAACGGCCCTGAAGCTGGAGCGCCGCGTCATCGCTGTGGACTACCGCCGCAGCCCCGAGTGCCGCTTCCCCGTGCCGCTGGAGGACTGCTACGCCGTGGCGCGCCAACTTTTCGCCGGCGAGCTCATCCCCGATGCCGACCCCGAGCACATCGTGCTCATGGGCGACTCAGCCGGCGGCAACCTCACCGCCGGGGTGAGCCTGCTCGCCCGCGAGCGCGGCGATTTCACGCCCCGCGCCCAAATCCTTTTGTACCCGCTCACCTACAACGACCACAGCGAGGACACCCTGTTCGACTCGGTGCGCGACAACGGCGAGGACTACATCCTCACCCGCCAGGCCATCGTGGACTACATCGAGCTGTACCTGCGCACGCCCGACGACTTCCACAACTCCCGCTTCGCGCCGCTCATCGCCTCGTCTCTGGCCGACATGCCGCGCACCCTCGTCGTCACCGCCGAGTACGACCCGCTGCGCGACGAGGGCGAGGCCTTCGCGGCCCGGCTCGACGCCGAGGGCAACGAGGTGGCCTGCTTCCGCATGTACAACGGCGTGCACGGCTACTTCCTGTACCCCTCGGTGCTCTCGCTCGTGCGCGACACCTACCGGCTCATCGCCCACTTCCTCGACGGCGACCCGCTTCCCGCCTCCGGTGACCTGCCATGGCTGACGCTTCTTGGTACCGACTAGACAACGTCGGGAAGTTCTACGCCGCCCAAGCTGGCGGAAACACCCAAACCATCTTCCGCATCGCCGCCACCATGGCCGATGAGGTGGACCCAGACGCCCTGCAGCGGGCGCTTGATGCGGCTGTGGCGCTCTTCCCCGGCTTCAACGTGTGCCTGCGAAGCGGCCTGTTCTGGCACTACCTGGTGCCCGCCCCAAGCGCTCCGCGCGTCGAACCCGAGGCGCTGCCCGTCTGCTACAACCTGCACGCCGACCCCTCAAGCGTGCTCTTCCGCGTCACCTACCACGCCCGACGCATCAACGTGGAAGTGTCCCACATCATCTCCGACGGGCGCGGCACGCTGGAGTTCGTGAAGGCGCTCTTGGCGGCCTACGTGGCCGAGCGCTACGGGGCGAGCGCCGCGCCGGCACCCTATGCGGGCGACGAGGCGTCGAAGACCGAGGACAGCTTCTCGGTCCACTACGACCGCGCCGCCGCCGGCAGCGACACCGCGCCCAAGGTGTTCCATCTCACGGGATGGAAAGACGCCGACGACCCCGTCTATCTGGAGCTGCACTACTCGGCCGCCGCCGTGCACGCCGCTGCGAAACAGGCGGCCGCCACGGTGACGAGCTACCTCATTGCCGCGGTCATCTGCGCCCTGCGCCGCGAGATGCCGCCCGCCGAGCGCGGACGCGCCATCCACATGGACGTGCCCGTGGACCTGCGGTCGCTCTTCGGCTCCACCACCCTGCGCAACTTCTTCGGGCTGGCCTACGTCACCTATGTGCCAGGCAGCACCGACGAACCCTTGGGCGCCATCGCCGCCCAGGTGCAAAAGCAACTTTCCGCAGGCACCCAGCCGGCCGTCCTGAAGCGCCGCGTGATGCGCATGGTGAAACTGGAGAAGAACCCGCTCGTGCGGGCAGTGCCGCTGCCGCTGAAGGACGCGGCGCTGGGATTTGCCGCCTGGCGCGCCAACCGCGAGGTGACGTGCACCGTATCCAGCCTGGGGCGGGTGACGCTGGATGCGGCGGTGGCGCCCTACGTGGAGGGCATCAGCGCGCTCACCTCGCCGGCAGGGCTCAACTTCATTCTGTGCACCTGCGACGACGATTTGTGCATCGGCATTTCCAGCCGCTTCGTAAGCCTGCGCGCCGCCCGGCACCTCGTGCGCGTGCTGGACGCCGAGGGGCTCTCCGGCTGGGCGGCCCTCAACAAGGACGATGAGCAGGTGGATGCGGCGCTCAAGGAATCGGCGCTGGAGGACCGCCTGAGTGCCATCGGCGCCACCTGGCGCGACCATGCGGGCCGAGCACCCGCCCGCGACCAGGGCCGCGTGGGCAAGCCGGAGGTGCGGCCGTGAGGCATTGCGACCGCTGCAACCTGGATTACACGGGCGACCTGGCCCGCTGCGCCCTGTGCGGTGCCCCGCTTCACGGCGAGGCCGCTCCCTCGCCCTTCCCCGTGGCCACCTGGCACCGCTTCCTGCGCACCGTGCACCGCACGCTCATTCTGGTGGCCCTGGCGACCCTCGCCGTGGCGGCCATCGTAAGCGCCGCCTTCGGGCTGCCGGGCCTCCTCATCGCACTCGCGGCGGGCATCGCGGCCTTCATCTTCGTGAAGCTCCTGCTCACCCAGGGCCCTCTGGGCACCAAGCTGGCAAAGTTCTTCTCCATTCGCTGAAGAAGCGCCTGTAGCCCCCTATCCCAGCAACGCCACGGCGATGCCGGCGGCCACCAGCAGCGCGCACACGACCAGCGCAGCCCAGTCGCCGGCGCGCATCGGATACTCCTTGTAGCCGCTCTCACGGGTGCGCAGGTTGAATCCGCGCACCTCGGCGGCAATGGCGGCCGAGTTCGTCTTGCGCACCGAGCCCACGAGCAGCGGCACGCACAGCGGCACCATGAGGCGCACCTTCTTCGCGAACGACCCGTCGAATTCCACGCCGCGGGCCGTCTGGGCTTCCATGATGCCGGCCATGTCGTTCATGAACACGGGAATGAAGTGCACCGTACTCGTGAACGTGAAGGCGTACTTGTAGGGCACGTGCAGCTGCTTCACCACGGCGTTCGTCAGGTCGTTCATCTTGGTCACGTAGAACACCAAAAACAGCGGGATGGCCGCCGCCATAAGGCGCACCACCACAGTCACGGCCGCCAGCAGGCTGCCGGTGCCGATATAGCCCCAGGGCAGCGGCACCAGTTCCACACCGTGGGGCGTGGTGAGCAGGATGACCACCGCCAGGATGAGCGAGAACGCGAACACCGCCTTGCACAGCCCCGCCGTCTCGCGGCCCATGCCGCAGTACAGCGCCAGTCCCAGCGCCGCGGCCAGCATGGCCACGAGGAAGACCAGGTTGCTCGTCACGAAGCAGGCGATGGCGAACAGCACGGCGCCGATGAGCTTCGCGCAGGGGTTCATGCGGTGCAGGAAACTGTCCCCCGGCACGTATTCCAGAAACTTCGCCATTAGCCGATCGCCTCCACTTCCACCGTCGTCGCCTCAACGCCGCGCACCGCGGCCAGGGCCTGAACCATCTGGGGCACCGTGTTCGCCGCGGCCACCGGCGCGGGGCACCCCTCCTCGCGACCGAGAATGAGCGACACCTCGGTCACCTGGGGCGGCAGGATGTGCGCCTCCTTCAGCACGCGCCCGTCGCGCAGCACGTCGAAGGTGGCGCCGTCGGCCACTACGCGCCCGGCCGTCATGGCGATGACGCGGCGGGCGAAGTCCCCCACCACCTCCATGTCGTGGCAGACCATGATGACCGTGGTGCCGCCCTCGTTCAGCTCGCGCACCACTTCCATCACCTTCACGCACTCGCGGAAGTCCAGGCCCGTGGTGGGCTCGTCCAAGATGATGGTGGGCGGGGCCAGCACGATGATGGAGGCGAGCGCCAAAAGCTGCCGCGTGCCGCGGTTCAGCAGGTAGGGCTCGGCTTGCGCCTCAAACCCGAAGCGCTCGATGATGGCATCTACCCGCGCCTCGGCTGCAGGGCCCTCCTCGCCGAGCGCCTTGAAACCGAACAGCAGCTCCTCGCGCACGGTATTGCAGCAGATCTGCCGATCGGGGTTCTGGAAGAGGAAGCCGATGCGCCGGGCCAGCTCGCTCGTCTTCAGCGCCGTGGTGGGCACCCCGTCCACCAGCACCTCGCCCGCCGTGGGCTTCAGAAGCCCGTTGGCCAGGCGCATGGTGGTCGACTTCCCCGCGCCGTTGGTTCCCACGAAGGCCACGAAATCGCCGTCGTTCACGGTGAAGCTCACATCGTTGAGCACCGCGAGCTCGCCGTCGTAGGACGCCGAGACGTTCTTGAACTCGATCATGCGAGCACCTCCTTGCACACGGCGGCCGCACCGGCCACGTTGCGCACCGCCGGGCCCTCGTAGAGCCCCTGGGCCGCCAGGGCGTTCACGAGCGTAGTGGCCCGCGGCACGTTCACGCCCAGGGCCAGAAGCTCGTCGGAATGGGCCAGCACCGCGTCGGGCGTATCGGCGAAGCGGATGCGGCCCCCATCCACGATGACGAGCATGTCGGCGGAGTCGGACAGAAGCGCAATCTTCTGCTCCACCACGATGACCGTGGTGCCGTGCTCGCGGGCATAGCGGGAAAGCAGATCGAACACCGCCACCGACGAGGCCGGATCCAGCTCGGCGGTGGGCTCGTCCAGCACGAGCACCTTGGGCCGCAGCGCGATCACCGAGGCCACGGCCACCTTCTGCTTCTGGCCGCCCGACAGGCTGTCGATGGTGCGGTCGCGCAAATCGGCGATGCCCATGGCGGCAAGCGCCTCGTCCACCCGTCCGGGAATCTCGTCCTTGGGCACCGCGAAGTTCTCCAGGCCGTAGAGGATCTCGTCTTCCACCACGGTGGACACCATCTGAGAGTCGATGTCCTGGCACACGCTGCCCACCAGCCGCGACAGGTCGGTGAGCGACGTGTCCACGGTGTCGCACCCCTCCACCGTCACCGAGCCGTAGAAGTCGCCCGGATAGCAGTGCGGGATGATGCCGTTCACGGCATAGGTGAGGGTGGACTTGCCGCTGCCGGCCGCCCCGGTGATGCCCACGAAGCACCCGTCGGGAATAGCCAGCGTGATGTCGCGCACCACAGGCTCGGCCCCTTCCCGGTATCGAAAGCTGAACTCGTTGAACTCGATCATGATGGCCTTTCTTGCTTACTCGAAACTCATCGGGGACGGAAGCGGCGGGTACCTTGATTCGCTCAGACAGTCCTCGCTTTGTGAAACAGGACGTTGAGTCCTGTTTCAGTCGCTGCGGAACTCGCTCGGTCAAGGCACCCGCCGCTCCCGCTTCGCTCAACCTTGGCTGAGCAGGCAGGGGACAGGGGGCGTGCCTCCACGCGCAGTTCCGCAGCGACTGGAAGTGCCCAGTGGGCACTTCCACCAAGCGAGGACTGTCTGAGCATGGAGGTATGCCCCCTGGCCCCCGCCGGGCGAACGAGACCGCTTAGCGCTTCAGCACCTTCTTCAGGGGCATGGCCAGCACCTGCACGAAGATGCAGTTGAAGGTGGCGGTGCCCAGCACAATGGCCACATAGGCCGCCATGGCCACGGCGAAGTCGCCGCCGACGGACACCACGTTGATGTAGGTGGACAGCGCCGCGAAGGTGAAGCCGGACACGCAGGTGGAGATGAAGGTGTTCACGAGCGGGTTCACATCCAGCTTGCCGATCTTCATGGGAACGCGGATAAGCAGGCCGCAGGCGAGCGCGCCCAGAAGCTCCGAGGGGATGTTCAGAAGCGGCGTGGCGTTCAGCATCGGGATCTGGCACACCAAACCCGCGATAAGGCCGATGGCCAGCGACTGGGCCAGGTTCGGGCGGATGAGGATAATGGCCAGGCAGTAGGCGGCAATGACGAAGTTCGGCTTCATGCCGAAGGAGGCCAGCAAGCTGCCCACGGTCAGCTTCAGCACGGCGCCGGCGGCCAGCAGCACGGCCACCAGGATGAGGTCCTGCACCCCCAAGCCCTTCTTCTCGGCAACGGCCACGGTGCGCTTGGCGCCGGCGGCAGCGGAGGCGGGAGCGGTCTCAGCGTCGGCGGTCATACGGAGTTCTGCCATGTCAATCAGTCCTTTCTCGGGCGGCATCCTCGCCGCCCCTCGTGCTCGCCTTCCGCGAGCGTTTCCTGTGTTAGCAATTGCCCCGTATCCGACGCCTTCGAGAGTTCCCGGCCGACCCAACAAAAAAGGGATCTGTCCTTCGCTTAAAGGACAGATCCCTTGATCTGCGGTGCCACCTTTAATTGATTCGCCAAGCGAACCCTCTCGTGAACGGGCCATCACCCACTCTGCCTTTAACGCAGGCTCACGGTCCAGATACTCGGCCTCGCAGGAACAAACTGCGAATAAGCCTTTCCCCTTTCCCTCGGCGATCCATTTACCCTCTGGCGTTCTGCGGGAATCTCAGCTGCGCCCGCTCTCTGTGAGTGCCCGGATGGCTTGACTTTCGCCTCATCGGTTTAAGGTATATTCAATTGCTGGCGTGTACTTTAGCACAGAATCCTGACCGCGCAACCCCTCAATCTCCAAACCGTCAACAAGCGGCTCTAGCCCAAATCCACACCAGCGCCGCGGCACGCAGCGCGAAGTCGCATCCTCTTCCACAAAAGGCAGCGCCCACGAAAAGGGCCGCCTCCCCACGGAAGCGGGCCTAATCAGATAGAAGCTATGCCACGAAAACGCAGAGCGGCCGCCTCCCTCGGTGGGAGACGGCCGCTTCTCGTCGTCGCTCGCGTTGCGGAAGCGCTCGCTACACGATCTTCTTTCCCAGGACGGCGGCCAGATCGCGCAACTCGGCCACGAGCTCGCGGAACTGGGCTGGGGTCAGCTGCTGGGGGCCGTCGGAGAGGGCCACCGGCGGGTTCGGATGCACCTCGATCATGAGCGAGTCGGCGCCGGCGGCAATGGCCGCCTTCGCCAGCGAGGGCACGAGATCGCGCTGTCCGGCCGGGTGCGACACGTCGATGCACACCGGGTACAGCGACTGCTTGTGGATCACGGGCACCGCGGCAATATCCAGCGTGAAGCGGGTTGCCGTCTCGAAGGTGCGGATGCCGCGCTCGCACAGCACCACGTTGGTGTTGCCGTGGTCGGTGATGTAGTCGGTGGCGGCCAGCCACTCGGCGATGGTGCCCGCGAAGCCGCGCTTGTACAGCACCATCTGGTGGGTGTCGGCAGTCACCTCGCCGATCTTCTTCAGCAGGCTGAAGTTCTGGAAGTTGCGGGCGCCCACCTGCAGGCCGTCCACATAGTCGGCCACCAGCTGGCAGTGGGCCGAGTCCATCACCTCGGTGAGCGTCTTCAGGCCGTACGTGTCGCCGGCGCTCTTCATGATCTTGAGCGCCTCCTCGCCAAGGCCCTGGAAGGAATGCGGGTTCGTGCGAGGCTTGAAGGCGCCGCCGCGGATCCAGGTGAGACCCAGATCGGCGATGCACTCGGCCACCTCGTTGAACTGCTCGGCAGATTCCACCGAGCAGGGCCCGGCGTAGATGGTGATCTCGTCCGTGCGCTGGCCGAGATCGGGGATGGGGGCAAGTTTCACTTCTTCGCTCATACGGACGGCGTCTCCTTACTCACTCGAAGGATGGTCTCGTAAATGGCGCGAAGGTACTCGTTGTAGAGCGGACCTTCGTTGTAGGAAGCGATCTTCGCGAAGATCTCCTCCTCTCGGCGGGCGTCGTAGAGGCCCATATGGGCATCGGGCTTCAGCCCGCGAATGACCAGAGAATGGCTGGCGCGCTTGTTCAGAAGCGCCACGAGCTGACGATCGATCTCGTCGATCTTCTCGCGATGCTTCTCGATCTCCGCCAGGGCGCTGGTTTCGTCTGACATCGCAATTCCTTTCCTGTACCAAAAGCTTGAACGAGCATGGCGAAGCCGCTGTGGCAGACCCGCCCTCGCGTGAGGCCATAATAGCAAAGACCCCCGCGCGAGCAGGGGTCATTGAGAAAATGGGTCATAGAAGCCCGCGATGAGGAGCCATCGGCAAAAGCGAAGGAAGGGGCACATAGCCCGACGTTCGCGCCACCGGGTGCCGGCCCGGCAGCCGCGGACCGGCGTTTGGCACCGCTGCCGCCGACGCTCGGCGCCTAGTGCGAGTGCGCCATGTAGTCGCCGCGGCCCTCGGAGTCGCGCTGATACCACTCGATGAACAGATCGACCGCGCCGTTGACGATGAACGCGCCGCCGAGCACCAGCACGAAGGTCATGGAGGCGCCCCACGGGTTCACCACAATGAGCACGCCGCCGATGCCCACGGCAACGCTCACGGCCAGAACCGCGATCCAGATGCTGCTGCCGAAATCGCGCAGGGCGAAGGCGCGCACCACGTTCACGATGGCGCACAAGATGAGCACTACGCCGAGCACAACCGAGAAGAACCCGGCGATCACCTTGGGAAACACGAAGGCAATAACGGCGATGATGAGGTAGAAGGCGGCGCTCATGAGCGTGCCCGGGTTGCGGTAGCGCGCGCTTCTCTGGCGGAAGTACGATGCAACGCCCGCTGCGCCCATGAGCGCCAGCGCCACACCGAACAGCATGATGATGCCCTGAATGGTAATGGAGGGGTACACCATAAGGAACAGGCCGAAGGCAATGCACAGTACCGCCTGCGCCAGATTGTTCGATCGCACAACGTTCAGAAACTTCTCCATGTTCGCTCCTCTCGCCGGCGCCTGAGCGCCCCCGCTTCGGATCCGACACCCCGGTCACGGGCCGCCCTCCCCTGCGACCGTGCCCCTCGGACCTCTCTTATTGGCGACATGTTAAAGCGCTCGCACAAAACGGCGGGTCGAGAGGTCAGCGTTGAAAGCAATCAGTTGAAGAAGGCCGCCCACCGTCACCAACCCGTCAATAAGACCACCATCGCGAAAAGATGGCGTTACCATTCCGTCAACAACGGCAACGCCCTAGAATCGCGTCGCCTCCAGTTCCAAGCCCAGCTCATCGCAGTATGCGCGACAGCCTTGGAGCAGCTTGGGGAAATCCTCTTCCACCACATTCCAGACAATATCGGCGTCCACATCGCCGTAGGCGTGGGCAAGCCGATTACGAACGCCCTTGATGGCCCTGCGCTCGAAATCGTAATGCGCGAGAGCTTCGTCGCTGAGCGAGCCAGCCTCCTCGGTAATGCGGAGCACACGATTCATAATGGCCTCCGAGAAAAGGCGATCGGCATCCGTCCCCGGATCTTTGAAGCGAACCTCGGTAATGCCAAGGCGGCCGATTTGCCCCTGGGTCTCCGTGATGAGATCGAATATCTCTTGAACACGGGCAAGATCGGTAGCCTTAGCGCTCATAGACCAGCACCTTCTCCCGCTCTATAGCCTCGGCGAGGTTAGCGTTCTTTATCCGCTTGGCCGTCACCACATCGACAGCGCGACCGCAAACGCGCTCGAGATGCTTTTGGAACTGGGACACCTCGAACAATGTGAATGGCGCAGTCTTGTCATATTCAAGGCGGACGTCCACATCGCTTTCGGCAGCGAAGTCTCCGCGCGCGAACGAACCGAACACGTAGCCCTTCGTGATGGCAGCGAATCGCGCACACTCGTAGGCAACGGCGTCGAACACGTGCGCCCTTTCGGTCTCGCGGGTCTCGGGAGGCAGGCCGAAACCAGGCTCACGGTCCCCCTTCACGACCTGGGACGCCTTTGCATCTTCGAACTGAATCACACGGGGGCACACGGCAGCGTAGCGCTCAACCAGGGCCTCGCCCTCGTAGCCCTCGGCGATAAGTCGGCGCAGCACATCGAGGGAGACTCCCTCGTCCTCCACCTTCAGCGGCTTGATGAGAAGGCCTTCGTTGGTCTGCTCAATGAGGGCATACTCAGTGAACCCCATATCTTTATAGGCCTTCGCGGGAATAGTGATCTGCCGCTTGCTGGACACCTTGATCCGCTGCGGCGCCATACGAGCCGTTTCCGCCATGCTTCCCTCCTAACCAAGCGCTTGGTTCCAAGCTACAAAGCGAGTATAGCAGGAAATGACCCCGCCATAGAAGGCGAGGCCATTTATGATTCGGCAATAATGTCACCACAAAGCGAGAATCACTTTGGGAAGCCGCTAATTGCCGTACTCCGGGCAATCAGCAAAACGCATTTGCCCTTTAGGCAGCTTGCGGGTCGAAATCCAGCTCGGCGGCCGCGGGAGCAGCAGGAGCCGCCTCGCGCGCTACGGCCGGCACCAGCAGCTTAGAGCCGAGGACCATAAAGGCCAGAGCGCCCAGGCACGGTATACCCACCACGATGAGCACCTCAGGCAGCGTCGGCGCGTAGGCACCCAGCAGCGTCCAGCCGCCATCGGACAGCACGCCCGGCGCGCCCTCCACGTTCGGCACGATGAACGAGGTGAGCAAAAGCCACAGGCGCTTGCAGAGCACGCCGACGATGACGAGCACGCTCGCCCCCACCACGAGCCCCGCTCTCTCGCGGTTCTTCGCGAACACCAGCACGAGGAACGGAATAGCCAGGCCACCGATAATCTCGAACCAGAAGAACGGGGCGGTGGGGCCGCTCGTCATGAGCGCCAGCGTCTCGGCGCCGGCGGCACCGGGATAGGCCATGGTCAGCACCTCGCAGAAGATGAAGAACACGTCCACGGCGATGCAGGTGGCCAGAAGCCCAGCCAACGACGCCATAAGCTCGCGGGAGGTGTCGAAGATGCGCGCCTTCTTCAACGCAGCCAGCACGCACAGCAGGAGCGCCAGGCCCGAGTCCATGGCCGAGGCCACGAAGATGGGCGCCATGATGGCCGAGTACCAGCCCTCCTTGGCCATCTGCAGGCCGAAGATCCAGGCGGTCACCGAGTGCACCAGGATAGCGCAGGGCAGCGCGAACCGCGAAATGATGGACACCGCACGGTCGTTGCCACGACGCATGTTCACCAGATACAGCACGTTAATCACCAGGTACAGCGTGATCACGCACACGTCCCAGATGAGGGGCGAGGCGGGGTTGGGGCCCGTGAACAGACGCCAGATGCGCTGGATGCCGCCCAGGTCGATCAAGATGAACATACCCGCCAGGCAGATGCACACCGTGGACAGGATGATGGCCGGCATGGCCACGGCCTTGAAGCGTGCGATGTGGAAGACGCTCGCCGAGGAGGCCACGATAAGGCCGCCAGCGGAAAGTCCCACGAAGAACATGAACATGGTGATGTACAGGCCCCACGACACGCCGTTGGACATGCCCGTCACGGCAAGGCCGCCGGCCAGCTGAAAGACGTAGGCCGCAATGCCCGCCACCGCCAGCACCGCAAGCACGGCCGTGAGGAGTTTGTTTCTCGTCAGAAGTTCCATGATGTCACTCCCCTATTCGAAGTAATAGACCTGAGGACGGGTGCCCTGCTCTTCCAAGAGCATGCGGGCGCCGCGTTCGCGAATAACTTGCGATACCTCGGAATCAGGATCGTCCAAATCGCCGAAAATGCGGGCGCTCATCGGACAGCACTGCACGCAACGAGGCTCCTCGCCCTCATCGGTGCGCTCCTTGCACAGCGTGCACTTCTCGGCCACACCGCGCGTGCGCTCGGCAACTTCGCCGTCACCATAGGTGAAGTCGGGCACATGAACCGGCTCATCCCAGTTGAAGGAGCGCGCGTTGTACGGACAGGCGGCCATGCACATGCGGCAGCCGATGCACTTGTCGTAGTCGATCTCCACGCGGCCCATCTCGTCCTTGTAGGTGGCGCCCGTGGGGCACACGCGCTCGCAAGCCGGGTTCTCGCAGTGCTGGCACGCCAACGGCAAGTAGGTGCGCGTCAGATTCGGATAGACACCCTGAGCATCGTCCTCAACGCCACCGCCCTCGGTCAGGACGCGGTTCCAGCGAATGTCCTTCGCTACGCCGTTTTGCATCTTGCAGGCAAAGGCGCACGTGTGACAGCCAATGCATCGGGTCTTGTTGATGGCCATTCCATATCTTGTCATAGCTCTCACCTACGCCTTCTCTACTTCCACCAACACGTCGTTGTAGGGAATCTGGGGTCCGAAGAACATCGAATAGCCGCGCTCCAGCCTCGCCGAGTTCGTCACGTTCTGTAGGAATCCCTCCTTGTAGTAGCGCGTGTAGGTCGTCTCCGCCATGAAAAGCACCCCCGGCTGCAGCGATCGGTTCACCAAGGCCGTGGCCACAAACGAGCCACGGTCGTTGAAGACCCGCACGTCATCGCCGGTCGTAATGCCGCGAGCCTCGGCATCCTCGGGAGCAATGTTGAGGCTGGGACCGAAATCCTCCTGGAACCACTCGTTGGCCGAGTAGTAGGCGTGGATGCGGTAGCGGCTCTTGCCCTGGGTGAAATACAACGGGAACTGGGCCTTCTTGGGATTGCTCTCATAAGCCTCGTTCGCGTCCTCGTACACCGGCAGGGCATGACCCTGATCGGAAAGGTACTCGTAGTACAGCTCGATGCGCGTGGAGGGCGTGAGGAACCCTTCGGCCAGGCCGTCGGGCATGTAGTCGTCGCCCGTCTCGGGAAGGGCCAGGACCCCGCCGCTTGCGAGCAGTGCATCGAAGGTGATGCCCTCCATACGCGGGTCGATCTCGGCCGCCCCGTCCAACATGAAGCGGGCAAGTTCCTCGTAGCTTTCGGGCAGCAGGTCCTCCAAGCCCCATTGGGCCGCCAGCAGACGTTCGATTTGCAAGTCGCTCTTAGACTCGAACATCGGCTTCACCATGCCGTTGGCCAGCATCACGTGCCCCATGCTGTCGCGCAGCTGCTTCACGTTCTCCTCGCACTCGAACTTGGTGCATGCCGGCAGCACGATATCGGCATAGTCCACCGCCGAGGAGTGGTAGATGTCCACGATGGCGAAGAAGTCGAGTCCCTTCACCCACTCCAGCATGTCGTTGGCCGCACCCGCCTCCAATGTGAAAGCGTCCCCGAAGGTCAGCGCAGCGCGGATGCTGTTCTCCTGGTAGGGCATGTCGTACATGGACACAGGGCTCTCGCCGTAATGATACTCCTCGGGCAACGTCCAGTAATTGAAAGTGGCCGACGGATCATTGGCGCCCAAGCCGCAATAGGATCCGTAACCGGCGCCCTTCTTGCCGTACTGGCCCGTAAGCGCCACCAGCATGGCCGTGGAGTGCCCCAACACGTCTGCGTTGGTGTACTTGTCGGCGCCGCCGAGGCCGATGTCGATGATGGCCGGGCCGTTGTTGGCATAGCGATCGGCCAGGTTCACGATAACCTCCTGGTCGATGCCCGACGTCTCGGCTGCCCACTCAAGGGAGATCGTCTCGAGCCATTCTTTGATGAGCGTGAACTCGGTAACGAGCGTCTTGCCGTCCACCGTCCACTCGCCCTCGAGCGCGGGGACTGCTGCGGCATCGTCGTAGAGCATCGGGGCGTTAGTGACCGTGTCCCACACGAAGGGCGCGCCCACCGGCTCGGCACTCACCACCGCGGGGTTGGGCGCCACGACCTCGGCGCTGCGGTAGCTCTTCCCCGTCTCGCGCTCGACCAGATAGGGGCACGAGGTGCGCGTGAGCACGAACTCCTCATCGTACCAGCCGTTGTCCACGATGGCCTTCAGCATACCCTGGATGATGGCCGCATCCGTGCCGGGGCGCACGGGCAGCCACTCGTTCGACTTGGCCGCCGTGCCGGTGAAACGCGGGTCGATGGTCACGATATAGGTACCGGCCTCCTTGGCGTCCATAAGCGGGCGCGACCAGACCATGGCGCTCTCGAGCGGGTTATGGCTGAGCTCGATAATAGTGGCGGCGTCCTTGAACTCCCAGTGAGAGCGGTTCGACAGGTAGCTCCACGGACCGAGAGCCGGTCCCAAGCCGTTGGCCTGACCGCGGTCGAGACCCCAGTTACCGCCCGAATCGGCATGCAGCAGCTGCGTGATGAAATCGAACTCGATACCGGCTTCGGTGGATTTGCGAATGAAGACCGAGCTCTCGCCGTACTTCTGCTGGGCCTCCTTGAGGTTATCCGCGATTGTTTTGATCGCCTCATCCCAGCTTATCTGCACGAACTCGCCGGCTCCTCGCTCCCCGACGCGCTTCATCGGCACCTTCAGGCGATCCTGAGCGTAAATGTGCGAGACCTCGCCGATGCCGCGCAGGCAGATGGTGGAGTGCTTTTTATCAACCACCAAATCACTCGGCTCGATCAGGGCAATGCGCTCATCGCGGATGGTGCACTTCAGATTGCAGCCCGTCAGGCAGTGAAACTGGTGACACAGATGCGCCGTGCGTTCCTCCCCCTCCGCATTGGCCTTCGCAGGGGCAAGCATGCCGCCGCCAATGGCTGCTCCGGTCGCCCCCGCAAGGCCCAGGCCCGCAGCAGCCGCGCCGGTCGTCTTCAAGAAGCTTCGACGAGTGAGTGCGCCCGTGGAGCGTTTCGCTTCGGACATCTCTCCTCCTTCATTCCCGGGGACCTCGCCTTTGCGAGCGGCGCCGTCTCTCCTCAGCACGGCGGCCTTATCAGTCCCCTCAAACTGGTATTCCCGAGAATTGGCCAAATTCCTCTGGCGGCACTATAGCAAATTGTCCTATGACAATGCAAGGATTATCATAGGACAATTTTCGGAGCAGATTATCTATTTTGAGGATAGCCATCCATGAGCGACAGCCCTCCTCCCAAACCTAGGGGGTCTGTTCATACGCACGGTCTAAAACCCCATCGCCTTCAGCCGCTCCAAAGCGGGTGCGGCGTGGCGGATGCCAGCTTCGGGATACAACTCGGAGGCAATCGCGATGCCAAGCCGAGTATCTTCCACCGCCTTTCCAAGCACTTCGCCTACGACGCGAGGAGGCAGACCCCACGAGCGGGCCTCGGCCTCAATATTTTCTCGCTCGACCCGATCGATGCGAATACGACCATCGATATGTAAGCCCATGAACAGCGCGTTCGGCGTAATCTCAAGAGCTGGCACGACATCATAGAGCGGCGCGAGGCACACCTCGTCACCCGCATGGAGCAGCGCATGGTTCTTGGCATGAGCGTCGGTATTCCCCAAAACGGTGTTCACGAAGAGATGCCGCAGCAGCCGCTTTCGCTCTTCCAACGAGTCGGCGGCATAGCGGGACAGCAGCTCGGCAATGCCCTTATAGGTCGGATCGCTTTTCGCGGGCGTCGCCGTTGCCGCGTACTTGCGCCCCGGCTCTATGCCGAGAGCCTGCGCGCAGTCTTCCTGATGCAGCCGCACGAGCCCTCTTTCGGTCTCAAGTCGGTCGAAGCGCTCCACGGCTAGCGTAGGCGGCGCATCGGGCAAATCGAGAATGGCCGAGCCGGCCGTCTCCGTCACATGTCGCGCGACCTCCATCCCCCATGCCTCCGCTTCGACCAATCCCGCAAGTCGGCCCTGGGGCTGCGGTTTCAATATATGCGTCGAAGGGGCTCCGTCCAAAGGAAGCGCCACAGAACTCAGGGTCCTACGACCCGGCTCGACCGCAGCCCAGTCTTCTGATCTCGCAATCACGCACAGCTTCTCCTGAAAGCCGCCAAGCGACACCCGCAGAGAAGATGCGTCATCATAAGGGTGCGACGGCAATGCCGCCAGGCGCGCCGACAGTTCCTCAGGGGTCAATCGCTTCTCGCGTGGCAGCTCCTGGCTCACACGCGCCAACGCCCAATCTTCCGAGGGCATTACCTCAACGGCGCCGGCGCACTCCCAGCCAATCTGAGCGAGCAATCCAAAATAGTCGCCCTCGGCAACGCCATAGAACCGCTGCAGCTCATCGAGCCTCGCGTCTTCGGGCAAAAGTCCCGAGAACCAGGAGAACGTCCGCCGGGCATCGAAGGGCTCCTCTTGCACGCAGAGCGCCGTTGAGAGCAGGGGCGAAGAGGGGTGCTCGAGACCGCCTCGTCCGAAAACGCGAAGCGAGCACCGTTCTTCGTGCGAGCCAGATGCCCGATCTTCTCGCCGCCGAGGCGAACCTCAAGGACCTCGGAATTCATAGCCGACCCTCCTCCTGGTGCGACCGCAAAAGCGCCACCGCGGATGCGGGGGCATCGCGCACTTCGGCTTGAGCTCCCTTGGGGAGCACTACCAGCTTCAAGCCCAAGTCGCTGATGGCGCGCATGAGGGTCTGGGAGCTAACGCCCTTGCCGTTTTCGAGGGCCGAGAGCGTGGCGTGGGAGGCGCCGATGATCTCGGCGAACTCATCTTGGGTATACCCCTTTTCCTTGCGGGTTTTCTGGAGAAACGACCCCAGCTGGTCGAGGCCGTACACATTGGTCCACTTCATCGCGCATCTCCCATCGATTATCAATTTTTCTTGATATTAACCAATATTTGGGAAATGTCAAATATTCTTGATAAATCAAAAAACGGGACGATTATCAAATATTCTTGATGAATTGGAAAATGACGCGATTGTCAAATATTCTTGACGCCTATCCTTTGAACAGGTCGCCTACGCCCTCGTTGAAGCCCTCAGCGAAGGCGCTGGGGATGACCACGGTGCCCTTGCCCTCGCGCAGCGACTCGTTCAACAGGTGCATGGTGCGCAGGCGCGCCACGGCCTCGTGGTCGCCGACGAGTTCCTCCATCTCGTCCAATATCTCGTAGATGTCGTGCTCGGCCTCCATGAGGATGATGCGAGCCTTCTTGCGCTGCTCGGCCTGGGCTTCCAGGCTCATGGCCTCCTGCAGCTCCTTAGGTAGCAGGATGTCGCGCACCTCCACCGAGAGTATGGTCACGCCCCACGGCGCCACCTTCTCCTCCAGCACGCGCTTGAGCTCCCGATCCAGCTGCTCGCGGCGGATAGCCACCTCGGCGGCGCTCGCCCGGCCGATGGCGTCGCGCAGGGCCGTCTGGGCGGCCATCTCAACGGCACGGGTAAAGTCGCCCACCTCGGTGCAGGCCGCAGCAGCGTCCCACACGTGCCAGAACAGCACGGCGTCCACGTTCATGGGAACGAGGTCGGCCGTAAGCGTTTCCTCGGCGTAGAACGTGGTCACCCGCGTGCGCGTATCCACCCGCATGGCGTTCGACTCGATGACGGGAATGGTCCAGAACAGACCGGGCCCCGACACGCGGTTGAAGCGACCGAGCCTCAGCACCACCACGCGCTCCCACTGCTGGGCGATGTGACAGCAGCCGATGGCAAGCAGGGCCGCAAAGGCAGCAGCCACGATGAGCCCCAGCGTGACGCGACCCACCGCAGGCGAACCTATGCCCAATACAACGGCCAGCACCACGGCGAACAGCACAGCAGAGAACAGCAGCACCCCCGACGACGAGGCGCGCTCCCCCACCACCTCCGTGGACACCTCGGGCGCCACGCGGAAGCGGCATTCGCCGGAAGACTTCTCCTTGCGCGACATTTAGGCCCCCCTCTCAGCCCGAGCGCCGGGCTTCTCGAAATCGATGATGCGCGCCGACACCTCGCCGCGCTCGCGGGCCTCGTCGTACTTCAAGCGCTTGATCTTGCGACCCATGGCCTGCTCGATGTCGTCCAGGCCCATGCCCAGCTCGCGGCACGACGCGATGCACTCGTCGAGCACCGCATCGGCCTTCCCGTCGCCACCCACGCCCACCTGAGCGGCCAAATCGGTCACGAACACGCCGCGGCCGCGAGTCGACTCCAAATACCCGTCCGACACCAGGCTCAGGTAGGCCTTGTTCACGGTGTTGTAGTTGATGGATATCTCAGAGGCCAGGCCGCGCACCGTGGGCAGCTTGTCGCCGGGCTTGAAATAGCCGTCATTGATGAGAAAGGCGATGCGGTTGCGCAACTGCACCCACAAGGGCAGGTCGGATGCGTCGTCAACTTCGAAGGGGAACATGGGGAAACCTTTCTCTTGGGGCTAGAAGGGGCAAGCGGCTATGGGCAGCGCGCCGGCCGCCACCACAGCGGCGCGCAGGCAGGCCCCGCCGATGAGAACGCAGAATGCAGAGGCCAGAAGCGCGCCCTGGCCCGCGAGCGAAGCGCACGGAGCCGAGCGCCAGGATGCGGCCGCGCGCAGCGCGAGCACATCCACGGCAATCGGCAGCGCCAACCCCACTCCCACCAAACCGACCCAGAACAGGGCTGCATGGGGGCCGGCGATCAGAAGCTGCAGCGAGGCGAGGGCTACCTCGTCGGTCGCCGTCCGAGCGGCATCGGCGCTCCCGACCCCGGCGTCGGCCCAGACGGAGGCAACCCACGCGACCAGCACGGCCGCTTCGGCCAGTATCAGCGCGCCGTCAACGCGAACGAGGGTGTGCAAGGTACGAGAGAAGGCCGAAGCGCACCCCGTGAGCAGGGCAGCGGCCAATACCACGGCGATGCCGCACGACAGGCTGGAAATCACGAAGGCGGCAGGCAGCCACCAGCTGTGCCACAGGGGCACCGCCGGCATATCGGCAAGCAGCAGGCCGGTATAGGCTGCCGTTGCCACGGCAGCCGCCAGAAGCAGCGCGCACAGCCCGCGCAGCAGCGGCACCGACACCGGAACCACCCCACGCCAGGCCAGCGCGCAAAGTAAGGCCAGCACCAGGCAGGCAGAGAGAACCCATGCGCCCACGGCCAGGTAGCTCGTCGGCCCCGCCGTCAGCAGCAAAAGCAGCCGGTCAGGACGGCCCGCATCGGCCACGAGGCACACGACGCCCACTGAAAGAGAGGCCGCGGCAGCTGTGAGGGAGCCTCCGAAAAAGCGCCCGTACCACCGCCCGCACCCGTCGCGAAAACGCGCGGTCGCGGCGCGGCACACCTCGTCGGTATCGGCGAAAAGACCGAGCGATGCCGCCACCGCGCAGGCTCCGGCACCCGTGCCGCCGAGGAACAGGTAGGCCACCACCAGCTCGCTGAACACGACCCTCCCCTTCCTCGTCGATTGCGCCAGATGCGTCTCAATCACAGGAAGTCAGATTATCATAAGACAATCGGGAATGCCATCGGAGCCGCACACTCCGCCGCTCCGCATGAGGCGCCGTGCCTCTACCACACGATTGATCGCGCTACAGCAGCACCTTCACGCCGAAGTAGGCCAACACCACCAGGCCCACGATAATGCGGTATACGCCGAAGGCCGTGAAATCGTTCTTCTTGATGTAGCCCATGAGGAACTTGATGGAAATGACCGACACCACAAACGCGGTCACAATGCCCACCACCAGCACGGCGATCTCGGTAGCCGTCATGGCCAGACCCACGGCCAGGATGTACTTGATGAGCTTCAGCACGCCCCACCCGAACATAACGGGAATGGCCAGGAAGAACGTGAACTCGGCCGCCGCCGTGCGCGAGCAGCCGCACAACATGCCGCCGATGATGGTAGAGCCCGAACGGCTCGTGCCCGGAATGATGGCGAGCATCTGGAAGCAGCCGATCTTAAGCGCCGTCTTCCAGTCGATCTCATCCACGGTGCGTACGCGGAACAGGGCCATCTCGGCATCGTCGCCGTCATCGCCCGGGCCCACCTCCACCGGGCGCGCATGGGCGCCGCGGGGTTCGCGGGAGGCGAGGTAGGCCGCCTCGCGTCGGCGGTTGCGGCGCTCCAGCAGAATGAACACCACGCCGTACACAATAAGCGCCACGGCCACCGTCCAAGCGTTGTAGAAGTACTCGTTGAAGAAGTCGTCCAAGGTCAGACCGATAGCCGCGGCCGGAATGCAGCCGATGGCCACCATGCCCCACAACCGCCAGGTACCGCGCTTCTCGGGCGCGGTCTTCTTCGGCGAGAAGGGGTTCAACTTGTGGAAATACAGGATGAGCACAGCCATAATGGCGCCCAGCTGGATGACCACCAAGAACAGCTCCAGAAACTCCGCCGACACGTTCAGCTTCACGAACTCGTCCACCAGGATCATGTGACCGGTAGAGGAAATGGGCAGCCATTCGGTGATGCCCTCCACAATGCCGATGAACAGGGCCTTCAGAATCTCAATGAACATATCCATGGGAACGCTCGCACCTTTTCTCTCGCACTTTCGCCGGGCGCCTGCGCAACCGGCGCGCCATCACCTCAGTTGGCAATAGCGAAGGAACGTAAAATCCTAGCATGAACGGGGAACACACCTTCCACTTCCCGAGAAAGTCCACGTTTCGGCAACCGCAAAGGCACGGACCGGCCGCAAAACGTCGCCGACCCTTGCAGCGAAATCGCATCGTGTTTCCCCACATGAGCGCCTGATATCGGACGCCGCAAAGCCCCCAGCGGTTTCTGAACCGTCGCCGCAAGGGCACATCGGACTGCGCAGCAGTCACTTCTCTGACAGTATGACTGCCTCGCGGTAATCGTCTGGCAAAGTCCCTGGTGACGTCAGCATCCGCTCTGCCCCCAACACTATGATCGGAATCCCGACAACCGGAAACAGCAACCGCGAAGAGGCAACCACAGCCGCCTCCGGCCCTGCGGCATCCCCGCAAAACAGCGGCCTGCCTTTTCCATGTTGCGTGAAACAAAATCGGGGCGTACACCCCGCCCGCGCAAAGGAATCTGCCATGAGCAAAACGACTCGGGTCGCCAGGCCGGCCCTCCTGCATCTTCTTCCTCGCACCGAAACCGATCGGACGCGCCTCTCCACTCCCTGCTTTATCGGGGCCGTCGCCTCCTTCGCCGCAGCCTGCGCCTTGGGCGGCGGCGCCTGCTCCATCGCGCTGGGCAACCCCTCGCCCGACGACCTACCCCGCATGGCCGCCCTGCTGGGCGCGCTCGCATGGGCCGCCGGGCTTATCGGGGCAGGGCTCTTGCTCGCTCTGCGCCAGCGTGAACTGCGCAAGGGCGAGGCGCGCCTGACGAGCCGTGCCGAGCGCATCCGTTGCGAGCTGGATGCGCTCGGACTCACCCCGCGTGAGACGACGATCGCCGAGCTGATTCTGCAGCACCGCAGCTACGACGACATTGCCGAGCGCTGCCACCTGTCGCCGCGTACCGTGCAGTTCCACGCCTCGAACATTTTCCGCAAGGCCTACGTCACGCGCCGTCGCGAATTCGAACGGCTCATGCTCGTCGACGACCGCAGTCCCGAGCCTTATGAGCGCATCTCGCGCATCCGTTCCGACAAAGCCGACAACCCCGGCAACCCGCAAGCTCCCCTGAAGTGAGAGATGGGACACCCTACCGGGTAAGCTGTCCCAGACGTCCCGCTCAACTGCACCGCCTACCGCCCGCGTGCCCCTTTTGCAGCCCTGCCGTCCAAGGAACGATGCAATGGGGCGATGATGATTGATTGTCAAAACCGACGACGGCAACGACATCCCGGCCAACACGACCACGAAAGCGCCATGACCCCATCTTTCGACAACACGAAGAGCCACGTGGCCGTCCACGAGATGCACGGCCACGGCATCGATAATCCGCGCGATACGTGGATCGCCAACATGGAGACCACCTCCGGCCTGCTGATCGCCTTCGGAAGCCTGCTCGCCTTCGCCGTCGCCTTCGGAGCGCTCTCGGAAACAGGTCTCGTCGGATGGGCGCTCGACTGCTTGCTCCCCGTGCAGTTCCCCCTCTTCTACTTTGCCTCCGGCTATCTCTACCAACGCTATCGCAGCGTGCGCACGCGCGCCGCCTGGCGGGCCAACATGGGACGCGAAGCCGTCATCCTGTTAGTGCCTTTCGTCGTTTTCACCGTCCTTGCCCTGGGCGTGAGCACCGTAACCGGCGGCGAGCGAGTCCTCACGGCACCTGCCCTCGCCGAGGCGCTTTTCGTGCGCCCCATCGAGCCGCTCGGCTACTTCTACACATCCCTCATTCTGTACGCCATCACCCCCACCGTCATCAGCCGCCGCAACGCCTGGGGGCTTCTGCTCGCCGCCCTCATCTGCAAGCTGGCCATCGTCGCGGCGCTCACCGCCCCCCTTACCGCCTCGACCGCAGCGCATCTGCCCTATGCCCTCGTATCAGTGGCCGAGAACTGGATCTGGTTCGCGCTCGGCATGGCTATCTCTCTGTTCGGTGCGCTGCCGTTGCTGCGCAGCCACGAGAAGGCCTGGGCGCTCGGTGCGCTCTGGATCGCCGCCAGCATCATCACGTTCATCGCCGGCTGGCTGGGCGAGGCGCCCCATGCCCTGCTGGACGCCATCGGCATCTTCTGGTTCGTTTCGCTGTTCTCGTCAGCGTTCCGCTCGGGAACCCAGAACGCCTTCTACGGCTTCGCATCCCGCTACACTATGGCATTCTGGCTCATCGGGCCGCTCGCGTTGAAGCTGACGGTTGTGGGACTCTCGGCCTGCGGGCTAAGCGCCAGCGGAGCGCCGTGGGTCTGCTTCGCAGCCGGACTTGTCGCCTGCTTCGCCGTGCCCGTACTCGCTATGGCCGCACTCGAGCGGTGCGGAAAGGCTGCGGCCATCGTGTATCCGGCCCGCTATCTCCCCCCAGCGCCCGAACTCATCGTGAAGAAGGGCGTGAGCTGAGTGCCGGTCGTCAGAACTGCCGGCACGCCGCGCGACCCGCATCTCATCCCGTTCGCCTCTATGACCGATGGCGAGCTGCGCGATCCCAAGCAACTGGTGGGCGTGGCCCTTGCCTGCGATGCCCACGCCGACCCGAATCGTCTCGATGGCGGTCTGTTCATCGCGGAGTCGGTCAACGTCATCTCGCGGGCCCTCGATGCCGGCTGCACGCCCTTTGCCACGCTCACCGACGCTCGTTGGGAAAGGGCCGCCGCACCTCTGCTCGATCGCATTGCGGAAATCGCCCCCGAGGCGCCTGTCATCGTGGCCCCCACCGAAGATATTCGCGCCATCACCGGCTACCGCGAGACCCGCGGGCCTCTCTGCTGTTTCCACCGACCGCCTGAGCCGGCATTGCCCGATCTGCTGGCGCACGCCCATCGCGTGGCCGTGCTCGAGGACATCACCAACTACACCAACATCGGCGCCATCTTCCGCAGCGCCGCAGCCCTAGGCGTCGATGCCGTGCTGCTGACCCCCGCCTGCCACGATCCGCTGTTCCGACGCGCGTCGCGCGTGTCCATGGGCACCGTGTTCCAGGTACCCTGGAGCCGCATCGGAGACGAGCGCGCCTGGTCGGGCGAGGGAACATCCGCCCTGCACGAGGCAGGGTTTACCACCGTGGCCCTCGCCTTGTCCGACGATTCCGTATCCATTGCCGACCCGCGCCTGAAATGCGCCGAGAAGCTAGCTCTCGTTCTGGGCACCGAAGGCGACGGACTGAGCAGCGACACCATCGCCGCCTGCGACCTTGTCGCCCGCATCCCCATGGCCCACGGGGTGGATTCCCTCAACGTGGCCGCCGCGAGCGCCGTTGCCTTCTGGGAGACCCGCTGGGAAGCTGAACGCTTCTAGCTTTTCGCGGTAGGGAACCCAAGCGACTCCGCGAGCCCCGTCACCCCCGTGACGACAAACGAGCTCAGCACGATAAGCCCCCATCCTACCAGACGCTTGCGGGCCCGCGTGTTCAGGCCGAATCGCCCGAACAGCTTCGCGAAGAGGGCATCTCCCATCCACAAGCAGGCCACGCCTCCGAAGAACAAGCTGGCGAAGGGCCAGTAGTACAGAATCCTCAGCGCCAAAGGCCATGCGGCCGTACCACCCGCGGTGCCGAAGGCGCAAAGAGCCGATATCAGGGTAAACAAACCGCACACGGCAACAGCGCTCACCGAACGGGGTGACCACACCTTCCCCGACCCGAAGGGAGCCTTGGGCGCGGCAGCATCGGCCGTTCCAGGGGTACGCGTCGGTGCAGGCACCGATGATCCCGGGGCCGGCACAACCGGAGACGTGCCAGCCTGCTCGGCGGCCATCGGCACTCCATACAGCTGCGCAGCGGAGACCGGCTGCCCCATCGTTGGCTGCATGGCAGCAAGAGACGGCACCCCGACCGGCTCCGACGCTGCGGCCAAAAACGCGGCCTTCAAATCGCGCACGGTCTGGAAGCGCGCCGACGGGTCGAAGGCGCAGGCCCTCTGCAGCACCGGTCGCAGCACTGGCGGCACATCCGGCTCCGCGAAGCCCGCGGTGGCCACCTGCGCATCCGGATCGCGCTCAGTCACCAGATAGTACAGCAGCATGCCCAAGGCGTATACATCGCTGCGCACATCGGTCTGCCCGTAGCCGAACTGCTCGGGAGGCGCATAGGAGCGAGTACCGAAATGAGTCGTGTCAGCGTCGGCGCCCGCGCGGAAGCTGCGTGCAATGCCGAAGTCGATGATCGTCAGACCGCCGTCGCTCACGATAATATTACTCGGCTTCAAATCGCGATGGATGAGCGGCGGCGTAAAGCCCTCGTGCAGCTCTATCGCCCCATCACACAAAGCCGGAAACACCTCGCGGGCCAATGCCAGCGAGGCATCGCGCTCGTACACCACATCGCGCAAGGTGCGGCCGCCCACGAACTCCATGACCACCACTAAGTCGCCATCACGTTCGTGCACATCGTATATGCGAGGCAGATGGCGAAACCGACGTCCCGAGCGCTGAGCCTCCATGAGCAGCCCGTAGGCGCTGCCAAGGGGCACTTCCCCGCTGATGCGCTTGCGCACGAAGGGGCCGAGCGCCGCATTGTTGGCACCCATAAAGAAGACCACCTCGGTGGTCTCGTGCGGATTCGCCTTCAGAACGCGATGGACGCGGTAGCAGTCGTCGCGCGCAAGCGCTTCCAAATATGTTGCCAGCGGATCGTTTTCCATAGCGCCTATAGTACCAAAGGCCGCCTCGATTGCCGACCAGGCAACGTCCGAGGCGGCCCTGTTCCAGCTTGAAGTGTTCCTAGCCGATCGTCGTCTCCCCGAAGCGGTACAGCTCCTCTTCGGTCTTCTGCAGCGTATAGCCATGGCTGAGAGCGAAAATGATAATAGCATCGCGACGATTCTTGCAGTACAGCTCGTTGACGCCGCCCGCTTGCAAAAGCCGATTGGCCTCCCGCAGGGGCAAGCCCAACGCGAAGGCGATCTTCAGCAGGTTGTCCCGAGAGGCACGCCGGGCACCGGTGAATATCTGGTAGCCGAACGTCTCGTTCAGCCCCGCATCGCGTACCACCGCCGCCCGCTTCAGACCGCGAGCCTCCAGCAACTCGTTGAGATACGCTGACAGATCGCGCGGCACGCGGGCAGCCTTCTTGATGAACGCCCGCGGATCGGGAGCCTCCAGCAGCTCGACAAGCATATCCTCGGTCAACGGCTCTTCCACGCGCCTTTTTCTCCTCTTTCGCGCCATAGGGCTCTCTGCATTTCAGCGGTGGCGCGCACCGCACGGGCCGCGCCACCCACCATTGTGTCGCATCCGTGCCGTTACTTCAAGGAGAACGTCTGCTCGGCGAGAACCGTCTCATCGAAGCTGAAGAGCTCGGTCACTTCCACAGTCAGGTCGCTGTCGTCCTCCATGCTGTAGCCGATCTCCACCGTGGACGACGAGCCGGGCTTCACGTCCTTCATATACTTCTCCGAGTCCCAATCGCTGCCGATGGCAGTGTTCAGCTCCACACCGTTCTGGAAAGCCTGGGGGCGCAGGGCCACAGCGAAGCTCGTGGCCTTCTCGCTATTGTTAGTGAAGGTGTAGGTGACAACAGCCACCGGCTCACCCGCGTAGTCCTCGGCCAAACGGCACTCGTCGATGCTCACTGCATACTCGGAAGCAGGCGCCTCCTGCTCGGCCTGAGCCGACACATCCTGGCCCGCGCCCTGATCGGCGGCCTGCTGGGCAGCATCTCCTCCGTCGTTCGCCGTCTGCTCGGCTGCCGGCGTGCTTGCGGCCGCCGCGGCGCCCGCAGAAGCGCTCTCGGAAGCGGCCGAACCGCCGCTGTACATGGCCACCGTCACCAGCAGGGCGAAAACGCCGAGCACAAGACCGGCAATAGCGAGGCCCTTACCGGCTTTGGTGCCCTTGATCGTCTGGACAAGCCCGATGGTCCCGAAGATGATGGCCAGCAGCACAAACGGGAACGACAGCAGGTTCAGCAGCGGCACGAACGCGCTGAACACCGCGATGATCCCCAGCACCAATCCCGTCACGGCAAGACCGGACGTCGGTTTCTTCTCCATAGTGATTCCCTTCTTCTCATGAAAATTCCCTTTTAGGCGTGAAGAAGGGTATCGGTTCTCGCGGGCCATTTCATTAGCTGCCAGCTAAGGACGTCGGCCGCCCACGACGAGCGCGCCCGATTCGGCGGTCTGCGCTCAGAGTGCTCGATCACAGCGACACGACGAGCGATTCTGCGTCGACGGGGCACGCTGCGCGAACGCGCCGTCAGCTCAGATCGACCTTCGTGCGCACCAGGTAGCTGGTCAGGGCGAGGCTCCCGACGGCCACCGCGACATTCGCCGCCATCTGCATCACCGACACCACCGCCAGCGTCGTCTCCCACAGGCCCGTATCACCGGTCATGGCCAAAACGCCCGCAACGGAGAAGACGAAGGACAGCGCCCACCCTATACCGAGGTAGATGCCCACCGCGGCGGCCACCTTGTGGCGGCGCGCCCACCACGCCCCCAGCGTCAGGGACACAAAGGCCAACCCCAAAGCGTAGGCACAGGTCACCATAATGTTCGCCAAGCCGAGCAAAACACCTAAGACGCCCTCCGAGATGACAAGGGCGCCCCAACCTCCCATCAGGGAGAACACCGTGGCCGCCGTGGCTGCGTCCTCGCTGAGCACTGTTGCCATCAGCCCGTAGAGCAGAAGGGCGCCCATGGCGAACACCACCAGCAGAAGATAGGCCGCCAGAAACTTCGCCGCAACGATGGTGCGCGTGCGCACGGGCAGGGTGAGGGTCAGATAGCCCTCATCGGTGAACATGGTGCGATAGAAGCGCATGATCACGAACACGTACAGGGCCGCCACGGACGCCCACACGAAAAAGCCGCAGAACAGCGCCCCGAGAAACAGCGTCGCCGACACGTTCCACGTCATCGACACAGATGCCGTCGCAGAACCGTTCCACAGGCCCGAAGCATCGCTGATCGCCGAAGACGCGCCCAGGCAACCCGCCCCGGCGATGCCGGCGATCACCATAATCACCGCCATAACAGCGGCGGGCTTCGCGAGTGCCCGCAACTCGTAGGTGAAGAGCTTGGCTAGCATCGGAACTCCTCTCGGAAGTACGCGTCCAGAGTGGTGCCCTTCTCCTGAGTCACGTAGGCCACCGGTGCGTGCAGCAGCATGGTGCCGTAGCGCAGCAGGATGAAGTCGTCGAGCACCGATTCCACATCGCGCACCAAATGCGTGGAAAGAATGACCGTGGAAGCAGGACGGTAACCGCGGATGATCGTCGAGAGGATGTAATCGCGCGCCGCCGGGTCCACCCCGCCGATGGGCTCGTCCAGAAGATACAGGGCCGCATGGCGCGCCATCACGAGTGTGAGCTGCACCTTCTCCACCGTGCCCTTGGAAAGCGACGAGCATACTGCCGCCGGGTCAACCCCCAACCGCGCCAGCATGTCGTAGGCCATGGCCGCATCGAAATCGGCGTAGAAGTCAGCGAAGTAGGCGATCATCTCGCGCACGCGCATCGAACGGGAGAAGTAGGGGCGTTCGGGCAAAAACGACACGGCGGCCTTGCTCTCGGGCCCCACGGGCAGCCCGCACACGCGAATCTCGCCGGATGTGGGATGACTCACCCCGGCCGCTATCTTCAGCAGCGTGGTCTTGCCCGATCCGTTGGGGCCGAGCAGCCCCACGATGCGGCCAGCAGGCACCGCTATGCTGAAGCGATCGAGGGCAGGCCGCCCGGAAAAGGTCTTAGTGAGGTTCCGGCACTCCAGCACAGGCGCGGGCTGGGCGCATGCCGCGGGCGCGGGCGCTGGCGCAGGCGAAACCTGAGGCTCAAATGCTTCCACGAGGCCTCCTCATTTCTCGGGAATACTGAGCCTATGCTATCACTCACGCCCGAGCAAGACCGAAACCCCATGGAAAGAGCGGTAACACGCTATTCTTAGGCCCTTTCGAAGGCACCTAGGTTGGCACACCGGGCAAACACCCTTCTCAGATCCGCTCGAAAGCCCAGAGGTTCCGACACTGAGCAAGCACGCGATCCGCATCCCAGGTGCGCGCGCTGTTTTCAGGGCTATTGGGGTCGTGCACCACCAGCTGGCCGTCATCGGCAACGCCGGCCAATACGATGAAGTGGCCTTTCGAGGTGAAGTCGCCCGGCCCCACTGAGCAGATGACCGGATGTCCCGCAGAGAGCTCAGCCAGAAGCTGACTTCGGTCGGCGGGAACCTCATGCGAGGACAAACCAAGCGAAGACGCCCCCTCGGTCATGAGGCGCCAGGCCGTCATGCCGTCCTCTACGAAGCCGGCCCGCTCGCTTAAAGCGGCCATAGACGCCGGATCGTAGTCGGCGTTGCCGGTGAGCGCCACGTACACCATGGTCAAGCTCGTAGGCCCGCAGCCGGCATCGGCCACATCCGAGCCGGCATAGGGAGCATCGGCCCACGCCCCGTCGATCTGATACAGGAAGGGCACCTCGCCGGCACGCCATTCGTCGCGCGGGGTGCTCACGGCATCGGCGGAGGCCGCCGCGCCGGCAGCAGGCCGGGCCTCCGTAACTACAGCCCCAATCCCATGACCGCCCAGATAGATGTCAGCCAGCTGGAATGCGGCAATGAGCAGGAACACCATCAGAGCCAGCGTGCCTATCACGGGCACAAGGCGCAGGCCCTCCCGCGCACCGCGAGAAGCAAACGCCGGCTGAGACGCATGCGTCCGCCGACGAGGCGCCACATCCGCCCGACGGGATCGGAAGCCTTCTGCAGATCCCGAGGTCTCCGCCGGCCGAGGCCGGCTCCAGGCATCGCGCCCGTAGGGGTTTGTCACGCCGGCACCTGAGAACGATGAGCTCCCGCGGTCGCACCCGTTTCGCTCGCTTCCGTACATCAGGGCGTAATCCATGGCCGCCGCTCCTCCCGCTCTTTCCCATCGTTGCCTCTCAAGCTTAGGCGGAGGCGCCCTTACGCGTCCCATAGCAATTCCTGACGTTTCCGTCTTCGGACCTTAACTTTTCCTGAAGCCCCCATGCACAGGACTTTCTCCGGCTGCGCGGGGAACGCGAATCGTGTACCATGGGGCTCATGGAGAAACGAGCGCACATATTGGTGGTCGACGACGAGCAAGCCATCGCCGATTTGGTGGTGAACCTCCTGGTGGCCGAGGGCATGGATGCGCTCGCCTGCTACAGCGGGCAAGCCGCCCTCGACATGCTCGCCCGCACCCCGTTCGACCTCGCCATCGTGGACATCATGATGCCAGGCGTCGACGGCTTCGAGCTGTGCGTGCGCGCCCGGCAGATGCGCGACATCCCCGTCATCTTCCTCTCGGCGAAGGACGAGGAGGCCGACCAGGTCGTCGGCTTCACCTTAGGAGCCGACGATTACGTCACTAAACCCTTCCGCCCCCGCGAGCTGGTGGCCCGCGTGAAGGCCCGCCTGCGCCGGCGCGCTACGGCGGCCCCCGCGGCCGATTCCACGCTCATCACCGTGGGTGCCGTGGAGGTGGACCTCCGCACGCACCTGGCCACCCTGCACGGCGAGCCTCTGCACCTCACGCCCAAGGAGTTCGCCATCTTGGCCCTGCTCGCCCAATCGGCAGGTTCCCCCGTATCGGCCGCCGATCTGTTCGAGGGCGCCTGGCACGAGCGATTCGACGATGCGGCGGCCAATACCGTCATGGTGCACATTCGCCGTTTGCGCAAGAAGCTCGCCGACATCGACGCCTCCACAGCCTTCATCGAAACGGCCTGGGGCGTCGGCTACAAACTGCGCGGTGGCCCCGGGGCCGATGCCCATGGCGCTTAAAAGCGAGCAGGCCCGAGCGCTCCGCCGCCGCGTGCTTGGCGGCCTCATTCGCAATCTCGTCTTGTTCACAGGCACCTTCGCCCTGCTGTGCGTGGCCGCCGAGACCTTCGTGGTACCCTCGCTGGCCGATTATGTGGCCGACTCCACGTCAAGTTGGCGCACGCTCGATTCCTCCGAGCAGTTCCGGCAAATCATGGCAGACCAAGGCTTTCTAGAAAACGACGAGCTTTTCTCGTGGGTCGCAGAGTTCGTCGACGCGGGTTACTCCGCCGATGCCGGCACTATCGCGAATGTGCAGGACGAGGTGAACGAGATGCAGGACGCCATCGCCGAGCATGCGACGGTCGTGAGCGCGTATACCGACGACAAGGACGCCGCCGTCGCCGACAAGAAGGCCGCCGAAGCTATGGCAAAAGACGCCGAAGCTATGGGAATTCCCGTTGCCAACGGCGCCGCAACAGGAGAAGACGCCTATGACGCGGATAAGAGCGCCGACGACACCACCTCTGTGCAGATCGCCAACGACGAAGCCGCCGCCGGTGAAAACGGGAGCGCATACACAGCCGACGATCAACCGACGGTGCCGCTTATCAGCTACGAGACCATCCTGGCTGCCGAGGGCATCGAGGCGCCCGAGGCCAGCGCCGCTCAGGCCATGGCAGCCCTGCGAGCTTCAGCCAGCATTCAAGAGCTCGGGCTTTCTCTCGTGCTGCCCTCGCCGCTCGTGCCACCCGAAATCGACGAGAACACAGCTGTGCGCATCCTAACAGCCGCCGCCGTCATGGGCTACAATCAGGCCGATCTGAACGCCATCCTGGAAAACGCCTACCGTGAATCGCAGCAGCAGGCCTACGACGCGTGGGTTCCCCTCGCACCGCCCGAGATGGCGAAGGCCCTTGGCATAAACGACGAGCACCCCGTGTGGCAGATCGAGGAGAGCAATGGGGTGTACCAGGTGCGCGATGTGTCCACTTATACCTTCGTGAAATCCTTCAAGCTGCCGCTCGCGGCGCTTGTCTTCGCCGTGGGCTGGTTCCTCATCATCTTCCGGTCGCTCGACAAGTCGCTGCGCTACTTCGACGAGCTCTCGGGCGCCGTGGGTACGCTTCTGGCCGACAAGAACGCTCCCATCGAATTGCCGGCCGACCTGTCCATCGCCCGCAACGAGCTGGCAGTTATCCGGTCGCAATCGCTGGCCGACGAACGCGCGGCCGCAGCGGCCGAGCAGCGTAAGAACGAGCTCGTGGCCTACCTGGCCCACGATATCCGCACGCCGCTCACCTCCGTGCTGGGATACCTGGATCTGCTGCGCGAGACAACCGATCTGCCCCGCGAGACTCTGCGCAAGTATGCCGACATCGCCTACACCAAGGCCGAGCGCCTGGAAAGCCTCATCAACGAATTCTTCGAGATCACCCGCTACAACCTATCGGCCATCCCCATCGAGCGTGAGACCGTGGGCGTGCGCCTGTTCTGCCAGCAGGTGGCTGAAGCATTCTTCCCAGAGGCCGCCGCCCGCAACATCCGCATCTCCATCGACGTGGCCGGCGCCGACCAGTTCTTCGTCGATCCCGATAAGCTGGCCCGGGCGCTCGGCAACGTGTTGCGCAACGCCGTGGCCTACGCCGACGCAAATTCCACCATCGCGCTGGTCGCCCGCCAGGATGGCCGCTTCACCACCATCACCGTGGCCAACCGCGGTCGCGAGATATCGGCCGCGCACCTGGAATCTATCTTCGAGAAGTTCTACCGCGAGGACGGGGCACGCACCACGCGCTCGGGCGGCGCAGGGCTCGGCCTGGCCATCGCCCGCGAGATCGTGGTGGCCCACCACGGTGACATAGAGGCGGCCAGCGAGCGCGGCGTCACCGTGTTCACCTTGCGTATTCCCACACGCGGCGAGGAGGCGGAGAACGCACCGGGCATCGGTCCGCTGCCAACCACGGCCGCACGCGGATTCCAGCGAGGACGCGAAGGCGCCACCAGGCCGTTGCCGATCGCAACCGGCGCAGGATCGGCGCCGGAATCCCGTGCGCACCGCCGCACCGGCGTCTCGCCCGCTGCCCAGAGCCATGAGATCGGACGACAGGTGCCCCGACGCACGGCGGCTGCTCCGTTAAAACCTCGTTACACCCGTCCCTCCACCACAGGCGCGCAGCCCGGCATGAACGATAATAGGCCCCGTTCCAGAAGCAGACACGCAAGGAGGCAACCTTGAATCCCATCCGCATCGCCATCCTCGGCTACGGCAACCTCGGCCGCGGCGTCGAGCTCGCCTGCGCCGCCAACCCCGATACCCAGCTGGTGGGCGTGTTCACCCGCCGCGACCCGTCCAGCGTGCACCCCTACGGCCAGGACGTGGCCGTGTGGAGCGCCGATGAGCTGGCCGAGCACACCGACGACATCGACGTGCTCGTGCTCGCCGGCGGCAGCGCCACCGACCTGCCCGAGCAGACTCCGGCCGCCGCGCGCCTGTACAACGTGGTGGATTCCTTCGACACCCACGCGAACATCCCCGAGCACTTCGCCGCCGTGGACGCCGCCGCCCGCGAGACGGGCCATGTGGCCGTCATCTCGGTGGGCTGGGATCCGGGTATGTTCTCGGTTTCGCGCGTGTACGCGGGCGCTATCATGCCCAACGGCGCCGACTACACCTTCTGGGGTCGCGGTGTGTCCCAGGGCCACTCCGACGCCATCCGCCGCATCCCCGGCGTGGTCGACGCTCGCCAGTACACCGTGCCCGTGCCCGCCGCGCTGGAGGCCGTGCGCTCTGGCGCCAACCCTGAGCTGACCACCCGCCAGAAGCACACCCGCGAGTGCTTCGTAGTGGCCGAAGAGGGCGCCGACACCACCGCCATCGAAGAGGCCATCGTGACCATGCCGAACTACTTCGCCGACTACGACACCACAGTCACCTTCATCAGCCAGGAGGAGCTCGAGCGCGACCACGCCGGCATCCCTCACGGCGGCTCGGTCATCCGCACTGGCACCACCGGCGCTAACGGCGAGAACACCCATGTAATCGAGTACTCGTTGAAGCTTGACTCCAATCCCGAGTTCACCGGCAGCGTACTCGTGGCCTGCGCCCGCGCCTGCGCCCGTATGGCCGCCGCCGGAGAGACGGGCTGCCGCACTATCTTCGACATCGCACCGGCGCTGCTGTCGCCCCTGACCGCCGAAGAGCTGCGCGCCACTATGCTGTAGGCCTGCGCATCACAGAGCATAAAACGAGGGAGGGGCGCCCGCATAGGCGCCCCTCCCTCGTTTCGGTATCTGAAAACAGCGCTTTCGCGTAACAAACTCCGCGAAGTAGATCTTGGAGCCTGCTCGCACGTGCCGAATCGCGCGAAATCTACCCCGCGATCGACGTTTTCCCAGGTAATTTCGAACCTGTTGCTCGAGATGCCGCAATTGGAAACGAACGATATCTTCTTCGCGGAGTTTGTTGCGCGAAAAACAGGTCTTGGGAAGCGCGATCAGCCCGAGCAGGCTGCTCCAGTCAGTCCCGCTCGCCTACTGGTGCACAGCCAGGCGCACGTCGTCCACCTCGCTGCCCGCCATCGGATCGCGGAACACGGCACGGTCCACACGCCCCGCCTGTGCCGCTACGATGGAGGTGACAACCGCGTCGCCGGTGATGTTCACGGCCGTGCGGCACATATCCAGGATGCGGTCGATGCCCATGATGAGCGCCACGCCCTCCAACGGCAGTCCCACGGCGTTGAACACCATGGACAGCGTGATGAGCCCCACCGACGGCACGCCCGCCGTGCCGATAGAAGCCAGGGTGGCCGTGGCAATCACCGTAGCGTACTCCGCCGGCCCCAGAGGCACGCCGAACAGCTGAGCCGTGAACACCACGGCCACACCCTGCATGATGGCCGTACCGTCCATGTTAATGGTGGCGCCCAGAGGAATGGTGAACGACGAGATGCGCCGATCCACACCCATCTTCTTCTCCAGAGTCTCGATGTTCAGCGGGATGGTAGCGTTCGAGGTGGCCGTGGAGAAACCGAAAGCAGCCACCGAGAAGAACTTCCGCAGGAACATAAGCGGACTCATGTGAGCGAACACCCACAACAGCACCATGTAGGTGACGCCGAACTGCAAGGCCAACGCCAGCAGCACGCCGCCCATGTACTTCAACATAGGCAGGAACGCCTCGAAGCCCACGGTGGCGAAGGTGCGCGCCAACAGGCAAAACACGCCCAGAGGCGCCACTTTCATCACGAGCGACGTCATCTCCATCATGATGTCGTTGAACTGCACGAAGAAGCTGTGCACCGTCTCCACGCGCCGCCCCAGGCGCGCAAGCACAATGCCCACGAACAGGGCAAAGAAGATAAGCGGCAACATGTCGCCCGAAGCAAGCGAGGCCACGGGGTTTTTCGGAATGATACCCAGCAGCGTATTGACCACGTTCGTCTCGGCCGCCTCGTCGAGCGGGGTATCATCGGGAGCCTCGGCAGGCGCGATAAGCGACATATCGACGCCCTCGCCGGGGTTGATGAGGCTGCCCACGCCCAGGGCCAGCGCGATGGCCACCGCCGTGGTGAGCAGGTACAGCAGCAGCGTCTTCACGCCCACCGACCCCAGCGTTTTCGTGTCGATAGCCGCCGCACCGCACACGATGGAGCAGAACACGAGCGGCACCACGAGCATCTGCATAAGCCGGATGAACCCCTGACCCACCAGGTAGAACACGCCTCCGACGAGCATATCGTCGCGCAGAGTGCCCGCGGGTGCCAGGTAATGCAGGGCCACGCCCGCCAGAAGTCCCAACACGAGCGCCAGCAGAATCTGGCTCGTCAGGCCCAGACGCGGCAGACGACGTCGGCCGTCGCCGGAAGAGTCCTGCGGCTCCTCAGCTGGTTGCAGGTGATTCGTGAATTCCATAGCGCGCCTCTAAGCCAGAAGGTCGTGAGCGGCCAGATAGTCGCGCAAATCGTCCTGCCAGGTGGGCATCGCATAGATACCCGTCATGGTGAGCATGAGGTTCGCAAGATGCACCGTGCGGGCCGCCCTCGGCTCACACACGGGCACCAGGCACGCATCGGAAAGCCCGGTAAGCCGCAGCACCTCACGCGCAAAGCCATAACGGCTCACCACGCCCTCGTCGGCAGCGTGGAACAGCCCGTACTCCTCGCTCTCGATAAGCGCCACGATGCAGGCAGCTACCGTGGTGACCGAGGTGGGCGACGACACCTGGTTGTCCTCCACCTTAAAGGGCGCTCCCGTGCGGGCCGCCATGAGCAGCCCGGCCAACCAGTAGCCGGGCTCTACGCCGTATATCCAGTTCGAACGTACGATAACATGCTTGGGATTCAGCTCACGCACGAAGTTCTCCCCGGCAATCTTCGACTTGGCGCACACGCTCTCCCGCGAGGGCACCGCATCGAACTCGTTGCGCTCAAGATCCTGATGGGCGAACACATCGTCGCAAGTTAGCTGCACAATGGCAGCGCCCACCGACCAGGCAGCCGCAGCGAGGTTGCGCGCGCCCATAGCGTTCACACGGTAGGCCTGCACAGGGTTCTCCTCGCAGGCGGCCTCGTCGGTCATGGCAGCGCAGTTGATGACGATGTTGGGTCGATTGATGGACACGTATTGGAGTACCGCCTCGTGGTCGGTCACATCCAACTCGGTGTCGGTCGTGATGATGACGTAGTCGCCATGGTCGAGCAGCCGCTCCACGGCCTGTCCTACACGCCCCGAGGCGCCGGCGATCCAGATGACCTTCCGCGGTCCCATATGCATGGCTTCTCCCATCGACGAGCTCGCAAGAACCTCAGCATAGGACACCGAGGGCGCCCACCCGGAGCGCCCTCGCCAAGCGTTTCTGTGAGGTAACCAGCCTAGAACCGCGCGAAGCGCTCCTGGCGCTGGGCGATCAGCTGTTCAGGCGCGAGGTCGGCCAACTCCTTAAAAGCCTCGCGCACATAGTCGCGCACGGCTTCAACCGCGGCCTCGGGGTTCTCGTGGGCCGGGCCCTCCCCCTCCGACAGCACGGCGTCGATAATGCCGCCCTCGAACACCGCGCGGGCGTTCATCTGCATCACCTCGGCGGCCTCGGGCGCGCGGGTGCGGTCCTTCCACAGGATGGAGGCGAAGCCCTCCGGCGACAGCACCGAGTACACCGCGTGCTCCTGCATGGCTACGCGGTTGCCCACGGCAAGCGCCAACGCGCCGCCGGAACCGCCCTCGCCCAGAAGCACGCTCACCACCGGCACCTCAAGGCCGGCCATGGCCACCAGGTTGTCGGCGATGGCGTTACCCTGGCCGCGTTCCTCGGCCTCGGTGCCGCAGAAGGCACCCTGAGTGTCTACCAGGCACAGGATAGGCCGGCCGAACTTCTCGGCCTGGCGCATGAGGCGCAGCGACTTGCGGTAGCCCTCGGGCTGGGGGCAGCCGAAGTTGCGGGCCACGCGGTCGGCCAGATTCACACCCTTCTCCTGGGCGATCACCGTGACGGGGTGACCCGAGATCCAGCCCAGACCGGCCAGGATGGCGCCGTCGTCGGCGAAGGCGCGGTCGCCGTGCAACTCGATGAAGCCCTCCACGATGCCGTCGATGTAGCGGCTCGCCGTGGGACGATGCACGTTGCGCGCGATCTGCACGCTCTCCCAGGCGCTGCCGGCCGCGGGCTCTCCCTCGATGCCCGCCCGGCGCGCCTCGCGCCGCGCATGGCGGTCGAGCTCGCGCCGGCAAGCCTCCTCGGCGGCCTCGGCATCGTCGCCCGCGCCGCGCAGCAGGCCGCCGACTACCGGCACCGACCCGGCCAGGTTGCGGAAGAACCCGCTCGCGGCCTCCTCGGCGCGCAGGCGCTCGCCCACGAAGCGGGCCTCGGGCGCCACCGACACGGTGCCGTAGGCGCCGGCGCCCACCTGGAGCGCGTCCATGACGCTGTGGTAGGTGACGATGCGCTCGGGACCGTTCGGCGCGTGCAGGGCCAGAAGCTGGGCCAGCACCGCGCGCATCTGCGAGCGCTCCACGATGGCGTCGATGAGCCCGTGCTCCAGGGCGAACTCCGCCGTCTGGAAGCCCTCGGGCAGCTCCTGCTTGATGGTATCGCGGATAACGCGCTGCCCGGCGAAGCCGATGAGCGCGCCCGGCTCGGCCAGGATGATGTCGCCCTGCATGGCGAACGACGCCGTCACGCCGCCGGTGGTGGGGTCGGTCAGCACGGTGATGAAAGGCAGACGCGCCTTGCCCAGGCGCTCCACCGCGCAGGACACCTTCGCCATCTGCATGAGCGAGGTGAGTCCCTCCTGCATGCGCGCGCCGCCGGAGGCGCAGAACACCACTACGGGCAGCTCCTCGGCGATGGCGCGGTCGATCAGGGCGGCCACCTTCTCGCCCACCACATGCCCCATGGAGCCCATGAAGAAGCCCGACTCCATCACGCCGATGGCCACGGGCAGGCCAGCGATGGTCGCCCGGCCCGTGCGCACGGCCTCCTCCAAACCGCTCTTCTCGCGCTGGTCGGCCAGCTTCTCCGGATAGCCGGGGAACTCGAGCGGGTTGGAATCGGGCATCTGGGCGTTCCACTCCGTGAAGGAGCCTTCGTCAACGGTAAGCGCCAGACGCTCGTCGGAGCGGATACGCTGCAGCGTGCCGCAAGCCGGGCAGCGGAACCCCTCGTCGATGATCTCCTCTTTGTCGAAGAAGAGCTTGCAGGCGTGGCAACGCCGCCAGTGGGTAGGACCCTCGTCGTCATCGTCAGCGGCAGGGGCCATCTGCTCCCAGGGCGCGGCGGTGGGCGCCGTGGGAGCCTCGGCCGGCAGCAGCTCCACCCAGCCCATGAGCGGAGTACCCTCGGCAGCCGGGGCGAACACGCGCAGGCCGCGCTTGCGGGCGTGGCGCAGGAAGTACTCGTCGCAGGCCAAAGGCGCGGTGGGGCTGTCGATGAAGATGAGCGCGGCACCGCATTCCTTGGCCGCCGAAAGCACCGTGTAGATGTTGCCGGCCAGCGCGTCGGCGCTCACCGCCGCCGACGTGCTGCCCAAGTTGTAGGTGGGCAGCTGACGGCGCCCGAAACCATCGAGCGAGCGGTTGTCAACGGTCGCGAACACCACATCGAGGCCCGCCTGCTCCATGGGACCCACGAAGGCCCGGGCGTTCTTGCCCGAGGCCACTACAAGCGCGCGCGGCCGAGCGGCCCGCTCGGGCGAGACGGCGAAGTCGTCGCCGATGGTGGAGCGCGCATCGCAGCCCACGGTGAGCGTGGCCTCCTCGGGGTCGGCCAGCTCGCTTCTCGGAGCCGGAGCGATGAGCGCGGCGGCGTTCTCGGGAAGAGCGCTCGCCGCATCCGCGATGGCGTCCAGCGCGTAAGCCACCGCCGCCTTCAGGGACGCGCCCTCGGCCGCCTCGGGCTCGGGCGCTACCGCGCCGGCCTCCTCGACGTCCACCAGACGCCCCTCGGCGTCGAAGCTGATGTACTTGGATCCCGTTTTAGCCATATTCGACCTCTATCTTGCCAGCGGCCCGCGTATGCAGCTAGGCCAGCACGTACTTCTGGGTGGCGGTGGCGCACACCTCGCCGTCCACCGACGCCTCCACCTCGGCCACCACGAGCCGCTTGGACGACTTCACAATACGCCCCTTCAAGGTGAGCGTCTCGCCGGGCGCCACCTGGCGGCGGAACTTCGCGCCGTCGATACCGGCGAGAAAGCCGATATGGCCGCGCAGCTCGGGCGCCTGCAGCATGGCGATGGACGCCGCCTGGGCGAGCGCCTCCATGATGATGACCCCGGGCAGCACCGGGTGATCGGGGAAATGCCCGCGGAAGATGTCAAGGTCGGCGGGCACGTCAAGCTCGGCCTCGATAGACTCGCCCGGCTCGATGGCCACCACCCGGCTCACCCACACGAACGGGTCGCGGTGCGGCAGGATGGACCCAATCACGTCGCGGCCCCACGGCAGCGGGGCAAGCGTTTCTTCGGCCATGTTCTCTTCCTTCCCTCGTAATGGGACACCTTACCGGGTAAGCTGTCCCAGTTTGAAAAGTGGGACAGCTTACCCGGTAAGGTGTCCCACAAGACTTTTCTAGGCGCGATACGGCGAGAACGCCAGCGCCGCGTTGTGGCCTCCGAAGCCGAGCGACGTGGACAGCGCCACCTTCTGCGGGTAGCCGGTCATCGCCTCGGTGACCACCGCCACCGGGCAGTCCTCGGCTGCCTCGGCGAAACCGGCCGTGGGGGGCACAGCATCGCGCGCCACGGAAAGGGCGCACACGATGGCTTCCACCGCACCGGCGGCGCCGAGCATGTGGCCCGTGGTGCCCTTGATGGAAGTGACGGGCACATTAGCGGCCGCCTCCTCGCCGCCCATAAGGCCGGCAAGCGCCTTGGCCTCGGTGGCGTCGTTGACCGGGGTGCCGGTGCCATGGGCGTTCAAGTGCCCCAGATCGGCTGCTGTAAAGCCGCCCTCGGCAAGCGCCGCTGCCATGGCGGCCGTGATGGCCGTGGCCTCCGGGTCGGGAGCGGTCATGTGGTAGGCATCTCCCGTGGAACCGAAGCCGGTGATCTCGGCGATGGGCTCGGCCCCGCGGGCCAGCGCGCTCTCCAGCGACTCAATCACGAGTGCACCGGCGCCCTCGCCGGCCACGAAACCGCCGCGGCGGGCATCGAAGGGCAGCGAGGCGCACTTCGGATCCTCGGCGCGCGTGAGGGCCGACAGGTTGGTGAAGCCGGCGATGCAGATGGGGCTCACGGACTCCTCGGTGCCGCCCACCAGCGCCGCGTCGATGTAGCCGTGGCGAATATCGCGCAGGGCCGTGCCGATACAATGGGCGCCGGTAGCGCAGGCAGTCACCACATTCAGGCACTCGCCGCGCATCCCGTAGCGAATGGCCAGATTACCCGCGGCGATGTTCCCGATCATCGTGGGGATGAACAGCGGGTTCACGCGCTTGGGACCCTTTTCCTCAAGGGTGGCGAAGCTCTTCTGCAGCTCGTCGATACCGCCGATGCCGGTACCGAACACCACAGCGATGCGGTCGCGGTTCTCGTCGGTCACGGTGAGGCCGGACTGGGCCAGCGCCTCGTCGGCGGCCACGATGGCATACTGCACGAAGCGCTCGAAGCGGCGCGCCTCCTTCTTGGTAAGGCCGTGCTCGACTCCGTCGAAGTCGCGCACCTCGGCGCCGATGTGCACCTCGTAGTCGCTCGTGTCGAAACGCTCGATGGGCTCAATGCAGCAACCGCGCTCCATGAGCGTGCTCCACAGGGCATCGACGCCCACACCGGCAGGCGTCACGGCGCCCACGCCGGTGATGACCACGCGGTGGGTGCCGTCGGGGCGGCGGGTGTTCGCATTCTCGTTCGTCATAGGGACATACCTCCGTCCACGCAGATGACCTGACCAGTGATGTAGGACGCCTCGTCCGAGGCAAGGAAGCGCACCAGATGCGCGATGTCGGCCGGCTCGCCCAAACGCCCGCTACCGATGCGGCCCACGATGGCCTCCTTCTGGGCATCGGAGAGCGCGTCGGTCATATCGGTGGCGATGAAACCCGGGGCCACGGCGTTGGCCGTGATGTTGCGGCGCGCGAGCTCCTTGGCGAGCGTCTTGGTCATGCCGATGACGCCGGCCTTGGAAGCAGCGTAGTTCACCTGGCCCGCGTTGCCGTACACGCCCACCACACTCGAGAGGTTGACGATGCGGCCCCAGCGCTGCTTCATCATTACCTTGGCGGCGGCGCGGCAGCAGTGGAAGGTGCCCTTCAGGTTGATGTCGATAACGGCGTCGAAATCCTCGTCGCTCATACGAGCGGCCAGGCCGTCGCGGGTGATGCCGGCGTTGTTCACCAGTACGTCCACGCTGCCGAAGGCCTCGGTCGCCGCGGCGATGAGCGCATTAGCCTCGTCTTCCACGGCCACGTTGGCGGCCACGGCCACGGTGCCCTTGCCGAACTCCTCGGCGATCTCGGCAGCCAGGGCCTCGGCGGCGGGAAGGCTGCGCTCGCTGGAGCTGTTCACCACCACGTTCATGCCGGCAGCCGCGAGCTCGCGGGCCACCGCGCGGCCGATGCCGCGGGTGGATCCGGTCACCACGGCGCAGCGGCGGTTCTCGGTATCAGTCACGTCTATTCCTTTCCGAATTCCTCGACGAGAGCGTCGAAGGAGGAGCGGTCTTGCACGGCCGCGCGCGGGGCCGTGCGATCGATGCGCTTTACCAGGTTTGCCAGCACGCCGCCGAAGCCCACCTCGGCGAACATGCGCGCGCCGGCAGCCTGCAGCTTGGCCACGCTGGCCTCGAACTGCACGGGCGACACCAAATGCGCCACCAGTTCGTCGCGGGCCCCGGCTGCCGTCAGCGGGGCGGCGTGCACGTTGCCGATGACGGGCACCGCCGACTCGCGGAACGCCACGCCGTCCAGATAGGCGGCGAAGGCATCCTGGGCCGAGGCCATCAGCGGACTATGAAAGCCGCCCGACGTGGCCAGGCGCGAGAAGCGGCCCTTCTGCGCGGCCCAGGCCTCCTCGGCGCGGGTCACGGCCGCGGGAGCGCCGGCGACGACGATCTGCCCGCCACCGTTCAGGTTCGCGGGTACCAGCACCTCGCCCTCGGCGGCTTCGGCGCACAGGGCCTCGGCCTCGGGCAGCGTGATCTTCAGAAGCGCGCTCATCGCGCCGGGGTTGGCATCGGCCGCCTCGCCCATAAGACGGCTGCGCTCGGCGATGAGCGCGAAGGCCGCCCCTTCATCCAGCATGTCGCCGAGCACCATGGCCGAGATCTGGCCGAGCGAGAAGCCGAGCAGCGCGTCGGGCACCACACCGCGGGCCATGAGCGCCCAGCCGGTGCCGATGGACAGCGCCGCGATGGCGATCTGCGCGTTGCGGGTGTCGTTCAATTCCTCGGGCGAGGCATCGCGCACCAGCGCGGCCACGTCGCGGCCGAGCGCATCCGAGGCGCACTCGAAGGTGCGCGCCACCTCGGGAGTGTCCAGCAAATCGGCGCCCATGCCGGGCTTCTGGGAACCCTGGCCCGAGGCCATGAACACCAGGCCCGCGCCGCCCAGCGGCGCCAGAGGAGTCTCGTCAACCATCGCCATCCCCCTTACGCCCGCTCGCGGCCGGCATTCATGGCGGCCAGCGCATCCAGCGAGCGGCCAGCGAGCGCCTCGGCCTCGCGCACCATCTCGGTAATCACATCGGCGGCCGTACCGCGCTCGGTCACCAGCGCCGCCACCTGGCCGGCCATGACCGAACCGTTCTCCACGTCGCCCGCCACGGCGCGCGCGAGCGAGCCGGCGTACATGCCTTCCAGCTCCTCGCCCGATTGCGCCGCCATCTCCATCTTGCGGCACTCGCGGGCGAACTTGTTCTTGAGCCCCCGCACGGGATGCCCCGTGCCGCGCCCGGTGACGATGGTGTCGGAGTCCTTGGCCTTCAGCACCTTCTCCTTCCAGGCCTCGTGCACGCCGCACTCCTCCACGGTGAGGAAGCGCGTGCCGCACTGCACGCCCTCGGCGCCCAGCGCAAAGGCCGCCAGCATCCCGCGGCCGTCCACGATGCCGCCGGCGCCGATGACGGGGATGGACACCGCCGCCGTCACCGCCGGGATGAGCGCCATGGTGGTCAGCTCGCCGATGTGGCCGCCAGCCTCCGTGCCCTCGGCCACCACCGCGTCAGCGCCGAGGCGCTCCATGCGGGCGGCCAGCGCCGAGGAGGCCACCACGGGCACCACCTTCACGCCGGCCTCCTTCCACATGCCCATGTAGTTGGCGGGGCTGCCGGCGCCAGTGGTGACCACTTCCACGCCCAACTCGCATACCAGCTCGGCCACCTCGGCCGCGCGCGGATCCATGAGCATGACGTTGATGCCGATGGGGTTCGCGGTGAGCTCCCGGGCGCGGGCCACCTGCTCGCGGATCCACTCGGGGCTTGCGCCACCGCAAGCGATGATGCCTAAGCCGCCCGCCGCGCTCACGGCGCCGGCCAAGTTGCCGTCGGCGATGCGGGCCATGGCCCCCTGCACCACGGGGTACTGAATTCCCAACAGCTCGGTTATGCGGGTTTTCATGGAGCGTGCTCTCCTTCTCTCGCGGCACCTCGCGCGCCGCCTCTGCTAAACTATCTGAGAAATCTTAAGGAATTTGCTCAAAAAACTGACTGCGCGTCTAAAATCTTCACCAAACATCTTATCGATGATGGAGAAGCTTGCCTTTTTCTGCAGGCAGCATCATAGCGCAGGAGCGGGCACTCACCGGGAAAGGAACGGCTGTGGGCAGCGTAATTATCGGTTCGGGGAAGTCTTTGCCGGCACGGGTCGTCACCAACGACGAGCTCGGCCAGATCGTGGACACTACCGACGAGTGGATCGTGCCGCGCACCGGCATCCGCACCCGTCACATCGCCGTCCACGAGACGGGCACCGACCTGGGCGCCGAGGCGGCCCTGCGCGCCCTCGGGCAGGCCGAGGGCGGCTGGCAGCGCGAGGAGGGCGCTCTTGACCCCGCCTCCCTCGACATGATCATCTGCCCCACGCTTACGCCCGACGCGGCCTTCCCGTCCCAGGCAGCGCTCATCCGCGAGCGCATTGGGGCCGAAAACGCCGTGTGCTACGACATGTCCAGTGCCTGCTCGGGCTGCGTGTACGGCGTCTCCACTGCCGATATGCTGCTGGCCGCCTCGGCCGTCGATATCGCTACCGCCGCGACCGCCGGCCGCGCGCCACGTCGCAACCCCGTGCGCCGCGTTCTGGTGGTGGCCACCGAGCGCTTGAGCCGCCTGGTCGACTGGAACGACCGCGCCACCTGCATCCTGTTCGGCGACGGTGCCGGCGCCGTGGTAATGGAGTGGCGCGACGATGAGGACGGCGTGCTGTCCAGCTATATGGAGAACACCGACGACACCGACCGCGTGCTGCTGTGCGACAGCGCCTTCTGCGATCGCCCGCTGCCCTTCTCAGCCGTAAGCGACGAGGCCGCCCAGGTGCACGCCGAGACCCCCTGCGACCCCTACATGCGCATGGCCGGCCAGCCCGTGTTCAAGTTCGCCACCTCGGCCATGGTGCGCTGCATCGAGGAGGCGCTCGCCCGCGCCCAGATCACGCCCGAGGACGTGGCGCTCTACGTGCCGCACCAGGCCAACGAGCGCATCATCCGCTACGCGGCCAAGAAGATGGACATGCCCATCGAGCGCTTCCAGGTGTCCATCGACCACACCGGCAACGTATCCGGCGCGAGCGCGCTCATCGCCCTGAACGAGGCGCTTCTGGAAGGGAAGCTTCACCGCGGCGACATCGCGCTTATGGCCGGCTTCGGCGGCGGGCTTACCGCCGGCGCCTGCGCCTTCCGTATCTAGGACGAGGGCCGAAGCAAGCCGCATCTTTCCCTGAATGTACAAGAGGCCCGCTCATCGAGCGGGCCTCTCTCATAGTCGCGGCAATCAGCCAAACTCAGGCAGCGCTCTCATCGTTGCCGTCGCCGGCATCTTCGCCTTCCTCGGCGGTGTCCTGGGGCAGCGCGGCCGCCATCTCAGCGATCTCGTCGTTGGACGCCTTGATCTTCTCGTCGATGCGAGTCTTCTCGTCGCCCTCAGCAATCGTGGGCTGATACGTGTTGCGGTCGGACTCCGACGACACCGAGCAGGCGATGAAATTCACGTCGTCGTTCTTCGCCACCTCATCGCCGGTTACGGTGAAGGTCTGCTGGAAGATCATGCAGTCCTTATCCTCGGGATTGGAGTTGCCGCCAAAGCAGAAGTTGCCCAAGCTGTACACGATGTAGCGCCCCTCGTACACCTCATAGCCCTGAATGACGTGGGGATGCGAGCCGACCACCAAATCGGCACCGGCATCGATGGCCGCACGGCCCATCTTGAGCTGGTCCTCGGTGGGCTTGTAGTCGCGCTCGACACCCCAATGAGCGTACACGAGCACCAGCTGGGCGCCCTCCTCGCGGGCCTTGGCGATGTTGTCGGTCATCTGCTTCAGGTTCTCGTCGCTATCTTCGGGGAAGTATGCGCCGATGAGCGCCACCTTCACGCCCTTCACATCCATGAAGGCAACGCGGTCGTAGCCGAAGGTCTGCACCTTGTCGGCCTCCAGGGCCTCGATGGTGTCGTTGTAGCTCTCCTCGCCGTAGTCCTTCGAATGGTTGTTGGCCATGGAAGCGGCCTCTACCGAAGAAGACGAGAGAATCTTGCTGTACTCCGGCTTGCCACGGAAGGCGAACTCCTTGTCGGCACGCTCGCCGCCCTCGGTGAGCACGCCCTCCATGTTCACCACCGTCAAGTCATCGGCACCGAACAGCTCGGCCACGTTCTGCAAGAAGTAGGCCGGGTCGTCTACCTCGCCGTACTTCGTGTTGAAGCTGCGCGAGCCATCGAAGTTCACATCCGAGCCGAGCGTGCAGTCGCCGGCGAAGGTGACGGTAAGCGAGACGGGCTCGGGAGCGGCAGCATCCTGCTGATCATCTTGAGCACCGCCCGAGGCCGCGGGCGTCGCGACCTGCTGATCGTTCGGCTGGACGGCGGGCGTTTCAGCCGCGCCTTGGTCGCCGGCGCCGGTAGCCCCCGCGCGCCCGGCAGCAAGCATTCCTACGATCACGAGCTCCACAACGATAACGGCTACGATGATCAACTTGAGAAGGGGCGGGCATTTCGGTTTCGCGTACATGGTCAGCCTTTACTTGAAGAAAACGAGAACGAGGATGATCACCAACAATATCGCAATGATCGGAACGGTCACCTTCAGAAACGTGGGAATAGAGGCCAGGGGCCCCGATGGGGCGCTGTAATTCGCCCGGCCGCTCATAACGCCGGAGAAGCCCACTTCGCTCGCGCGGGAGGCGCGGGGACGCAGAGGGGCCGGCATGCCATGGGCCGCACCGCTGTCGGGCACTGCGTCGAAGCCCTGCCCGGCGCGGCTGCGCCAGTTGGTGCGGGCGCTCACCGTGTCGACCATCGGGTCGTGACGATCGCGATCATCATGGGAATAGCCCGAGATCTGATGGCTCTCGTTGAACGTGCGCGAATCGATGCTGCCACGGCCGTCAATCACCTCGCGGTTGAGGGCGCGCCCCCGCCGCGTCTCGGACAAGGCGTCGCGAGATGCCCGGGCGCGCTCGTAGCTCTCCATGGACGAACGGGTAAGATCGTAGCTTTCCTGGGACGACAGCGGAGGAACCACTCGTGTGCGCCGCGATGCGGAAGCAGAGGGCGCAGCTGCGCCCTGGAGCCGCGCTGCCCGCTCGGCCTCGCGCTGGGCGCGATAGGCCGCTTGCTCGCGTTGCTGGGCCGCCAGCGCCTCTTGACGCGCCGCCCGGTCGGCGTCGCGTTGGGCCGCACTGGCTGCATAGGACTGAGCCGCCTGCTGAGAGCGCAAGCGCGCGTTGCGCGCCCGCATCTCGTCTTGAGAGGCATAGGACTGCAGGATGCTCTCCCGCGAGGGACGCGTCGTTATCTTGCCGCGCGACCCCTGCGGTTGGCGGCCACCCGCAGGGTCGGCCTGGGGATAATCGGGAGCACCGGAAGCACCGGCGGCACCGCGAGCGTCTTCATTCGTTCCCATGGATGATCAACCTCTTGTTCGTCTGTCGTGCGTTTCAAGTTCGTTTGTGGCTGCGCGCTGCCGAACGGATCGCGCGCGGTTGCCTCCGTTGGAATTCCTAAGCCGATTCATTATAGGGGAATCGGGGCGATTACCTCGTTTCCTTCGCGAAAAATCCCCTATCGAGACCTATGCGGCATCCCCTCATTCCTCTCACTCTTCCACCCTCGTGCTAACACCGCGTCAACAACGGCAACGAGGGAAAAACACCGCGACCACGAGATGGTGGCATTCTTCCATAAATGTGAACTTCAACACACGAGCATCAAACAAATACCAGTTCAGAGCCTATATCTTACCGCTCTACCCTATGATAGCCCCATAAGGACAACATCGGTGCCCCCACCAGCCGAGGCCGGCACAGCCGCTTTGAAACCGGCTCGGCACCGCTGCGAAACCTTGAGAGGAGGAGCCATGAAATCGCCGAAGATTCTCGCCGCCGCCGTCGCCAGCGTAGCGGCTGTGGCCCTGGCAGGCGGTCTCGCCTACGCCATGGAGCCCATTGACCCCACGACGCTGCCGCTGCCCGACAAGGCTCAGGACACCTCCATCGCCAAGCAGGTGGCCTCCATCATCGTCTACGAAGATCAGGAAGAGGCTGTCGCCATGGCAACGGAGTTCGACGAGATTCACGACGAGCTCGCCTTGGAGGCGGTGGCCTCGCGGGCGAATATCGCCAAGGCCCACCGCGAGATGCAGTCCGCGGCGGTCGAGGCGGCCGAGCAGACCGGCAGCACAGGTGCTGCAGCCGGCGGCGGGCAAACGCCTCCCAAGGGAAGCGATGAAAAGGGCGCGGTAGAGGCCGTCGATGTCACCGAGCCCCTGAAATCGATCTCGCCCGATCAGGGGAGCGCAGCAGCCATGAAGCCGGCGACCATCGATGTGAACGGCGATGTGATGGACTACGTCGACTCCTTTGAGAGCGCCTCGGCACCGACAACCGGAGCAGGCCTGTGGATGGGCTCCGACAGCACCACCGACAATAGCTGGGGATACTTCATCGGCCACAATCCTGGATCGTTCACCTGCGTCATGACGCTGAAGAACGGCGATCCCGTAACCGTGTGCGACGGGGACGGCAACAGGCGCACCTATGAAGTCGTCGATGAGTTCATCGTTCCCGACGACACCTACTGGGAAGACATCAGATCGCGTGTGACCGACTACGGCGAGTCCATCATCTTGCAGACCTGCTGCGGCGACAATGCCCACTATCGAGTCGTCATCGCCTGCTAGCGCGACATCCTCCCCCTTCCAAGGGCCGTCCGGCTTTCCAACAGCTTGGACGGCCCTTGTTATGCACGCTACAATACCCTGGCACAACGGCCCCGACGAGCGAAAGGACGCCCATGACCCGCCTCGGCGTGATCGACCTCGGATCGAACTCCGTGCGCCTCGTCATCTACGAGGCAAAGAAGGACCCTCTCAGCCCCAAGCCATTCCGCATTCTGGCCGACGAGAAGAAGGTGGCCGGTCTTGCCGCCTACGTGACCGACGGCCGGTTCAGCGCAGCGGGTATTGGCCGAGCGGCGACCATCCTGGCCGATCTCCTGAAAGTCAGCCGCAACCTTTCGTGCGAGCGCACCGATGTTTTCGCCACCGCCGTGCTGCGCAACTGCGTGAACTCGACCGAGGCTGTCGCCGCCATAGAAGCGGCCATCGAGCATCCCATCCGCCTTTTGTCCGCGACCGAGGAGGCAGCGCTGGGGCTGGCCGGAGCACGTATCGGACGCTCTCTAGGCGAGGGCACGCTTATCGATATCGGAGGCGGATCCACCGAGTTGACCGCCCTCGATGCCGACGGCCGAGCGGCAGCGAGTCCCGGGGGCGGGATGAGCCTGTCCCAGGGAAGCGTCTCCTCCTATGCACAGTTCGTGGCCCTCGTGTTGCCCGACGCCGCCGAACGCCGCGCCATTGCCGAGGCCTTCGACGAGAGGCTGGAGCAGCTTGGAGACCTCGCCCCCTACCGGCATCAGCATCTATTCGGCATCGGCGGCTCGGTACGCGCCATCGCCAAGATGCAGGCCCAGGCCCTCGGCACCGTCTCCAAACCGCCCGTCATTGCCCGCGAGAGTCTGGAGCAGCTGCTGAGGTTGCTGGAAGAGGATACGAGTTCGTTCGCGCACCATGCAGTGAAGGCCTGCCCCGACCGCGTGCACACCCTGGTGCCGGGTATGGTCATCGCGCATCGTATTATGGAGACGCTGGGCAGCGAGGACATCACCGTGTGCAAATACGGCATTCGCGAGGGCTACCTCGTAGAATGCATGCTGGGCAGCTGACCGCACCAATCTCGGTGCGGCGCGGGCGCGGCGCCCGGCATAAGGCCGCCGCGCGAAGCTAGCCTGCTAGCTGCTGGACCGCCAGCTTACGCGCCTTCTCCATGACCGCCCGCTCCAGCACGCGGATATCGGGAGGCGTCCAGCTGATGGCGTCTGCCCCAGCTTCTATGGTGCGCGCGATGGCCTCTTCGGTACGACCTCCCGTGGCGACGATGGGCACGTCGCCATAGCGATGCCGCAGCGATGCCACTACCTCGGCGGTACGGGCGCCAGCCGCCACGTTCACCATGGTCGCCCCAGCGCGAATCTGACGTGCGGCCACCTCGTCGTCGGCGCACACGGTAACCACCACCGGCACATTCAAACGTTCCGCAAGCGCCTCCACGGTATCCACGGGAATGCTCGTGTTCACCACCACGGCGGCCACGCCCTGCATCTCCGAGTGCAGCGCCACCTCGATGCAGCGCTCGCCGTGGGTAATGGAGCCTCCCACCCCGTTGAACACCGGCCGCTGCGATGCGGCAACGAGCGCCTGGGTGATGGCCGGCTGGCAGGTAAAGGGGTACACCGCCAGCACCGCATCGGCATCGCAATGACAGATGACGGCCAGGTCGGTGGAAAACACCAGCGAGCGAATACGGCGCCCCTGCACGAAAATACCCGGCGCCGTGCGAATAACGGACGGCACAGCCAGGTCGGCATGGAAGATAGACGCAGTATCGTGCATGGGATCTCCTTTTCGGCGCGGCTCGCACGCCAGCTGCTCACAGCAAAACGCGCCCAGTATACCAGCACCGCAGGCAGAACGAGTACGCAAAGCGAAAACAGCTTCGAGCCGCTGTCGCTGCTGATGGGCAACGCAAGCGCACCTCGTACATCCCGCCCCCGAAGCTCCAGGCGGAAGGCCCGATGCGCTTCGCCCCTCACGCCGCCGAGAGGGCCAGCGCGCGCCTTCCAACGGAGATTTTCCCGTTCCGAAACATGAGCGGTCCCGTCATCGGATACGCTTTCCCCGTGATTATCCCCGCGCGTGAGGAGTGTGCCATGAACGTCGTATGCCTCGACCTGGAAGGCGTGTTGGTTCCCGAGATCTGGATCGCCTTCGCGGAGGAGTCCGGCATCCCCGAGCTTTGCCGCACCACCCGCGACGAACCCGATTACGACAAGCTCATGGCGTGGCGCCTGGGTATCCTTGCCGAGCATGGCCTGGGCCTTCCCGACGTGCAGGCCGTCATCGCGAAGATCGATCCCATGGAAGGCGCCCGCGCGTTTTTGGACGAGCTGCGCAGCATCGCCCAGGTCATCATCATCTCCGACACCTTCGAGCAGTTCGCCCGCCCGCTCATGGAGAAGCTCGGCTGGCCCACGCTGTTCTGCAACGAGCTCGTAGTGGCCGACGACGGCGCCATCACCGACTTCAAGATGCGCTGCCCGGAAAGCAAACTCACCACGGTGCGCGCGCTGCATTCCTGCGGCATCGAGACCATTGCCGCTGGCGACTCCCACAACGATCTGGGCATGATCTTGAACTCGAAAGCCGGCTTCCTGTTCCGCTCCACCGACGCCATCAAGGCCGAGTACCCCGATCTGCCCGCTCTGGAGACCTACGACGAGCTACTCGCCGCCATCAAGGCCGCCTTGTAGTTCCGTTCATTCTGACAGAACGAGCGGAGCCTCGCTGACTTCCTTGGGCGAACCTGGTATCGTTTGCATTCCTATGGAAGAAGCATTATTAGAGATAATCGCCGCTTTGGACGCGGGCGAGGCCGTTGACGCCGTATGGCTCGACAAGCTCGTGCGCCGCCACAACCGCGCGGCTCACGACGGCACGCGCCAGGTGGCCAAGCGTCGGCTGCTCCCCTTCTATCTTCATGTGCGCTCCGAGGAACCCGAACGCTGGGCTTCGTGGAACGTAGACGCGGCAACCGACGCGGCCCTCGTGCGCCTTCTGCAGGCCAAGCCGCGACGCACCGCATCGGGCGTGGCCACCATCACCGTGCTCACCAAGCCGTGGCCCTGCTCGGGGGCCTGCGTGTTCTGCCCGAGCGACATCCGCATGCCGAAGAGCTACCTGGCTGACGAGCCTGCCTGCCAGCGGGCCGAGCGCTGCTGGTTCGACCCGTACCTGCAAGTAACTGCACGACTTCGCGCCCTCACCGATATGGGGCACGTCACCGACAAGGTTGAACTCATCGTGCTGGGAGGCACCTGGAGCGACTATCCGAAATCCTACCGACGTTGGTTCATCGGCGAGTTGTTCCGCGCCCTGAACGCAAACGACGACGAACGCGCGCAGGAAGCGGCCAGGCGCCGGGGCCGATACGAAGCAGCGGGCCTTCCCTGCGAGCGCGACGACCTGACTCGCATCACGGCAGCAACTCAGCAGCGCATCAACACCGGCGAACTCACCTACAACGAGGCGTGGAATCTGATCTACGGCGCCGCGAGCGACATGGAAGCCGAAGCGCACCCAACTGCAAACGACAGTCACGCGGACACAAACGCAATCGACGACGAGACGAGCCCGAACGCAGGCAAAGATCGGGCGACTGACCCGAAAGCCGCGGCGGCCGCGGTCGCCGATCCCGGTTGGGACGGCATAGCGGCCCTGCACCGCGCCAACGAGACGGCACCCAAGCGCGTGGTGGGCCTCGTGGTGGAAACGCGCCCCGACCTCATCACCCCCGAAAGCTGCCGCGAGTTGAGGGCGCTTGGGTGCACCAAGGTGCAGATTGGCATCCAGAGCCTGAACGACAGCCTGCTTGAAGCCAACGGTCGGGCCATCACCTCCGAGCGTATCGCCCAGGCCATGGCACTGTTGCGCCTGTTCGGCTTCAAAAGCCACATCCACTTCATGGTAAACCTTCTCGGTGCCGACACCGAAGCAGACATCGCCGACTACCACCGTCTCGTCACCGACCCGGCCTTCCTGCCCGACGAGGTAAAGCTCTACCCCTGCTGCCTCGTAGAAAGCGCGCAGCTTACCGCGCATCATGAAAGCGGCCGCTGGCGCCCGTATACAGAAGATGAGCTGGTGGAGGTACTGGCCGCTGACGTGGTGGCCACACCGCCCTGGACCCGTATCTCCCGCATGATTCGCGACATCTCTGCCACCGATATTCTCGTGGGCAATAAGAAGACCAACCTCCGCCAGATCGTGGAGTCTGCCATAGAGCAGTCAGGCTCACCTGTTGCGGAAATACGCTCCCGTGAGATTTCCGTCGAGGGCGCCGAGGTGGAAGCGCTCACCCTGGAAACCATTGCCTATACCACCGCCAACACGGAGGAGCACTTCTTGCAATGGGTCACCCCTGAGGGCAAAATCGCCGGCTTCTGCCGCCTATCGCTGCCCGCAGAGCCCATGCCACACTTGCGGCCACAAGACGAGCACGCCCCCTCCAACGACCCCGTCATCCCAACCGAGAAAACTGAGTCGAATGACCTCCCCGCCACGGCCCGCGAAAAACCGGAGGCCATGATTCGCGAAGTGCACGTATACGGGAAGGTAGCCGCCCTGCACCGCACCGGCGAGGGCACCCAGCACTTAGGGCTCGGACGAGCACTCGTGGAAGAGGCCTGCCGTCAGGCTGCCGAGGCCGGCTACGGCGCTGCGAACGTCATCAGCGCCGTAGGCACGCGGGAATACTATCGCAACCTGGGCTTTCGGGATAACGGCCTGTACCAAAGGCGGCCGCTGCCATGAGCGGCGCCAATCAGCCGGGCAGCCCCACCGTTGCAGAGCGCCGGCCCTCAACAACTGCGAGCATCTATCCTGTCGACATCGTGCGTAAGCTGAGCGCCCTCACCTCCGAGTTCTACGGCCACGAGGCCGCATCATTTTCCGCCACACGGCAAACTCCCTGGCACGGGTGGGATGAAGCCTGGAGAATCATCGTCGAAGAGAGCCCCGAGCTTGCCGCCAAGCCGCTTATCGCCCTCGATCTCGGCTGCGGCAACCTCCGCTTCGAACGCTTCCTCTCCGAGCGTGTTCGAGAACCCGTCGCCGTGCATGCCCTGGACAACTGCGCAGCCCTGCCCAAAGACGAACTTGACGCTCCTCTGCTCTCCGATCACCTCGATGTGGCATTCCGCGAGATCGACCTTGTAGAGCATTTGCTCGATAGCCCCGACATTCCACTCGTCAACCCTGGCACTTGCAATATCGCCGTAGCTTTCGGACTCATGCACCACCTGCCCACCTTCGCCCTGCGTGTTCGCATCATTCAGGAACTCATAGGCGCTCTTCGCCCCGGCGGATTCGCCATAGCATCCTTCTGGCAATTCCTGAACGACTCGCGCATCGCCGCAAAAGCCGCAGCCGTCACCGTCGAGGGAAGGGCAGCTCGACATCTGCCCCCTTTCGGGCCGGGCGACCACCTGCTCGGATGGCAGCACGCGCAAGACGTCTATCGCTTCTGCCATCACACCACCGATAGTGAAATCGATAAGCTCCTCACCCGCGCGCAGGAAGAAGCCCGAGCAGATCCAGAGTCGCTGACCTTCCGCGAAGTGGCCCGGTTTTCCGCCGATGGAAAAGAGGGAAACCTCAATCGCTATGTAGTTTTGCAACGCCGCGGACCACAGGCGGACGCCCTCTGCTAAAGTGCGCTTTATGGCACGAACGCCCGACACCCCCGCCGTCGCTCGCCGCCGCGAGCGCGAGAAGCGCACCATCTCCCAGATGGTGGCAATTTACTGCGCGGGCAACCACGCCGCAGCAGAGCGCACCAAGACGAGCTTCGCCGGCGAAGCGCTGTGCCCCGCATGCAAGACGCTCGACGACTACTGCGTCCTGCGCACCGAGCGATGCCGCTCCATGCACAAGAAAACCAGCTGCGAGGAGTGCGGTAACCACTGCTATGCACCTGCTCAGCAAGAGCAGATCCGCTCAGTCATGCGCTATGCCGGGCCGCGGATGATCACGCGGCATCCGGTGGCGGCCATTCGCCACCTGTTGAAGAAGTAGCACCCAAGCAGCGCAACGCCCCCTCGTCTACCGAATGCGCATCCAATGCGAGTTGCTTTTGCCGCTCTTGTAGTACGTCGTCTTCCCGAACGGCTCATAGCTGTTCCAGAAGGCATCGTCCATTTTGGTTTCGACCCCTTTTCTGTTTCCGATAATGCCCAGGCAGAGATCGTGATAACTCCGCGGAAACGTTATCACCACCTTCATGGAATACTTCGTCGGATAGCGTACCCAGCAGCCGTCGGCATCGCGATATGTCGCGAGCTTGTCAGAGCGCCAACCGGACGTTTTGATCGTCACTCCCTTATTGTTGTATGCGCCGAGTTCCTTGCCCGTTCGGTAATCGACCAGAACGAACGAGGCAAACCCCGCGGCCCTCGACACATCCCCCAAGCGAGCGATCTGGTGCACCTGCTTTTTGCTAGGCTTGAAGTGTTGGAAGAATGTCACGGTGAACACCGCTTTTCGATAACTTTTCTTGTCAGATGCTCCCACCTTGAATCCTGTCACCTTTGCCGCCGCCTTTCGCACGCCGACTCCCTTCCAAGCGGTCGACACGGCAACGGTACGGTTCTTCTTCAAATCCCACTTCACCTTGAGCGATTTCATGGCCGCCCCTGTTGCCGCATAGGCCTCTTCGGTAAGTCCGGGCAACCCGGCACACCCCACGGCAAGAGCCAAAACGAGCCCAAGCTTTACCAGCCATACCCTGCGCATCGCGCCCCCTTCCTCCGCTATTCCGAGGATTTCAGTATTGCACGATACAGCAACTATAGCAAGTACTTTTTAGAACATTTGTTCACAAAAGATAGGCATACGCCGAGACCGCCAACCGTCCCTTTGAAAGAAGGCTGAACACAGGGGGGGCCGCCAGCACCTCTATGGCAGCCTACATCCCCAAGTACGTCAGCAGGCCGATGCACCCGTCGCAGACGTCCTCGTAAGTGGTGTCGAAATCGCCGGTGTACCAGGGATCGGCCACATCGCGGGTGCTGCCGGCAAACTCCAGCAGCTTATGCAGTTTTCCCTCGGCATCGTCCCCGAGCATGCGGCCCATATTGCGCATGTTCGCCTCGTCCATACCGATGATCAGATCGAAGTCGTCATAATCGGCCCGGCGCAGCTGGCGAGCGCGCTTGTTCTCGAAGCCGCCGATCCCGTGCTCGCTCAGCACGGCCTGGGTGCCGGGGTGCACGGGATTGCCGATCTCCTCAGTGCTCGTAGCCGCCGACTCGATGTGGAAGCGCGCGCCCTGCCCGCGCGCGGCCACCATGCCCTTCAGCACGAACTCGGCCATAGTCGACCGGCAGATATTCCCGTGGCAGACGAAAAGGATGCGAATGGGAGATGAGGGCATAGGAAAATCCTTTGCGAACGAATGACGATCTTTGCTTCGCGCAAATTATAGAAGAGTTTAGAGCCATAAGACAGAATACGCGCCCGCCCAACCGCCAAGCTTTCAAATAGGCCTCTACAGCGAGACCACTTAAGTTGGTCGCTGTCAATTCGAGGCTCGGACAGAATACACACTCGGACCCCTGCGGGGTATCTGCCCCGCGGAGCCCCGCGAGGCGCGACCCCGATCGCCCCCGACCCCGAGCGCGCCTGACGCCGGGTCATGGGAGCGAGCCAAGGTCCGCTCCCGCAGGATGCGCCGACGCCGGCCCAACGGCGAGATTCGGCAGAAAAGTGGGATTCAGCAAAAAAGTGGCTGGGAAATCACGATTTTATGGATGGCGGGACTGCCTACGGCCCGGGTGGCAATACGCCACCAGCGGAAATGCGAGCGAGGTATTACACCTGGTGTCTCGCAGAGCCCTCCGCGTCCCCAAAATCGTTATTTTCCAGCCAGAAATTCCGCACTTCAATGCATCATCCCTTAAAAGCGAGTGGAACTGGAAACTTTTGCTTCCAGTCCCACTGTCGGGGTTCAGCTCAAACCGACCCTTCTAACTCAACTGCACCTGCGCCGCCCACGACGTCTTAGCTCAACGAACGAGAAGCGGGCTTTGCTAGTACGCTTTGTGTCCTAGATCCTTGCAATGCTTTTTGAAACCATTTCACGATTGAAGCTGGGCACCATCAAGGCTTGAAATCAAAACCCTTCGCTGAAGAGGGACTTTATCGCTTCATTGGTTTCATTAGGCGGCAAAATACGCACCTACTCGACTTTCTCAATGATCACAGTAGAGTCATATCTACTGAATCGGTTTTCCTTATCTACAAACGCTACGGCACCATAGTTGTTGAAAGCCTCGATAACTCCAGAAACTTTTACTTTGTCTCCCTTGGCCAAAGAACTCGCAACGGATTTCATATCGTCGCTGATATCGATTATGTATCCGCCTTCCAAGAACAGGCATCCATTATCAAATATATATACCTCAGTTGGGTCTTTCTCATTATCTCGAGTAACCACCTCAGAATACCCGGGGGCCGCAATCTCTTCAACCTCTGAAACAACAGTAGCTTGCTTGCCATAGTAGTTTGCTGCTGACAAAGGATTCTGGAGGAAATCGCTGCCAGCCTGAGAGACATCAAGCCGCTGTCCGTCAATCTCAAGATACTCCTTGTCCTCATTGTCGCCAAATTCCAAGACTTCTGAATCGTCGCTAGCGGGAGATTCGCTTGCTGATTGAACATCGGACGCATCCTCGGCGTTCAATTCATTGCTGTTGCCAGCACAACTGGATAGACCAAAAGCCAATACTCCAGCAAATACGATTGACGCTGCGCGATATAACCTCATAGGGTACTCCTTTCGCTAGAAGGCTACTGACCTCTTTATGCCTTCACCAATTCGTTTTTTGTTGCGCAACAAGGCAAGAGGCCCTTAGCTTTTCTGTCATTGGCCTTCTGCGCTTCCCTCCTCAAGCAAGGGCCTTTATAATTCAGAAGGTCATTCGGTTTCTAACGCAAGGCAACGCAATTTCGAAATGAAAATTCTGACACTTTAGGCTGACACAGTAAGCAACTATTGGCTCTAAAGTACCTGATGAGACAAGGAGACAGCGACCAATGGCAGAGTTCATCTACCAAATGTACAAGGCCCGCAAGGCCGTGGGCGACAAGGTCATCCTGGATGACGTCACCCTATCGTTCTACCCCGGCGCGAAGATCGGCGTGGTAGGCCCCAACGGCATGGGCAAATCCACCCTGCTGAAGGTCATGGCCGGACTGGAAGAGGTCTCCAACGGCGACGCGCGCCTCACCCCGGGCTACACCGTGGGCATCCTGCAGCAGGAGCCGCCGCTCGACGAGGACAAAACGGTGCTCGAAAACATCCAGATGGCCTTCGCCGACGTGCTCGCCAAAGTGGATCGCTTCAACCAGATCGGCGAGGAAATGGCCGCGCCTGACGCCGACTTCGACGCGCTCATGGAGGAGATGGGCAAGCTCCAGGACGAGATCGATGCCGCCAACGGGTGGGATCTGGACTCGCAGCTCTCCCAGGCCATGGACGCGCTGCAGTGCCCCGACCCCGACGCGCCGGTGAGCATTCTCTCGGGCGGAGAGCGCCGACGCGTGGCCCTGTGCCGTTTGCTGCTGGAGCAGCCCGATCTGCTGCTTCTGGACGAGCCCACCAACCATCTGGACGCCGAGTCGGTGCTGTGGCTCGAGCAGCACCTGAAGAACTACCCGGGCGCGGTGCTGGCCGTTACCCACGACCGCTACTTCCTCGACCACGTGGCCGAGTGGATCTGCGAGGTGGATCGCGGGCAGCTGTTCCCCTACAAGGGCAACTACTCCACCTACCTGGAGACCAAAGCCGCCCGTATGGCCGCCCAGGGCCAGGCCCAGGCCAAGCTCGCCAAGCGCATGGAGCGCGAGTTGGAGTGGGTGCGCAGCAGTCCCAAGGCGCGCCAAGCCAAGTCGAAGGCCCGTCTGGCCAACTACGACGCCATGGTGGCCGAGGCCGGCAAGGCGAAGAAGCTCGACTTCGCCGAGATCCAGATTCCCGTGGGCCCGCGCCTGGGCTCGAAGGTGCTCGTGGCGAAGAACCTGCACAAGGAGTTCGACGGCCGCGTGCTCATCGACGACTTGTCCTTCGAGTTGCCCCGCAACGGCATCGTGGGCGTGATCGGCCCCAACGGCGTGGGCAAGACCACCCTGTTCAAGACCATCGTGGGCCTAGAGCCCCTAAGCGGCGGCGAGCTTGAGGTCGGCGAGACCGTGAAGATCTCCTACGTCGACCAGAACCGCGCGGGCATCGACCCCGACACGAAGCTGTGGGAAGTGGTCTCGGGCGGCACCGACTACATGATGGTCGGCGAGACCGAGATTCCCTCCCGCGCCTACGTGGCCGCCTTCGGCTTCAAGGGCGCCGACCAGCAGAAACCTGCGGGCGTGCTGTCGGGCGGCGAGCGCAACCGCCTGAATCTGGCGCTCACCCTGAAGGAAGGCGGCAACCTGCTGCTTCTGGACGAGCCCACCAACGACCTGGACGTGGAAACACTCTCCAGCCTAGAGGCGGCGCTGCTCGATTTCCCCGGCTGCTCGGTGGTGGTCAGCCACGACCGTATGTTCCTCGACCGTATCGCCACCCACATCCTGGCTTGGGAGGGCGATGACGAGAACCCCGGCCGCTGGCATTTCTTCGAGGGCAACTTCGAGAGCTATCAGGCCGATCGCGAGGCACGCCTGGGCAAGGAGGCCGCTAAGCCCCACCGTCTGCACCGCAAGTTGACCCGCGACTAACCAGCGCAGCCTCGGCGGTAACTCCCACGACCCCTCCTCGACCCTCCGTCGCGGAGGGGTCTTTTCGTTGCGGGAAGGCGCTTCCGCGCGCACTCCAAGCCTGATTGACGGCGCCATCTGATCGCGGACATCTCGCCAAACCATCTTACAATCTTTTGATTGATATTTTTTCATCACAATAGCCATCTTTTTAGGAAGTATTGGCTATAAATTCCTTAAAATGATGCTATAATCCGCTCATGTATTCAATCTATAGATCGGATTACCATGAGCGAACTCAACATGTCGAGTCAAATTAAGGAAATTCGCAAACGCTATGGCCTCTCGCAGCAGGCCTTCGCCCGCCTCCTCGGCATCGGCGAGGCCAGCATCACCCGCTACGAGAACGGCGTCGTTCCCACCAAAGCCAATGCCAACCTCATCCGCGCTGCCATGATTCCCGAGTTCATGGCCGGCTGCCTCGAACGCGACGGCGACGCGCTCACACCTAAACAGCGTGCATCGGTCGAGAAGGTCGTGTACGCGGAGATAACGTTCGACGAGGAGGGAGAGATCATGGACATGACCGACATCTACGAGCTTACCCTGCAGCAGGAGGTGCTAAACGAAACGGCATGGGATGTTATGGCGCAGATTTCCCGCGCACGAGCCGCTGCGCGCGCCAAAGGAGACGATGCCCTCGCCATGGTCTATGACGATATCGAGCAGCAAGTCGCCAGACTCGTTCCCGCCATTCTCTCAGACGAGAGCGCCAACCGGGATTCCATAGGAGAAATTCGCGGGCAGCTTTTGGGCTTCCAGAAGCTGCTCGAAACACAACTCGCAAAGGCGGCCTAGTATGACTGACGCTCTTGCACGCTTCAGCGATGGGGAGTTCCTCGCAACCTTCGAAGAACTGCGGTGGAGCCTTCTCAACGCCTACCGGCCCCATCTGGAATCGCCCCCGCGGGCCTATCTGCTCGGAGGCCAGAGCGGGGCCGGGAAGACAGCGCTCCACAAGATCATCCGTGCGAACCACGACGGCAACATCATCAGCATAAACGGAGACGACTACCGCAAGTTCCATCCGCGCTTTTCCGAACTTCAGAAGACCTACGGGGATGAAGCGGTCAACTATACCGCCCCCTGGGCAGGTCGTATGACGGAAGCGCTTGTCGACGCCCTCTCCACCGTAGGCTACAACCTCATCATTGAAGGCACGCTGCGCACGGCCGAGGTGCCCACGAAAACGGCAACGCTGCTGCGCGGGCGCGACTACGGGGTGTCTCTGGCGCTTATGGCGGTGAAGCCTGAGATTTCCCTCGTCAGCTGCCAGATACGCTATGAGGAGATGCGCATCCTGGGCACTACGCCGCGCGCCACCGATCCAGCGCACCACAACAAGATCATCGACCAGATCGTCGACAACCTCGCCGTCCTGGAGGAAAGCGGGCTGTTCGATGGCGTCTTCCTGTACAACCGGGCCCAAGAGCTCCTCTTCCCGCGCGAGGGCGCAGGCGAGCGCGCGAGCGATGCGCTCCGGCACATCCTCTTCGGCCCCTGGACCGCCGAAGAGGAACGCCACTACCGCAAGCTGCAGGCTAAACTCGATCTTCTGAAAACGAAGTAACCCAAATCAGAGCAGTGCCGGCAAACGAGCTGTGGCGCACCCCATCTCACTGCTCTACTCGTCCGCAGGCGTCTCGGTTGTGTCGACCGCCTCGCCTGCATCGATCTTCTCGGCCGCGTCGGCCGCATCGGCTGCATCGGTCGCATCAGTCGCGTTCCCCTCGTCTCCCTCTACCTCAGGAGACGCAGCTGCCTCCTTGGCCAGATGATGGGCAACGATATCCGCAGCAAGCAGCCTCTGGAAGTCGGCCAAGTTGTACAGCTCTCCCGTATCGCTCAGCTCATCGATGGACGGCCCATTGTCCTCCTCGTCACAATCCCCGATAATCGGAATCTCTCCCGTATCGCCCAGCTCGTCGACAAGGGGAATCTCGCCGGTATCCCCCGGCTCATCCACCTCGGCCACCTCGCTGCCGCACAAGTCGTCATCGTCGAAAGCAACCGGATACAAATGGCTCTCAACTGCCGTTGCCGCCGCTGCCGCCGCCGGCGTGGCCGCCACAATACGCGGTAGCACCGCAGCCCCCCGTTCGGCCGCCTCACGCTCGGCGGCTTCGCGCGCCCTTCGGGCCTCCGCCTCGCGAGCAGCATCCTCATCGGTAAAGTCGCCATCAAGATAGGCGTCGTCCTCGAAGTGAGAATCGTCACTAGCACAATCGGATGGCACGCGGCCGGCATCTGCCTCGGCAGTTCCAACCGAAGACGCCCGCTCCCCCTCTATCGGAGCCAAGCCGGGCACAACGGCAATGGGAGAGCCCTTGCACCCCTCGTGAGCTCGACGCTCCTTGCCCATCTCGATGGCCAGCGCCGCTACCGCACCCGCGCCCGCCGCGCCAAGCACGCCGACCGACACCGGTCCAGCCATTTTGACTGCACCGATCCACGAGGTCTCGCCGGTCGAGGCCAGTGCCTCGTGGGCCCCTCCGGCGGCACCGTACTTCAGCACCTGGATGACACCGTGGCCGCCCTGCTCATCGATACCGAGCACGCATGCCCGCTCAAAGCCGCGCTCACGCAACCAGGCCGCTCGCTCGTTGGCCTGGGCGATCACCTCTTCCCGCTCTCCCCACAGAAGGGCATCGAAGGGGCAGGCTTCGACGCAAAACGGGCTCATATCGGCCCGAACGCGTCCCAAGCACCCATCGCATTTGACCACTGACCCGCGCTCGCTCCCATGGCGCAGCACATCGGCCGGACAGACCAGAGCACAAAGATGGCATCCCACGCAGCGCCCGTTGTTCACCGTGACAAATCCCGTTTCCCCGTCGCAGGCAAGCGCGCCGGTCGGGCACACCTCGGCACACGGAGCGGCTGCGCAGTGCACGCAGCTCTTACGCCCGATCTCCCAAACCAAGCCATGGGGCTCAACGACACGTTCGTGAAACGTCACCGCCAGCACGGCATCGCCATCTAAGTCAGCAGTGCGTTGGTAGCCGTCGGCCACCGCCGCGCCAGCTGCATCGGCCATATCGGCTGCGGGCAGCGCCGCACCCCGCACCCTGCCGCATGCAGCCGCGCATGCCTGGCATCCTGTGCACCGGCTGCTATCGAAAAGCATTGCCTTTTGCGCCATGGTAACCCCTAGATCTTCTCAATATCGACGAGGAACCCCTTGGAATCCCCCGCACCGCCCACCGGCGACACCACCGCGGGCGCCAGCATCGCCCATCGGCTCAGTGCCGCCGCCTCGCCATCACCCGCTGTCTCGTCCACCTCGGAAAGCGCTCCCCCGCGGGGAGCCGCTCCGTTCAGGTACACGTAATGGCCCTCGCCATCGCGACCCTGGAACGGCGCTATGCGACCCGTCACGAGAACAGGCGCCTCCACCGATCCGCGGCCGTTGAACACCCGCGCCCGATCACCCGTCGCAAGCCCTTTGATGGAGGCGAGCCGCTCCGACACCTCGATGAAAAAGCCGGGCTCGAAGGCCTCGGCCCGTGCGCAGGAAGCCCGAACGCCATCGGTCGCGATACCGCCGTTGATAACCGCCGCAATGGGATAGTCAGTGCGCAGGCCCAGCACGCCGTCGTAATCTTGCGCTCCCACGGCCGCCAATGCCGCCGCAGCCTCATCGCCCGCAGCCGCGGCGGCCGCCGACACGGCGCGCCCAGCCGCTGCAAGGGCAACCGGCGATGCCAGGGCGCTGTTCACCACGTTGTTCAGCGGAGACTCCATCGCCTCGTAGTACTCGGGCAACGGCCCGTCGGCAAGCCGATCGGAGAACAGAAGCCCCACCTCTTCCCAAATGCCCGGGAAAGCCTGATTGTCGGGCTCAATCCAGCGGCCGTCGCGCTGAGCCGTGAAGTCAGCCCCATCAGTGAGGATCCAGCTCTCGCCGTCCCACTGCACGAGGCTGCGCTCGGCATCCCACGGCTGGCCGCCCAGGTTCGCGCTGGCGCGGTTTCCGCGCACCCGGCAGTTCCCCGGCCAGCTGAAACCCCACTGGCCATGCAGGCCGAAGCCGCTCTCGTCGCCGTTGTCGCGACGGCCCACCGGCTGGATGGTACCGTCCTTCGCGTCGCCTCCGCTGTTCCAGCAGCCGGCAAACGACGCCACGGCACACGCCAGCGACCCGTCGGCCTTCAAGTTCTGCGGCCCCTCCGCCAAGCGCACCATGTTCTGGGAAAAATCGCTCTCAGCGGGGGCGTAGCCGTTGAAGGCCCAGGCGACCTTTGCCAGATCAAGCTTATCACCGCTCGTATAATCCCACTTCAAGTTCAAAACAGGCTCAGCAGCAACGCCGTCCTGCTTCGTGTCATAGAGGTTGCGCACCCGCCGCCACAGTTCGTCGACAACTTCTCCCGTACACCGCGCGTCGTCCAGCGGCTCCACCGCGGCGGGCGCATACTGCATCCATCGGCCGCCATTCACGCGAATACCCGCCTTTTCCGGGCCTACCGCAGCCGGCAGCTGGAACACCGTCGTGCCCACCGATTCCGGCCCCTCTTCGGCGTGCCGCCAGAACGAGGCCGTCTCGGTCGGCGTCGCCGCGCATACGACAAGCCAATCGAGCGCGCCAAGAGCCGCCGGGGCCACCTCTGCCGACCCATCGACCAGCAGATCGGCGTCCCACAAAAAGCAACCGCGCACGGTGCGGGCAGCCAGGGCATTCCATACAAGGGGAAAATCGGCGTCCTCGCGTCGCTTCGGCAACCAGCCGAAGCCATAGTCGTTCTCAAACGTGGCCGCCTCGCCCCACCATTCCTTCAACGCCGGCACCAGGGCCTTGGCCATCTGAGCGCGAGAGCCCCGCGGCTCGGTATACGTCTCCAGCCACGCCTGCAGGGTGCGCGTCTCCTCCGTCGGCCACGGGAGCGCCCCGGGGAAACACGTCGGATCGAGGCCCGCAAGCTGAGCCGTCGTCTCCCCGGAACCGCCGCCCATATAGGAGATACCGCCGCCGAGAACACCCATGTTGCCCAGCAAAAGCTGCACCATGGTAGCGGAACGGGCCGCTTGGGCACCTGTCGCGTGCTGCACCAGGCCAGGCCCGGCGAGAATCTTTCCCGCACCTTCTGTGGTGCCGGTGGCAGCGAACACCTCGTAAACGCGTTCGAGCTCATCGCGCGCCACACCGCACGCCGTGCTTACCGTATCCAAATCGTAGCGGTCGTAGAACTGGCGCATCTGCACCCAGACGCTCGCGTTGTCCTGCAGGGTGATGTTGCGGCGCGGCTTGGGAACTGACGGGATGGCCCACACCGGCACATTCTTATCGCGCACCCAGGAGAACTCCCCTTCGTAGCGCATGTTCCACGTATCGGTCCCCTCAATCTGGTAGGCCCACGGTTCCTTGTCGTAGGCGCCGTCCACGGGATTCCAGCCGAAAAACAAGCCCGAGCCGCCATCGTAGCTGAACGTCTGGCCGAGCAGGTAGGAGGCGTTGGTGAAGTTCAGGACATACTCGGGCTGCCAATGATTCTGATCGACGATGTAGCGGATAAGGCCACCGAAGAACGCCGTATCGGTACCAGGGCGAATGGGCAGATGAATGTCGGCCATCTCAGCCGTGCGCGTGCGCACCGGATCCACGACGATCCACATGCCGCCAGCCTCTTGGACGCGTCGGGCCCATGCCGCCGACAGCGGTTGGCTCGCTCCGTGGTCGGAACCCACCGTGAGCACCACATCGGCCTGGGCAATAGCCGCCCACGACCCGTCGGGCACATCGATGCCGCACGTCGCGCGCACGCCTTCCGAGAAAGCACGCCGTCCGAAGGCGATCTCGCTGTCGATGTGCACGGTGCCCCACCCGCGCAGGGCCTTCGCGACGAGATATTGTTCCTCGGCAGTCAGATGCGCGCCGCCGAAACTCGCGAGGGCCTCGGTGCGCATCACCGTGCGCTTCCCCTCTTTCTCGACAAAGGTCTCATCGCGCGTCTGCTTTACCAAAGCCGCAATCTCGGCGAGAGCGCTGTCCCAGGGAATTTCCTCCCACTGATCGGAGCCGGGCCGACGCACCAGAGGACGGGCAAGGCGACGAGGGTTGGGCATCGTCTCGCCGAGCATCTCGCCGGGCACCTGCTGCAGCTCTGTGAGCGCCTGGGCGCGCAAGCACGCCTTGCCGCCTGACAGCGGGTGCTCGGGATCGCCCTCCACAACAGCGATGGCGCCATCGCGCAGGCCGAGACGCACCGAGCAGCCGCCGGGGCACCCTTCGCAGATCACCGTCTTCCAGACAAGCTCCTCCAACGCCTCCGCGTCATCCTCGTCGGCCCATGCCGCACCTCTTCCGCCGAGCATCGCAGACGATGCCGCAGCTGCCCCAGCCGCCGCCAGAAAGCTCCTTCGCGTTAGTTCCATAGATGCCGATCTCCTCAGCTATCCTCTTGACGCCCTGTCTCGTTTTCGCTTTGCATTTTCACATATCGGTAACGAAAACGGCTCCCGGAACCAACTGTTCCGGGAGCCGCAAGGGGCCATCCCCATAATTTGTCCACGTTCACCGCCCCAAACCATCGTTGATGAGGGGCTTTGTCGGCGTTACAGCGGATACACCGCCACAGCGCACACCTTGTACTCGGGCACCTTGCACACATCATCTAAGGCCGCGTTGGTGAGCCAGTTGGCGTTGCCGTCCTGGAAGTGGAAGGGCATCCACGTCTCGCCGGGCGAAGTCTTGGCCGATACACGAGCCTGGGTGGTGATCTCGCCGCGGCGGCTCGCCACGCGCACCATGTCGCCGTCGGCCACACCCAAACGCGCCGCGTCGGCGTCGTTCAGCTCGATGAACGACGTATCGCCGATGGCGTTGAGGCCCTCGGTGCGGCTCGTCATGGCGCAGGCGTTGTAATGGTGCAGCACACGCCCGGTCATGAGCACGAGCGGGAACTCGTCGCAGGGCAGCTCGTCGGAGGCCCGGTACTCCGCATCCGAGAACATCCCCTTCCCGCGGGCGAAGCCGCCCACGTGCATGATGGGGGTACCCGGCGAATCCGGCGTGGGGCAGGGCCACTGCAGGCCGCGGCCGCCCACCTCGGAGCTATCGAGCCGCGCGTGACTGACGCCGCCGTAGCTGGGGGTAAGGCCGGCCACCTCGTCCATGATCTCGGCGGCCGAAAGATGCGGCTGAGCATAGCCCATGCGGTTCATGATCTCAGTGAAGATCCAGGTGTCGTCCCGCGTACCCTCGATGGCCACAGCCGGGCGGATGCGCTGCACGCGGCGCTCGGTGTTGGTGAAGGTGCCCTCCTTCTCGGCATAGCTGCACCCGGGCAGCACCACATCGGCCAGCGCCGCCGTCTCGGTGAGGAACAGGTCGTCCACCACGAGGAAGTCGAGCGAATGCAGGGCCGACAGCACGTGGTTGGTGTCGGCATCGGTGCGCACCGGGTCCTCGCCGAAGATGAACAGGCCCCGGATGCGGCCATCTTTCATAGCCCCGAAGCACTCGGTGGCCATGAGCCCCGGCTCGGTGGGCAGACTCACGCCCCAGGCGCTCTCGAACTTCGCGCGCACCTCGGGGTTAGCCACCTTCTGGTAGCCCGGGAAGTCGGCCGGAGTGGCGCCCATATCGCAGGCCCCCTGCACGTTGTTCTGGCCGCGGATGGGGTTCACACCGCAGCCGGGACGCCCCAGCTTGCCGGCGGTCATGGCGATGTTGGAGAGCGACATCACGCCCTCGGTGCCCGTGGAGTGCTCGGTCACGCCGAGGCAGTAGATGATGGGGGCCCGATCGGCGCGGCCGTACAGCTCGGCGGCGGCCACCAAATCGTCCGGATCGATGTGGCAAATCTCGGCCACGCGCTCGGGGGTGTAGGACTCCACCATGGCGGCGAAGGCCTCGAAGCCCTCGGTGCGCTCCTCGATGAAGGCAGCATCGGCCAGCCCGGCGTGGATGAGCGCCCGGGCGAAGCCGTTGGCGAAGGCCACGTTGGTGCCGGGACGCAGCTTCAGATGGATGTCGGCGCGCTCGGCGATGCGGATGTCACGCGGGTCCACCACGATGAGCTTGCTGCCGCGCTCCACCGCCGCGCGCACCTGCATGCCGATGACCGGGTGTGCCTCCTCGATGTTGGAGCCCACCATCATGATGACATCGGGCGTGTCGGTGATGTCGGCGATGGTGTTGGTCATGGCGCCCGACCCCAGCGTGATGGCCAGCCCCGCCACGGTAGGGGCATGGCACACGCGGGCGCAGTTGTCCACGTTGTTGGTGCCGAAGGCGGCGCGTGCCATCTTCTGCAGCAGGTAGATGTCCTCGTTGGCCGAGCGCGAGCAGGCGAAGGCGGCCACCGAGTCGGACCCCGTCTCGCCGATGATGCGCTTGAAGTTGTCGGCCACGTAATCGAGCGCCTCGTCCCAGCCTGCCGGCTCCAGCTCGCCGGTCGCTCGGTTGCGGATGAGCGGGGTGGTCAGGCGGTCGGGCGACTGCACGAAGTCGAAGCTGCCCGAGCGACCCTTCACGCACAAGCGGCCGCGGTTAGAGGGTCCGTCGGCGGCACGCGTGTCCACGATGCGCCCGTCCTTCACCACCAGGTCGTACTGGCAGCCGGTGGCGCAGTGCGGGCAGGTGGTGCGCACATAGCCCACCTCCCAGGAACGGTAGTCCTCGCGGCGCTTCTCCACGATGGCGCCCGTGGGGCACGCCGCCGCGCAGCAGCCGCAGCTCTCGCAGTCGGTGGCGCGCCAGTCGGGTCCGAAGGGGGCCTCGATGACCGTGCGCAGGCCGCGCTTGGCCGTGGTGAGCGTATGGTTGCGGGCCTGGTTGTTGCAGGCGCCCACGCAGCGCTGGCAGCCGATGCACAGGCGCGCATCGAAGCGCAGAAACGGATTGGCGTCCAGCACCGGCGCGTTCTTCTCGGGCACGGGGAAGCTGGGGGTGTCTACCCCCAGGGTGCGGCAGAGGTCCTGCAGCTCGCAGTCGCCGTTCTTCAAGCAGCTGAAGCAGAAGTTCGTGGAGTTCAGGCCGTGGTTCGAGATCACGAGGTCCAGCGCCAGGCGCCGGGCAGTCTCCACCCGCGGGGTGTCGGTGCGCACCACCATGCCCTCGCGCACGCAGGTCTTGCAGGCGGCCACCAGATCGGGTTCGCCCTCCACCTCTACCACGCACACGCGGCACGAGCCGATGGCGCTTATGTCCTTCAAATAGCACAGCGTGGGCACGAAGATGCCGGCGGCGCGGGCCGCCTCCACGATGGTCGCGCCCTCCTCGGCCTCAAGCGGCCGCTCGTCGATGATGATGCTAGGCATACTGGATCCTGCCCCCTTCCATGCTCCCGCAGCCGAACGCGTCGCAGCGCAGGCAGCGGCCGCATTCCTGCACGGCCTCCTCAGTCGTCATGGCCTCCTCGGTGGCGTCGAAATCACGCGCCCGCTCGCGGGCCGGCCGCTCGGACGTGGCCACGCGCCCGGTGGGCACACGGTTGTTGGGCGCGGCCGCGGGCGCGTCCACCCCGCAGTCCAGAGTGTGGTTGTAGCCCAGGAAGGCATCGATGTTGCGGGCGGCCACCTTCCCCGCCGCGATGGCGCGAATGACCGTGGCAGGCCCGGTCTGGCAGTCGCCGCCGGCGAACACGTTGTCAAAGCCCGCAGCGGCCAGGAAGCCGTCGGCCACGAGACGGTCGCGCTCGGCGGCCATGCCGAAGGCCTCGAAGGGGTCGGTCACAATGTCCTGGCCCACGGCCACGAGCACCACGTCGGCGGGAATGACCCGCTCGGGCTTGGCCGCCGCCACCGGCGTCGGGCGGCCGTTGCGGATGGGACCGACCATCTGGGGCTGGGTCACGAGCGCGCTCACGGCGCCGGCCTCGTCCACCTCCAGGCGCACAGGCGCCTTGAGGGCGAGCATCTCCACACCCTCGGCGATGGCGGCCTCAACCTCGTCGGGAAGCGCCGTCATGTCCTCGAGGCGCCGGCGGTACGCCACCGTCACCTCGCCACCGCAGCGCACGGCGGTGCGGGCGCAGTCCATGGCCACGTTGCCACCGCCGATGACCACCACGCGCTTGCCGGAAAAGTCGGGTACCTCGCCCTCGCCGATGGCGCCGAGCAGCTCCACGGCCGACACCACCCCGCCCGCGTCCTCGTTTTCCAAACGCAGGCTCTTCGCGCCGTGGGCGCCGCAGGCCACGTACAGGGCGTCGAACTCGGCGGCCAAGTGCTCAAGGGTGGCCGCGTCCACGGCCTCGCCGGCATGCACCGTGATGGCGCCAGCCGACAAGATGGCCGCGATATCCTCGTCGAGACGCTCGCGCGGGAAGCGGTAGGCGGGAATGCCGAAGCGCATCATGCCGCCCAGCTGGGAGCGGCTCTCGTACACGTGTACCTCATGCCCCATGAGCGCTGCGAAGTAGGCGCAGGTAAGGCCCGACGGGCCCGCCCCCACCACGGCGATGCGCCGGCCGCTTTCGGGCAGCGCCTCGGGCACCGGCACGGCATTGGCCGGGGCGTGCTCCACCGCGTAGCGCTTGATGCCGCGGATGCTCAGAGGCGCGTCCACCAGCATGCGCCGGCAACGCGTCTCGCAGGGATGCTCGCATACGAACGCACAGGCCGTGGGAAACGGGTTGTCCTTGCGGATGAGCGCCACCGCGCCGGCGCAATCGCCCGCGCCGGCCAGGGCCAGGTAGCCGGGCACGTTCACATGGGCCGGGCAATCGGTCTCGCAGGGCACCGACTGGCCCACCCCCAGCGTGCAGCGACGATGCTCCACATGGGAGGCGAACTCGTCGGCGAACTCGTCCAGAGCCGCCAGCAGCGCATCGGCGGCCTCCCAGCCGATGGCGCAGTCGGAGCCATCGCGCGCCAGCTCGGCCAGGGCACGCAGGCGCGCCAGGTCGTCCTCGGTGGCGCGGCACTCCAGCACGAGCCGGGCGAGCGCGGCCGCCTGGGGCAGCCCGTCGCGGCAGGGCACGCACTTGCCGCAGGTCTGCGAGGCGCCGCACTCCAAAAGCGTCGTGGCTACGGCCACGGGGCACATCCCCGGCGGCGTGGCCCCCACGCGGCGACCGAAACGGTCGAGGAACGCCCCCAGCCGCCGGTCGTACACAGCCCGCGCCTCAATGGACAATCGGTTCATAGGCACACCTTCTCTTCTTACTCTTCCTAAGGCCCTCCCGCAGGGGCCCAGCGGTCAACAGCTGGTCATCTGCCAATTCGAGCCAAACTCGCGTCAGTGTATCAGCCGCCTCGCCCCTCCACTGTTTCCGAACGGTTTCCCCACGATGAGCGGCTCGTTCCTCCATATACGCCCCACTTCTCGCGCAACGAGGTGAAAACGGAGCGAAGCCGCAGCCGCCCCGGGAGCGCGCACGCGATAGACTGGCCCCAAGATCATCACGAGGAAGGAGGGACGATGCCGGCTCTGCTGCAGCGCCATTACCGCACGGTCATTCTGACTTGCTGCTTCCTCGTGCTCTTTGTGAACCAAGGGCTGCCGGCCACCTCCTTCAACGTGTACCAAACTTACATCGTAGAGCTGCCGGGCGTGGGCGCGGTGGGCGGCTCGGCGGTGCTCACCGCGCGGGCCTTCGTGTCGCTTGCGGTCATGCCGGCCGTCACACCCCTCTATCGTCGCTTCGACGCACGTTACGGGGTGCTGGCAGCCACCTTGTGCACCGCGGCCGGATTCGCCGTGTACGGAACCTTCCCCACGCTGACCGGGCTCATCGCCGGGAGCGTGCTCACTGGGGCGGGCTACGGACTGGGCGGCATGGTGGCCACCACGCTTATTCTCGGACGCTGGTTCGAGGGAGGGCTCGGCACAGCGGCGGGCTTCATCGGCATGGGCAGCGGCGCCGCCTCCTTCCTCGTTCCCACCCTCGCCGCCGAGGTCATCGAGCGCGCAGGGCTTTCCGCGGCCTTCTACGGCGAGGCGGCCCTGGCCGCGGTATGCGCCCTCGTCTTCGTCGTCCTCTTGCGGTCCGACCCGGCCCAACTGGGACTTGAGCCCTACCGCGCGCAGCCGCGGAGGGCGGCTCGGCGCACCCGAACCGCCCCGGCAACCCCAGACGACCGAGACGGCGACTCCTGTGCTCCCGACGCCGCCGGAGCATCCCCCGGATGCCGCCGCGAGCCGTGCCACGCCGTGAGCCGTCCCGATCTGCCCCGCGCCGAGAAGCGCCTCATGATGGCTGCCATGACGCTTCTGGGCGGCGTTGCCATCACCGGCTTCGGCTATTTCTCGGTGCTGCTCACCTCATCGGGCGTGAGCCCCCTGGCCGCTGCCGCCATCACCTCCGTCGGAGGAGCGTGCCTGGCCCTGGGCAAGCTCGCCTGCGGGTGGACCTTCGACAAGGCGGGTACGCGCGGCGGCACGCTCGTCTTCTTCGCCATCCTCATCGTCGGCCTCATTCTGTGCGCTACCGTAGGCCTGGGCGGCCAGACCGAAGGGTTCTTCGCCGCCGTGGCCTATTGCACGGGCATCGCCGTGGCCACAACTGGCATTGCCGTGTGGTCGCTCGAGCTGTCCAGCGCCGCCTCCATGCTGCGCAACGTGCGTGACTTCAATCTCGCCTACGCTGCGGGCGGCTTCGTCTTCAACATGATGCCCGGCCCGCTCATGCAGGTCACGGGCACGTACGCCGTCACCTACGTCGTGCTGACCGCGTTCGCCCTCGCAAGTGCTCTCATCATCGCCGTCATCTACACGCGGCGCGCACGGAGCGTCTTGGGGGAGTAGGCCACTTTCCAGCGGGGGCAGCCCACAGCCGAGGCTTGTCAACAAACCGTCTACAAGCGATTGGTGATCTTGCTCCTCACCCTTCAACGGCTATACTGTCTGCATCGCACATTGTCCCCGAATAAGGAGAAGCACCATGAACACCAACCATGCCAAAGCCATCAAGGGCATGAGCATCGCCAACATCGTGCTGGCGGCCCTCGGCATCCTGGGCACCCTCGTCACCTGGATGGGCCTGGGCGCCGGCGGCGCGGTCGTTTCCAGCTCCGGCTACGACTACTTCTACACCGATGAGGGCTACACTATCGATGTCAGCGACCTCAACGCCATCCTGGGCGTGCTGAGCATCTTCGTGTTCTGGGTATTCGCCTGCCTGGTTCTGGTGCTCGTCGCCGGCATCATGGGTGTGCGCGGCGCCAATAAGCCCGAGAAGCTGAAGGGCGTCATGACGTGGAACATCGTGGGCGCCGTGGCCAGCTTCCTGGGCGCGGGCTTCATCTCGCTCGTGCTCTGCATCATCGTGGCCGTGTTCGCCAACAAGGACAAGCAGGCGCTCGCCGCGGCCCCGTACGCCGCCCCGGCCTACGCGCCGGTGCCGACCGTCCCGGCTCAGCCCCAGCAGCCTGCGGCTCCGCAGACGCCCGTCGTCGCTCCCCTGACGTCCGACCCGGCGCCCGTTACTCCGGCTGCCGCTCCCGCAGCTGAAGCCGTGTCCGCCACCGAGGTGGCCGCTGCCGAGCCGGCCATCGTGCTGCCCGACAACTACATCGAAGATGCCCAGGCCGGCGTGACCATCGTGGAGGAGACTCCCGCCGACGGCGAGCAGAAGTAGCTCCCGCTCAGTTGGGACATCCTACCTGGTAAAGTGTCCCCCTTGGCCCCAGCTTCTTAACGAGGAGGGCGACCTCATGGCCGCCCTCCTCGTTTTTTGGACTGGGACACCTTACCCGGTAAGGTGTCCCAGTCCGGCCTCTCAGGCCACGCGCCTTCTGGGCCGGCGGCCTTAATCCTCGTAGTCGGTATCCACCACTACGTTCCAGGTGTAGCCGGGGTACTTCTCCTCCATGGAATCCACCACCGCACCCCGGATGGCGTCGTCGTCAGCCGCGAAGTCGATCATCATATCGAAGTACACCGTCTTCGTCTCCTCGTCCACATAGAAGCCGTGCACCTGCAGTATCTTCGAATTCTCCTGAGCCAGCTTCTCCAGGTCGGCCCGCATGGGGGCGAACTTCCCTGTGGTGTTGGCGGCGTACACCCCCACCGTCATGTTGATATGGAACTTCTCAGAAAGCCCCTCGGCAATCTTGCGCGTAAGGGCGTGGATCTGCCGGGCATTCATGTCATCGTCCACCTCGATGTGCAGCGAGCCGATCACCTCGTTGGGCCCGAAATTGTCCAGCACCACATCATAGGCGCCGCGCACGCCGGGAAACCCGTTCGCGTAGTCCTCGATGGCGGCCACGAGCTTCTTGTCCTCGGGCAGCCCGATGATGGGTGCCAGCGCGTCGCGCAGCACTTCCACACCGGCCTTGCACACCACGAGCGATATCACAAGACCCACCGCGCCGTCGATGTTCAGCCCCCACAGGTTCTGGGCCGCGGCCACCACCAGCGTGCCGGCCGACAGCACGGCGTCGTAGTTGGAATCAACCCCCGAGGCGATAAGTGCCTCGCAGTCGGTCTTTTCGCCGAAGCGCTTGAACATAATGCCAATGACGATCTTCGCCAGAATAGCTACCACAATCACCGTAATAGTCAGCGTGGAATATACCGGCGTGCCTGGATGCAGGATCTTCACCACCGACTCACGCAGCGAGATGAGGCCGGCCACCAAGATGATGACGGCGATGACCACGCTCGTGAGGTATTCCACACGTCCGTAGCCGAAGGGATGGCGGCGGTCGGGGCGGCGCCCGGCGAGCTTCGCGCCAACGATGGTGACGATGGACGACAGCGCATCGGTGGCGTTGTTCACGCCGTCCAGAATGATAGCGATGGAGTGGGACACAAAGCCCACGGCCAGCTTGAAGGCCACGAGCAGCATATTGCCCACGATGCCGTACATGCTCGCCTTGACGATTTCGCGCTCGCGATTCATGACCATCACCTTCACGATATTATGTGCGCCTTCCTGACTCATATTCGATTATAGTCCCGCGCACGCAAACGCCCCGCGGCAGCGAAGTTGCCTTTGCGATGCAGTTCGGCAACCTCCCGCCAACAGCGGTTTCCAACGGGAAAAACGGCACCTGCAGGCGGTCTATATTCTTGAGCTGAAGCAGCGCTTCGTCCTGCCCATTTTCGAGACCAGGAGGCATGTATGTCCACTGCACCAACTCCAACAGCCACTGAGAACGCCAACCTCACCGACGGGTTCCACGTTCTCGTCCAGTCGCTGCTGAAGAACAACCTCGACAAGATGTACGGCGTCATCGGCATTCCCGTGACCGATGTGGCGCGTATCGCTCAGGCGAAGGGAATTCGCTACATCGGCCTGCGCCACGAATCCGATGCCGGCAACGCCGCTGCAGCTGAGGGCTTTATCACCGGCAAGCCCGGCGTGTACCTGACCGTTTCGGCTCCCGGCTTCCTGAACGGCCTTATTCCCCTGAAAGAGGCCACCGAGAACGGCTGGCCCGTCATTATGATGTCCGGATCGTCATCCCGCGAGCTCATCGACATGGGCGAGGGCGACTACGAGGGCATGGACCAGCTGAACTACGCGAAGCCCTTCTCGAAAGCTGCCTACCGCGTCGATAAGGTGGAGGACATCCCGCTCGTGGTGGCCCGCGCCATCCGCGCCGCCTGCTCCGGGCGTCCCGGCGGCGTGTACATCGATCTGCCAGGCGACACGCTCGGCCAGACCATCGACGCCACCGTGGCCGAGAGCTTGCTCTACCAGGTGAACGACCCGGCCCCGGCCCAGATCCCGGCGCAGTCGGTGATCGATAATGCCATGGAGCTTCTGGCCAGCGCGAAGAAGCCCCTCGTCTACATCGGCAAGGGCGCCGCGCTCGCCCGGTGCGAAGACGAGGTGAAACAGTTCGTGGAGTCCACCGGCGCGCCGTACCTGGCCATGTCCATGGCCAAGGGCGTGCTGCCCGACGACCACCCGCAGAACGCCGCGAGCGCCCGCGGCATGACCATGCGCGAGGCCGATGTGGTGGTTCTTCTGGGCGCGCGCCTGAACTGGATGCTGAACTTCGGCCGTGGCAAGCATTGGAACGAGAACGTGAAGTTCATTCAGGTGGATATCGATCCCACTGAGATCGACAACTCCCGCTACATCGCCGCGCCCGTGGTGGGCGACCTGAAGTCCACCGTGGCCAAGTTCAACGAGTACCTGGCGGCACACCCCTATAAGGCTGACCCCGCATGGCTTGAGGCCATCCAGGCCGATTCCGCCAAGAACAACGCCCGCTTCAGCGGCGCCGAGACAGCCAACACCGTGCCCATGACCCACTACAACGCACTTGGCGCCATCAAGAAGGTCACCGACGCGAACCACGACGTGTACATCGCCAACGAGGGCGCCAACGCCTTGGACGACTGCCGCGACATCATCGACATGTATCTGCCCCGTCACCGCCTGGACTGCGGCACCTGGGGCGTGATGGGCGTGGGCCTTCCCTACGCCATCGGCGCGGCGGTGACCACCGGCAAGCCCGTCATCTCCATCCACGGCGACTCGGCCTTCGGCTTCGACGGCATGGAGGTGGAGACCATCTGCCGCTACCAGCTGCCCGTGACCGTGGTGGTGCTGAACAACGGCGGCATCTACCGTGGCGATTTCAAGAACCTGGGCGACAACGGCGACCCCTCGCCGCTGACGCTGTCGGCCTGCGGCCACTACGAGAAGCTCATGGAGGCCTTCGGCGGCACCGGCTACTACGCCACCACCCCGGCCGAAGTGGAGAAGTACGTGGCCGCCGGTGTTGCCAGCGGCAAGCCCACCATGGTGTGCTGCGAGCTGTCCATCCACTCCGGCAAGGAGTCGGGGCATATCACCTATCTGAACCCCCAGCCCGTCACCGGCCCGCTCGTAGGCAACGAGCAGGAGGACCTCGCCGAGCACCGCGAAAACGGCAAGCTCGTCGATTAGGGAAACGAACATCCAACCATGGCTGAGTGAAGAGGGAGTGGGAGGTGCCTTGACCGAGCGAGTTCCGCAGCGACTGGAAATGCCCGGTGGGCATTTCCACAAAGCGAGGACTGTCTGAGCGAATCAAGGTACCTCCTGCTCCCGACCGGCGAGGAGCCGCGAGCAGGAGCTCAGCCAGGAAGAAAGAAGGCCCAAATGGGAGACATCGGTAACATCATCATCGCCGACATCCTGCCGATCTTCGCCATCATGATCCTCGGCTACCTCGGCGGCAAACTGCACAAGTTCGACAACGACCAGATGCAGGGCCTGAACAAGGTCGTGCTCGACATCGCCCTGCCGGCGGCTCTGTTCCTATCCATCACCAAGGCCACCCGCGAGATGCTGTTCAGCGACCTGCCGCTCACGCTGGTGAGCCTGGTCGTAGTCATCGGCATGTTCATGCTCAGCTTCTTCCTCTGCTGGAAGATGTTCAAGCACAACATCGCCGAGGCGGGCGTCTGCGCGCTTATCGCCGGCTCGCCCACCATCGGCTTTCTGGGCTTCGCCGTGCTGGACCCGGTGTTCGGCACCGGCACCCAGACGGGCCTCGTAGTGGCCATCGTAGCCATCATCGTGAACGCCATCACCATCCCCATCGGCTTCTACCTGGTGAACAAGGGTCTGAACGCGGAGGCGGCCAAGGGCGCCGGCAAGACCAAGCTTGCCGCCACCGGCACCGCCGCCGTCGCCGGCAAGGGCGCGCCCGCAGCCCCCGCGCAGGGCAAGAAGGCCCACAACTCCAACCTGGACGCCGTCATCAAGTCGCTGAAGCAGCCGGTGGTGTGGGTGCCCATCCTGGCCGTGATCATGGTGCTTCTGGGCATCAAGTTCCCCTCCGAGCTCGATCCCTGCTTCAGCCTCATCGCGAAGGCCAACTCGGGTCTGGCGGTGTTCGCCGCCGGCATCGCGCTGTCCACAGTAAAGTTCAGCCTGGGCAAGGAAACCGTATGGAACGTGTTCTACCGCAACCTGCTCACCCCGGCCGTGGGCCTGGCGCTGGGCCTGGTCTGCGGCATCCACGGCGTGATGCTGCAGATGTTCGTGTTGGCCATCGCCCTGCCGCCGGCGTTCTCCGGCATCATCATCTCCAGCCGTTACAACATCTACGTACGCGAGGGCGCGTCCACCGTGGCCGTGTCCACCTTGGCCTTCGCCGCCACCATGCCCCTCTGGATCGTCGTCACCCCCATGATCGAGCATATGTTCGGCGCCTAGGGAACGAATCGAGACTGAATGTGAACGGGGCGGGCTGCCATGCCCGCCCCTTATCGTAGGAGAGGAGTTTCCATGGACACGCAGCGTACGGGAGAGGCAAAGGCGGTATCGCAGCGCAAGGCGGTCACGGGAATGGAAGCGGCGGCGAATGCGGCCTACGCGCTGTCGGACGCGGCGATGATCTTCCCTATCACGCCGGCCTCGCACATGGCCGAGACCGTGGAGTCGTGGGCAGCCGCCGGACGCGAGAACTTCTTCGGGCACCCCGTTGTCGTGAAGGAGATGCAGTCCGAGAAGGGCGTGGCCGGGGCGCTGCACGGGTGCCTCGCCGGCGGCGCGCTCGCCACCACCATGACGGCCAGCCAGGGCCTCATGCTCATGATCCCCAACATGTACAAGATCGCCGGCGAGATGCTGCCCGGCGTCTTCCACATCACCACGCGGTCGCTGGCGACCCATGCGCTGTCCATCTTCGGCGACCACCAGGACCTCATGGCCGTGCGCGCCACCGGTGTTGCCATGCTCGGCAGCGCGTCGGTGCAGGAATGCCACGACCTCTCCTGGGTGGCGCACCTCGCGGCCATCGAGGGCAGCCTGCCCTTCGTGCATTTCTTCGACGGCTTCCGCACCTCCGACGAGGTGCAGACCATCGACATGATAGATCCCGCGGCCGTGCGCCCGTTCGTGAACTGGCAGGCCGTGAGCGCCTTCCGCCACCGCGCCATGGACCCGGAGCATCCCGCCATCCGCGGCACAGCCCAGAACCCCGACATCTACTTCCAGAACCGCGAGGCCCCCAACGCCGCCTACGACGCGCTGCCCGCCATCGTGCAGAAGAACATGGACGCCCTGGCGAAGGTCACGGGGCGCCCGTACCACCTGTTCGACTACGTGGGCGCGCCGGATGCCGAGCGCGTGGTGGTGACCATGGCCTCCAGCTGCGAGACCGTGGAGGCCGTGGTGCGCGACCGCATGGGCGCGGGCGAGAAGGTGGGGCTCGTGAAGGTGCGCCTGTACCGGCCGTTCTCGGCCGAACATTTGCTGGCAGCCATTCCGTCCACCGCCCGCATCGTATGCGCCCTGGACCGCACGAAGGAGCCGGGAAGCCTCGGCGAGCCTCTGTTCCTGGACGTGCAGGCTGCCATGGCCGCCGCGCGTCCCACGGTGCGCGTCATCGGCGGGCGCTACGGCCTCTCCTCCAAGGAGTTCGCCCCGGCCCACGCGCTGGCCGTATTCGAGAACATGGCCGCGCCCGAGCCGAAGGCGCGCTTCACCGTGGGCATTGCTGACGACGTGACCCACCTGTCGTTGCCCGTGCGTGACTGGCTGCCCGCTCCGGTCCAAAAGCTCACCCAGGCCGTGTTCTACGGCTTCGGCAGCGACGGCACCGTGAGCGCCAACAAAGTGGCCGCACGCATCGTGAGCGACGCGGCAGGCAAGTTCGTGCAGGAGTACTCCTGGTTCGACTCGAAGAAATCGGGCGGCCTCACCATCTCCTATATGCGCTTCGGCGACGCTCCTGTACGCGAGCCGTGGCTCATCACGAGCGCCGACTACCTGGCCTGCCACAAAGACACCTACGTGAAGCGCGGCTACCGCATGCTCGACCGACTGCGAGACGGTGGCACCTTCGTACTGAATGCGCCCTGGACAAGCGTGCGCGAGTTGGACGCGGAACTGCCCGCCGATCTGCGCCGGGCCATCGCTGCCAAGCACGCCAACTTCTACGTCATCGACGCGGCCAAGCTGGCTGCCGACGAGGGGCTCGGCCCGCGCATCAACATGATCATGCAGACCGTGTTCTTCCGTCTGACAAAGGTGATGGATTTCGACGAGGCCGTGCGGCTTCTGAAGGAGAACGTGGAGCGCGTGTACGCCTCGAAGGGAGCCGACGTGGTGGCTCGTGACCAGAAGGCCATCGACGCGGCCGCGGACGCCCTCGTGAAGATCGGCTACCCGAAACGCTGGGCCGACGCAACCGACAACGACGCCGCGCCCGCAAGCGACTACGCGGCCGGAGCCGGCGCGGCCCCGGCGGTGCGGCTCGGATCGGTTGCCGGCGAAGACGCCTTCATCGAGAACATCTTCCGTCCCATGGATCAGCTGCGCGGCAACGAACTGCCCGTGAGCGCCCTTTCCCCCGACGGCATCGTACCGCCGGGCTCGGCCGAATACGAGAAGCGCTGCGTGGCCTACGAGATTCCGGCCTGGGATGCCGCAAAGTGCGTGGAATGCTACGAGTGCTCGCTCGTATGCTCGCACGCGGCAATCCGCCCCTACGTGGCCACAGCCGCCGAGCTTACCGGCGCGCCGGATACCTTCAACACCAAGCCCGCCACACTGAAGGGGCTTGTCGGCATGGCCTTCCGCATCCAGGTGTATCCGGAGGACTGCGTGGGCTGCGGCAGCTGCGCCGACAACTGCCCGGGCCAAGCGCTCACCATCACGCCTTTGGCCACCGAGCTGGAAACTCAGAAGGAAAACCTCGCCTTCGCCCAGGCCAACATCTCCCTGAAAGACAGCCTGGTGCCCGCTGATTCCATCCCCGGCACGCAGTTGCAGAAGCCCCTGCTGGAGTTCTCCGGCTGCTGCGGCGGTTGCGGCGAGACCCCCTACGTGAAGCTGCTCACTCAGCTGTTCGGCGACCGCCTCATCATCGCGAACGCCACGGGCTGCTCGTCCATCTGGGGCGCCTACATGCCCTCGATGCCCTACACGGTGAACACCCGTGGCCATGGTCCGGCCTGGGGGAACTCGCTCTTTGAGGACAACGGCGAGTTCGGCTACGGCATCGCCAAGGCGGTGCGCGTGCGCCGGCGCCACCTGACCGACCTCGTGAAGCGGGCCGTCGGCGAGCCCCTTCCCCCATCAACGACTTTCATCGACCCCGTGGGAGCCGATGCGCAGCGGGAGATCGCCGACGCACCTCAGCCCGCGCAAAGCGCCCCCGGCGCGGAGCCGAAGGACCCCGCAACACCCGCCTTCTCCCCCGCCACCACCGCACTGCTGAGCGACTGGCTCGTCGCAGCCGATGATGCCGATGCCGCTTACGACCTGGGCCAGGCGGCTCAGCGCGCCCTGAGGGCGGAACGCGCGGCGCTTCCCGCGGAATCGGACGCACACGCCCTGGCCGATGAAATTCTCGACTACGGCGAGATGTTCGGAAAGAAGAGCGTGTGGGCCGTCGGCGGCGACGGCTGGGCCTACGATATCGGCTACGGCGGCCTGGACGAGGTGCTGGCCTCGGGTGAGAACATCAACGTGCTCGTGCTGGATACGGAGGGCTATTCCAACACCGGCGGCGAAATGTCGAAAGCCACCGAACTTTCCAGTGTGTCCGGCTTCACCTTGGACGGCAAGCCCACACCCCGCAAGAACCTCGGCCGCATGATGATGCAGTACGACTACGTATACGTGGCCCAGGTGTGCCTCGGCGCCGACATGGAGCAGACCATCCGCGCCCTACGTGAGGCCGAGAGCTACGACGGCCCCTCCATCGTCATCGCACTGTGCCCCTGCATCAGCTGGGGCATCAAAGGCGGCATGAGCACGAACCTGCGCGTAGCCCGCGAGGGGGTGCGCGCCGGCTACTGGCCGCTCTTCCGCTTCAACCCCGCTTTAGCCGCCGCGGGCACCGACCCGCTTACCGTGGACTCCCACACCCCCGACAACGACTTGGACGACTTTCTTTCCAAGCAGGACCGCTTCGCATCGCTCACCGCCCGCGATCCGCAACGGGCGCGCACCCTGCACAGCGAGCTTTCCAAAGACCTCGCTCGCGAATACACCGAGCTAGAGCGGGAGGTGAAGGTGTACGAACCGCAGAAGCGGGCTTGAAGCTTCGCGACACATTCGCGCAACCAGGAGGTAGGCGCGACATCACGGCCCGCGCAGACGCCCTGAAAGGCGACGATATAGCCACACGCCACGAGAGGCGTCGAAACTATAGTTTGCGAACATAACGCCGTGAGACGCCCACAAGGGGTGCCTCACGGCCTACTCCGACTCGAAGTCATCCAACTCATCGGATTCTTCGTACACGTAGTCGAGCAAGTCGCCGGGCTTGCAATCCAGCTCGCGACACAAGGCGCTCAGCGTTGAGAAGCGGATAGCCTTGATCTTCCCGGTTTTGATGCGCGACAGGTTGTTCTGAGACAGCCCTATGCGCTCGGCCAGGTCATTCGAGGCCATCTTGCGCTTCGCCAGCATAACGTCAAGGTTAACGATCACACCCATATCAGCGCCATCCTACGCCGTCTCGTCAGCCAGCTCTTGCAGCGTCTTGCCGTAGCTCAGAATGTACGAAAACAGGAAGAAGGCGCCGGCCGCAATAAGCGTTTCGAAGTTGATGAACAACTCCCCCGGCTGAGGACTGCCGAACAAACTTACAGCGGCCACACCGGCAGCATACTGCACCTGGGCAGCAAGAGGATCGAGCACGAGACAGAACAACGTATAGCCGAGCATAACCCAGCCCACGCTCAGCGTGCGACTCACTTGCTTACGCGAGAAAGGCGTTATCCCGCGAGAGGAGTCCCGGGCGACAAGAGCGCAGATAGCAAACGCATACAGCATCACGAGGTCCTGGATAAGAACACTTGCCAGGGCCATCCATTCCGCAACCGAAACGCCTTCTGCAAGGGCAGAGCCAATCCCCAGCAGTCCAGCAACCAGCAGCAGCGCGAACAATACCGATGCTGCCGTGAAAACAATCCTCAGCACGGTGCCCACCTTGGCGATATGCCCAAGGGAATCCTCAATCAGAGCAATCTCTTTGTTGCGTCGCACACATATCCCCTCTTCGTCACCGAATCGTCTGAGAGAGAATTATACGGGCATCGGCTTGCTTTGCTTTACCCTATTTTGACTCTTTCCGGAAATGCCCTCACGATTCCCATCCCTCCTCTTATGGGCCTCGCACGCAAAGCCCGTACTGAAGCAGATGTTGGCAACACCCACACGCTGGCAAATCGACTTTACATTCGGATTAGTGTGAAACAGCATGATCTTCCTCCTTTGTTAGTTGCTGCTCTATCTGGTCGAACACCCCGCTGAAAAACGCCCGATGCGTTTCACAGTAGGGGTCTTCCCGAGTTTGGGAGCCGATGGCCCGCGCGCGGCACCCGCCGCCGCACAGCCATCGGTACTCGCACGAATGGCATGCACTTTCAGCATCCCACGCGTGCACGCGCGCCGCCACAGCCTCCCGATCCTTACGCGCGGGGCCGTTCCCAGCAAACGCGTTGCCCATGAGAAAGCGGTCGTCATGCATCATGTGGCACGGGTACACGCTCCCGTCGGCCGCTACGCTGAGCGACGTGATACCAGCCCCGCAGTTCTCCCGACACGCCAGCCTGCAGGCAAGCGAGTCGACCGCCGGGCTACCGCCCGTCTCGGCCGCTTCCAGCATCAGCTCCGCCAATCGTCGCAAGTCGCCTTCACAAGGCAGCAGTTCGCGGCGCACTCCGCCGGCACTCCCCACCGACAACAGGCTGAATCCCACATCGGTTCCCAAGTTATCGGCCAGCGCCAGATAGCGTGGAATATCCTCCACATTGCCACGGTGCAGCGTAGGGGTAATGCACACGGACATACCCGCCTTTTGGGCCGCTCGTACGAAGGAAACCAGCGCATCGAAACGCTGCTCGCCCCGCACCCAGGCCGCATCGTCTGCAGAGGCCCCGTCGAAGGAAACCGACACCATGGACACGAACGGCGCACACGTCTCCAGCAGCAACTCGTCGAGCACGGTGCCGTTGGTCAACACGTTGACCGACGGTATACCGCACTCGACAGCAGCCGCCTCCAGCACAGACGGCAGGTCGTCGCGCAGGAAGGGCTCGCCACCAGAGATGTTCACCTCGTCCGCCCCCTGCTGCGCAAGGAAACGCAAGGCGCACTCGAGCTGCGCCAGAGTCGGGTCGGGCCTTCGGTTGCGATGCCCCTCCCACGAGTAGCATCCCTCACAACGCAGATTGCAGCGGTGCGTCACGTGCAGGTAGGCGCTGCGCACCCCCACGGGCGCCTCGTCGCTGTAGCCTCCCTGGCGCATCTGCTCCGCCAGATCCACGTTCGCGCAGGCCACCTCTTCAAGCGTCGCCGAACCCGTTGCGAACGCTTGGGCGGCAATCACCTCGTCGGCTGACAAGCCGATCACGTGCCCCGTGCCCGGATTTCCCAGCATGGGCACCTTGTGCACCCGAAAGAACTTCGCCCCGTTTACCACGCTGCTCCGCCTTTGCCCATAACCAGATATTGCTCATGAAAGACGCTCAGCTGTAGTGTCGCCTATTTTGACGAGTATACGAGGCTCGGATTTACAACGATTTGTTGATGATCGTTCATATATTCAGCATATACCCCCGTCAAAGGGCTATTGAGAGCATCCCGACTCCTTGGGATCTTCTTTAACAACAACCTTCTCACTCAGTGTAATATATACGATACATTACTCGTTTAATCACTGTTTATCATCTAATCATATACATATATCGTTGACTAAGCGGGTAAGCTATGAATATCGACCAGTTGAACTACATCCGATACGCCATAGAGCTGGAGAGCTACACCCAAGCCGGTGAGCTGTTGCATGTGACACCACAGGCCATCGCAAAAGTGGTTACGGAAGCAGAACGACTCTGCGGCCGTCCTCTCACCGAGCGGCACGGACGCTCCATCCAGGCAACGTCATTCGGGCGCGCCTTCGCCCGCCATGCACGCGACGTGTCGGTTGCCTATGAGAAACTCTGCGCTTTTGCGAACCTCGACGAAAACACCTATCGTCCGAGAATCCTATAAACCGCCTATGCTATCGTTCCTGCTTGCGCGGCATCCCGTTCTCGTCATCGTCGATTATGGGCTGATCCTGAAACAGCGTATCGATGGTCAAGCCAAGGCCATCGAGCATCTTGTCCAAATTGCGCAGCGTCAGATTGCCCTCACCTGCCTCAAATCGACAGATCTGAACGCGATTCAGTCCCACGATCTGACCAAACTCTTCTTGGCTCCAACCGTGTTCTTCCCGAAGCGTCCTCACGCGGCTCGCAATGATGTGTTTCGTATTGCCCATAGGCACAGGGTATCGACCACACCGTCGCACTCTGTATCATATACGCTACTTATGGGTAAATCAGTCCAAAAGGCAGGACAGCGTATCGATGCGCCACCGCCTAAGCGACGCTTGTTCCCTACACGCCGCGGAACAGCTCCTCCAGCGGAACTCCCAGGCAATCAGCGATCTTCGCCGCCGAGCGCAGCGTGAGATTTTTCTTCCCCGCCTCGATCTCGCTCATGTAGGATTTCGTCATATGAGCCATGTCGGCCAACTGCCCCTGGGGAATACCCTGGGACACGCGAATATCGCGTATGCGGCGGCCGACTTTGCTCTGAACATTCTTCATGAACCCAAGGCTAACAAGCCTTGCGAAACATCGTTCGGTTATATATGAACTCTGAGCGAATGACGGTAAATATGCAAAACGCCGAGTCCCAAAAAGGGGCTCGGCGCTGGCAACATGTGTCACATTTCAGATGACGTATGGCTCGGCAGCCATTCCGCGCCTGTCGCTAGCGGAAGGCACGCGGCACCGCGATCACCGTCTCTCTGGCAGCCTACTTGGCAGATTTCTGCTGGGCCTCGTACTCCGCATAGGTGATGACCTTCACCGCCGGGTTGCTCGGCGCAACCGGAGCCTCCAACACGCCCTTCTCGGTAAACTCCTTCACCTGGTCGGCGGTGTACCCCAGGCTCTCCAGAATTTCAGCGTTGTTCTCGCCCAAATCGGGGGCGCGAGTGTAGTCGGGCTTGAAGTTCGACATGGTGAAGGGCAAGCCGATGGTCTTGAACTTACCGCGGGCGCCACCCTGGTCGATCTCGGGAATGGTGCCGTCGGCCAAAAGATCGGGGTCGTTCTCAATCTCGTACCAGTCGAGCACCGGACCCACCGGGACGCCGGCCGCGCCCAGCTTATCGGTCAGCTCGTACTTGTCGTACTGCTTGGTGTATTCCTCGATGATGGGGTACAGCTCGTCCTTGTGCAGCTGGCGATTGTTCCACGGCGTGAACTTCGGGTCGGTGGCCAACTCGGGCTTGCCGATGGCCTCGCACAGGCCCTTGAAGGCCTTCTCGGAGTTCTGCACCACGATGTACACGTAGGCGTTGGGATCGGTCTCCCAGCCCTTAGCCTTGTAGCACCAGCCGATAACCTGGCCGCCCTCGGTGTTCTCGGCGCGCGGGATGGCGCGGCCCCAATTCCAGTCGGGATACACCTCGTAGTGCGGGAGCGCCCCCAGATTGTCCAGCATGATCTGGTCGCGCAGCTTGATGCGGCACAAGTTCAGCACGGCGTTCTGCATGGACTGGTACACGTAGCAGCCCTCGCCGGTGCGCTCACGCTGCAGCAGCGCCGACAGCACGCCGATGGTCAGGTGCATACCGGTGTTGGAATCGCCCAAAGCGGCGGCCGACTGAGTGGGCACATTGAAGGCACCCTCGTTCCAACCAGTGGTGGAGGCAGCGCCGCCGGCCGACTGGGCCACCGGCTCGAAGGCCTTCACGTGAGCAAAGCGACTCTTCTGGCCGAAGCCCTTGAGCGATGCCATGATGCAGCGCGGGTTGATGGCGTGCACCTGCTCCCAGCCGAAGCCCATCTTCTCCACATCGCCCGGGCCGATGTTCTCGATGAACAGATCGGCCTCCTTCAAAAGCTTTGTCAGCACTTCCTTGCCCTCGGGCGTCTTCACATTCAGGGTGAGCGATTTCTTGCCAGAGTTCAGCTGCAGATAGTACACGCTCCAGGAGTCGGCGATGTCCAAAAGCTCCGTACGGGTCGGGTCGCCGCCGGGACGCTCGATCTTGATAACCTCGGCGCCCATCCAGGCGAGCAGCTGGGTGCAGGAGGGGCCAGACTGGACCTCGGTCCAGTCGATCACTTTGATGCCCGCCAGCGGGGCGGTGGAATTCGCGTTTGTTGCAGTCACGGGAACACCTCACTTCTCTAAGGACGTACAATGTGCCACGCAGTCCATTCTATGAAGCCGCCGAGAGTGCGGCGACGCTCGGTGGCCTTTGTCATCGAGCGGTTCGCGAAGCGTGGACGGAAGGGAAGGTGCCATGGGCGCGGAGAGCCAGAAGCTGAAGCTTCTGTACCTGATGCAGATGCTCTACGAGGAGACCGACGAGGACCACGGCCTGACCACCCCCGCGATCATCGAGGGGCTGCTCGCACGCGGCATCGACGCTGAACGCAAATCCATCTACCGCGACATAGAGACGTTGCGCTCCTTCGGCATGGACATCGTGAAGCTGCCCACACGGCCAGTGAGTTACGCTCTGGCGAGCCGCACCTTTTCGGGTCCTGAGCTTATGCTGCTCACCGATGCCGTGCAGTCATCGCGCTTCCTCACCCGCCGCATGGCCAATCGGCTTGCCGGCGGCGTGGCCAGCCTGGGCTCGCGCCACCAAGTGAGTTCCATCAAGAAGCACGTGCACGTAGAAGGCCGCATCAAGATGCAGAACGAGTCGGTGTTCCACCACGTGGACACCATTCACGAGGCGCTGAGCCAACGGCGCCAGGTGGCCTTCCGCTACGTGAAGTACGACGCAGCCAAGCGCCCCGTGGCCCAGAAGGACGGTCAACTCTACTGCGAGACGCCGGTGCACCTCATCTACTCCGAAGGTTGCTACTACCTCATCGCCTACAACGAGAAGCACGCGAGCTTTCCCACCTACCGCCTCGACCGCATGCAAGGGCTGCGCATCACCGATACGCCCGCCGTGCGCAACACAGCCATCGCCACCTTCGACGCCGAGGCCTACAGCGCCCGCACCTTCTCGATGTTCGGCGGCGAGACGCGGCGCGTGACCCTGCGCGTGGAGGAGTCGGTCATGGGCGCGCTCATCGACCGCTTCGGGAAGGACGTGGAAAGCGTCGTGGGCGAGGACGGCGCGGCCCGGGCCTATGTGACCGTGGCGCCGAGCCCCGTGTTCTTCGGCTGGCTGGCCCAGTTCGGCCGATCCATGCGCATCGAGGCCCCGCGCGATCTGGCCGAGGAGTATGCCGCCTACCTGCGCGACATCCTGAAAGACTACGAGTAGCAGCAAGCTGAGAGCCCGAAAACGACGCGAGCCGCACAAGGCGGCTCGCGGAAGATGTGCTCGGCGAAAAATCCGATTGCGCGGAAAGGCCCTTCCTATTCCCCGTTGAACATGGGAGTGGAAAGATAGCGCTCGCCGGTGTCGGGCAGAATGACCACGATGGTCTTGCCGGCGTTCTCGGGACGCTGAGCCAGCTTGGTGGCCGCGGCCACCGCCGCACCTGAGGAAATGCCCACAAGCAGCCCATCGCCGGCGGCCAGCTCGCGACCGGCCGCGAAGGCCTCCTCGTCGGTAATGGTCATCACCTCGTCGTAGACGGCGGTGTCCAGCGTATCGGGCACGAAACCCGCGCCAATACCCTGAATCTTGTGGGAACCTGCGCGCCCTTCGGAGAGCACCGGAGAGCCGGCCGGTTCCACAGCCACTACCTGAATGTCCGGGTTCTGGGCCTTCAGGTAGGCACCTGTGCCCGAGATGGTGCCGCCGGTGCCCACACCAGCGACCAGGATATCCACCGCGCCGTCGGTGTCGGCCCAGATCTCGGGGCCGGTGGTGCGCTCGTGCACGGCGGGGTTCGCGGGGTTGTCGAACTGCGAGGGAATGAACGAGTTCGGAATCTCGGCGGCCAGCTCCTCGGCCTTGGCGATAGCGCCCTTCATGCCCTTGGCGCCCTCGGTGAGCACGAGCTCGGCCCCGTAGGCGGCCATGAGGTTGCGTCGCTCCACCGACATGGTCTCGGGCATGGCGATGATGATGCGGTTGCCGCGGGCCGCTGCGAGCGCCGCCAAGCCGATGCCGGTGTTGCCCGAGGTGGGCTCGATGATGACGGTATCGTCGTCGATGAGGCCGGCCTCCACCGCGTCGTCGATCATGGAGAGGGCCGCGCGATCTTTCACCGATCCGGTCGGGTTGAAGTACTCCACTTTCCCGATGAGGGTAGCGGGCAGATCGTGGGCCCGCTCGTAGTTGGTCAGCTCCACCAAGGGCGTATGCCCGATCAGCTCCGCCACGCTCTTGTGCACGTTCATGGATACGTTCCTTTCTCGTTTGCCGTCCCTGGTCGAGATCTCCTCAACTGCGGCAATGCCCAGAGGGAGCGCGGGGTGCCCTGACCGAGCGAGTTCCGCAGCGACCGGAAGTGCCCAGTGGGCACTTCCGCAAAGCGAGGACTGTTTGAGCGAATCAGAGTAGCCCGCGCTCCCGACCGATGGTGAGTCGCATTGCCCTCATCCTAGCTGTCAACGAGCGCCCGTCAACCGAGGGCGTCATAGCGGTTTTCGATGGCCGCACCCGCAAAACGCAGACCGCCGCTTAGAATTTCCCCGTATCCCTCCCCTTGCGGCGGTATATAATTCCTAGAAAGTTACTAGACTTTAACGGACATCACCAGGAAGCGACGGAACATCCCATGACCCTGCAGCAGCTGCGCTACCTCATCGCCATCGCCAACCACGGCTCCATCTCAGCCGCGGCGCACACCCTGTACGTGTCGCAGTCGAGCCTGTCGGTGGCCGTGCGCGATATCGAGCGCGAGACCGGCGTGACCATCTTCGAGCGCAGCAACCGCGGCATCACACTCACGAGCGACGGCATGGAGCTTCTGGGCTACGCGCGCCAAGTGGTGGAACAGGCCGACCTCATGACCCAGCGCTACTCGGGCCGCGGTGGCGATAGCGCCCAGGCCCAGCGCCTCGCCATCACCTCCCAGCACTACGCCTTCGTCGTGGAGGCTTTCCTAGAACTATCCGAGGAATACGAGGGCGACGCGTACAACTTCAGCCTGCGCGAGACCCGCACCTCGGAGGTCATCGAGGACGTGCGCGACTTCCGCAGCGACTTGGGCGTTCTGTACCTCTCGTCGTTCAACGAGAGCGTCATCGGCCACGCCTTGGAGGACGCGAACCTCTCGTTCAACCTGCTGTTCACCGCCCAGCCGCACATCTTCGTGAATGAGGCGCACCCCCTGGCCGAGCGCGCTGAGGTGACGCTGGACGATGTGGCCGACTATCCCCGCTACGCCTTCGAGCAGGGCAGCGCGAACTCGTTCTTCTACGCCGAAGAGCCTTTCGCCGAACTGCCCCACGACAAGCGCATCGCCGTGAGCGACCGCGGCACGCTCTCGAACCTGCTCGCGCACCACAACGGCTACACCATCTCCACCGGCGTGCTGTCTAGCGAGATGTACACGGGCATCGCCAGCGTGCCGCTCGCCACTAAGGAGCGCATGCGCGTGGGTTACATCGTGCACAACGAGCGGCAGCTGTCAGACCTGGCCCAGCGCTACATCGAGAAGCTGAGCCTGTTCGTGGAGGGCTACCAGCTCGGCCTGGCCGGCCTGTAGGTGCTCGAGACGCCCTACTCTCCTTCGAGAGGGCGGGTATCGCGCTGGTCGATACCGAGCAGGTCGAACAGCTCCTGGCGAGTGTGAATGTTCAGCTTCTGGTAAATATGCCGCACGTGGGCCTTGGCGGTTCCGTTGGCTATGACCAGCTCGCGTTCTATGATGCCCACCGTCTTGCGCTGGGCAAGAAGCACCAGCACCTCGCCCTCGCGCGCCGAGAGCTTGTAGGTGCACGCGATCTCGGCGCAGCGGTCCGCCAGCTCCTGCCGGCGAATCATGGCCGCGGAATCGGTGCCCCCGGCAAGGAAGTTGGCGCCCCAGCGGCTCGACAGATCCCGCTCGGACATGAGGATGGTCGTGGCGAACACCACCGCGAGCACCGCGAGCATGGAGACGGCCAGCTCGCCCATGGCACCGAAGCTGCCGAGACCTTCCACGCCATCGGCCATCACGCGCCCGAGCCACATGAACACCTGGCGCACGCCGCGCTCAATGCCGAACAGCCACACCGCCGACACGCCGTAGCGATAGCAGATGTTCGCGCAGATGAGCATAATGAGGATGGATTGAGCCGTATAGGCCGCCACCATGCAGAAGCTCGCGGCATCGGCCGGCACGTGCCCGAACACCGGCACGAGGAACAGCGCCACCACCGTCAGCGGCAGGGCGAAGCGGTAGATGAGGGAGAAGTCGAACCGACCGCCGCGGAAAGCGACCCCCAGGAAGACCAGCACCGCCACGCACACCGCGCCCGGGGCCGAGTGGGGGCCGAAGGATCCCAGATACATGCCGCCCTCCATCAGGCCGTAGCCGAAGGCGTAGGCCGCCATGAAGAGCACCGCCTTCCACGGCACCGAGAACGGGGTCCACGTGGTGGCGGGGCGCTCGGAGGCGGGCAAGAGGGCGAAACCGCGGCGTGCGGCCAGAAGCGAGGCCAGCGGAAGCAGCGCGGTCATGGCGCACAGCCACGGAAGCATGAAGCCGCGGTAGATGTAGAGCACCACGGCGCCCACGACGATAGACGCGGAATAGTACAGCGCCACCCTCAGCGGGTTCAGGCACCCGTATAACTCGCTCCACAGCAGAATCAGAAGCGCAATGCCGAAGCCGCCGACCCCTGCAGCCACATAGCCGGCCCACCATGCCATCGGCAAAACCCAGCAGCTGGCGAACATGAGCGCCGTCGCCAGCAGCAGGGCCGCCCCTCCCAACAGGTAAGGCGCCCGCTTGTTGAAGAAGGGTCCGATGCGGCGGGCGAGCAGGGTGCAGCCAATGGCCGTGGCCACCATAGTCCAATCGAAAACATCGCGCACCGCGGGAAGCGCCGCCGGGTAGGCGACGAACGTGCCGACGAACACAATCTCGATCCACGCGCGATACAGACCGAGGCCGAGAAAGGCCGCGGGAATGGCAAAGGCCGCCCGCGCCCGGCGCAGAAAGGCACCCGTGCCCGCCGAGGCGCTCTCGGGCCCCTCCCCCGCTATGCGGTCGTCTTCAGCCACAGCGATGCACCTCCCTTGCCAACGCATGGCGACTTTTTCAGTTGTCGTGAGATAACAGGATGATGTAGCCGATTATAGAACAACGAGGGCGGCCCCGCGGGCGTCTTCGGAACGATCCAGCTTCCATCCCCGCAAAATAAAGGGTTATACGAGGGGGTTATAACGCGGTCTATGGGGGAAGGTTACGAAATTAGACCGTCTTTCGCCGCCGCCGGTCGATGCGCGAAGGGCCGCGCCACCCGTATCGTTGCCTCCAGAAGCGCAGGCACCGAGCCTGCCTGCGGGCACCGAAAAGCCGGCGCCCGTCCAGTACGACAAGGAGGGAACAATGGCTAGCATTTCTCGTAGGGACCTGTTCAAGTTCGGCGGCGTGGCCGCCGCGGGCGCCATGGGCGCGTCCATGCTCGGAGGCTGCGCACCCCAGCAGCCGGTAGCCGCCACCGGCGAGGGCGCTGCGGCAGCTGGAGACGGCACCCCGGCGTTCTTCGTGAAGCCCGAGCCCATTACCGACATCGCCGACACCCGCGATTACGACGTCGTGGTCATCGGCGCCGGCGCTGCGGGCGTGCCCGCCGCCATCTCGGCCCACGAGGCCGGCGCGAAGGTAGCGCTGCTTCAGAAGGAGGCCACGGCGGTGTCCCAGGGCAACACCTGCGACTCCATCATCGTTGAAGAGACGGCTCCCGGCGGCGTGGAGGCCGTGGTGTCTCTCATCAACGCCGACTGCTGCCATATGTCCGACCGCGAGCAGGTGCGCCTGTGGGCCTACAACTCCGGCGAGGCCTTGAAGTGGCTGTGGAACATCGGCGAGCAGGCCGGCGCCCAGATGGTCGACTCCACCGCGAAGTGGACCGGCAACATCGGCAACATCAACGGCTACGACGTCACCTACTTCGCCTTCGACTTCGGTCCGAAGCCCTACAACACCGGCAACGGCATGCGCGATATCGCCGATTGGGCCGAGCAGCAGGGCGTTGAGATCTTCTACTCCACCCCGGCCGCCCAGCTCGTGCAGGATGAGTCCGGCGCCGTGACCGGCGTCATCGCCGAGGGCGCCGACGGCTACATCCAGTTCAATGCCGCCAAGGGCGTCATCGTGGCCACGGGCGACTACGAGAACGACGACGAGATGATGGCCTACTACGAGCCGGCCATGGCCAACATCTACCGCAAGGAGCAGAACAAGACCGGCGACGGCCAGAAGATGATGGTGTGGGCGGGCGCCTGCATGGAGGACGCCTGCGGCTCCAAGGTGCAGCACGACTTCGACGCCGGCCCGGGCTCCATGGCCGACATGCCGTTCTTGGCCGTGAAGAACGACGGCTTGCGCTTCTGCAACGAGGCCGCCTGCGAGATGGCCGTCATGGGCAACTTCCTGCGCAGCGAGGCCGACCAGGGTTGGTACAGCCAGATCTTCGACAGCAACTACATGGCCGACACCGAGGGCTGGCCGGGAGTGGCCCTGCCGCCCGAGGCCATGGCGAGCTACATGCCCGAGGTCGAGGGCGAGAAGACCGGCGTCTACGAGAGCCTCATCAACACCTTCTCTGCCGATACCCTTGAAGAGCTCGGCCAGAAGCTCGGCCTGACCGACGTCGACGCCTTCGTGAAGACCGTCGAGCGCTACAACGAGCTGGCCGAGAAGGGCATCGATGAGGACATGGGCAAGCCGGCCCAGTTCCTGAAGGCCATCAAGCAGCCTCCCTTCTACGGCATCCATCGCCACATCGGCCTGTCCACCATCATTCACGGTGTGAACGTGAACAAGGACATGCAGGTGCTGAACGCCGACGGCGAGCCCATCGAGGGCCTGTACGCCATCGGCAACTGCGCCGGCAACTTCTTCGGCAGCCCCGACTACCCCATGACCGTGCCCGGCCTCTCCCTCGGCCGCTGCCACACCCAGGGCTACGTCGTCGGCCGCGCCGTGGCCGGCAAGTAAGCACCTGCCACCCGGCGGCTTTCGCCGCACCTCCCTACCCTCCCAAGTGTTCGGGGCGCCTGAAGGCGCCCCGTCGCTTTTTCGGGCATGTACCGCACTCGCATTGAGCTGATCAATTAGGGGAATATGATGCGCGGGCCAAAGGGGTTCGGAGCAAGGCTGCTAGAGCTTCAGAGGCCGGCCCTAAAACGTCCGCACCGCCGTGCCGCCCCCGAGAACCACCTCGCCGTCGTAGATCACAACGGCTTGTCCCGGAGCCGCGGGGCGTTGGGGCTCATCGAAGGTGACCGTCAGCTCATCGGGACCGGTCTGCTGCGCCACGGCATCCACCGGTCGCTGGCGGTAGTGGGTCTTCACCTGCACGTGCCGCCGACCATCCAAGGCATCCCCGCTGACGAGGTTCACGTCGCGAGCCACCACGCCGCGGCTTTCCAGTTCGTCCTTGAAGCCGACGACGAGGCGATTGGCCGCCACGTCTTTTTCCACTACGTACAACGGCTCGGACGCCGCCACACCGATGCCCTTGCGCTGTCCGATGGTGTAATGGACAAGCCCGCCATGCTCCCCCAGCACCCGACCTTCTCGATTAACGATTTCCCCTGCCGCAAAGGCGGAAGCGTCGCCGCAATACCCCTCGATGAACCCGGCGTAATCGCCGTCGGGCACGAAGCAGATATCCTGGCTCTCGGGCTTGTCGGCGGTGACGAAGCCATGATCGCGGGCCAAGGCGCGCACCTCGTCCTTAGTCAGGCCACCCAGGGGGAACAGCATGTGCGCGAGCGTGTCCTGGGTAAGATGGTACAGCACGTAGCTCTGGTCCTTTGCGGTATCGAGCGCCCGCAGCAGCTGCCAACGCCCGCTCGCCTCGTTCCATCGACGCCGGGCATAGTGGCCCGTGGCGACATATTGCAGACCCAGCTCGCGGCGACGCTGCTGAAGCGCTTCGAACTTCAGGTGACGGTTGCAGTCGATGCACGGATTGGGCGTGCGTCCCGCCAGGTAGGCGTCGCAGAACGGGCGAATCACCGCCGCGTCGAAGCGCGAGCGCAAATCGAAGGCGTCGTGGGGAATGCCGAGGCGACGGCACACCGCGCGCGCGTCCTCCACATCGCGCGACGAGCCACACGGGGCCACGTCGCAGGCAGCGCCGTGCGGCCCCGCTCCGGCAACGGGCACGGCGGCGTCGCGCAGCACCATGGTCGCACCGCGCACATCGCAGCCGGCCCGCTGGAGCAGCAGCGCGCACACCGAGCTGTCCACACCGCCGGACATAGCGGCCATGACGCTACCCCGGGGAAGCCCCTCCGCATCTCTGTCATCATGAGAAATCATGGGCGCATGATAGCACAGCGCCTTACGCCCTTGCGCAACGTGCCACACGGCCGTTGCCGGAACCTGTCTGCTTCCGAATACCGCCGCACGACACCGCCCAACATCCTCTGGGGCGCGCGAGCGGCTTTCCCGCTGGCGCGCACGATAGCTCGTGATAGGCTGTGCCCCATGCAGGGGTACCGCCCTGCGGCACCGCCAGGAGCCGCGACGCGGTTGAGAGGGCCTTGCGCCCAACCCTTCGAACCTGTCAGCTAACACTGTCGTAGGGAGCATGCTCACGAGCAAAAGGGCGCTTCCTGCGGGGAGCGCCTTTTCGCGTGACTCGCGGCCAGCACCCCGGCTTCCGGAGAGGAACCGCCATGACCGAACCTTCCGCTACCCGCACCGAAGCAGAGCTGCGCGCGCTTATGGCCCGCGCCGTGCGCGAGGTGCACGAGACTAACCCGCTGGCCCCCTCTATCACCAACACCGTGACCCAGAACTTCGTGGCCAACGCCCAGCTGGCCGTGGGCGGATCGGCCGCCATGGTGTACCTGCCCGACGAGGGCGAATGCGTGGCAACCATGGGAGGCGCCGTCTACATCAACCTGGGCACATTGCTGCCCATCTACGAGCGGAGCATTCCCCGCACCGCCCGGGCGCTTTCTGCCGCGGACAAGCCGTGGGTGCTCGATCCGGTAGGCGTCGGCATCGGCAGCCTGCGCACCCAGCTCATTCAGGCTGTTCGCGACGATAAACCGGCCATCTTGCGCGGCAACGCCTCGGAGATTATCGCCGTGGCGGAGCTGTGGGGCCTCGATGGCGCCGCCGCAGCGGGCGCCGATGGTCCGCGCGGCGTTGACACCACCGATTCCGTCGACGCCGCCGAGCGCGCCGCCGTGGCCATCGCACGCTTCACCGGCGGGGCCGTGGCCGTATCGGGCGCCACCGACCTTGTCACCGACGGCGCCACCGTCGCGCGCCTTGCCGGCGGCTCTCCCCTCATGACCCGCATCACCGGCTCGGGCTGCTCGCTCGGCGGCGTCGCCGCAGTGTACGCCTGCGTGGCCGACCCCTTCACGGCGGCTCTTGCCGCCACAGCCGCCTACAACCTCGCGGGTGCTCGCGCCGCCGGGCAGTGCACCGGCCCCGGTAGCTTCCAAGTCGCCTTCCTCGACGCTCTTTACCAGCTCACTTCCGAGGACGTCGCCGAAGCCCCCATGCAGCTCACCGTTCTCTAGAAAGGCCGCCCATGAACACCCTCGTTGCCGTAGCCATTGCCCCCTTCGGCGTAGGAGACGAACTGGCCCCCTACGTGGCCGACGTTGTGCGCGTCATCCGCGAGTCAGGCCTGCCCTGCCGCACCACCTCTATGTTCACCGAGATCGAGGGGCCCTGGGACGAGGTGATGGCCGTCGTGCGCGACGCCACCTTCGTGCTTGCCGAGCGGGGCATCCGCACCGAGGTCGTCCTGAAGGCCGACGTGCGCCCCGGCCACACCGACACCCTGCATACCAAGGTGGAGAAGGTAGAAGCCCTGCTGGCCGAATAGCCCCAAAGCATCAAATGGGACACCTTACCGGGTAAGGTGTCCCATTTCACAAGTTCGCGCCAACTTCGCGGAGAACCTTGCGCCGACACACGAGGCCGTTATGATGCTTTCGATACACCTATGGCGAAAGGTATTTCCATGTTGCGTAAGATCATCCAAATAGACGAGGACAAGTGCATCGGCTGCCGCCTGTGCGTCGATGCCTGCCACGAAGGAGCCATCGGCATGGTCGACGGCAAGGCGCGGCTGCTGCGCGACGACTACTGCGATGGCCTCGGCGACTGCCTGCCAGCCTGCCCCACCGACGCCATCACCTTCGTGGAACGCGAGGCCGCGCCCTACGACGAGGCGGCTGTGGCCGCGCACCTGGCCGCCCGCGCCGCCGCCGAGGATGCGGCGGAAGACGGTGTCGACCGCTCGGTAGCCACCGGCACCCCCAGCGGCTGCCCGGGCGCGGCGACCCGCACGCTCTCCCCCGCCCCTGCCGAGGGCGGATGCCCTGGCTCGCGTAGCCGCAGCCTCGCTAACGCCGGCGACGCCGCACCCGCGAACGCAGCCGATATGCCGAGCCGTCTGGCCCAGTGGCCGGCTCAGATCAAGCTCGTACCCGTGAGCGCCCCGTACTACCAGGGCCGCGGCCTGCTCGTGGCGGCCGACTGCACCGCCTTCGCCTGCGCCAGCTTCCACGAGCGCTTCATGAACGGCAACGTCACCATCATCGGCTGCCCGAAGCTCGACGAGGGCACGTACACCGACAAGCTGGCAGCCATCATCGCCGCCAACGACATCACCTCGCTCACCGTCGCCCGTATGGAGGTGCCCTGTTGCGGCGGTCTCGAACGCGCCGCAGCTGAAGCCTGCGCCCGCACCGGGAAGGACATTCCCTTCAACGTGGTCACCTTCTCCGTCACTGGAGACGTCATCAGCTAAGCGCCTCCCGAACGGCGTCGGCGATGACGGCGGCGGCTGCAGACGCCCGCTCTTCCGCGAGCGCCGCGAAGCTCATGACGAAAGCCGGCACGTCGGAGGCTCCCTCCATACGATAGTCGGACAGCGGTGCCAACCGCACGCCCCGAGCCGCCGCGTCCGCGGCTATGGCCCGCTCGCAGGCCGCCGCGTCCGTCTTGCCCGCGCCCCGCACCTCCATGAGGAAGTGCAGCCCCGCACCCACGTTGCGCAGATGCAGCCGATCGGCAGCTCCCGATGCGGCCAAGGCATCCACCAGGGCGTTCTGCACCCGACGGAAATATGTGCGCTGGCAGTTCACGTGGCGCTCGTAGTCGCCCGACTCCATGAAGCGCGCCAGGGTCAGCTGCTCGAGCGCGCCCACCGTGCAGGCATAGAAGCCGAGCTGGTCGCGAAACCGCCGGGCCAGCTCCCACGGCAGCACCACATACCCGATGCGGAAGGCCGCGCCCAGCGTCTTGGTGAACGTGTTCGCGTACACGACGCGCCCCGCGTTATCGAGAGCCGCAAGCGGCGGCACGGGCCGGCCCGCCATGCGGAACTCGCAATCGAAGTCATCCTCTATTAGGTAGCGCGAGCGCCCGGCACTCTGCCCGCTTGGCCCCACGTCGCCGCGAGCCCAGGCCAGCAACTCACGGCGCCGGCCTACCGGCGTGGTAGTTCCCAGCGGAAATTGGTGCGACGGCATGCAGTGCAGCACATCCACCCCTGCTGTCGTCAGAACCCCCGGCATCGGCCCCGCATCGTCCACGGGAACCGTCGCCACCCGCACATCATTGGAGCGGTAGATGCGTGCAAGCCGCGGATAGCCCGGGTCTTCCACCCCATAGACAAGCCCGCGGCCAAGGAGCTGCACGAGCAGACCGTAGAGCGACTGGGCGCCCGATCCCACGACAATCTGGTCGGGATGCGCCTCCATGCCTCGGAAACCTCGCAAATGCATCGCAATAGCGGCCCGCAGCCGCGGCGAGCCCTGAGGGCCGGCCGCTTCCAGTACCGTGCGCTCGCTCTCGTCGGCAAGCACGCGCCGCAGTGTGCGCGCCCACGCTGCGTAGGGGAACAGTCCCTCGGGCGCTGTTGCTCCCGTAAAGTCGGCCAGCCATTCCGCAGCATCCGGATCGCCCGCGCCATCGCGCTCACAGCCGCCTTCATCTCGTAGCCGACTGCAAGCATGGGTGCCTCGCGCCGCCTTGGGGCCCACTTCCTGCACATAGAACCCGCTGCGCGGCAGCGAACGCACATAGCCCTCGGCCGCCAACTGACCGTAGGCCGCCTCCACCGTGATGACGCTCACCCCCAGATGCCGCGCGAGGGATCGTTTCGAGGGAAGCCGGCATCCCGCCTTCAGCGCACCCGACTCCACATCGGCGCGCAACCCGCGGTATAACTGCTCGTATAGGCTCGCCTTCGAAGCGCGATCAAGGGTATAGGTGAGCACGGTTCGTCCTTTATCTGACCTTATCATTTCTTTATAAACTGAATATATCACCCATCTCAGTTTTCCCTTACCCTATCGGTCATTCTTAACTCCGAAGGGAAGGAACCGCCCATGACCGCCCCGGCCTCAGCCCCCAACCTCACCGCTAGCAACCCCTCTGCCGCAGCCGCCCCCTCCTCCGAGCGCGCCGCCCTCAACCGCCAGCTCGCCCAAATGCTCAAAGGCGGCGTCATCATGGACGTCACCACGCCCGAGCAGGCGCGCATCGCCGAGGAGGCCGGAGCGGCAGCCGTCATGGCACTCGAGCGCATCCCCGCTGACATCCGCGCAGCCGGCGGGGTGTCCCGCATGAGCGACCCGGCTATGATCAAGGGCATCCAGGAGGCCGTGTCCATTCCCGTCATGGCGAAATGCCGCATCGGTCACTTTGCCGAGGCGCAGATCCTCCAGGCCATTGAGATCGACTACATCGACGAATCCGAAGTGCTCTCGCCGGCCGACGACACCTACCACATTAACAAGACCGCCTTCGCCGTGCCCTTCGTCTGCGGAGCGCGCGATTTGGGCGAGGCCTTACGCCGCATCGCCGAGGGCGCCACGATGATTCGCACCAAAGGCGAGCCGGGCACCGGCGACGTCGTGCAGGCCGTGCGCCATATGCGCCGCATGAACGCCGAGATCCATCGCGTTCAGAATCTGCGCGACGACGAACTGTTCGAAGCCGCCAAGGAGCTGCGCGTACCCGTCGACCTGCTGCGCGAGGTGCACGAGACGGGGAAGCTGCCCGTGGTGAACTTCGCCGCCGGCGGCATCGCCACTCCGGCCGACGCGGCCCTCCTGATGCAGCTGGGCGCCGAGGGCGTGTTCGTGGGCAGCGGCATCTTCAAGTCCGGCAATCCCGCCCAGCGCGCGGCTGCCATCGTGAAAGCCGTCACCAACTACGGGGACGCCGAGATGCTCGCAGCGCTCTCCGAGAACCTCGGCGAGGCCATGGTGGGTATCAATGAGCAGGAGATCCAGCTCATCATGGAAGAGCGCGGGCAGTAGCGCCGCCCGCCCCACGCATCCGCACCCCGCACATCGCGCCGCCCGCGCCCCGCTCGACCACGCCCCGCCCACTCGCTGCATCAGGAGAACCCATGAAGCCCATCATCGCCGTCCTCGCCCTGCAAGGGGCCTTCATCGAGCATGAGCAGCGCCTGCAAACCCTCGGCTGCGCCACCGTGGAACTGCGCCAGGCCGCCGACCTCAGCCAGCCCTTCGACGGCGTGGTGCTCCCCGGCGGCGAGTCCACCGTGCAAGCGAAGCTTCTCCACGACCTGGGAATGTTCGAGCCGCTGCACCAGCGCATCGCCGAGGGCCTCCCCGCTCTCGGCACTTGCGCCGGGCTCATCCTCTTGGCCGACCACTTCTGCACGCTGCCCGTCACCGTACGCCGCAACGCCTACGGTCGCCAGCTCGGCAGCTTCCACGCCGAGGGCCACTGGGAGAGCGATGCCATTCCCCTCACCTTCATCCGCGCCCCGCGCATCGAATCCGCCGACCCGGCCGTGGAGCACCTCGTCACCCTGGACGGCACCCCGGTGGCCGTGCGGTTCCACAACCAGATCGCCGCAGCCTTCCACCCGGAACTCGATAACGACAACCGCATCTACGAGGCGTTCCTAGGTTCGGTCGCAGCCTTCTCTTCCGGGAACGCCTCGTCGTAGGGCGGGTCATCCTCGCGGCGCACGAACTCGTACAGAAGGCGCCGCGTGGCCGGCAGCTCCTTCTTCTTCAGCTGGTGCTCCCACAGCACGAGCACCTTCCAGCCCATCTCCTCAAGGGCGGCCAGATTACGCTCATCGCGCTCGCGGTTGCGGGCGAACTTCGCCTCCCAGTAGTCCACGTTCTTCTTGGGCACAGAGAGGTTGCATGTCGGGCAGCGATGCCAGAAGCACCCCCGGATCTCGATGGCCAGCTTACGGCCTGCGAACACCACGTCCGGATGCCCCGGAACTTTCTTCCAATCGCAGCGATAGCCGGGAAATCCCATCTCGCGCAGCATCTTGCGCACCTTTATCTCGGGTTTCGTATCGCGGCGCTTGTTGCCCTGCATCGACTTGCGCGTGGCGGTGCTGACCACGCCAAAATCGTAGCGGCCCGGCTCGGACGACACGGTGATCTTCGTTTCCATAGCCCGCATTATACCCTCCCCGCGCCTCCCTCCGATCACCGCGTCGGCGGCGCATCCGGCTATCGGGAAAACCAGCGTCACGCATCCAAAAGGCGTGCTACCATGGACTCCAAAGCGAACGAGAGGAGCGCGTCTATGTTTCCCGCCATGCGCCGCAGCAAGCAGCAGCTTCCCGCCGACGAATGCGCCGCCATTTTCCGAGCCGCCCCCTGCGGCATTCTGGGAACAGCCGGCACCGACGGCTACCCCTACGCCGTTCCCGTCAGTTTCGCCTATTTGCCCGCTGCAGAAGAAACCGCGGAAACGGGCGGTCGCATCATCTTCCACTGCGCTGCCGACGGCCGCAAACTCGATGCCCTGGCGGCTAACCCCCACGTCAGCTTCACAGTGGTCGCCCAAAGCGAGCCGGTGCCCGAGAGGCTGACCGATCGATTCTGCAGCGTCATCGGGTTCGGCACGGCACGCCGCGCCGAGGGAGCCGAAAAGCAGGAAGGCCTGCTGGCGCTGGGAGCCAAATACGCTCCGGGACTCGATGCCATCGTCGCCGAGGAAATCGAGACAACCGCCCATCGCACCGAAGTGATCGTCATCGACCTCGAGCACGTAACCGGCAAAGAAGGTCTCGAGCTGACCCGCGAACGCCGCAACGCTGCACGCTAGCGGCGCTTACAAAAGCTTAAGGTGTGCGTTTTCCGACTCCCCTGCGCACCCAGGCGGCCGTCGGAGCGTTACGATGACGCCATTACCGAACCCGATAATGGAAGGAGCGAGCCCCATGAAGCATCCTTCCGCCCTGACGCGCCGCGAGCTCGTCGCCCTCGTCGGCGTTGCGGGTACAGCGCTCATCCTCGGCGAGGGCGTCATCGGCACCGAGGCGTTGAACCACTCGGCCCTTCTCTCGCGTACCGGCGATACCGCGCAGCCAGACCCCAATCCGAATCCATCTTCTGAAGGCCCCGCCGCATCAGCGTCCGACGAGGTTCCCCATCTGGCGACCACAAAAACCGGGGAACCCGAGGAAACGCTCGAAGAGAGCGCAGCCCCTTCCGAGCCATCCTTGGACGACCTGCCCTGGAACTTGCGGCTCGTGAACAAGGAGCATCCCCTCGCGAAAGACTTCCCCACCCCCGAGCTTAAGGACGTGGCCGACGGCTACGCCGTAGATGAGCGCATCCACGATGATTTGGTCGCACTCCTGAAAGCCGGCGAGGAAGCCGGGCGCCGCCCCGTTGTCTGCTCGGCCTATCGGAGCCATAAGCGCCAGCGTGAGCTGTACCGAGCCCGCGTGCGCCAAAGCAAGGAAGAGGGGAAGAGCGGCCAGGAGGCCAAGGATGACGCCGCGTTCTGGGTGGCGCCACCCTACGCCAGCGAGCACGAAACGGGACTCGCGGTCGACCTCGTCGACGCCTCCTACCAGGAGCTCGACGAGAAGCAGGAGACCACGGCCACCCAGCGCTGGCTTATGAAGCATTGCGCGAAGTACGGCTTCATCCTGCGCTACCCCACCGACAAGAGCGACATCACCGGCATCGGCTACGAGCCCTGGCACTACCGCTACGTCGGCAAAGAGGCCGCCTCCGACATTGCGGAAAGCGGCCTCTGCTTCGAAGAGTGGTTGGATCAGCACCTCGCATCCTAGACAGAGGAGGTTCCGGCTGCGGGGCGGGGGTCCGCGCGGAGTTCCGCAGCGAACGAAACAGCCCAGTGGGCTGTTTCGCCGAGCGAGGACTGTCTGAGCACGGCGCCTCCGCCCCGCAGCCGGAACCGGCCGGCAGGAACCGCCGGCCGGAGTTCCGTCCTACAGCATCCAGGGCTGAACGATGGTGATGGGCAGCGCGGCGCTCACGATCATGAGGCGCAGCACGAAGCCGCCGATGAGCACGCCCGCATCCGACAGGGCGCTCACCATCTGACCGGTACGCGAACATTCCAGCTCGTGGCTGGCGATCCACAGCATCCAGCATTCCAGCACCGTGGGCAGCACCAGGCCGATCACCACGAACAGCAACCAGAAGCACGGGGCCCAGGCGCCTGCGATGAGGGCGAACACACTCGCCCAGCCGGCCGGGCTCGGGTTAGCCGCGGTAATGAACAGGAGCGCCGCCACCAGCACGAGCTCTACCACAGGCAGCCAGAAGTGGAACTTCTTCAGCACTACCACTTCATTGAACTCCGCCGGGGCGACAAACGCACCGACGAGCAGCACGGCCGCCATACCGGTAGAAACCGCCGACACGAGGAACAGGATGGGCAAAAGCGCCGTGTTCCACAGCGGGAAGCCCTGGCATACGCCGAGAAGGCAACCGGTGTAGACAGCCACGCACAGGCCCATGACCATCCCCACGATATCGAGCCACTCGGGCACGGCCTTCTTCAGAAGGTCAAGCACGAGCACCACGAGAGCCACCACCACGAATACCGCCAGGAACACCACGCCCCAGGTCATGACCGACCCGAAGTTGGTGAGCAGAAGCGCGAAACGCAGCGGATGGGCAAAGCCGGCAGCCGCATCGAACATGAGCAGGCACAGGCCGACGATCACCACAGCCGGCGCGATGATGCGACCGATGCGCATAAGGCGCGTGCAGCCGGGATGGCGAAGGCGAATAAACACCGCCGTGACGAAGGCGCCGCCGCCCAAGCCGGCGAGGAAGAGATACCATGCGATGATGGCTCCCCAAATAGGTTCGTAGGTCATCTCAATCACCTCACGTAATAGACTTTGGCGCGGGTCAGATCGCCGGCGATGGGCTTGGCGTGCTTCTCCACGATGGCGCGGGACACCTCGGAATCGGGATCATCCAAGTCGCCGAAGATGCGAGCATGGGTCGGGCAGGCATCCACGCAGGTGCACGTGGCCCCGCCGTTCTCCTTCTGCACCACGCAGAAACGGCACTTGTCCACGGCGCCGGTCTTGGAATTGCGCACGCGCACCTGGTAGGGGCAGGCGCTCATGCAGTACAAGCAGCCGATGCAGCGACCCTGATCTACCGATACGATGCCGTCGGCGCCCACATGGGCGGCTCCCGTGGGGCACACGCTCGCACAAGGGGCGTCCTCGCAGTGCATGCACTGCAACGGCACGGTCTCCACGCGCACGTTCGGATACGTTCCCGTCTCGGCCCGCTCATAGCGGATGAAGTCCTCGTCGGGCTCCAGGTTGTTCTGCCTCTGGCACGCCGTGCGGCAGGCATAGCAGCCGACGCACTTGGTCGTGTCGATGAGCATTCCGTAGCGTGTCATCATGCACCAGCCTTTCCGACCGTCACCATGGTCTCCTGCAAAAGCGGTGCGCCATAGCCCGGCTCAAGCCCGAAGGTCGCGAAGCGCGCCTGGCGCACGCCGAGGCCGTCGGCCTGGGTTTGCTCGTCGTCTTCCACGCCGTAATGGCTTGCCAGGTACACCGCAGCGGGCTCAATGAGCTCGGTCACGTGCACCCGCACCGGCGCGGAGGCGTACTCGTTCTCGATAACTGCCTTATCGCCCTCGGCGATGCCGGCGTCTTCGGCGGCCGCGGCGTTCATCCACAGGCCGTCCAGAGCATACTGTTCGGCGATGGCGGCCAAGGGCGCCGCATTGGCGGTCTTGGTCGTCACCTGAGAGGCCTGGTTGCCCGTGGTCAGGCGGTAGTAGCCAAAGCCCAGAGCATCAGGCGTCACCGTGGGCTCCACCCAGGTAGGCGTGCTCCCGTAGCCCGCCTCAGTGCAGGCGGCACAGGCGCACTCCACCTTGCCGGAAGCCGTGGGCCACACCAGAGCCTCGGCCGCCACCGGGGCCAGCGCCGCTACACCCGTTGACGCGGCGCCCTCGTAGGAGCAGCCGCACGCCTCGCAGGCCGCGCGGGCGGCATCTTCCACCGCCGCGGGGAAAGCAGAGGCCGTATCGGTGGCTTGGGCCAGGCCCGTGACAATCTCGGCCACCGAGCGAGCATCCTCAACAGCAGGCTTGATCACCTGCGACGACACCTTCAGCACCGGATGCACCGCGCCGGAAACCGTCGGCAGCTGAACGCTCTCGAACCACACCTTCTCGGGAAGCACGTAGGTGCAGCAGCGGGCTGTCTCGGTCATTTCGGGCGCGATGGCCACCGTGAGCGCGCAGCCCTCAACGGCCTCGCGCACGTAGTCGGGATCCGGGTACTCGGCCACGACATTGGAATCTACCAGCAGTAGACCGGAAATCTTGCCATCGTGGGCCAAACGCAGAGCCTGGGCTGCCGAGCCGGCGCAGGCCAGCGGATACTCCTCCGCCGTCGCATCGGCGGCCTCGACAGGCAGCGGTGCCAAGCCGGCGGCTGTCCAATCGATGACAGGAGCGGCCACATAGGCACCTCCCGGCACGTTCCAGCAGCCAAGCAGCGTGTTCACGAGCGCTGTCGCGCGGGCGAGCTCGCCGGTATTGCCGTAGGAGCCCCCGAACAACGCCATCCAGGAGATATCGATGGCGGCCGCCGGAGCCGCGGCAGCCAGCTCGCCGGCGAGGCTCTCGATACGATCGGCAGAAGCTCCCGTCACCGAGGCGGCCCAGGTGGGCGTGTAGTCGGCCAAGGCGGTCTTCCATTCCGCGATGCCTTCCATCGTCGCGCTGGCTCGGGCGACGATCTCATCGCGGTTCAGAAGGATGCGCGCCACTGCCAGCACCAGCGCCAGCTCGGTGCCGGCCTTCACCGCCACATACTCGGTGGCCACCGACGAAGAGGCGGCCATGCGGGAATCCACCATAACGATCTGGGCGCCGGCGGCCTTGGCCTTCTCCAACGCCGCAATGGTACCGGGGTCGGGCATCTCAACGGTGCTCGCCCCCAGAATCACCACCATCTTCGCGTGGGCGTAATCTACCTCGTAGCTCGTATAGCCGGTGGCCAGCGCCAGGCCCGAGGCCACCGATGCGGAAGCCGCCGTGGCGTTGACGTACACGTTCGAGCTGCCGAGCGCGTTCATGAGCCGCCCGGCGTACCAGTCGGCCGTGGAGGTGCCGGGCACGATGGCGGCAAGAGCTGCAGCGCCCTGGCCGGCCTTGATGTCGGTGAGGGACGCCCCGATGGCAGCAAGGGCCTCGTCCCACGGGACGGCCTCGTAGCCGCCACCCTCGGTACGGCGCATCGGGCTCGTAAGGCGGTCGGCCGATGTGGCGGCCGTGGCCATGCCATAGCCGCGGGCGCACAACGTGCCCGACGATGCGGGGTCGGCCGTGTTCCCCACGACCTTGTCGATGGAGCCATCGACCGTGTAGGCAGCATAGCTGCACTGTTTGGGACAGGCGGTGCACTGCGTGTTGACCACTTCGGCCGCATGGGCCACATCAACCGCAGGGCTCGCCGCGCAGCCCGTCAGCGCAGCACCGGATGCCGCCAAAGCGGCTCCCGCAGCGCTGGCGGCCACGAAGGTCCGCCTGGTTATTGGCTGAGTCATTGCTCTATCCTCTCAATCGAAGGCGAAACGAGAAAGCGGGGCGGTGAGCCCTTAGGCCTCCACGATGGTGGTCGTGGAGACAACGCCCTCGTCGATGGCCTTCTGCGCGATGTCTTCCCAATCGATGAACTTGATAGCGCCGTTGGGGCACTGCTCGGCGCAGCGACCGCAGGAGATGCACTTTGTGGAGGTGCCGGTCTGGGCATTCACTTGGGGCATACCCCACGGGCAGGCGGCCGAGCACATGCCGCAGCCGATGCAGACCTCTTCGTCCACCACGCGGGCGCCAGTCTCCTCGTCAGCGGAGATGGCATGCACCGGGCAGTACTTCGCGCACTGAGGATCGGCGCACTGCTTGCAGGACTGCACAGTGAACTGGCAGTTGCCGAAGATACCGTCGTTGGTGTCCACGCCGGAGCCGAAGTTGTAGTTGTCCCACACGCGAACACGGGCGATGGACTGCTGGGCGGCGCCGTCGTTCTTCAGGGTGCACATCATCTCGCAGCGCTGGCAGCCGGAGCAGCGAGCGCGGTCGGTGACGATCATTTTCGCGGGAGTGGTGCGCAGCTCGATGCGGCCGGAGGCGATGGACTGGGTCGTCACGCCCCACGAGGCGAGCACGCCGCCGACCACGAGGCCGGCGACGCCACAGCCGGTCATGGCCAGCACGGTGCGTCGGGTGAAGAAGGGCTGCTTCTTTTCGGCCGGCATGGCGCCGGAGCCTTCGGCAGCAGGGGTGGTCGCAGCGGGAGGCTGCTCGGTGACCACGGTTTCGTTTTTCTGGGTGTCTGACATTTGAACTCCCCCTTGTAACTAATGCTTGTCTCAGAGAGAACTCAAGATCGCGACGCCACGCAACAAAGGGCATCATAGTCATGGATGGAGGGTCTGTGTGCCCTCTTTCGGGGGAATTACCGAATGTTTGATTTCCGTTTGAGCGCCTGTGGCCGCCGCGTTGCCCGTCCGTTGAAAAACATCCCCTCATTGAGGGGAAGGGGACCTTGCCGCTCATATATATACTGGTCAGCGACGATTACTCCAGATCGCCGACGAGTGCCGCGCAACACGAGTACACGAAGAGATTTGGAGCTTCATCATGGCTGATTCAAAACTGGATCCCGGAAAGTCCTACGGCTGGACCGGCAAGATCCTCCGCGTCAACCTGACCGACGGAACCGTCTCGGTGACCCCGACCGACCCTTATAAGGAGTATCTGGGCGGCATGGGCATCGCCAACAAGATCATGTACGACGAGGTTGCCCCGGGCACCGATCCCCTCTCGCCCGAGAACAAGGTCGTCTTCGCCGTGGGCCCGCTGACGGCCACCGGCGTGCCCCTGGCGGGCCGCACCACCATCGCGTCGCTTTCCACCTACACCAAAGACCATCAGGTGGTAGACGCCCACACCGGCGGTATGATCGGCGCCGCCATTAAGAAGGCTGGCTGGGACGCCATCATCATCGAGGGCGCCTCCGACAAGCCGGTGTACCTGAAGATCGACGATGACGACGTGCAGATCAAAGACGCCGACAAGTACTGGGGTCTGGGCACCCGCGCCACCACCGAGGCGCTCTCGCGCCGCGAGGGAACCGACTTCTGCGTGGCCACCATCGGGCCTGCCGGCGAGAACCTGCTGCCCTATGCCTGCATCATCAACTCCCGCAACCATTCCGCCGGCGCCGGCACCGCATCGGTGCTCGGCTCCAAGAAGCTGAAGGCGCTCGTGGTACGTGGCACCCAGCCCATCTACGTGGCCGACCCGCAGGCCGTGGCCGACCTGTCCGACTACATGCTGCGCGAGATCGTAGGCTCCAACAACAACCATGTGGTGCCCTCCACTCAGCAGGAATGGGCCGAGTACTTCGACAAGGGCTCCCGTTGGACCGCGCAGAAGGGCCTCACCTGGGCTCTCGCCGAAGGTGGCCCCATCGAGACCGGCGAGCCGAAGCCCGGCGAGATCAACACCGTGGGCTACCGCTGCATGAAGTCCTTCAAGGACGAGGGCCCCGAGGCCGAGAAGTACACCATTAAGATGGATGGCTGCCACAGCTGCCCCATCCACTGCTACTCCGACATGCGCGTGCCGGCCTCCGCGGCCAACGGCGGCTACGAGATCACCGGCAACACCTGCGTCCCGAACTTCCCATTCACCAACTATATGATCGGCATCCTGGGCGATAAGACCCCGGTCGTGGCCGCCAGCGAGGACGCGCTCGTATGGGACCAGGTAACCGGCTCGGTGATGGATGATTTGGGCCTGTGGTGCAACTACGGCCAGATCTACCGCGACATCGCCCACTGCTACGCCTCCGGCGTGTTCGAGCGTGTGCTGCCCGCCGAGGAGTACGCCGCCTTCGACTGGACCAAGTTCCAGAACAACGACCCCTCCATCATGGCCGAACTGCTGACCAAGATCGCCAAGAACGACTCCGAGCTGGCCTACGTGGGCTACGGGCCTTTGGTGTGGACCGACCGCTGGAACGACAAGGTCTGGAACGACACCGTAGCCTCCTGCATCATCAACCCCCGCGGCTGGCCGGTGCACCACGCCCATGAGTGCTTCGGCCAGGTGGGCCTGCTGTACAATATGGTGTTCAATCGCGACGACATGATCCACTCCGCCGTGAATTTCCAGGGTTGCGGCCTGCCCTTCGAGCTGAAGCAGCAAATTGCCGCCGAGGTGTGGGGCGACGCGAGCGCCATCGACCCGGACAAGAACTACACCCCCATGAACGAGTACAAGGCCAACTTCGCCTGGTGGTCGGTGGTCACCGACGTGCTGCATGACTCGCTCACGCTGTGCAACTGGGTGTGGCCCATGACCATGAGCCCCACGGCCGCCCGCGACTACCGCGGCGATTTGGACCTGGAGGCCAAGTTCATGAAAGCCGTCACCGGCGAGGACGTAACCACCGAGGACCTGTACAAGATGGGCGCGAAGATCACCACCCTGCAGCGCGCCAACACGGCCCGCGGCATGACGAGCGCCGACGGCAAGATGGGCACCAACGACTTCCGCGGCGTGCACGACGTGGTAACCGAATGGCCCTTCACCCAGGATCCCGACATCCCCGTGTTCACCGAGGGCACCATCAAGATGGACAAGGACGACTTCCAGACCGGCCTGACCATGATGTACGAGTGCTTCGGCTGGGATCCGAAGCTCGGCTGCCCCACCGCCGAGTGCCTCGACTACTACGAGATGCCCGACGTGAAGGAAGACCTGGCTGCTCGCGGCCTGCTTCCCGACGCCTAGGAAGAACCCTCCGGCCCCGGACCGCACGCCCGGGGCCCTCCTTCCCCATGAGAGCTCCGAAGAGCTCCCCTTCGTGCAAGGACCCCGTGCCAATCGGCGCGGGGTCCTCTGCATTTCGAGCATCGCCCTGGGCAAATGAAACGGCTCCTGCATGGGAGCCGTTTCGCCTTTTGGGCCCAAACCGTATTCCATTGGATGACTTTGGCGGAACACCCCTACCTCGCCCCCATCGCCCTGATCAAATCGCCCTTCATCACCCGGTCAAATCGACCTTTAATGTGCATCGATGCAGGTTCGGAGCCGATATGATCGGATCCGCCGCATGAGAAGCGGTCATTTGACCGCTTCTCATGCGGTAACGCAGCTAAAACCAGGGCAGATCGACCTCGAACGTGCATCGACTCCCTCCGGCTATCGTTTCAGCCGAAGACATCTTCGCTCTCCGACGCCCGTCGACGGCCTACACGTTGCGGCGGCGCTCCACGGCATCCCATTCGGCCAGGGAGCGAGCGCGCACGGGGCTCAGGTACGTTGTGGAATAGAAGTACACATCGCCGTTGGAGGCCTCCGTGCGCTCGATGTCGTCGGCACGCCCCTGGGCGCGCGCCTCGGCAAAGGCAGCTTCCACGGCCTCGGCGCTCAGGCGGAAGGGGTCGTTGGCCAAGTTCGCGCGGGCCATGGGCCGCGGGTACACCGACGACTCCTCGCGCACGCACTCCACGAAGGTGGCCACGGGGTCGTCCTCAGCGGCCAGAAACGACCAGCGCGCATAAGCGTCGGTCATGGCGGAGGCGTCGTAGAGGTAGTAGCTCGTCGCACCCAGGAGCAGGCGGATGTTCTTGCAGTCGTAGGGAAGGGAATCGCCCTCGTCGCTCCCCTTGGGCGGAGCTGCCGGGCATTCCGATTCGCTCAGACAGTCCTCGCTTGGTGGAACAGCCCACTGGGCTGTTCCAGTCGCTGCGGAACTCGCTCGGTCGGAACGCCCGGCATCTCCGCTAGACTCTTCCATTTTCGAGAGCTCGCTGCTGGAACTCGCTCGGTCAGGGCACCCGATGCCCCCTCTGAGCTCTTCCGTTGCTGGGGCTTCTGGTTCCTCCTTCGCGGGGGCAGCCTGGTGCTTGAAGGGGGAGGCGCCGACGCAGCGGCCGTTGGAGGACGAGAAGACCGAGCGCACGTGCTTGTTCACAGGCCGGCTCGCCTGCGCCGGACCCTCCCCCGCTTCCGCGCCTCCCTCGGGCACAGGCTCTCCGTGCTCCATGAGGGCATCGTACACCGCCATCTCCAGATCCTCGGCGGTCATCGCCGGGGGCACCAGACCTGCGGCCTCCCACTCGCACGGCTGCGTCAAGCGGCTCTCACGCGTAGCCGCACGCACGGCATCCATCACCAGCGCGATAGCGGCGTCACGCTGCTCGTCCTCAGACGCCTCCGCATCAAACGGGGAGGCAGCAGTCTGCACCGCCACCTCCCCATGGGGCAGCTCGTCCGATATATCCTCGCCGGCTGCCTGAGCCTCCGCAAGTGCAATTACCGCCGCCCGAATCTCGTCTTCCTCGCGCATAACGCTCACCTCCCGCTGGGACGCCTTACCGGGTAGGCTGTCCCGCTTGAACCTCTAATCTTCCAGCGACTTCATCAGAAGGTCGTTGCGCGTGTCGCGCAGCGAGCAGTGCTCGCACATCAGGCAGTCCACTCCATAGGGACTGCACGGCACCGCTTCATCCAGCACAGCCAAATCGGCTCCCTCGTGCACGAGGAAGTCGCCCACCAGGGCCCGCACGGCCTCCACGGAAAACGTCAGCGTGTTCGCCTTGCCCGCAGGCACACCATCCACGGCCGCGCGCACCTCGTCCACCGTGAGCGCCAGGGCCTCCTTAAGCGTGCGCCCCTCGATAAGCGAGCAGGTGACACTCGCACAGCCGGTCATGGCCAGACAACCGCGTGTCTTGAAGCCCGCAGCCTCTATCACGCGCGTCTCGGGATTCACACGGGCGAACAGGCGGAAGGCCACTTCACCGCGCTTCGACTTGCCCACCATGGCCTGGGCGTTCATCCCCTCGGGGCGCCCCCCGTTGCGATAGTCGGCCACAATGGACAACAGTTTGTCGGAATACCCTCCCACCTCGTCCATCGACTCGGTCTGGTAGGCATCGGCCGTCCGCAGCAGCACGCGCGTGGGGGGCTCGTGATAGATATCGCGTTCGCTCATGGGAACCTCTCTTCGTCTCCGGCAAGCCGTCCTACGCGCGGACGGCCCGCATCCTCTCTTCGAAAGTTTCCTCTAGGCTACCATGACCCTCCCGCGCAGATTACCCTCTTTCAGGCGATGTCATTTTGCAGATACGTAACAAGATGGTACAGCCGACTTCTGACGCCGCCCAGGGTTTATCATGGAGTCAATGGCTCATGCTTTTACATCATGCAGGCGCCAGGCGCATTACGATAAGGGGAATCGGCACCGGAGCGCCGCATCACGAGAGGGAGGGAATATGGGAGCCGTACTCGCCGGCCTGACTGCGCGTCTCAAGACGTTCTGGCCCATGCTCGCCGGCATCGTCTGTGCCCGTGTCGCCCTCATTGCAGCCTGCTACGGCAGCTACGCCGCCACCGACGACGGCATCTTCACCGACGGAGCCATGCTCGTCACCTGCGCCCTGTTCGCCGTAGCCCTGCTCGTTCTCGCCCGATCGCGACGCACGCTCAGCGACACCGCCGTGCAATGGATCCTCATCGTCAGCGTCACCGTGGCCGCCGCCTCTTCCATGGGACTGTCGGTCCTCGACGATACCGACCCGGCCCTCACAGGCGCCGCCTTCGCCCTCAGCGTCGTCAGCACACTGGCTCTCTCATTGTGCATGTTCTACTGGCTGCGCTGCCTGCGCGGCACCGACGAGGTGACGGCCGCGCTCTTCGTCTTCGGAGCCTTCATCGTCAGCGAGATGGTCGTCTACCTGCTGTCGTTCCTGCCACCGCGTGCGCAGAATATCATCGGGGCCGTTCTCATCGTGTCGCAACTGGCGTTGCTGGGGCCAGCCGCGCTGCGCGACGGCCTGGCCGCCGAGCGGCTCCACCGCCGCGCCCGCACGTTCTTCACCTTCGCCCGCAGTTCCATGCAGGACTGGCGCTTTCTCGTGGCATGCACCGCAGGCATGGGGCTCCTCGGCTTCGTGGACGGCTTTCTGCGCGGCTACCCCGACGGGTTGCCCATCTTGTTCACACCGCCCTCGCGCGCCATCTACACATTCACCGCCATTGCCGTGTGCGCCCTGTTCGCCGTCCTCGTCATACGACGCCGCGAGCGCGTCATGACCGTGGGCATCTTCATCGCCATGGAGGCCTTGGCCGCCGGTTCCCTCATCCTGTTCGGAGCCTTCCCCCTTCATTGGGAAATCGGCGCCGTACTCGTGAACACGCTGAACGTGGTCATCTGCGCCTACTGCTGGTACGTCATCATCGCCTTTACCAGCTTCGGTCAGCGCGACCCGTACTTCTACGCCATGGGCGGCTGGGTCGTCTGCTTCGGCTCGCGCTCGGTGGCGCGCATGCTCCTGCACTTCGTGTATCCGCTCACAGGCAACGACCTGCTCATCACCTCTCTTCTGGGCGGCTTGGTACTGCTTTCGGCCCAGGTGGTGCTCGTGCAGTTCCTCTTGGCTGAGCAGCGGGAAGGAGCCACAGAAGCCGAGGAGCGCGAGGCCCAGGTGGAGGACGAGTTGCAGCGCGCCGAGGCCGAGACAGCCCGCACCCAACAGGCCCTGGCCGAGGCGGAAGGCGCGCTCAAGGCCGTCGCGCGCGATGCAGCCGAGCATGAGGCAGCCCGCGTGGCCGAGGCCGTGGCCGCTGTGCAGAAGGCCGCTTTCGAAGCCGTCACCGCGGCCCAGGCCCAGCGCTGCGTGCGCTGCACCGAAGGATGCTCTCCCGAACACCCCGTCGACCGACCCGCTGCGGGCGCCCTCGCAGATCGCGGCAACGCAGCCGATGCTCCCGCCAGCAACAGCAGGGCCGGCAGCACGCAAAAGACAGCACCGGCCACGGGAAGCGAGCCACGGCCCATCGGCGCCTCGCCTCTGGGTCCGACAAGTCGTACAACGCGATCCGCCCCCGCCGTCGCGTCCGCAAGAGCAGAAAACATCATCAGCGACTCGCTGCGCGAGCGCGTGCGGGCCATGGGCGAGCAGTTCCTGCTCTCCGACCGCGAAGTAGACGTGCTCACCTTCTACGCTCTCGGCTATACTCAGAAGAAGGTGGCCGAAGAGCTTTCCATCACCCCGGCCACAGCTCACAGCCACATTAAGCGCATCTACGGCAAATGCGGCATGCACTCGCGCCAGGAAATCCTGGAATATCTGGCCAGCTACGGAAGGTAGGGCAGACGATGGAAGAGAAGCAACGTTACCTGCGCTGGCTTGCTATCCTCTGCGCCGTCATGGCGCTGTTCTGCCTCGGTGTCTTCACCATCGGCTACAAGGAGCCCTCCTTCGGCCGCGTCGCCACCCTCGTCGCCCTCATTACCGCCAGCGCCGTCTGCCTCTGGCTCTCGAAGCGCCTGGCCAAGCGCTAGAATCGCAAACCCAGGCCTATCCCTCGTAGCTCTCCTTCAGCGCCTTGAAGGCCGGCATCGCGCGGTCGATGACATCGCGGGCGATGCAGTACGACAGGCGCACCCAGCCGCCCACGCCGAAGCTGTCCGAGGGCACAATGAGCAGCTCGAACTCCTTCGCGCGATCAGAGAACGCCTGGGCGTCCTCTTCAAGGGCCCGCACCCACAGGTAGAAGGCGCCGTCGGGCTCCACGTACTCGTAGCCGAGCGCTAAAAGCCCCTCGGTCAGAGCCGTACGGTTCTCGGCATAGGCCGCCACGTCTGAGGGCGTATCCACGCAGCGGGCAGCCACGCGCTGCAGCATTACCGGCGCGCACACGTAGCCGAGCGCGCGGCCCGCACCGGCCACGGCCACGGCCACGGCGTCGCCGTCCTCCATCGAGTCGGACACATACACCCACCCAATGCGCTCGCCCGGCAGCGAGAGCGCTTTGGAATAGGAGTAGCACACGATGGTACGGTCGTAGATGCTCGGCACCCAGGGCACCTCGGCCCCGTAGGCAATCTCACGGTAGGGCTCGTCGCTGATAAGGTACAAGGGCCGGCCCAGCTCCTCCTCCTTGGCGCGCAGCAGGACCGCCAGAGTCTCCAGGCTCTCGCGTGTGTACACGGCGCCCACCGGGTTGTTCGGCGTGTTGATGATAAGGGCGCTCGTCTTGGGGCCGATGGCGGCGGCCAGAGCGTCGATATCGGGCTGGAAGCTCGGCTGGGCCGCCGGCACCTCCACGATGGAGCAGCCCGCAGCCTCGATCCAGGTGCGGTACTCGGGGAAGTAGGGCGAGATCACCACCACTTCATCACCCGGGCAGGTTACCGCGGAAATGGAGGCCGCCAAGGCCGCGGCCGCGCCAGCCGTGAGGTATACGTGAGCCGCCGTGGCATCCACGCCATAGCGTCGCGAAAGAGAATCAGCCACAGCCTGGCGCACCTCGGGCAACCCCGCTGCCGGCGAATAGGCGTGCAGGGCCACCGGATCCATCTCCAGCAGTTCCAGCAGCGTGTCGCGCACAAGCGGCGGCGCGGGCACCGAGGGGTTGCCGATGGAGAAGTCGAACACGTTCTCGGCGCCGATCTCGGCCTTGCGGGCAAGACCGTAGGCGAACAGCTCGCGGATGGCGCTCGGCTCGTCGCCCAGGCCGTACATGGACTCGTTGATCATAGGGCTTCCTTTCGCGGAGTTTTCGCTCAGGATACTACAATGCCCGCACCGCCCAGCACGGCTTCCGCCGAATCGACCACGGCTGCCCCCAGCTGGACGATCTTCTCGCGCAAATCCGGATGCGCCCGGAAGGCGAAGGCGCGCCCCTCCTGCTCCCGCACGAGAAAGCCCTTCTCCTCCAGATCGAGAAAATCGGCCCGGGCCGTGCCGTAGGCAATGCGGAAGGTGCGCTGGTGCGGAGCGATGCGCAGAATCGCACCCGGCTCGCGGCAAAGAGCCGCCAGGATGGACTTCTGCCGTGCGTTGATATGCGACTCGAAAATGCGCTCGATCTGCTCGTTCAGCTGCTCCAGATAGGTAATGGACACCGCCAGGCGCTCCAACTCGCGCAAATACAGGCGCACGTTCAGCTCGAAATATGGGGTAAAGTCGAAACCGAAGCCGTAGTCGGTCGACCAGTGATCGAATACCGCCCTGGCGCGGGCCTCGTCTACCGGCACGTCGGCCAAGAAGGGGTCGAAGCCGTCGGGCAGCCAGCAGAGCACCGGAAAGCCCCATTTCAAGGCGATGATATTCCGCAGCAGCAGTCCCACGAGCACGTTCAGGCGCGGCAGCACGTTGAAGTAGCGGAAGAACCAACTGATGTTGATGATGCGCAGCACGGGGCCGAAGCGCATGTCGTCACCGCCCTCGCGCGCCCGCTGGCAGACCAGGTCCATCAGCACCTGCGACTCCGGCGGCGGCAGACGCGGATCGAGCGGAGCCAACACGCGCTCGGGCAGCTCGGCCAGATCGACGCCTTCGGCCAGCTCGTAGTACAGCGTCTCGATGAGCCCGTGCGTCACCTCGCGCCGGGCAAGGTTATCGCACTCGCTCGACAGGCGGAAGTAGTTCGCCACGAGCTGATCGAGGGATGTCTGGGGTGCCGCACCGGCAAACAGCTCGTGAACGCGCTCCTCGTCGACGGCGATGCCCTCATCCATCAGGCCGCAGACCAGCGTGCGCTCGATAAAACGTGTGACGAAGGGAGATCCTTGCATATCCCTCAGCGAGCGCTCCAACGACGACTCCGCTTTAGTTCGCACTTCCAGCATCTCGGTGTTGAACGACAGCGAACTGGTCGTCACCATCCACATGTCGGCCGCTCGCTCGGGATCCTCGGGAATGTAAACTGCCGCCTGCTTGCGAATAGCCGTGAGAATACGCCAGATGTCATCTTTGGAGTAACCCTCGGGCAGAGCGTAATCATCCAAATCGTCATACAGCAGAATACCCACGTCAACTGCCGTGCGCAGCTCGTAGAAAATCGGATGGCGCATAAACGCCACCACATCGTCCACCGCCAAATGCCGCTTCGCCATTCCACCTCCCCCGATCGAATCTCAGCTGGTGAAATGTAGACTATCACTCATCATTAGTCTTATCAACAATTTGTAACTAATCAAATAACTGAAACTGTGTTTTTAAATGATAATAATTATCTGAATTATTATCATTTATTTAGATATTGATAATAAAGCTGAAGGGTCTTATAGTATACCCATCAAAGAAATCGACTCGCGGCAAGGAGGCCGAAATGAACTGGCCGGTTATCATTCGCTAACACACTGGGCGTTAACCGCCCGTACTGCGGGAGCCCTACCCGCAGTCCTTTGAGGTGAGAACCCCGTCGCAATGCCCTCTCAGCGCGACGGGGTTTCTTGCGTCTTGGACGAAACGAGCACCTCAGTCCCACAAGCCCACGCTCCACAGCTGCGCTGTCGCTCGCCCGGACCCACGTACCTAGCACTCGTAGCACTCCACCAGATCAATAAGTTCCTGCTGAGAATGAACCCCCAGCTTTGCGTAGATGTTCTTGGTATGAAAGCGCGCCGTGTTCAGGGAGATAACCAGCTTCTCGCGAATCACTCCCACCGTGCGACCTTGAGCTAGAAGCGCGAACACCTCGCCTTCGCGCGGCGTGAGCCCGTAATCGGCAGCCACCGCCGTGCACCGATCCCCCAGCACCGTGTCCTTTGCCGAGACGAGCCCCGCCGACAGCGCGGCCTTTTCGCGCTCTTCCCCGCCGCTGCAATCTCCATCGCTCTCATCGACGCGCCCGTCCTCATCGGCCGTCATCTCGACAGGAGGCCGCAAGGGACTTGGAGGCCGTATGGCCCCGATGGCATCGGCGAAACTCACGTTCTTCAGCGCAACGAAGCAGAATGTCACGAATATCATGGCGCTCGCGAAGCTCGTCCACACCAGCGCCTCCTCGGTCCAGCCAAGCAGGGCCATAGCGCTGTTGCCGAGCACCGCGCCTATCCCCACTCCCGACCAATACAGCGCCAGCACAAGCGCCGCTGTGGGCAGCGCCGTCACACGGTTGCGTCCCGCGATACTTCCCACCAGCAGCACCAGAAGCAGGTTGAAGCACGACGCCCCCGCTTCGATAAGCGTGTTAGATGCCGACACCATCCCACCCGAAACCATTCGATCGCTCGGCTGCAGGAACATCCCGGCGATGATGAGCAGCGCACAGAGGGCAAACAGCCCATCGGCGTTGGGCATACGGCGGCGTGCCAGGTACGCTATGAGAATCACCGCCAGCGGAAGGAAGGCCACGGGAAGCGCCGGTGCCTCATTGAAGGGGCCGGGCAGCGCTATCACAAGGCCCTGGGCAATGCTGAATACAAAGATGGTCACGAACAGCAGGTGACCCGACGGGAGGAACGACTGGGGGTTGGCCACGGCCATCTCGGCGGGAGGCTCCGAGCGCCGCGCCTCCTGCAGAGGCGCCTGAACCAAACCTCGCACGCAGAGGAAAAGGACGACGAAACACAGCGCATTAGCGGCAACGGCGGCCAACGGGGCAAGCGCGTTCGCCCATGGCTGCAGCAAATAGGCAGACAGGCACGCGCCCATGGCCACCACCGGTCGCCGCGACGCGTCCAGCTGAGCAAAGGCCACATAAACCAACACGAACAGCCACGCCTCGGCGAGGGAGTCGAGCAGCGATCCCACAAGGAGAATCAGCGGGCTCCGCCACATGAGCCCCATGCCGTCCAAAAGCAGGTAACCCGCTACCGATGCCAGCGCTATGCCGTTGAAAAGTCGCACGCGCAGCCAGCACGGCCGATAGCGCGCCACCCCCACGAGCACCGCAAGCACCGCCACGCCGAACAACGTCGCCCCTTCGCGCACCCAAGGGTCTACCGTGGCCACAGCGGGGTAAATACTCCCGTTAGTGGCAAGGAAGCTGAACAGCGCACAGGCAAGCGCTACCGTCACCCGCACGGAGCCGCCCGCGGCCGACGCACCCTCGTGCTGACACGGCTCTCGCCACCGCACCTCATCCCCCATGCGCCACGTCCCTTCCTCATTCTCGATATCCCGAAAATCCTACCACGGTGCGCTGTGCCACCGCCCCACATTCTGAATGTGGGATACCGGTTTCCTGGGGTTTTCCGAAGTTGCGGGAAAAACCGCCTCGTCGATGTGGGGCAGTCTCAGCCACATCATCCTAGAGTTTTCAGCAGAGAGAAAACCATGCGATCGCCTCGCCTTCGCACAGGCGATCACGGAGAAGGAGGGTTCACCATGACCGACTCATCCGGACTTTCCCGTCGCGGCTTCCTGCAGGCCGGCATGATGGCCGGCGCCGGAGCGCTCGCAGTCAGCGCGCTGGCCGGCTGCGCGCCGCGCCCCCAGGAAACGCCGTATCCCGAAGCCGCATCCCATGAGGCGCACACCTACTGGCTCGGCGAGGAGCCCGTGGTGGCCGACGCCGACATCGTCGCCACCCGCGACACCGACCTCCTCATCATCGGCGCGGGCAACGCGGGCATGATGGCCGCCGGCACTGCCAGCGACCTCGGGCTCGACTTCATCGTGGCCGAGAAGGGCACGAGCGTCGGAGATACCCGCGAGTACATAGGTGCCATCAACTCGAAGTACAGCCTGGACGTGGCCGAGCCAGTTGACGAGATGAAGCTGCTGAACGAGCTGACACGTTATGCCTCGGGTCGCGTGGACCAGCGCGTCATCAAGATGTGGCTCAACGAGGGCGCCGAAATGATCGAGTGGATCACCCCCATCATGGAGGCCAACGGCAAGACACTCGGGGTCACGCCCATGGAGGCCGACCACCCCGCAGGGGGCACCTACTACTTCGCCCCCACCACCGAGCATTTCTACAACCCCACCTACGAGTACCCCATGCGCAACGACATCCTGGAGTGGCACATCCAGGAGGCGGGGCATGAGATCGACTACAACTACGACCTCGTGAAGCTCGACCATGAGGGCAACCGCGTCACCGGCGCCGTGTTCAACACCCCGGAGGGCCTCGTGCGCGTGAATGCCGCCAAGGGCACCCTGCTCGCCACGGGCGGTTACGCTGCGAACCCCGAGATGATTCGCGCGAACCTGCCGCTCGTGCCGGCCTGCTGCACGGCGGCCAGCTACTCGCTGCGCTGCGACGGCTACGGTCTGCGCGCGGGCCTTTGGGCCGGTGGCGTGAAGGACGTCAACGGCGCGCCGGTGATCTTCGACCGCGGAGCGGTGCCCGCGGGCGTGGACTGCGGCTATGTGGTGGACGCCGACGGCACCGAGCACTTCCCCGGCACGCACTACCAGCTGAACATCGGCAGCCAGCCCTTCCTGAAAGTGAACCGCAAGGGCGAGCGCTTCGTCAACGAGTCGCTGCCCTATGACACGCTGTGCAATGCGGCCAGCTACCAGCCCGGCGGCGTGTGGTGCCAGATCTTCGACGGCAACGCCGTGGACGACATCCTGCGCTTCGGCACCACGGGCTGCGCGGCCTACACCACCGCGTTCATGCAGATGGGCATGCCGCTGGACGACTTCATCGCCATGGACGGCGGCACGGGCCTCATGCAGAAGGCCGACTCCCTCGACGAATTGGCCGACGTGCTCGGCTTTGCGGACGAGAGCAAGCAGCAGCTCATGGACACCATCGCGCACTACAACGAGCTCGTGGAATCGGGCGCCGACACCGACTTCGGCAAGGAGCCCCACCGCCTCTCGAAAATCGTCGAGCCGCCCTTCTATGGCTGCTGGTTCGGCGGCTCGCTGCTCACGACGACCGACGGCCTGCGCATCAACGAGGATATGCAGGTACTCACCGCCGACAACCAGGTGATCGAGGGCCTGTACGCCGCCGGAGACGTCTCTGGCTGCTTCTTCTCCGACAACTACCCCGAGTACATCGTGGCCTGCGCCTGCGGCCGCACCTGCACCGAGGGGCGCCACGTGGCACGCCTGCTGGCTGGAGATTTGGACTAACCCCGCCACCGTAGAGAAAGGAGCGCCCCATGAGCGCCGAGAACAACCCCGCTCCGACCGCCGAGCACGACCCGGTCATTGAGAGCACCCCGAGCACTTCTCATCCCGCCCCCAAGCGCAAGGGAGCCCGTATCGCCATCGTCGCAGGCGTGGCTGCCGCCATTATCATCGTGGCCGGCGCCGGCTTTTGGGTCTGGCACGAGCAACCGAGCTTCTGCGGAGCCATCTGCCACACCCCTATGGACAGCTACCTGGCCACCTATGAAGCCGACCTGAATGAGCCCGCCACTGATAAATGGGGCAATGAAGTGGAAGACCCCCACACCATGCTGGCCGCCTATCACGGCAAGCTCGGCAACACCTGCCTTAACTGCCACCCCCCCACCCTGGGCGAGCAGATAAGCGAGGGCGGCGCCTGGCTGGCCGGCAACTACGAATTCCCCCTAGTCGAGCGTACTGCCAGCGAGCTCACCGCGGCATCGGGACGCGACGCTGATGAGCTGTGCCTGAACGAGGCCTGTCATAATCTCACCCGTGACGACTTGTACGAAAAGACCGCCGACATGGGCACCTACAATCCCCATTGGGCTCATCATGAGGAACTGGAGTGCACCACCTGCCACAAGGCCCACCGCGCCTCGGTCATGTACTGCACCCAGTGCCATGCCCAAGCCGAGGTACCCGAAGGCTGGCTTTCTATGGGCGAGTCCAATAACCTCGTCGGCGTTAAGGCCGCGGAATAGCCCTCGAACCAAAACGGCTTTCATCAGACGGCCCTCCCCGTCTGCAAGAACTCTTTCCTTCCATCCCATGAGAAAAGCCCCGACATCGGGGCTTTTCTCAATTCTGCATTGTTGGCGGGCGAAGCGCCAGGCACCGCGCGTCCTGTAAGCGAGCGCGCTAGGCGATTCACCTACTTCACGTCGTCCAGCTTCTTGCCAGAGTGATCGTGGGTCATGCACATGGCGATGAGCGCGACGACGGCGATGGCCACCATGTACCAGGCCGGCGCAATGGCGTTGCCGGTGATATCGATCAACCAGAACGAGATGAACGACGCCGAGCCACCGAAGATGGCGTTGGCCAAGTTGAACGACAGGGCGAAGCCGGAGTAGCGCACATCGGTGGGGAACGTCTCGGTCAGGTAGCTCGCCAGCGTACCGTCGTTGATGGTGAGGATGAGGCACATCACGAGCTCCACCACCAGGATCACGCCGAAGTTCATGGTGCCGAGCAGCATGAAGGCGGGCACCGTGAGCACGATGAAGCCCAAGCAAGCGCCGATGAGCATCTTCTTGCGGCCGAAGCGGTCGGAGATGCGACCGGACAGGAAAATGAAGGCGATGTACACCACCAGCACGATGGTGGTGATGATAGAGGCCTCGCTGGCCGGGTAATTCAGCGTGGTCTCAAGGTAGTTCGGCAGGTAGGTAAGCACCGCATAGAAGCCAACGGCGTTCAGCACGCAGGCGCCAAACGAGATGAGCAGCACCTTGAAGTGCTTCTTGAACAGGGTGCGGATAGGATGCTCCACCTTCTCACCCATTTCCTTCATGCGATCCTGCATGGCGGCGTAAACCGGCGAGTCCTCCAAATGGTTGCGGATATAGTGGGTGATATAGCCCAGCGGCAGCGCCAGCCAGAACGGGATGCGCCAGCCCCAATCAACCACGAAGGAAGAGTCGGCGCCCCACACCGAGAACATGAAGGTGGCCAAAAGCGAGCCCACGAGCAGGCCCGTGGCCGTGGAGGCCGGCACCATGGAGCAGTAGAAGCCGCGGTGGTTGTGCGGCGCGTACTCGGCAATGAAGGTGGCGGCGCCGGCGTACTCGCCCGCAGCGGAGAACGACTGCACCATACGCAGCAACAGGAGCAGCAGCGGAGCACCCACGCCGAGCACAGCGTAGCCCGGCAGGCAGCCGATGAGGAAGGTGGCGCCGCTCATAAGGAGGATGGACACCGACAGCGCCCATTTGCGACCCTTCTTGTCACCCATGTTGCCCCAGAAGATGGCGCCGATGGGACGCACGAGGAACGAGAGCGCGAACACGCCAAACGTGCTCATGACAGCCACCGTGTGGTCCGTGTCGGGGAAGAACACCAGCGCAATAACGGTGGCCAGGTAGGAATAGCTCGCATAGTCGAACCATTCGATGAAGTTACCGAGGAAGGAAGACCCCGTCACCTTACGCAGGACGGCATGCTTCTCTGCTTCGGTTGCCTCAGCGTAGGTGGTACTCTTCACAGGAGTTGCATTGCTACTCATGGGAATCACCCGCCCCTACGGGTGTGAGAAAGACAACAGTCATGGCTTCTCCTTTCAATAATGCCCTGACTTATCTTTTACACCTTATCACATCAGGCCTTTTGTGCAGTCGAGAAAACGCAATTAGTCAGTTGCACAAAAATATGAGCAACTTCATCATCAATGATTTACAGCAGAAACCTCCCGTCTCTTCAAGCTCGGACACGAGATGCGACACAAAAAAGGAACCCGCCGAAGCGGGTTCCTTCGCAGACGCTTATGCGCAAGCTGAATGCGGGATTTACTTCCACATCTCGGGGCGCACGAGGGTGGGATCCTCGACGCGGTTCGGGAAGTAGTCGAGGCACTCGCCCTCGCGGTAGACGTCGGCGGTGGAGCAGTGCAGGCCGCCGCCGAACGGGTAGGCGTCGCGCAGGTCGCAGGGGATGACGTTCATGCCCAGCTTGTCCATCTGCTCCTGCTGGTGCACCTCGGAGGCCTCCACGATGACGGTCTTCGGGTCGAGGACCAGGCAGTTCATGGACAGCCACACGGAGGAGTAGCACAGCGCCGGCGGCTCGGTGTGGGCCGGGTCGGCGGCCTCGACGATCTGCCAGTCGTTGGCCTCGAAGATGGCGCGCTGCGGCTCGGGCAGCGGGCGGTGCGGGTTGTTGATGATCAGGCCCGGGCGCAGCGGCACGAAGGTCGCGTCGATGTGGATCGGGTAGGGGTCGCCCGGGAAGTTCACGGCGTGCACGCGGAACTCGGGGTAGTAGCGCTGGAACCAGTCCATGGCGGCGCGGTTGGTGGTCAGGCCGTGCTGGATGAACAGGTCCTTGCCCATGCGCATCACGTCGGCGGCGTCCCACATCGGCTCGACCTCGGTGGTCACGAAGTCCTTGGCGGCGGTGCGCTCGAGGCGCTCCTCCAGGGAGATCTTCTCATCGTAGTAGTTGTGCTTGTAGGACTTGTCGGTCAGACGCGGGCGGGGGGCCTGGGTCCACTTGAAGTCGGGGTCCTGCTCGAAGTACATCTCCATCAGATCCCAGTAGGCGAGGTACTCGTAGTAGCGGCAGCGGAAGGAGTTGGCGGAGGCCATGATCTCGTTGCCGATGGTCAGCAGGATGTCGCGCGGAGGCATGCAGGTCATCATGGAGTCGTTGCGCCAGTCCGGCGTGCCGATGGCCTGGTTCCACTGCAGCGGGGTCGGGCGGTCGACGACGACGCCGCGGTCCTCAAGGATCTTCACGAGGTTCTCGAGGCACTCGTTGCCGCGGGCAACGGTATCGGAGGGACGGGGACCCCACATGCCGCGCATAGCGGAGTCAACGGGCACCTTCTCGGAAGTGGCGGGCTCCTCCGGCGGGATGACGGAGTTGTCGCAGCGGCCGACGATGACGCGCTTCAGCGGATCCCAGTCGTTCCAAGAGCTGACGATCTTTGCCATATAAGTGCTCCTATCTCTCTAGTAGCAAAATGCGCCCCGTTTTCGGGACGCATTCTTTATACCATTTTTAGCACGTGCACAAAAGCCTTTTACCGATATTTTTAGTCAAAATTGGAAAATAATTTCGACATAGAGTCAATACCTGATATGGACCGACCCTCTGATCGGCCCGAAATCATCAGCAGAGACCGAAAAGCTAGCGGTTGATGGCCTCCTCGAGCAGATCGCGCACAATCTGTCGCACTTCGTAACCCTCGGAGATGGCCTTCACCGCTCCGCCATCGACCAAAGCACCGATAACCGAAGGGTCGAGGGGCACTCCGGCGCGCACGAGAATACGGTTCACCGCGGCATCGAGCGCCTCGCGTCCCTTGCGATACGCCTCGGTTACCACCGGGGCCTCGGATGCAGCGATGAGCTGAGCATAGTGTGCCGGCATGGAAACCGTGTCGTCGGGCAAGCACGCCTCCAGCAGAAGCGGGACCACGCGCTCACGGCATTCCTCGGCCGACAGAGCATCGGCTGCTTGAGCCACCTTCTCAGCTCGAGCGATCCACAACTCTATGTTGTAGCAGCCAGCTTCGTAGAGCAGATCGGTTACCGAATCGAAGTAGTACCCCACCGAGGAAGATGCCGCCCCGGCCCACTCGGCTACCTTGCGATAGGTAACCGCCTCCGGACCGCGTTCGCGCAGAAGCGCAGCTGCGGCCAGCACCAACGAGGTCCGTGTGATTTGCGCTTTCAGGGACTTTGGTTTGGCCAATGGTTTGGTCATAGCAGTCTCTTTTCAAATAGTTGGCGTTTTCGTAACTTTACCAGAAATGCATCAGCATTGTAAGCCCTGATAAAGCTATATTTTCCGAACTATTGAAGCTGACTCCTAGTTGGCAGTTCGTTGTTCATCTGCATAACGAAAACGTCCGGGCGGCCCTCCCCTACCGCCCGGACGCTCGTCCGAAAAAGAGCAAGACTCTTAGACGCAAAGCAGCGCCTGTCGCACTCGCTCAATACCCGGAATCAACCGCAAGAAGCATTACTCAATATCGGTGAGCTTCTTCTTCGAATTGTCGTGGGTCATGCACATGGCAATAAGGGCCACGACAGAGATGATCACCATGTACCACGCCGGCGCGATGGGATTGCCCGTCGCCTGGATAAGCGCGATGGAGATGAACGACGCCGAGCCGCCGAAGATGGCGTTGGCGAAGTTGAACGACAGCGCAAAGCCGGAATAGCGCACCTCGGTGGGGAACGTTTCCGACAGGTAGCTCGAGAGCGTGCCGTCGTTGATGGTGAGCAGCAGGCACATGAACAGCTCGGCAATCAAAATGACCCAGAAGTTCTCGGTGTTCAGCAGATAGAACGCCGGCACCGTGAAGATAATGAATCCAGCCGAAGCAATGATCAGCATCTTCTTGCGTCCGAAGTGGTCGGAGATTCTGCCGGAGAAGAAGATGAACGCCACGTAGGCCACCAAGCAGATGGTGGTGATGAGCGAAGAAGCACCCGCGTTATAGCCCACGGTATCCTGCAGGTAGTTCGGCAGGTAGGTGAGCACCGCGTAGAAGCCCACTGCGTTCAGCATGCACGCGCCGAAGGACACGAGCAGCGGACGCAGATAGCGGGTCAGCAGCAACTTGATGGGCTGATCGTCGGATTCGCCCTTGGACTCAAGCTTGTCCTGCATCTCCTGGTACACCGGCGAGTCGGACACGCGAGTACGGATGTAGTGCGTGATGATGCCGAGCGGGCCGGCCAACAGGAACGGAATGCGCCAGCCCCACTCGGTGACGAAGGCCGAGTCATGGCCGAAGTTCACGAACATGAGCGTGGCCAGCGTGGAACCAACGAGCAGACCCACAGCTGTGGAAGCGGGCACGAGCGAGCAGTACAGGCCGCGGTGGTTTGCCGGGGCGTACTCAGCCAAAAACGTCGCCGCGCCGGCGTACTCGCCGGAAGCGGAGAACGACTGCACCATGCGCAGCGCCAGCAGCAGCACGGGAGCCAGAATGCCCACGGCCTCATAAGTCGGCAGAAGACCGATCACGAAGGTGGCTGCCGACATCATGAGAATAGAGGTGGCAAGCGCCCACTTGCGGCCCTTCTTGTCACCCATGTGACCCCAGAAGAATGCGCCGACCGGACGCATGAGGAACGACAGGGCGAACACGCCAAAGGTTTCCAACAAGGCCACCGTAGGATCGCCGGGCGGCATCAGCACGAGAGCGATGACCGTCGCGAAGTAAGAGTAGGACGCGTAATCGAACCACTCGATGAAGTTTCCGAGGAACGAGGATACCGCCACACGGCGCAGCGTTGCATGCTCTTCCTCGGCGGTGGAGACGCTTGCCACCATAGTGTCACTAGATGCCATGGAAATCACCCAGATCCTTTCCAAACCCCTTTTTGCTTTGCGTGGTTCTCATGAGAACCATCCCCTTTCAGACAGAGAGGTCCGCACCTCTGTTCTCACAGATATGCGGACCTCCATTTCCTTGTGCTTGCTCGCACTCCTCCTTTTAGGAGCTTATCTAGTGCCAGCCAGCACCTTTACACGTTTTGAAAAGCCGTGAGAGCTTTGCCATCCGCCTGGGTGCGGATGAGTTAACCTGGGAAACCCGATCAACCTTACGGCAGATCCTGGGTCTCCACCTCGGCCTGGTTCTCGGCCTCGACGCTCTCGAGCGTCTTCTGGTCGACAGAACCGGTGCCCTTGCGGGCGAGCATGGCCTTCACCGTGGGGAAGGCGCCGCCGCCGCAAATGAGCAGCACGCCGAGCCAGCTGTTGATGGTCATCGGCTCCGCGAAGATCACGATACCGATGAAGATGGCCACGGGCACCTCCCAGTAGGCGATGGTGCCGTAGTCCATGGCCGGCAGGTTACGGCCGGCCACAAGCAGGGTGCCCAGGGCGATGGGGCCGCAGATGATCCACAGCAGCACCGCACCGATCCAGTTGAAGGTGGTGAAGTGGACGGACAGCGCCCAGTTCTCCATGCCAGGCTGGCTGCCCAGCGCGTTCAGGATGATGGTGATAATGCCAGCGCCCAGCACGGCGAAGATGAAGTTCCACACGCCACGGGCGGTGGTGTCAGCATCCTTGCGGTAGCCGTTGAAGAACATGGACAGGCCGTAGAACAGACCAGACAGCAGGCCGAAGGCGTCGCCCACGCCCTTCTGCGGGAACTCGGGCGTCGAGGTCTCGAGGTTGAAGTCGAGGCCGAACGCCTGGCCGCCCACGCCGAAGCCGAGCAGGCCCTCGCCGAAGAGCATACCGATAAACACGATGCAGAGGCAAATCCACTGCAGGCCGCTCATGGGCTCCTTGCGGAAGATACGAGCGCACAGCACGCAGATTACCGGGCCGGTGTAGATGAACATAACGGCATTGGCTACCGTGGTCAGCAGCGTGGACGTCACGTAGCAGGCCAGCGACATGCCGATCATCAGGCCGCCGAGCGCGATAGCGGGGGTGAGCTTCAGCTCCTTGAACGTCTGCACCTTCTTGGTGGCAAACATCAGGATCACGAAGAAGAGCACGCCCATACCCATGCGACCGCAGGCCATAAGAGCGCCGATGGAGTCACCAGCAGCAAGGCCCTCGGTTCCATCGAACATGTTGACGCGCGTGGCCCAACGCGAGAACAGCGGCACCAGGCCCATGCCCGTCGCAGAGATGAGCATGAAGATGAGGCCCTTGGCGTAGTTCATCTGGAAGCCGTTGTTCTCGCCTTGAGAAGCGATTTTATCCTGAGCCATACTTCCCTCCTTTTTCTTTCCCTCTGAGGTGAAATGAGAATAAAAACTATGACCCCGAAACCGTTTCCGGGTCACGTCTCGTGCCTCGTTGCCCTAAACGAGGTACGAAAAAAGGGGAACAGGCCGCCGCTTGATGCGTTGAAACCTGTTCCCCTTTCTTTCTAGTTTTCCATCAGGCAGCTGCCCTCAGCTGTCGTTTGATGGAAGGTGCCCTCAAGCTGCCAGTTGCATCCGAGAGCGGTTGACAAACGTCGTGCTTACTTCCACATCTCGGGGCGCACGAGGGTGGGATCCTCGACGCGGTTCGGGAAGTAGTCGAGGCACTCGCCCTCGCGGTAGACGTCGGCGGTGGAGCAGTGCAGGCCGCCGCCGAACGGGTAGGCGTCGCGCAGGTCGCAGGGGATGACGTTCATGCCCAGCTTGTCCATCTGCTCCTGCTGGTGCACCTCGGAGGCCTCCACGATGACGGTCTTCGGGTCGAGGACCAGGCAGTTCATGGACAGCCACACGGAGGAGTAGCACAGCGCCGGCGGCTCGGTGTGGGCCGGGTCGGCGGCCTCGACGATCTGCCAGTCGTTGGCCTCGAAGATGGCGCGCTGCGGCTCGGGCAGCGGGCGGTGCGGGTTGTTGATGATCAGGCCCGGGCGCAGCGGCACGAAGGTCGCGTCGATGTGGATCGGGTAGGGGTCGCCCGGGAAGTTCACGGCGTGCACGCGGAACTCGGGGTAGTAGCGCTGGAACCAGTCCATGGCGGCGCGGTTGGTGGTCAGGCCGTGCTGGATGAACAGGTCCTTGCCCATGCGCATCACGTCGGCGGCGTCCCACATCGGCTCGACCTCGGTGGTCACGAAGTCCTTGGCGGCGGTGCGCTCGAGGCGCTCCTCCAGGGAGATCTTCTCATCGTAGTAGTTGTGCTTGTAGGACTTGTCGGTCAGACGCGGGCGGGGGGCCTGGGTCCACTTGAAGTCGGGGTCCTGCTCGAAGTACATCTCCATGAGGGGCCAGTAGGCCAGGTACTCAAAGTAGCGGCAGCGGAAGGAGTTGGCGGAGGCCATGATCTCGTTGCCGATGGTCAGCAGGATGTCGCGCGGAGGCATGCAGGTCATCATGGAGTCGTTGCGCCAGTCCGGCGTGCCGATGGCCTGGTTCCACTGCAGCGGGGTCGGGCGGTCGACGACGACGCCGCGGTCCTCGAGGATCTTCACGAGGTTCTCGAGGCACTCGTTGCCGCGCTCGACGGTCTCGAGGGGACGGAGGCCCCACATGCCGCGCATCTCGGAGTCAACGGGCACCTTCTCGGAAGTGGCGGGCTCCTCCGGCGGGATGACGGAGTTGTCGCAGCGGCCGACGATGACGCGCTTCAGCGGATCCCAGTCGTTCCAAGAGCTGACGATTTTTGCCATGGTTCATTCCTTTCTTGAGCATGCCTTAACCATGCTCGCGACGATGAGGAATAGGATGAATCGGCAGAGCCAGAAAAGTGATCGGACTGTCTTTGCCGATGCCGATAATATAGCATCATTTTTGTTCACCTGCAACAAAAAACTTCCCAGTTTGGAAGATATTTTTTTGTTGACTCGTTGTGCATCTGAATAAAGTGAAAAAGCGCGTCTTCCACCCTCGCGGAAGACGCGCTTTTCGATTACTATGAACTCATTATATAGGGGGTTGCGTCCGAGACGCAACCCCCTATTTAGAGCAAGTTAGTCGGCAACAATGACGGTGCCGGTCTCGCCGCGCAGGCCGGCGGCCGCGCACTCGAGCGAGGTGATGAGGGCCTTGCCCTCGGGGTACTTCTCGACGTACTCGATGCAGGCCTCCACCTTCGGCAGCATGGAGCCGGGGGCGAACTGGCCCTGCTCGATGTACTCGCGGGCCTGGGACACGGTCATCTCGGAGATCTCCTCCTGCTCGGGCGTGTTGAAGTTGATGCACACCTTCTCCACGGCAGTCAGGATGACCAGCATGTCGGCCTCGAGCTCGGAGGCCATGAGCGCGCTGGAGCGGTCCTTGTCGATGACGGCCGGGGTGCCCACGTAGCCGTTCTCGGTCTCGAACACGGGCACGCCGCCGCCGCCGGTGGACACGACGATGTAGCCGCCGTCGACCAGGTCGCGCACGGCGTCGAACTCGACGATGCGCTTGGGGATGGGGGAGGCGACCACCTGGCGCCAGCCGCGGCCGGCGTCCTCCTTCACGGTGATGTTCATGGCCTCGGCCTTGGCCTTGGCGGTCTCCTCGTCCATGAAGGCGCCCACGGGCTTGGTGGGGTTCTGGAACGCGGGGTCGTCGGCGTCGACGACGGTCTGGGTCACGATGCAGGCCGTGGAGCGGGGAATGTCGCGGGACTTCACGTCGTTCAGGATGGCCTGGGACAGCTGGTAGCCGATGTAGCCCTGGCTCATGGCGCCGGCCTCGGGGAAGGGCATGTCCGGGGTCTTGTCGTCGTTGGCGGCCGCGTAGGCGAACGCGTTGTTGATCATGCCGACCTGGGGGCCGTTGCCGTGGGACACGACGACGTTGGTGCCCTCCTCGATCATGTCGACGATGTGCTTGGCGGTGTTCTGCACCAGCTGGAGCTGCTCCTGCGGGGTGTTGCCCAGCGCGTTGCCGCCCAGAGCGATGACGACTGTCTTGCCGTCGCCCTTTTCGTAAGCCATTTACTTCACCTCAATCTTTTCGGTAACCGCCAGCCAGCCTTAAGTTGCATGTAAGAGAGGCGAGACAGCGGTTGCAAGGTACGGAATACATGCAACGGAACCGATTCTACCGAGATTCTCATCTTGAAACCCGATCGGGCCGGCTCCGTTGGTAAATAGTAAGGAGGCCAAGGCCTCCTCGGGCAGCGATACGCGCCGCCCTTAGGCCGGAGACGCGGGGCGCTTCGAAAAGCGCCCCGCCGCCACCGGCCCGCAGACAAACCTCGTTGGCGATTTAGCCGCAGAGGGTGGCGTACATGACGGCCTTGATGGTGTGCATGCGGTTCTCAGCCTCATCGAACACCTTGGAAGCCTTGGACTCGAACACCACGTCCTCGACCTCCATCTCGGTCACGCCGAAGCGCTCGGCGATGTCGGCACCAATGGTGGTGTTGGTGTCGTGGAAGGCCGGCAGGCAGTGCAGGAAGATGGCCTCGGGGTCAGCCATGGCCATGACCTCCTTGGTCACGCGGAACTTCTCGAGGTGCTTGATGCGCTCGGCCCAAACCTCGTCGGGCTCGCCCATGGACACCCACACGTCGGTGTAGATGACATGCGCGCCGGTGCAGGCCTCGGCCACATCGTCGGTGCACTTCACGGTGCAGCCGTTCTCAGCGGCGATGGCGGTGCAGGTCTCGACGAGCTCGGCGTCGGGCATGTTCTCCTTCGGGCCGCAGGCCACGAAGTTCATGCCGAGCTTGGAGCACACGACCATCAGCGAGCGGGCCACGTTGTTGGCGGCGTCGCCCATGAACACCAGGGTCTTGCCCTTGATGTCGTAGTTGAAGTTCTCCTGCACGGTGAGGATGTCAGCGAGCATCTGGGTGGGATGCCACTCGGTGGTCAGGCCGTTCCACACGGGCACGCCAGCGTTGGCAGCCAGATCCTCAACGTCGGTCTGGGCAAAGCCGCGGAACTCGATGCCGTCGTAGAAGCGGCCGAGCACGCGGGCGGTGTCCTCGATGGACTCCTTCTTGCCCATCTGGGAGGAACCGGGATCGAGGTAGGTCACGCCCATGCCGAGGTCCATGGCTCCGACCTCGAAGGCGCAGCGGGTGCGCGTGGAGGTCTTCTGGAACAGCAGCACGATGTTCTTGCCCTCGAGGTAGCGGTGCGGGGTGCCGGTGCGCTTGAGGTCCTTGAAGTTCTTGGAGAGCTTCAACAGGTACTCGATCTCCTCAGTGGAGAAGTCGAGCAGGCGGAGGAACGGACGACCGCTGAGATTGATAGGCATGTTTCGTTTCCTTTCCCTAGAAGGAGTGAAAGTTATATCGCGCGGGTCCCCGGAAAGCCGGGGATCCCACGCGTCTTTTTCGGCCCAGCGCTGGCTGGCTAGACTGGGCCGGAAAAGCCGTTACGGATGCGCCGCGTGGGCGCAGGTGCGTCGGCGCGGCGCCGGCGCGAGTTGCGCAGAAGGCTTACAGAGCCTCGCGCCAGGCCGGCATGGACATGCAGCGCGGGCCGCCGCGGCCGCGGGAGAGCTCCGCGGAGGGCATCTCCAGGCAGTTGATGCCGTTCTTGTACAGCACGTCGTTGGTGACGTTGTTGCGCTGGTACACCACCACGGTGCCGGGGCGCACGCAGAGCGTGTTGGAGCCGTCGTTCCACTGCTCGCGCTCGGCCGCGATGCGGTCGCCGCCGCCGCAGGGGATCAGCTGCACGGGCTGGCCGACGTACTCGGACAGCACCTTCTCCAGTTCCTCGTCGCGCTCGCGGATCTTGGTGCCGCCCTTGCCGTCCGGGGTGATCTCGAACACGGTCAGCGGGCCCATGATGCCGGGGTGGATGGTGAACTTGTCGTAGTCGATCTGGGTGAACACGGTATCCAGGTGCATCATGGCGCGGTTGTTCGGGATGTTGAACGCCAGGATGGTGTCGATGGAGCTCGTCTCATCGTTGAACACGTTGTGGGCGATGGCGTCGATGGCATCGGGCTCGGTGCGCTGGGAGATGCCGATAGCCAGCACGTGCTCGTTGATGTTCAGGATGTCGCCGCCCTCGATGTGGAAGGTGTCGTTGCGATCGTAGTAGGTCGGCGTACCGGCGAAATCCGGATGATAGCGGAAGATGTAGTCGCCGTAGATGGTCTCGCGGTTACGAGTGTGGGCGTACATGCGGTTGATGGACACACCGTTGCCGATCATCGCGAACGGGTCGCGGGTGAAGTACAGGTTGGGCATCGGGGCGCACACGAGCTTGCAGCGATCGGACACCATGTCCACCAAAAGGTGGGTGTCGGAACCAGGCAGCTCCTGCAGGTTGATGCCGGCCATGGTCTTCATGACCATGTCCTTGGTGCCCGCGTACTCGGAGTTGATGTAATCCTTGATGATGTTCTTGTAAATGTCGGTGCGAATGCCGGCCTCGAAGATCCACTGATCGAGGAACTGCTCACGCAGCTCGGGGTTCGCATCGATGACCTCGGCCATGAGGTCCTCCAGGTACACGACCTCGGTGCCCTCGCCGCGCAGAATATCAGCGAACGCATCGTGCTCGGCCTGGGCAACCTCCAAGAACGGGATGTCGTCGAACAGCAGCTCTTCCAGCGTGTTCGGGGTGAGGTTGAGAAGCTCGTCGCCGGGGCGATGAAGGATAACCTTCTTAAGGTTGCCGATCTCGCTCTTGACGTTTACTCCTTGCATGTGACTCTCCAATCCGGCGCGTTGAAGCGCACCATCATAGTTGAGAAGCTGCGGGCGAGCTGCCCCCAGCCCATCGCGGTCGGCGCAATGGCTGCACCCAATGTCTCAGAAACGTTCGGGGAGAAAAGAGGTAAAGCGGTATTAGATGAGGGTATAACTCGTAATTACGAAGCCCCTCTACCTTCTACACCTCGTTTAAACGCCCCTTAGAACATTTCCCCTGCCCCAGGTCAAGCAATGAAACCCGAAGCAGCATCGGATAACTTCCTTGCGCATTACCGGCGTACTGCCCGACTCCCCTAATTCTCTGGCCGGGTCGATTTTGCCGACGGGTTCAAAGTACCATCATTTTTGTTCACATGCAATAAAAAATTTCCAATCGCTTAGTTATTCAATCAGATTCCATGAAAGAGGCATCTTTGCCATGGCTATCGCGGCGGTTGGAGGATATGTCGGGCGAACGGTTCGAACACTTTTATATTTTCCCAGGTAAATTCCATCTTCATGAAGAAATAATAAGGAAGCACTTCTTTTCATTGACAGATCAGCACGAAAGGTTAATAGGTTATCGCGATCAGGTATTTTTTCCCTCGCCGTTTCTTTTGCCCAGTCCATCGTGGAAAAAGTTATCGTGCACGTGAACAATTTTAAGGAAGAGCGTATACTGCGGAACGTATCTAACGCAATGAAAGGAAGCGTGGTGCACGTGGACAGCCGCCTTGAACCTGCCGATCGCATCATCGTAAGCGAAGCCGTCTTTACCGGAGCAGAGGACGTGCCGCGCCCCGGCGCTGTGGCGCTGCGCGGCGACCGAGTGTGCTGGGTCGGTGCCCCCGATACTCTGCCCGAGAGCCTGCGCGGCCCCGATACCGTAGTGGAGGACTTTGGTGACGCCCTCGTTATGGCCGGCTTCCACGACGCGCATATGCATGTGTTCCATTCCGCGCTCTATCTTTCGCCCTTGGCCGAGCGCTTCGTGGGAGACAACGAGGCCGACGCCGTGGCACGCCTCGCCCCCCTGGCAGCGCGGCGCCCCGAGGGGTCGTGGCTGCTTACCCAGGGCTGGCGCGACTACCTGTGGAGCCCGGCCGGCATGCCGAGCCGCACCTCCCTGGACGCTGTCTATCCCAACCGGCCCGTGGCTATGTACTCGGGCGACGCCCACACCCTGTGGCTGAATACGTGCGCCCTGGAGCGCTTGGGCATAACGGAAGAGAGCGAGCCTCCGGCCGGCGGCAGCTATGACACCGACGACGAAGGCCGCCTCACGGGCATCGTGCGCGAGGCGGCAGCCATGGAGCTTATGCCGCGTATTGTGGACGAGTTTACCCGCGAGGAGCTACTCGATGCCTACCGGTCGTTCACGGCCTACTGCAACGAGCATGGCATCACGGGAGTCTGCGACGTATCGCTCATGGCCATGCCCGGACTCGACTTCGTGCGCGACGACCTGTACGCCGATCTGGAGAATGCTGGCGATCTAACCGTGCGCGCCTCGCTGTTCCCTACCCTGCTAGCCGATCGGAGCCGCCTTACCACGCTGCAGGAGCGCTGCGACGGACCCCTCGTAGCAGCCTGCGGTTTCAAGCAGTTCTTCGACGGCGTGTCGAGCCAGCACACCGCCTGGGTGCACGACCCCTACAGCAACGCCCGTTTCGAGGGCGACTGCGGCCGTCCCACGGTAGAGGCCGAGGTCATGGAGGCGCTTGTGGCACCGGCGGCGGCAGAGGGCAGCGCCGTGCGCATCCACGCCATCGGCGACGAGGCCATCCACCGCTGCATCGACATCTTCGAGCGGCATCCCGTAGCCGCCAAGGGACACTGCCACACCATCGAGCACCTGGAGAACTTCCAGCCCGACGACATCAAGCGCCTCGCCGACACCGGCATCGTGGCCAGCGTGCAGCCGCGTCACATCACCCTGGATCCGGGTGGCCCCGAGCGCGACCTGGGACCCGAGCGCGTGCCATACATGTGGCCCTTCCGCACGCTGCTTGACGCGGGTGCGGCACTCGCCTTCGGCACCGACTCCCCCGTCACCGATATTGACCCTATAGATGCCGTGTATACCGCCGTTACGCGACGCGATGCCGACACCCACGAACCGCGCGAGGGCTGGTTGCCCGAAGAGCGCATTACCCTGGCCGAGGCCCTGCGCGCCTATACGGCCGGCAGCGCCGTGGCCGCCCAACGCGCCGACGAACTGGGCACGTTGGAGCCGGGCAAGTTCGCCGATATCGTCGTGCTGGAGCCGAATCCCTTCGCGCTTGACCCCGACGATCTGCAGCAGGCCCAAGTGCAGGCCACCTATGTGGGCGGCCGCAAAGTGTACGAACGCTCCTAGACATCAGACAGGGCGCCCTACCGGGTAAGCCGTCCCGGTTTCCGTTGAAAGTGGGACGGCTTACCCGGTAGGGCGTCCCGGTTTGCGGAGATTATCCCTCCAGCATCTTCGCCATGCCCCAGAGCTCTTCCATCTCCTCCATCGAGAGGTCTTCCACGCGACGCCCCTGGCCTGCAGCGGCACCTTCCATAAATGCCCAACGCGTGCGGAACTTGCCGCAGGTGGCCCGCAGCGACTCCTCGGCCTGCACGCCCATCTTGCGCGCCACGTTCACCAAGCTGAACAGCACATCGCCCATCTCGAGCTCCACGGCAGCCAAGGCCGCGGGATCGGCCGCAGCGTCCACCTTCCCGTTGGCCGACTTGGGCGCAGCGTCATAGGCAGCCTTTAACTCGGCCACCTCCTCGTCCACCTTCTCCCACACATCGCCTACGCTCTCCCACTCAAAGCCGGCCGAGGCAGCCTTGCGCGAGATTTTCTGAGCCTGCTTGAGCGCCGGGAAACTCTTGGGCACGCCGTCCAGCAGCCCCGCCGGTGCACCAGCGGCATCCGCATCGGCGGCCTCCTTCTCGGCCATCTTAATCTGGTCCCACACATCCAGCACCTCATTGGCATCCCCCGCCTGCATCTCGCCGAACACATGCGGATGACGGCGCACGATCTTCTCGTTCACCACGCGGCACACATCGTCGATGGTGAACTCGCCCTCATCGGCGGCAATCTGCGACTGAAGCACCACCTGCAGAAGCACATCGCCGAGCTCCTCCAACATATGGGGCACATCGTCGGCTTCTATGGCGTCTACGGCCTCGTAGGCCTCCTCCACCATGTTTCCCGAAATGCTGCGATGCGTCTGCTCCTTGTCCCACGGACAACCGTCGGGCGCTCGCAGCGCCTCGATAGTGGCCACAAACTCATCGAAATCCGGATGGGCGACAGCCTGCACTTCCGCTACAGTTTTATTGGTCATGGGATTCCTTCCCCTTACGTCTGTTGCGTGTTCATTATAACCTCCGAGTGATGCCGGCAAGCGTGCCCGGCGAAGCCCCTCGAATGCGTCAACAAGATGTGCAAACCATGTGATCGTAGACTGTCTCGCCGTCAATACGAAGCCGTTTCGTCATCAAATCCCCACTTCGGAACCGAAATGATTCCCATTTTGGGAAGAAACCGCGACTTTACCGAGAAAAGGGGTGTACAAGCGGGGCATTTCCATTATTATCAACTACGCCAAAAGCGCGGAACGCTGACGTTGCATCCTGCAAGGTCAGCGTTCCTAGAGTGAATGCCCTGGTAATAGCGCCAAGGCACCGAGAAGAAAGAGAAGTGATATGCCCGCACCTACCATGACCCCCGAGCAGCGCGCCGCCGCCCTTGAGAAGGCCCGCATCGTCCGCGCGAAGCGCTCCGAGATCACCAATAAGCTCTCGATGGGTCTGACCACCCCGGCCGAGGTTCTCGACCAGATCGACGATCCGGTTATCGGCCGCATGAAGGTCAAGGCCTTCGTGAACGCCCTTCCCGGCTTCGGCAAGGTGAAGACCGAGAAGCTCATGGAGGAGCTGGGCATTCCGGCCGAGCGCCGTCTGCAGGGTCTGGGCTCCAACCAGATGGCCGCCTTGAAGGCCGCCCTCGCCTAAGGGTTTTCCCCACTCATCGAAGCGCCCGTCTTATAATAGGCGGGCGCTTTTGTTTTACCCGAATCCAAGCCATCCCAGCACCCGAGGAGACGGAAAGGCCGCCCATGCCCCTTATATATGTAGACACCCTCGACGACCCACGGCTCGACGCGTTCGCACGGCTGACCGAAGCACAGCTTCGTTGCAAGCTGGAGCCGGAGCGAGCGCTGTTCATCGCCGAGTCGGAAAAGGTAATCGAGCGGGCCTTCGAAGGCGGCATGGAGCCCATTTCCCTGCTCATGGAGGAAAAGTGGCTGTCCTCCATGGCACCGCTCATCGAGCGCATGGAAGAGGCGGCACGTCAACAGCATGGCAGCGAACTGCCCGTGTTCGTGGCACCTCACGACGAGCTCGCACGCCTCACGGGCTTCGAGCTGACCCGCGGCGCCCTGGGAGCTTTCCGTCGCCCCTCCCTGCCGCCTGTGGCCGACGTGCTGCGCGATGCACGCCTCGTGGCAGTGCTCGAGGACATCACCAACCACACCAATGTGGGAGCCATCTTCCGCAGCGCGGCGGCTCTCGGCGTAGATGCCGTGCTCGCGAGCCCCGCCTGCTACGATCCGCTATACCGCCGTGCTGTGCGCGTGTCCATGGGCACCGTCTTCCAAGTGCCATGGACCCGCATCGGCGATGAGAGCAAGCCGAACCGCCCGAACGAAGGCACCTGGAGCGAGCAGGGCATCGCCGAACTGCATGAACACGGATTTACCTGCGCCGCCATGGCGCTTTCGGATGACTCGGTAACGCCCGACGAGCTGAACGCGCTCCTGGCCGGGCGCGCCACAGAGACTGGCGCGCCCGAGAAACTGGCGCTGATATTCGGCACCGAAGGCGACGGGCTCTCCCCCGTCACCATCGCGCGCTGCGACTACACCGTGCGCATCCCCATGGCCCACGGCGTGGATTCCCTGAACGTAGCCGCCTCCAGCGCCGTTGCCTTCTACGCCTTCCGCCATTTGAGCCAGCTGGGAAGGTAGAGCACGGTGAGCTTCTTCAACCCCGGCCCTAAGGCCCCCGTTCAGGACGATGCGAAAAGGAAAGACGCCCCGGCAGTTCGGAACATGTGCGCGCCGCAGGGCGGAGCGAATCCGCGAAAGGCCTGGCGCGGCATGATGGTAGCCGCCTGGGTCGTACGCGTGTGCTTCGCCTTCGTGTTCGTCGTGAACGTGCAGTGCGCCCTGGGGTTCTCCCTCGCGCCCGAGGCTTACATGGGCGCCTATGAGCTCTCCGGCGTGCCGGGACGCGTGGGCATCCAGGGCATCGGCATCGCCTTCCTCATGTGGAACTGTACCTATCCGCTGGTTATCTGGCGCCCGGAGCGCCATCGAACCCTGGCCGGCGTCGTGCTGGCTCAGCAGGTGGTGGGGCTTATCGGCGAGACGCTCATCCGCGCCACCCTGCCCTCTGGCCACGACCTGCTCGCCTCGAGCATCGACCTCTTCATCACCTTCGACGCCTTAGGGCTCGCCCTGATGAGCGCCACATGGGCCGCGTTTCTCTTCTGCCGGAATCGATGCAACAAACTCCGCGAAATAGATGCGGACACAGCAACTCGCAACGGAACGAAACCGATGTAGCCAATCGACGCATCTTCTACCAGGTATTTCATTGCATCTTCCCTTATTGCGCCACCGCCCCACAGCATCAGAAGTCTACTTCGCGGAGTTTGCTGCCCAAATAGACGTTTCTCAGAAACGCGGAGAGGCCGCACGAGGCGACCTCTCCGAGAGAGAAGGAGCAGCAGAATCGCTTGGCCGGCGCAAGAGCCTACTTCATCAGCTCGCTCACAGCCTGGGCGAAGGCGAGCGGGTTGTCGGGCATGATGCCCTCCACGAGCAACGCCTGGTCGAACAAGATACCCGCATAGGCGCGCACCTTGTCGTCGTCGCCGGCCTCATGCGCTGCGCGCAGGGCCTCGAACACCGGATGCTTGGCGTTCATCTCCAACACCAGATGGAGATCGGGCAGATCCTCGGCGCCGGGCTGGCTCTTCAGCACCTGTACCATGGCAAGCGACACACCGCCCTCGCTCGTGACCACCGCGGGGGCATCGGTCAGGCGGGTGGACACAACCACGCGCTCCACCTTCTCACCCAAAGCCTCGCGCATCACACCGAAAAGCTCAGCGTTGCTCTCGGTGGCCTCCTCGGCTTCCTTCTTCTCCTCGTCAGTGGTCAGTCCCAAGTCCTCTGAGCCGACGTTCTTAATGACATAGGGCTGCTTGTTCTCCTCATCGCCGTCCACCGCGTGCTCGCCGTAGGCGCCCATGGCCATCATGCAGAACTCATCAACGTCCTGATCGCACAGAAGCACGTCGTAGCCCTTGGCAAGCACCGTGGTCACGAGCGGCATGGCCGCCAAACGCTCCAGCGAATCGCCCGCGGCGTAGAAGATGGAGTCGGCGCCGGCGGGGGCGTCGGCCAGGTACTCGTCGAGCGTGATCATCTTCTGCTGCTTGGCAGAATAGAACAGCAGCAGATCAGCCAGGGTGTCCTTCGCCATGCCGTAACTCTGGTAGATGCCGAACTTCAGCGTGCGGCCGAACTGCTCGAAGAACTTCTCGTAGGCCTCGCGGTCGTCATCGCGCATGTTGGCCAGATCGGCCTTAATCTTCTTCTCAAGGCGACGGGCGATGGCGCGCAGCTGACCGTTGTGCTGCAGCGTTTCGCGAGAGATGTTCAGCGTGAGGTCGGAAGAGTCCACCACGCCACGCACGAAGCCGAAGTAGTCAGGCAGCAGCTCCTCACACTTGTCCATGATGAGCACGTTGGCCGAGTACAGGGCGAGCCCGCGCTTGTAGTCCTTCGAGTACATGTCCCACGGCGCACGGCTCGGCACGAACATGAGAGCGTCGTAGTTGAGCGAGCCTTCCGCGTGCACCGAGATGGTGCGGGCCGGATCTTCGAAATCGTGGAAGTCGGTCTTGTAGAACTCGTCGTACTCTTCCTGGGATACCTCGGACTTCTTGCGCTTCCAGATGGGGATCATGGAATTGATGGTCTCTACCTCGGTGTAGCTCTCCCACTGGGGCGCAGCCGGCTGCTCGCCCTCGGCCGCCTCAGGCGCCTCCACCTTGCGGCTCTTCGTCACTTCCATCTTGATGGGATAGCGCACGTAGTTGCTGTAGCGCTTGATGAGCTGCGTGAGCCCGTGCTCGCTGGCGAAGGTGCCGAAGGATTCCTCGTCGGCGTCGTCCTTCAAATACACGATGACGTCGGTGCCGTGCTCGGCGCGCTCGGCCGGCTTGATGTCGTAGCCGTCAACGCCGTTGGACTCCCAGGCCCACGCCTCGTCAGAGCCGATGGCGCGGGAGACGACGCGCACCTTCTTGCCCACCATGAACGCGGAGTAGAAGCCCACGCCGAACTGGCCGATGATGTCCACATCGGTAAGGTCGTCGAGCCCCTTCGCCTCGCCGGGCTCGCTTTCAGCAGCAGCCTCGGCCTGGGCTGCTTTGAATTCGAAGGAGTCAGAGTGGGCGATGGTGCCGAGATTGCGATCCAGTTCGTCTTTGGTCATGCCGATGCCGTTATCGGACACTGTAACCGTACGCTCATCGGCGGAAAAACCCACGGTAATGGCCAGGTCGTCACGGCCCACGGCCACCGACGGGTCGGTGAGGCTGCGGAAGTACAGCTTATCGACCGCGTCCGATGCGTTCGAGATGAGCTCGCGCAGGAAGATCTCGCGGTTGGTGTAAATGGAGTTGATCATGAGGTCGAGCAGTTTCTTGCTCTCGGTCTTGAACTTACGCATAGGTTCTTATCCTTCTTTCATACGGTCGGGAGACGCATACCATTCCAGTGTAGGCCGCACGCAGGCAGTATCTCGCGGGTGCAAACAGGCTGTACGGCAGGCGTTGACCTGCGGCGACAGAGATGTTAGCAGTCTCCCTTTACGAGTGCTAATAGCACATTGTACGCAGAAGGAAACCTAAGTCAATACTTATCAAGTTTTCCTTATGATTGATTGAGAGAAGGAGCACGGACGGCTCAGACAGCGGATCAACAGGGGCCTCCGCCTGAGCCCCGCCAAAGCAACTCGTACAGTCTAGTGCTCGCGATCGATGAGATCGATGAGCTCTTGGCGGGAATGGACGTCAGCCTTCACGTAGATGTGGCGAATGTGAGACTTCGCCGTGTTGAAGGATATGGTGAGGTTCTGGGCGATGTAGTCGATCGAGCGACCACGCACCAGAAGCTCAAACACATCACGCTCGCGCGGGGAGAGCCCGTAACGCTCGGCCACCGTATCGCAGCGCACCCGGTAATGGCCCGGGCGCCGCCCTTCTTCCGCGGCATCGTCCAAAACAGCATCGGAGACAGAGTCGTCTTCTCCGCGCCCCGGCCCATCATCCCGACCGCCTTCGCCATCCGGTGCGACATCACTCCCGTCGTTGCCGCCCTCTCCAAACGCCGCCGTCTCTTCCCCCGCCGGCGCCTCAGCCGCACCGTAGCCGCGAGGTCCTCCTTCTGGGCGCAGCGCGTCGCCGATCAAGCGATCGTTCAAGACCAGCATGGAAACCACTAGCAGCGCAAAAACCATGGCGACCGAGATGACCTCCAAGGACAAGCTGCCGTCGCCCTGGCTGCGCACGATTTCCAAACCGCCCAGCCATCCGAGAGTTGTTCCTAGAGCGGAAGCCCCACGGCCCAGACCGAACACCAGTATCGGAGAAAGGCACGACGAGTAAGCCACATAAGCAAGCAAGCACCAGATCACCAGCATGAAGCAATTGTAGGCAGCCGTAACAAATTGGCCGCCGAAGCCAGTCCCTCCCACCAGCGGCGTAACGAGAATGCATGCCGCCACGACAATAATGATGGGATAGTACAGGCGACTCACGTCAAACTGACGCCGCAGCAGACCTATCACCGCGAACAACACGGCAGCCACAATCGCGGTGCAGAAAATAATGAGCGCGCCATCATCGTTGAGCGAGCTAATGGAGGAATGGGGCATCGAGAAGCCGCGGGATACACCTACAACGACGGAGAATACCGCCACCGCCACCAACAGTCTCACGAAAAACCCTCTCAGAGAGGACGGCCCCTCCGGTCGAGGCTTCTCGTCCTCGGAAGACCACTCGGCGTTGGTAAGCGTAGACGCCACCGCCAAGATCGGGAGAAAGGCTGTGAACACAATGCTCACAGGGTCGGGCAGGCCCACGGCCATGAAGTAAATCATAGCTGCAAACACAAAAGACGCCGCCGTATACATGGCCGCCTCGCGAGCCGGCACCTTCGAGTACACGACGCCGAACCTTAGCACGATAAACGACGTCCCCACGCCTGTCAGCGCGGCACTCGAAATAAGGTAGAGGTTGGCGTCCGCTCCCCAGCTGGATGAGACGTAGGTGGCACCGGTGGCCAACCCTACAACCACAGCTATCGCAATAAGGAACAAGTTGCTGCCCACGAGCCGACGCGTGAGGCCGCGCATGAGGGAAAGCACGACAAGCGCGATGCCCAGGGCAAGCGTCGAAACCAGATATGTGAGCGAGATGGTATCGGGAGGCAAATCAGAGGCAGCCGAGGGAAAGACGAGCACGTTGCTGTTGTACGATACCCAAATCCAAGCGTAGTAAAAACCGAAGCCCACCAGCTTGAGGGCGGGCCACTGCTCCTCTATGGTCATGCCAAGACGCGTCGGCGCCAACTCGCTGTTGGACGCGAACGCCTCCTGGCTGTCGCTGAATCGTTTGCGCATGCGCTCCCCCCATGATAGGCGGCTCATACTCCCCATGGCCGCACTGCGAACCGAAGAACGGGCGTTGGAATCCCGCCCATCCCACGACTCATATTGTATACCCTCGGATGCTGGCACAAGCCCCCCTGTCGAATTCCCATGGCGGTACAACCCGCCTCCTCCGGTCGCCCCTAACGCTCGGCGACGACGGCCACATCCTCGTCGCATTCACCGGGAGCCTGGACAGTGTCCCGTTGGGGCTTCGCCGCCCGACTCAGAAGCGGAAAGCTGATAGCGTGGGCCGGGCACACATCCTTGCATTCCCCGCATTTGGTACACTCAGCCAGGGAAACCGAGTGCTCAGGATGGTGGAGATCAATTCCCTCGGGACACGCATCGGCGCAACGCGAGCAGCTACCCCCCGAACGCTGCAGGCAGGACGCCGAGGCCACCGTCGGTCGAAATGTGCGGTTCAGCCGAGATATAAGCCCGAGAAGGGCGCCCAACGGGCAGAACCGATGACACCATTTCCGCAGAAGTACAATCTCCAACACGAGAATGACTGGGAACACCACGAGCGACAGCGTAATCTCGCTGAACTGGAACAAGCGCCACAGGGCGATGAACGTGGCAACCGAAAGACCCACCGGACAAACCAGGCAAAATACCGGGAACCCAAAGGCGGCTGTCGTGATCACCGTAGCTCCCAGCACCCAGTTGCGCGAATCGTTGATTCCATCGCGCTCGACCACCGTCGGCCTGTCGTCCTTCCGCTCCTTGATGCCGAAAACGCGGCGCAGCAGCGGCACGGGGCAGCCCCAGGCGCAGAAGGCGCGGCCCACCAGAATCACCAAGGCCACCACAATGGCAAGGCCAATCAGCAGCGGCGGCACGATAGTGCGAGAGGCGATAGCCGCCTCGATGGCGCCCAGCGGGCAGATGGCGGCAATGTCGCCGATCCCCCACGCCGAAGGCGTTCCCGTACCCGTATGCACGGCCAGCCCAACACCGACCAGGCCCAGTACGCCAACGGCGGCCAAGGTTCGCTTCGTTTTCGACTTCATCGGTTACGCCCCCATCTCGCTGCCGTCTTCCACTATTGTGCGCCCGAGGCGGTCGGCCATCTCGGGCGGCACCACCACGATGCCACGTCGCGTGCCACCGGCAAAGGTTCCGTACACCAGCGCTGTGCACTCGAACTCGCACTGTCCGCAGCCGTTGCACAGCGCGGCGTCTATCACTGGGTGACCATCGGTAAACGTCAGCGCCTCGAAAGCGCACGACTTCTCGCAAACGGTGCAGCTCTGGAAGTAGGACAGGCAGCGGTCTTTCTGCACCACCGCCACGCCCAGCTTCTCCGTCGACTCATCGAAGGGACGCAGAGCGCCCGTAGGGCATACCTCAATGCACTTGCCGCAGAAATCGCAGTACCCCTTATGGAAGTCGAGCACCGGTGTGCGAGCCCGCAGAAATCCATCGCTCACGGTGGCGAGGGCCACGGCCCCGGTCGGACACACGCTGCGACAGCGATCGCACTTGAGACACGCAGCAGCAAGGGCCCTCTCATCCTGGGCGCCCGGCGGACGAAGCAGCTCGTTATCTCCGGCAAAGGCCACGCCGGCCCCACCCACGCCTGCGCCCACAGCGCAGACGGCGGCAAGGCCGACGAAACTGCGGCGCGTCAATACGGGAGGCATTACGCCACCGCACCTTCCGCAGCCCCATCGCCGGCTCCGCTGATGTCCCAAGCAGGCCGAACCTCGGCTACCTCATCGCCCAGGGAAAGCGTATGGGCGACCTCCTCGAAAAATGCCGCCTCAGATTCCACGTATCCGCGAGTCGTCTGCGCAAGCCCGCGATAGAAATCCGTCTCGGCAAACTTGTCCACGGCATCGCACAAGGAGAAGAGCCAGTTCTGCTGATGATGGACGAAGAAGCTGCGGGCCAGCGCCATGGCCTCAGAGAAAGCCTCCCCATCCCCCTCGTCAAGAGCTGTGTTTGCGCGTTCGGCAAGCGCACCGACGAATTGCAGCTCGAAACCGAGATGGTCTTCGGGAGTCGTGTTATCGGCGGGCAAATCGAGACCGGCACGACGATAGTAGGTTACCGCGCCATCACGGGCATCCTGCATGAGGATACGCTCCTCGCTGGTGAACACCGACTCGTAGGGCGGAGCCAAGATACGATCGTAACTACCGGCGCCGAGAAACACGCGCGCGTAGTCGACGGCCAGCTCCTGGCGAGTGCCCCCATGGCGATGGCGGAGGTACTCCTTCATGGTGCTCAGCCCCTCATCGATAGCGGTGCCGTCCCCGGCAACTTCGATATGGGCAAACGCCTCAACCTGCTCGTCAGTAAGCTCGTACAGATACAGGCTGGCAAGAAACCGGCAGAAGGCGGCCCGAGTCTCGTTGGCCTCGCGCATCTCCTGCGCCTCGGCCCCATTGAGAGCGATGCGGTTGGTCTGATCCATAAAACAAACTCCTTGAAAAGGGTCGCCCGGCCGGAGGGATAGCCGGGCGACGGAAATCGGCGAACTAGATGCCTACACCGAACAACGACATCAGCGCGATGGACGCGATCCACATGAGCACGCGGTAGGCAACAGACCCGATGAACGCACCGACCACGGCCACAACGGCCAGAGGAAGCGCACCATCGGTCTTCTTCATGCCGAAGATACCGCAAGCCAGCGGCACCACGCCTCCGCAGGCGATGACCCCGACCCAGAACAGGATCGCGGAATCGCCGCCGGCAACGCCAGCCATAAAGCCGTAAGCGAGGGAGGTTACCAACGCCGCGACCGCGCCAATGAGCGTCTCGGTGGCCGCGAAGGACAAGGCCGCAGCCTCTTCCTTGAACGCAGCGCACAGGAGGTACCACAGGGCCGTGCCGGCGGCGAGCGCCGTGCCCAGGTAGCCCAAGGGCAGCGCGATGGTATTCCAGGCCAGCTGCGAGGACATCATGTAGGACGACCCGCAGGCGTAGCTGAAGACGGCAGCCATGACTACGGCGGCGATGCCCAAGCCCTTGAGCACGCCCTCTGAGGCGTTGCGCTTATACAGCACGAGGAACACAGCGGCCACCACTACATCGATGCCGAGAAGCAGGGCCTCCAGGAAAATACCCGGTGCCGGATGGGCCAGCACGGCCATGATGCGATCGACATGGGACAGGTGGGTCGCCGAAGCGATGCCGCCTACGACGATAAGGGCAATGCCCGCGATGACTGCCGGCACGACCGCTTTCTTGGCCAGGCCCTTAAAGGCATCGAGACCGGCGCAAGCGACAAGCCACGCCCCCGCTCCAGACAGGGCGGTGAACAAAACGAGGGACCATTGAATTTCCATGGGTGCTCCTTACTCGGCCACCGGATAAGCGGCGGTGTGCGGATGGTCGGCCGGCGCAATGCGATCCTGCCACTGGCCGATCATACTGGTCATGATGTAGCGGGTCGCCGGCGCATTGCCCACGTCCTGAAGCGTGTGGATATCGTCCTCGGAATACTTGGCCAGCTCTTTGGACACGTCAGAGCTAGGATCGTCCAAATCTCCGTAGAAACGAGCTCCAGCCGCACAGCTCTTCACGCAGGCGGGTACCTTGCCCTGAGAGGTGAGGTGTCCGCACAGCGTGCACTTCTCGGCGCACTTCTCGGCCGCATTCCACGAACGCACACCGTAGGGGCAAGCCATCATGCAGTACTTGCAGCCGATGCACTTCTCCTTATCCACCAGCACGACGCCGTTGGCATCACGATAGCTGGCACCGGTGGGGCACACCGAGACGCAGGGGGCGTTCTCGCACTGCTGGCACATGGTGGGCAGCGCATAGCGGGTCATGTCGGGATACTCCCCCACCGGACCCACCGTGAACACCTTCGACCAGCGCTCGCCCAAGGCCACGCCGTTTTCCATCTTGCAGGCCACCTCGCACCCGAAGCATCCGGTGCAGCGGTCCAGGTTCACAACAATGCAATTACGCGCCATAGTCAAACACATCCTCGGTCTTCTCGCTGGGAGCGGGCATCCAGGGCTGGAACTGCTCGGGCTCGATCCACACGCTCTTCAGGATCTCGTCGTCGCTGGGGCTCACCTTCACCTGGAAGCCACGCAGGGTGTAGGTGCCGTACTCGGGGTTGTAAGGCGGATCATTCTTGGTGAGCACATTGACGTTCATCACCTTGTAAGCCTGAGCCGGATCGTCGGAATCAAGCAGCTCGGGCGCCCAGAAACGCTCCTGATACACCACGCCCTTCGCGATGGCAGTGGTGACGCGGGCCTTGCCGTGGGTCTTGCCGCGACGGCTCTCGATGTTCACCCACTGGCCATCGGCAATACCGTACTTTTCGGCATCCTCGGGGTGGATCCACATCTCGGGCACAGGGTAGATCTCGCGCAGGTAGGGGATGTTGCGCAGAGTGCCATGGTGGTACATGGGCAGGCGACCCTCGGTGAGCACGAGCGGATACTCGGTGTCAGTCAGGGGCGACTCGGCCGGCTCCACGTAGTAGCACAAAGGCTCATAGTCGGCGCTGGCCGGCGGAAGAATCAGCGGGGCTTCCTCGGCGCACTGAGACCAGGGAGCGCCCGTGCGGCCCAAGATAATATTGGACTCGCAGTACACTTCCAGCTTCTTGGAGGGCGTCCCGAAACCCTTGGGCTTGCCGGGATTTTCCTCATCGTCGGCCAGATAGGTTTGATAGGTGCGGTATTCCTCGGGCTTAGCCCACTCGATAACGCCCTTCTCGCAAGCCTCGTCCCAGCTCATCTCCAGCTTGTTCAGATGCTGCAGCTGCTTCTCATGCTCGTTCTTGTAGAACGGCGGTGCCATGCAGGCCTCCTCATCGAAGGCCTTGGCGCAGTGCTCGTTGCCGAGCTCGGCGCACTTCTGGACGATCTGGGTCCAGATAATGCCCTCCTCCACCGTCTCGAACAAGTGCGTGACCGCTTGGCGCATAACGATGGTGTTCAGCTGCGGGATGGTGAGGTTCGTCTCCAGCCACTCGGTGGTGGGCAGCAGCAGATCGGCGCAGAGAACGGAGAACGCCGTCGGGTACATAAAGCAGTGCACGACGTAATCGAGGTTCGGCACGATCTCATCGAGGCAGGACGAGTTGCCGAGCACCACGTGCTTGTTGCCGGAGCGCTCGATCCACATATGGATCTGATAGGGGTCGCCGTCCTTCATGGCCTTGAACACCGAAGGGATGTGGGCCATATCCCAGCACAGAATGCCCTTGTGCTCAATGGTGCCGCACCGCTTCATGACCTTCTCCTTGGAAAGCAGACGCGGCGTGTTGCCCAGCTGATCCTTGCAGGGGGCCGGGGCGAACTTCTGCAGCATGGTGCCGGGCTTCTCTACATTGCCCATGAGGAACTCGAGGTTCAGAGCGCCCAGAGCGCACTGCTGGGACTGCGCGTACTGGTCGATGCAAACGCCCTGCATAATGCCCGACTGGCCATCCGGATCGGTGTATATCTCGAGCGCGCGCTCAATCTGCTCGGGATCGAGCCAGCAGATCTCAGCGCCCTTCTCAAGCGTCCACTCCTCGCAGGACTCCTTCAGAAGCTGGCCGCCCGTGGAACACTGCATGCCGTTAACCTCGTAGGTGCCGAACAGCGCGGGCTTCACGCCCTCGTTCATGGGGAACTCCACCACTACCGGGGCGTTCTTCTCCGAATCCCACACGACATAGTCGGTATCGGTGCCGGGAAGACCCGCCTCGGTGGCCTTCAGCGTAAGACGCGTCTCGGGGTTGACGAGGTAGGGCATATTCGTCCACGTGCGGCAGAACTCCTCATCGAACTTCTCGTTGTCGAGAATCCACTTCGTCCAAGTGAGCAGCAGGGCCGCATCGGTACCGGGACGAATGGGCAGCCACACCTCGGCCTTGGCGGCATCCAGGGTGTAGCGGGGGTCGATAACTACGGTGCGCAGACCCTCCGGGCGATTGCGCAGCTCGGCTAGGGCGCGGCCGCCGGTGGCCACCGAGGAGTTCGACGGGTCGGTACCCCACAGCACAAGCGAGGTTACCGGGCTGTCGGTGTAGTAGTAATCCCAGCCGTTGGAGTCGGCGAAGGACAGGTTGTTGGGCTTTCCGGCGCCGTAAGCCAAAAGAGAGGCGCCCATACGGGGAAGATAGCACTGCGAGCAGCCCGGCTCCCATACATTGGGGGTGTTAATGGCCTCACCGAAGCGCTTCACATTCGAGAAGTGCGGGTTGCCGCCGCCACCCGTGGAAACGGAAATGGCCTCGGAACCGTACTTGTCGGACACCTCGTTGATTTTGGTCGCCACCTCGGTGAGCGCATCTTCCCAGGAGATGCGCTCCCACTGGTTGGTGCCGCGCTCGCCCACACGGCGCATGGGGTACTTGTTGCGGTTCGGATGGTACAGCGCCTGAATGCCGGCCAGGCCCTTGGCGCATACGCCGCCCTGGGACATAGGGCTTTCCGGGTTGCCCTCGATCTTCACGACGCGACCGTCGCGTACATGGGCCAGCACCGCGCAGCTGGCAATGCAGGCGCGGCACGACGTCTTGATGATCTTCACGTCGGACGCCTCATCGGCATGGGCCGGATCGACCGCCGTGAGACTATCAGCCGCGCTGATGCCCAGCGCCGTCACCGCTCCCATGGCCGCCGTGGATTTAAGGAATCCGCGACGCGTCATAGTGGCTCGACTCATAAGCCTTCTCCTTCTTTCCTCTTGGTTGGTTTGTATGTCCCTGGAACAGCAGGCGAAGGTACGCGTTAGGCCAGCAGTGCGCGCATGCGCCGGCCCGCTTCGGTGGTTCGCCACGCACCGTTCCATGAGATACCGTCTACGGTCTCCAGCTTGGAGATAAAATACCCGGGATAGATTTGCTTCGGATTGGACAGGGCCTCATGACCGGCGAGAGCCGCCTCAATAGCGCTTTTGGAGGCGCCCTTCTCGCAGAGAGCCAGCACAGCGTCATAGGCGCTGCGATACCCCGCCGGCTCGCCAGCGATCAGCTCGGCGAAGCGCTTAGTGGGCTCGAACTCCTCCAGCGCGCTGCGTCCCAAATCGGTGGTGCACAGCAGGTAATCCACAGGCTGGTCGGGAAGGTCAGCGGACTCGGCGGCTTCAGCCTGTACAACGGCCTTGGCTGCATCATTGGCAGAGACAACGCCAGTCTCGATGTCGGTTTCGGGTACCTCAATAGACTCCACAGCGCCGCATTTCATAAGAATGCCGTAGAGGGCATGGGGGCTTTGCATGGTGAGCCCCATGGCCTCGGAACAAGCGACGGCCGCCTCGGCCTCGCGAAACGGGCGCTCTTCGAGGGTCTCGCGCAGGCAGGCGAGCAGCGCCAGCGTGTTGGCGCGGTTGGTCAGCAGCGCCTTGCGCACATCCTCGTAAGAAGGCATGGCTTTCTCTTGCGCCTGGTCGGCCTCGGCAATCTCGTTTTGGGAAGCAGTTTCGTTCAGCAGTTCCGTTTCCATCAGGCTCTCTCCTCGCTCGTCTTGCGATAAGAGCACTGTACGAGCGCGCAGCTCGACGCGAAACGCCCGCAATTGATGAATTAAAGGCTCATGATTGGTGAAAAGACATAGATCACCCCCTCACCAACCATGGGTGATTATCTAGAAGAAACACCAGTTCATGTCTATGGTTAAAGGCGATAGCTGCCGCCGCAAACGTCCCTGGGAGCCCGAGCCCCCTCTCTACGAAAAAGGCCCGCAACGACAGTGCGTTGCGGGCCTTGCGTTAAAGGACGGGGCCTTGCTCCCCTACTTCTCCAGAAGGTCGATGGCCTCCACGAGGGAGCGCATAATGTTGCGGCGGGAGAGGGCGCCGACGAGCTTGCCGTCCTGCACCACGGGCACCTTCTTGATGCGCTTGGCGGCGAACAGGGTGCACACCTCGTCCACCGGCGTGGAAGCCTCTACCGAGATCACGCGGCGAGTAGCCACGGCCATAACGTTCAGGGCCATGAGGTCGCGCAGGCGCGCGATGTCCGTCTCGTCGTCGATGTAGCGGTAGCCGTTGCGCAACGTGGAGTCCACAAGCGCGATCTCGGTCTTGCCGAGGTAGCTCGCCACATCGCCGTCGGACACGAAGCCCACCAGGTCTCCCTCGGCGTTCACCACGGGCAGTCCGCTCGTCTGGTTGGCGTCCATGAGCCGGATGACCTCGGCCATGGTGGCGTCGTCGCGAGCGCACACCGGCTCGCGGTTCATCACCTCGGCCGCCGTGTAAGTGCGATTCGGATCCCACGACTCGCCCAGCGTGCCATCCACGGTCACGCCGGAGATGCCAGCCGCATAGTCCGCCGACTCCTCCCCGCGCTCGGCCGGGGTGGCCGCCGCCGCGCCCGAAGCCGCAGCGGGGCGGTTGCGCACCAGGAAGATGATGACGAGTGCCGCCACACACATGAGCCCGAAGGTAGTGCAGTAGGCCATATGCTCGCCCAGATACGCCTGCTCGGCCGCCGGGGCATTCGGCGCCACGAAGGGCGCGAGCGCCGACACCGACACGAGCACCGCCGTGCCGAAGGAGCCCGCCACCTGGTTCATGGTGTTGGAAAGCCCCTGGGCATGTTGAATGACACGGTTGTCCAGCGAGTTCACGCCCCAGGTATTCAGCGGCGTCATGGTGAACTGCAGGCCGATGATGAGCGTCGTCACCGTGAGCATCACCGTGATAAAGCTCGCATCCATGCCGAGCCCCGCAAGCCCCGAAGCACCCAGCACCGCCACGAGAATGCCCGGCACTGCCACCTTGCGCACACCGAACCGGTCGAACAGGCGGCCCGACACCAGGCCCGTGAACGCGCCCACCACGGCACCCGGCAGCATAGCCAAACCCGACATGGTGGCCGTGAACCCGAGCGTGCCCTGGATGTAGAGCGGCGTGATGACCTCGGTACCCAGAAGCGCCGCCTGCACGATGATAATGACGCAGGCCGCCGTGGCGTAGGGGCGCGTCTTCAGGATGCGCACGTTCAGCATGGGCTCAGGCAGCTTCAGCTGACGGCGCACGTACAGCGCCACGAGCACGATGCCCACCGCAATGAGCCCCAGCGTGAGCGCCATGTTATCAGTGGACGCGAACGTGGAAAGCCCGTAGAGCAAGCACACCAGGCCCACTGTGGACAGCGCCACCGATGGCTTGTCGAAGGTGGTGCGCGCAAAATCGCCGTAGTTGCGCAGAAGGCGGCTCGCCAGCAGCACCACGACCACACCGAGCGTCGTCACGATGGCGAACAGCGCGCGCCATCCCACCGAGTCCACCAAAAGGCCGGAAAGCGAGGGCCCCACTGCCGGCGCGAAACCGATGATGAGCCCGATAACGCCCATGGCCGTGCCGCGCTTCTCGCGGGGGAACACGAGCAGAATCACCGTGAATACCATGGGCATGACGGCGCCCGTGCAGGCAGCCTGCATGATGCGCCCGAGCAAGAGCACCCAGAAGTTCGGCGCCAGGGCCGCCGCCAGGCTTCCTGCCGTGAACACCGACAACGCAGTGATGAACAGCTGGCGCGTGGTGAAGCGTCCCACCAGGTAAGCCGACAGGGGAATGACTACAGCCTCCACCAGGGCGTACACCGATGTGAGCCACTGGGCCGTGGTGGCGTCCACCCCCAAGTCCGCCATGATAGCCGGGAGCGCCGGCGATAGCATCGTGAGGTTCAGCACCGCCAGAAGCGTGCCTGTGAGCAGCACGCCCACCATCACCAATTCTTTTCTTCCAACGCCCAATGCCATTCCGCATCTACCTCTCTCTCATATCTCTCGCGCGAAAAAGTCGAATGTTCCGAGATTACAGGGTGGCGTGAAAAAGAAAAGGGGCCGCTCGGCAAGCGGCCTCTCTGCGATCGGCGGAATTCGAACAAAGGCAATGTCAGGCTCGGATGGTCGGCGAGGGTCCGCGCGGAGTTCCGCAGCGACGAGAACAGCCCGGTGGGCTGTTCTCCAAAGCGAGGACTGTCTGAGCACGGCGCCCTTGCCGAGCATCCGAGCCGTCAGGTTGCTACGCCGTCGTCTTCACGGCGCCACGGTCGCAGCGGTTGCCCCAGCTGTCGATGATGTCCTTGTCGCGGTAGACGCAGATGATCTCGCAGTGGTTGGCGCACTTGTTGCACTCCACCTCGCGGGTCTTGAAGTCGAAGTCGAGCATGGCCTCGAAATCGAAGGTGCCGCTCGCGAACGGCCCCGATTCCGCGCCCTTGATGGGACCCGCGTCGGCCGCGAGCAGAGCCACGCCGAAAGCGCCCATGAGGTGCCCGTCTGGATCCACCGCCACGGGCATGCCCAGCTGCTCCTCGAAGGCGTGCACCACACCGGCGTTCTTGGAAACACCGCCCTGGAACACCACAGGCGCAGCGATCTTCTTGCCCTTGCCCACATTGTTCAGGTAGTTGCTCGCCACCGCATTGCACAAACCCGCGATGATGTCCTCGCGCGCATAGCCCACCTGGATCTTGTGCACGAGATCGCTCTCGGCGAACACGGTACAGCGGGCGGCGATATTCGCCGGCTTCTTCGAGGTGAGGGCCACCTCTCCGAATTCCTCCACCTCCACGCCCAAACGGTGGGCCTGGCTGGAGAGGAACGAGCCCGTGCCAGCAGCGCACAGCGTGTTCATGGCGTAGTCCACGGCAATGCCGTCGGACACGCAGATGATCTTCGAGTCCTGGCCGCCGATCTCCAGGATGGTGCGCACGTCCGGGTGCAGGAAGGTGGTGCCCACGGCGTGGGCCGTGATCTCGTTCTTGATGACGGAGGCGCCCAGCATGGCGCCCACGAGCCGGCGGGCGCTGCCGGTGGTGCCGGCGCCCACGATGGCCACATCCTCGCCGCTCTCGGCCAGCTGGCTCTCCAACTCGCGCACGACGTTCTTCGACGCCTCGGTGGGATTGCCCTCGGTCCACAGGTACGACCGCGCGATGATGGAGCGATCCTCGTCGATCACGACGCCCTTGGTGGAAATGGACCCGATGTCGATGCCTAAGTAGGCCTTCTTCATTTTCTCTTCTCCTTCTTCATGGCGAGCATGTCGTAGAACGCCTCCAGGCGCGTGTCCAGGCCGGTGTCAGAGGTCTGGGAGTCGTAGGTGAGATACAAAATGGGCACGGCGAAGTCCTCGCTGACCTTCTGCAGCACGGGGATGCAGTCGATCTCCGGCGTGCAGCCGGCCGACTTCGCGTGAATGATGCCGTCGAAGCCCTCGCTGGCGTACTTCTTCGCCGCGGCCACCGTGAGGGTGGAGGTGGGGCCCATGTCGTAAGTGAGGTAGTCCTTGGCGCCCACGCGCAGGTTCGGCTCGTTATAGCGCAAATACCGGTTCGTGAAGTTCAGCATGCGGTGCACCTCCACGCCCATGGCGGTGAGCTTGTGATCCAGCTCCAGGTTGCTGCGCTCGTCGATAGCGGTGAACATCTCGCCCACGATGCCGATGCGGATGGGGTCGGCCGGCTTGTCCAGCGGGATGGCGCGCATCTCGGTCATAGCGTCGCGGAAGGCCTCGTTCACGTCGCGCTCGTCAGAGCAGGCGCGCATGGCGTCCATGGCGCGGCTCCAGGCGGCGTCGAAGGCCCCACGCTCGCATTCGAAACCGGCGTTGGCCAGGTAGAAGTCGCGCAGCGCGTCCAAATTCGCGATCATCTTCGCCAGCGCCTTCAGCTGCACCACGCCGTGGGGGATGTCCACGTCGGGGTTCACCGTCTTCAGCACTTCCTTGGCCCAGCCGAGATACCCCTTCTCGATGCCGTGGGCGAAGTTCAGCATGATGAAGTCGTAGCCCATGTCGCGCAGGATGGAGTCCTGCAGCTCGCCGTAGTAGCCCAGACGGCACGGGCCGCCGAACTGGATGAGAATGTCGGCGCCCAGATCAAGCGCCTCGGCGAAATCGCCCAGGATGTGCTTGAAGGGCGTGCACACGTAGTCGCTCGAGTTCTGCACGCCCACCTCGTTGGCAGCGCGCGTGGCCTCGGGCAGCGGCAGGTAGTCAACGTCGAGCACCTGCTCGCAGAAGAACTTGAACGCCGGGTCGTAGTAGCAGTAGCGGAAGAAGGCCGCTTTGGTGTACTTGTGATGCTTGGCCTTGTGCTTCGCGCGCTTGGCCGCCTTGCGGTCGGCGTGCAGGCTGGGCGGACGGAGCCGCTCGCGCTCAACCGACACCTTCGAGCGCACCTGCTCGATAAGGGCCTGGGGTTTAGGCATGGACGTAGCCTCCCTTCTGCTGGAATCGCAGGATATCCACGAAGCTCTCCACGCGCGTCTCCACGCCGGCGGTGCCCGACTGCGCGTCGATCATCAGGTTCAGAATGGGCTTGCCCTGAATGCAGCGCATGATGGCGTCGTCGGTCATGGAGTCGGGGCCGCAGGGAAACGCGCTGATGAGCACGATGCCGTCGATATGGTCCTCGAACATGAGGATGGCACCGATGAGCTCGCGGTTGATGAGCCACGGCATGGTGTCCGAGAACTCGAAGCTCTTCTTGTAGGCGCGCTCGTGATCCACTGCGTCGGCGTAGAGCACCGTGGCTCCCATATCGGACAGGGCATCGGTGACCGCAGCCGACATATAGGGATCGTGGGTAATGTAGGGATGGGCCACCACCAGGATGCCGAGCGGAGCGTCCGCCGCGCCGTCGCCGCCGGCCGCCGCCCGCCGGCGCTCGTCCAACGAGCGCATAAGGCGGATCTGCGCATTGGCCTGGGCCTTGTCATGGGCCTCCTGGGCCTCCCAGGCCGACCTGAAGGCCGCCCGCGCATCGCGGGGCGACACCCCCATGCGGGCCGCCATCTCCTCGAAGGGACGACGCACGTCCTTCATCTTGCGGGCGTTGCGCACCTCGCAGGAGATGACCCGCAGATGCTCGTCGCGAAACGTGCTCTTCACCATGTCGGTCGCCGATTGGAACTTGGTGCAGAAGCCAGCGCGGTGGTCGTCGGTGGGATAGCACGGCACAAACACCGCATCGCAGCGGCCCACGAGGCTTTCCACATGTCCGATGAACACCTTGGAAGCCAGGCAGCACTCGTCCACCGAGCGGTGCTCGCCCGCATCGGCGATGGCCTTGTCGGTGGGGTCGCTCACCACCACGGTGCGCCCGATGCCCTCGAAGAACGTGGTCCACAGCACGCCGAACCGGTAGAACAGCAGGGCGCGCGGGATACCCACCACGCGCACGTCGGCCCAATCTGTCGCTTGGGGCACGAATACCTCCTTGCACGGGAAGCGCCGCAGGATGCGGCGCGTCTTTCAGTCAATCGCCCATCTTAGCACAGGGGCGTGCGGCGCGATGGAGCCGTCCCGCTACAGGCAGCACAGAAGCGGCTGGCAGAGAGTCGGCCCGCATACCGCGCAGCAGCACAGCGTGGAGGGGTCGCACCCCGCCGAGAAGCCGCGGCGCTCGCTTTCCTGCTGGTAGGCCCGAGCCCGCGCGCCGATGACGGCCTCGGCCTGGCGGTAGTCGGCATTGGTGGGCTCGGCCTTGCGAGCTGCGCGAATCTGGTCCACCGCGGCCACGGCGTTGCCGGCCCCGTAGTTGGCCAGCGCCGCCAGGTAGTACCAGCGTCCCGTGCGCGCGGCCATCGGAAGGGCAGCCAGCACTGTGAGCGCCGCTTTGTAGTTGCCCGCATCGATGAACAGCACCGCCTGGCGCAACTCGGCCGAGTCGGTTGCCGAAACCTCGGGCTTGGGCACCGCGCTCGCCCGCGCCCAGCTGTTGAATATCTCGTCCCAGTCCACTTCCACCCACTGGTACTGGTAGCCGCCTGGCCCCGCAGACGCTCCACCGCCCGCGCCGCCGAAGGGGTTCCCGCCCGGCGCACCATAGCCGGCATAGCCCGGGTTGTAGGGCGCGCTGTACCGCCGCCGCGCATCCTCGCGAGCGTACTTCTCGGGATTGGTGATGCGGTCGTAGGCCTCGTTGATCCTCTTCAGGCGCTCCTCGGCTGCCGGGTCGTCCGGATTCAGGTCGGGGTGGTTCTCACGGGCCTTCTTGCGATAGGCCTTCTTTATCTCCTCGGGCGACGCGTCGCGCGCAACGCCCAAAACTTTGTAGGGATCGTCCATCATGGGAGGCTCCTAGGAGGAACGGTGGGCCGCATCGGGGTGAATGCTCATAGACTCGAAGCGGTTCTCCATCCATTGGTTGTCGAAATGCTCGGCGCAGAACTGCTCGAGCGCGTTGTCGGGCGCCACGCCCGAAAGCCGCGCGTACCAGCAGTCGAGTGCCACGAGCGTCATCACGCCGTTGATGATCATGAACACGGCGCACACGGCCGTGATAGAGTAGCGCCAGCGCCACGGGATGAGGTTCACCGTGTGCAGCAGCGCCGGCAGCGCCAGGCGCACCCACACCACGCCGAGCACGCCCCACATGCACATGAACATGAAATTGGTGCGACCGTTGATGTTCAGGAAGGTGCCGGTGTAGTCCCAGGCCACCGCGCCGAAGGCGTATTCCATGAACCAGCTGACGAAGTACTCGAAAGCCCCGCCGATGACGGCGCTCACGGCGAACACCACGAAGACGGGCGCGTTGTGGAAGCGGTTCAGGGCCAGCGTCATGAGCAGCGCCCCGAAGCCGTAGATAGGCGAGAAGGGGCCCCACAGCAGCCCCGCGCGATCTTCGTAGTGGCCGAAGTCGACCACGAGCACATGGTAGATAGATTCGATCACCACGCCGGCCACGCTGGCGATGACGAAGATCCAGAACAAGTTGAAGAAGTCGAGCTCGATGAAGCCGGTGCCCGTCTTGTCCAGCCCGAGCGTGCCCTCCTCGGCCTCCTCGCGCGTTTCCATAAGGCGCAGCCTCCGCTGCAGTTCGCGCTCGTCGGAAAGCGACGGGTCCACGAACACGTGGGCAACCACCAAGATAAGCGCCATGGCGCCGAGGAACCACAAGGTGCCGTTCACGCCGAACAGCATGAGATCGCACGCGAAAGCCACGGCCAAGGCGATGGCCATGGACTCGGCGATGAGCCGCGCCCGGCGGCGGCGGCCGCGCACCAAGCGCACGCCGAGCACCACGGCGCCCACGATGGCAAAGCCCACGGCGGCGGCCAGCACCGACGACAGCACCACGGTAATCACCGAGTCGTCGCCGAAAGCGCCCGACGCGAACGCCTCCCCCATGGCCACGGCCACATACACCACCTCGGGAACGAGCAGCGCGCCGCCCACCATGAGCAGGGCGCCAAACACCTTCAGCACGAGCGGCGTGCGCTCGCTGGCGTCGCCGCTGCCGATGCCGGGCTCGGGCTGCAAGGGGGTTTGTTGGAGAAGCGTCGAATCCATGGCGCTATGGTATCATGACCCCCGAATTCGGGCCCCAAGCCCACAACATGCCCGCAAGATGGCACCAAGTTGAAACGCGCCCGCCGCAGGGCGGCAACAGCGGGAGCCACGGCGAAAGGAGCGGCGGCGATGACCGAGCGAAAAGATACTGCCACCTGGTATCTGCGCATGTTCTCGTACCTGCTCATGATCTGCGGAGCCTTCGGCATCGCCACTGCCGCGGTGGTGGGCTACCAGGCCGTGGCCGACTGCGGCGCCGACGGCTCGGGGCTGTCACTGGGGTCGGTGGCCTTCGGGCTGGCCTCCCTCGCCGCCAACGGCGTCACCGTGGCCGCCGGCATCTTGGGGCGCGCGGCCTCGCGCAACCCCGATCGCCTGCCAGCACTGTGCACCCTCGCGCTCGCCGGCATCGTCACCACGGCGCTCGGCTTGGGGCTGTGCTACGCCGCGGGCGGCGGTACGCCCACTTCCCTCCTCTTCAACGGCCTCATCATGGTCATCTGCGCCGTTGTCGCCAGCAATCTGCGGAAATCTCCGTCGCAAGATTAGCCCTCCCCTAGCCCAAGGACGCCTTTGTCGAGTACAATGCACCGATAAGGGCCGCGGTTCCTCGCGCCCTCGCAAGGTTCAGGAGGAGTTATGACCGATACAGATCCGCAGCAGGGCACCCCCAGCGCCCCTGCGAGCACCAGCGGCACCAGTGCCGACGCCAACCGAGCAGCCCGCGAGGCGGCGGCCGCCTTTATCCAAAGCGCCGACGCCACCCCGGCAACCAAAACGGCCGAGGAGGCCTATGGCACCGTCGGAGAAGCCCAGGCCCAAAACGTGAAGCACGGCCATGGCCTCGCCATCGTCATTGGCTTGCTTATCTGCGCCCTCGCGTGTGCGGGCATAGCCGCGTTCCTGTTCACCAACGGCACGTTCAGCCACCGCATCGACACCGAGCAGGGCGATGTACAGCGCGTGCCCCTCTCCGACGCGCGCGTACTGGCGGCCTTCGACGAGGTCACCATGGAGGCGCCGGATATTTCGAAGTACGCCTACGTACCCCAGGACGCGCTCATCGGGCCCAAGTTCAGCGACATCATCGTGAACGAGCCGATGGATCTGGGCGCGCCGAGCAACCAGATCGTCGAGTGCACCGCCACCGCAACAGCCACCTTCAAGAACAAGGGCATCGAGATCACGGTGCCCGTCACGCTGCCCTTCGAGTATTCCGTCGAGGGGGAAACATGGGTGCCGGGCGATCTGACCCAGGGCGACCCGACCGCCACGCCGCTCGCCTCGGCTAACGCCAGTGACATCTTGGCCGACCTCGACGAGCACCTCATGGCTCACGATGCTACCTACGGCGAGGCCATTGCCGAGGCCACCATCGTGAAGACCACCTCCGAGCTCACTATCGACGGCGGTCCTATCACCGTGAGCCTCTCCAAGACGCTTGAAGAGGAAGAGGATGGCAAGACCATCAACGAGCTTCGCACCTGCGACGTCGTGCTCGCCGTGGCCTGGTCGCCCGAGTCGGGTTGGGTCGTCTCGGTGGCCGATGCCGGCGAAATTGACTACCAGCGGGACGAGATCCCTGATGCCGCTACCGCCGAAGCCGAGGCCCAGGCTGCCGTAGAAGCCGCTGCCAACAACCCCATCAAGCTCGGCACAGTGAAGTACGGCGACACCATCACTCTCGGCGACAAGAAGGCGAATTCCGCACCCTCCATCGGCACTATTCAGAAGGTGGAGAAAGCCGCCGACCTGGCCAAGGGCAACAAGTACAGCAACAAGAACGCCACTGACAACGCGGACGGCAACGTACAGCTCGTGCTGAAGCTGCGCCAGCCGGTCGAGCTGAAACTGAACGGCACGAACTTCCGCCTGACCACGCTCGCCGTGGCCGTTTCCGGCCTCGATGACAACGGCAAGAGCCTCATCGGCCGCCAGATCAAATACATCAGCGGGCCCATGGAAGAGGCCTTCGGCACCAGCTGGTGCCCCTTTGGCATTAAAACCCTGGAGATCGGCCTGAACGACTAAGTCGGACCAGGCGCCACCCTGAAACATGAACGAGGCCCCGCGACATCTCCCGTCGCGGGGCCTCGTTGCGTAAGGATCGAATGCCCTCGCTTCTACTGGAACATACCCGGCGTCTGCGGGGGTACGGGAGCCTGGGGCGGCACCGGCGGGTTGGTCGGGTACGTCGGCGGCACCGGTGCGGCCAGCGCCGTCCATTCGGGAGCATAACGCGCTACCCAGTGGCCCAGGCCACGCACCGTTACGGTTTGAGCGGCCGTTTCGGCAAAGCACGCCAGCACGTACGCAATGAGCGCAGCGATCAGCGTGGGACCGGCAATAGCGCCGATAATGCTCATCACCTCGGCGAATGACGGGTCGCTTGTCGCCGAGACAGCCATCAGCGAGGGAGCGGCTCCGCCCATGGCCACCAGCACGGCAAAGAGAACAACCACCGTCGTGACCACGGTCACAATGAGGCCTGCCACAATGCCCGGCACCAGCGTCACGAGCAGAAGCTGGCCCCAGTTACGCTTGGCCATGTTCCATGCGTCCTTCACGTTGAATCCGTCGCCGATGGTGCAGCCCATGATCATGCGCATCTGCATGAGGTTGGCAGCCACCGTGCCGACGACCATAACGGCCAGGTAGAGCAAGCCGCCGAGCAGCGGGATGACGCCAAACACCATGCCGACGATGCCCGTAACCAGGCTCACCACAAGCGCGATGACGAAGGCGTAGAAGCCGAACTCGAAGTTCTTGCCCGTCACATATTTGGCAGGCATGGGCGTCTTGCCGCCGAAGGGCACCTCGCGCGACCAGTGCAGCAGGTAGCCCGCTACCACGAAGTTCAGGATGGGCACGCACATGATGAGACCGAGCACAAGCAGCTTGCTCACATAGCCCGGCGTCGCCTTGATGTCTTCCCAAGCCGCGCCCATGCATCCCTTGGCATACACAGGCTGCGCCGGGGCCGGGGTCGGCATCGGGGCCTGGGGCGGATAGTTCATCTGATCCATGGCATTCCTTTCTCTCGGGCCAAGAGCCCACTTTCCATTACAGCGCATCAGCTCGTTTCGCGTGAAGGCGCGAGATCTGTCGCGCATGCTCGCCAAACGGCTGCCGCATCACTGAGGCTATTGTGACAGCAGGAGACTTACTGACGCTGAATCAGTAGAAAAATCGTCATCTTTTTCATAGGAACCCGCGACGCTCTCGCGAGACCTACGGCAAGTCGCGTTTTTCCACCATCGTGTAAGCCGGCAGGATATTGCGCTTCACGATGCGGTAGCACAAGATAGCCGTAATGGGCATTCCCAAGCACAGCACCGTACCCACCTTGAAGGAGGCCATAGTGCCGAACAGGTCGATAATGGCTCCGGCCGTGGTGGGACCGAAGGCCGCTCCACAGGTATAGCCGGCGTTCAGCCAAGTGATGGCCTCGGTGAGCCGCGCATCGGGTACAGCCCGCTCGCAAACGCCGTTGGCAACGATGAGCAGCGGGGCGTAGGTGGTGGCTCCCAACAGCGCCACGAGCATCAGCGTGGGCGCTGAGTCGATGAGGAACATGGTGCCGAAGGACAGACCCACGGCACAGGCCGCCACCACCAGCTGCTTGGGCAGAGGCGCCCGCAAGCGCACCATGCCGAAAAGGAAGCCCGCGGTCATAGACACCGCACCCGAGGCCATGAGCACCGCACCGGCGAAATCGGGACTGTGCAGATCCTCCGAGAGCGACACGGTAGCCGTATCGAACAACCCCAGAAAAGCCCCCGCGAAGGCGTAGATGACAAAGAGCACGCGTACCGCCGCCGACGTGCGCAGCAGGCTCTTCGTAGGTGCACCCGTTCCGACCGCAGAGGCCGTCTCTCCCTCTACCTCGGCCGCAGCGTTTTCCTCCCCCGCTGCGCCGTCGCTCCAGCCGGGAACGGGTTCGGTGGACTTCGACGCGCACAAGAGCGCCACCCCCACGGTAAAGGCAATGCCGCCCGCCACCATACCAGCCACCGGCGCGATAGCCGCCGCCAAAGCGATGGAGATGGAAGGGCTGAAAATGAAGGCCGTGTCGTCTAACACGCTCTCGTAGGAGAACATGGTGCGCAAGTCCGGCGCCGCCTCCCCCAGCCGCCCAGAGCGGATGAGGTAGGTCCAGCGGGCACGGGCCATAGCCTGGGGGCTCGGATAAAACCCTACGAGCAGGGCGCCTACGAACAGGGGCCATACCGGCCCATGGAGAGCCACATTCGCCACGAGGATCACGAGGCCCGTAAGCGACACCGCGGCTGCTTTGGGCACCACGGCTGCCTGGCCGCGCTCGTCGATGAGCTTGGACACCCGCGGGGTAACCACGAAGATGGAGAGCGCAATGAGCGAGGACGACAGCCCCGCCGTGAAGAAGGAATAGCCCGACAACGTGATCATGGTGACCACGCCGATGTTCAGCATGCTGCCGAAGAAACGCATGAGCAGGCAAGCGACATCGAAGGAGTAGGCCTGACGCACCGCCAGCACCTTTTTGTACACGCCCGGGCTTACTGCCGCCACCTCACACCTCGCTTCCGCACTACTCCTCACAAGACACGCCCGACCAACCAGCCGAGCGTCCGTTGCCTAGGGTAGCACGCGCGCACCGCCGGCGAAAGGGAGAAACCTCCAACAGCCCGCCGCCTCCCTTGAGCAGCCCCACAAACACCGCAAAAAGCCGACGCCCTATGCGGCCACCTGCTGCCTCCGCGCCCCGCCGATAAGTCAAAGCGGGACGCCCTACCGGGTAAGCTGTCCCTCTTCGGCCGAAGAGGGACAGCTTACCCGGTAGGGCGTCCCGCGCGCAAAAAGACCCCGCGGCCAGGGCAGACCGCGGGGCCTCGGAAAGCCTCGGTAAACGCCAGAAAACCGAGACTCTCGAACCGCCTGAACCTATCGAAAGTCGGCACCTCAGAGGGAGCTGGCGCAAAAAAGAGGGCAACGGCCAGCATCAACCAACCAACTATTCGATTTCGTCCAGGGGTATCCCATTATAGTCATGGGCAGTGAAATACAGGATGACGCCGGCCACAGCGCTGATGGCCATCATGTAAAAGGCGGGCATGAGGCCGTTGCCGGTCGCATCAATAAGCGCCGTGGCCACAAACGACGCCGTGCCGCCGAACACCACGTAGGCCAGATTCGACCCAAGGGCCGCGCCGGTATAGCGCACCTCAGTGGGAAACATCTCGGCCTGGTAGCAGGCGATGTTCGCGTCGTTAAGCGACAACGTCACACACATAATGAGCTCAGCGACGATCACCACGGGAAGCGTCGCGGTGCCCAACATGAGGAAACATGGGATGGACAGCACAATGAAGGCCACACAGGCGATGAGCAGCATGCGACGACGCCCCACCTTGTCGGACAACGTGCCCGCGCCGAAGATGATGAACAAGTAGGCGACCAGCGCGATGTCGGTAGCCAGCTGAGCTTGGGATGCCTCCATCACGGTATAGCTCGTCAGGTAGGTGGGCAGATATGTGAGCACCAAGTAGAAGCCCACGGCGTTCACCATGGTGGCGGCAATAGAAGACAGAAGGCGACGGCGATACTTCTTGAACACGAGCCGCGTCGGATGGGCGGCCTCCTTGTTCTCCTTTTCCATCTCCTTGAACGCCGGGGAGTCCTCGAGCTTCGTGCGGATGTAATGCGCGACGAAGCCAAGCGGTCCGGCCAAGAGGAAGGGAATGCGCCAGCCCCATTCGATAATGGCCGCCTCAGGCAGCGCCATCTTCAGCACGAGGGCCATGGTAGAGCCCGCGAGCAGGCCGGTAGCCGTCGAGGCGGGCACGAGCGAGCAGTAGCGACCGCGCTTGTCGGCCGGGGCGTACTCGGCCAGAAACACCGCGGCGCCCGAATACTCGCCGGCCACGGAGAAGCCCTGCACGCTGCGCAACACGAGCAGCAGGATGGGCGACGCGATGCCGATGGCCTGATAGGACGGCAGACACCCGATAAGAAAGGCGGCACCGGACATAAGCAGCACCGAGATGGCCAGCGACTGCTTACGACCCTTCTTGTCACCCATGTTCCCCCAGAACATCGCACCCAGGGGGCGGAAGATAAAGGCAAGGGCGAAGATGGCGAAGGCCAGCAGCGTAGAGTTCACCTCGGATTCAGGGAAGAACACAATACCGATGGTGATGGCGAAATAGGTGTAGGTGGCGTAATCGAACCACTCGATGAAGTTGCCGAGGAACGACGAGGCGGCGACACGCTTCAGGTCACCGTGGGGTTGCTCGGCGGGGACGGAGGCGCCGGCGGAAGCCGGGCGGTCGCTAGTTCTCATGGAAATCACCGCATCCGGCAAACTCGTTCTCAATGGCGGTTACCATGTTCCGCACGGCTACATCGCGCAGGATCTCGCCCTTCTCGCGGGTAGAGGCGCCGGGGTGCGAGAGGCATCCCGATGGCGGCGTGTAATCGGCCACAATGGGCAGCACGTCGTAGTTGGGCAGCTCGGCGGGAAGGCCAGCATAAAGCTCCTCATTAATGCGGTTCATGTCCACCAGATCGGGATGAAACAGCAGCATGAGGGAGGTCTCCATCACGCCAGCGTGCTCCAGATCCCAGCCAGTGAAGCCCTCGGGGTACAGTGCCTCGATCGTGGCCTCGTCGACGAAATCCCAGTAGGAGAGAAGCTGGATCTTTACATCCCGCACACCTTCGGCCGAGGCCTTCTCCAACGCCAGCTCGGCCCCTTCAAAGATAAACTGGTAGTTCTCGTAGTGGCCGTTCATGAACACAATCTTGCGGGCGCCGTCCTCGATAAGGCTGTAGCAGATGTCGCGGGCAAGCGAGATGATGGTCGTGCCGGAAAGCGAGGTCGTACCGGAAAGATGGAACCCGCCGCCACTGCGCTGCTGGGATCGGTATCCGAAATTGATGGCTGAGCACACGATGCCCTCAAGCGCGCCATCCGTATCAATCGTCAGAGCCTCGGCGGTAGCACCCGCCATATCGCGAGTCAGAGCCGCGTCCACGCACATGGCCATATGGCTGCCGTGCTGCTCGAGCGCGCCGACGGGGATGAACACCACCGCGTCCTTTGCGAGCTTCTCGCGATAGGTGAACGCGTCCATCTCCTCCATGTAAACCGTTTCTTTCATGGTGCCTCCTTGAAAGCGGGGCCCCACCCTCCCGCGGGACCCAATGGATGGAAGTGCAAGCGGAAGGCCCGAAGCCGCAGACCCCGTTCGAGCCCTCCGCGAAAGCAGGGTTACGAGCGCCCGGCGTCGCCCGGATGCTCCTTGTCGTAGGCGTCAGCCGCCTCCTGGGCGCCCTCGGCCATCGCGGCCAGCTTCGGGTCCATGCCGTCGGGCGTGGCGTCGATGAAGCCGGCGCCACCCGCCCCCACCTGTGCGGCCAGAGCCACTTCGCCGTCAACCGCGGCATCATCGACCTCTTTGTTGGCGGCCTTCGTGGTAAAGACGATCTGGCTCACGCCGCCGATGACGATCAGCGCGCCGCCGATGAGCTGGAAGGCGGTCATGGTCTCGCCGAACAGGCACAAGCCCAGAATTGAGGCCATGATGGTCTCCTGGTAGGAGATGGCCGCCAGCTCGCCAGCCTTCAAACGCTTCGTGGCATGGGTGAGCAGATAGAACGCACCGAAGCCGGTGATGAGCGCCGCAGCGATAAGCCACAGCCACGAATCGAGCGGCATGGTGAAGAGATTCCACGGATGAGTGATGATCTGGCCGGCCGCATCGATCTGGGTGACGCCGTTCACCTTCTCGGTGTAGGACAGCGGCTGCAGGCAGAAGTTATGCCACAGAAGCAGCACCAGGATGGCCAGCGAGGCGAACAGGAAGTTCCACCACGAGCGCACATTGGAATCGCAGTCCTCACGATAGCGGGAGAAGAACAGGTACAGACCGTAGGCTACGCCCGAGGCGAACGCGATGGCATTACCGAAGGTATAAGTGGGATCCAAATCGAGCGTAAGGCCCTCGGGCGTCACAATGCCCACGATGAACAGCATGCCGACGACCACGGCCACGATGCAAAGGATGCCGCGCCAGTCTATTTTCTCCTTCAAGAATATAGCTGCGAGAATCGTGGAGTAGATGGGGCCGGTGTAGATGAGAAACGACGCATTGGCCAGCGTCGTGTACTGGGTGGAAAGGCAGTACAGGCCCGAGAGCAGGCCGAGGAAGATGCCCGACAGGAGCATCATGCCCGAGAAGCGCGTGGCCTTCACCTTCTTGAATCCACCGATGAACAAGAAGATGATCGTGAGCGCGATAAGGCCCGCGAAGTTGCGCCAGAACGACACGAAATCGCCCGGCGCATCGATGAAGCGCGTAAATGCGCCGATGCCGCCCATCAACGATGACGAAGCGAACATCATGATGAATCCGATGAGCTTGTACTTTGCCTTTTCGTTCATAGGAACCCTCTTTCCTATCCGATTTCGAAGGCACTGGATAAGAGCACCTCCTCCTGTGATTCAAATTGTGCGGGGCGCAGGATACAGAGGGCAAAGGTCGAGTCGCGAAACCTGTTCCCCATGACAGAATGTCAGAGGGATTTTGTTTGAATCAGAGGACAAACGAGCAAGAATGTAACAAAATTGGAACAGACAAAAACCTGTGTCATTTCCCCCTTGATATTTCCCTTGACATGTCGCCAACAAGGCCACATCGATCAGGTACTATGCACTCAAGGAGGACATGACCGGCCACGTATGCGTACCCGTAGCGAGCAGAAGGCGGCGTTCCCATGATCACTGACCTCACCTTGGGCGAAAGCATTTTCAACTCACCTGAATTGAGCACCAAGATGAAGATTTTGCACGCGGTGGACAAATCACTTGATCAGATTACCGTAGCTGAAATCTGCCGCAACGCGGGCATCTCACGACAGACGTTCTACCGCCACTTCGAGAGCAAGTACGATATACCGTGGTGGTACTCAATCTTCTGTCGCCAGTTCTACCTGAACGAGATCGGACGTACCATCGACTGGAAAACCGGCTACTACCACCACATGCGCCTTATCGCCCAAGAGCGCGACTTCTTCCGCGAATCCATTCAGTACTCCATCAACACCCCGTTCGGGCAGACCATCATGCCCGAAAACCGCAAGACCGTGCTCTTGGACACGCTGGAGAACTATCAGAACGTCCCCGTCACCGACAACCTGCGGTTCATCGTGGAGGTATTCTCGAAGCTAGAGTGCGAGGTTCTAAACGACTGGTTTCGCTCCGACGAACCGACCGATCTGGCTCGCTGGACCGACGATCTCGTCAGCCTTGTGCCCGACCGCCTCTATCGCGCTTTAGAGATTCCCGCTGCCAAGTTGTAGTACCATGGGCGGCGAACAGTTTTCCAAAGCGAACACCCAAGGAGATGCGCCCCCATGTACGATGGACTCACAAACCCCGGCCGCAACGACGAGTGCTGGTGCGGCAGCGGCAAGAAGTACAAGAAGTGCCACCTCGACTTCGATGAGCGCCTGGAAGCGCTCTTTGAGGCCGGCGAAGACGTGCCCACGCGCGACCTCCTGAAAACCGCTGCCGACATCGAGAGCGTGAAGAAAAGCGCCGCGGTAAACGTGGGCGTGCTGGACTACGTGGCCGAGCGCATCGGGCCCGGCGTGACCACCGCGCAGATCGACGAGTGGGTGCACGACTACACCGTCGAGCACGGTGCCATCCCCGCGCCTTTGAACTACGAGGGCTTCCCCAAAAGCGTATGCACCTCAGTGAACGAGGTGGTGTGTCACGGCATTCCATCGGCCGACGAGGTGCTCGCCGAGGGCGATATCGTGAACGTGGACTGCTCCACCATTCTGGACGGCTACTTTTCCGACTCCTCCCGCATGTTCTGCATCGGCGAGGTGTCTCCCGAAGCGGCCGACTTGGTACGCGTAACCAAAGAAGCTGTGGAAGAAGGCCTTAAGGCCGTGAAACCCTGGGGGCATTTGGGCGATGTGGGCGCCGCTGTGAACGCCTACGCCAAGAAGCATGGCTACACCGTGGTGCGCGAGTTCGGCGGCCATGGCATCGGGTTGGAATTCCACGAGGACCCCTTCGTGAGCTTCGTCACCGAACCGGGTACGGGGCCCATCATGGTGCCGGGCATGATGTTCACCATCGAGCCCATGATCAACGCCGGCGGCCAGAAGATCGACATGACTGACCCCAACGGCTGGACGGTGCGCACGGCGGACAAGTCGCTCACAGCCCAGTGGGAAGTGCAGATCGTCATCACCGAGGATGGCTACGAGCTTTTGAGCTGGTAAGACCCAATACCGTTCTCACCTGGGAAAAGCAACTTTCAGGTGCCGAAAAATGATGCCACAAGTTGGTGGATTCTCCATCTTCGCTACCATAAAGTGAGAAGCGTCGACACCACCTAACCAATCATCATTTCACGCCGAAAGGACGCCCCATGAGCTTCCGCGATAACTTGCAGCACTTGCGCGCCACCCATTCCATGACCCAGGAGCAGCTGGCCATGATGGTGGGCGTCAGCCGCCAGTCCGTCACCAAGTGGGAGGCAGAGCGCGCCTACCCCGAAATGGACAAGCTGCTGAAGCTGTGCCAGATCTTCGACTGCACCTTAGACGATCTGGTGCAGGGCGATCTGACCGGCGCCACCCCCTCCCCTGCCGCCCAGGCCCGCGCTAGCGCCCTGCGCGATGCGGCCGGCGCGCCGCCTCAGGATGTGTGCGGCTACGACGAGCACATGCGCGCCTTCGCCCTGAAGATCGCCACAGGCGTGTTCGCCGTGCTCATAGGCATCTCACTGCTCATCTTCATCGGCACCGCCGCCGAACGCTTCGAGCCGAACCTGGAGCCTTTGGGCCTCATCCCCCTCTTCGTGGGCATCGGCATCGGCGTGGCGCTGTTCGTCACCGCGTCGTTCCAGCACCTGGAGTTCCAGCGCAACCATCCCTACATCCAGGACTTCTACACCGCTGACGACCGCCGTGAGGCCCAGCGCTCCTTCGCCGCGAGCCTCGTTGCGGGCCTGTTCCTCCTGTTTGCCGGCGTAGTGGGCGCAGGCTTCGCCGATGGGCGCGGCGAGCTGGCCGAGGGCGTGGCCGCAGGCTTCTTGATAGCGCTTCTGGCCGCATCGGCGTGGCTCATCGTACGCGGCTCCATGTTGCTGTCCCGCGTGAACGTGTCCAACTACAACGAAGCGCGCGAACAGGCCATGGCTGAAAGCGACGCCTGGAAATGGGTGCGCGAGGCCGATGCGGCGCAGCTGCGCGGCCTGTACACCGACGAGCAGATCTGCGAGCTGCTCGGCATTGCCGACGCATCGGATGCGGAAATCGCCCGAGCCCGGGCGCGCCTGGAGCGGCGCCACCGCAAGAGCCAGATCACAAGCGGCCTGTGCGGCATCATCATGATCTTGGCCACCGTGGCCGGCGTAGCGCTTTTGCTCGTGCCTCAATGGCACACGCCCTTCTTCTGGCTGGCCTGGGTGTTCGGCGGCCTCTTGTGCGCCGTGGCCAGCATCTTCGTCGCCACCTTCGTGAAAGACGATCCCACGCAGTAGCGAAACGATGGCGGGTTTTTTACGGTCGCCATACGATTAGCGGGCCGCTCCGTTTTCGGCGCGGCCCGCTCCTTATGCTGGCATAGTCAACTGCCAATCCCCCATGAGAGGAGCATCCTATGGCTGAGAACACCCATCCCGAGCCCAGCACCTCCACCGGCTACGGCGCCCAAGGGCGCGCGTTGGAGCACGAAGCTGTCGAGGGCGGCGCCTATCCCGTCGCCGATAGCCAGCCCCTACCCGACGGCGAAGCCGCCGGCTTCGCCCTGGAAGCCGTCGCCCTATCCGGCGGCGAGCCGGCCCGCGTGAACGGCACCGTGGAAGCCGCCTCCGCCGGCTCCGCCGACGAAATGCTCGGCGAAGTACTGCAATCCCAGGAGCTGAATCCGTCCGAGCCGGCCGTCACCAACGACCCGGTGCCGTTGGAGGGCACCGCTCCCACCGCCACAGGCTACGGAGCCGAGGGGCGTATCCTCGAGCAGCAAGCCGTCGCCCAGGCCTACCCGGGGCAGCCCGTCGCCAGCAATCCCGTCAGCGCAGCCCAGGCGGCCTACCAGGCGGCCTACGGCGCGCCCGCCTGCGCTGCGACAGCCCCGCAAGCTGCCGTGCCCGTCACGCCTGGCGCCCCTGTCGCGCCGCCGCGCGCTACAGCCCCCAAGAAGGCCCACGCCGAACTCGACCCCGAGCGGGTATTCCTCATCTGCGGCATGGTGGTCGGCTGCGTCATCGTCGTTTTCGGTCTGTGCATGCTGGCCTTCTACACGCCGGCCGAGGTAAGCGAGTTCTTCGACGGCTATCGCATGAACGGCTCGGCCGGCTGGTCGGATACCGGGGCCACCGCCCAGCAGATCCTGAAAGCCGGCTTCTCCATGCTGCTCATCGGCCTGGGTGCCACCGACATCTGCGCCTTCGGCGCCAAGCTCATGAAGGCCCGTAAGCAGCGGAAGTAACGCGGAAAGTTTTTTGTTTTGCATTTTCTGTGAGGGTTGCTATAATATTCGGCGACTTACGAGGAAGCGTCCAAGCTTCGCATAGATGAGGGTTCTGTTTTTGGAGGGGACAGAACCCTTTGTCTTTTTCTGAGACCCTTAACCGCAACTGCTCGTCGGAAACCGCGGCATCTGCATTTCATCTTCTATCGCCTGCAATGCCCTTGCGAGCAGAGGAGCCTGCAGGCTCGTTGCTCCCCCGAAAGAATGAGAGCAGTGCGTCAGCGCCCACCAAAGGAGGCCCTCCCCCGATACATCGGAGGAGGGCCTCATGGCAGAGAGCCGCAACGGGCACTCGGTGTCGGCAACGGCGCTACACGGCGAACACAACCGAGCAGATGCTCAGGAGAATGGCGCCGAACACCAGCGTGAACACCATCATGGGCCACACGAACCTGAACCAGTGGGACATCTTCATGTCCAGCATCTGCAACGTGGCCATTACCAAGCCCGTCGGGGCGATGTAGAGCATGGCGTACTGGCCGAACTGGTAGGCCGCCACGATGATCCAACGGGGAATACCCACGGTATCGGCCAAGGGCGCGAAGATGGGCATCGCCAGTACGGCCAAACCGCTCGAGGAGGGCACCACGAAGCCCAGCACGAAGAAGATGAGCAGCAGGCAGATGACGAACAACGGGCCACTCATGCCGGCAACGAGGTTCGAGGCCGCATTCAGCATCGTATCGCTGATCATACCCTCGGTGAGCACGTGGTTTACGCCGCGGGCCAAACCGATGATGAGGGCCACGGGCACGAGGCTCGACGCGCCCGAACCGAAGGCGTCAACCATCTTTGCCTCGCCCACGCCGTCTTTACCGGTGCCGCCGATGAACATCACCAGAATAGACAGGGTCACGAATTCGGCAGCCATCTGGGGGAACCACCAGCCCAGTTTCATAACGCCCACGATCATGATGACGAAGGCGGCCACGAAGATCACGAGCACGATCTTCTTGCGTGCAGTGAACTCCCGGGCGGCTGCGGTGTTGTCGGCCAGTTCCCATTGGGCGTTGAACTTATCTCGATCCTCGTAGGAGTAGCTGAACTTCGGGTCGGCCTTCACTTTCTTAGCGTACCAGTGCAGGTACAGCAGGAAAACGATGGCGCCCACCACAAGCGCGAAGGCGCGCACGGCAATGCCTTCGGTGAACACGGTGCCGGCGGCATTGGATGCAATGACGGCCGAGAACGGGTTCACCGTGGAGAAGGTGGTGCCGATGGAGCCGGCCATGAAGATGGCTCCTACCACCACGATGGAGTCGTAGCCGAGCGCGATGAAGATCGGTGCCAGAATGGGATAGAAGGCCACGGCCTCTTCCTCCAGGCCGCACATGGTTCCGCCGAAGATCATGAACACCGACACACCGAACACAAGCAGGAACTCGCGTCCCTTCGTCTTTTTCGTCAGGGCAGAAAGGCCGCTCTCGAAGGCGCCGGTTACCTTCACCACACCGATGAGACCGCCAAGGCACAAGATGAACACCATGACGTCGATGCCGTCAATGACACCCCACACCATAGAATATGGGATATCGGCGATGGACACCGGATGAGGATCGAGCCCCTCGTAGGTGCCAGGAATGGAGACGGCCTGGGTGATGGCCCCGCTCGTAAACTGATCGATGCCGATCTTCACGCCCAGGTCGTCAAGCGTCTGCTGGGTGGCATCGAGCGTGGACACCTCGCCGGTGGGCGACGTCATTTCCAGTTTGCCGCTCTCGGTGTCATAGGCGAGCTTCGAGTACTGACCCGCAGGCACGAACCACGTGCAGATAACGGCGATGATGGTTACGATGAAGAGGATAGTGAAGGCAGAGGGAAACGAGAGCTTCCGCTTCTTCTTCGTTTGGGGCGGTTCGGCGGAAATGCCCGCCGAGGCCTCTGCGGTGGTTGCGGTCATGGCGACCTCCTTCCAATGGATACGGAATGGGCACCGGATCCGCATCGCTGCACGGCCCATGCCCTCGATGCCCCGAGTGTAGGTCTGACCACGGCTTACCGTCGAGGCATAACCTGGGGATGGTCTTCGCCCGATGTGGGTATAACATGGTGATATTGTGAATCGCTCCATCTAAACGATATCTAAACTGCACGCGCGGGCTGCGCCGTTATCGTCGCGTAACCAAAGAGCCGTAGAGCCCCTTGCAACCAAATATTGATCAGTTGGCTAAACTATAGGAACCATGCTCGTCGCGTGCTCCAGGGCGCGCCCTATCCGGCTCCGAGGAAACCCATGGCCCTGCTGTTCTATTACACGCTCATCATCATGTTCTTCTATACCATCGTGGCAGCAACAAGCCTCTCGGCCTTCTTCGTATCGCATCGACGCACGTTCTTCTACGCCACCATCGGCTTCACCTTCTATTTCTGCGACGTATCCCTCGTATTCAAAGACAACTTCATCACACCCGACTCGGTATTCGCCGCCACCTCGTTCTACGACGTGGGCAACCCCTATGCTTCCATCGTCACTGGCGGCGGGGCCTTCCTGTTCCTGTGGCTGGCCGCCTGCCGCTACTGCCGCGAGGGGCACTGGGCCGTGCGCTTTCTGCCGGTGGCGCTGTGGGCCGTCGCCAGCCTGGCCAGCTACCAGCTTATCGGCGACCCCCAGTGGCGCGAGTTCGTGTACTACAACCTGCGTGCCGTGCTCCAGCTGTTCTGCTACGGCGTGCTGGCCGTCTGGTACGGGCGCTCGTCCGATCCGCAGCGTCGGTCCATCATGAAGAGCCATCGGGTGGCCTACTTCTGCGCCATTGGGCTTACCTGCGGCATCGTTCTGGAAAACGTGTACTTCCAGCTGATCTACGACCCCTCGCATCTGCCGAGCGGCATGTGGGTGCTCGCCGAGCGCAACCCGTTGGAAAACGCGCTGTTCATCTGCTTCGGCCTGGCCGTGCTCCACGGGGCCGCCGTCTCGCTGCGCCTGCGCGCCCGCGATCTGCCCGAAGGCGAAGACCCCCTCATCGTGGAATCCATCGACCGGCTCATGCCGCTGTTCTGCCAGACCTACGATCTCTCGCGACGCGAAGAGGACGTGCTGCGCTTGGCCCTCATGGGCAAGGACAACCAGAACATCGCAAGCGAGCTGACACTCACCGCCGGCACCGTGAAGGTGCACATGCACAACATCCTGAAGAAGACGGGCCATGGCAACCGCGCCGAGCTGGCCGCCGATTTCTGGGAGCGCTGAGGCCGCTGGAGCCGCCGCGCGCCATTGCCCGACCCCGCATCTGGGACACCTTACCCGGTAAGGCGTCCCAGATCTCCCTTGTTTCCCCCGTGTGCGCAGCGACTTTTCAACTTCTCGAAAACGTTACGCATATAGTCTATATATTGTGGTAGTATTCTCATCCGTTAACTACATCTGGTAATTACGGGGTTGCCTTGGGTTCGCTGGCACATCCCTCAACGACAAGGAGACACTCATGGAGAATAAGACGATCGACGGCGTGAAGGTAACCGTGAACTACGCCCAGGCCGATGACGCCCCGGTGTCCGACGGCGAGATCCAGGCCTACATCAAGCGCGCCTACGACAAGTACCCCCACGGCCAGCTGGAGTCCCTCACCCTGGATGTCGATGGCGAGGACGTGGGCATCCACTACGGCATCGCCCCGGTGAAGTTCGACCGCATCCGCCGCATCACCGGCTATTTGGTGGGCACGCTCGATCGCTTCAACGACGCCAAGCGCTCCGAGGAGCACGACCGCGTGAAGCACCAGGTTCCTGCCTGCTGCAAGTAGCCCGACTCCCACCGCAACGAAAAAAGCCGCTGCCGGGATATCCCGGCAGCGGCTTTTTTTGCGATAAGTCGCAGAGCCAGCTTGGGCTCCTACAGCGGAAGACGGCCCTCCAGCGCGCGGCCGAGAGTCACCTCGTCGGCGAACTCCAAGTCGCCGCCCACGGGAAGCCCGCTGGCGGGGCGCGTCACCTTCACGCCCAAAGGCTTGATAAGACGCGCCAGATAGGCGGCTGTGGTCTCGCCCTCGATGTTGGGGTTCATGGCCAAAAGCACCTCGCCCACCTCCTCGCGCCCAAGGCGCGCCATAAGATCGGCGATACGCAGCTGGTCGGGGCCTACGCCCTCCATGGGGGCCAGCACCCCGCCAAGCACGTGGTACACGCCGCTGAACACGGCAGTCCGCTCGATGGGCGGGATATCGCGCGGCTCGCTCACCACGCAGATAACCGAGCCGTCGCGCTTGGAGCTGGCGCAGATCTCGCACAGATCGCCCTCGGCGTAGTTGAAGCAGCGGGAGCAGAAGTGTACCCCCGCCTTCACCTCGCGGATGGCATCGGCCAAGCGCAGCGCCTCGGACGTATCGGCGTTCAGGATCCAGTAGGCCATGCGCTGGGCCGATTTCGGCCCCACGCCGGGCAAACGCTCCAGCTCATCTAAGAGCTTCTGAATGGAAGGTGCCGCTTGCACAGGTCTCGCCTTGCAGCCAAAGCCTACATCAAGCCCGGGATCTTCATGCCGCCCATGATGGCGTTCATGCGGGCGTTGGCGGCCTCGGAGGCGGAGCGCAGGGCCTCGTTCACGGCGGCCGTCACCATGTCCTGCAGCATCTCCACATCCTCGGGATCCACCGCAGCCGGGTCGATGACGATGGCGGTGATGGCGCCGTCGCCGGTGGCTGTGGCCTTCACCATGCCGCCGCCGGCCGAGGCCTCGAAGCTCATGGCGGCGATCTCCTCCTGGGCCGCCGCCGCATCGCGCTGCATCTTCTGGGCCTGCTTCATCATCTTCTTCATATCCATGAGACGAGCTCCTTCTTTCTGGTTGAACCGTGCACGTTATTGTAGGCCATCGGGCCCTAGGACACTTCTTGGAATGTGATGCCGTCGCCGAATCCGAAGGCCAAAGACGCGTTCAGATCGGCATCGTCGGGCTCGGCCTGCGGGTTCGGCGACGGGCTCGATACCGAGTCGGGCTCCGGCGGCAACGAGGACGCAGGGGTCATGGCCGGCGGCGCGGCCTGCGGTACCGGAGCTGGCGCGGGCACTGCGCCAGACGACGGCGAGGCTGCCGGCGCAGCCGGGGGCTCCTCGAAGGGAATGTCGGCATCGTCGTAGGGAACGTAGTCGTCGTAGGGCGGCCGATCGTCGTCGGGTGCCGGGACGTCGGCAGCAGGGGTGCTCTCCCACGGCGGCACCTCCTCGGGTGCCGCAGGCGCGCTCGGCTTAGACGGCGCCGCAGGCGCAGGTACCGGCGCAGCGGCGCTGGGTGTGGGCGCGGGCCCCGGCGTCAGAGGCGCCGCATCCGGACCGCCCACGCTCGCAGCCGCGCGGGCCGCCGCCGCGGCCACAGGGTTGGGCTGCGCCACGCCACCAGCCGAGGGAGCTGCCGAGGCGACGGATGCCGCGCTGCCGCCCGACGCGCCGGCCTTGCGCAGTTCGAAAGGTATATCGCAGCGAGCCTCGGCGCGCAGTGCGGCCGCCAGCTCCTGCTGCACATCGGGCTTCTGCACGGCGCGGAAGGCGAAGTCGTTCTCAGCCGGGAACTCCACGACGAACATCTTTCCGTCGAAGAGGGCCTTGGTGTTCATAAACAGCACGCCGTAGGCGGCCTTCGATCTCTTGAGCGCCGCCAGCACGCCAGCCCACAGCCGCTGCAGAGACGCGGCGTTGCCGAGCGTGGCCGTCAGCTCCGCCGAGAGGGACCCCGCGGCCTGCACAGGGGCAGCCGGTGCGGCAGAGACGGCAGGGGCGGAAGGCGCCGCCTGGGCAGGAGCCCCAACCGCCGGGGACGGAACGGACGCAGGGGCGGGTGCCTCGGGCGCGGAGATGGGAGCCGCCTCTTGAGCCGGCGCCGCGGGGGCGGCCGTGGAAACAGGAGCAGCCGCTGGCTCGGGCGCGGGGGCGGCGGCCATCGCCGCGGGAGCAGTCTCGGTCGAAGCGGGGGCCGGCGCAGGGGCGCCAGCCGCAACAGCTGGAGCCGTCGCGCACGCGGGGGCGGCAGCCGGCACGGGCGCCGACGGCGCCGCAGCGCTCGCCACCACGGCCGCGCCGGCCAGCTGGCGCTCCAGGCTCTCCACCCGCTCGGCCAGAGCCTCCAGGGTCACATCAGCATCGGGGCGAACCATGCGCGTCAAGGCTATCTCGAAGGTCAGGCGCGGATTCGTGGACGTCTTCAGGGCAGCCGCCACATCCCCCAGCACCCCCAAAAGGCGCGCCAGGCGGTCGGGGCCGAACAGCGGCAGCTCATCGGCCAGCTCGCGACGCGTGGCCTCACTCACGTCCAGCACCACATCGGCACCGGCTACGGCCATCACGTACATGTTGCGCATGTGCTCCGCCAGGTTCGCCACGAACTGCGCCATATCGGCACCGGTCTCCACGTACTCAGCCACCCATTGGAAACACGCAGCCGCATCCCGCGCGCCCACAGCTCGCACGATATCGGCCAAATCAGTTGAATCCACCGCGCCCAGCATGCGCTCGGCCACTTCCATGGTCACCGCGCCGTCACCGAAGGCAATCAGCTGTTCCAGCGATGTCAGCGCGTTGCGCATGCCGCCCTCAGCCCGGTGCGCGATCAGCTCCAGGGCCTCGCCCTCGAACTCCACGTCCTCGGCCGTGCAGATAGCGCCCAGACGCGACACCATGGCCTCGGTGGAAATGCGGCGGAAGTCGAAGCGCTGGCAGCGCGAGTGAATGGTCTCGGGCACCTTCTGCGGGTCGGTGGTGGCCAGAATGAACACCACATGGCTCGGCGGCTCCTCCAACGTCTTCAAAAGCGCGTTGAAGGCGGCCGTCGAGAGCATGTGCACCTCGTCGATGATGTATACCTTGTAGCGGCCCCGCGTCGGTGCGAACTGCACGCGCCCGATAATCTCCTCGCGCACGTTCTCCACGCCGGTACGGCTTGCAGCGTCCAGCTCGTAGACGTCCGGATGCTCGCCGGCGGCGATCAGCTCGCAGTCCTCGCAGGTGCCGTCGGGCTCGGCCGTGGGCCCCGTCTCGCACAGAAGCGCCTTGGCCAAAAGGCGGGCCGTGGTGGTCTTGCCCGTGCCGCGCGGGCCCGTGAACAGGTAGGCGTGGCTCACCTTGTCCTGGGCGATGGCGTTCTTGATGGTGCGCTCGATATGCTCCTGCCCGACCACGTCCTCGAAGATCTGCGGTCGGTACTTGCGGTAGAGGGCCTCTGCCATAGCCTATTCCCCGTCTTTCTCCTCAGATGCGGAAGGCGCCACCGGCGCGGAAGGCTCCTGTCCGCCCGCGGCCTGCTCGGCGGCTACCCGCGCGCGGGCCGCCTCCTTAGCCTCGGCCTCGGCGCGCAGCACCTTCTCCTCGGTTAGCTCGCGCTGGTACTCGGCCTCGTTCACGCGCTCCTCGGCCTGAGCCACCGGGTCGCCCGCCTTGGCACGGCGGCTCGTCAGGGCCGCCTTAATAACTCCAACGAACGCCGGCGCCACCGACACCGCCACAATACCCAGCACGATCACCTCGAAGTGTTCCTGCACGAAGGGCACGCCACCAAAGAAGTACCCTACGAGCACGAACAAACTCACCCAACTCACGCCGCCAATGACGTTAAAGAACGTGAACTTCCCAAAGTTCATGTGTCCCGTGCCTGCAATGAAGGGCGCAAATGTGCGAAAGAACGGCATGAAGCGCGTGATGACGATGGTCAAGCCGCCGAAACGCTCGAAGAAGTGGTCCAGCTTGGCCATGCGCTCGGGCGTGAGCGCCTTCACTTTCCCCGAATCGATGATACGGCTGCCGAACAGACGCGCAATCCAATAGTTCGAGGTGTTGCCCAGAATGGCCGCCACCCAGAACACGATGAGCGTGGCCCAAATGTTCAAACCGCCGCCTTCGGCGGAAAACACACCGGCTGCGAACAGGAGCGAGTCGCCCGGCAGAAACGGGAAGAACACAAGTCCCGTCTCCACGAACACGATGAGGAACAACGGTGTGTACACCCACACCGGCCCGAGCGCGATGATCCAACCGGCAATGAAGCCGCGCGGGTCTTTCAGCAGGTTGATGAAGAAATCGATAATGCCCATGGACGTGCGAACCTTTCAAGCGGCGCCCGCGAGCCGAGCGCGCAACGGTGTCATGAAAAAGTGCCCCGAATAGGTATGGGCGCTCGTCAGCGGTCCCTTATGGCTGCTTCCTCCCGGACCTGACCAGGTTCGGAACTTGTCGCCGCCCATACCCATTCGAGGCACTCGAACTCGTAACGAGATAGTATAGGCGATACGCCGCCGCCGCGCGGCCGCCCTGGGCCGGCGCAACCAAACTTCCATACCACCCTCCATGAAGCAGGTCTTTTCTCACCGCTCGTCAACCATTCGTGTTAAGGATTTGGTAAGGTCTCGCTTTTTCGCAGGAAATTGATACCATAGGTCGACGGAAACACAGCATTCAAACGAACCACTTCCAAAGGACGACCATGGCCCCCTCCGACCATAGCCACCCCTCCGGCGAAGGCCGCCGGCGTAATCCGCACGCCGGGCTCACCTTGTCCACCGGACGACTCGAAGGACGCCCGCGCACAGCGGCCGAGGCCCGCAGCACGCGGCACAATCCCCTTCGCGACGATCGCCCTAATCGCAGCACCACCGCCCGCGACCAGCGGGGCAGCGCCTCCCGCGGCGCAGGCCATCCCGCATCGTCGCACGGCAGCCGCACCCGCCACTCGGGCACGGGAAAGGCCACGCTGCGAGAGGCGCTCTCCCCGTTCGCGCCGCACGTGCAAACCATCGGCAACCACGGTGCCCACATCAGCAGCGGCAACTTCGACATACGTCGTATTGGAATCGGCGCGGCCACCGTTGCCCTCGGCGCCGTCTTTGTCATGGCCGTTGCCCACATCGGTCCCTTCGCGCCTTCCTACGAGCACAGTGATTATTCCAAGCATGTCGGCGCCTTGGGCATCGAGGGGCTCACCGACAACGCGATGCACCTCGGGCAGAATATCGCTACGCAAATCAGCCTTGCGCGGCCAGTGGAACCCGATTTGGCCAAGCTGACCCCACACGCTCCTACCCGCGAGGAGATCTCCGCGCTTTCCGATCAGAAAGCGCCCTTCGCCTTCGCCCTCGATACCAGTCAAGGAGACAACAGCGACGCCGCCGGAGCGCCCGTGCTGTCGGATCGCTCGCTCGTCAGCCTGAGCAACGCGCTGGCCTACTACGATGCGAACGGCTACGAAGCCAGCTATCTGTTCATGGATCTCGGCACCGGACGTGGTATCGCCGGCAACCTGGATGTTCCCATTTACGGCGCCAGCTCGTTCAAAGGACCGTTTTGCGCCTATGTCGTGAACAAGGAACTTCCCAACGACATCGAGCGAACCCGCAGCGCCCGACTGACCCAGATCGAAAACATCATCTATTGGTCGGACAACGCCTCTTATGGCCAGCTGCGCCGCGATTTCGGCAACGACGGCATGCGCGCATGGCTTTCCGAGGCCGGCGTCGACGAGAGCCTGGTAGACGACACCTACTTCCCCACCTACACGGCCCGCCAATCGGCGCTCATGTGGTTGAAAATCTACGACTATCTGGAAAATGCCGGCACATCGGCAGCCCAGTGGCTTTCAGATGTATTCGAAGGCACGGAGGTGTCGTTCCTGCGCAACGGCGCTTTGGGCACCACCAGCGAAGGCCATACCGACTATCTGCCCGCCGAGGGCTCGGGCACTGAAGAGGGTGTCGAAGAGAGCGAAGTCGACGCCAACGAGGAGGTCTCGGAAGCCGTGGAAGGCAGCGAGGAGTCTGCAGACGCCGGTAGCGAGACAAGCGAGAACGCGGGCCTTCTGGCCATTGCCATCTCCGACGGCAGCGACGAATCCGACAACGACGCAGCATCTGCCAGCGAGAGCGACGCCGCCGCAGACGGCCAGGACGAAGCTTCCGAAAGCACGGAGGACGTCACCGTGGCGTCCATCGGCACGAACATCGTGGTGCGCAACAAAGCCGGCTGGATCGACGGTGAGGAAGACGACGCCATCTGCGATTCGGGCATCGTCACCATCAACGACCGCGACTATCTCATGGTAATCATGACGAGCGCCCCCGATTGCGCCGCCGGGGAGCAGGCCTTCGCCCATTTGGCGCGCACGCTCTTCGAGATTCGCGGCGATTTGGTATAGAACGCGAGCAGCGCATCATGGCCAACCATCCCGACAACCCCGTCGCTCCCGCCACGCGACCGCCCTATTACGTCGGGTGCCCCATCGAGTTCGCCGGTTACGTGGACGACTTCGACCGCGTCATCTGCGCCATGGAGTTCTCTCTGGACGACGGCGCATCCTGGACTGCCTACCCCACGGCCGCGGTGGACAAGAGCCGCGGGGTGAACTGGCGCTTCGTGTACACCCCGAAAACACCCGGGCGCTACCTCTTGAAGGTGCGGCCCGTGACCGAGGACGGGGAGCCCTCTGCACTCGTAGCCGGCTTCGCCTTCGAGGCACTGCCCGCCGGAGGCACCTATGGCACCTCGCGCATCCGCGCCATCGGCGGCTCGTTCAAAGACGCGCGCATCTTCCGCTCTCGCGAGCTCGCGAATCTCACCAGTGAGGAGGCGGCTTTCCTGTCGGGAGCCCTCGGCATCGCCACCATCTACGATCTGCGCACCGCAGCCGAGGTCGCCACACACCCGGAGCCCTACATCGTGGGCATGCGCACAGTGGCCCTGGAGCCTTCCACCGAGCACCGCCGCAAAGATTCCGACAAGCGCCTCATTGCCGGCGTCATTGAGAAATACGGCGAGCCGGAAGAGCGCATGTGCGCGAACTATCGCCGCTATGTGCGCGAGTACCCGCTCGTAGGCCAGGCGCTGCGCTCCATGGCCGCCGAGAGCCGTCCCGCCCTCATCCACTGCGTGAACGGCAAGGACCGCACCGGCGTGCTGTGCGCCACGCTGCTGCGCGTCACCGGCACCGACGAGGATGCCATCATGGAAGACTACCTACGCGTGAACGAGGACCACGCCGACCTCATCGCCGAAGAGGCGAGCCGTCTTGATGCGGGCATGACCGACCGCGAGCGCGCCATCCTCATGTCGTTTCTGGAAGCCCGCCCCGCCTACTTGCGCGCCTACTTCGACGAGATCGACCGCATCTACGGCAGTTTCGAAACCTACATGCGCGAAGAGCTGCACCTCACCGACGAATCAGTGCAGCACCTGAAAGCCCTCGTCGCTTAACGAGACCCCCTATCCGCCCATCCTGACCATCTATCCAGCTCCGCTAGAGACGCCTCGTCGTCTCCAACGGGGTCTTTTCGGCCTTTTATGCGCAAAATGCACGATTATGGTGCACATCGAGGATGCACGACAGCTTTTTTTGGACAGAAGTCTCTTCTTCAGTGCACCACTATCGATGGAATTCGACACCTGATGCACCGCTATCGTCTTTTTCTTGCAATTTCGACGCATGTTGCCGCAAGGTCGTCGGATACAAGCTCACGGAACGCGCGATGAGATAGGCCGGCGCCGTTGCGAGTAGAGCCATCGGCATAACGTCGGCGCCGAAGAGCTCAAGCATCAGCATCAGGGCCGTCAGAGGGCAATTGGTGCAGGCAGCGAAGAAGGCGGCCATGGCGACTGCAGCAAAAAGAGGCTCCATGTTTGTGCCCATAAGCCCTGACGCCATCGGAGCCAAAGTCGCACCGAGACACGCGCCAATAGCGAGAACGGGCATTATCTCGCCACCTTTGAAGCCTCCGGCGAGAGTGAGCAGCGTGAGGGCCATCTTGGCCAAGAAGGCCCACCAAGGCAGAAGTCCTCCAAGCAACGCTGCCTCAACTTGCACGGCACCCGTGCCACAATAGCCGCGTAGCTCCTCGTAGTGGAAGAGATCGGCGTACCCGATGATCAAAGCGGTCGCGACACCTCCAACCGCAAGCGCGAATACCGGGGCGCCAAGACTTGCTAGGCCTCTTCGCAAGATGCCTAAGGCGGAGCAAAAGACCATCGAAAGAAGACCCGCGCATAGGCCTATCGCAATTGCCAGGCCAATAACCTCATTTCCAACATCACAAAAAACCGGCAGTTCAGACCTATCGAGAAAAGTAGCTCCTGCAACTTCGGTAATCCCCCAAGCGACCAATGCGGAGACGAGCGGAGCAACCACGCAGCGTATCGAATCGGGTCTTTCTCTTAGGGACTCAAAGCAGAATACCGCCCCCGTCATCGGCGTGCCGAGCATGGCGCCAAGGGCGGCCGCCATAGCAGCGCGAGCGAATAGCTTTCGGCAGCTGTTTGCGGCTCTCCCATGAAAAACGCCGCCCACGGCAGCGCCCATCTGAAGCGCGGCGGCCTCTTTGCCTACCGAGCCGCCACAGAGAACCGTAAGAGACGTTCCGGCCACGATCGCCAGCGCAAGTGGGGCGGGCACCGGCCGGCCGGCGTGAACCGCCTCCATTACCCCAGACGTGCTCCACGAGTAATCTAGGCGCAAAGCACGGTACACGCCATACGTCGCGAAACCTGCCACAGGAAGCAGCCAGACGATTGAGGGATATTCGGAGAAGAGCTCCGCCGCGCCATCGACCGCCAGGCTAAGCACTACCGTCAGCACGCCAACCGTTGCGCCTAGCACAACAAGGGAGAGCGCCAGAAAGGCGCTCTCCCTACCCGATCGTCTCCGAGTTAGAGCCATGCAAACCACCGCGTATCTTTCAGAGAGCCCCGTTACCTGATTCGATTTCGGCCCTCAAGCGCACTCCCCCTCGAGCACCTCGACTCTTCCGCTGTCAATGTGATACAGAGCGGGGAGTAGGAGAAGCTCTCCGCGGCTTTCCATCGAAGCTATGTCGGTGATGCGCCGCAGCTCTTCTGCGGCAGCCATCGCGTTGATCGCGCTCGCCCTATCGGGGTCACGCACGCTCCCGATTGCGTTCCTGATCGGATCGCACAATGGAAGCAAAGCGTCCTCCTCGTGCCCTTCGAGCACGGCACTGACGGCACCGCAATGCGTGTGCCCCAGCACCATAACGAGCGGCGCACCCAAATGCTTTATGGCATACAGGACGCTGGCAGCCTGGGTCTCCCCTATCACATTGCCCGCCACACGCACCACGAACAGTTCGCCCAGACCGCACATGAATATATCCTCCGGCACAACGCGGGAGTCGGAGCATGCGACGATGATGGCGTAGGGCTTTTGGCCCTCATCGCACAGACGCCCTCTTAAGTCTGGGGAGATGTCCCCTTCCGCAACGTTTGCCTTTAGGTATTCCGCATTGCCGGACAATAGCCGATTCAGGGCGTCAAGCGCCTTCTTACTCGTCATGTTCGCTCCAATCAGTTTTCGTTGAAGTGCGTCAGAGAGGATTGTTGTAGACCACCGCCGAATCAGGGCGCGCCTGGCAAATGAGGGTCAGGTCGAACTCGCGCGCAAGACGAATGGTCTCGTCGGTGGGCACGGCCTTCGTAGCCAAAAGAGGCACGCCGGCATGAATGGCCTTCATGACCATGTCTACGGGAAGCCGTCCGCTCGAAAAGATGAGGGCATCCCGTAAATCAACGCCCTCGCGCAGAGCCGCGCCGACCACCTTGTCAAAAGCGTTGTGGCGGCCCAAATCTTCTCGGCAGATGACCACGGTACCCCCCAGCACGAGATAGCAGCTATGGGTGCCCGTCGTCGCTCGATGCAAAGGCGAATCCTCCGCGAACGTGCGGGCCGCGGCGAAGACCCACTCCGCCTCCCACGGAATGGGCTCCACCTTGGCCGGACGCTCATCGCTCGTGAAATAATGGTTGTAAATGCGGTTGCCCGTGCAACACGAAGGAACCGTCTCAACGCCTTTTCGAGAAAAATCGGCGCAATTGCAGGAGAGGAGCACCGAAGCGCGCGTCCCCTGCTCGCACAGGTAAATTTCTTCGATGTCGCTCTTGCCCCCGACAATGCCCTCGGTATAGAGACGTCCAACGACAAGGTCGATCAGATGGTCGGGCGTGCACACGATGCGCATAGTGGGCACCGTGTTGACGGCAACTTCCATGACGTGCTCGACGAGCACCTTCTTTTCGACGGAGTCAGCTATCCCCGTCGGCGCCAGAAGCTTGCCCAAGCAGAGCTCGATTGCGTCGCTCTCCCGATATTGATCGACCACTCTCATGTTCTACTTCTCCTGCTTCTTGTGGTAGATGAACCAATAGGCCAGACCGACCGCCAGGCCGCCGACGATGTTGCCGAGGGTGGCTAGCGCAATGTTGTAGACAACTCCGCCCATCGTCACAGCGCCGGCGGCGCCGATGCCGCCCATGTTGAGCAAAAGACCCATCGGGAGGAAGAACATGTTGGCCACGCAGTGCTCAAAGCCGCACGCGACAAAGGCAGAGATGGGGAACAGAAGGCCGATCACCTTATCGACAACCGTTTTGCCCGAGAACCCGATCCACACGGCCAGGCACACGAGAACGTTGCACATGATGGCTTTGAAAAACAGGATGACCGGATCGAGAGCAATCTTGCCTGCGGCCACAGACACGAAGGCCTCGCCCACGGCACCGCCGTTCATTCCCTGCAGGTTGCTCATGTAGATTACGAACATAGCCAGAAGAGAGCCCGCCAAATTGCCGAGCCAAACCACAACCCAGTTGCGCAGCAGGCCCGACCACTTGATCTTGCCCGACGCTTTAGCGCAGATCATAAGCGCATTGCCCGTAAACAGCTCGGCACCGCAGCACAGCACCAGCGTCAGACCCAAACAAAAGCAGATGCCCCCAACCATGCGCTGCACCGCAAACGGCATGGTAGGATCGCCTAAAAATGTGCAGAAATACATGCCGCCGAAACCGATGAACGCACCGGCGAGCATGGCGGCAACGAAGCACTTCGCAGGGCTCATAGCCGCCTTGGTGATGCCGATGTTCTCGGCCTTGGCCTCAGTGGCCGCCGGCGCGAGCGCATCGGGGCAGACGACCGCGAGGTCTTCTTTCACGATAGACATAGGTTGTATCCTTTCCTAATTCACATAGGGGTATTTTTCGAACTCGCCGCCTTCGGCGATACTTTGGTAAATGTGCTCCACAGCCGCCAGCACCCGCGGGTGCACCGGATCGAAGAACTCGGTTCCCGCCGTCTGCACCCCGAGGAACACCACCTCGTTGCACATCGCCTCCAGCTCTCCCAGCAGATAGGTGATGGGCAGCGTATGGGTCGTGATGAGCGACTGGACGGCCACATCTCGCGCCTCCAGACGCCGAATGTCGCCGGGGGCAAGCCCCATGGCGGCCGCGTCCACCAGAAGCAGCCGGTTCGGAGCGAGGCGGCGCAGATAGCCCAGATCGTTTTCTGGCGTCTGCCCGCCATCCACCGCCGACCACCCGTCAATGGGGAAGTCTTCGAGCTTCTTGGCTAGAAGGGGTCCGGCCGCATCGTCTCCGCGAAGGACGCTGCCCACGCAGAAAACGATATTGCCGCCGCGCTTCGATGCCTCGCTAGCCGCGAGAATCTCTTCGGCGTTCAGCATGTGGCCCTCCTTCCCATAGCGTACACGCACGGCTCGCACTGAATCTCCTCCAAAAGACGGAGGAACTCCTCGAGCCACGCGGGGGCGTCGATGGCGGTGACGGTCTCGGAAGTCATCCTCGGCACGGGCGCGCCCTCCTCCGGTTCAAGAGCCGATCCGACCCGATCGAGGGCCGCGATCACAGCCGGTTTCAACAGGGGTACATGCTCCTTTTTCACCTCGATCTCCCCGTACTTCTCGATGCCGGCGAGCTTGTCGCGGGCTTCCCCGGGCCCGAGCAGCGCCAGCACATCGGCGAAGACCTCCCGCGAGGTGGCCAAGCGCGGACGCAGGCAATCGATCACGCCGGTGTGGTGCCCGATGGCCAGGGTGTAGTACAGCACCGAGCGGACGTCTTCCGGGATGGAGCGCTCGTGGTCGACGAACTTCTCGCCGAGGCGGTAGAACACCACCTCGCGCGCCGTCCGCCCATCGGTCGTGTGGGCCGCCAGAGGTCGCATGGACGAAGCGCGCTCCGCCAAAGCCGCCGGTATCCCTCCCAGCCCGGCAGCCTCCCGTCTCCCACGCTGTTGCACCGTCACACTCATTCGTCGACGACCTTGCTCACGAGCAGCGCTTTCAAGTCCATGAACACGGCGCGCTTGCGGGTATCGGTCTCGGCGGCGATGAGCGCATCAGCCGCACCCAGGGCGTCAACTTTGTCCTTGGTCAGCGCCAGCATGAACTCGTCCACGATCTGCTTGCCGTAGTAGTAGCCGCTCATGCGACGCGCCTCGCGCTCGAAGGCCGTGCGCACCTTGTAGGGAATGGCCGGGAAAGCCACGGGCACTTGCTCGCCAGCGGGAGCCACATGATGGCTCGCGTGCAGCTTCTGATCCAGGATGCCCAGCGCCGTGGCGAACCCGAAGATGGTAGCCGGAGGCGAGGGCGGACATCCCGGCACGTACACGTCCACTGGCAGAATGGGGTCGGTCCCGCCCCACACGCAGTAGTTGTCGTGGAAGATGCCGCCCGTGCACCCGCAGGCCCCGTAGGACATGACGATCTTCGGATCGGGGGCCGCATGATAGGCCCGAAGCGCCGGCTCCCGCATGGAGCGGGTCATGGCGCCGGTGTAGAGAAGCACGTCCGCATGACGCGGCGAGGGCACCACCTTTATTCCGAAGCGCTCCGCGTCGAAGACCGCGGTGATAGTCGCGAATATCTCGATCTCGCAGCCGTTGCAGCCGCCGCAGTCCACGCGGTAGACGTAGACGGAACGCTTGATGGAGTCGAGCAGCTTCTGCTTCGCCTCGACCACCTTCGCATCCAGCACAACCGGGTCGGGCCGCCATTGGAGCGCGTTTGGAAAGTCGTTCTCCAGCATTTACGACACCCTCCTCTCGGGCGCCTGGTGAGCGAAGGCCTCGGCATCGTCGATGCGCCGGCAGTCCAGGCACAGATCAACCTTCTCAATATCGGCCGCCGCCGGTCCCCCCACCTTCTCGAGCACGCGGCGGGCGTAATCGACCTCCTTGGCGGAGGCGTAGGGTTTGCCGCAGCGCGAGCATTGCGCCACCTCGTAGGAGCACGACTCGCGCAGGTCGTCCTTGTTCAGCACAGCCAGCTCGAAATCACCCGTGAGCTCGATGGCGAACAGCGGACACACCTCCTGGCAGCGACCGCAGAAGATGCAGCGCCCGTAACTGATGTCCCAGGTGATACGGCTCTGCTTATCGTCCAGCTCCATGGTGATCGCATTAGCAGGACAGGCGATGGCGCAAGCCGAGCACGCAATGCAGAGCTTCTCGTTGTGCTCCGGCTTCCCGCGAAATCCTGCGGGCATCTCCAACGGCTCAAACGGATAGCCCGTCGTGGCATCACCAGCCTTGCGAATCTCCTTGAATAGCTTGAGCATGGCCTACCACCCCTTTCCGGCGAGGGGAGAGTGCGTGCGACGTCGACAATAGCCTTCCAGCTGATCTTTCGTAAGCACGGTAGAAGTCTTCTTCTTGACGTCGACCACCGTCACCCGGTCGGTGCACGAGTAGCAAGGGTCCATCGACCCCACGATGATGGCCGCATCGGCCACCGTGTTGCCACGGAACATATAGCGCAGGATAGGCCAATTGGAATAGGTGGCCGCCTTGGCGCGCCAACGGTAGCACTTCTGGTTGTCGCCCACCATGGCCCAGTGCATGTCCTCCCCGCGCGGCGCCTCGGTGTAGCCCATGGCGAACTTGTGCGGCTTGTACTGCCAGCCCTCCGTCTGGATGGGACCTTCCGGCGCACCGTCGAGCAACTGCTCGATCATCGTGAGGGAGTCCATGAACTCTTCGACGCGCACAAGGGTGCGGCTCTGCACGTCGCATCCGTCGTGGCTGCGCGCGGACAGACCCACGAGGAACTTATAGCCGTCGAAGGGATGGTCGAAGCGGACGTCACGGGCGATGCCGCTGCCGCGGACACACGGCCCCACAGGGCTGTAATCGCGGGCCACGGCGGGATCGAGGCGGCCGATACCAGCTGTGCGCGACTCGAAATTGGCCGTGGACACAAGCATGTCCACGAGCGCCTCCACCTCGTTGCGCAGCTCCCGCACATACTTGATAGTGGCAAGCTTCTGCTCGTCTAAAATGTCGCGGCGCACGCCGCCAATGAGGTTTAAACCATAGGTCTTGCGGGCACCCGTGAGCAACACCGCCAGGTCCATGGCCTTCTCGCGAACGCGGAAGAAGTGCTGGAATCCCGTGTCGAAGCCGCAATAGTGGCACACCAGACCCAGATTAAGCAGATGAGAGTGCAGACGCTCCACCTCGAGCAGGATGGCTCGAATGTACTGTCCGCGCACGGGCACCTCGATACCCTGGGCGTTCTCCACGGCCTCGGCGTAAGCCACCGAGTGGGCGTTGCCGCAGATGCCGCAGATGCGGTCCGCCAAAAACGTCACGGCGTCGTAGTTCAGGCGGCTCTCAGCCACCTTCTCCATACCGCGATGCACGTAGAACAAACGATAGTCAGCGTCGATAATATCCTCTCCCTCCACGAACAGGCGGAAGTGCCCGGGCTCGTCGGAGGTGATGTGCAAAGGCCCCATAGGTACCTCGGTTGTCTCCTCGGCGTTGCCCTCGTAGAGGAACGAGTAGTTCTCCACGTCGGTCACGGGGGCCGGCCGCTTGCGGTAATCCATGGAATCCTTGCGCAGCGGGTAAAGATTATCCGGCCAATCGTCCGGAAGCACCAACCGGCGCTCGTCGGGAAGGCCGATAGCGCGCAGGCCGAACATATCGAAGGCCTCTCGCTCGCTCCACACACAGGCGGGAACGCGAGGCGTCACCGACGGGTACTCCATGGTATCGGGATCAATCTCGGCCCGCACTACCACAAAGCCGGGATCACTCTCCTCCATGGAAAGCAGGTAGTACAAGGCATAGCAGCCGCACAGAGGTCGCTCGTCGTTGGCCACCATGTTGGGCAGCCAGCCTCCGCGGCCGTAGTAGAGGAATTCCACCACATCAGGCAACATGTCGGTGGGCACGGTGATGGTCACCTGGTCGGCGGCCTGCCATGTCGCATCGAGCACCGCGCCCGGGAAGGTGTCCCTCACAGCCTGGACGTGAGTCTCGCCCACGCGCAGAGCCGCTTGCTTTTTGGTCGTCATTACTCGAACACCTCCTCGGGAGCCTCATCGACGGCCAGGGTCGCCAAGGCATCTTCGAACAAGCTGTCGTTTACGGGGTTTTCGTCCTCGTAGGACAGCACGATAGCGCTGGCCTCCTCGATGGAGCCGGCCAAAGGCCCGGGCAGCGCCACACCGAGCAGCACCACCAAAGCCAAGAGCACCGCCTCGGGCACCAAGGCCAGCACCGGCACATCGCCGCGCGTGATGCCCTCAGGAGCACGCCCCAGCGCCGAGCCGGTAATCATACGCACGAGCGCCATGATGACCACCACCAGCGCCACGAGCACAAGCGCCACGGCCCACCAGACCTCCGCAGCAACGCCGGCGAGAATCATGAACATCTCACTGACGAACATGGCGAAGGGCGGAAAGCCCGCCAGGGCCAAACATCCGGCGGCGAACAGCACGCCGGTCACCGGCGCCACGGAGATGATACCCGTGATTTTCGAGAGGTCGCGGGTGTGGTACTTCATCATCACGTTGCCGGACAGGCAGAACATGAGGGCCTTGGTAAGGCCATGGGCCACGCAGTGCACAAGACCGGCGATGATGCCCAAAGGACCGCCGATACCGAAGCACACGGCGATGAGTCCCACGTTTTCGCAGGAGCTGTAGGCCAGCTTGCGCTTGAGGTCGTTTTGCTTGTACACCTCGAAGGCCGCATAGCACACCGACAGCACACCCAGAATCATCATGACCGTCTGAGGGAACTCGTCTCCCACATTAGCTGCCGTCAGGATGAAGAAGCGCAGCACAATGAGGACGGCACACTTCAAAAGCACACCAGAGAGCAGGGCCGACACGGGGCTGGGGGCCTCGGAGTGGGCATCGGGCAGCCAGGTGTGCATGGGAAACAGGCCCGCCTTGGTGCCAAATCCGATGGCCGCGAACACAAACGCGATCATCATGAGCGAGTGGTCCATGAAAGGCGCGTTGGGCAGGATAGCCGTCCAGAACACCGCCTGATGCGGGTCGGCCATGATGTCGGCAGCGTTCGCATAGACGAGCAGTGTGCCGAACAGGCCAAAGGCCACACCGGCTGTGCAGACGATAACGTATTTCCAGGCCGCCTCGAGCGCGAGCTTCGTACGGTAGACGCCGACGAGAAACACCGTCGAGAGGGTCGTCGCCTCCACCGACACCCACATCATGATGATGTTGTTAGAGGTGACAGCGAGAACCATCGAAAACACGAACAGGCTAAAGAACGCATAGTACTGCTTCACCTGCGAGGGCCCGAGCTTTCCGTCGGCCACATCGTGGGCCACGTAGGGCAGCGAATAGATGCCCGTGCAGGGCGCGATGACGGCGATAAGGCCAAGGAACAGCGCGCCTAAGCCATCGAGGTGGAACCACTCCCCCAAAGCGAAGATGTCATTGCCCACGAAGGCAGACACCACCAACGTGAGCCCCGATGCCGCCACGCCAGCCAGCGAGAGCACGTGGATGGCCTCGAAGACACCGCACGGAGTCGATTTCGCCGGCAGCGCCGCAATGAGCAGCGCCGCCGCCACCGGGCAGCCCATAAGAATCAAAAGCAACAGTGAGTAATCCATGGCTTATCCCTTCAGCTCGCAGAGGTCGTCGGCGTCAAGGGTGTGAGCGTAGTGCGCCATGCGCCACACGAGCACCGCCAGGATGATCACCGCAAAGATTGCATCGGTCGCAACGCCGATTTCCACCAGCTCCGGCGCCTGGGGCGCCAGAAGCGCCAAGGTCACATGGGAACCGTTCTCCATCAGGCAGTACCCGAAGATCTGCTTGAAGATGGAGCGCTGGATGACAATGCAGGTGAGCCCGATGAAGAAGTGCGCGAGCGACACAGCCAGCGTGGGCTTGACAGCGGCAGCCGTGGGCAGATCGATGCCGGAGACGGCCACAAAGCAGACAAACACTTCCACGGCCACAAGTGCCACAGACTTCATGGGATTGAGCTTCGGCGGCAAATCCGCCTGAGCGTCGTCGCCGATCTTCTTCAACGTGAACAGCAAGATGGCGGGCACGAGCACCACCTTAGTGGCGAAGGCCGTGGCCGACCAGGTGAACAGCTCCGTCGAACCGGTGACCGCACCCAGCGAAGCGAGCACGCCCACGAGCACCAACGACTGCAGCGAGTACAGGATGGCCGACGCGCGCCCGGTACGGGCGAGCACGACCATCATCGAGGTGATGATGAGACATGCCCCGAGCACATTGACTAATGGGTAACTGAACATATCCACCACCTAAATTCCAATGACGAGGAACACGAGGGAGAGCGAGGCGATTCCCACGACGAACCAGGTGTAACGACCGAGGAACTTGTAACGCACGCGCATGACCGCGTTCTCAATCACCGAGGCGATGAGGAACACGACGAGCACCTTGCCCAAGTAGGCCGCCAATCCAATCAAAAGCTCAAGAGGGGCTGCAGTGGCAGCCGCACCGAAGGGCACGAAGATGGCCACGAACAAGCTCGCCACCACGAGCTGCTTGAGCGAGACGCCCAGCTTCATCATGGCCAGCGACGGGCCGGAGTAGGCGGCCAGAGGGCCTTCCTGAATCTCCTGCTCGGCCTCGGCCAAGTCGAAAGGCAGCTTGCCCATCTCGATGTAGCAGGCCATGGCGCAAGCCACGCCAGCCACTACTACGGCCACGAAGGGATAGGCGGACAAGTTGGCCACCGATAGGGCCATAACTCCCACGTTGGTGGAACCTGCAGCCACGGCCATAACGAAGAGCACCAGAATGAGAGAGGGCTCAACCAAGACGCCCACGAGCAGCTCGCGCACGCCGCCGATGGCAGTGTAGGAACCAGCCGAGTCGATAGCGGCCAGGGCGAACATGAAGCGCGGCAGGGCCATAAGGTACAGAATGGTAATGATGTCGTCGAGAATCGGAACCGGGCAGGCTTGCATCACAAGCGGAAGGCCCGCGGCCAGCAGGATGAACGATCCCAGGAATATCGGCGGGGCGAGACGGGAGACGATGCTGCTGCCGCCCTCTTTCACTTCGCACCGCTTCCACAGCTTCGCCAGGTCGTAGTAGTCCTGGAAGATGCTCGTACCCGTTCGCGCGTGCATCTTCGCACGGATCTTGCGGGTGATGCCGGAAAGGAGCGGGGCGATTGCGACCAGAAGGATGGCCTGGAGTATCGCGATAATGATAGTCATGGCATCCTCCTAACGTACCAAGATGATGAGCGCGAGGAAGAACACCAACGCGCCGACGATGTAGACGATATAGCTGCGGAAGTCTCCGCTCTCCATGCGCCCGAACCAGGCGCCCAAATCGCTCACGACGGAGAGCACCGAGTTTGAAAGCGCCGGAGCGTGCTGCTCGGCCGGAGCGATACCCACAATGCGATCGCGGTCATAACGCGAGATGGGCGCGTCGGGCTTCGCGGGCGCGGCAGGAGCCTTCTCCCCTTCGGGCTCAAGGGCGCGGCCAAGCAAGCGGGAGAGAGCCTCGCCGGCTCGGTTCACGCCATAGCGAATGGCATAGAGCGGACCCATGAAGGTCTTGACGTTCGCTCCTACGGTAGAGGCGAGCGTCTCCATGGAGAGGTCTGCCTGATAGCCGCAGGCCCATGTGTCCGGATCGCTCTTCACGCCGGCCTTTTGGTTGGCGGCGTTGCGCGCCAAGGCGCACAGGGCGATGACGACAGCCATGAGCACGGCCATGACAAGCGGCGAGACCACTGAAACCGTGTCCAGGGACACAAGCGTTACCCCCTCGGCCACCGGCAAAGCCGGAGCTGCGAGCATCGAGCACGCGATGGAACTGATAACGGGAGCCACCCAAGCAGCGCCGAGTCCCAGCACGATGCAGGCTGCCGTAAGAACGACCATGGCGGCTTTCATAGGAGCAGGCACTTCATGAGCTTGCTCGGCCGCCTCGGAGCGGGGCCGAGCGAGAAACGTCACGCCGAACGCCTTCACGAAGCAGGTGACGGCCAAGGCGCCGGTGATGGCAAGGGCCACCACGGCGAAGGCGAAGACAATGCGCATGAAGATATTGCCGCCCATAGCCGCGCCAATGAGACCCTGGTACGTAAACCACTCGGACACAAATCCGTTAAGCGGCGGAATAGCCGAGATGGCCAGCGAGCCAATGAGAAAGCACACAGCTGTGACGGGCATTACCTTCGCCAGACCGCCGAGCACTTCCATGTTGCGAGTGCCCGTGGCATGCAGCACGCTACCCGCGCCAAGGAAAAGCAGACCCTTGAACATAGCGTGGTTCACCAGGTGGTAGAGCCCGGCCAAAAGCCCGATAGCGGCAAGCCACGGCAGACCCGCGGCCCAACCGTAGATACCCACGCCAACACCAAGCAGGATGATGCCGATATTCTCAACGGAATGGTATGCGAGAAGGCTCTTGAGATCATGCTCGCCCAAGGCGTAGACCACGCCGAGCACCGAGGAGACAGCGCCGATGATAACGACGAGCACGCCCCAGCCGACCTCGCCACCCGCTGCGCCGAGAAGATCGAAGCACACCTTGCAGATGCCGAAGATGCCGATCTTGATCATACCGCCGGACATGAGTGCACTCACGTTGGAGGGCGCCGCCGGATGGGCCTGAGGCAGCCAAGAGTGGAAGGGCACCATACCCGCCTTCGCGCCGAAGCCGAAGAAGGCCAGCACGAAAGCCAGCGTGGCGATACCGGGCGCGAACGCATGGGTGCGGAAGGCCTCGAACTCCAGCGAGCCGGTAGCCGAGGCCATGGCGAAGAAGGAGAGGGCGATCATCAGAAAGCCGATATGGGCCATGATGAGGTACAGAAAGCCGCCCTTTAAGGACTTCTCCGTCTGGTCGATGATGACGAGCACGTAGGACGTAAGCGACATCAGCTCGAAGAACACGAGGAACCAAAACGCGTTATCGGCGAGGATGACGAGATTCATCGAGGCGATGAACAGGTTCATGAAGAACCCGATAACGCCGATGCCCTTATCGTAGTACTCGTCGAAGTAGGAAAGCCCGTAGAGCCACGCCACGAAAGCCAGCGCCGCGATGACAGCGACAAGCAGGCCCGCCAGCGGATTCAGCAGCAGCGTGAAGTTCGTGAAAGGCATGGGCCCAATCCAGCTGGCATGCGTAGCGGTCTGGAAGAGCGCGCCTAGACCGCCCGCAAAGCTTAAAGCCGCCGCCCCCATGCCGCCGACGCAGGCGATGGCTTTGGAAACGGCATGGGCCTTCGACGTCACCAGCGATAAAACGCCGGCGACGCAGGAGAGCCCGAGGGAAAGAAGTATCAGTTCCAACATTTAGGCCTCCTTCAAATTCGTCGATCGACCCATCATGATCTGGTTGGCCGCAACGGCGGCACGCATTTTGTCCTTGCGAATGCCCGTCAAAGTTGTGGCATCGCGCACGTAAAGCGCCTTGGTCGGACAGGCCTCGACGCAATGGGGCCCCTCGTCGGGCCCCAAGGTGGAGCACAGGTCGCATTTAACAGCGCAGGTGTAGACGCCGATGCTCCAAGCCAACAGGGGCGAGGTGCCCCGCGGCTGAGTGGGAGTAGGATAGGAGATGCCAGCAACGCCCGCCGTGGACGTGCCCGCAGGATGAATGGCACCGAAGGGACACACCACCGCGCACATCTTGCAGCCTATGCAGGTCTGCTCGTTGACAACGATGGCCTCGTCCGTGCGCTTGATCGCATCCACGGGACAGACCGCCAAACACGGCGCCCCCTCGCACTGATGGCAGGTGACGGCCGCCGTTACCTGCGGTGTGAACGTCAGTGCCAGACGGGGCTCCGCCTGCAGCCCGGCCACGCGGTGGCCATGGCTGCAGGCGGCAAGGCACGTGCCGCATCCAATGCACCTATCCGGCTCTATGGCGATGAAAGTGTTCATCAGAGTCCTTTCGGAAGGAGTGCGGAGCGAATGTGCCCCTATCGGGCCTCGGGCGTCGGAGCCACGTTCTGGGACGCGGCCTCGGCGGCCAGACGGTCCTTCAGGGTCGTATAGAGAGACTGCATATGACGCTCGGCCCATACCTGGTCATCGATGCAATGCACCTCGCAGGCAGAGTACTTGTCCTCGGGTGTACCAGACAGCGGGTCGGTCACGTGCATGGTCAAGTCGTTGCACTTGCCGATCCACCACTGGTAGGTCATATAGACGGCGCCCTTGTTGATGCGCTCATCCAGGCAGGCGCGCGTGATGACCTTGCCGCGACGAGAGCTCACCCAGACGAGGTCTTCGTCTTTGATGGTGCGAGCGGCGGCATCGGCGGGATTGATGTGCACATAGCCTGGTTCGTCGGCCAGCATCGAGAGCACCTTGCAATTGCCGGTCATCGAACGGCAGGAGTAGTGCCCCACCTCGCGCACCGTGCACAGCACGAGCGGATAGGCGTCATCAGGCATCTCCGTAGGCTCGACGAAATCGTGGGCCATGAGAATGGCCTTCTTGTCAGCAGTGTTGAACTGACCGTTCTTGTAAAGCGTCGGGGTGCCCGGGCACTCGAGGGTCGGGATCGGCCACTGGGCATGCCCCACACCGTCCATCTTCTCGTAGGTAGCGCCGTAGAAATTCGGGCACAGGGAACGCATCTCGTCCCAAATCTCCTTGGTGTCCTCGTAATGCATCGGGTAGCCCATGCGAGTGGATAGCTCGCTGAAGATCTGCCAGTCGTGCTTGCACTCGCCCTTAGGCGGCACAGCGGCCGTGAAGCGCTGGAAGGTGCGATCGGAGGCAGAGAACACGCCATCGTGCTCGCCCCAGGATGTGCCCGGGAACACCACATCAGCGAGCGCCGTTGTCTGGGTCATGAAGATGTCCTGGCTGATGAGCAGCTCAAGGTTCTCCAGGGTCTCCTTCATATCGGCCGAATCGGGCTCAGTCTGCAGCGGATCTTCGCCGAAATTGTAGAAGGCCTTGATCTTCCCCTCTTTCACACCGTGGGGCAAGTCGGTCAACTTGAAGCCGGGGTTTGCCGGCAGCTTGCCCTCGGGCAAGCCCCACGCCTTCTCGAACTTGGCGCGAACCTCGGGGTTTTCCACCTTCTGGTAACCGGGGAGCAGACTCGGCCACATGCCCATGTCGCAGGAGCCCTGGACATTGTTCTGACCGCGCACTGGAGCAAGACCAGCATTGTCGCGGCCGATCTGGTTGGTAACGCAAGCGATGGCGGCAATGGTGTGCACCGTCTTCACGCCCTGACGCTGCTGGGTGACGCCCATACCCCAACCGATGATGGAATTGGGAGCTGTAGCGTACATGCGGGCGGCCTTGCGGATATCGTCAGGATCGCAGCCGCAGATATCGGCAACCGATTCCGGCGTATAGTTCTTGATGGTCTCCCACCACTCGTCGAAACCGTTGGTGTGGGCGTCGATGAAAGCCTTGTCGTGCAGGTTCTCCGAAACGATAACGTTGGCGAACGCGTTCATGAAGGCGAGGTTGCAACCGTTCTTAATCTGGATGTACAGATCGGCGATGCGCGCCGTCTCGATGGAACGCGGATCGACGACGATGATCTTGGCGCCCTTCTCCTTCGCTTTCACGATACGGCGAGCCACAATGGGGTGCGACGCCGAGGGGTTGTAGCCGAACAGCATGACAAGGTCGGCGTTCTCCAGGTTGGGAATAGACACCGACATGGCACCGGAGCCCACGGTGTCCATCAGGCCGATGACGCTGGGGCCGTGGCAGGTACGGGCACAGTTGTCGATGTTGTTCGTGCCGACGCAGGCTCGTGTGAACTTCTGCATGACGTAGTTGGCCTCGTTGCCCGGACCGCGGGAGGAGCCGGTCAGCATAATGGAATCGGGGCCGTACTTCTCCTTGATCTCGATAAGCTTCCTCGCCGTGAAATCGAGAGCCTCATCCCACGTGACGCGCTCCAGCTCGCCGCCCTTCTCGCGACGAATCATCGGGTGCAAGATGCGCGGGGTCAGAATCTTGGTGTCGTTGATGAAATCGAAGCCAGACAAGCCCTTCAGGCACAGCTCGCCCTCGTTGGTGACGCCGTCAAGCCCCTCGGCTCCGACGACCACGCCGTCGTCGACCAGCAGGTTGAGCTTGCAGCCCGCACCACAGTAGGGGCATACCGCCATATGCTTTTCCATAGTTTCAACTCCCCCGTTCCTAGTTCAAGTCAACATTCAGCGGCACACTGGAAAACGCGCCCGAAGCCACCGCCGCCTTCATGCGGCGGGCCCGCTGACGGGCCATAAGCTCGTCCTCGTCGACGACCATAAGGCCACCGGTGGGGCACGCCTCCACGCAGGCGGGGCCGTTCTCGCGGTCGTAGCACAGATCGCATTTCACCAGGGACGCCTTCGGTGCAGCCTCCACGGTCAGGCCGCCCAGACGGGCCGCCCCCTCTTGCGAGACCACCTCTACCGCACCGTACGGACAAGCCAGAACGCAGCTGCGACAGCCGATGCATCGCTCTTGCTTCACGGCCACGCGATCTCCGTCAAAGTACAGCGCCCCTTCAGGACACGAGGCCACGCAGGGCGCGTCGGCGCAATGGTGGCACACGATGGGAGCAGAAACGGTCAGGGTGGTAATCAGGTTCAAACGGGGCTTCGCGACATCCCCCGGGACACTGTGCTTCAGCAGGCAACCGGCCATACACGTTTGGCAGCCGATGCACAGGCCCGGGTCGGCAATGACGAATTTAGAACCCATGAACTCCTCCTCTTTCTCGAACGCCGAAGCATATATTCCACCGCTTCCTTCGCACGTCCCCCTCTCGAGAACCGAGGCGCACGAAGCCAGGAGGTGCCGAGCAGAACACCTCGCCGAAGCGGAATGGAATCTATGGAAAACGCGCAGCTTTGCGCATCGAATGGGTCAACTTTGACCTGCTGGGGACGTTATAGCGCGCCTGACGAATGTTGGCAACCCCCCAATTTCAACGTATCGGGTGCGACACCGTTGTGTACCCCACGATGACAATGAACAAAACTGTAGTACAATTGAATTACACTTTTTTCATTTTTACTGGGAAGATGTGTTGAAATAGTCCCTGGAAACAGCATTTTTACCGCCATCTCGTCTCTATATGCACGGAAAAAATTTAGGAGGCGCCCCATGGGCAAGCAAGCTACCCTGCAGATTCGCATCGATGCGCAGACGAAGGCCGATGCCGAAGATCTCTTCGAGGCCCTCGGCCTCTCGGTCTCCGAAGCAGTACGGCTGTTCGTGGCCGAAAGCGTCAACGAGCGCAGACTCCCCTTCACACCGCACCTCAGCAAGGGCGAGGGGGCGACTTCCGCTTTCGGGAAGCTGCGTCATTACGGCAACCCATCCCAATCGAGCGACGAACGCGCCACCTGGCTCAAAGAACAGGCCGATCCCAAAGTCAACCGCAACGTCCGAGCGCCGCGGACGCGCGCCGAGGGAATCGTCATCGTAGATAAAACAGTGCTTCTGCACTACCTTCTCGACAACGATGCGCGCCGCTCCCCCAAAGCCCGGCGTACCATTGCCGGAGGCACTGCCCGCGCCTACCCGGAAACCGTTGTCGCCACCGTCGTGGCCCTCGAGAACGAGTACCATGTGCCCCGCTCGCTCATCGGGACCGTGCTTCCCCTCTTGGCAGACGACGTCTCGATGGAAGACGGCGCAGCCATACGGCTCGCGGCACGCCTTTACGGAACGAGCAAGCTGACGTTCGCCGAATGCCTCTTAGCCGCACGTAGCATCCTGACGGGCTATTCCGTCGAAACGTTCAACAAACAGCTTTCCCGTGCCTCCAAATAGGCGCACCCGCTTTGCATGCCGGGAATCGTCGGAATAGCCGCGCAAATAGCCTTCGCCATGCACGCGATGCGCATGGCGACCCATCTCGATGAAGCACCCACAAGCACCTCGCGCCCCTCGCCCATATACAAAAAAGCGCCCGCCCCGAAGGGCAGGCGCCTTGCAAGCTCAGTTGCACCGCGCGCTTACAGAATGCGCAGGTTCACGTCCTTCAGCTGACGGCCGGTCACCGCAGAAGGCGCACCCGTCATGGGATCGCTCGCCGAAGAAGTCTTCGGGAAGGCGATGACGTCGCGGATGGAATCCTTGCGGGCCAAAAGCATCACCAAGCGGTCCAAGCCCAGCGCGATGCCGCCGTGCGGCGGGGCGCCCAGCTCCAGCGCATGGATGAGATGGCCGAACTTCTCGTCGATCTGCTCGTCGTTCAGACCCACAACACGCAGGATGCGGCGCTGCTCCTCGGCGTTGTGGATACGGATGGTTCCGCCACCCACCTCGAAGCCGTCCATGACCAGGTCATAGGAATAGCTGCCGCAGGCCAGAGGATCGCTCTCGATCTTGTCCAGGTCTTCCTTCAGTACATGGGTGAAGGGATGGTGCTCGGCGGCGTACTTCTTCTCGTCCTCGTCATAGCGGAACATGGGGAAGTTCACCACCCACAAAAGCGCATGGCCCTCGCGGGGAACGTCCAGCGCGTCGGCCATATGCAGGCGCAGAGCCGAGAGCACCGCGTTGGCAATCTCGGGCTTATCTGCCGCGAACAGCAGGAGGTCGCCGGGCTCCACTTCCATCTCGGCCTTCAGAGCCGCCCACTCCTCATCGGTAAAGAACTTCTTGATGGGGCTCTTCTCCTGGCCATCGGTGGTGAACGCCACCCAAGCCATGCCCTTGGCGCCGTTGGCCTCGGCGATGCTCGCCATCTTCTCCACCTCGCCGCGGGACCAGTTGCCCGCGCCCTTGGCGTTGATGGCCTTCACCACACCTCCCGACTGGGCCACCGACGAGAACACCTTGAAGCCGGTGTTCTTCACAATATCGGTAATGTCGTGCAGCAGCATACCAAAGCGCACATCGGGACGGTCGCAGCCGTACAGGCGCATGGCGTCGGCATACTGCATCTTCTGCAGCGGGAAGGTCACATCCGTCACGCCCACAGCCGCAAGCGTCTCGGCCATGACACCTTCCATCATATCGATCACGTCGTCGCCCTCGACGAACGACATCTCAATGTCCACCTGGGTGAACTCGGGCTGGCGGTCAGCACGCAGATCCTCATCGCGGAAACAACGGGCAATCTGGTAGTAGCGCTCCACGCCGGCGCACATGAGCATCTGCTTGAACTGCTGGGGGCTCTGGGGCAGGGCGTAGAACTTGCCCGGGTTCGGGCGGCTCGGCACGATATAGTCGCGCGCACCCTCGGGAGTGGAGTTCGCCAGAATCGGCGTCTCGATCTCAAGGAAGCCGCGCTCGTCGAGCGCCCGGCGCATGGCCTGGGTCACCGTGTGGCGCAGCTTCAGGTTGGCGAGCATCTCCGGACGGCGGATGTCCAGGTAGCGCCATTTCATACGCGTGGTCTCGTCGGTCTCGATGCCGTCCTCGATAGAGAAGGGCGGCGTCACCGAGGTATTCAGCACCTCCACGGAGCTGGCCAGAACCTCAATTTCGCCAGTGATCATATTCGGGTTCACGGCCTCGGGAGCGCGCTCGCGTACGCGGCCGGTGATCTTCAGCACGTACTCGCGGCCCAAATGCTCGGCCTTCTGAAAGTCCTCCGCGCTCACGCAATCCGGATCCACAACTACCTGGGTGTAACCTTCGCGATCGCGCAGATCGATGAAGATGAGGCCGCCGTGGTCACGGGTGTGCCATGCCCAACCGGCCAGCGTCACCTCTTGGTTCACATCGGTCGCACGCAGCTGGCCGCAGGTGGCGGTGTGCATGCAATATTCGTTGCGGAAGTCTTCCATAGTTGTTTCAAATCTCCTAGGGGTCTTAAAAATCACGTGCCCATAATCGTACCCCAAACCACCCGCATACGCCAGCTTTTCCGCATGTTCTACGGAGAGCGCCGAAAAACACAGCGGGCGGCGGAAAGCTCCCTTTCCGCCGCCCGCCCGCGACAGCTCTCTAGATCAGGTCGCGCAGCACGTACTGGAGAATGCCGCCGTTCTCGTAGTAGCGGCCCTCGGTGGGTGTGTCGATGCGCACGGTGGCGTCGAACTCCACGGCGCTTCCATCAGCACGCTCGGCCGTTACCTTCACGACCGCAGGGTTCGGGAGACCCGCCGAGAAGTCGATGGGAGCCACCGTGATGGTCTCAGAGCCGTCGAGCCCCAACGTCTCGGCGTTCTGGCCCTCGATGAACTGCAGCGGCAGAATGCCCATGCCAATAAGGTTGGAGCGATGAATGCGCTCGAAGCTCTCGGCGATGGCCACACGCACGCCGAGCAGCATGGGGCCCTTCGCGGCCCAGTCGCGAGAACTTCCCGAGCCGTACATCTTGCCCGCGAGCACCGCTGCCGGGGCGCTAGCGGCCTTGTAGTTCTCAGCTGCATAGTACAGAGGAGCGATCTCGCCGGTAGTGAAGTCGCGGGTCCAGCCGCCCTTGCGTCCGTCGGCCAGCTTGTTCGCCAGCTTAACATTGGCGAAGGTGCCGCGCATCATCACCTCATGGTTGCCACGACGGCTGCCATAGGTGTTGAAGTCGGCGGGAGCCACACCGTGGGCCTCCAGATACTCGGCCGCCGGCATGTCCGGAGCGATGGCACCGGCCGGCGAGATATGATCGGTGGTGATAAAGTCGCCGAAGTTGCCCAGCACGCGAGCGCCCTCGATGGCATCCTGGCCGCACACCTCGCGACCCATACCGTCGAAGTACGGGGGGCGGCGCACATAGGTGGAATCGTCGTCCCAGGCGAACGTGTCGCTCGGCTCGGCTCCCAGGGCCTGCCAGGCGGCGTCACCCTCGAACATGCCAGATGCGCCTTGCTCGTACAGGTCGGCGGTCACAAACTGGTCCACCAGCGCGGCAACCTCGGCCTCGTCGGGCACGATATCGGCGAAGTACACCGGATTACCCTGCGCATCGGTACCGAGCGCATCGTGCGCCAGATCGATGTCCATAGTGCCGGCGATGGCGTAGGCGATCACGTTGGCCGGCTGCATCAGGTAGTTCTGCGACACATCCGGCGAGATACGGCCCTCGAAGTTGCGGTTGCCCGACAGCACACTCGCCAGCTCGATATCGTCGGCCACGGCGTGCATCTGCTCCATGAGCGGGCCGGAATTGCCGATGCAGCTCATGCAGCCGAAACCGCAGGTATAGAAGCCCAGCTGGCGCAGCGGCTCGGTCAGCCCCGCGCGCTCCAGCAGAAGCTCGGTCGCACGGCTGCCCGGAGCCAGGATGGTCTTCACCCAGGGCGCGGGTGCCAGACCGCGCTCGGCGGCGTTGCGGGCCATAAGGCCCGTGGCGATCATCATAGCCTGATCGGTGGCCGTCGTGCAGCTCGTCACAGCGGCAATGGCGATGGTGCCATGGGTCAGCTCGTGGTCCTCACCGTTAATCTCCACGTGCACCGTGGCGTCGTCGAGTTCGCGCTCGGCACAGATGGCGCGGAATCGCTCACCCGCCGCATCCAAGTCGATACGGTCGTGGGGGCGCGAGGGGCCGGCGATAGAGGGGCGTACGCTGCCCAAATCGAGCTCGATCACCTCAGCGTAAGAGCGCGGCTCGGCGGCAGGATCGTTCCAGTAGCCCTGGGCTTTCGCGTAGGCCTCCACAAGCGCCACCTGATCGGCACTGCGACCCGTCAGACGCAGGTAGTCGAGCGTCTTCTCGTCCACGGGGAACAGCGTGCACGTGCTGCCGTACTCCGGGGTCATATTCGAAATGCAGGCGCGCTGTGTGGCAGAGAGAGCCGACACGCCCGGACCGAAGCACTCCACAAAACAGCCAACCACACCGCGCTCGCGCAGCATGGCGGCGAAGGTCAGCGACACATCCATGGCCGACACGCCGGCGCCCAGCTCACCGGTGAGCTTCACGCCGATAACACGAGGCACCAACGTGGTGATGGGCTGACCGAGCGCCGCGGCTTCGGCCTCAATGCCGCCCACGCCCCAACCGAGCACGCCGATACCGTTGGCCGTGGGCGTATGGGAATCGGTGCCCACCAACGTGTCGAAGTACACCACAGGGGTACCATCGGCGCCCACGAGCCCCGCCGGCGACTCCATAACCACGCTGGCGAACTTCTCGATGTTCAGCTGGTGGCAGATGCCCTGCCCCGGCGGCACGATGCGAACATTCTCGAAGGACTCCTGCGCCCACTTCAGGAAGTCGTAGCGCTCGGCGTTGCGCGCGAACTCCAACTTCATGTTCTCATCCATGCAGCCGGCGCATCCGGCCTCATCGGCGATAACCGAGTGGTCGATGACCAAGTCGCACGGCACCTGGGGATTGATCTTCTTGGGATCGCCGCCCAAGTCGGCGCACGCCTCACGCATCACGGCGAAATCCACGAACACGGGCACGCCGGTGAAATCCTGGAACAGCACGCGAGCCGGAGAGAATTCAACCTCCTCGCCCGTCTCGCCCGCAAGGCCGGCAGCCACAATGCGCTCGGCCATAGCCGCCGATTCCTCGGACGTGCGGCCACAGCGCAGCGCGTTCTCCAGCAGCACCGTCAGGGAGAACGGCAGACGCGCCGCCCCCTCAACTGCTGATACGGGATAATACGTATAGGCGACGTCGCCCACCTTCAGCGAAGACTCAAAGCTCATCGATTCCCCTTCTATTTCTCGCAGTTTTCAACGATCTGGGTGGCTCTTTTCTTCAATATGCCGCGCCCGTTAGTCGAGTCGAAGCGCATACGATCCGCCAGAGCAGCCTTAACTTCAGGCGAAAGCTTTCCCTGGGAGAAGTCGATCACCGCAACGAGCATATCCTGGAACTCCAAATCACCGTGACAACATTGAATTCCCTCGTCGATGAGCGACCACACCTTCTCGGAGCGCTTTTCCGTCGTAGCTCCCAGACAGCACAGAAATCGCATGGCAGCGAGGCGCAAAGGGCCACTGTCCTCGTCGAACAGCGCCGTCTCGGCACCAGGGAGCGCCTTCTCGCATATCCTCGCATCCAGCGGCACAATTCTCGTGAGAGCATCCAAGCACTCCCAGCGAGTCTGGGCCTCGGGACGCTCAAGGGCATCGGCGAGAGCTGAGCCGTATGGAACGAGCGACTCAGGGCTCGCCTCCGCTATACCGGCAATTATCCTCGCCGCCTGCTGTCTACCGCGTCGGCTCCCGTCGGAAAGAGCTTCCACGAGAGCATTCAGCACTGCAGCATCGGCAACAGCCTCGTCGACCTGCTTCTTCTCTTCAGGTGTTTGAGATTTCAAGGGAACCAGTCCTCTCTCGATCGACTGCCACAACCGTTCATACGTTTCCACGAATTATTATACGCGCATGTTGAGAAAACTGCGTCGCCCAGACACGAGCCGAACGGCCGACGGGGTTTGATATGCAAAATCGCTGAGCGGCAAATATCGCTCCAGCGCGCAATCGTCCTTTAAAGGAAAGGGCATCCCGAAGGACGCCCTTTCCTGCTGCATAGATGAGACGCAGCTGCTCCGCCATAAAGCAACAAGCTCCTTCTAAAACAAAAAAAGACACCCTGCCGGGTGCCTTGCAGAAAGATGCTCTCTCAGAGCGCTTCCCGAAATGGAAAAGCGCCCCCTGCGAGCGGAACGTCCTGTCCTCCCGCGGCCTGACGCCGCAGTACTTTCGGCGATGCGGGGCTTA